>NZ_JBHZPO010000001.1:0-1182517 GCF_042788165.1 Kosakonia sp. YIM B13588 | reverse complement strand
CTTCATGGGGATGTCCTCATGTGGCTTATGAAGACATTACTAACATCGCGGTGTATTAATCAACGGGGAGCAGGTCACCAGTTCAGTTGTAGTCTGAGGAAAACTGGTTTTTCTGGTCGAATTCACCATGCGTCAGTCTCTCATCTAAAAGGAAGCCTTATGCAGGTCACTATTGATGGTGTCCAGTATGCGCCTGTCAGCAATTCGCCCACCAGCCGGATAGGCATTGCCATTTCCACGCATAATCGTGCTGGCGTACTCAGCCAGGCACTGGAGCATCATCTCCGGCATTTACCTGCTGGCGCGCTGGTGGTTGTCGTTGATGACGGTTCACAGCCTCCAGCAGCGGTGCCCGATGGCGTGAAGTTAATCCGGCACGATAAGTCACTTGGCATTGTGGCATCGAAGAATGCCAGCCTGGCAGCGCTGATGGATGTCGGATGTGAACACCTTTTCCTGTGGGACGATGACGCATGGCCGGTTGCCGATGGCTGGTGGTTGCCTTATATCGATTCACCCGAGCCTCATCTGGCTTATCAGTTCCTCGATCTGGCGGGTGCGCGCAAGCTGAACGATATCGCCTTGCTTTACCGCGACGATAAGCATGTGGCTTACACCGGCCAGCGCGGCGTGATGCTCTACTATCACCGCAGCGTCATTGAGCGCGTCGGCGGCTTTGACCCGATTTACGGTCGCGGCATGTATGAGCATAGCGATCTGGCACTGCGCATCCACAATGCCGGTTTGACGTCGTGGGCGTTCGCCGATGTGGTTGGCTCTGAAAAGCTCATTCACTCGCTGGACGAGCATGAGCAGGTTGAACGTTCGGTGCCGCGCCCGGATCGGGAAGAGCAGGTGAAGCGCAACGTGCGGATTCACAACGAGCGGCGCGACACCGGTTATACCTGCTATGCAGATTACCGCCAGCGGCATGATGTGGTGATCACCACGCTGTTAACCAGCCAGCCTGACCCGCAGCGCAATGAGCATATGACGGCCGAGCCTGGCATGCTCGCGCGCTGGTCGGCATCTATCAAAGGCGCTGAAGCTGTGGTGTTGGCAGACCAGCTTACCAGCGCACCACCCGGTGCCAGTCTGGTCAATGTGACGGAAGTAGCGATGAACGTTTATTTCAGGCGCTGGCTGCATATCTGGCAGCACCTTCGCGATCATCCTGAGTTTCACTTCGTGTGGTGTACCGATGGTACCGATGTCGAAATGCTGCGGGAACCATGGGCAGATATGGTGCCGGGTATGGTTTACGTTGGCTCCGAGCCAAAGACATACGCTGATGCATGGGCGCGCCAGCATCACCCCGAGCGCATCTATCAGGACTTTATCGACCAGTACCGCAACGACGTGATGCTTAACGCCGGGCTGCTTGGCGGCCTGCGTGAAGACGTGATGGCTTTTGCTCATGGCATTGTGCGGCTGTATTACCTGCTGGAGTGTCACCGCTTCTGGAAGACAGAGAACGCACCGGCAGCGGTCGGCGACATGCTGGCGTTCGGCATTGTGGCGAAACGCTTTGGTGATCGCATAGTGACGGGCCCTCAGATTCATACCGTTTTCAAAACTGAAGGCATAGGCAAGGAGTGCGCTTTCTGGCGCCATAAATAATTAGCCAATGAACATAGAGACCGCTTACCCGAAGGACAGATCGCGCATGTTTGCTCATATGAGAATCGCCCGGCCCGTAACCGACCTTGAACTGACCTGCCGTATGTATTGCGACGCGCTTGAATTGAACAAGATTGCAGATTTCATCGATCACGATGGATTCAGTGGCGTGATGGTGGGGCATCGCTCTGCGCCCTGGCACATTGAATTCACCCTGTGTCATCACCATCCGGTGAAACCTGCCGCGACGGCAGAGGATTTGCTGGTGCTCTATTACCCTGACGCTGATGAATGGACTGCACGCGGTGAAGCCATGCGCAAAGCCGGATTTACAGAGGTTGTTTCGTTTAACCCTTACTGGGATATTTCAGGCAAGAGCTGGCAGGACAATGACGGCTATCGTGTGGTATTGCAAAACAGAGCGTGGGTAACAGACTGAATGCGGTGAGTCTTATCATAAGTGTGCTTTAAAATGTCCAGGAATAAGTAAGCGGGTGAACCCCGCTTTTGTAAATATTCCTTGTGACGAAATATCTGATTATTGCGCTCTCTTTATTACATTGACATAAATATACATTTTGTTTTTTACACTGTAGCGCCTGTAACGCAGCGGTGAGGAATATCATGTATCGGAGTACGGAACAAATTGATAATATTCTTTTTGATCTTAATAAGGCAGTTGACGCGCATTATGATTGGTTAATCAATATGTTCGCCTGCGTAGTTAATAGTAATATTGAAAAGTCGGAAAGCATAAACGCACACTCGCACCATCTGTGCCATTTCGGTCGCTGGCTGGATGGCCATCAACCCACGAATCAGGAGGAATCCAACTGCCTGCAGGCAATTGATGCGACACACACAAAAATACATAACTGCGGCCGTGAACTGATGTGGGTGATTAGGGATAAAAAAACAAACACGGATAAGTTTTCAGAATTTAAATATCAGCTTGCGTTGTTTTCCGCAGCAGTGACCGCCTATAAAACGTATTTATTAAAAATGCGCGGTGGCGTTGATATATTAACCGGGTTACCTGGCCGCAGAATGCTGGATGAACGATTTGAACAGCAATTGAAGGAAGTATCAGACCAGAATATTTATATGCTGCTGCTTGATATTGATCGTTTTAAAAATGTGAATGATACATATGGTCATTTGATTGGCGATGGTGTTTTACGTGAGCTTGCGCAGCAACTGCGCGATCGGATCCGTGGGGGCGACACCGCTTACCGCTACGGCGGTGAGGAGTTCATCATTATTTTACATGCGCCTTCGGACAGAGAGGCGTGTCAGGCCGCGCTGCGCCTGTGTGAATCGGTTGCAGCGACAACCATTCACTGTGACGATAAAGCGCTTAACATTACGGTGACCATCGGCGTGACTCAGGCATGGGCAGGCGAGTCTATTGGCGTCGTCGCAAAAAGAGCCGATGCGGCGATGTACCGGGGAAAACAGACCGGGCGCAATCGCTGTATGTTTATGGATGAAGGCGGTGAGATTCACCTTATTACCGACTAATATTCCGTTATCTCAGGTTTGATTTGTTTTATATTGCATTCATTGCTGCTACGGGGAATTTTTTTCTGTTGTCACCGACAGTTGATTTGATTTTTAATCATAATAAAAAAGCCCTTTAGGGGCTTTTTTATAGCAGGAAAATAACCTGATAATTATAAGTTCTGGTAGCGGTCTTCCAGGCCAATATAGTAAGAGGAGTTGACCAGCGCTTGTCTTAGCGCATGCCGGTTTTGGCTGTCAAAAAAGGCATAATTAATTTTACCGGCTAGCGCAAGGCCTGTCGGGCGCATCATATGATACGAGTTGTCGCCAGAGCCAATTTTCGGTGCAAGGTAATTTTTCAGCAGGTCATTGCCCTGCAGATCGAAACTCTCGTTAATACCCAGCGATTTGTGATAAATCACCTGTAATAACAAACTGAGATTATAGTTATCCGGATGGCTTACCGTTGAGTAGCAATCTGGGTTAGCGGAAAGGGTGCGGAAATACTCTTCTGAATAATCGAAATAAAGCTTGCCTTGTTGAAATAGTGTGCGGTATTTCAACGCATCTTCTTTGAGCATATTGGTTTGTTTTTCAGTGGAAAAACTCACGGAATGGTACGCTTCCACCACATTTTGAATGCTCACATTGGTGAGATAAAGATGCAGCATGCGGTAATCGACGTAGACCATAAAATCAGGAATTTTATCTTTATAGTACCCGAGCTGCGGGGTTGAAATGCGGGATTCCATGGTCGGCAGCATGGTGATATCGAAGAATTGGCTTAGGGCCGCGGTTGAAAACGGCCCCCATTTTTCTGCATGATGCTGCATAAAAATGAAATCACACTGTTCTAATTCGTGATAGAAGTTAATGAAGTCATTATTTTCGTTAAGTTTATAAATAGGCATATTAAAAATGCCGTCGAACTTTCCTTCATGCAGCCCGCTGACGTTCATTATCAAATTTCCCAGAACTTCAAGTTGGCAATTACCAATTAATGCTAATTTCATTTTATAAACGCCCCCAGGCTAATGCATTCCGTTGTAATTACAGCGCCTAATTTTATCGTTAGCCTGGGGGATGAGTACAGGTAAAACCTTATTTTTGTATCAAATAGCGGATCGTCGGCCCATCTTGCTGAATATCCAGCACGGTATAGCCGTGATTACGCGCATCCAGCGGGATATTGTTAATGGATTGCGGGCAGTCGCTTACCACTTCCAGAATCTCGCCTTTTTTTAACTGCGGCAGCGCTTCAAGCGTGGCAACAGCCGGGTAAGGGCAGGGTTCGCCGCTCATATCAAGACGGTAATCGGGCACAATGTTCATGCGGTCTCCTTAACGGTAGTCGCCGTGTTGGCGCGGCGGAAGAAGCGTTTTTCCCAGCCGACGACAAACAAGAAAGCGGCCAGCAACAAAAGATAAGTGACCAGCAGTCCACCCAGCGGACCGAAGGTTTTCAACAGGTTGATTTTGTCCCAGTTGGTAGCCAGCGCAGGGGATAAATCATCCCAGTAGTAGGCAAGGATCGTTGAGCCAATTACGTTACCAAGCCCCACCCACCAGTAATGCACCTGGCCTTCTACTGCGCGATACATCCAGCCGGTTTCACAGCCGCCGGCCAGTACAATACCAAAGCCGAACAGCAACCCGCCGATCACCGCATTCGGACCCGCCCACATGATTTTGGCTTCCATGCCCAACTGGACATAACTAAAGATGCCGATAGCGCTGGCCGCCATTCCGAAAATAATCGCTTTCGCCATCATCGTGCGCCCGGTGATCCACATATCGCGGAAGGCCGAGGTAAAACAGATTTGCGCACGTTCGATAAGCAGACCAAAACCCACACCAAACAGCATTGCCAGGCCTAATTTTGGCTGGTTCATTGCCGTCAGCAACGCCCAGACCACCATGCCGAAGAGCACCAGCATGCCGATGCGAAAACGGCGTTTTGCCTGCGCGGGTTTTTGCGTCAGCGGCGAGGCGGCTGAAACTTTTTGCATTTTGACCGGGATGCGAAACAGCGGCAGTAGCGTGAAGCGTGCGCCAAACCACGAGCCAATGGCGGTGGCAATGGCAAAAAACCATGCGTGTAACGAGAACTGTGGAATACCGGTAAAGAAGGCGGCGAGGTTACAACCCATCGCCAGACGCGCGCCAAAACCGGCAATCATCCCGCCGATAATCGCCTGCATGATGCGGATACGGCTATGTGGTAAACGCAGTTTGACGTTGTTCGCCCACAGCGCGGCGGCGAAACACCCGCCGAACATGCCAATGATCATCATGCCGTCAATACGGGTGAGCGGCGTGCCATCAAGGTGGATCAATTTGAAGTAGCCCCACTCTTCAGTATGTACGCCTGCCAGTTGCAATAACTGGCCGCCCCAGCGGGTAAATTCGCCGGTGACCGCCCAGAACGTGCCGGTGATACCAAAATAGTAAGTGGAGAGGATGCCCGCAGCGATAACCGCCGGGACGGGAGACCAGAACTTAATCAAAAAGCGGTCTTTGAACTGTTGCCATGACATAGAAATGAGCCTCTGAACTCAGAAGGAGCGGGTAATGCAAAAGAACCCGGATAATACACGGGTGAGATGACAAGCTAACGTAAAAAAGGCGAAAAACCTGGTACAGATCAAACTTGCTGGCGGTGGGGGAAAGGGTGGCGATGATAATGCTTTAATGCCACAATATTTTTTTCTTCGCGAGCAGGATAAATAATGAAAAAGCGAGTGATTATTGGCGCGGCAATGCTGCTAAGCGGCTGCGTCCAGGTGGATAATTACGATGCGGTGGTGAAACAGCCCGCACCGGCAGGACTGGCGGGTTACTGGCAGTCATCCGGGCCGCAAAGTAGCCTGGTGAGCCCGGAAGCCATCGCCAGCCTTATCGTGACAAAAGAAGGGGATACGCTTGATTGCCGCCAGTGGCAGCGCGTGATTGCCGTGCCAGGCAAACTGATGCGTAATGGCGACAAGCTGTATAACGTGACGCAAAAACGTGACATTTACCGCCTGGAGAGTGAAGGCAACACGCTTGAGTTTGACGGTCTGACATTGCAACGCGTCGATAAACCCACGGTTGAATGCCAGGACGCTTTAACAAAAGCCGGGCTGAATATTACGCACTAAATGACACGCCGGGTGTGCATGTTGCCCGGCGCTTTTTTATATCGCATCCTCAATGACCCACACGCTGACGCTCCCACCATGACAGGTGAATGTTCCCTCACCGTATTCATCGGTGGTGATGGTTTCCTCTCGGTTGCCAAGAAAATCCCGCCATACTTTATTGGCGTAATTTTCCCCCAGCGTCAGCGGCTTTTCTCCCTCGTCGCCATTGGACATCACTACCACGCAACCCGGCTCACATTCGGTGCCGCTGCGGCTAAAGGCAATGCAGTTAGGATGATCAAACCACAGCGTTTGCACGCCATGGGCGAAACGCTGGCGAGCGAGGATTAACCGATCGAGATCCTCAATGACTGGCATATCCACGTGGTAGGTTTCGCCATCGCCGCCGGTGTCGTCGTAGCTTGCGCCAAACAGATCCGGGTAAAAGACTGACGGCACGCCATTTTCACGCAGCAGGATCAACGCATAGGCCAGCGGTTTAAACCAGGCTTCAACCGGCGCTTCCAGGGCTTGCAGGGGTTGCGTATCGTGGTTGGCAACCAGCGTGACGGCGTGAAACGGATCGGCTTCCATCAGTGTTCCGTCGAAGATCTGGCGCATATCGTAATTGCGCCCCTGTTGCGAGGCTTCGTGAAATTTCATATGTAGCGGCGCGTCAAAGAGCATCGTTTTACCCTCAACCTGGCCGATATACTGCTGCAATTTTTCCACTTCATGGGACCAGTATTCCGCGACGATAAACAGCGGCCCAGGTGCCACTTCCTGCACATGCTCGATCCACTCTTTATAGAACCAGGCCGGAATATGTTTCACCGCGTCCAGACGAAAACCGTCGCAGTGGGTTTGCTCCATAACCCAGCGGGCCCAGTATTTGATCTCTTCCGTCACCGCATGGTTACGAAAATCGATATTTGCCCCCATCAGGTAGTCGAAATTACCCAGCTCGTCGTCAACCTGGTCGTTCCAGCCATCACCGGTATAGTCGTTAACGATTTTAAATACACCGTATTCGTCCGGATTTTTGATATGATCGACACCGCTAAAGCATTTGTAATCCCAGATAAATCGCGAATATTGCCCGGCGCGGGCAGGGAAGGTGAAGCGCGTCCAGGCTTCGCATTCGACAATCTCGCCGTCAATTTGTGTACGATCCTGTTGATCGACCCGGTTCACGCGTACCGCTTCTTTTTCATCGGCGCCCATTTTGTGGTTCACCACCACATCCAGCAGCACGGCGATACCGTTCGCCTGCAGGGCGTCAATGGCGGCGAGCAGTTGTGCTTTATCCCCATATTTGGTGGCGACACTGCCTTTCTGATCAAATTCACCGAGATCGAATAAATCGTAACTGTCATAACCCACCGACTGGCCGCCTGCGGCACCTTTGTACGCCGGTGGAAGCCAGACCATATTGATACCCATGTCATTCAGCGCACCTGCGCGCGCGCGAAGTTCCGGCCAGAGTGTGCCGCCATCAGGGGAGTACCAGTGAAACGTTTGCAACAGGGTGGGGTTTTTCATCTTCCATGCTCCAGAATGAGACGTTGGAAGTATGGCTGAGATTTCAGAAACGACGAACCGCTACGCACATATCGGCGGAGTAATCTGTTGGGAGATAAGAGTGGGAAGAGGGGGAAGGCAAAAACCGTAGCGGGTGATGGACTGTTCCTGCATCACCCGCCGGGCATGAGATCAGATCTCATTGGGGAATAAAATGTTTCCAGAGAGACGTCCATATGTCGAATGCAGGTTATGTTGTCGGGATGTCTGTCCAACCAATGTCCGCAGCTCGTCCATTCGCTGGCTTAACAGTTCTTTGAGTGAAACTTCATTTTCCAGAATTTGCTGTAGCAGCGGGCGAATTTGCGCCTGCATTTGAGGCGCGACTTCACTAATGTCCTGGAACTGTGTCAGTTTCTCCACAGCGGTAATGTATTTCAACTCGTGCTCAATGAGTTCGTCCCAACGCCCTTCCTTCGCGAGGTTAAGCATGGTGCGGCTGGTGACCAACAGCTGCTGATAGTGGTGGAGCAACCCGAAATTTGCTTCCATTAGTAAGTGTCCCGCGCGTTTTGATTATTGGGGCCAATCTCTTTCCAGGCATCAGCAATGTTGTTGAGCAACGTTGAAACTTCATCAATGGCGGAGAGGTCATTGTGGAGATTAGCCTGTAAAAGACGTCGTGTCATATAGTCATAAAGACTGTCCAGGTTTGCGGCGATCTCGCCACCGACTTCATGGTCGAGACCGGCACGCAAACCGTTGGTAATGATATTTATAGCCTTTGAAAGCGCCTGTCCTTTACCGGGAATATCTCCCTGCTCAATCAGGATCGCAGCCCTTTTCATGGCGCTTAACGCGCCATCAAAAAGCAGTACTACAAGCTGATGCGGGCTGGCGCTCAGGACGGCGCTTTCCACGCCGACCTGAGCATAAGCCTGAGTTCCCGATTTCGTATACATTTCAAACCTCAACGAATACTTTATTAATTGGTCTTGTTAAATTGCTGGGTCAAATAGTTACCGGTTGACTCCAGTGATGACACCAGCGTACTTAAACTTGTAAATTGCGCTTTATAACGAGCCATGGTTGCCGTTATCTGATCGCTAACCCGGTCATACTGATCAGACAGCTTTTTCAGCGTCTTGTTAATGCCATCGGTTGCATTCTGCACAGTGCCATCAGAACCCAGGAAATCGTCCAGCAGATTGCTGGCCTGCGTCGCAAAACCTGTGGTTTTGCCATCACCGGTCAGGAAAGAGATCACGTCAGTTGATTTTTCCGTCAGCGCTTTGTCAAGCTTGGTGCTGTCGACGGTCAGTTTACCGGACGTATCCTGAGTAATACCCAGCTGCGACAGAATGTTATAGCTGCCGGTGTTGCTCTGCGAAGAGGAGAGCAGCGAGCGCAAACGCGTCTGAATGTTACGAAGCGTACCGTCACCCAGCAGATCGCCGTTAGAGTTATCCTGAGACGTACTGCCCTGATCCACTTTCGTGTATTTTGTCTGGTTGGCAATGGTCGTTTGCAGTGAGTTATAAGCATCAACAAACGCCTGCACCGCCGCGGTCATTGGCGCGTTATCTTTAGTAACTGCCAGCGTTTCCGGGCTGCCGATATTGGTCTTATTCAGCGTCAGCGTTACGCCTTCCGGCGCATCGGTGATGGTGTTACTGCTACGCGTGATCGCCACGCCGTTGATCTTCAGGTTGGCGTCAGCGGCGGCAACCTGCTGCGTCATGGTATTGCTGGCGCTGCCGGCATTGCTTGAATCATAACTAACGTACTTGGCTAATTCGGTATCATTAGTGGTGATCGTCATCTGGTTGGTGGTACCGCTATCGCGCGAGGTCAGCGCCAGATAGTAGCTGCTGTCATCGGCTTTAATGATACTGGCGGTCACACTTCCTGCTTTCGCATTGATCGCATCACGGATATCCGCCAGGCTGGTCTTATCACTTGCCAGCGTAACGGTCAGTGGATCTTTTTGACCCGGCTGGGTGATCGTAATGGTACGCGAGCTCAGGCTGCTATCACCTAAATCCGTATCTTTACTTGCCGCTTTCGGGCTGAGCAGCGACTGCGCTGCTGCCAGCGACGTCACTTCAATAGAATATGATCCCGCCGTTGCACTGGTCGCCAGGGAGGCGGTAAACGCCGTGTTGGTGCTGGAAACTTTGGCCGATGCAATTTTTGAGGTGTCTTTCAGCGCGTTGGCCGCTGTTTGCAGTTTGGTCAGCGACGTCTGAACGATACCCCAGGCAGTGAGTTTTGCTTTATACGATGTCTGCTGAGTGGTAATTGGCGTCAGCCTTGTCTCTTCGGCCGTCTGCAGCTGGCTATACAGCGTACTGAGCGACGAACTTAAGCTGGTGCCTGCTCCGATAGAACTAATAGTTGCCATTTCTTTATCCTTCAGTTTTAGACAATCACTGTGGGGATTATCGGCAGCGACTGCGAAAAGATTAGAGGGTTTTTTTTAAAACAATGGCGAAATAAAGATAAAGAATAGCGGGCAGTTTGCGGCTTTAAAAAAATGATCTTTTTTTCTAAAGGTTGCTCAGAGGCGGTCGATAATCAGGGTGACGGTGAGAAAACCGTAGGCAGATGCCTGAATCTGATAACTTTTTTTAAGGAATTACATCATGGCTGTTATTAATACTAACACCCTGTCTCTGATGACTCAGAACAACCTGACTAAATCTCAGTCTTCTCTGGGTACTTCTATTGAGCGCCTGTCTTCTGGTCTGCGTATTAACAGCGCTAAAGATGACGCTGCAGGCCAGGCAATTGCTAACCGCTTTACTTCTAACATCAACGGCCTGACCGTTGCTGCACGTAACGCGAACGATGGTATCTCTCTGGCGCAGACCGCTGAAGGCGCGCTGAGCGAAATCAACAACAACTTGCAGCGTATCCGTGACCTGACCGTTCAGGCGCAGAACAGCTCCAACTCCGCGTCTGACATCGACTCCATCCAGGCTGAAGTTAACCAGCGTATGGAAGAAGTTAACCGCGTGACCACCCAGACCGACTTCAACGGCATCAAAGTGCTGAACACCGGTTCCGGCTCCAGCAGCTACAACTTCCAGGTTGGCGCGAAAGACGGCGAGCAGATCTCCATCAGCCTGACCTCTTCTGACTCTTACAACCTGTTCAACGCGTCTGGCGCGACTTCCCAGACTTCCGGCCAGACCATCAACGGTAACGCACGTACTACCGCTGCTGAAGGCTTCGACGTTCTGAGCGGTACAGTGAACAGCGGCGGCACCACCGACGGTAACCCGCTGGCAGATATCGATGCGGCAATCAAAGCGGTTGACACTCAGCGCAGCCTGCTGGGTGCGTCCCAGAACCGTTTTGAATCCACCATCACCAACCTGAACAACACCGTGAACAACCTGTCTTCCGCACGCAGCCGTATTCAGGATTCTGATTACGCGACTGAAGTGTCGAACATGTCCCGCGCGCAGATCCTGCAGCAGGCTGGTTCTTCCGTACTGGCTCAGGCCAACCAGGTTCCGCAGACCATGCTGTCCCTGCTGCGTTAATCGCAAATTACGTAGTATCAGAAAGCGCCGCTTGTCGGCGCTTTTTTATTTCTTTGAAAAATAAGCCGAATAAAAATAAAAAAATCCCTAAAGAGTTCGTTAACCCCGTCGATAACAATTAGGACGGTGATGAAGCCGCTGGCGCATACCGGAATATAAATTACTCAATGAAGGATAATAATCATGGCTGTTATTAATACTAACACCCTGTCGCTGATGACCCAGAACAACCTGACTAAATCTCAGTCTTCTCTGGGTACCTCGATCGAGCGCCTCTCTTCCGGTCTGCGTATCAACAGCGCTAAAGACGACGCTGCAGGCCAGGCAATTGCTAACCGTTTTACTTCTAACATCAACGGCCTGACCGTTGCTGCACGTAACGCGAACGACGGTATCTCTCTGGCGCAGACCGCTGAAGGTGCGCTGGGCGAAATCAACAACAACTTGCAGCGTATCCGTGACCTGACCGTTCAGGCGCAGAACAGCTCCAACTCCGCGTCTGACATCGACTCCATCCAGGCTGAAGTTAACCAGCGTATGGAAGAAGTGAACCGCGTGACCACCCAGACCGACTTCAACGGCATCAAAGTGCTGAACACCGGTTCCGGCTCCAGCAGCTACAACTTCCAGGTTGGCGCGAAAGATGGCGAGCAGATCTCCATCAGCCTGAGCTCTTCTGACTCTTACAACCTGTTCAACGCGTCTGGTGCTACTTCCCAGACTTCCGGCCAGACCATCAACGGTAACGCACGTACTACCGCTGCTGAAGGCTTCGACGTTCTGAGCGGTACAGTGAACAGCGGCGGCACCACCGACGGTAACCCGCTGGCAGATATCGATGCGGCAATTAAAGCGGTTGACTCTCAGCGCAGCCTGCTGGGTGCATCCCAGAACCGTTTCGAATCCACCATCACCAACCTGAACAACACCGTGAACAACCTGTCTTCCGCACGCAGCCGTATTCAGGATTCTGATTACGCGACTGAAGTGTCGAACATGTCCCGCGCGCAGATCCTGCAGCAGGCTGGTTCTTCCGTACTGGCCCAGGCCAACCAGGTTCCGCAGACCATGCTGTCCCTGCTGCGTTAATCGCAAATTACGTAGTAGCAGAAAGCGCCGCTTGTCGGCGCTTTTTTATTTTGTGATTTGCGCATATTTTCGACGAAAATTGCTCAAAAAATAGAAAAACTACTAAAGAGTTCTGCGATGTCGTCGATAACAATTATGACGGTGATGAAGCCGCTGGCCCATACCGGAATATAAATTTCTCACTGAAGGATAATTATCATGGCTGTTATTAATACTAACACCCTGTCGCTGATGACCCAGAACAACCTGACTAAATCTCAGTCTTCTCTGGGCACCTCGATCGAGCGTCTCTCTTCCGGTCTGCGTATCAACAGTGCAAAAGATGATGCGGCTGGCCAGGCAATTGCTAACCGTTTTACTTCTAACATCAACGGCCTGACCGTTGCTGCACGTAACGCGAACGACGGTATCTCTCTGGCGCAGACCGCTGAAGGCGCGCTGGGCGAAATCAACAACAACTTGCAGCGTATCCGTGACCTGACCGTTCAGGCGCAGAACAGCTCTAACTCTGCATCTGACATCGACTCCATCCAGGCTGAAGTTAACCAGCGTATGGAAGAAGTTAACCGCGTGACCACCCAGACCGACTTCAACGGCATCAAAGTGCTGAACACCGGTTCCGGCACCAGCAGCTACAACTTCCAGGTTGGCGCGAAAGACGGCGAGCAGATCTCCATCAGCCTGACCTCTTCTGACTCTTACAACCTGTTCAACGCGTCTGGCGCGACTTCCCAGACTTCCGGCCAGACCATCAACGGTAACGCACGTACTACCGCTGCTGAAGGCTTCGACGTTCTGAGCGGTACAGTGAACAGCGGCGGCACCACCGACGGTAACCCGCTGGCAGATATCGATGCGGCAATCAAAGCGGTTGACTCTCAGCGCAGCCTGCTGGGTGCATCCCAGAACCGTTTCGAATCCACCATCACCAACCTGAACAACACCGTGAACAACCTGTCTTCCGCACGCAGCCGTATTCAGGATTCTGATTACGCGACTGAAGTGTCGAACATGTCCCGCGCGCAGATCCTGCAGCAGGCTGGTTCTTCCGTACTGGCCCAGGCCAACCAGGTTCCGCAGACCATGCTGTCCCTGCTGCGTTAATTCGCAACCGCTTAAAAAAGGCATCTTCGGATGCCTTTTTTTATGTGCAATCGTCAGATATAGCGCCTTTTCTGTTAGCTTTTTTGCCTCTCGATCTTTCTTTCGTCCTCCAGAATATTGCATAACGACAGGAACGCCTTTTGCTATCACCCCGGTGGCTTGCGCGGTGATATGAGGATGACAGATGCAAAGCATACTAATCAGCGTTGATCAATTTGACGCTTTTACCCCCCATGCCTCTGAACTTATTGATATCGCAGACGCCTTGCTGGCCAAAGGCTGGCGCGTGGATGTCATTAGCTCAACCGCCGGGCAGAAATTAACGAGTGAAATAGCACGCCTGAGCGCGACAGGGCGTTTTACTGTCATCACCGAAAAGCAGGGGGCGCTGGAAACCTACTACAACGCCATCTGGATCTATCGCGGTTTCTTTAGCGAAAAGTTACTTGATGCTATTGAAGCCGGGAAACTCGACGGCGCGATGATTTTCCGCCATTTCAGCGATTACAACGATCTCTACTTGCCGTGGGGCGTGGCGCTGGAAAACCAGTTTGCCGCGCTGACGCTGGATCTCTCCGCGCGTACTTCAGCCATCTTGCTACAGACCGGTGTGGAGAGCGCGCAGCTCAAACATTTACCGTGGTCAGTACCGGCCAGCTTTGGCGCATTTACCCGCACGCGCGACGCGCAAACCTTGTCTCGCGTTCTTTATATAGCGGGCAAAATGTCGGCGGAAATGTATGAAGTTCAGCAGCAGGCGAGGGAGGCGGGCATCCAGATCGAGTGGTTCGATCTTAGCCAGCAGGTACAACGCCTCGAACCGGCCTGGCTGGAACAGTATGACGTGATCATCGGTAATGACGAAAGCGTGGCGAAAGCGCTGACGCTTGGGATCCCGCTGTTCCTGGTTAACGAAGGTTACGTTGAAGGTTATCTGAATGCCGATAACCTGGCGCGTCATGAAGCCGATCATTTCTGCGCGGTGACGCTACACAACTGCCCGGACGCCAATGAATGGGTGGAACTGCTGCAAAGCGGTTATGCCAGCGCGCGCGAGTGGGCACTGGCGCAGCGTGCGACTTTTGTCAGTAAATGGACGCTGGATACCGCGCTGGAGGCGATTTTTACGTTGCCGTTGGTGGAAAAATCCCGCCAGTTGGATAACAAATCACGCTATACGCTGAATTTTCACAGTAAAGCGGTGCTGGCGCAGCAGCAGACCAGCGAGTACTCCTTCAGCCGCTGGCTTGAGGATCGCCAGATTAGCGATGCGCGACGCGAAGCGCTGCTCTCTTTCGCCGGCGCAAACCCTGACAAAGCCAGCATCGGTGTGATTATCCTTGGCGATAACGACCGCAGCGCGCAGACCAGACGCTCTGTGGAAAGCCAGTCGCTGGCTGCCGCCAGCATTGATGTCATTGCCGATGATAACGCCTGGCCTGCGGCAGTAAATGTGCTGCTAAGTACGCGAGATGCCGATGCGCTGCTGCTGATCCCCGCCGGTTTTACGCTGCGGGACGATGCGTTGTTGCGCTTTGCCGAGCAACGGATGCAGCAACAAAATGCCTGGCTGTTTTACTGCGATGAAATGACGCGCGCGGAAAATGGCGAACCGTTACTGACGCTGCGTCCTGATGTGAATATTGATCTGCTGCGCGGCGTGCCGTATGTCGGGCGCGTTCTGCTTTTTTCGCGTGATATTGCCCGTCAGCTCGGTGGCCTGAACAGCCACTATCCGCAGGCGGCAATGATCGATTTGCTGTGGCGCTTTGTTGAAGGGCAGGGTACTCCTGCGCTGGGCCGCGTTGCCGAAGTGCTGGTGGAAAGCCCGGAAGCGGCGTCATGCTGGAGCGAAAACCCGGCGGTGGTGGCCGAATGCGAACAGATTTTACTGGCGCACCTGCAACGACTTGGTATTCAGGCCTCGCTGGAAGAGGGATTAGCGGCGAACATTAAACGTCTGCGCTACCACTGGGACGCAAAGCCACTGGTGTCGATCATTATTCCAACCCGCGATCGCGTTGCGCTGCTCAAACGCTGTATTGAAAGTTTGATGGAGAAAACGCGTTATCAACACTATGAGCTGTTAATTGTTGATAACCAGTCGGTAGAAGAGGATGCCTGCCGTTTTCTCAATGATCTGGCGGCCCTGGGCATCGATCAGGTGCGTATTTTGCGCTACGACGCGCCGTTTAACTTTGCTGAAATCAACAACGCTGCGGCGCAACAGGCGCGCGGTGAGGTGCTGGTGTTCCTCAATAATGATTGTGAAATTATTGATGGCGGCTGGCTTGATGCCTTGCTGGAGCAGACGTTACGCCCGGAAGTGGGGCTGGTTGGTGCGCGTCTGGAGTATCAGGATGGCCGTATTCAACACGGCGGTTTTTTACTTGGTGTGCAGCATGGTGTGGAGGTGGCGTTTGACGGTGCCGATGGCGAAAGCAACGGCTTCCAGCACTATCTGAAAACGCCGCGTAACCTGGCGGCGGTAAGCGCTTCCTGCATGATGGTGCGCAAAGAGGTCTTTTTTGCCCTCAACGGTTTTAACCAGGAAACCTATCCGCTCTATTTAGCCGATGTCGATCTCGGTTTACGTGCGCAGCAGCAAGGCTATCTCAATGTCTGGACACCGTACGCCCGCGTGAAACATATGGGGGGTGCCACCCGCTTACTGGGCGATAAGTTCCATGTGCAGGAGCGCCCGTTACTGACGGATTTTGCCACTCTGCGTAATGAATGGCGGCAAGGCCTGCTCGCAGAACCGTCATACCATCCGTTAATGCAAAAAGCGGGGCAGGCGTTCACGCTCAGCGCGAGCCTGGCGCGCTTGCATCAGCCGTTGCCGGGACGCCCGCTGCCGGTGGTGCTGGCGCACCATGTTAACTGGGTCGGCGGCGGACACCACCGGGTGATGCAACCCTTTAAAGCGCTGGAACGTCATTTGATGATTGAAGGCGGGCTGACCAACACCATTCCTGGCGTGATGGAAGCGGCTGCGCAGCAGCCGGATGTGATTTTGCTGGAGCTGATTACCGGCAGCCGTTTCCCGCAGATTATTCAGCAGTTACGCAGCACCAGTAATGCCAAAATCGTGCTCGAATATGATGACTACCTGCTTAATGTGCCGATCAAAAATGGTTCCCGTCAGCACTTCCCGCAGCAAATGGTGAAGAATTTTCGCAAAGTCGTCGACAGCGCTGACTGGCTGGTGGTCTCCACCGCGCCGCTGGCGGACGCCTACAGCCGTTTCCATAGCGATATCCGCATTGCGCAAAATCGCCTTGCGCCGAACCAATGGGAACATCTGTTGAGCGAGCGAGGCACGGGCAAAAAAGTGCGTGTTGGCTGGGCTGGCGGCAGTTCTCATGCCGGTGATCTGGAGATCTTGTTGCCGCTGATTAAAGAGCTGGAAGGGAAGGTTGAATGGGTCTTTATGGGCATGAAGCCGCGCAATGTCCGCTGTGAATTCCACCCCGGCGTGCCGTTTGAAATGTACCCGGAAAAGCTGGCCAGCCTCAATCTCGACCTGGCGTTAGTGCCGCTGGAAATTAATCAGTTCAACGAATGTAAGAGCAACCTGCGTCTGCTGGAGATCGGCACCTGCGGTGTGCCGATCATCGCCACCGATATTGTGCCTTACCGTTGCGATCTGCCGGTTACGCTGGTGGAAAACCGCTTCAAAGACTGGATGAACGCGGTTCAGGCCTATATCAACGATGCCGATTTACGTCATCGCCAGGGCGATGCGCTGCGTGAAGCGGTGCTGAATAACTGGTATTTGCGCGGCGCAGGTCTGGATGACTGGCAGCAGGGCTGGTTACCGAAAGCATAAATTTCTCTGCCAGGCCGGCGGGCCTGGCAAACGTTCAAGGAATATCGATGAATAACCTCGCTCAGTACCCCTATCTGATTGTGGCGCCCGATTACTCGGAGGCGTCTGCCGGGATACAAGTGCTGCATTTTTTTTGCCAGACCATAAACAACTCGGGCGGCAAAGCGTGGATTGTGGGCGGGACGGTTAACCCAAAATGGAATACGCCGCGTCTTACGGAAGACGATTACGCGCAATTACAGAAGTCAGGCGAGCCGTGGATTGCGGTGTACCCGGAAGTAACGAGTGGCAACCCGCTACGTGCGCCGGTAGTGGCGCGCTATATGCTCAACAGAGAAGGGGTGATGAATGGCAATCGCCTCGATTTTTCGCCTGACGATCTGTTTTTCTGGTATCGCGTGGAGTTCGCCGAAAAAGAGTATCAACCGGCGCTGTTAAATATTGAGAATTACGATCTCGATCTGTTCCAGGATGATAATCCGCATAAGGATCTGGATTTACTCTATATTAACCGCTTACCCGCCAGCGTTATTGAATATGACAAATTGCCGAAAAATCTGACGGTACTGAGTATGCAAAACCCGCTGCCGCTCGAAGAACTGGCAAAAGTTCTCAAGCGCGGACGCGTGTTATATACCTATGAATCTTCCGGTACCTGTCTGCTGGCTAACTTATGTGGTTGTCCGGTCGTTGGGTTAATCGCGCCAGGTTACGAAAGCTATGCATTAAGTGAAAAAACGATACGTGAAAACGGCAATGCAGGGTATACGCTGTTTAATACTCCGGAAGCTATCGAACACGCACGCGAAAACCTGTATAAGTCGCGCGAGCAATTATTGTTGAGACGCGAAAGATCGCTGGTGCAATTCAGGGACTTCATCGAAAAAACACAACGGAAAGCGCAAGAAAAAGCACAAGAACATTACCGCAATACGTTTCAGGGTTGGCTTGAAAATAGCGTGACGGAAAAACGCATTGATACGCGCTCTTCACTGGCGTTGCTGTTCGTTATTCTCAATCCGCACGGCGACAGCGCCGCTGTTAATATCACCGTGGATTCTTTACGTGGACAATTAGGCAATTTGCCGAATGCCCGAATCCTTCTTGTGCAGGATGGTGTTCATCACGACACAACGGATAACACCCTCTCGGTTGTCGATTTTCAGCATTACCAGCACAATTTTGCCAGCCTGGTTCAGAGCGCTGCTGCCGACTGGTTACAGGTGGTTCCTGCCGGTGTGACCTACACGCAAAACAGCGTGTATCGCTTAGCCCGGACACTGCAAGAGCGCTCCGGTGTGCAGGCTATTTATGCTGACGAAGCCGTTAAGCATGCCGATTCAGTGACGCATTTTTTCAAGCCAGAGTTTAATTTCGATCTCTTCATTAGTGCGCCGTCCCGTTATTTACAACGGGTTTTCTTCCGCGCGTCGGCATGGCTGGAATGCGGTGGCTGGGACAATAACGCAGGGGCGGCTTTTGAATTCGATCTCATCACAAAATTGATTGCCCGTTATGATATCGCCGCTATTGGTCATTATGCGGATATCGTCAATATTGTTGACGAGAAGATGCTCACTCCCGCAAGCATTGAAATTGAGGGTGGCATCGTTGGTTCTTTCGCTGCGCAGCGAAATTTACCGGTAGATCATGTGGAGTATTGCGATGGTGTCGCGTGGCGGATCCATTATCCTCTGAATAATATGGGGCGGGTGAGTATTATCTTAACCCATAATCATGATGCTAATTTAATGACGCGCTGTATCGCGTCGCTGGTGGATAACACCGACTGGCATGATTACGACATTATTATTCCCGTGATAAACACCACCGACCCGATTGTTTTGCAGACCGCGCGGGAAGTTGAAAAACTGTTACCCGGCAAGGTTCAGGTGCTTGAGCTGAATAACTGCAGTGAGGTGCAGGCGATAAATATTGCGGCGTCACACGCTGCGGGCGCGTCTTTGTTGTTATTAGACGTAAGATCGGTTTTCGTCTTAAAAAGCTGGTTAAACACCTTACTCAATCCGATGGTGCGCCCGGAAGTGGCGTGTAGCGGGCCGAAGATCATTAGCTTTGATAAAAAGCTTATCAGCGCAGGGATGATTGTTGGCGCGGATAACGGCATCGCGAATGTCGGTGCCGGAGAAGACTGGCAATCTTTCGGCTATCAGGCACGTTATCAGTGTGAACAAAACTACTCTGTGCTTAATAGCCTGTGTCTGCTTATCAAAAGAGAATGTTTCACGCAGGCCGGCGGGTTGGATGAAAAATACACGTCGCTTGAAGTGAGTTCAGCCGCGTTTTGCCTTGCTGTGCAAAAAATGGGCTACGTTTCAGTCTGGACGCCGTATAGCATTATTGCCTCGGACAATTACCACTTTATGCAGAGCGAGTACCAGCAATCCCTGTTATCGCAAATGACCGCGTTGATGGAGGATTTCAGCGGGGTATTTGCAGGCGATCCCGCGTATAGCAAGTCTTTATCGTTGAGTTCGCCACTCTTTACGCTGGACGCCAGCGTTACACAACACCGCTTATGTGTAAGCCCGGCGCAAACGCCGGTGGTATTGCTGGTATTGCCTTCGCAGACCGTTTATACAAAACGCTTAACGCACTATTTCCGCATGATGGAAGACGCCGGTGAGATCGCACTCATTATCAACGATGCCTTGCCTGCGCTACCGGCGTTACTCAGAACGCGTCCCGCCATTACCATTCTGGATGCCGATGTTAGTGAAAGTGATATCAGCACCGTTACGCAGTTTCGCGCGCTGACGGGGCAGGTTGTGCAGTGTCTTTTCGATGAAAATGCGGAGCCGCTGGTTTCTCGCCAGAATAGCCAACATCTGCCGTTTGATCGCTGGCTGGTATTAAATTCCGCGCTGGAAAAATGGGGATGCGGCAAAGGGCTAAACGTTCTGCGAATCCCTGACTATCTCCCGCCGGCATGGTTTTCACAGGATAAAGCCGTTGCGGTGAATGCTCCACGCCGCGTGTTATGCCCGGTTTTTTCTCTCACCGGCAAAGAGCAGGATTTCATCTGGCAGTTGATCGAAAAAACGCATCACATTGTTGACTGGTATATTTTTGGCGAGTGCCCAGCCAGCTGGTACCCGCTGGTGAAGGGCACCTTCAGATACCATGCTAACCCTGTCTCGGTTGAGACGCTGGATGCGCTGAGCCCGGATGCGGTGATTTTGTTCCGCGATAATAATCATGAGCATCGGTTTGCTGATAGTTATGCCCTGTTGCAGTATGCCGCACGAAATATCACCGTTATTTGCAGCGATTTCCCTCGCTTCAGCGAATATGACTTCGTGACGAAACTGAAACCTAAAATGGCACTGTGGACGCAGGCCATCGACGATTTTGCGACTACAGGCAACGCCGCCTGCGAGAATCAAGAGCAAATCAACGCTCTGCTAAAAGATCGCTATCTTTTTGATGAACCGCGCCAACAAGCGCTGCTCGCCATGCTGAAGTAATGCGCATTTTTGCGGCAATGAAACCCGGTGATGTGACATTACCGGGTTTTTCGCTGAATAGCTGATTACGCAAGCCCTGCCATTTTTCCACAGCCTGCGCAGACCCCGCCAGTTTACCTTTAGCACTGAGGGGAAAAGCATAACAAAATGCCCCCTGTTTCACCGATAGCTCGCCAGGCGCGTCGTTATGATGAACAGATAATTCCTACGCGCGCAGGTTTGTCTATGGACAATAATATCTTTGTAACCAGCCCTCTTTTGCCACCGCTGGAAGAGTTTATTCCTTACCTTGAGAAGATCTGGAACAACCGGATCCTCACGAATGGCGGTGTTTTCCATCAGGAACTTGAAGAGGCGCTGGCAAGTTACCTGGGCGTGAAACATGTTTGCTTGTTCGCAAACGGTACGCTGGCGCTGCTCACCGCACTGCAGGCGCTCCGCGTCACCGGCGAGGTCATCACCACGCCTTACTCCTTTGTTGCCACCTCCCATACCCTGTTATGGAATGGCCTGACGCCGGTTTTCGCCGACATCGATCCGCAAACTTACAATATCAATCCTGAGCGTGTCGAAGAGCTGATCACCCCGCAGACCACGGCGATTATGCCGGTTCACTGCTACGGCATTCCCTGCGATGTGGACAAAATCCAGCAGGTCGCGGATATCTACGGCCTGAAAGTGATTTATGACGCGGCGCACGCGTTTGGCGTGAAGAAAAACGGCGTCAGTATTTTGAATCACGGGGATTTGTCGGTGCTGAGCTTCCACGCAACGAAAGTGTTTAACACCTTCGAAGGCGGCGCGATTATTTGCCACGATGCGCGTACCAAGCAGCGCATCGATTATTTGAAAAACTTCGGTTTTGCCGGGGAAACGCGCGTTGTCGCCCCTGGTATCAACGCCAAAATGAACGAAGTTGAAGCGGCGTTCGGCTTGTTGCAGCTTAAACATATCGATCAGGCGCTGGCCGATCGCCAGGCGCTTTACCAGCATTATGTGGAATTACTGCAGGGAATCGACGGCGTTCGTCTGCTGGATGTGCCTGCTGATGTGACATGGAACCATGCCTACTTCCCGGTTTTGATTGAGCCGGAATTCGGTATCGATCGCGATTCGCTTTATGACGTGCTGAAAAATGCCGGTATTTTAACGCGCCGTTATTTCTACCCGCTGATTAGCTCCTTCAGTATGTATCGTGGGCTTGCTTCCTCGCAGAAAGAGAACTTGCCGTGCGCAAATGTTATCGCTGACAAAGTGCTGTGCTTGCCGATTTATCCGGGGCTGGCGCGCGAAGATCAACAGCGTATCACTGACATCATTCGCGGAGTCGCCGCAACCGCAACACCCGGTGCGGCAGTTATTTCGCTGGAGGGTGCATGACAGCCACGCGTACGGCGATGATCCTCGATGCGGGATTTGCCTCACTACCTTTACAACGGGCGATCAAAACAGCGGGCTTTACCACGCTGGTGTGCAGCGGTAAGCCGCACGATGCGGGAATGAAGTCTGCCGATATTGCCAAAGTCCAAAATTATGCCGATTGCGATGCGGTGTTAGCGATCGCACGCGAACATAACATTGCGGCCATTACGCCTGGCGTTACCGATGTTTCGTACCTGACGGGGAGCCGCGTTGCCGCCGAACTTGGCCTGCCCGGTTTCGACACGCCGGATGTCAGCGACACGCTTTTTCTTAAAGATCGCTTCCGCGCCTGGGCAGAGCAGCAGGGTTATCCGATCCCGCGTGCGGTAAGACGTGCTAAAGATGCGCGCCATCTCCCGTTTCCGTTGCTGGTAAAACCGATTGATGCTTATAGCGGCATCGGGATTACCCTGGTGCAGCAGGCCGCAGAACTTGACGATGCGGTGGCAAAAGCCCGTAGCGCTTCGCAAAACGGCGAGTGCGTGATTGAAACCTTTTGCCAGGGCGCGCTCTACAGCCACTCCGCGTTTATCCGCGGTGGGGAGATTGTCTGCGAATTTTTTGTCGATGAGTTCTGCACTGTCTATCCCTGGCAGGTCAACAGCAGCAGCTTGAGTCTTTCCCTGACGGCAAGCATGCGTGATCGCGTCAGTGAATGTATGCAAACCCTGGTGCGTCAGCTTCAACTGGTCGACGGTTTGCTGCATACCCAGTTTATTGCCAATGACAACGATTTTTGGCTTATCGAACTTACCCGGCGCTGCCCGGGCGATCTCTATTCCCGTTTAATTGAGCTTTCAACCGGCGTTGATTATTCCAGCGAGTTTGTCGCCCCGTTCCTGGGTTGCCAGCAGGCCACCGCGTTTTCAGCGCGGCGACCTGCGCACCTTCGCGCCATTGCGCGGCACACTATTTCCAGCGATGTCGATACCCATTTTACCGGCTACCTTTTTGCGCCGCTGGCGGCACGTATTATCGAAACTATTCCGCTGAAATTGCCTGGCGATCGGCTGGAGCCCGCGCCGCGTGACAGGGCTGGGTTGGTGTTTGCTGAATTCGATGATGTTGCTGAACTGGCGCGTCTGACGCCGCAACTTAAAAACTATTTTTCTTTTAAAACGACGTAAGGACCGGATTATGGCTAAGCCCTTATCCCTGGCATTTATCGGCGGCGGCCTTAATTCCGCCATCGGTATGACCCATAAAATCGCCAGCCAGATGGATGGACATTTCCAGTTATCTGCCGGCTGTTTCAGCCGGGATGACGCCCTTAATCGGCAAACCGGCATGGCCTGGGGGCTTGATGAGAGCAAGATTTACCAGGATGCGTTGACGCTGCTTGAGAAAGAGCACGCGCATCTGGATGCGGTGGTGGTGCTCACGCCTACGCCCGCGCACCGCGAAATTCTGATGGCATGTCTGGAATATCCGCTGCCGATCATTTGCGAAAAAGCCTTAGTGGCGAGCGTCAAAGATGCTGAAGATATTCAGCAGCGCGTCGACGAGGTGAATAGCCAGCTCTACGTGACGTTCAACTATACCGGCTACCCGATGGTGCGCGAATTACGCCAGCGCTTGCAAAGCGGCGCGCTGGGCCGAATTCAGCACGTGATGGTTGAGATGCCGCAAGAAGGTTTCAGCCGTTGTCGCAGCGACGGCAGCGTCGCGCTACCGCAAACCTGGCGGCGCACGGATAACGCGATCCCGACGGTATCGTTGGATCTTGGCGTACATGTCCATCAACTGGTGGAGTTCCTCACCGAGAAACATGCGCTGGATGTCTATGCCGTTAACAGCACCTTTGCCCGTGTGCCGGGCGTGGTGGACACGGTGAATATCGTTTCACGTTATAGCGATGATGTGGTGTGCAACTACTGGTATGGCAAGGCGGCGCTGGGTTATCGCAACGGTTTGCGGATCAGGGTGTACGGCACAGAAGGCAGCGCGGAATGGCTGCAAATGGAACCTGAATATTTACGTGTCGCCGATATCCACGGCAACGTCAGCATTATTGACCGCACGGCGAGTGACAACACGGTGGCGAACCAGGAGCGGTACTGCCGCTTTAAAGCTGGCCATCCCGCCGGGTTTATCGAGGCCTTTGCGAACTATTACTGTGATATCGCGGCAGCATTACGCGGCGAAGCGAATAGTTATGCTATTGGCTCGCAGGTGGCTTTGAAAGGATTAGCTTTCCTTGAAAGCGCCAACAAAAGCGCATTAGCGCAACAAAAAATCGTACTGTGATTGCCACTTATTGTGTACTGAATGAGTCTCTGAGGTAGATATGTCTATTCTTGAAAAAATTAGCGAGTCCAGAAACCATTTTCTCGATACGATCGACGAAATGCAGAAGAATGGTCGTCCGTTGGTATTATGCGGTGCCGGTTATTTAGGGCAAAAAACGTGGGAATTTTTGACCAACCAGAATGTGAAGGTTGATTATGTCGCGGTCAATGAGAAATATTTTACCGAAGGTTCAACCTTTTACGGTTACGATATCATCAATTTAGACCAACTGACCCGACAAGAAGGTACCTATAATTACATTCTGGCTATCCAGTATGTGAGCGCTGAATTAGAAGCGATGCTCGCAAACAACGCCGAAAGCATATTGATCTTCGACCACTCTTTTATTGGCGTAAATACGGACACGCTTTATACCGCCGAATTTTGCCAGGAAAATGAAGCCGTTTTGACGGAGTTTTATAACTCTTTAGGCGATGAGCGCTCAAAAGAAACGCTGGTTGCGTTTATTAATCAACGTATTTGCGCACGCAGCTTGTACTACGGTAAATATTTCGATCCTAACCACTATCTGGCAGAAGACCTGGTGCGTTTACAGGATAACGAAGTGTATGTCGATTGCGGTGCTTACGACGGCGACAGCGTGGTTGCGTTCCTGAAAGCTGCACAGAAGCAGGGCGTGAAGAAACCGGCAAAAATCCTTGCTTTTGAACCGGAAGCGAAAAATTTTGCCTTATTACAGCGTGCCGATATTGGCGATGTTGAACTGAAAGCCATCAATAAAGGTGTCTGGTCGGAAAATACAACATTACGCTTTGATTCCGGAATGGATACCTCGTCTCGTTTAAGCGAAGGGGAAGGCAACACTTCCATTGATGTGGTCAGCATCGATAATGCTCTCGAAGGCACGAATTACGCTACATTTATTAAAATGGATATTGAGGGGGCGGAACTGGAAGCGCTAAAAGGTGCGCAACATACCATTCGTGCATCTTTGCCTGTTTTGACTATTAGCTTGTATCACAAGCCGGAAGATTTGCTGACGATCCCGCAATACATTCGTGAACTGTCGGATAATTATCGTTTTTATTTGCGCGGGCATCATCCGGCGCTGGCTTTTGAGCTGGTGTTATATGCATTACCGGTCGGGAGAACGGTTCAATAAAGTCAAATAACCCCCATTTCACCCACTATTCATCCGATTAAAACCACTCCAGAATCGGATAATCGTGCCGATAACTCAATTAACGCAGGGCTGTTTATCGTGAATTCACTCTATACCGCTGAAGGTGTAATGGATAAACACTCGCTGTGGCAGCGTTATGTACCTCTTGTGCGTCACGAAGCATTGCGCCTGCAGGTGCGTTTGCCGGCGAGTGTGGAACTGGACGACCTGCTACAGGCGGGCGGTATCGGTTTACTGAATGCAGTAGACCGATATGACGCTCTGCAAGGAACGGCATTTACCACTTACGCAGTACAGCGTATTCGTGGGGCGATGCTGGACGAATTGCGCAGCCGCGATTGGGTGCCGCGCAGCGTTCGGCGTAATGCCCGCGAAGTGGCGCAGGCAATGGGGCAACTTGAGCAAGAACTGGGACGTAACGCGACGGAAACAGAAGTGTCGCAGCGTCTTGGAATTCCTGTAGAGGAATACCGTCAGATGCTGCTCGATACCAATAACAGCCAGCTTTTCTCCTATGATGAATGGCGGGAAGAGCATGGCGACAGTATCGAGCTGGTTACCGACGATCATCAACAGGAAAACCCGTTATTCCAGTTAATGGAAAGTAATTTACGTCACCGGGTCATGGAAGCGATTGAATCGCTGCCGGAACGTGAACAACTTGTCCTGACACTGTACTACCAGGAAGAACTCAATCTGAAAGAGATTGGCGCCGTTCTGGAAGTCGGGGAATCGCGAGTCAGCCAGCTCCATAGCCAGGCCATTAAGCGCTTACGTACCAAGCTGGGTAAGTTATAGGTCGGTGATTCTGCATCACTCCTGGTAAATGCCGTACAACGCATTGACAACCAGGAGTTATCATGACGGTGCAGCAACCTAAAAGACGGCCTCTAAGCCGCTACCTTAAAGACTTTAAACACAGCCAGACGCATTGCGCACACTGCCACAAGCTGCTTGATCGCATCACACTGGTACGCCGGGGCGAAATCGTGAACAAAATAGCGATTTCGCGTCTGGATATGCTGTTGGATGAAGCAGCCTGGCAACAAGAGCAGAAAGAGTGGGTCGCGCTCTGTCGTTTTTGCGGCGATCTGCACTGCAAAGAGCAGAGCGATTTCTTCGATATCATCGGTTTTAAACAATATCTTTTCGAACAAACCGAAATGAGCCACGGTACGGTGCGCGAGTATGTCGTGCGTTTGCGCCGCCTCGGCAACCATCTCACTGAACTCAATATTTCCCGACAGCTGCTTGAAGAAGGGTTCCTCGACGAAAATCTGGAACCGTGGTTACCTGCGACCAGCACCAATAATTATCGGATTGCCTTGCGCAAATATGCGCAGTTTAAAACCCAGATGCGTTTTGCTTCCGTGCAAAAAATCGCTGTAGGTGCAACATCTGATTTATATTAAAAAGGAATAAGATGTAGCCGAGTTGTGCTTGTACTTAGCGTCAGGCACCTTACACTACAGCCAATTTCTTTATCGGGGTAACTATGAAACTAGCACTTTTGGGACGTCAGGCGCTGATGGGTGTGATGGCCGTCGCGCTGGTAGCAGGGATGAGCGTGAAAACATTCGCGGCGGAAAACCTGCTCAATAAAGTCAAAGAGCGTGGCACGCTGTTGGTGGGTCTGGAAGGCACGTATCCGCCGTTTAGTTTCCAGGGCGACGATGGCAAGCTTACTGGTTTTGAAGTGGAGTTCGCCGAAGCGTTGGCGCAGCATCTTGGCGTAAAAGCATCCCTGAAACCCACCAAATGGGACGGCATGCTGGCATCGCTGGATTCTAAACGCATCGACGTGGTGATTAACCAGGTCACCATCTCCGATGAGCGCAAGAAAAAGTATGATTTCTCCACGCCCTATACCGTTTCCGGTATCCAGGCGCTGGTGAAAAAAGGAAACGAAGCGGGGATCAAATCCGCGGCGGATCTGAAAGGCAAGAAAGTGGGCGTAGGTCTTGGCACTAACTATGAAGAGTGGCTGCGTAAGAACGTGCAGGGCGTTGATATTCGCACCTATGATGATGACCCGACTAAATATCAGGATTTACGCGTTGGCCGTATTGACGCCATCCTGGTCGATCGTCTGGCCGCGCTGGATCTGGTGAAGAAAACCAAAGATACGCTGGCGGTAGCGGGGGATGCTTTCTCGCGTCAGGAATCCGGCGTTGCGCTGCGTAAAGGTAATGACGATTTGCTGAAAGCTATCGACGCAGCCATTGCCGAGATGCAAAAAGACGGCACCATGAAAACGCTGTCGGAAAAATGGTTTGGAGCGGATGTGACGAAGTAATCGTTACCCGCTAAAAAAAGGCGCTTAATCAAGCGCCTTTTTTATTTCATCGACTTTAGTGTGCATAATAAAAAGCAGTTGCTAACGTTACCCGGTCTTCGGAGGTTTTATGTCCTTGCACAATGTGACCCGCTTTCCGCGCCTCGAATTAATTGGCGCGCCCACGCCGCTGGAGTATTTGCCGCGGCTTTCCGATCACCTGGGACGCGAAATTTTTATTAAACGCGATGATGTCACGCCGGTGGCGATGGGCGGCAATAAGTTGCGTAAACTCGAGTTTCTGGCGGCGGATGCGCTGCGCGAGGGCGCTGATACGCTGATTACCGCAGGGGCGATCCAGTCCAATCACGTGCGTCAGACGGCGGCGGTAGCGGCGAAATTAGGCCTGCACTGCGTGGCGCTACTGGAAAACCCGATTGGCACCACCGCAGAAAACTACCTGACTAACGGCAACCGCTTGCTGCTGGATCTGTTCAATGCGCAGATCGAAATGTGTGATGCGTTGACGGATCCCACTGCGCAACTGGAGGAACTGGCGACGCGCGTAGAAGCGCAGGGATTCCGTCCTTATGTGATCCCGGTTGGCGGCTCCAACGCGCTGGGCGCAATGGGGTATGTGGAAAGTGCGCTGGAAATCGTACAACAATGCGAAGGTGCGGTTGGCCTTTCGTCGGTGGTGGTCGCTTCCGGCAGTGCCGGTACGCACGCCGGGCTGGCGGTCGGGCTTGAGCAACTGATGCCGGAGGTTGAACTGATTGGCGTGACGGTTTCACGTAGCGTTGCGGATCAAAAACCGAAAGTGGTGACGCTGCAACAGGCTATTGCGCGGGAACTCGACTTGCAGGCCAACGCCGATATTCTGTTGTGGGATGACTACTTCGCGCCAGGCTACGGCACACCAAATGATGAAGGAATGGAAGCGGTGAAATTGCTTGCCCGCCTGGAAGGCATTTTGCTCGATCCGGTTTATACCGGCAAAGCGATGGCCGGGTTATTGGATGGCATTGAGCAGAATCGCTTTAAAGACAACGGGCCAATTTTGTTTATCCATACAGGTGGCGCACCGGCGCTGTTTGCCTATCACCCCCATATTTAATTCCCAGGCAGAGCAAACATAATGCAAGAGAGTCTACAACTGGTTATCGACTCCGCGCCTTACCTGTTAAAGGGCGCGGTATTTACATTGCAACTCAGTATTGGCGGGATGTTTTTTGGCTTACTGCTGGGCTTTCTGCTAGCTCTGATGCGCATGTCGCCGCTCTTACCTGTGCGCTGGCTGGCGCGTTTTTACATCTCGATTTTTCGCGGTACGCCACTTATCGCCCAGTTGTTTATGATCTATTACGGTCTGCCGCAGTTTGGGATTGAGCTGGATCCAATCCCGTCGGCGATGATTGGCCTGTCACTTAATACGGCGGCCTACGCGGCGGAGACGCTGCGCGCGGCAATTTCGTCTATCGATAAAGGGCAGTGGGAAGCGGCGGCAAGTATTGGTATGACGCCGTGGCAGACGCTGCGTCGCGCGATTCTCCCGCAGGCCGCGCGTGTCGCATTACCGCCGCTGAGCAACAGTTTTATTAGCCTGGTGAAAGATACGTCACTGGCGGCAACTATCCAGGTGCCGGAGCTGTTCCGTCAGGCACAGTTAATCACCTCCCGTACGCTGGAAGTGTTCACCATGTACCTTGCGGCGTCGCTGATTTACTGGGTAATGGCGACGGTGCTTTCTTCGCTGCAAAACTATTTCGAAAACCAGCTTAATCGTCAGGAGCGTGACCCGAAATGAGTGCTATCGACGTGAAAAATCTGGTGAAAAAATTCCACGGACAGACGGTGTTGCACGGTATCGATCTGGAGGTGCAGCAGGGCGAAGTGGTGGCGATTATTGGCCCGAGCGGCTCCGGTAAAACCACTTTGTTGCGCAGCATTAACCTGCTTGAACAGCCGGAGAACGGCACAATCCGCGTGGGTGATATCACCATTGATACCGCGCGTTCTCTGAGCCAGCAGAAAAGCGCTATCCGCCAGTTACGCCAGCATGTTGGTTTTGTCTTTCAGAACTTCAATCTGTTCCCGCACCGGACAGTGCTGGAAAACATTATTGAAGGGCCGGTGATCGTGAAAGGCGAACCAAAGGACGAGGCGGCAGCGCGGGCGCGTGAATTGCTGATAAAAGTGGGGCTGAGTGGCAAAGAGAATAGCTACCCACGGCGCTTGTCGGGCGGGCAGCAGCAGCGTGTGGCGATCGCCCGCGCGCTGGCGATGCGCCCGGACGTGATCCTTTTTGACGAGCCGACATCCGCACTCGATCCTGAGCTGGTGGGAGAAGTGCTTAATGCCATTCGCCAACTGGCGCAGGAAAAGCGCACAATGGTGATTGTTACGCATGAGATGAGCTTTGCACGTGACGTGGCGGACAGGGCAATATTTATGGATCAGGGGCGTATTGTGGAACAAGGGCCAGCGAAAGCGTTGTTTGCCGATCCGCAGCAACCGCGTACGCGTCAGTTTCTAGAAAAATTCCTCATGCAATAATGCTTTCGCGGTTCAGCGCCCATTTCGGCTGAATCGCGTTTATTTTACTTAAGTTAAATTGGCTGGGTTTATTACATACAGATTTTGCAGGGATATTTACCGACTTTATGCCGTGCGCCTGAAACATCAGCCAGTTATTCCCTCCTGAAGAAGCCGTTAACGCTGGCGTTAAACGCAACTTATCTCCAGATGTATCGATATTTTATATTTATAATTAAGTTTTATGTGTTAGCTTATTGTATACAAAATAATGATTATTAAAACCAGGGGTATTACCGGTCGGTATGCAGGATATAGAATTCTTTACCTGGCGTCGTGACATGATGTCGCGGTTCCAGGAGATGACAACATCCCAGGATGTTTATTCCGAATTACAGCGGCAGACACAGCTGCTGGAATTTGATTATTTTTCGCTTTGCGTTCGCCACCCGGTGCCTTTTACCCGGCCGAAGTTGAGCGTTGAAACCTCTTATCCGCAAGCGTGGATGCAGCATTATCAGGCAGAGAACTACTTTGCTATTGACCCGGTGCTGAAGGCTGAAAACTTCATTCAGGGACATCTTCCCTGGAATGACAAACTCTTTCGCGATGCCACGGTGTTGTGGGATGCTGCCCGGGATCACGGATTGCGCAAAGGTATTTCGCAGTGCCTGATGTTGCCCAATCATGCAATGGGTTTTTTGTCCGTGTCGCGCACCAGCCTGTTTGGCAAAATGATGTCGGATGATGAAATTGAATTGCGCCTGCAGACGCTGGTGCAGTTAAGCCTGCTGGCATTAACGCGTCTGGAAGATCAGATGGTGCTGGCGCCTGAAATGAAATTCAGTAAGCGTGAACGTGAAATTCTCAAGTGGACGGCAGAGGGTAAAACATCTGCAGAGATCGCGATGATTTTATCCATCTCCGAAAACACCGTTAATTTTCATCAAAAAAATATGCAGAAGAAATTTAATGCGCCGAACAAAACACAGATCGCATGCTACGCAGCGGCGACAGGGATGATTTAATTATCCCTTATGTTTTGCCCGGCAAAGATAGCCAGCTGACAAAGTTATTTTGGCAGCCGGTTATTATTTACTGGCGATAGGCTTGTTTAATTTGCTTAACAGTACCGGAAAATACCGCCGCCTGAGCTTCATCTTCCATTTGTTCGATTTGCTTTTCCATTTTAAGGATAACGCGTCCAGCATCTGCCTGGCCCATGGCCTGCAGCATCAGCGTAATCATTGATTTCAGGCAGGAGACTTCCAGCGCCAGTTCCTTTGCATTATCAGCAGTGGAAAAATCAGGTGTGCTCAATTTATTTTCCTCGTTACGATGTCGCGCACGTGCGCGACGGACACTGTCAAAGCGGCGGAGTATACCATAATGACGGCAAAAGAAAGCAGTGGTTGTTTTTTGATCACTGTTTTCAGTTTATTAAATTAAACCTGACGGTAATAAGCCATGCTGCTTTTAATTATCGAAGAATATATGTTTAAGCATGGTTTAGAGGCAGTTAATTGTTGTTACATGCGAAGCGTGCTAATAATCATATCTGCAAACACAATTTTTGAGTAACGCTTTGAAAAGCACGACTAAAACTTTTTTGGCGCTGCGCTTGAAAAGCTTGCGAAACTTTCCACGCTCTGTACAACTTAATTTCCAAAAACGCGAACAAAATCGAAAGTTACTGGTTTTTTAACCTTTCACTGTTAGATGAAAAAAAGTTAATATACGATGAATTAGGCTTTTGTCGCGTTATCCCTATTCCGGAGATACTCCATTGATCAACGTACTACTTGTTGATGACCATGAACTGGTGCGCGCAGGGATACGACGCATTCTTGAAGACATTAAGGGCATAAAAGTTATCGGCGAAGTCAACTGTGGGGAAGATGCCATTAAATGGTGTCGGGCCAATACGGTTGATGTCGTCCTGATGGATATGAATATGCCCGGTATCGGCGGCCTCGAAGCGACGCGGAAAATTGCGCGTGGTAGTGCTGATACCAAAGTGATTATGCTTACTGTCCACACTGAAAACCCACTGCCCGCGAAAGTGATGCAGGCGGGAGCAGCAGGATATCTCAGCAAAGGCGCCGCGCCGCAGGAAATGGTGAACGCTATCCGCTCGGTGCAGTCTGGTCAGCGCTATATTGCTTCCGATATTGCTCAGCAAATGGCGCTTAGCCAAATCGAACCCGAAAAAACGGACTCGCCGTTCGACAGTTTGTCTGAACGTGAATTGCAGATTATGCTGATGATCACCAAAGGCCAGAAGGTCAATGAGATCTCAGAACAGCTACATCTGAGCCCAAAAACGGTGAATAGCTACCGCTATCGTATGTTCAGCAAATTGAACATTCATGGCGACGTCGAACTGACGCACCTCGCTATTCGCCACGGGTTGTGCAATGCGGAGACGTTAATAAGTCAGTGACTGAAGTTTTTGATTCGAAAGCATTTCTCAAAACGGTTACCAGTAAACCCGGCGTCTATCGTATGTATGATGCCGGTGGAACTGTTATCTATGTCGGTAAAGCGAAAGACCTGAAAAAGCGGCTTTCCAGCTATTTTCGCAGCAACCTTGCCTCGCGCAAAACGGAAGCGCTGGTTGCACAGATCCAGCAGATTGATGTCACCGTTACCCACACGGAAACCGAAGCGCTGTTGCTTGAGCATAACTACATCAAGCTCTACCAGCCCCGGTATAACGTGCTGCTGCGTGACGATAAATCCTACCCGTTTATTTTTCTTAGCGGTGATACGCATCCTCGTCTTTCCATGCATCGCGGCGCGAAGCATGCGAAAGGGGAGTACTTCGGGCCTTTCCCGAACGGTTATGCCGTGCGCGAGACACTGGCGCTACTGCAGAAAATTTTCCCTGTTCGCCAGTGCGAGAACAGTGTCTATCGCAACCGTTCACGCCCCTGCCTGCAATACCAGATTGGCCGCTGCCTTGGGCCGTGTGTCGCCGGGTTGGTCAGTGAAGAGGAGTATGCGCAGCAGGTTGACTATGTGCGCCTCTTTCTTGCCGGTAAAGATGATCAGGTACTGACTCAGCTTATCGCTCGCATGGAAAAAGCCAGTCAGGCTCTGGAGTTTGAAGAAGCGGCGCGTGTCCGCGACCAGATTCAGGCCGTACGCCGTGTAACTGAAAAACAGTTTGTTTCTAATACTGGCGACGATTTGGACGTTATCGGCGTGGCTTTCGATGCCGGAATGGCATGCGTGCATGTGCTGTTTATCCGTCAGGGAAAAGTGCTTGGCAGTCGCAGCTATTTCCCGAAAGTGCCGGGCGGGACCGAGCTTGGCGAAGTAGTGGAAACCTTTGTTGGTCAGTTCTACTTGCAGGGTAGCCAGATGCGTACCTTGCCAGGTGAAATTTTGCTCGATTTCAACTTGAGCGATAAAACGCTGCTGAGCGACTCGCTTTCCGAACTCGCTGGCCGGCGGGTGAATGTGCAAACCAAACCGCGCGGTGACCGTGCGCGTTACCTTAAGCTGGCGCGTACCAACGCCGCCACAGCGCTGGCAACCAAACTTTCTCAGCAATCAACGGTTCATCAGCGGCTTTCTGCGCTGGCCAGCGTGCTGGAGTTGCCGGAAGTGAAACGCATGGAGTGTTTCGATATCAGCCATACAATGGGTGAACAAACCGTGGCCTCATGCGTCGTGTTTGATGCCAATGGGCCGTTGCGGGCGGAGTATCGACGCTACAACATCAGTGGCATCACGCCGGGTGATGACTACGCGGCGATGAATCAGGTGCTGCGTCGCCGTTACGGTAAAGCGATTGAAGAGAGCAAAATCCCTGATGTGATCCTCATCGATGGCGGGAAAGGGCAGTTAGGGCAGGCGAAAACTGTTTTTGCCGAACTGGATGTGGCGTGGGATAAAAATAAACCTTTGCTGCTGGGGGTGGCGAAAGGGGCCGATCGTAAAGCAGGACTGGAAACGTTGTTCTTCGAACCGGAAGGGGAGGGTTTTAGTCTGCCGCCTGACTCGCCAGCGCTGCACGTTATCCAGCATATTCGCGATGAGTCACACGATCACGCTATCAGCGGACACCGCAAAAAACGCGCGAAGGTGAAAAATACCAGTTCACTGGAAACCATTGAAGGTGTCGGGCCGAAGCGACGTCAGATGTTGTTAAAATATATGGGCGGTTTACAAGGTTTACTCAATGCAAGTATTGATGAAATCTCAAAAGTGCCGGGGATCTCGCAAGGACTGGCAGAAAAGATCTACTACTCGTTGAAACATTAAGGGCTCTGTAGCACCATAGAGCGAATATTTACGGACAACAGACAGTTAACGCCACTATGCGATTTAATATCCCTACGTTGCTCACCCTATTTCGCGTCATCCTGATCCCGTTTTTCGTGCTGGCGTTTTATCTTCCCTTTCCGTGGGCGCCGTTTGTTTGTGCGCTGATTTTCTGTTGTGCTGCGGTAACCGACTGGTTTGACGGTTTTCTGGCGCGTCGCTGGAATCAAAGCACCCGTTTTGGTGCCTTCCTCGATCCTGTTGCTGACAAAGTGCTGGTCGCGATTGCGATGGTGCTGGTCGCAGAACACTATCACAGCTGGTGGGTGACGCTGCCTGCGGCAACGATGATCGCGCGTGAGATCATTATTTCTGCGTTGCGTGAATGGATGGCGGAAATGGGTAAGCGCAGCCGTGTGGCCGTTTCGTGGATTGGTAAAGTCAAAACCACGTCGCAGATGGTCGCGCTGGTGTGGCTCCTCTGGCGTCCGAATATCTGGGTTGAATATGCCGGCATTGCGCTGTTTTTTGTTGCTGCAGTGTTAACGCTGTGGTCAATGCTGCAATACCTCAACGCTGCGCGTGGCGATCTGCTTGAACCGTGATCGTTTCGTCGCAATTTTCAGCAAACGATCCCGGTTTTGAAAAATATCGTTGACTCAGTGCGTCAGGTAAGTAGAATGCAACGCATCGGAAGGCAGCGTAGCTCGCCAGATGATTGTAAAATCAAGAGATTACAACAAATCTTGATAATGCGGGAATAGCTCAGTTGGTAGAGCACGACCTTGCCAAGGTCGGGGTCGCGAGTTCGAGTCTCGTTTCCCGCTCCAGTTTAACGCATCGGCTATATTAGCGGGTGCGGGTTGAAAAACCTGTAGTATTCAGGCGCGTTAGCAAAGCGGTTATGTAGCGGATTGCAAATCCGTCTAGTCCGGTTCGACTCCGGAACGCGCCTCCAATTTCCTTCCCGAGCCCGGATGGTGGAATCGGTAGACACAAGGGATTTAAAATCCCTCGGCGTTCGCGCTGTGCGGGTTCAAGTCCCGCTCCGGGTACCATGGGAAAACAAGAATAAAATCAATGATAAGCAGTGTCGTGAAACCGCCCTTAAAGGCGGTTTTTTTATGCCTGAAATTTGCTGAGTGGCGATGAAATGGCGATGGTGTGGCGGTAACTAAAGCACTTAGTACAGAAAGTCCAAGTTATCATATCAGGTGATATAAAATATATTCCTCTAATCAGACTGACATGATTTGGCAAAATTTAGAGTGTTATAATGAAAAAAGCCCCGTTTTCACGGGGTCTTTTATAATCTCTCATCATTGTAATTCGATTATTGAAGATTCTCTGTGTTCGTCCACAAATCGTATAGTTCACCTTTGAAGTAAACTTTTACTTGTGCGACGCCGCTTGTCCATCCCATTGATACGATTTTATCAACTGGCAAATCTTTCTTCGGGAAAAAACATTCTGTACCCATGATTTCTTTGTAAGAACCTTGATCTTTGTGCTGAATAATGGCTTGTAATTTCTCAAATGCATTTTCAGACGTGCAAGCAGGATAGTCACCTTTAAGGCTTGCTGCTGAGGCAGCGGTACTGATAAATAAAAGGGTTGCTGTGCTTAAAATTTTCTTCATGATTTCCTTGCTTCCATAAAAATATTGAGGCGACAAACATTTTATACCAACAGATCTAATTGACCATTCCCATAATGTGAGGATGGAAATGCATCAATGGGGATGAAATCATCCGGTAATTTCTCGCGCGGGCCGCGCTTCGTTACCAGCTTTTCCACGCTGTTAAGCGTGGTAAATGTGATGCTGCATTCAAAGTTCTGGCACTGATGGTACTGGCGGATCGTCATCTCGCTGAGACGGCGACTGGTGCGTGTGCGAGCGACAGCACCACAAACGGGGCAAACAAACATGATGGCCTCCCATGGCGGGAGTTGAACTCGCTGTTATTATGGCTTTGTTTATTCAGTCTCTGCAATCCATTCCGGTATTTTGGCTTCCAGCTCCAGCCGGGTTTTAAATCCACCCTCATCAATTGAATGTGCAGCACGGGCAATAATCCAGTCCTGAGAATCAATATCGGATTTAAACCCCGCCACGGTTCCATGCATTTCCGGATAGAGATCGGCACGGCCACGCGCCAGGGTTAACGTAAATTCCGCTGCACCCCGTTTGAGCTGTTGCCATTTGGCAGCAGCTGCGCGCTTAGCCGCAGTTTCACTGGCGTACGTTTTGCGTAATACATAGACATTACCGTCTTCACCCTCCAGATAATCCCCGTCTCTGGCGCTGCTGCGCGGTGGTTTTTTCTTCTTCGGCTTGCGGCTTTTGATCGTTACTTTTTTCTTTTTGCCGAATTCCAGATCCAGCCAATACGCTCTTACGCCGGTATAGGCATCACGATCGGCAATACGGAATGAATGGCGGTCACCACTTGAACGGGTGATGGAAAATTCCGGCAGCGGTTTACCACTGGCGCTGACGCCTCCTCCGGGAAGAATAAACAACAGACTGCCATTTTTGATTGTGGCGATGGCGCCGAGCATTTCCGCCATTCTCGTCAGGAAAGACATATCACTTTCCTGCGTCTGGTCGGCGTGATCGATCTCAATGTTGATCAGCTGCTCAGAAATAACCGGCGTCAGTTTATACCGGTGGGCGATGGCGGAAATGACGCGCTCAACCTTAACGTCATGCCAGGACACTTCGCGCTTTGTGTTGAATTCATCCCTGAAATCAGCGCTGCGTGCCGTCAGCTCCAGGCGATCAGGTGGCCCGGAGTGCGACACTTCATCAAGGGTATAAATCCCTTTATAGACCAGCGGCTCGCCACGCCACCCGATGGACACTGACAGTTCCGCCCCTCGCGGCGGCAACTGCAACTGGCCGTCACTGTCAGCAATAATGATCGTCAGTTCGTCGGCTTCAAATCCACGGTTGTCGGTCAGTTCCAGTGAAATAAGCCGGTCATCCAGTATGGTCAGTGCCTTGCCACCCAGCATGATCCGGAACGCCGGAACCGGTGACAGCTCATCCTGAAATGTCTTTGTGCTCTTATCCAGTTGTGCTTTGGTTTTGCTGATTGCGTCTGCTGACAGTGCCATATGAACTCCTCCGGCGCTGATAGTTTCATGCGCGCGCGAAGCAGAAAACTGTCGTTTGTTGTCGCAAACATCAGACACCCGGCAGTGCGTGTCGGGCATGCTTATTTTGTGGAATATAGCCCCGAACTCACAACATGATGGCGGTACAGCATGACCGACAACTTTTTCCACGGGGCGCGTGTTAAGGAGGAAACCGACCTCCAGACAGCGATCAATGACATTGATTCCACAGTCATTGGGCTTGTCGCTGTTGCGGATGACGCCGACCCCGAAACCTTTCCGCTCAACACGCCAGTACTGCTGACGCGTGTTATCACAGCCCTGGGGAGTGCAGGAAAAACAGGCTCCCTCTACAAATCCCTTAAAGCCATTTCCGACCAGGTGAGCACCCGCGTGATTGTGGTGCGCGTTGCGGAGGCGAAGGCAGGGGAGAACGAGCCAACTCAATCCAAGCTCATCATCGGTGGCACGCAGGCTGACGGCAGTTATACCGGGATGTTTTCCCTCCTGACCGCCGAACAGAAAACCGGCTATCGCCCGCGCATTCTCGGTGTTCCGGACTATGACACTCAGGAAGTCACGGCGCAGCTGCGCGTGATCGCGAAGCAGCTACGTGCATTCTCTTACAGCTATTGCGATGGCTGCGAGAATATCGCCGAAGCGAAAGCATACCGCGGACAGTTCGCTGAGCGCGAGGGCATGCTTATCTGGCCCAATTTCATCGCCTATAACTCACAGACCGGCGTGAATGAAGAGTTTCCCGCCGTCGCCTACGCGTTGGGGCTTCGTGCACTGATCGATAATGAACAGGGCTGGCACAAGTCGTTATCCAACGTCGCTGTCAGGAATGTGCTCGGGATTGCCAAAGATGTTTTCTGGGCGCTTCAGGCGGAAGATTCGGACGCTAACGAGCTGAATGCCAATGAGATCACCACGCTTATTAAACGTGACGGATTCCGTTTCTGGGGCAACCGCACCACGGATACGGATGAATACATTTTTGAGGTCTATACCCGCACAGCCCAGATTCTGGCGGACAGCATCGCTGAAGCGCAATTCACGACCGTTGACACGCCACTGACGCCTGCAAACGTCAAAGACGTGGTGAGTGGGATTAACAGCAAGCTTCAGGCGCTGGTCACTGAGGGCAAACTGATTGGTGCATCCTGCTGGTTCGATATCGTTGATAACCCGACGACCGGCATCCGGCAGGGTAAAGCTGTGGTGCGCTACAACTACAGCCCGGTTCCACCGCTGGAAGATCTGACGATGATTCAGACATTCACCGATCAGTATTACGAAGCGGCATTTTCATCCCTCGGAGGTGCGTAAATGGCTATCCCTAAAAAAATTCGTTTGTTCACGCTGTTCGTCAATGGCGTGAACTACATCGGGAAAATCCCCAGCGTGACGTTACCGAAGCTTACCCGCAAAACTGAGGATTTTCAGGGCGCCGGTATGCTCGGGGCGGTTGCCGTGGATCTGGGTATCGATTCCGGCGCGCTGGATGCCTCAATGGTTGTTGGCGGCGTGGTTGAAGAGTTGCTCCTGAAATACGGTGGTGACATTGACGAACTGCGCCTGCGTTTTGCTGGTGAGATTTATAGCGGCGGAACCAGTTCCCTGATGGAAGTGGAAATGCGCGGTCGCATTACTGAGATTGATCCCGGTGATGCAAAGCAGGGTGATGACACTAACCATACCTACGCCATCAAAAACACCTATTACAGGCTGTCGGTTGATGATAAGCCGCTGCTGGAAATTGACCTGCTGAACTTTATCTACAAGCGCAACGGGGAAAATCTCTACCCGGATCGTATTTCTTCCGCGCTTGGCCTGAATAGCTGACTGCTTTCACTTAACCCTTTAACGGTGGCACAGGTTGCCACCCAGGAGATTTACCCATGGCTGTAACACTGACGAAACCCATCAAACGCGGTAACGATGAAATCACCGTGGTGACCATCACCGAGACGATTAAACAGGCTGGTTCACTTCGTGGCCTGCGCCTCGTTGACGTGCTCAATTTCGATTTTGAATCCACCTCAACGCTTCTTTCCCGCGTTACCTCGCCAGCGCTGACCACGGCGGATATTGCCGCAATGGATACGCAGGATTACGTGGCACTTGCCGAAGAGATTACGCCTTTTTTGACGAAAGCGGCGCCATCCGTACCGAACGCGCCGGCGACGGCGAACGAATAAGGGAAGCTCTCTTTAGCAGCGTTGAGGATCTGATTGCCGATATCGCTGTAATTTTCCACTGGCCGCCCTCTGTCATGTATGACATGGAACCGCGCGAACTGATGGCATGGCGGCAGCAAGCCGCCATCCGTAGCGGCAACCATGAGGATGAAGCCCATGGATCTTAATATCCGCGTCGCGTTCAGTGCGATCGATAAACTCACCCGCCCGACCAGTGCCGCCAGCAAAGCTGTTGGCGGCCTTGCCGAATCACTAAAAAAAACACAGGACGCAGTTAAACAGCTCGACAAACAAACGTCAGCGTTTGACAAGCTGCGCGCCCAGGCCAACGACACCGCGCAAAAACTCAGCCGCACGCAACGGGCTTTCGATGGCCTCAACCAGAAACAGCGGGAAGGGGGCCAGCTTACTGAGGCCCAGGCGGCACACCTTGAAACACTGCGCGGAAAAATTTCCCGGCTTAACCAGACCTACAGCCAGCAAACCACCCGGCTACGTGAAGTAACACAGGCTATCCGTCAGCACGGCGTTAACCTGACCGCCGGAAGTGGCGCGGTGCAAAGCGCCCTGCGCAGAACTGAGCAATATACGCAGGCGCTGGAGCGGGAACGCCAGCAACTGGCCGCGATTACAAAGGCTCAGGCTCAATATTCACGGGCAAAAGAAACCGGCGACAAATTACGGGGCGCAGGGACGGTCATGGCCCTCGGTGCTGCCGCTGCGGGCTATGGCGCAGGGCGCTTTTTATCAACCCCGATTGGTTTTGATACTGATATGTCACGCGTGATGGCGCTGACACGGATGGATAAAACAGATCCCCGGTTTAAGGGGTTGCGCGATCAGGCCAAACAGCTTGGCGCAGACACCGCATTTTCCAGCAGTGACGCCGCACAGGGCCAGGCCTTTCTCGCCATGGCCGGATTCACGCCGGAGGCGATCAAGGCAGCGCTTCCCGGCGTGCTGGATACCGCCATCGCAGGCGGGGCGCTGAGTGGCGATATTTCCCTTGGGGAAACAGCGGATATTGGTGCCAGTATCCTCAACCAGTTCCGTCTACAGGCCGGAGATATGGGGCGCGTGGGTGACGTTCTGGCCGGAACATTCACCAGAACGAGCACCAACCTGCGCGATCTCGGCGAAACAATGAAGTACACCGGCCCGGTGGCCGCCAGCCTTGGTATCAGTCTGGAAGAAGCGGCCGGGATGGCGGGCATGCTGGCGAAAGGTGGATTACGTGGCAGCGACGCGGGCACTGCAATGCGCGCATCATTGAGTCGGCTTGCAGCACCGACCGGCGCAGCATCAAAGGCGCTGAAAGAGCTGGGTGTATCTGTCGCCGACAGCACCGGTAAGATGCGGCCCGTTGAAAGTATCCTCGTCGATTTGTACAAGGCGACCAAAAAATATGGCTCCACTGACCAGGTGAGTTTCTTCAAGGATATCGCCGGAGAGGAAGCCTTTGTCGGATTGCAGTCGCTGGTTAAATCCGCCGGCAGTGGTGATCTTCAGAAGCTCATCGCTGAACTGAAAAAAGCACAGGGCGAATCGGCTGGCGTGGCTAAAAAAATGTCGGATAACCTTGGCGGCGATTTATCCAACCTCAGCAGTGCATGGGAGGGACTTCAGACCGAAATATCCGATACGGTGAATGGCCCGCTGCGCAGTCTGATTCAGTGGCTGGATGAGACAATCACGCGTGTGGCCGGGCTGGTCAAGGCAAATCCTGAGCTGGCAAAGACGCTGTTAATCGTTGGGGCTGGCGCGCTGGCATTAACTGCGGCGCTGGGTCGGTATCGATTGTCACAGGCATACTGATTGGCCCGCTGGCAAAGTTGCGGCTGGGCTTTACCCTCCTGACCGGAGGGAAAGGGATAACAGGCACAGTTGCCGCGCTTCGCACGCTGGGAACCGTTGGCGGCCCGGTGTTTGGCAGAATGAGCGGCTGGGGCGCGCTACTCGGTTCATTTTCTAAAAATATCGGTGGCGTAACCGGTCTTTTACCGGCGTTGCGCGGCGGGCTGCTTACAGCATTCCTTTCGCCTGGCGCGGCAGTTGGCTCACTGGTGAAAGGTATTGGCGGTCTGGCATTGCGCCTGACCGGGCTGCCTGCCATCTGGGGCTGATCACCACAGCGGTATCGGCCCTCGGCGGTGTGCTTTCATTTTTGCTCAGTCCGATAGGGTTGATTGGTGCGGCATTTGTGGCTGCCGGGTTGCTGATCTGGCATTTCTGGGAGCCGATTAAAGCTTATTTCCTCGGCTTTTTTAGTGGAGTCTGGCAGGCGCTGGCGCCGCTGCGTGATGCTTTTTCCTCCCTCATCCCTGTGTTTTCAATGATATGGGACGGCATCAAACAGGTATGGGACTGGTTTAAAAAACTGTTGTCGCCGATGCAGGCCAGTAAAGAAACCCTGGATCAGTGCACCAGTGCCGGTGAGACGTTTGGTAAGGTTTTTGGTTTCGCGTTGCAGGCACTCCTGACGCCGCTGACCCTTTTGATGGAGGGGGTAGGGTGGGTTCTGCAAAAGCTGGGGCTGATCCCGGCAGGGCTTGATGAAGCGAAGCGAAAAGCGGAGAGCCTGACACCCAAAGCGCCGGTTATGTACGAGTGGGATCCCCAGCAGAAAAAGATGGTTCCCAAAAGCTGGAACTGGTCTCCCGATGCCCCGGCGAAAACGCCTCCGCCGGTTACCACTCCGCCTGTCATCCCTGAATCCGGAACAGCGCGGCGTCTCAAGGAAATATCAGATAACACCAAAACCACGGCTGATAACACGAAGAAGATCGGCCCCGGCGATATCGTATTCAAAAATCTGCCGCAGGCGCTGGCATTACGTGGCGTGTATCAGGAGGCGCGGGTGATCACTCAGCCTGTACCGGGTGTTGCTGCATCGGCGGCTGGCGGGGTGCTGTCCGTTCCGTCAGCCACACAAGGGGCAGTTACGGCACCGGTTGCTGCATCTTCCGTTGCGCCGGTGTTTCAGATCAATTTCAACGATGTGGGAAGTAAGTCCGTGCCGGAGCTTGAAAAAATGGTGCGCGATGCCGTCCGGGATGCGCTGGCCACCACCAACAGAGCTAACCGTGGTTCGTTCCGCGACCGCGATTAAGGAGCGTTTTTATGATGATGGTCTTCGGAATGTTCGTTTTTATGCTGCGTACCACGCCCTATCAGCAGCTGCGCCACTCGCAGGAATGGCGGCACGTTAAAAATGAAAGGGTTAATCAGTCTGCCAGCTGGCAATACATCGGTGCGGGCGACGATACCGTGACGCTGGAGGGCGTGCTTTACCCGGAAATAACAGGTGGTAATCTGTCCCTTTCTGCACTTGAAACGATTGGCTTTGCCGGTCGGCCCTGGCCGCTGATTGAGGGGGATGGGCGGATTTACGGGATGTATGTACTGACGCGCCTGGAGCGGGGTAAATCTGAGTTTGACCAGTACGGCAATCCCAGAAAAATCGAATTTACCCTCAGTCTTAGCCGTGTTGATGAAGATTTTAGGACCAGGCTGCAAAGCTCATCAATCAGTGATGCCATGAAAGAACTAAAAGCCAGTGCAACCAATGCGTTTAACCGGGTCAGTAGTTCAATCAACACTCTGTTCTAATACCTTTCACGATGCCGTCAAGAAACTGGCGGTATCCCTTTATAAGGGCACTCTTCCGCAGAGCAACATCATTTTTAACTCTGCAGCGATATGGATCCTAAGCATTGTATCGATCAAGTTAATTTTTACCTGATATATTCTGTATGTTTTTTGCGCAAACTGCATATTGTCTACAATTTTTATACATTTTTGGTGAAATATGTATAAATTGCATGTAAATTATGGAGATACATAATGCTCTGAAATCATGTGAGCATAGAAATAACTTCATTTCTTTGAGCAAAAGACCTGAATGTCTATATTTAGTAAAGACTTTTATATGCACAACATGAATGAATTAAATGTAAAAAGTAAAATAATTGAAAGCAGGAAAATCCACTCCATCCAATATCTAAGAGGGATTGCAGCAGTATTAATAGTTCTGTATCACTCAACTGGGCTTATAGGGAACAGCTGGAAAGAATTATTACAAAATGCAAGAATCGGAGTTGATATATTTTTTATAATGAGTGGCTTCATCATATATTTTATTACTAATAATAAAAATGAAATGAAGTTATCAATATTTGCTATAAAACGACTTTTGAGGGTTTTTCCGCTATTTCTATTGGTTTGGTTAATTGTTTCAATATTATGTTACGGTGATAAGAAATTTTCCGATGTGATTGCATCCGCTTTCCTGTTTCATATTGATTATAATGCTGGAGCTCCAGCCTATGGTTTTAATCTAATAGGACCCGCATGGACCTTAACATATGAAATTTACTTCTATATTCTATTCGCACTTTGCGGCACTCTATCCTATAGATTTAGAGGTGTATTATCATCCATGTTGTTAATATCACTGCCAGTAATGCTGCAGTTATATTTCAATAATAGCTTTTCATTGACTTCTTATGCCCATTCAAATTTTCACTTAACAAGCTTATACCAGTCACCATTTAAAGTATTATCATCCACGATGCTTTGGGAGTTTGTTGGCGGAATTATTCTGGCTTACGTTTACACAACAAACAGGGAGAGAATACAAAATTCGCCTAAAACACCAAGGATAATCGTTTCAATAATTCTATTATTGTTTTTTATCTATTCAGTGTTTTTTTATGGAATCATTCCACAGGGAATTACCGGGGTGTTTTATCAAAGTATGGCGATAATAATCTCTGCATTACTCCTGGAGGACATTTTAAATGTCACTGTAAAACCACTAGAATTCCTGGGGGACATATCATATTCAATGTATTTGGTACACTGGGCGATAATAAAAGTGTTTATTACATTTTTCCCCGGCATTTGGAGCGCTAAGCTAGGCTTTACTGGTTTATTCTACTTCGTCGCGTCAACGATTTTTATTTCTTATGTGCTACATAGATTTATAGAAAAACCATTTATTTCCTTGGCAAGAAAAATCACAGTTAGATAATATACACTCTCTTTAAGTTATCTAACTGGTAACCATTAACGAGTTAGTATGTAGAGGCCACGCAAATGCTTCATTGCTGGCCGACTAAACCAGTAACTCAGGCCATGTTATATCTGGTGCGGTGCTGGTATCTATCGCGCTTACCGCATCAATATAATCCAGTACTGCATTAAGCTTGGTTGTTTCTTTAGTGGTTAGTGTGCGTCCTGCTCGAAGCTTAAGCTGGAGTACACTGATATCCTGTAGTGCTGAATTTACCAGTCTGTCTTTTTCATTCTCAGCTGATGTAATTAGGTCCCGCTTTTGCTGTTCTGCTGCAGCATCGGTCAGTATCCAGGTGTTATTCTCATTGTCCCACGAGTGGTAATTATCGGGTTTGGTTTCCGACGCTGTCAGTACGTGATCAATCAGGTAGATATAACATCCACTGTTAACGGCTTTATAGAATTTGTTAGCCTGCTCTTCACTAATACTCACAGCATCAGATGGCAAGGCATCACCAAAATTTAACCCTGCTCCGTAAAAAGCCTGCGTTGTAACTGAAAATTGCATGATGACTCCTTCAGTCAGTAACCAATCACAATCCATTTCACACTGGTATTAGCCAGTGCCGATGTTCCGGGAGAACGTCCATAAACACCAATAGTGCTTAGTGATAATGGAATAATCGCGGCCACTTTTATGGATGAATAAGCCCCGGCCTCACAGCCGACCCCCGCGCAATATTTAGTTGGAAAGGTCGTCGGAAGTGTGACTGTTGATCCGGATGTTGTTGTTGATGTACTACCCCATTGGATGATGAGCTTTTTCTTCTCGCCATTAACCACCATGGGTATGTCGATATGTCCGGCATCGTCAAGAACACCTGTACACACCCCCGCGAGGGCTATATCTCCCAAACCAAGGTATTCGAGAAGAGCCGCGACCGATTTCCCGGATAACGCCGTGAGTGTGTTATCAAGAGGCTGCTTTCCCGCCAGAGCATTAGTCACGGTGGTGGAAAAGTTTGGATTGTTACCCAACGCTGTTGCCAGTTCGGCAAGCGTATCGAGTGTCGCTGGTGCTCCATTAACCAGTGCGGCGATGGCCGCTTTAACAAATGCCGTGGTCGCCAGTTGTGTATCGTTTGCTGTCTGTGCTGCCGTGGGCGCTTTGGGGGTTCCGGTAAAGGTCGGGCTGGCAATCGGCGCATACTGCGTGTGAGGGTTGCTGGCGGCAATATGCTGGCTCAGCAAATTATCTGCATAGGCCTTTACCTCGATCACTTTATTATCGACGTATTGTCGAGTTGCCAGCACCACAGCAGGATCAATCTTCAGCGTGACTGCGGACGTGGATGACACGATCAGCACCATGCGAATGGTTTGCGTGCGTCCGCTACCTTCCTGCAACAGCGGCTTATAGGTTTCCGGGCAGTTAGCCACGGCAACCAGCACGCCGCTGTCGTCATACAGGCCGATTTCACGGATCCAGTATCCGCCCTCGTTTTCCGGTATCACCTGCTCAGCGATAATCTGGCTGCTGTTGTTGGGATCGATCGACAACATATTCAGTGCCGCGATGCGTTTCTGGTTAATCAGCGCAGTCTGGGCCGGGTCAGGCGTTGGCAATACCCCATTGGCATCGCCAACTGCCATCTGCGTGATATTGAGTGTCGTACCGAGCGCCACCGCATTCGCCAGCCGTGCGGCGCCCTGATTGGTCAGAATGGCAAAATATTTTGCTGTCATGCGTTCACTCTCGTGTTCTCTATCAAATGTATGGCCGAAGCCGGGTAGTAATTACCGCCAACGGCGATCTCTTCCGGCAGGTAGGGATAAACCGTCATCGCTGCGCCATCAAACGTGGCGGCGCCAACGTATAATTCACCGGCACTCTGGAGCTGGATCGACAGCCCGATCAGATGCCTGCTCAGAGGCTTCGCATCCTGAATCAGCCGCTCAAGCTCCTGATACGTTTCCTCGGCGATGCCCTGTTCCTGCACGCCGATATCCATCCGGAAAGTGCCCGGCTCTTCGCCGGTCTGCCACCATTCTGTTACCCGAATCAAAAAGCCGAACGGCTCCACAACGCGGCGCAATGCATGGATGGTTCCCTTCTGACGGTGAACCATAAAAGCGGCCCTGATGACGGCGCGCTTTGTCTGTTCCGACCAGTTTTTGTCCCAGCGATCAACTGACAACGCCCAGGCGAGGTAGGGCAGGAATATCACAGGGCACTCATCCGGATCCCAGAGCTTGTGAAGCTCGACGGGGATAGCGTTAATCCTTGCCGTGGCGGTTTCGGTGCGGCGCAAAAACTGACTGGCGGTGGGTGGCAACAGGCTGTTACTCATTGGTACCCCCCTGGCTGATAGTGGCGTTTACACATACAGCTGATTGCGTGTCATCAATCCCGATATCTGCGGCAGGGGTTGTCAGCTCAACGCGCTGTATGGGGATCAATCAGAACACGGTATACGCCTGGAAAAAGCGCGACGAATGGGACGATACGCCGCCCATTCAGCGTGTCACCACGTCCATTGATGCGCGTCTGATTCAGCTGACCGGCAAGGATAAAAAGACCGGCGGTGACTTCAAGGAAATCGACCTGCTGACACGACAGCTTAAAAAGCTGGATAACGGCACTCCGACCACGCAGCCGAAAAAGAAGCTGCGCAAGAAACAAAATACCTTCTCGGAATCGCAGATTGCGGCGCTGCGGGAAAACATTCTTGGCTCGCTGCACTGGCACCAGCGCGGCTGGTTCGACAATCACCACCACCGCAACCGCGCCATACTGAAATCCCGCCAGGTGGGGGCCACCTGGTATTTTGCGCGCGAGGCGTTGCTGCGTGCGCTGTCTGACGATGTGAAATACAAGCATCAGCGCAACCAGATATTCCTTTCCGCCAGTCGCCGTCAGGCCTATCAGTTCCGCAGTTTTATTCGTTCTGCCGCTGAGGAAGTGGACGTTGAACTGAAGGGCGGCGATATGATCCATCTGGCGAACGGCGCAGAGCTGCATTTTCTTGGCACCTCAGCCGCAACAGCGCAGTCATACACCGGCAACCTCTATTTTGATGAGTTTTTCTGGGTGGGGCAGTTTGCCAACCTGAAGAAAGTGGCCGGGGCAATGGCAACCCTGAAAGGGCTGACTCGCACCTATTTTTCCACACCGTCAGCAGAAAGCCACGAAGCCTATCCGTTCTGGAGTGGTGAAGCGTTTAACAAAGGCCGCAGCCATGGCAAACGGATTGAGTTTGACACCAGTTGGAAAACACTCAACAGCGGCCTGATGTGTCCGGACAACATCTGGCGACAAATCGTCACCCTTCAGGATGCCATCGATCACGGGTGGGATCTCACTGACATTGAGGAAATTCAGCAGGAGAACAGCCCGGAGGAGTACGACAACCTGTATGGCTGCGTGTTCATCAAAAATGGCGAAACCGCTTTCGATTACAACCAGTTGCTGAGTTGTGGTGTTGACGGGTTTGACGACTGGCCCGACTGGAAACCGTACGCCATGCGCCCGATGGCAGATCGCGCGGTGTGGATTGGCTATGACCCCAACGGCGCCAGCGGCAAAGGTGACAGCGGAGCAATATCGGTTAACGCGGCGCCGCTGGTTCCCGGCGCCAAGTTTCGTACCATCGGAACCCAGCGCATACGTGGCATGGAATTCGAAGCGCAGGCGCAACTGATCATCAACATGCTGACCCGCTACAACGTTCAGCACATTGGTATCGATGGCAGTGGCATCGGTGAGGCGGTTTATCAGCTCGTGAAGAAGAAATTTCCGGCGGCAGTGTGCTACCAGTTTTCGCCCGCCAGCAAGCGCATGCTGGTACTGAAAATGCTGCAAATGATCCGCGCCGGTCGCTGGGAGTATGACCGGGGAGAATATGACCTGATCACGGCGTTCAGCGCGGTGCGAAAAGTGGTCACACCGGGCGGCGTGATCACCTATGACACTGACCGCGCCCGTGGCGTCAGTCACGGTGATTTAGCCTGGGCGACCATGCTTGCCACTATCAACGAACCGCTGGGCGCTGACGGCGGCAATACCATGACCGTTATGGAGTACTGACTTTGAGCAAAAAAAAATATCCCGGTGCGCGGCAGCATTCCGGGGAGCAGGCAGACCTGGCCTCTGTACTGAAAAACCAGCCGGGACTGAATTCTTTCACCTTTGACGGGCCATGGCCGCTCACGTCATCCTATGACCTGCTGGACAGCATGTATTGCGCCAACAATGGCCGCTATTACGAAACACCGATCAGCTGGTACGGGCTGGCGCGGCAGTTTGGCTATGCGAGCTGGCACCAGTCTGCGCTGATGTTCAAACGCAACGTGCTGGCCGGGTGTTTTATCCCGCACCGGTTGCTGTCCCGTCAGGTGTTCTCTGCCTTTGCGCTTGACTGGTTTGTGTTCGGTAACGCCTATCTTGAGCTGCGATCAAATCTGCTTGGTGGCCCGCTGGGGCTGCGCCATTCACTCGCCAAGTACACCCGTCGAGGTTCCGATCTTGATACCTACTGGTTTATTCAGGCGGGCCTGGATGATCACCAGTTCAGGACTGGCTCAGTGTGCCACGTCATTAACCCGGATATTCACCAGGATATCTACGGTATGCCGGAGTATTTTGCAGGGCTGCTGTCGGCCAACCTGTCGCACTCGGCTGACAAGTTCCGCAAGCTCTACTATGACAACGGCAGCCATGCAGGTTGCATTGTTTACGTGAACAGCGCCATTGCCGATCAGGAAAGTCTCGACAAGCTCAAGAAAACGCTGACGGATACGCGGCGGGGTGGGGCATTCAAGAACATACTGCTGCATGCGCCAGGCGGCGGGAAAGACTCGGTTCAGATCCTGCCGTTCAGCCAGATATCGGCAAAGGATGAGTTTATCGGTGTGAAGTCGGCAACACGCGACGACATTCTTGCCGCGCATCGCGTACCACCACAACTGATGGGCGCCATCCCGGAGGGTAATGGCTCGTTTGGCGATGTGGAAAAAGCTGCCAGGGTGTTTGCCATCAATGAGCTGACACCCGTGATGGAAGCCATGAAACACGTCAATGACTGGCTGGGCGAAGAGGTGATCCGCTTCAACCCTTATGCACTTCTCTCCGACAGCGCCTGAGCATTCCGTCAGACACCATCAGGAGTGGTGGTGTCGCGACTGTACTCCCGAAAATCATTCTAATTTTTTCACCTTCCGGCACTGCCCGTCGCCTGTCGGGCATCGTTTTCCGTACCCCTCACCAGACGCGATGTAAGCCGCTCTGAGGCGGCATTTTCTCACCCGTCCCAGCGCAGGGCCGGAGCGAGTGCGCGGCAATATAGCGCGGCTCAGGCATCAGATCAGAGACAATCTGACCCTTGCCTTGCACCCCAAAGCGCGCGCTTGCTCCCCCGCCTCGCCTGTGCGCTAAACGTACCTCTTTTTGTGCACTTGCAAATGAGGCTACTTGGTGCGTCTGTCTTGGTCAGACACCTCTCCAAAAAAGCGTCAAAATTTTTGCAAAATTGTGCGAATTTATGCACTTAAAAACTATTGATCAGTGAGTTGTCTAATTCATTCCTTTTTAGGAGGCGTCTTTTTCATGTATTTTAATATGTCATTTTCATTTTCGATGTATTTTTGGCAATCTTCATTGCTAATGAAATATACATGTTGTGGATCTTTATTTAACCACTCCAGCTCTATGAATACTTCCATATGTACATAGGTTTCGAGATTTTGATTATTTACCTCTATTCTGTTAGAGATTAATAATTCAGGGCTTATTTTATGGAAATATGTTTTTATTAAATTTTCTTTATGCGCAAAAAAAGTAAAGCAGTTATTGAAGTTAATGTAATAAAATCCATCCTCATTAAAGGGTTTGCTATGCTGTTGGTTTGTTATTCGATGGCCGCGGTATAGTTTATAACTATCTTCTGGCTCGCGTCTCAGGGAATTAATACTTATGAGTTTTATATCGCTGGGTAGAATATTGGGGGTTTTAATTTTTTCAAAATTCAGCTTTGTCTCATCCATGGATCGGATTAGTTTTAACACTAAATCATTAATGATTGATTGTTTATGAATGTTGCTCGACTGCGAATAAAACTCGCCGTTTAAAGGTTTTATTATTTCTCTTTTATCAATGATGAGGTCTAATTTATAGTTGCTATCTTTTTGAAGCCGTGAAATGTTGTCATCTTCAATGAATTCATTCAAATCTTTAAGGAAAGCATTTTGAATGTCGCAGTTATATTTTTCAGTTAATTTCGAATCATATTTACTTGCAATTATTTTATCCATAGTGAGCTGCATTATCTTACTTTTAATTTCTTCGAACGCTGTTATGGAATTATCACGTCTGCTTTCATATCCTACTAGTTGTGGATTGCTTGGTGATATTTCTAGCAACGAAATGATCTGCGAAAAGTATTCAGATTGAAGAATTTTCTCTATTTTATCAATGTCAAATGTAGTTATATTTTTACTATTAATGATCTCTTCAATGTTACGAATGTATATTGTGCTTAGGCCAGTGTTATAAACAGTGCTTTTGAAGAACAATAACGCCAGAGCTACAGATCTATGATATCCATTTTCAATGCTTGATACCTCCATAGAACCAACCTCTTTTAGTGTTGCCTCATGATGGTAGTTATAAAATTTTGATTTTTTTTGAAATAAAATATCATAAGTACTTGGGTTGTAATATATTTCCTTAAAGAACTCAGGATTCAACCACATTAGTAATAATTCTTTTAATTTTGTTATTTCTTCATTGCTATCTTTTATTTCAAGAAGCGGTTTTTCATCAGATTTTTTATATAAAAGATTTAGCCTCGTGCTAATGTAGCTCAAGACAGTAAGAGTGGCATCGATTACCGATGTTTGCCTATCACTCAGAGATTCAATATTGTGATGAGATAGATATTTGATTTTTTTTGTTAAAAAGTCTGAGTTTAAAAAGAAAACTGAATAGTATTTACTGATTAAGTTGTCAAGAGCCATTTTAATATAGTTAATAAAGAGATCTTCATTTTGTGTATACATTACTCTCTCTGTTGAGAACTCATTTATTATTTTTGCGTAATGAATAAATGTTTCTTTATCAAAAATGTAGCGAGGCGCGGCGAACATGTAATCGAAAACCGTAGCTGTGAAAGCATAATATTCATTAAAAAACTTATAAAAAAGCTCTTTATAAAAATAAGCAAGTGTCTCCGGTGAGATGTTTTTTGATGCTGGGGTTTCAATAATCATTCGTTGGAGCTTCTGGAAGATATCTATTTCCATTGAAGATATAATTAATATGCTCAGCGTTTCGATGCAAAAATTAAGCTGGTGGATGTCATTTGTGATTAGAGAGTTTATTAAGCTTTGATTTGTATTGATTTCAATGGAATTATAAAAATAGTCGCTCTCGTCAATTTCTGATGCACTAAAGCAGTCGCTTATTAGTTTATTTAATTTATCATCTGACGTGAAGTCAAAATCTCTATCATGGAAAATATATGCATTTTTGATAAAGGATGCATCATAAAATGACGGTAATAATAATAATTTTATGTCCCCATTGCTATGTTTTTTAAGAATATAGTTATCTAGTTCAATGATTTTATCTTTGCTGAATGCAACCAATACCTTATCTTTTGTGTTATAAGGGTTTATAAGCTGTTTACTTTCTCTTTCCGCGTAGTTTCTGTCATACTCCACAATTAAGGATTGGCGAGTTTTGACGAAATCAATAAATGATTGGGTTGTTATGGTTTTTTTATGATTTTTTGTTTTTATATATTGTCCAATTTCTTTGATTTTGCTCATTAATATATCGGTGACTATCTCTCTTTTTTCTGTAATAAAATATAGGTCTTTGAATATTTTCATGTACTGATAAATAAAATAAACAGAACATGCCATTGATAATGAATAATGTATGACACCTCCACCAACAGCTAAAAAGAAAACTCCAAATAACAAACCGCAAACAGCATCAATGCTAAATTTATAAAATTCATATCTCCGGAGAACCAGCTGTCTGGTAATATGCATAAAATCTTTATTTGATGCTTCAGCAACTTGCTGAACAAACATCGCCATGAAGGTTATTGATAAAGCTGCTATTGTTCCGTGTATTGACAGTATGCTCCCCCAGGTGCTATTTATCCAACCTAGTTTTTGTTTAAATATATCTGCTGAAGAAATAAACAACCAGGTATATTCATCTCCAAACAAATTTTTTTTAAAGAAGAAGAAAGAACCTGCAATTAGAGTGAAAAATAAAAAATATTTTGAAGATTTAACTTCTTTATTTGTCGATTTTGTAATGTGCGAAATTACAGTGTTATTATCCATATTTAAACCTAAAGCCACTTTAGATATTAAGATTAGTCAGTGAGATATCTCATAAAGGTAAGCGATTTTTCTACCCTCTAGCACTGTATCCTATTCCGTCATTAATATTTGTCAACTACATGAAAAAGTTAAGACAATGCTCAATATCATTTGCACATTTTGATAGCAGTTTTCCAACGGTCTATAAATATTTTTTTCTTGTGAGTTGCCAGGGTTTTTCTCCATTGCTTATCTACATCGGTAATAACAAGTTCACCTGTACGTGGGTTCGCGCGATACACGGTATCCAGCGCAGTGACTTCTTCGCCACGCGCCAGCTGTATGGCCTGAATCCGACTGATCTGGATTTTTTTGATCTGTGCCCAAACCTGAACCTGTCCAGCCAGCGTTTCAACTTCTGGCGTAAGGGCTTGCTCTTGCTTCCGTAGTTCACATGCTGCGCGCAGGTAACTTTCGGCGCGTGCCTGATCATATTCCGTGTGCTCACCTGACGTAATAGCGTGCGCCAGCGCCTCAAACTCTTCGGCGGGTGATTTCTTCCGTTCCGGTTTGTAGTTTCGGATGCTCTCAGCAATGCGTTTTTTCTGTTCGCGCGTTAATTGCCCGATCACAATTTGCTCCGGCCCGTCAGCGCCAGCTGATACGGCTATTTCTGACGGTGCTGATGGTGGCGGAGTTGTTTGTTTTTTCGCCTCTGTACAGTTATTGACACGAGTCCAAGAGGGCGCGGACGCGCCCTGAAGGTCAACAGCCAAACCCGTGCCATCTGAAACAGGGGGCTTTATCTTCACGATGCAGTAGGTTTTAAGGCGGGTGATTACCGGTTCAATGTTGACCGCTGGCATGACAAGGCCTTTGATCAGGTTCTGGTATTCGCCATAAGTGTTAGGTTCATCCTTCAACTGATACCAGATGCGAACGACCAGGTTTTTACGTGCGACAAATGCGCCGCCCTGCAACTGCACATACTGCTGCCAGTCGCCAGAGTCGGCAGCGCGATGCAGCTCGCCAAATAGCGGATTTATGCTGTCTGCCAGCGCCTGATCGTGCATCCGGCGCAGTTCGCGCCACACGGAAACCGGCGCGCCGCCTAAAAACTGAAATTGACGAATACCCCAGCAGGAGGCCCAGGCGGTAGCGTGTTTTGCTGTCTCTTTTAACGGTCTGCCGCTTTCGTCGTCGGCTTCGCCATCGAGCGCGTAACCATCGATATTTTTAGAGATGTATTTAACGACATAGCCTGTCGCGCTGCCTTTCTCCGGATCGATATCCTTCATTTCAAAGCGCGGCAACTTGCCATTTCTGCTGCGTAGTTCTTCGGCATCTTCGCGGGTGGCGTAGTCCTGCATTACCTCGCGCAATTCGCTGACATGCTCCGGGGCAGTGAACAATAACCCGTGCCAGTGTGGCGTGCCATCGTGATGGGACTCGGCCACGCGAAGCCCGAATACGGGAATTTCTCGGCGGGCCAGCTCTGCGCGTATCTGCTGCCAGATGCGGTTTAGATACCGTTGTGCCGCGCGTGGGCTTGTGCCGCTCCATTTGGCATTACGGTGCCCGAACATACTCCACGCGTGATAACGTGACGGTGTGGTCAGGGTAAAGAAGCTTCCGGCAAACCCATTTTCATTGGCGATTTTTTCAAAGCCACCAATGCGCGTCATCAGCTCAATGCGCCGTTTTTCCGGGTTGGAGATGCTTTTATCTATCTGCTCAATCAGCGATATGCGTTCTTTTGTGTCCTGATCTTCCAGCTCCAGCTTGCTCATGATCGCGCGGCTACGTTTACGCCGTGTATCCCACTCGCTGACATGGTGTTTGCTGCAATAGGGCGATATGTCGCGTTTCACGTCACCAAACGCGATATGCAGATGCTCGCGCCAGCGAACTGCGTATTTTCTTAATGCGCGATGCCACCAACGAGAATCCAGCATTTTACTGATCGCAGTGGCGAGTTCGTCGAGGCGCAACTTACGTTTGCCCGATCCGGGTGGCGTCTGACGAAAATAGAGAGTCAGGCGCGCGGCTTCGTTATACAGCCACACCGCTGACTGGCGGTCATCCAGTGCCGCTATATCGTCGTTTACTTCGCTGAGAACGCCTGTCATGTAGATGGCGATATCCTGCGCCATCAATTCCACGTCTTCGGCTGAGTAATCCGGCAGGTTATTAAACCGGCGCGTTAGTTCCCCCAGGTTCTTAAACGTGTGGTAAAGCGTATTGAGTTCACTGTATGCCTCGCCATCGCTGTCAACCGGAATGGCATATTGTTCAGTTACAGCCTGAATATGTGGCAGATCTCGCCTGACAATATCCCGCACGGCCAGCCTGGCGATATGGCGGCCTTTCATAGAGTGAATGCTGTCAATGCGCACCGCCAGACGGCGGCGAATGAACAGCGGGAGAGTTTGAAGGGTACGTTTAACCCAGTCTAAAAACTCCTGCTCTTGACCCAGCTCAACGAGATCAACAGCAGGTGTCTTATCGACATAAATGGCCTTTCTTGGTTTGTTCCACTCATAGGCGTACCGGGTAGCATCATCAGAACTACCCGGAAAGGGAGGCGGTGTAGAAGGGGCGCGACGGCCACGGTTTTCCGTGGTCATTTTGTTGCCCCGATGCAGCAGAGCGCTTTACTCATGGATGGAGTTCAACGCACTTTTCACAGCCATTAGCAGGATCGAAACCAATCCACGAGGTGTATGGTTTGCTGTTCGAAACGGCGATCACTTCAGTGGCTTTTTTCCCGTCGCCAGCAGCAACGCCGATCCCCCGCGATGCGCTGATGCGGTGGAGGGTGAAAGCGCGATACAGGGAGGAAACCAGCATTGTGTTGGCGTTGGATGCGATAACCGGCAAGCCTTCCGCCGCCAGTCGTGTTAACACGGATGCCAGGCAATACTGATCGTCTTCACTGAATCCTTTAGTGTGATACGCGGAAAACACGCCGTCATACGGTGGATCGCAGTACACAACATCGCCGCTCTGCACCATGCTCAGCGTTTCTTCAAACCCTGCGCAGATAAAGGTTGCGCGTGTGGCTTTATCAGCAAATGCACGTATCTCGGCTTCTGGGAAATAGGGGGCGCGGTAGTTGCCATATGGCACATTGAAACCACCGCTGCCGTTATAGCGGCAAAGGCCTCGATAACAATGGCGATTCAGGTACAGAAAATAAGCCGCTCTGGTGCTGAGTGGCAAAGCAGCATCCTGATTAAATGCTTCCCTGATGTGATAATAGTCGTCAGAGGTGGGGTAGCTTTCGAAAACGATCTGAGCCAGTTCAATGAACGCGTCACAATCGCTGGCAATGGTGCAATAGAGATTAATCAGGTCGGGGTTGATATCAGCGACGAGATAGGCCGGATAGTCAGTGGCCATCATCACAGCACAGGAACCCGCGAAAGGCTCAACCAGACGCTGACCGCCTGCGGGAAGATGCTGTAACAGATCGGGCATAATGGCGGATTTATTACCCGCCCATTTGAGAATGGTGCTGATCATTTCTTACCCCGGAGATGTTTATTTTTTGATTCGCTGATGGTCTGGCACGTCACGCACAGCTCTACCCCAGGTACGGCAATACGGCGTGCTTCAGGTATTGGCGCGCTGCAACAATCACAGGTCAGGCGGGAAACGGAAGTTTGTTTGCTGCGGGCGTTCAGGATGTAGCGCTCCCGCTCCTCATGTTCGTACTGCTGCGCAATATCAATTTCGTCCGCCATCAGATGATCTCCCCGATGGCATTGGCTACGTTGATCGCCTCTTGTCTCAGAAGCTCACTGGCTTCTTTGTAGCTGAGCTGGCGGCTGGTAATTCTTCCAGCCAGCGAATCCAGCCTCGCCGCCATGGCTTCCAGACGGGCGCGACGTTCATCCATGCGGGCGGCAGTCAGCAGATCGTTCAGACCGGCATCATCGGGGCCGATTTTTGTTGTACGGGTTTCGATATTTCGACGTTGCATTTCTTAAGCTCCATATACCGACGATGTAGAAGGGCGCTGCAATTCTTCAATGCAGTGCTGACGCAAGTTCTTAACGAAATCTTCAGCAATAGAACCTTGAGCGGATAATGTAATTTCACCGTCGCGCTGGGTTTTGATTGTTAACCCCTCGTTTTCTATGGCTGGCAAAATAATATGCAGAATGAAATTAAACTGATCTCGTCTCGTCATGGTGTTTCCTCTTTTCAGGGATGAGTTAATCCGCCACTGTTTTAAATAGTGGTGAGAGCAGGAACGATTTTTTAAGACCGAATTAGTTAATCAGTTTTTTAATTAATTCGGTTAGTGTGGTAGCAAATCCTTTATTAACCTTTCGGACATAAATAAAAGGTTTATTCAGTCCTTTGATAAATTGAACTTTGGCCGGTTCGGGCTTAAAAAATCTCCCGTCCGGAGTTTCGAGCCATCCGCGCGAGTTCTTAAAGTGCGTGACCTGACAGCCCTTGCGCAGCAAGCTTGCCAGTGTTGGGCCGTCATCGTGCATGGCTGCCCCCGGCTTTTAACATGTGGTCAACGGTACGCATGGCTTCAGCAAGCGCAAAATCACGGCCCAGATAATTATCATAAGAATTAGAATCATCGCGTTGATTAATTAAATACGTTGCGCATTTAATAATGTTATTGCGCGGTGCCTTTCTTATAGTAAAACCGCGGTAAAGGAAAAGATTTTTACCCGCCTCAATTAAAGGATATTTATTTTTCATTTCACGTCCTTTAACTATTTGCAATGGCATCTTTGAGCATTGCTACTAAATTGACCTCAGGTTTTTCCATCCTTCGTGTTTTGGGGCGAATAATAATACGGCCATCTTCCATCATGCCCCGGCATGTCTCGAATGGTATTCCTGTCATTTCTGAATACCGCTTAAGAGAAACGTAGGGTGTGCTCACATTAATATTGATTGTGATCCCAGACATTTTTCACTCCTTTTATTCGGACTTGTTAGCAGTTGAGACGTGAAGAAGTGACTCAAGTCCACGAAGGAAAATGACACGTACCATATTGCTGGCTGAGCGGCTTTCTTTCTCGGCCATTTCTTCAATGATGTGTCGTTCTTCAGGATTGAGTCGCAGCGGCAGAGGGCGACCGGCCACTGAATTTTTAGGGGTTCGAGACCTGCTGGTGTAGTTAGCTTGCGTCATAGTGGTATATTGTGATCTGCTAAGTGTTCGTGAATCACATTGTGGTATTCGTTTGAATACCTGTGCCAAGGGTTTTTGTATGCGAGAGAATATCGGGGCGCGTCTGAAAGAGGAACGCGAACGCCTTGGCTTAAGTCAGTTAGCTTTTGGCGACGTGGGTGGAGTGAAAAAATTGGCGCAATTGAATTACGAAAAAGGCGAGCGGTATCCGGATGCGTCTTATCTTTTCGCAGTATCAAAACTTGGGGTAGACGTTCAGTTTGTTGTCACAGGGGTTCGGTCTGCTGAAGCTCTAAACGAGGATGAACAACATCTAATCAATCTATTTCGTTCTGCTCCTATTGCCGTTAAAGCTGCTGCTCTTGCTGCTCTGAATGCCGGAAATTTGGCGTCAGATACGGCAATAAATGTCACCGGACATGGGAACCGTGTAGCGGGAAGGGATTTCAGCGAAAATAAAAAGTAAGGATGTTTAATGACGGTAAATTCTACTGGAAATCAAAACCGCAATGCGGGCCGCGACTTTAATGAAAATAACATCCAGATAGAACGGCTTGATGCACAGCGAACAATCAATATAGCGATACCTTCTACAGAGGGAGACGAGCGCCCACTCGTAAAAGCACAGCGTAAAGAACTTAATAAGTTAGTTCTTTCCATAGCTGAAGCGGGGGAAGGTGAAGCCTATGAAATCTGGCAAAGAATGCATGCAGAAATTGGCGTCTCAAGCATTGATGAAATGACGGTTAATCAGTACCAGACAGCCGTTAGCTTCCTTCAGGCAATACTGGAACGCTGTAAAGATGGTGACGCAAGGAAAGCGCTTGTCCATTTGTTGCTGAGAAATAGCGAGGAAGGGGACTCCCGGCAACGTCTCATTCGTTTTTGCCATATCAATTTTGGTACCGGAAGATTTAATGATCTTACGCGCCCGCAGCTACAGATGGCTCTGTCCTGGCTGGACGAAGAAAATCAAACGAAACCAGCGAATGAATCAACAAACAATCGCTCTGATATTGCAACCTGGCTAAAAGATTATCCCAAAGAAATTATCGTCGTTTTTATTGTAGGTTTGGTCGTGGGTGCTCTCTTTTTTTAGAGAGTAATAATATATCACTCAACAAGAGGTGATTAGTTATGACGGAACTCAGCACATTTAGTTATGTTAGAAACAGAAGTAAGTTATTTGCCAATCTGATAAGCATCATTGATGGTCTATTAAGTGACGGTGCTCTTGATAGTAAAGAAGTGCTCTACCTTGATACTTGGCTGCTTGAGGCTGAGGCTATCAGTAATAACTACTGCGTGAAAACAATTAAGCGCAGGCTTTCCGATATCCTTGCTGATGGGGTGATAGAAAAAGTCGAATTGGAATTTCTGAAAGCGGATTTAATTACTATTCAAAAAGACTTATTGGACATTCCTAATATAGATCTCTTCTCTGAAGACGCAGATAAGCACTTACTGGAAGGTTTATGCAAGGGAATGATTGCCAATCAGGAACTCAATGAGAGTGAAATTCGCTATCTTAATTGGTTCCTCTCAAAAAATGCGGCATTGAAAAACAACTACCCCGGCAAAGAACTTTACGCAGTGGTTAAGCAGATCCTGGATGATGGGGTTATCACTGAGGAAGAGCGCAACACCTTAAAATCTGCATTAATAGATTTTACTGGCAGTAATATTGAAGAAGGCGTCGTTGATGGCCTTTCAACATCCTTACCTCTTGATACTATTGATTCGCTTGAGCTTGATGGTGCTACGGTGTGTCTTACGGGAGAATTTTTGCATGGTAAGCGAAGCGTTTGCGAAGATGAGTTCCGTGCGTCAGGTGCAAAGATTAGCTCCACTGTTACACAAAAAATTGATTATCTGATAATTGGCACGCTTTGCGCGAGGGACTGGCGGTTCCAGTCCTACGGAAGAAAGATTGAGAAGGCGGTATCTTATCGCGATGAGAAAGGTACTAAATTGAAAATTATTAGCGAAGAGCAATGGAAGAGCTTTGCCTAAATGACCGTTCGTAAGCTTCCTTCCGGCAAATGGCTCTGCGAATGCTACCCGCATGGTGCAACCGGAAGCCGTACACGTAAACAGTTCGCCACGAAAGGTGAGGCGCTCTCTTATGAGCGCCGGTTAATGAATCGTATTTCCACGGAGGGGGTTGGTAGTGGTTCCGGCCCTCATCTGTCGGAACTTATTGATCGCTGGTATGAGATGTATGGAAAGGCACTTACTTCCGGTGAAGAGCGCAAAAACAAACTGCTGGCGATCTGTGAAAGGCTAAATGACCCATTTGCGACAGATTTTAATAAAAACGTATTCGCTGTTTATCGTGAGCGTCGACTAAGTGGCGAATGGAATCCGAAGGGTAAGAAGAAGCTAAGCGAAGCAACCGTGAACCGTGAACAGTCGTATCTACATGCTGTATTTGCGGAACTGAAACGCCTGGGCGAATGGCAGGGAGAAAACCCGCTATCAGGTATCCGGAAGTTTAAAGAGGAAGAGCAGGAATTGGCGTTCCTTTATCAGAGTGAGATCGATCACCTTCTTGCCGCATGCGATGAGTCCCGTAACCCTGATTTAGGTATTGTTGCTCGCATTTGCCTGGCAACCGGCGCCCGCTGGGGAGAAGCTGAAGGGCTTAAACAGTCTCAGATCTTGCCTGGGCGAATCACCTATACCCGAACTAAAGGCAAAAAGAATCGCACGGTTCCCATTTCGCCAGCCCTTAGCCAACTGCTACCGAAGAAGCGAGGGGCGCTATTCACTCCCTGCTATGAGGCATTTAAGGCGGCAGTGAAAAGGGCGGGGATTGAGCTGCCGGACGGTCAACTTACCCATGTGCTACGGCATACCTTCGCCAGCCATTTTATGATGCGTGGCGGTAATATTCTGGTGCTCCAACGCATACTCGGCCACACCGACATTAAGATGACAATACGGTACTCTCATTTCGCGCCGAGCCATCTGGATGCTGCTGTTGCGCTTAATCCATTTGATAACCGGGCCAGCAGTGAAACAAGCAGTAACGAGATAACCGAATCGTGTTCAGAATAGCTAACGTTATTGCTTGTTTATTTCATTTTTACATAGAGACATGAAGCGTGTAGCGGTTAAAAAAGACTGCTCCGCTTCTTTATTAGACATACGGCGTGAAAGCTCATAATCAGCACGATTTCTATTGAAACGCTCTTGTCGTAAAAAAATAGAAAGCCTCTTTCTCGTTCGCGCAGATAGCTTTTCGTTTGGTTCTCTATCAGCATTCTGAAGGTACTGAATCAATGCTGCATGATGATTTTGGCTTGAAGGAGGATTAGATTCAAGAGCCTCCAAAACAGCATGAAACATTGCATAATAGGAACGTGATATAGCAGAGCGATATGCGGCCTCACTCTGGATATTCATTAATGCTTCAGCAACATCAAGAATATCTTGCGACTTTAGTGAATATGTCATCTTCGCTGTTTTCCTGCGAATTATCTTTAACTTCTTCCCATAGAAACTGAGGAGTTAATTGGCAATTATCGAGTTGAGTAGTGTCACAAATCAAATCGACAAGTGCAAAATTCATATCGACAATTTTCTCGACTGATGTGTCATAACAAACCGTGCGATAACTCCCCCCACAACTAGCATCAATAGCAGTGGCATATTTCTTCACTTTAAATTTATCAAGAATTTGATGGATAAATCTGGAGATCAAGACAAATTGTTCTTGATTGCACCCTGAGACGTCATATGCGGAAGACAGTCGTTGATCCTCAAAGTCTCTTAGAAAAATGAGTTCTTCTCTAAGGCTAGCATCATTTATCAATTTGATCGTGTTGTCGAAATTTTCCAGGAAGTTATCCCGACGCCCCAACCGCAATGATTCAAAGGCAGCACATAGGTTGAGGTAAGCAGAATACGGGTATACAGATGCTAGCCTGATTGCAACTTCTGAGTACTTAGCTGAAGAATATGTACATACCAACGCAAAAAGGTAATTTTTGCCAACAGAAGCATCTTTTACCCATTGGCATGCATATTCAAAGGTGCTGATCATATGGTTTAGATCGCCCTTTACAGCATAAAGAAAAGCAGTAGCTGTGTAGTATATCGTTGGTTCGTTCTGGGCGTATGAAATCTCTCTTTCCATCCGTCGCATAGTAAAATTATCAGGTACTGTCCCATTACTCAGATGATGAGCGAATTCAGTGATCAGTTTGCCTGCTGCTAAAAGCGGCTTCATCATAAGTGATTGTATGATCCTAGATTGGATAAAAAATCCGTGTAAACAGTTTTTTTAGTGTATCAGAAGTGGCGATAAGAAACACGTGGTGCTCTGTATAAGCCATCATAAGCCAGCATATATTAGTATAATTATCATAATGTTATGATTTTAAAAGCGGCTCGATAGTTTTTAAAATCCCTCGGCGTTCGCGCTGTGCGGGTTCAAGTCCCGCTCCGGGTACCATGGGAAAACAACAATAAAATCAATGATAAGCAGTGTCGTGAAACCGCCCTTAAAGGCGGTTTTTTTATGCCTGTTTTCCAGCCTTCGCCATCCTTTCGCCATTCGGTTTCATATTATGAAGAGGGCATTGCTGCCCTGCAAGCCACCGGAATTACTGAAACCTTGCGGTTGTATCTCACCGTTGGCGAGACGTTTTATATCCTTAAATTTTCTGCTTTCATTTCGCATTCCTTCCGGAGCGGTAATTAAATCCGTACATTTGCTGGTGCGGGTATGCTTCCTCGTGCCTGTGCTACGGCAAGCTTCTCCATACAGCGTCGTGGGGAGTGAACAGGATGTTGATCATTAATGGCGGGAAGGGCGGTGTGAGCATATACATTGAACATGCCAGCACTCACACCTGATGGCGGTGATTAACCGACTTCCGGCAACAACCCGGCGACGATAGAGAACTGAATAACAATAATCGCGATGCCGCAGGCAAAAATCAGACACAGCGCCGGTTTGCCGCCGAGTACGCGATAACCGCTTTGCGGATGATGCTTGCGGCTTTGCCATGCCAGTATTGAAGGCAATAACAGCGCCAGCACGGAAAGTGCAACACCGGCATAGCCCAACGCCATTACAAAGCCACGCGGATAAAACAGCGCGAACGCCAGCGGTGGCAGAAAAGTGATCGCGCCTGTCTGTAAACGCCCTGCGACAGTGTTGCGACGCTGGAACAAATCGGCAAGGTAGTCAAACAGACCGAGCGATACACCAAGGAAAGAGGTTGCAAGCGCCAGGTCGGCAAACAGATGTACCGCTAACTCAACATGTGGCGACGCCACCACTTCGCGTAATGCCTGCAACAGACCGTTAAGCCCGGCCTGGCTGGCCAGCAGCCCGATAAAGGTCGAAGAATCAATACTGCCAAGCGTTGCCAGTTGCCAGAAAATATAGGCCACCAGCGGGATGGCGCTGCCGGTGATAAACACCCCGCGCAGTTTACGAATATTTCCGCCCATATAACTGACGATGCTTGGGACGCTACCGTGAAAACCAAACGAGGTAAAAATGACCGGAATGGCAGACAGCGCCAGACCTTTTTCCAGCGGCATGGTCAGCAAATTAGCATTATGGATATGTGGCATTAGCAGCGCCAGCATCACTACCAAGAACAAGAGCTTAGCGCTGAACAGGAAACGGTTAAACAGGTCGACCAGGGAGGTTCCTGCGCACACTATGCCACCGGCAACGAGAGTGAACAGCAACACGCCGGTAATGGGCGAAAGCGACAAGTTAAGCCACGCACTGATGCTTGCTGCCAGCAATTCGCCTGCGCCGCTAATATATGCCGCCGTCAGCGCATACATCAAAAACATCATGCTAAAGCCTGTCACCCACTGACCATATTTCCCCAGATAACGCCGGGCCAGCGATCCAAGCCCGGTATCTGCCGGAACATGCTGATAAACCTCCAGCAGAAGAAGGGCTGTGTAACACATCACTGCCCACAAGCAGAAAAGTAAAACTAAAGTGGTCGCAAAACCTACGCCTGCCGCTGCCAGCGGCATTGCCAGCATTCCCGCGCCGATGGTTGTTCCGGCGACGATAAAAACACTACCCAGTGTTCGATTCTTCACGCTTTCCTCTGTAATAAAACACACTGCCAGCTCAAGATGCGGCGCAGAGTAAGGCAAATCAGTGGTTTCGTCAAACAACCGTTACATGCGCTGTATTCATTTCTTTACGAGGGGTTTCTTAGGGCGTCTGCACAGAGAAATTGTCGGATTTGCCTACTTCATCAGGAGGATGTTTTTACGTAACAATTCAGCGTAACTTAAAAAATATTCTAAATTTTCAAAAATATTGAGGGTTGGCAATGCCGGAGACTAATCCCTTTACAGCACGATGGACGCGCAACGGCAACCTGCTTTGTCACGGTCACTGGGAAATTAGCTGGCAAGGGGCAGAGATAGCATTGCCAGAGCCTTGCCAGGAAAAGGATATGGGGACGTGGGCAATCTATTCGATCATTGACCCGGATGATGAAACCTTCGCTCAGGGCTTACCGGAAGATGAGTGGATTATTGACAACGTCGACTGGCTGACCGATCTGTTCTACGCAAACGGTATCCCGCTGGAAACGGCAAATTATCGCTACTTTTACCATGCCGTGAATAAGCAGGACTGGCGCTGTACCAGTTGTGCCGGATGCATGTAAACCTGTTTTAGCGCAACACCCGCTTGAAATGCTGAATTTATAATGCATCTTTTTCGGGGAGGATCTATGACATCCATTCACGGTCATGAAGTGTTGAATATGATGATTGAAACAGGCGAGCGCTACTCAAACGAGAGTCTGACGGCGGCAATTATTCATCGGTTTGGCGAAGCGGCGCGTTTTCATACTTGCTCAGCGGAAGGAATGACGGCGGCTGAACTGGTCGCGTTTCTGGCGTCACGCGGAAAGTTTATTCCGGCGGAAGAGGGTTTTTCTACTCACGAAAGTAAAATTTGCAGGCATTAATATAAGCGGTAAAGAATTTTCTTTACCGCCCGTAATATTAGTTTTGCGTGTCCAGCGTCGCCAGTTCTTTATCGATGAAATAGAGACCTTCGCCGCTTTTACCTGCCAGTGTTAATTTATCAATCACTGATTTAAACAGTTTTTCTTCTTCATGTTGTTCCGCCACATACCATTGCAGGAAATTAAATGTTGGATAATCCTGAGTGGTCATCGCGACATGTGCCAGTTCGTTAATTTTCTGCGTGATCAGTTGTTCATGTTCGTACGTTGCGCGGAACAGAACGTCGAGCGAAGCATAATCAGCCACCGGCGATTCAATGGTATTGATACGTGGCAGGCTGCCGGTGTCAGTCAGATAATCAAACAGGCGCTGCATATGCGTCATCTCTTCCTGTGCGTGACGACGCAGAAACGCGGCCGCACCTTCAAAACTATGGTAGCTGCACCAGGCGCTCATCTGCTGATAAAGCAGGGAAGAAAACAGTTCCAGATTCATTTGTTCATTTAATTTTTCGATCATCTCTGCTTTTAACATGGCGCGACTCCATAAATATAATTATCAGGCGTAAGGAGCGCTCACTATAATTTGTTATTTAATTATTTGCAAAAGGTAAAATAAAAAATAAATGTATTAAGAAGAGAATGAGAATAACACGCATTGGCGGGGATTAATTAAATAAATGAGAATTGTTTTTATTTTTAATAAAAAGATAAGCCAGTAGAATTATACTGGCTTAAGAATTTACCAGGTCGGTTTGGTTTGCGTAAACGCCACGCCACGGCACTGATATTGAATTGTCACTTTCGTATTCATACAGACCGACCCGCTAATCAGGCTGCAGGTTTGCACCGGCTGACCGTAAGGTACTGCGGTGGCATAACCCATCTGCTGGCACTGTTTATTAGCAGTCCCCTGCGCGGTGTAAGCGTCGTATTTTGCAGTTTGCATCATCGACTGGTTATAGCTCAGGCGTACCAGGCCGCTGATGGTATCCACGCTACTGACTTCCGCTTGTTTCGTCATCGTGCATCCCGCGAGCAGGAGCAGCGAGGCGGCTACAACTATTCTCTTCATGAAATCACTCTGTTTCATTTTGGCATGATCTCATCTTATCGCGTTGATTTGCAGGCAATCGACAGAATAACCCGCCGAACAGCCTCTACTAATCGCGACGACATTGCACGAAGAGCAAAAACTGTGAGCCTGCTTCTGATTTTTAAAACCATTTTTCATTAAATTTGAAAGTATGTTTGTCAGGTAGTAAGGTTTACCCAACCTTTGCTATCTGAAGCATGTCACAGGAGATCTAAAATGAAAATTGCACTGATGATGGAAAACAGCCAGGCGGCGAAAAACGCCATCATCCTCAAAGAGCTGAAGACGGTTGCCGATGAGAAAGATTTCCCGGTATTTAACGTCGGGATGAGCGATGAGAACGACCACCATCTGACCTATATCCACCTTGGTATTATGGCCAGTATTTTGCTGAATGCCAAAGCAGTGGATTTCGTGGTAACCGGCTGTGGCACTGGCCAGGGCGCGCTGATGTCACTGAATATCCATCCGGGTGTGGTGTGCGGTTACTGTATCGATCCGGCGGATGCTTTCCTGTTCGCGCAGATCAACAACGGTAACGCACTGGCGCTGCCGTTCGCGAAAGGTTTTGGCTGGGGCGCGGAACTGAACGTGCGCTTTATCTTTGAGAAAGCCTTTACTGGCCGCAAAGGGGAAGGTTACCCGCCGGAGCGCAAAGAACCGCAGGTGCGCAACGCGGGCATTCTGAACCAGGTCAAAGCGGCAGTGGTAAAAGAGAACTATCTCGATACACTGCGTGCGATCGACCGTGAACTGGTGAAAACCGCCGTTTCTGGTGAGCGTTTCCAGAAGTGCTTCTTTGAAAACTGCCAGAATAAAGAGATTGAAGCCTTCGTTCGCGAAGTCCTCGCCTGATAATAAAAAGCCGCAACGTCTGTTGCGGCTTTCTTCTTTTTCCTTTCCTGCATCAGGCTTTCTGTTTACGCGACACGGCGCTACCCGCATCCTTTGCTAGCCGCAGCGTATCAATCATGCCTACCAGACAAATCAGCGCAATAAACACAAACGCCAGTCGAAAGCTGATCCCCTCAACGGCGGTTATGTGCAACCACGTACTGACATGCTCGCCAATGCGAATACCAATTGCGCCCAGCGTAATGCCTAAGCCCACCGCTAATTGTGTTGCCGTGCTGAATAACGTGTTGGCATAACTCATTTGCAGCGACGGTACATCGGCAAATGCCAGCGTGCTGACGCCGGTGAACTGCACCGAACGGAACACGCCGCCGAGATAAAGGATCATAAATGTCATCCACACCGGTGTGTGGGAAGTCAGTAATGCACAGGCCAGCAGCGCCAGCACATTGAGCGCACCATTGATTAACAGCAGCTTTTTGAAACCCAGCCAGCGGATAAGCGGCGTAGTGGCAGGTTTGATGGAAAGATTGCCGGCAAACACCGCCAGCACTAACAACCCGGCGTGGAATGGATCCATGCCGAATCCGACCTGAAACAGCAGCGGCAACAGAAACGGCACGGCGCTAATTGAGGCGCGAAACAGTGAACCGCCGTACATGGTTACGCGAAATGTCGGCACTTTCATGGCGTCGAGACGGATCATCGGCCACGTTGCGCGCCGGAAATGGCGCAGGGTAAAAATAAGCGTTAGCGCACCGAGTACCAGCAAACTAACGGTTAGCGCGCCTTGCGGATGTTCAGAACCCAACGCCTCCATGGCGTACACCAGGCTGACCATCGCCACAGACGTGGCAATAAAACCCGGCAAGTCGAATGGACGGCGCTCCTCTTCGCGGATATTGGGGATAATGCGTAACGCCAGCGCAATCGCCAGCAGGCCCAGCGGCACATTAATAAAGAAGATCCAACGCCAGTTGGCATAGTGGGTAATAAAACCGCCGAGTGGTGGGCCAATAATAGGTGCGACCAGCGCGGGCCAGGTCAGCGTGGCAATAGCGGTAATAAGCTGGTGTTTCGGTGTGGTACGCAACACCGCGAGGCGGCCGACCGGGACCATTAACGCACCGCCGATACCTTGTAAAATCCGCATTGAGACAAACATATCAACGCTGGTCGACAGCCCGCAAAGCACCGAGGCGAGAGTAAAGATAGCTAGCGCCAGCGAGAAGACATTGCGCGCGCCAAAGCGGTCGGCAATCCAGCCGCTGGCGGGGATCAGCACCGCAAGCGTTATCAAATAGGCACTGATACCAATATTGAGCGCGACGGCTTCTACGCCAAAGGTTTTTGCCATATCCGGCAACGCCGTGGCGATCACCGTGCCGTCGATAAACTCCATAAAGAAAGCGCCGGCTACCAGTAGCGCAGCGGGAGAAAGACCTCCTGTCTTTCGCGAAAGGGTGCTTTCACTCATTATGGGGCTGCCATTTGCAAAAATAATTGAGGATGCTAAAAAATATTTTAGCGCGCTAACCGCAGGATTTATAATTGGATTTTTAACAAAGTTACCGCATTTTTGATTTTTGAAACGTGATTTCCATCACATTGAACTTGCTTTTTGTGATGCAGGTCATATTATATGCGCATTGAGACGTAACACCTGCATAACACATCGCCGGAGTAAAAGATGAAGCTGCGTAAAATCCTGAAGCATATGTTTGAAACCTATTGCAAGACTTTCAAAGACGTACCGCCAGGCGCTATGTTCTGATGATAAAAAAACCTGCCGTGAGCAGGTTTTTTTATGCCCGCACTTCGGCGACAGAAGGGGACAAAACTACTCTTGCCTGATATTTCCCGCTACTATGACGCCCTTTAGTAAAGGAGCTTCATATGTCGCAAAATCTTTCTGCTGACCAGGAACTGGTCTCTGATGTCGTAGCCTGCCAGCTGGTCATTAAACAAATCCTTGATGTTATCGACGTTATCGCGCCGGTTGAAGTGCGTGAGAAAATGGCGAACCAGTTAAAAAGCATCGATTTTTCCACCCATCCGGCAGCCGCCGATCCGGTGACGCGCCGCGCTATCCAAAAAGCCATCGCTTTAATTGAACTGAAATTCACTCCGCAGGGCGAAGCGCACTGATTTTATTCTTGCTGTGTTGCGCCTGCCGGTCTGTGACACAGCGGGGATTTTGAAACGTTGTTTTGATCAACAATAACGCCACTGAATTCAACCAACCTTGCACAAAAGGAGTCGGGAATGAAAAAAGTGGCGGTGTTGTTGGCGCCCGGTTTTGAAGAAGCGGAAGCGATTATCACCATTGATATTTTGCGCCGCTTGCAGATAGAGGTCGAAACGCTGGCCTGTGCGGAATCCCGCGCGGTGGTCAGTTATCACAATATCCCCATGGTGGCAGACAGCACGCTGGCCGAGCGGCAGCAAACGCTGTATGACGCTATCGTGTTGCCCGGCGGCCCGCAGGGCAGCGTCAACCTCGCCGCCAACCCGGCGGTGCTGCAGTTTGTTGAACATCATGACGCGGTGGGCAAATTCATTTGCCCAATCTGTTCGGCCGCTGCGCGCGTGCTGGGCGCTAACGGCTTACTGAAAGGTCGCCGCTATGTTTGCTCCGGCGATTTATATGAAAACGTGCGCGACGGCGAATACGTTGATGCGCCGGTGGTGGAAGATGGCAACCTAATCAGCGGCAAAGGTCTGGGGCTGGCTTTCGATTTTGCTTTAACGATAGCCGCGCGCCTGCAAGGGAACGAAATCGCGGCGCGAGATCACGCCGAGCATATCTACTATAGCTGGTGATTTTTCTGCCCGGATGCACCCTGTATCCGGGCACAAGGATAAGCTGGCTGATGTTATGGATTATTCTGCTTTTACCCTTCTTATTTGTCAGACAAAAACGGCTGATTTTATGTGATAAATCGCTGAATTTATGTACGGAATTACTGTAATTCAGCCGTGTGATGCCGCTCTCCTATGGAGAATCAATTTCCCGCTAAAACTATTTCCAGCACAGAGCTCCAGTGATGTATGGACTCTAATGCCTTGTTTTATGAACTTTTAAAAGACCTGATGAGTTGTTTTCCCTACATAAAAGAATGCTAAAGCTGGAGTTTACCATGCACAAATTCACTAAAGCGTTGGCGGCCATCGGCCTGGCTGCCGTTATGTCACAATCCGCTATCGCTGAAACCATGAAGCTCGGATTTCTGGTTAAACAACCGGAAGAGCCATGGTTCCAGACGGAGTGGAGATTCGCCGACAAGGCAGGCAAAGATTTAGGTTTTGAAGTGATCAAAATCGCCGTTCCTGACGGCGAGAAAACCCTGAACGCCATTGATAGCCTGGCGGCCAGCGGCGCGAAAGGGTTTGTTATCTGTACTCCCGATCCGAAACTGGGTTCGGCAATTGTTGCCAAAGCCCGCGGCTACGATATGAAAGTCATCACCGTGGACGACCAGTTCGTCAACGCCAAAGGCGAGCCTATGACCTCGGTGCCGTTAGTGATGATGGCGGCGAGTGAGATTGGTGCACGTCAGGGCGATGAGTTGTACAAAGAGATGCAAAAACGCGGCTGGGATGTGAAACAGACCGGCGTGATGGCAATTACGGCTAACGAACTGGATACCGCTCGCCGCCGTACCACTGGCTCCATGGACGCGCTGAAAAAAGCCGGTTTCCCGGAAAAACAGATCTACCAGGTGCCGACGAAATCGAACGATATCCCCGGTGCGTTTGATGCCGGTAACTCCCTGCTGGTACAGCATCCGGAAGTGAAACACTGGTTGGTGCTGGGCATGAATGACAACACCGTGCTTGGCGGCGTGCGTGCCACGGAAGGGCAGGGCTTTAAAGCGGCGGACGTTATTGGTATCGGCATTAACGGTGTGGATGCGGTGAGCGAACTGTCCAAAGCACAGGCGACGGGCTTCTTCGGTTCTCTGCTGCCAAGCCCGGACGTTCACGGCTACAAAACCAGTGAGCTGCTGTACAACTGGGTGACCAAAGGCGTGGAACCGCCGAAATTCACCGCCGTTACGGATGTGGTGCTGATCACTCGCGATAACTTCAAAGAAGAGCTGGCGAAAAAAGGACTGTAATTCTCTGTTGGTTGCGCTCCCCGCATAAGCGGGGAGCCAGACGTACAATGAACTGTTTTGCGGAGACGTTATGCAACAGTCTACTCCTTATCTCTCGTTTCGCGGCATCGGTAAGACATTCCCCGGTGTAAAAGCGCTCAGCGAGATCAGTTTTGATTGTTATGCCGGGCAGGTTCACGCCTTGATGGGCGAGAACGGTGCCGGTAAATCAACGCTACTAAAAATCCTCAGCGGCAACTACGCGCCGACAACCGGTACGCTGGCAATAAAAGGAGAAGAAGTCTCCTTCGCCGATACCACCGCCGCGCTGAACGCCGGGGTGGCCATTATTTACCAGGAGCTGCATCTGGTGCCGGAAATGACCGTCGCCGAGAACATCTACCTGGGTCAGTTGCCGCATAAAAGCGGCATTGTGAACCGCTCCCTGCTCAACTATGAAGCAGGTTTGCAGCTTCAACATCTGGGGCTGGATATCGACCCACAAACGCCGCTGAAATACCTCTCCATCGGCCAGTGGCAGATGGTGGAAATTGCCAAGGCGCTGGCGCGTAACGCCAAAGTTATTGCCTTTGATGAACCAACCAGTTCCCTTTCAGCGCGTGAAATCGACAACCTGTTTCGGGTGATCCGTGAGCTGCGTAAAGAGGGTCGCGTCATCCTTTATGTCTCGCATCGCATGGAGGAGATATTTGCCCTGAGCGACGCCATTACAGTGTTTAAAGATGGCCGTTATGTGCGCACCTTTACCGATATGCAGCAGGTCAATCATGACCAACTGGTTAAGGCGATGGTCGGACGCGAGCTGGGCGATATTTACGGCTGGCAGCCGCGCGAATATGGCGAGCAGCGTCTGCGCCTGGAGCAGGTGAAAGCGCCAGGAGTTCGTATGCCGATTAGCCTGAGCGTGCGCAGCGGGGAAATCGTCGGCCTGTTCGGGCTGGTCGGTGCCGGGCGCAGCGAGTTGATGAAAGGGCTGTTTGGCGGTACACAGATCACCGAAGGGCAGGTGTTTATTGACGGTGAGCTGGTCAATATTCACAAACCTGCTCATGCTATCCGTGCTGGCATGATGTTGTGCCCGGAGGATCGCAAAGCCGAAGGCATTATTCCGGTGCACTCGGTGCAGGAGAACATCAACATCAGCGCCCGGCGTAAATACATTCGCGCAGGGTGTCTCATCAATAATGGTTGGGAGAGCGAAAACGCCGAGCACCACATTCGCTCGCTCAATATCAAAACGCCGGGCGCGGATCAGCTGATTATGAATCTCTCCGGCGGTAACCAGCAGAAAGCCATTCTTGGCCGCTGGTTATCGGAAGAGATGAAGGTGATCCTGCTCGATGAGCCTACGCGTGGGATTGACGTCGGGGCGAAACATGAAATCTACAACGTGGTTTATGCGCTGGCGGCCCGCGGTGTGGCGGTGCTGTTTGCCTCCAGTGATTTGCCGGAAGTCCTCGGTGTCGCCGACCGTATTGTGGTGATGCGTGAAGGTGAAATAGCCGGTGAGTTATTACACGGTCAGGGCGATGAACAGCAGGCGCTGAGCCTTGCGATGCCGAAAGTGAGCCAGGCTGTCGCCTGAGTGAGGAGAATACGATGTCATCTTTAACTACGTCCCGCGCGCCGAAATCGGCGTTCAGCTTCGGGCGCATCTGGGATCAGTTCGGCATGCTGGTGGTATTCGCCGTACTGTTCATTGGTTGCGCTGTTTTCGTGCCGAACTTTGCCTCTTTCGTCAATATGAAAGGGCTGGGGCTGGCGATATCCATGTCCGGCATGGTGGCCTGTGGCATGCTTTTTTGCCTGGCCTCCGGCGATTTCGACCTCTCTGTCGCGTCTGTCATTGCCTGTGCCGGGGTGACCACGGCGGTGGTGATCAACCTTAGCGAAAGCCTGTGGATTGGCGTATTTGCCGGGTTGCTGCTCGGCGTGGTGAGCGGCTTTATTAACGGCTTTGTCATCGCCCGTTTGAAAATCAACGCCCTGATAACCACACTTGCGACAATGCAGATTGTGCGCGGGTTGGCCTATATCATCTCTGATGGTAAAGCGGTGGGGATCGAAGATGAGCGCTTCTTTACGCTCGGCTATGCAAACTGGCTCGGCCTGCCTGCGCCTATCTGGCTGACGGTCGGTTGCCTGATTATTTTTGGTTTCCTGCTCAATAAAACCACCTTTGGTCGCAATACGCTGGCGATTGGCGGTAACGAAGAGGCGGCGCGGCTGGCGGGTGTGCCGGTAGTCAGGACCAAGATTATTATCTTTGTGCTCTCTGGCCTTGTGTCAGCGGCGGCGGGGATTATCCTTGCTTCACGTATGACCAGCGGGCAGCCAATGACCTCGATCGGTTATGAGCTGATTGTCATTTCAGCCTGTGTGCTGGGTGGCGTGTCGCTAAAAGGTGGCATCGGTAAAATTTCCTACGTTGTGGCCGGGATCTTGATTCTGGGGACCGTGGAAAACGCCATGAACCTGCTGAATATCTCTCCCTTCTCGCAATACGTTGTGCGCGGCTTGATCCTGCTTGCAGCGGTGATTTTCGACCGCTACAAACAAAAGGCCAAACGCACGGTTTGATGCTTTTTGCTTAAATTTTGCACACAACCTTATAGTGTAACTCCAGACCTTACCAGCCGCTAATCCGGCTGGTAAGTCATGTTTAAAATGGCGAGCAGCGTCACACTGTCTATACTTACATGGCTAATGATAATGAGACGTTAATGAAAAACGGCTCTCATCTGACACTGTAAGGAGGAAACCAGGGTGGAAGACGCACTATCTATACCGCCTCTCATTTCCGGAAATTTTGCCTTTTTTTTCGATTTGGATGGCACCCTTGCGGACATCAAACCGCACCCGGATGATGTTTTTATCCCTGAAGATGTGCTGACCAGACTTTCATTGCTTGCTGAGCTAAATGACAGGGCGTTGGCATTGATTTCAGGGCGTTCAATTGCTGAGCTGGAACAGCTCGCCAAACCGTATCGTTTCCCGCTGGCCGGGGTACATGGGGCGGAGCGCCGCGATATCAATGGTCGAACCGAACGAATGACCTTGCCGGAAGCGGTTTTACAACCGCTGGAACGTGAACTCCGGCATGGCATTGCGCCGCTGACCGGCGTTGAACTTGAAACCAAAGGGATGGCATTTGCACTGCATTATCGCCAGGCGCCGCAGCATGAAGAGGCGGTCTTTGCCCTGGCAAAAACACTCATCGCGCACTATCCACAACTGGCAATGCAGCCGGGAAAATGTGTGGTCGAGCTGAAACCCTCTGGCATTCATAAAGGCGCCGCTATTGGCGCGTTTATGCAAACGCCGCCCTTTCTCGGCAAGAAACCGGTGTTTCTTGGCGACGATCTGACTGACGAACATGGATTTATAACCGTTAATAAACTTGGCGGCATATCGATAAAAGTTGGCCCTGGCGCAACACAGGCAATGTGGCGTCTGGCTGGCGTAAATGATGTCTATCAATGGCTTGAAAAACTTGTCGACCATCAACAACAAGAACAACGGGCGCTAACAAACAGGAGAGATGGCTATGAGTCGCTTAGTCGTAGTATCTAATCGTATTGCTCCGCCTGATGATAAAAAATCCAGCGCTGGCGGGCTGGCTGTAGGGATCCTCGGGGCGCTAAAAGCGACCGGCGGGCTGTGGTTTGGCTGGAGCGGGGAGATCGGTGACGAAGATCAACCGCTAAAAAAGGTCACGAAAGGGAATATTACCTGGGCCTCTTTTAACCTCAGCGAAGATCATTACGAGCAGTATTATTCGCAGTTTTCCAATGCGGTGCTGTGGCCCGCTTTCCACTATCGTCTGGATTTAGTGAAGTTCCAGCGCGAGGCCTGGGAAGGCTACCAGGATGTCAACGCGCTACTGGCAGAAAAGCTGCTGCCGTTGATTAAAGACGACGACATTCTGTGGATCCATGATTACCACCTGTTGCCGTTTGCCAGCGAACTGCGTAAGCGCGGTGTCAACAACCAGATCGGCTTCTTCCTGCATATTCCTTTCCCGACGCCGGAAATTTTCAATGCCTTGCCGCCGCACGCCGAGTTGCTTGAGCAACTGTGTGATTACGACTTGCTGGGCTTCCAGACCGAAAGCGATCGTCTGGCCTTCCTCGATAGTTTGTCGATGCAAACACGGCTCACCACGCGTGGTGGCAAAGAGCATGTTGCCTGGGGCAAAAACTTCCGCACTGAAGTCTATCCAATAGGTATTGAGCCGCAAGAAATCGCGCAGCAGGCCGCAGGGCCGCTGCCGCCTAAGCTGGCGCAGTTGAAAAATGAACTGAAGAATGTGAAAAACATCTTCTCGGTAGAGCGTCTGGATTACTCCAAAGGCTTGCCGGAACGCTTCCTTGCCTATGAAACCCTGCTGGAGAAATTCCCTCAGCACCACGGTAAAATTCGTTATACGCAGATTGCGCCCACCTCGCGTGGCGAAGTGCAGGCCTACCAGGATATTCGTCATCAACTGGAAACCGAAGCCGGGCGTATCAATGGTAAATACGGTCAGCTTGGCTGGACGCCGCTGTATTACCTCAACCAGCATTTTGATCGCAAAGTGTTGATGAAGGTGTTCCGCTATGCGGAAGTCGGGTTGGTGACGCCGCTGCGTGACGGGATGAACCTGGTGGCGAAAGAGTACGTAGCGGCCCAGGATCCTGAAAATCCGGGTGTGCTAATTCTTTCTCAATTTGCCGGTGCAGCGAACGAGTTGACGTCGGCGCTGATCGTTAACCCTTACGATCGCGATGATGTCGCGGCGGCGATGGACAGGGCATTAAGGATGCCGCTGGCGGAGCGTATTTCGCGCCATGCGGAGATGCTCAAGGTCATTAAGGAGAATGATATCCACCACTGGCAGGAGAGGTTTATCAGCGATTTAAAGCGCATCACGCCACGTAGCGCACAAAGCCAGCTACAAAGTAAAGTGGCGACCTTTCAAAAGCTAGCCTAAAGTAACGAACGCTCCCGCTTTGGCGGGAGCGTTTTACGCGCTTAACGGCACTAATAGCACATCAACTTCACTGGCCTGGACAATGCTTTTCGCCGAGCAGACGGCGCGCGAAAAGAATGTCTGATTGTGATTACCGCACACCACTAAATCGACATCCTTGGTGCGACAAGTATGCAGAATATGCTTGCTCAACTCGCCGGAGGCGATCAGTGTCTGTTCGATGGGATAATTCGCGTTGCGCACCAGCTCATCCAGAAACTGCTGCGTCTCTTCCTGCAATACATCACGGACGTTTTCCATCATCGGTGCGGCAAGCTGGTTATACAGTTCCGGATCGGCGGCTAAGGTAATCAGTGTGATGCGGGCGCTGGAAGGGCGGGCGATATCAACCGCTTTTGCCAGTAATTGTTGGCTCTCTGGCGTAACGGCTACGGCGACCAAAAGATGTGCATAAGCCATTTTTACTCCCCGATTGAATCAAATTTTTCTCACCATTACTCCGATTCTTAAACCAGTGCAACCTGTGAATATGGCAGGGATGTGAAGGTTATCATAAATATTCATTAATTATTCTAACGTAACGGTATGGTCGCGCTTTAATCACCTTAATCGATTTTAAAAGCTTAACTAAAATTAAGAGAATTTAAGATCGAATTGTTAAATTATCAATCATATTGATTAACAAAAATGCAATGGTTACTTCGGGTGATTAATTAAGATCGCTTAAAACATAATATATTGTTTTATATAACTTTTTATATTTGTTTCTTCAGTAGATACATCTTGTCAAATGTAAATAGGGCAGCATCCTAATCCTCCGACCAGTTAGCGGGGGTAAGAGAGCGTTTTGCATGCCTATTCGGACAATTGGAATAGAAAAGGGGGTTGATCGCGCAAAAAAACATCAATTCACAAGCGTGACTGATAGATTTCTTGTCCATATTCGCGTAAATTATGTGACGTGGATCACAAAAATTTCAAATTTCCGCACTGGTCAGATTGTATGTGGCAGCACCTACGAGTACAGTTGCGTCGAATTAGGAAAAATCTTAGTTCTTTGTAAGAAATGATTAAGAACGTAATAAGGCAATTAACATTTGAGCGAAGCGCCTTATCGCAAGATCCTAGTCAGTTATGCATTTAGCCTTTCTTTTTTATACCGGGTTTTTTCCCGGCGACATCACGGGGTGCGGCTCAGCCGCATAAGATACAAGTTGGTTATTCGGGATGGGAAAAATGCATACATCCGAGTTGCTGAAACATGTTTATGACATTAATTTGTCGTATTTACTTCTTGCTCAGCGTTTGATCAGCCAGGACAAAGCGTCCGCCATGTTCCGTCTTGGTATTAATGAAGAGATGGCGACGACACTGGTTGAGTTAACCCTTCCACAAATGGTGAAGTTGGCTGAAACCAATCAGCTGATTTGCCAGTTCCGTTTTGACAATCATCAGACCATCACTCGTCTGACCCAAGAATCACGCGTGGACGATTTACAGCAAGTTCACACCGGGATTTTACTTTCAACCCGCCTGCTGAATGAGTCTTCACAGACTGGCGACGCGGCCCGGAAGAAAAGGGCGTAAAGATGAGCGAAAAAAGCATTGTTCAGGAAGCTCGCGACATTCAGTTAGCAATGGAACTGATTACGCTGGGTGCGCGTTTACAAATGTTGGAGAGTGAGACGCAGCTTAGCCGCGGCCGTCTTATCAAACTCTACAAAGAGTTGCGTGGTAGCCCGCCGCCGAAAGGTATGCTGCCATTCTCCACCGACTGGTTTATGACCTGGGAACAAAACATCCACGCGTCTATGTTCTGTAACGCATGGCAATTTTTGTTAAAAACAGGCCTTTGCAGCGGCGTTGACGCAGTCATCAAAGCATACCGACTTTACCTCGAACAATGCCCTCATGCTGAGGAAACCCCGTTGCTGGCGCTTACTCGTGCCTGGACGTTGGTTCGCTTCGTGGAAAGCGGAATGCTGGAGTTGTCTCGCTGCAATTGCTGTGGTGGTAATTTTATTACTCACGCACATCAGCCTGTTGGTAGCTTTGCCTGCAGTTTATGCCAGCCGCCGTCTCGCGCGGTAAAAAGACGTAAACTTTCCCAGGATGCTGCCGATATTATTCCACAACTGCTGGATGAACAGATCGATCAGGCTGTTTAACCGAATACAGGTGGAAACACTCCAGCAGCGGTGCAGTTATGCCGCTGCTTTTTTTTTACCTGTCACTCGTGTTAACCCTTTGAAATGTTTATCCCGAGCCTTAGTCATTAGCAGAAGGATGATGTCGTGCTTATCGTATTAGGTTACCTGGTTGTTCTTGGTGCAGTCTTTGGCGGTTATATGATGACCGGCGGAGAACTTGGGGCACTTTATCAACCGTCTGAACTGATCATCATCGGGGGCGCGGGGGTAGGTGCATTCATCGTTGGCAACAACGGTAAAGCCATCAAAGGAACGCTGAAAGCGATGCCTTTGCTGTTTCGCCGTTCGAAGTACACCAAAAGTATGTATATGGACTTGCTGGCGCTGCTGTATCGCCTGATGGCGAAATCACGTCAGCAAGGGATGTTCTCGCTGGAACGGGATATTGAAAACCCGAAAGAGAGCGAGATTTTCGCCAGCTACCCGCGCATTCTCGCGGATGCGACGATGCTTGAATTTATCGTGGATTATCTGCGACTTATCATCAGCGGCAATATGAATACCTTCGAAATTGAAGCGTTGATGGATGAAGAGATAGAAACCCACGAAAGTGAAGCCGAAGTCCCGGCGAACGCGCTGGCGATGGTCGGTGACTCACTGCCGGCGTTCGGTATCGTGGCGGCGGTAATGGGTGTGGTCCATGCGCTGGCCTCGGCGGATCGTCCAGCGGCGGAGTTGGGTGCGCTGATTGCGCATGCGATGGTGGGAACTTTCCTCGGTATTTTGTTGGCATACGGTTTTATCTCTCCGCTGGCAAGCGTACTTCGCCAGAAGAGTGCGGAAACCGCCAAAATGATGCAGTGCGTGAAGATAACCCTGCTGTCGAACCTGAACGGTTATGCGCCGCCGATCGCGGTTGAGTTTGGTCGTAAAACACTTTACTCCAGCGAGCGTCCGTCGTTTATCGAACTGGACGAACATGTTCGTGCGGTCAGAAATCCTAACCAACAGACGACGACTGAGGACGCATGAAAAACCAGTCCCATCCGATCGTCGTAGTTAGACGAAAAAAACATAAAGGCCACGGTGGCGGCGCGCATGGCTCCTGGAAAATAGCCTATGCCGACTTTATGACGGCGATGATGGCGTTTTTCCTGGTGATGTGGCTTATCTCCATCTCCAGCCCGAAAGAGCTTATCCAGATTGCGGAGTATTTCCGCACACCGCTGGCAACTGCGGTCACGGGTGGGCCGAGAATTTCGAATAGCGACAGCCCGATTCCGGGCGGTGGCGATGACTACACACAGCAACAGGGCGAAGTACAAAAACAGCCCAATATTGACGACCTGAAAAAACGCATGGAGCAGTCGCGCTTGAGTAAATTGCGCGGCGATCTGGACCAGTTAATTGAGGCCGATCCCAAACTGCGTGCATTGCGCCCGCATTTGAAAATCGACCTGGTACAAGAAGGGTTACGCATACAGATTATCGATAGCCAGAACCGGCCGATGTTTAAAACCGGCAGCGCGGAAGTCGAACCTTATATGCGCGATATTTTACGGGCGATTGCGCCAGTACTGAATGGTATTCCGAACAAAGTGAGCCTCTCCGGTCACACCGACGATGCCCCTTACGCTAACGGCGATAAAGGGTACAGCAACTGGGAGCTTTCCGCCGATCGCGCTAACGCGTCGCGCCGTGAGCTGGTTGCCGGTGGCCTGGATGATGGCAAAGTGATGCGCGTTGTTGGCATGGCGGCAACCATGCGCCTGGTCAACCGAGGCCCGGATGAAGCCATCAACCGCCGAATTAGTCTTTTGGTGCTGAACAAACAAGCAGAAGCGGCCATTCTGCATGAGAACGCCGAAAGTCAGAGTGCGCCAATAAGCGCGATTACACAGCCAGAGCCAGCGGCAGCGGCAGCACCCGCGCCAGCAGCCTCGTCTCCGGCAGCAGTTCCTACGTCGCCACAAGCCAATCCGAGGTGATAGCGTGAGCATGGATATTAGTGATTTTTACCAAACATTCTTTGATGAGGCCGACGAACTGTTGGCCGATATGGAACAACATTTATTGGATCTGGTGCCGGAAGCGCCGGATTCAGAACAGCTCAACGCCATCTTCCGTGCAGCACACTCTATTAAAGGCGGTGCGGGTACATTTGGCTTTACCATCTTGCAGGAAACAACCCACCTGATGGAGAACCTGCTTGATGAGGCTCGGCGTGGCGAGATGCAGCTCAACACCGACATTATCAACCTGTTTTTGGAAACCAAAGATATTATGCAGGAACAGCTCGATGCCTATAAAAGCTCGTCAGAGCCAGATGCCGCAAGCTTCGAATACATCTGCAATGCCCTGCGCCAGCTGGCGCTGGAGGCAAAAGGAGAGGTCGTTCCTGCCGCTGCGAATGGTGCAAAACTCTCTGTTGTAGAGACCGCACTGGCAACTGATGCGACTGCGCCCGCCGCTGAAAACGACGGCAAACTGCGAATTGTCCTTTCTCGCCTGAAAGAGAGTGAAGTTGACTTACTCGAAGAAGAGCTGGGCAACCTCGGCACGCTGAGCGATGTCGTGAAGGGGAAAGATACCCTGAGCGTGACGATCGACGGTGGCGTGGGCGAAGACGATATTATCGCGGTGCTGTGCTTTGTTATCGAAGCGGATCAAATCGCTTTCGAAAAAGCGGCGCCAGCGCCCGCGGCAGCAGAGGCTGAAGTTGAAGCCCCGGCTGAAGTGGCTGAAGCGCCGGCAGCAGCGACTGTCCCGGCGGTGCAAGCGGCTCCGGCTGCGGCACCCGCACTGAAAGCGGTAGCGAAAGAGCAACCGGCAGGCCGTGAAAAACCGGCAGCCCGCGCCAGTGAATCGACCAGTATCCGTGTTGCGGTCGAAAAAGTTGACCAGTTGATCAACCTGGTAGGCGAACTGGTTATCACCCAGTCCATGCTGGCGCAGCGCTCTAACGAGCTGGATCCGGTGACGCACGGTGATTTGATAACCAGCATGAGCCAGCTGCAACGCAACGCCCGCGACCTGCAGGAATCGGTGATGTCCATCCGTATGATGCCGATGGAATATGTCTTCAGCCGCTTCCCGCGCCTGGTTCGCGATCTGGCGAGCAAGCTTGATAAACAAGTGGAACTGACGCTGCAGGGCAGCTCGACCGAACTTGATAAGAGCTTGATTGAACGCATTATTGACCCGTTAACGCACCTGGTGCGTAACAGCCTCGACCACGGTATTGAAACGCCGCAAAAACGTGTGGAAGCCGGGAAGTCGCCTATCGGCAACCTGATCCTTTCGGCGGAACACCAGGGCGGGAACATCTGTATTGAAGTAACCGACGATGGTGCAGGTCTGAACCGTGAGCGTATCCTGGCGAAAGCGATTTCGCAGGGGATGCCCGTGCACGAGAACATGACCGATGAAGAAGTGGGCATGTTGATTTTCGCGCCGGGCTTCTCCACTGCTGAGCAGGTGACTGACGTTTCCGGACGCGGCGTGGGCATGGACGTGGTGAAACGTAACATCCAGGAGATGGGCGGCCACGTTGAAATCAAATCCAGGCAGGGCACCGGCACAACCATTCGTATCCTGCTGCCGCTGACGCTGGCGATCCTCGACGGCATGTCAGTAAAAGTGAACAACGAAGTCTTTATCCTGCCGTTAAACGCGGTGATGGAATCGCTGCAACCGCGTGAAGAAGATCTGCATCCGCTGGCCGGTGGTGAGCGTGTGCTGGAAGTGCGCGGTGAATACCTGCCGCTGGTTGAACTGTGGAAAGTCTTTGACGTTATGGGCGCGAAAACCGAGGCCACGCAGGGGATTGTCGTTATTCTGCAAAGCGCGGGTCGTCGCTATGCATTGCTGGTTGATCAACTGATTGGTCAGCATCAAGTGGTGGTGAAAAACCTGGAAAGCAACTATCGCAAAGTGCCGGGTATTTCTGCTGCCACTATCCTTGGGGATGGTAGCGTTGCGCTGATCGTTGACGTATCAGCGTTGCAGGGATTGAATCGTGAACATCGTATGGCGCACACAGCCGCCTGATTTAGTTAAGAAGGTATAAAACATGACCGGTATGAGTAATGTAGCAAAACTGGCGGGCGAGCCATCAGGTCAGGAGTTCCTGGTTTTCACTCTGGGCGATGAAGAATACGGAATCGATATTCTCAAAGTGCAGGAAATTCGTGGCTATGATCAGGTGACCCGAATCGCCAATACCCCCGACTTTATCAAAGGCGTCACCAACCTGCGCGGTGTGATTGTGCCGATTGTCGACCTGCGTGTGAAGTTCAGCCAGGGCGATGTCGAGTATGATGAAAACACGGTCGTTATCGTGCTGAATCTCGGTCAGCGCGTGGTGGGGATTGTGGTTGATGGTGTTTCCGACGTCCTGTCGCTGGCATCTGACCAGATCCGCCCGGCGCCGGAATTCGCGGTCACGCTGTCGACCGAATACCTGACTGGCCTCGGCGCGCTCGGCGACCGTATGCTGATTCTGGTAAATATTGAAAAACTGCTCAACAGCGATGAAATGGCGCTGCTGGACATTGCAGCCTCGCACGTAGCGTAATAATCACGCCAGTTGCGAAATAATAAAGGTGGGTGAAGTTGCTTCATCCGCCTTTATTTTTGCCTTTTTTCTGTCGCTATAATATATATCCTCCACGCCCGCTTAATTTATATTTTATAAACTCCTCGTACCTCTTTCACCGCTGTTATATATAGTGATGATTATCGCAAATTAAAGTATATATCTTACTGAAAATTAATAAGTTAGCCGTTTTTTCGCAAGCTGCTTTATTTAAAAAGATAAATTTATCACCAGCCTATGTGTTTCACCGAGTTGCGTTGATTTGGCGGCGAACCGCGGCAACCCGTAGGGCGACTGAACATTTGCCTTGCCGCTGGAAATACCGATTGGTGATATCAATAACGCAGCACGAAATATGGCCAGCGGCAGCAACCGGCTCAGTTATGAAATTTACAAAGGGGCAACCACCAACCGCTGGGGCAGCGCTGGTGCGGAGCGCTGGTCGAGCGTTGTGTCATCGCAGGTGAGCACCGATGGCCTGCTACGAACCTACAATTACACCGCACAAATTTTGACGTCGCAGACCACGCCGCCGGGGGGAACATATAGTGACCTTAACTGTGGATATCGCGTTTTAAGTCAGAATTTAATTCCCTTTCGCAAATGTAAAGTTCCGTGGCCGCATGCCGATAACACCGTTAAGAACTTATCAAGAAGGTGTTGCATGTTGAACCGTATCCGCGTCGTTACTCTGCTTATGAGCGTGCTGGTGGTCTTTGCCTTGTTACAGCTTGTCTCTGGTGGCCTGTTTTTTTCGTCGCTTAAGCAAAACCAGCAAAGTTTTGCGGTCTCCAATGACCTGCGCATGCAACAGACGGAATTAGGTAAAGCCTGGGAGCTGATGCTGCAAACGCGTATCAACCTGAGCCGTTCTTCAGCGCGGATGTTGCTGGATCCGAGCAACCAGCAGAGCAGTGCGAAAACCGATTTGCTGAACAGCGCCAAAGCCTCGCTTGCCGATGCGGCAAAACACTACGATGCTTTCCGCGCGCTGCCATCGCTGCCGGAAACCGACGCCGCGCGCCAGACGCTGGATGAGAAATATCGCACTTATAATGCCGCGCTGGCGGAACTGGTGCAGTTCCTCGAAGGCGGCAATATTAACGGCTTTATGGCGCAGCCGACGCAAGGCATGCAAAACGCCCTTGGCGACGCGATGAAGAAATACGCGGATTTGAGTGAAGGCCTGTATCGCAATGCCTGGGAACAGAGCGTCAGTGATTACACCTTCGCCAAATGGCAGATGGCGATCCTGGCGCTGGCGCTGGTGATCGTACTGGCCGGCGTCTGGTATGGCATTCGTCGTATTCTGCTGTCGCCGTTGTCGTCGGTCATTGCACACATCCGTGAAATCGCCGGTGGCAACCTGACACATTCGCTGACCATTGCCGGACGCAGTGAAATGACGGAACTGGCGCAGAGCGTTGACCATATGCAGAACGCGCTGATCGAAACGGTGACCAACGTTCGTCAGGGTTCTGATGCTATCTACTCCGGCACCAGCGAAATCGCCGCCGGGAACAACGATCTCTCGTCCCGTACGGAAGAGCAGGCGTCCGCACTTGAGCAGACCGCCGCCAGTATGGAAGAGCTGACCGCCACGGTGAAACAGAACGCCGATAACGCCCGTCAGGCCTCACTGCTGGCGCAGAGCGCGTCGGAAACGGCAGAGCGCGGCGGCAAAGTGGTGAACAGCGTTGTAAAAACCATGCACGAAATTGCGGGCAGTTCGCAAAAAATTGCCGATATTATTAGTGTGATTGACGGCATTGCTTTCCAGACCAATATTCTGGCGCTGAACGCCGCGGTTGAAGCGGCACGAGCAGGCGAGCAGGGGCGTGGTTTCGCCGTGGTCGCCGGAGAAGTGCGCAATCTTGCCAGCCGCAGTGCGCAGGCGGCGAAAGAAATTAAAGGCTTAATTGAAGATTCTGTCTCCCGTGTCGATACCGGTTCAGTGCTGGTGGAGAGTGCAGGGGAGACGATGTCGGACATCGTAAACGCGGTAACACGGGTGAACGACATTATGGGTGAGATCGCCTCGGCTTCTGATGAACAGAGCCGCGGCATCGATCAGGTTGCGCTGGCGGTATCCGAAATGGATCGCGTCACGCAGCAAAACGCGTCACTGGTACAACAATCGGCAGCCGCAGCGGCCGCCTTAGAAGAACAAGCCAGTTTGTTGACGCAGGCGGTATCTGCTTTCCGCCTTTCTTCTGTATCCGGCAAATCGGCGTCGCGTGCTACAACTCCGGCAGCAGGCAGCGCTCAGACCCCGGCGCGGAGTCGCCAACTTGTAACCGGACAAGAGGATAACTGGGAAACATTTTAGCAGGTCTTAACCGCGGACTTTTTCCGCCAGATGGGGCGTTAATGTTAAATCGTATTCGCATCTCGACAACACTTTTTTTGATTTTGATCGTGTGTGGCATTTTACAGGTTGGCAGTAACGGGTTGTCTTTCTGGGCATTTAAAGAGAGCACTTCACATTTACAAGAAGTAGAAAACAGTACACACCAGCGCAGCGCATTAATGCAGATGCGGGCCACGCTGCTTCAGGCCAGCACCGCGTTGAACAAAGCCGGGACGTTAACGGCGCTGAGTTATCCGCCGGATGACATCAAAGCGCTGATGACACAGGCGAAAGCCAGCCTCAAGCAGTCGGCTGAGGTAGAAAAAGAGTTTCTTGGTCTGAAGGTGATGACACCGGAAGGCAAAAAATTACAGGAAATCACGCAGGCCAGTTACACCGCCTGGCGCGGTGACCTGGAGCACCAGGCGACCTGGCTTGAGAATAACCAGTTGTCGGACTTTATGACCGCGCCGGTGCAGGAGTCGCAGGATAAGTTTGATGCCAGTTTCAGTGCGTGGGAGAAACACATTAACCACTTTACTGAACAGGCAAGAGCGGATGGTGAAAGTAATTATCACCGCTCGGCAGTGATTTTTGTCGTGGTGGTTATTCTCGCTGCGTTATTGACCAGCGCCGCGCTGTTCTGGTCGCGCAAGATGATTGTCCAGCCGCTGGCGGTTGTCAGCAGCCACTTTGACAGCATCTCCGAAGGCAATCTGGCACGACCGATTGCCGTTGACGGGCGTAACGAGATCTCGGCGATTTTTACCAGCCTGAAAAAGATGCAAACTGCGTTACGCACCACGGTGAGCGATGTCCGTCAGGGCAGCTACGCGATGCATACCGGCATCTCGGAAATCGCGGCGGGCAACAATGATTTATCGTCGCGAACGGAGCAACAGGCGGCGTCACTGGCGCAAACCGCTGCCAGCATGGAGCAGTTAACGTCGACGGTTAGCCAGAACGCCGATAACGCGCGTCAGGCTTCCGGGCTGGCGCAGAGCGCGGCGGAAACGGCGAGAAAAGGTGGGCAGCAGACATCGAGCGTGGCAAGTACCATGCAGCAGATTGCCGGCAGCTCGCAGAAAATTGGCGACATCATCAGCGTGATTGATGGCATCGCGTTTCAGACCAATATTCTGGCGCTGAATGCCGCCGTCGAAGCGGCTCGCGCCGGTGAACAGGGGCGTGGTTTCGCCGTAGTCGCCGGTGAAGTGCGTAACCTGGCAAGCCGCAGTGCGCAGGCGGCAAAAGAGATTAAAGGCCTGATTGAAGAGTCGGTTTCCCGCGTTCAGCAGGGTTCCGCTCTGGTGGATACCGCCGCGCAGACGATGACCGAAATCGTCCGCTCTGTCACTCAGGTCAACGATATCATGGGCGAGATCGCCTCCGCGTCCGATGAACAACGGCGCGGGATAGAGCAGGTGGCTCAGGCAGTAACACAGATGGATCAGGTGACACAACAGAACGCTGCGCTGGTAGAAGAGGCAGCTTCCGCCACCGACCAACTGGCTAACCAGGCCGATAACCTTACCGCGCTGGTGGCCATATTTAAGATTGAAGAGCATGTCGCAATACCCGAAGTGGCACCGCCTAAGGCAGTGCCCGTTGCATCCTGAACCTAGTTGAGAAGGCGCTATGACATCATCCATGCCTAACGGGCAAACGTCATCAATATTGCAACAGATGACACAGCGCCTGGCGCTGTCCGACGCGCACTTCCGTCGGATATGTCAATTGATCTACCAGCGTGCGGGGATTGTCCTCGCGGATCATAAACGCGACATGGTTTACAACCGCCTTGTTCGCCGTTTACGCACGCTTGGGCTGGACGATTTTGGCCGCTATCTGAGCATGCTGGAAGCGAACCAGAACAGCGCCGAGTGGCAAGCGTTTATTAACTCGCTGACCACCAATCTCACCGCGTTTTTCCGGGAAGCACACCACTTCCCGGTTCTCGCGGACCATGCGCGCAAGCGCACGGGGGAATACCGGGTATGGAGCGCGGCGGCGTCGACAGGCGAAGAGCCGTACTCTCTTGCCATTACCCTCGCTGATGCGCTGGGTATGGCACCGGGTCGCTGGAAAGTTTTCGCCAGCGACATCGATACAGAAGTGCTGGAAAAAGCGCGTAGCGGCATCTACCGCCAGGACGAGTTGAAAACCCTCTCGCCCCAGCAGATGCAACGCTACTTTATGCGCGGTACTGGCCCGCATGCCGGGCTGGTGCGTGTACGGCAGGAACTGGCGAACTACGTCGATTTCACCACGGTTAATCTGCTGGATAAGCAGTACAACGTTCCGGGGCCTTTCGACGCAATTTTTTGCCGTAATGTAATGATTTATTTTGATAAAACGACGCAACAGGACATTTTGCATCGTTTCGCTCCGCTGCTTAAGCCAGACGGATTACTGTTTGCCGGGCATTCGGAGAACTTCAGCAACCTCGTGCGTGAGTTTACCCTTCGTGGGCAAACAGTTTATGCGCTGAGTAAGGATAAAGCATGAGTAAAATCAGGGTGTTGTCCGTCGATGATTCCGCATTGATGCGCCAGATCATGACAGAAATTATCAATAGCCACAGCGATATGGAAATGGTGGCGACGGCGCCAGACCCATTGGTTGCCCGGGATTTAATTAAAAAATTCAACCCGGACGTGTTAACGCTGGATGTGGAAATGCCGCGCATGGACGGGCTGGATTTCCTTGAAAAATTAATGCGTCTGCGCCCGATGCCGGTGGTGATGGTTTCTTCACTGACCGGGAAAGGGTCTGAAGTGACGCTGCGCGCGCTGGAACTGGGGGCAATTGATTTTGTCACCAAACCGCAGATTGGCATTCGCGAAGGCATGCTGGCTTACAGCGAGATGATTGCCGAGAAAGTACGCACCGCGTCACGCGCGCGTATCGCGGCACATAAACCGATGGAAGCACCGGCCATGTTGAAAGCCGGACCGTTACTCAGCTCGGAAAAACTGCTGGTAATTGGTGCGTCAACCGGAGGAACAGAGGCAATTAGGCATGTACTCCAGCCATTGCCGCTCTCAAGTCCGGGTATTCTTATCACTCAGCATATGCCGCCGGGCTTTACCCGCTCATTTGCTGAGCGTTTGAATAAGCTCTGTCAGATCAGCGTCAAAGAAGCGGAAGATGGCGAGCGCGTATTACCCGGACACGCGTATATTGCACCTGGCGATCGGCATATGGAGCTGGCGCGTAGCGGGGCGAACTATCAAATTAAGATCCATGACGGACCGCCGGTTAACCGGCACCGCCCGTCGGTGGACGTGCTGTTTAATTCGGTGGCGAAACACGCGGGGCGTAACGCCGTGGGGGTTATTCTCACGGGGATGGGCAACGATGGCGCGGCCGGAATGTTAGCAATGCACCAGGCTGGCGCCTGGACGATTGCGCAAAATGAAGCAAGTTGTGTGGTGTTCGGCATGCCGCGTGAGGCCATCAATATGGGTGGCGTCAGCGAAGTGGTCGATCTTAGCCAGGTAAGCCAGCAGATGCTGGCGAAAATCAGTGCCGGACAGGCAATACGTATTTGAACCAGGAGTAATTTTTTATGGCGGATAAAGAGCTTAAGTTTTTGGTCGTGGATGACTTTTCCACCATGCGTCGAATTGTACGTAACCTGCTAAAAGAGCTGGGATTTAACAACGTTGAAGAAGCAGAAGACGGTGTTGATGCGTTAAACAAATTGCAGACGGGTGGCTTCGGTTTTGTTATTTCCGACTGGAACATGCCAAACATGGACGGTCTGGAACTGCTGAAAACGATTCGTGCCGACAGCAATATGGCTTCCATGCCGGTGCTGATGGTTACAGCAGAAGCGAAAAAAGAGAACATCATCGCGGCGGCGCAGGCCGGTGCGAGCGGCTATGTGGTGAAACCGTTTACCGCTGCAACCCTGGAAGAGAAACTCGGTAAGATCTTCGAGAAACTTGGCATGTGAGGACTGGCTAATGATTCAACCTTCAATTAAACCAGCGGACGAACATTCACCCAGCGACATCATTGCCCGGATTGGCAGCCTGACGCGTATGTTGCGTGATAGCCTGCGCGAATTAGGTCTTGACCAGGCGATTGCCGAAGCTGCGGAAGCGATTCCGGATGCGCGTGACCGTCTGGATTATGTTGTACAGATGACCGCGCAAGCGGCAGAACGCGCGCTTAACAGCGTTGAAGCCTCTCAGCCGCACCAGGATGAGATGGAAAAAGGTTCGAAAGCGCTGAGCAAACGTTGGGACGAGTGGTTTGAAAACCCGATCGAACTGGCGGATGCGCGTGAACTGGTGACCGATACGCGCAAATTCCTTGGCGAAATTCCGGGGCATACCAGCTTCACCAACGCCCAGCTGCTGGACATTATGATGGCGCAGGATTTCCAGGACCTCACCGGTCAGGTTATCAAACGCATGATGGATGTTATCCAGGAGATCGAACGTCAGCTGCTGATGGTACTGCTGGAGAATATCCCGGATCAGTCCGCGCGTCCGAAGCGTGAAAATGAAAGCCTGCTCAATGGCCCACAACTCGACGCGACCAAAGCGGGCGTGGTGGCAAGCCAGGATCAGGTAGACGATCTGCTCGACAGCCTGGGCTTCTGATCTGTCTGTACATGCACCTTCAGCCCGCCTGAAGGTGCATGTCTGACAATGAAAAGGGAAGGGGAAACCTTCCCTTTTTTATTGCAGGAAAATATCCCCAATTGAGAAGGCGTTTGCCAGCGCATGCAGCACAATCGGGACAATCAAACCGCCCGTGCCGAGCCTGACCACACACAACACCGCAGAAAAAATAAAGAGCTGAATAAAGGTAATGGGCGCGTGATACTGCATATGGATGACGGAGAACAGCAATGAGGTCAGCACAATCCCCGCTTGCTGCGGCACTTTCCCCCATCCCAGGCTGGCATTGAGTAAAAAGCCACGAAAGATAATCTCTTCACTCACGGGTGCTACCAGGCACGCCGTTAAAATCCACGCCCAGCGGGTCAACCCGGTGTAATCGCGCAGCGAATCAAGCCAGGGTTCAGGCTGCTGAAACAGTTTCTCCATCACCAGCATCACCACCAGCGCCAGTAGCGGCACCGTTACGTTGCGCAGCGCCAGTGTGCCAAAGGGTAACAGCCCGTCAAAATGGCGCGCGTAATAGCGCCAGAGTAACAACGAGCAAGGCAATAACAGCGCGGTGCCGAGAAACGGCGCGGCAAGACCATTTCGATAAAGCGTCATAAAACCGGGAATGAAAAAGGCTAAATAAAAGAGGCTGTAATAGATAACAAACGCCGCGATGCAAATTGCCGTGTGCGAGATTCTGTCCAGATGTCGTGGCATAAAAAAACGTCCGTGCCGATAAATACGCGAAGCCGACCATTATAAAGGAGCGCGCTGGCATTTCTGTTCTGCGGTTAATAATCAGGATTTATCGATAAAAAATGGGCTTTAGGCAGAATTTTCTCTATAACGTTGCCGTTTGGTCTGCGTTTCGGCATGCGGGGTTGGGCATGACGCGACAACTCAAATGGCGAAAACCCTCTGTTTTTATGCCTTACTCTGCCCATTGGACAGGCTTGACTCTGGCAATATGTCATCAAACCTGTAACCCGTGGATGTGTTGGCCGTGGCCTCTGAAGACAACGACGACAAAACAGAAGCCCCCACAGCGCACCGACTAGAGAAAGCGCGCGAAGAAGGGCAAGTCCCCCGATCCAAAGAACTGACATCGCTACTGATCATGTTGGTCGGTATCGGCATTCTGTGGTTTGGCGGTGAAGCGTTTGGTCGCAGGTTATCGATGGCGCTCTCATCCGGGCTGCGTTTTGACCACAAGATTATCAGTGACCAGAACCTGATCCTCGGGCAGATCATCGTGATGTTAAAAAACGTGCTGATCGGCATGTTGCCGCTGCTGACGGGCGTGGTGATCATCGCGCTTATCGCGCCGGTGATGCTAGGCGGACTGGTGTTCAGCACCAAATCGCTGGAGTTTAAATTTTCCAAACTCAACCCGCTCAGCGGGTTGGGGCGTTTGTTTTCCGCGCAAGTGGGTGCGGAGCTGGTTAAAGCATTGATGAAAGCGCTGCTAATGGGCAGCGTCGCGGGCTTTTTTTTATGGCATCACTGGCCGGATATGATGCGCCTGATGAGCGAATCGCCGCTGACCGCAATGGCGAGTGCCCTTAATCTTGCCGGGCTGTGCGCCATGCTGGTGGCGCTGAGCATTATCCCGATGGTGGGTTTTGACGTTTTCTGGCAGATCTACAGCCATCTGAAAAAACTGCGTATGTCCCGCCAGGACATCCGTGACGAATTTAAACAGAGCGAAGGCGACCCGCACATTAAAGGCCGCATCCGCCAGATGCAGCGTGCAGCGGCGCGCCGTCGCATGATGGCCGATGTGCCAAAAGCGGATGTGATTGTGACCAACCCGACGCACTACTCCGTCGCACTGCAATATGACGAGAATAAGATGAGTGCGCCGAAAGTGGTGGCAAAAGGCGCGGGAATGATTGCGCTGCGGATTCGTGAACTGGGGACGGAGAACCGTGTGCCGATCCTCGAAGCGCCGCCGCTGGCGCGTGCGCTCTATCGCCATTCTGAAATTGGTCAGCAAATCCCGGGCCAGCTGTATGCGGCCGTTGCCGAAGTGCTGGCGTGGGTATGGCAGTTGAAACGCTGGCGTCTGTCCGGCGGGCAACGACCTGTTAAACCTGAGAATCTCCCGGTGCCTGAGGCGCTGGACTTTTTGAACGAGAAGGACACTGATGGCTAATCTGGTAGCAATGCTGCGTCTACCCAGCAATCTGAAATCGACCCAATGGCAAGTTCTCGCCGGGCCGGTGCTCATTTTGCTTATTTTGTCGATGATGGTGCTGCCGCTACCGGCGTTTGTCCTCGACCTGTTGTTTACCTTTAACATCGCACTTTCCATCATGGTGCTGTTGGTGGCGATGTTCACCCAGCGCACGCTGGAATTCGCCGCATTTCCGACCATCCTGCTGTTTACCACCTTGCTGCGCCTGGCGCTAAACGTGGCCTCCACGCGTATTATCCTGATGGAAGGGCATACGGGATCGGCGGCGGCAGGGCGAGTCGTTGAAGCCTTCGGTCACTTCCTTGTTGGCGGTAACTTCGCCATCGGTATCGTGGTGTTCGTCATCCTCGTTATCATCAACTTTATGGTTATCACCAAAGGTGCGGGACGTATCGCCGAAGTGGGCGCGCGTTTCGTACTCGATGGGATGCCCGGTAAACAGATGGCGATTGACGCCGATCTCAACGCCGGGATCATCGGTGAAGACGAAGCGAAACGCCGCCGTTCTGAAGTGACGCAAGAAGCTGACTTCTACGGTTCGATGGACGGTGCGAGTAAGTTTGTTCGCGGCGACGCCATCGCCGGTATTCTGATCATGGTCATCAACGTCATCGGCGGCTTGCTGGTGGGCGTACTGCAACATGGCCTGTCGATGGGCGATGCGGCATCAAGTTACACCCTGCTGACCATCGGTGACGGTCTGGTTGCGCAGATCCCGGCGCTGGTTATCTCTACCGCGGCGGGTGTTATCGTCACCCGCGTCAGCACCGATCAGGATGTTGGTCAGCAGATGGTTGGCCAGTTGTTCAGCAACCCGCGCGTGATGATGCTCAGCGCCGGCGTCCTCGGCCTGCTGGGGCTGGTGCCGGGGATGCCTAACTTTGTGTTCCTGCTGTTTACCGCAGCGCTGCTGGGTCTTGCCTGGTGGTTGCGTGGTAAAGATCAGGCCGCGCCTGCTGAAGCCGCGCCGATGAAGCTGCCGGAAAATACCCAGGCGGTAGAAGCCACCTGGAACGATGTGCAGCTGGAAGATTCCCTCGGTATGGAAGTGGGTTATCGCCTGATCCCGATGGTGGACTTCCAGCAGGATGGCGAGCTGTTAGGCCGTATCCGCAGTATTCGTAAGAAATTTGCGCAGGATATGGGCTTCCTGCCGCCTGTTGTCCACATCCGCGACAATATGGATCTGCCGCCGGCGCGTTACCGCATCCTGATGAAAGGGGTTGAAATTGGCAGCGGCGAGGCTTACCCAGGGCGCTGGCTGGCGATTAACCCAGGCACGGCGGCGGGTACGCTGCCGGGCGAGCAAACCGTGGACCCGGCTTTTGGCCTGGCCGCTATCTGGATTGAGAGCGCGTTGAAAGAACAAGCGCAGATCCAGGGCTACACCGTTGTGGAAGCCAGTACCGTGGTGGCAACCCATCTTAACCACCTGATTGGTCAATTCTCGGCGGAGCTGTTTGGTCGCCAGGAAGCGCAGCAACTGCTTGACCGGGTGAGCCAGGAGATGCCGAAGCTGACCGAAGATCTGGTGCCGGGCGTGGTCACGCTGACTACGCTGCACAAAGTGTTGCAAAACTTGTTGGCCGAAAAAGTGCCAATCCGCGATATGCGCACCATTCTGGAAACGCTGGCCGAGCATGCGCCGCTGCAAACCGATCCGCACGAACTCACGGCGGTGGTGCGCGTCGCGTTGGGCCGCGCCATTACACAGCAGTGGTTCCCGGGTAATGATGAAGTGCAGGTGATTGGTCTTGATACGCCACTTGAGCGTTTGCTGTTGCAGGCATTGCAGGGCGGTGGCGGTCTGGAACCGGGTCTTGCCGATCGCTTACTGGAACAAACACAGGAAGCGTTGACGCGCCAGGAGATGTTAGGTGCGCCGCCGGTGTTGCTGGTTAACCACGCGCTGCGTCCGTTGCTGGCGCGCTTCCTGCGCCGCAGTTTGCCGCAACTGGTGGTGCTGTCGAATATGGAAATGTCGGATAACCGCAGTATCCGTATGACTGCGACCATCGGAGGCAAATAATGCGTTTGCTGGCGTGGTTGGTGGCTCTGCCGTTGTTTGCTCACGCGGCCGGAAACGGCATTGGCGAAGGCATGTGGCAGGCCAGCAGTATCGGTATCCGGCTGGACAACCGTGGCGTGGTCTCTTCTTCGCGACCGCTGGGCCCGTCGCAGCCGGTAAATGGGCTGATGACGGATGTCTCCTGGCGCTATGAATTAAATGGCCCGACGCCTGCCGGATTATTGGTTCGTCTCTGTTCTCAGGCGCGCTGTGTCGAGCTGGATGGGCAAAGTGGCACCACGCGCGGCTTTACCGATGTCCCGGCACTCGAATCGCTGCGTTTTGTCTGGGAAGTGCCCGGGGGTGGACGTTTATGGCCGCCGCTGGACGTCCGTAGTAACAAAGTGCTGGTTAATTACCGCCAGCCAGCCCGGCAAAACTAACCGCTTCGCTTCAATCAGTTAGCTCGTTTTTCGCCCGAAAATCCCGCCGTAATGGCGGGATTTTGCTATCCGCCCCGCATTTTTGACCGCTCCTTTTGATGCAAAAGAAACGCTGTTTTATAAATCAGTGAAGCGCGTATCGACACTCTTTGCATTTTTGCCAGCCGCGTAATTTTGATGGCAGAAACAGAAAGGTTTCCCGTTGCACATCCTCTTACTTTAGCCGTGTAAGAAATTCCTTTGGCTAAGCCGGATCGTCAAAGGTCCCCCAAAATGAACAGGGTTGACGGCAATGAAAACACGAAAAATTGGATTGGCTAATTATCTCGCCTATGGCTCGGGCGATTTTCTGGGTGCGGGCACAACCGCGTTAACCGCAGCATGGTTACTCTATTTCTATACGACCTTTTGCGGCCTGACGCCTATTGAAGCGACTTTTATTTTCGCGACAGCAAGGGTGCTGGATGCGGTGGTCAGCCCGCTGATGGGCTTTTTAACCGATAACTTCGGTTCGACCTGGCTTGGTAAACGCTTCGGTCGGCGTAAGTTCTTTATTATGCTGGGAATTCCTTGTGTGTTCAGCTACTCGATAATGTGGGTAGGGGACATGAGTTTCTGGTATTACCTGCTGACGTATCTGCTGTTTGATGTGGTCTACACCATGATTCTGGTGCCGTACGAAACGTTGGTACCAGAAATGACTGACGACTTTAAACAGAAAACCAAATTTTCCGGCGCGCGTATCTCCATGGCGCAGATGTCGGCGATACTGGCCTCGTTTCTGCCGGGCGTTCTGCTGTCACACTTTGGTAAAGACAACCCGGTCTCCTTTTTCTACGCAAGCCTGGTGTTCTCGGTGCTCTGTGCGCTGATGCTGACGTTTGTCTGGTGCTTTACCTGGGAGCGTCCACGCGAAGAGTGGACCGAAGCGGCGCTGCGTGCGGAAGAAGAGAAAAAGAGCCTCACGCTTGGGCAAAGTTTGCGTCGCCTGTTTGTTGAACTCAGCTCCACGCTGCGGATCAAGATTTTCCGCCAGCATCTGGGGATGTACCTCGGCGGCTATATCGCGCAGGACGTGTTTAACGCGGTGTTCACCTATTACGTGGTGTTTGTGCTGATGCAGGAAGCGTCGCTGGCCTCCAACTTGCTGGGCACGATGGCAATTTTCCAGTTCATCGCGGTGATTGCGATGATCCCGCTGTGCATCCGCTTCGGACCTGCGCCGTCATATCGCATGGTGGTGGTGCTGTTCGGTCTGAGCGCAGCCTCGTATGCCGTGCTCCACTACGCCGGTTTGAGCGATGTTTATTCGCTGCTGTTACTGGTTTCCGCCGTTGCCGGTCTGGGACGCGGTGGTATCAACTACGTACCGTGGAACACCTATACCTACATCGCGGATATTGATGAAGTGGTCACTGGTCAGCGCCGCGAAGGGATCTTCGCCGGGATCATGACGCTGACTCGTAAAGCCTCACAGGCCGGTGCGGTGATGCTGGTAGGGATCGTGATGCAGGCTTCTGGTTTTGTCTCCGGGCAGAAAACGCAGGTGCCAGAAGTGAGCCACACCATTTTGATGATCATGTGCTTTGGCACCATTGCGGTGCTGTGCTGCGGCTTCCTCGTCTCCTTACGCTTCAAACTGAACCTGAAAACCCACAGCGTGCTGCGTGAAGAAACCGCCAAAATGCGCCAGAGCGGCCGCGCGATGCCAGAAAGCATCACTCCGCAGGCGCGTGAAACCGTCGAAATGCTGGCGGGCATGCCTTATGAATCCCTGTGGGGAAACAACAATATCGGCTATCTGAATCGCAATAAACCTGCCGCGCCATCGCTGAAAGACGCGTCACTGAAATCGACTTACAATTGAGGTTAAGAATATGAAGGTTTGGCCTGTCAAACACAGCCCGTTACTGCGTCAGCCAGAGCGTTTTATCGCCCGTGATGAACTGAAAGCGTTGATCCGCAAGGTGACGCATAACCTGGTCAATATTCACGACAACACCGGCGAGTTCTTACTCCGTCTCGACGATGGGCGCGTGATTGATACCAAAGGCTGGGCTGGCTGGGAGTGGACGCACGGCGTAGGTCTGTACGGGATGTATCAGTATTACCGCCAGACCGGCGAAGAGGGCGTGCGCGAGGTGATTGATAACTGGTTCGCCGACCGTTTTGCAGAAGGCGCAACCACTAAAAACGTCAATACCATGGCACCGTTCCTGACGCTGGCGTATCGCTATGAAGAGACCGGCAATCCGTGCTATTTGCCATGGCTGGAAAGCTGGGCTGAATGGGCGATGAATGAGATGCCGCGCACCGACTGCGGCGGGATGCAGCACATTACGCTGGCGGAGGAGAATCACCAGCAGATGTGGGACGACACGCTGATGATGACCGTGCTGCCGCTGGCGAAAATCGGCAAATTGCTCAACCGACCAGACTATGTGGAAGAGGCGGTGTATCAGTTCCTGCTGCATGTGCAGAACCTGATGGACCGGGAAACCGGGCTGTGGTTCCACGGCTGGAGTTATGATGGTCACCACAACTTTGCCAACGCCCGCTGGGCGCGCGGTAATAGCTGGCTGACCATTGTTATCCCGGATTTCCTTGAGCTTGTCGATCTGCCTGAAAACAATGCGGTGCGCCGTTATCTGGTCCAGGTGTTGAATGCGCAAATCGCCGCGCTGGCGAAGTGTCAGCATGAAAGCGGGTTATGGCATACGCTGCTCGACGATGCAGATTCTTATCTGGAAGCGTCGGCAACCGCCGGGTTTGCTTATGGCATTCTGAAAGCGCTGCGTAAGCGTTATATCAGCGCCGATTACACGGACGTGGCAGAGAAAGCGGTGAAAGCGATTGTGGGCCATATCTCGCCGGAAGGGGAGTTGTTGCAGGTGTCGTTTGGTACCGGGATGGGCAATAATCTGGAGTTTTACCGCCAGATCCCGCTGACCTCCATGCCCTACGGCCAGGCGATGGCGATGCTCTGTTTGACGGAGTATCTGCGCAAATATTTCTGAGAGGCGCAAAAAGAAAAACCCCGGCTTACCGGGGTTTTTTATGGCTAAAAACGGAGGCGATTACATACGCTCAACGGTTTCAATACCCAGCGTATCCAGACCGAGTTTCAGCGTTTTTGCCGTAAGCAGTGCCAGCTTCAGTCGGCTTAAGCGGGTTTCATCGCTTTCGGCGCTAAGGATCGGGCAGTGCTCGTAGAAGCCGGAGAACAGACCCGCCAGATCGTACAGATAGGCGCACATCACATGCGGCGTACCTTCACGTGCAACGACGGTGAGCGTCTCTTCGAACTGCAACAGGCGCGCGGCCAGCTGGGATTCACGCTCTTCGCCAATCACCACCGGTGCGTTTTCCAGCACGCTCTCTTCAATACCCGCTTTGCGGAATACGGAGAGCACGCGGGTGTAAGCGTACTGCATGTACGGGGCGGTGTTGCCTTCAAAGGCCAGCATGTTGTCCCAGTCAAAAACGTAATCGGTGGTGCGGTTTTTCGATAGATCTGCATATTTCACCGCGCCGATACCGACCGCGTTGGCCAGTTTTTCCAGCTCGTCGGCAGACATAGCCGGGTTCTTTTCTGCCACCAGACGACGCGCGCGCTCCAGCGCTTCATCCAGCAGATCGGAAAGCTTCACTGTTCCGCCCGCGCGGGTTTTGAACGGCTTGCCATCTTTGCCAAGCATCATGCCGAACATGTGATGTTCCAGCGGCACGGAATCCGGCACATAACCGGCTTTGCGCACGATGGTCCAGGCCTGCATCAGGTGCTGATGCTGACGGGAGTCGATGTAGTAGAGCACGCGATCGGCATGCAGCGTTTCATAACGGTATTTCGCACAGGCGATGTCCGTTGTGGTGTACAGGTAGCCACCATCCTTTTTCTGGATGATGACGCCCATCGGTTCGCCTTCTTTGTTTTTGTACTCATCCAGGAACACCACGGTCGCGCCTTCGCTCTCGACCGCCAGACCTTTGGCTTTCAGATCGGCAACGATGCCCGGTAACATCGGGTTATACAGGCTTTCGCCCATTACATCTTTGCGGGTCAGCGTCACGTTAAGGCGTTCGTAGGTTTTCTGGTTCTGACTCATGGTGATATCGACCAGCTTGCGCCACATTTCACGGCAATATTCGTCGCCGCCTTGCAGCTTCACCACGTAAGCGCGTGCGCGTTCAGCAAACGCCGCGTCTTCGTCATAATGTTTTTTGGCTTCGCGGTAAAAACCTTCAAGATCGGCCAGCGCCATTTCACCGGCATTCTCTTGCTGCTGCAGCTCAAGGTAGGCAATCAACATACCGAACTGGGTGCCCCAGTCGCCGACGTGGTTGGCGCGAATTACGTTATGACCGAGGAACTCCAGCGTACGAACCGACGCATCGCCAATGATGGTTGAGCGCAGGTGGCCGACGTGCATCTCTTTCGCCACGTTCGGCGCGGAGTAGTCGATAACCACGGTTTGCGGCTGCGGTGTTGTTACGCCCAGACGATCGGATTTCAGCGCCGCATCTACCTGCGAGGCGAGAAATTCAGGCGCGAGGAAAATATTGATAAAGCCAGGACCGGCGATTTCAACTTTATTGGCAATCCCGTCGAGAGAAAGGTGAGACAGAACCTGCTCGGCCAGTTGTCGCGGCGCCATGCCCAGTTTTTTCGCCACTGCCATCACGCCGTTAGCCTGATAGTCGCCAAACTGAATTTTTGCTGACTGACGAACCTGCGCTTCACAATCGGCTGGCGCGCCTGCTGCAATCATGGCCTGACTGACTTTTTCTGAGAGAAGAGCCTGAATATTCACCGGGATACCTTACTTTTAGGACACCGCGTCGCTGAGGCGGCGTCCGGGTGTTTAATAAAGGCGGGAGTATACTGCAAATGCCCGGTGGCGTCAGCACTGCATAACACGGTAGATTATGCGCTTTGTTATGACTTGCGAGCACTGTTATGCGTACCTGGCAAACCATCGAAGAGTTGCAGGATATCGTGGAAGATTTGCCACGGTTTACCCAAGATTTGCAAAATTTAACTACCCGTCTGGGGCTGGATATCGCACCCTTAAATGCGGATCACATCTCGTTGCGCTGTCACCAGAACACCACGGCGGAGCGTTGGCGGCGTGGCCTTGAGCAATGCGGCGAACTGCTGTCGGAAAACATCATTAATGGTCGGCCGATTTGCCTGTTCAAACTGCGTGAACCGGTATGCGTCGCCCACTGGCAGTTTACGGTGATTGAGTTGCCGTGGCCGGGTGAAAAGCGCTATCCGCACGAAGGGTGGGAGCATGTTGAAATCGTGCTGCCGGGCGATATCGCCACGCTCAACGCGCGTGCGCTGGCGCTGCTGGCTGATGAAGGCTTAAGCCAGCCGGGGATCTCGGTGAAAACCAGTTCACCAAAAGGCGAGCGTGAACGGCTGCCCAATCCAACGCTGGCGGTGACGGATGGCAAAGTCACCGTGAAGTTTCATCCGTGGACGATTGAAGAGATTGTCGCGAGCGAGCAGTGAAGCGAGCGGAAAGCGAGCCATGCTGAAGAGAGGGAGATGAAATGACCTTACTGGAAATCTGTTGTTATGGCGTCGATGACGCGGTGCTCGCTGAGCAACATGGCGCCGATCGCATTGAATTTTGCGCCGCGCCGAAAGAGGGGGGGTTAACCCCTTCCTTTGGTGCGCTAAAAGCGATTCGTCAGACGGTGACCATTCCCGTACACCCGATCGTGCGCCCGCGCGGTGGGGATTTTTGCTACCGGGCCGATGAGTTTGCCACCATGTTGAGCGATATTGAGATGCTCCGTGAGTTGGGTTTCCCCGGGCTGGTCACCGGTGTGCTGACGGAAGAGGGGGATGTGGATATTGTGCGTATGCAGGAAATTATGCAGGCTGCGCAAGGGATGGCGGTAACTTTTCATCGCGCGTTCGATATGTGCGCCAACCCACTCCAGGTAGTTGATAATTTAGCGGAATTAGGCATCGCACGTATTCTCACATCCGGTCAGCAGCCGTCGGCAGCAAAAGGACTTTCATTAATCACGGAACTAAATGCCCGGTCTGGTGTTCCAATCATTATGGCCGGCGCAGGCGTGCGTCCGGATAACCTTGAAACCTTTCTCCATGCAGGTATCAAAGAGGTGCATAGCTCGGCAGGCCGCTGGACAGCGTCGCCGATGCGCTATCGCAATCCAGGATTATCGATGTCGTCAGATGCCAGTGCGGATGAATATGCCCGCTACGGTGTGGATGGCGATGCGGTGGCAGTGATGAAAGAGATGATTTTGCACCATCGCCCGTAACAGTTTTTACCGCGCATCATGTCGCCCAATATGATGCTTGCTTGTACCAGGCCCCTGCCATTAACAGGGGCCTTTTTTTATCTTACGGTTTGCGGGCAATCAACACTGCGCGAACCGGAGCCGGGTAGCCTTCAACGGTTTTGCTGCTATCCGCCGGGTTCAGAAAATCGGCCAGTGATTCTGTGACCATCCATGGCGTGCGACGTTGCTCTTCGGTGCTGGTAACGCTGGTATCCACAATGCGTACATCGACAAAACCGCACTTCTCCAGCCAGTTTTTCAGCGCCAGCGCAGAAGGGATAAAGTAGACGTTACGCATTTGCGCGTAGCGGTCACCGGGCACCAGCACGGTATTTTCATCGCCTTTAACCACTAGTGTTTCCAGTACCAGCTCGCCGTCTTTCACCAGCTGATCTTTCAACTGCCAAAGATGTTCAAGCGGTGAACGGCGGTGGTAGAGCACGCCCATGGAAAACACGGTATCGAAAGCGTTCAGCGCCGGAAGTTGCTCAATGCCAAGCGGCAAGAGATGTGCGCGACGATCGTCGCCCAACAGCTTACGCACGGCTTCAAACTGGCATAAGAACAACTGCGTTGGATCGATACCAACGGCAAGCTGCGCACCCGCGCCGACCATGCGCCACAGGTGGTAACCGCTGCCGCAGCCGACATCCAGAATGGTGCGGCCTTTCAGATCGGAAAGGTGCGGCAGGACGCGCTCCCATTTCCAGTCGGAACGCCACTCGGTATCGATATCAATGCCATACAGAGAAAACGGCCCTTTGCGCCACGGCATCAGATTACGCAGCAGCGTTTCCATACCTTTGAGTTGACCAGCGCTGAGCGGTTCGGCGCTTTGCGCGCTGACGCTGTGCAGCAGATCCAGATTTGCAGGCGTGATGGTCGGCAGAAACTCCACCGCGTTGTTCCACTGCTTAAACTGCCCATGCAGTGCTTCACGCTGCCAGGCGGAGATTTGTGCGGGTAACGTTTCCAGCCAGTGCGCGAGTGTGCCGGTGGCGATTTGCTGATAAAAACGGCCAAACTCAATCATGCTTCAACCGCCTTCAGAGCCACCAGCGAACCAAAGTTAAAGCACTGAAACCACAGTTCGCTGTGCTCAAATCCGGCAGCTCGCAGGCGGGTTTTATGCGCTTCAACAGAATCCGTCAGCATAACGTTTTCCAGCATGCTGCGTTTCTGGCTGATCTCCAGTTCGCTGTAGCCATTAGCACGTTTAAAGTCGTGGTGCATATTGAACAGCAGTTCGCCGACGGTATGGTCTTCAAAACTGAATTTTTCCGATAACACTAACGCGCCGCCAGGGTTCAGCCCCTGGTAAACTTTCTGCAGCAGTTTCAGGCGGTCGTCCGGCTCCAGAAATTGCAAGGTGAAGTTGAGCACCACCATCGAGGCGTTTTCAATGTGAATATCACGAATATCGCCTTCAATCACTTCAACGGGCGTTGGCGCTTTATAGGCATCGATATGACGACGGCAGCGTTCCACCATGGCAGGCGAGTTGTCGACGGCGATAATTTTGCAATCAGCGTGGTGAATGTTGCGACGCACCGAGAGCGTTGCCGCGCCCAGTGAGCAGCCGAGATCGTAGACTTGCGTGGCAGGCTGGACAAAGCGCTCCGCCAGCATGCCGATCATCGAGATAATATTGGAGTAACCCGGTACGGAACGCTGGATCATGTCCGGGAAGACTTCGGCTACCCGTTCGTCAAAAGTCCAGTCGCCCAGGCTGGCGATAGGCGCAGAAAAAAGCGTGTCGCGGTGAGACATAGTGTAAATATCCGGGAAAACAAAGGGGCGTATTGTGCGCTAATGCAGGGAGAAAACCAACTCCCAGGGCATGTACCACAGATTTGCCAGCACCATCAGCAGCAGGGAGCAAAAGGTTGCACCCATACCGGAACGACGCCAGCGGATCAGGCGATGGTGAAAGCCGTAATAATGCATCAGGCGACCGGCGATCAGCAGCAGCCCGCAAACGTGCACTAACCACGTTTGTGCACCGTCCATCTCCATAAAAAGCAGCAAAATAAGGGCGACGGGAATGTACTCGACCGCATTACCGTGAATGCGTATCGCACTTTGCAGCTCGCTAAACCCGCCGTCGCCGTAGCTAACACGGTATTGCGTGCGCAGGCGAATAACGTCAAAAGAAAATTTTATGAGTAACAATGCACCCAGCACGGCGTAAAGCGCGCTAACCATACTAACTCCCTTTAAGGCTCTGGTGACCGCTTTACAATGATAGGTGGTTCGTTCAGAAAAGAGAAGATTGCAGCGGAATAGAAGGGGCGTCGCCTACGCTCGGGACAGCGGCCTGTAAACCCTGCCACAGGGTTTCCACCAGTTCTGGTGCCTGGGCGATATCCGGCGTGTGCAAAAACAAATACGGCGTGGTGGTCTGTTCCCACAACGGGAGTTTTTGCAACCATACGGCAAACAGCTGGCGATTTTGTTCCATATTGTCGCTACCGATAAAACGCACCATCGGATGGCTGGCGGTAATCAGCGCATGCACCGGTACTTTCGGTTTTTTGCGCTGCGCTTCGATGATCGCTTCATTGTGGGGTATGGCGCTATGCACCGGTCGGCTATCAAGGATCACCCGGTTCACGGCGCGCGCATGTAAGCCCTGATTGAGCGCTTTTTCCTCTTCGCCTTTAGCGAAAAATGTTGGGTGGCGCACTTCAACGCCATAGGTGAAACCTGCAGGCAGCGCGTCCAGAAATGCCCACAACGCGGGGAGATCGCGCGGGCTAAAGGTCGCCGGAAGCTGTAACCAGTACTGGCCTATCCGGTTGGCGAGCGGCGACATCCGTTCAAAAAACTCGTCTGTCAGATCGCGGCAGTTACGCAGCGCCGCCTGGTGCGAAATGGTGGCGGGAAATTTAAAGCAGAAGCGAAAATCATCGGTGGTTTGTTCGCGCCAGCGCGCCACGATCTCGGCTTTTGGCAGCGCATAAAGCGTGGTGTTGCCTTCGACGCAATTAAAGTGACGGGCGTACTCTTCGAGGCTGGTAATGCCAAGGCGCACCCACCTGGGGTGCGACCATTGCGGCAGGCCGACATACATCATAATGCGCTGAGGATCTCGTCCGTGCTGCGAACACGGCTAATGCGCGGGAAGATATACTTCAGGCTGCCCTGATGTTGCTCGTTGCTGCCAGCGCTGCAAGCGTCTTCTGCAATCACCAGCGAAAAACCCAATTCCCAGGCGTTGCGCGCGGTGGATTCCACGCCGATATTGGTGGAAATGCCGCACAGCACAATGGTGTCGATGCCACGGCGGCGCAGTTGCAGCTCAAGATCGGTGCCGTAAAAGGCGCCCCACTGGCGTTTGGTCACTTCAATATCGCTCTCTTTTTTACCCAGAGCCTGCGGGTAAACCCACCAGTTGTCTGGCAGGGTATGACCGCCTGTTGCAGCGTCAACCGGCTGTTTCAGCGCTTCGGCGAAACCCTCTGACCAGCCAACGCGCACGAATACAACCGGCGAACCGTTGGCGCGAAATTTCTCCGCGAGCGTTGCGGCGCGTTGAACCACGTCCTGCGCTGTGTGCGGGCCACCGGCGAAAGGCAAAATACCTTCCTGTAAATCGATCACCACCAGTGCGGTTTTCTCAGCATTGAGTTCCAGCATAATAACTCCTGAAAAATGAATGACGTCGGCGGATACCTTACGCGTTATGTCGACGCGGACGGTTTACAAATTTTGTTAAATTTTGTGAGAATGCGCAATAAGCGCGCAGCAAACGCGCGTACAGTCGGTCGCGGGCTTATCGTCAGTCAGAATTTCCAGTATAATAGCCCCCTTTTTTCATCCAGTTGTGACATACGAAAATAGCTGCCACCAGAGTGCCTGCCCCGCAGGCGGCGGGTCGCGCGCAGCTAATTAAGGGATATCTCATGCGTACAGTATATTGCGGGCAGCTCAATCAGTCCCATGTGGGACAGCAAGTAACGCTTTGTGGGTGGGTCAATCGTCGTCGTGACCTCGGTAGCCTTATCTTTATTGATATGCGCGATCGTGAAGGCATCGTGCAGGTGTTTTTCGACCCGGACCGTCAGGATGCGTTCCAGCTCGCCTCTGAACTGCGTAATGAGTTCTGCATTCAGATTACCGGTACCGTGCGTGCGCGCGACGGCAAAAACGTCAACAAAGATATGGCAACCGGTGAAGTGGAAGTGTTTGCCACCGAGCTGAACATTATCAACCGTTCCGACGTGCTGCCGCTGGACTCCAACCACGTTAATACCGAAGAAGCGCGTCTGAAATACCGCTACCTCGATCTGCGCCGCCCGGAAATGGCCCAGCGCCTGAAAACCCGCGCGAAGATCACAAGCTTCGTGCGTCGCTTTATGGATGACCACGGTTTCCTCGATATTGAAACCCCGATGCTGACCAAAGCAACGCCGGAAGGCGCGCGTGACTACCTCGTGCCTTCGCGCGTGCATAAAGGCAAATTCTACGCGCTGCCGCAATCCCCGCAGCTGTTCAAACAGCTGCTGATGATGTCCGGCTTCGACCGTTACTATCAGATAGTCAAATGTTTCCGTGACGAAGACCTGCGTGCTGACCGTCAGCCGGAATTCACCCAGATCGATGTGGAAACGTCCTTTATGACCGCGCCGCAGGTGCGAGAAGTAATGGAAGCGCTGGTACGCGAACTGTGGCAGGAAATTCGTGGTGTGGATCTGGGCGACTTCCCGATTATGACCTTCGCCGAAGCCGAGCGCCGTTACGGTTCTGATAAACCTGATTTGCGTAACCCGATGGAGCTGGTAGATGTTGCCGACTTGCTGAAAGCGGTCGAGTTTAAAGTCTTCTCCGGCCCGGCAAACGACCCGAAAGGCCGTGTTGCTGCGCTGCGTGTGCCAGGTGGCGCACAACTTAGCCGTAAACAGATTGACGACTACGGCAAGTTTATCGAAATCTACGGGGCGAAAGGCCTTGCTTATATTAAGGTTAACGAAGCGGCAAAAGGACTGGAGGGGATCACCAGCCCGGTCGCGAAATTCCTGAACGCTGAAATCGTTAGCGCGATCCTTGAGCGCACTGGCGCGCAGGATGGCGACATGATTTTCTTCGGAGCGGACCATAAAAAAGTGGTTGCCGATGCGCTGGGCGCGCTGCGTCTGAAACTGGGTAAAGACCTGAATCTGACCGACGAAGCCAAATGGGCACCGCTGTGGGTGATCGACTTCCCGATGTTTGAAGATGACGGCGAAGGCGGTCTGACCGCGATGCACCACCCGTTCACCTCGCCGAAAGATATGACCGCGGCTGAGCTGAAAGCGGCACCGGAAGACGCTGTGGCTAACGCTTACGATATGGTTATCAACGGTTATGAAGTGGGCGGCGGTTCGGTGCGTATCCATAGCGGCGAAATGCAGCAGACAGTGTTCGGCATTCTGGGCATCAATGAACAGGAACAGCGTGAGAAGTTCGGTTTCCTGCTGGATGCGCTGAAGTACGGTACGCCGCCGCATGCGGGCCTGGCATTTGGCCTGGATCGTCTGACCATGCTGCTGACCGGCACCGATAACATCCGTGACGTGATAGCGTTCCCGAAAACCACGGCGGCGGCCTGTCTGCTGACCGAAGCGCCAAGTTTCGCCAACCCGGCATCGCTGGCTGAGCTGGGTATTTCCGTCGTCAAAAAAGAGACGCCGGAGAATAAATAAGATGGCCTTTAAGCACCCTGTTTCTGTGCTGGTGGTAATTTACGCCGAGGACACGAAACGGGTGCTGATGTTGCAGCGACGCGACGATCCTGATTTCTGGCAGTCGGTTACCGGCAGTCTCGAAGCGGGAGAGGTAGCGTCGCAAGCCGCCATGCGTGAAGTAAAGGAAGAGGTCGACATCGATATTGCTTGCGAGCAACTGACCTTAGTCGACTGTCAGCGCACGGTGGAGTTTGAAATATTTAGTCATTTACGTCATCGCTATGCGCCGGGCGTTACGCACAATACCGAATCCTGGTTTTGTCTTGCGCTGCCCCATGAACGCCAGATTGTTTTTAGTGAACATCTGGCGTACCGCTGGCTTGATGCCCCGGCAGCGGCGGCATTAACCAAGTCGTGGAGCAACCGGCAGGCGATTGAAGAATTTGTTATTAACGCCGACTAATTTCCCCTGGAATTTCAATTCTCAGGAAGATGGCAACTCCCGGCGTCGCCAGATGCTTACTGTGGTAAGCGACGGGTGCGAACGGGAGCAGCCAGCGCGCCAGAGGGTTGAAAGCCGCCGGGAAAAGGCTTTATTGGAGAGTTTTTTATGGCAGGTCATAGTAAATGGGCCAACACCAAACACCGCAAAGCGGCACAGGATGCTAAACGCGGTAAGATCTTTACCAAAATCATCCGTGAACTGGTAACGGCTGCTCGCCTCGGCGGCGGCGATATCGGTTCTAACCCGCGCCTGCGTGCGGCGGTTGATAAAGCGCTGTCTAACAACATGACCCGCGACACCTTAAACCGCGCTATCGCGCGTGGTGTAGGTGGTGATGATGACGCGAACATGGAAACCATCATTTATGAAGGTTATGGTCCTGGCGGCACGGCGGTGATGGTGGAGTGTCTAAGTGACAACCGCAACCGTACCGTGGCGGAAGTGCGTCATGCTTTCAGCAAATGCGGTGGTAACCTCGGTACTGATGGTTCTGTTGCCTATCTGTTCAGCAAAAAAGGGGTTATCTCCTTCGACGCTGGCGACGAAGACACCATTATGGAAGCGGCGCTGGAAGCCGGTGCTGAAGACGTGGTGACATTTGATGATGGCGCAATTGACGTTTATACCGCATGGGAAGAGATGGGCGCGGTACGTGACGCACTGGAAGCTGCGGGCCTGAAAGCGGACAACGCTGAAGTCTCCATGATCCCGTCGACCAAAGCCGACATGGACGCGGAAACCGCGCCGAAACTGCTGCGTCTGATCGATATGCTGGAAGATTGCGACGACGTGCAGGAGGTTTACCACAACGGTGAGATCTCTGATGAGGTTGCGGCGACACTCTAATGTCGCTGATTAACTCGCCTGTAACCGGAGACGCATAATGGCGATCATTCTCGGTATCGATCCGGGTTCGCGCGTCACCGGTTACGGCGTGATCCGCCAGACGGGACGACAACTGACCTATCTCGGCAGCGGTTGTATCCGTACCAAAGTGGATGATTTACCGTCGCGTCTGAAGCTGATTTATGCAGGCGTGACGGAGATCATTACCCAGTTCCAGCCGGATTTCTTCGCTATCGAACAAGTGTTTATGGCGAAAAACGCCGATTCGGCACTAAAGCTTGGGCAGGCGCGCGGTGTGGCGATTGTCGCCGCCGTGAATCAGGATTTGCCAGTGTTTGAATATGCTGCACGGCAGGTAAAACAGACGGTGGTGGGGATTGGCAGCGCGGAAAAAAGCCAGGTGCAACATATGGTGCGCACGCTGCTGAAACTGCCCGCTAACCCGCAGGCGGATGCGGCGGATGCGCTGGCTATCGCTATCACGCATTGTCATGTCAGCCAGAATGCGTTGCAGGTGAGCAGCACAAGGCTCAATCTGGCTCGCGGACGATTACGCTAAAAAGCGCCGGTTTACCGGCGCTTTTTTTATAATAGCGAACTTATTTTGCGCGCGTCCTCTTCGGTTGATGGGTTATAGACCACCATTGTCAGGTCCGGTTGCCCTTCCACCGAAAAACTCGAGTACTCCAGCGACAACCGACCAACAGCGCCATGCAGCAGGATTTTGGTGCCTTCTTCCATTACCTCTATATCATTATTTTGCCAGAGCTCTGCAAACTCCGCAGAAGCTGCACTGAGTTCTTCAACCAGAGGACGAATCTCAATCGACGCACCCGCGCGGGTTGCGTCCGCGCGAAAAGCGGCCACCAGAAAGCGGGCGAGCGAGTGCCAGTCAGCCTGTGCGGCGCGCGCCTGGGGATTAAGAAAAATGCGCCGCAGAATGTTACGTTCATGCGCGGGCTGGCTGGGGTAATCGGATAACACCACCGTGGCGGCTTTGTTCCAGGCGAGCACATCCCAGGTCGCATTGCGGATCATTGCCGGGCTCAGATGCATACAGTCCAGCACTTTTTGCAGCCTTTCCGTCACGGTTCCTCTGGCCATGGAGTGCATGCCCGGAGCACGGCCTAATGCCAGATGAAAAACGTGTTCGCGTTCGCGCTCAGAAAGACGCAACGCCTGGCAAATGCGCCCCAGCACTTCCGCCGAAGGCGTGCCTCCGCGACCTTGCTCAAGCCAGGTATACCAGGTGGCGCTAATACAGGCCAGATGCGCCACCTCTTCACGGCGCAGCCCCGGCGTACGTCGCCGCGCGGTATGAAAACCCAGCGCCACTGGGTCAAGCTGTGCCCGGCGCGATTTCAGGTAACTGCCCAGATCTTTAGGCTGAGTAACGCTTTGCATCCTGTTAGTCCTTATACCCCGATAACGTCACTACTTTTCACTACCTCGGATATTTATAAGGATAACGGCGCGAGTCAATATCAGGAGACACACACATGCATGTTTTCTAACGGGCGCGACCGGTTGGGTCGGCGCAAAAGTGGCGGCAGAATTGATTGCTGCCGGGCACCAGGTGAGCGGGCTGGCCAGAAATACGGATAAAGCACAGACATTGCTGGCCGCTGGAGGGCAGGTTGTTTCCGGAACGCTGGATGATCACACCCTCTTGTTTGACGCAGCGTCGCGTGCGGATGCGGTGATCCATACCGCTTTTAATCACGACTTTTCCCGTTTTGCGGAAAATTGCGAACAGGACAGGAGCGCTATTGAAGTGATGGGGGAGGCGCTGCTTGGTAGCGATCGTCCGTTGCTGGTGACTTCGGGGCTGGCAAGGTTGGTTCAGGGGCGGCCAGCAACTGAAAAGGACAAACCTGTCAGCGCGCCGGATTATCTGCGCCGTTCCGAACTGGCGGCACAGGCCCTGGTTGAAAAAGGTGTTCGGGCTGCCAGTGTGCGTCTGGCACCAACTGTTCATGGCGTGGGCGATCACGGTTTTATCCCGATTTTGATCGCGCTGGCGAAGAAAACCGGTGTCTCCGCCTGGCCGGGCGAGGGGAATAATCGCTGGGCTGCTGTGCATCGTCTTGATGCGGCGAAGCTCTACCGGCTAGCGCTGGAAAGTGGCGTAACGGAAACGGTATATCATGCGGTAGCCGAGGAAGGGATCGCGATGCGGGAGATTGCTATCGCCATTGGCAACATGCTGGGGCTGCCCGCTGAATCACGCAGTGCCGACCATTTTGGCTGGTTTGCCACCTTTGCCGCCGCGGATATGTCGGCGTCCAGCGAGCGAACCCGCGACGTTTTAAGCTGGCACCCTGAGCAACGCGACTTACTCACCGATCTTGCGGATGCAGGTTATTACGCGAATTCCTGAACCGCGCTCGCGTTTTCCTGTATATTCGGCTGGATATCTATCCAGCCTTTTTTTATCATACGGCATTACACTTTCAGCCGTTAACGCAGGAGCGTCACGTGATAGGCAGACTCAGAGGCATCATTGTAGAAAAACAACCCCCGTTGGTTCTGCTGGAAGTGGGGGGCGTGGGATATGAAGTCCATATGCCTATGACCTGCTTTTATGAGCTCCCGGACGCCGGAAAAGAGGCGGTTGTTTTTACACAGTTTGTGGTACGTGAAGACGCTCAGTTGTTATACGGCTTTAATAACAAGCAGGAACGGACGCTGTTTCGTGAGCTCATCAAAACCAATGGTGTTGGGCCAAAGCTGGCGCTGGCAATTTTGTCCGGCATGTCTGCGCAGCAGTTCGTTAACGCTGTTGAACGCGAAGATCCTGCGGCGCTGGTCAAATTGCCGGGAATCGGGAAGAAAACCGCCGAGCGTTTGATTGTCGAGATGAAAGATCGCTTTAAAGGTCTGCACGGCGATCTCTTCACCCCGGCTGCTGATTTGGTTCTGGCCTCTCCGGCGAGCCCGGCGACGGATGATGCGGAACAAGAAGCCGTTGCTGCGCTGGTGGCGTTAGGCTATAAACCTCAGGAAGCCAGCCGGATGATAAGTAAGATTGCGCGTCCGGACGCCAACAGTGAAACCCTGATCCGCGAAGCGCTGCGCGCGGCGTTGTGAGGTAGAGGATGATTGAAGCAGACCGTCTGGTCACGCCCGCCAGCACCAATATAGAGGAAGTCGCAGACCGCGCTATTCGTCCGAAAATGCTCGACGAGTATATCGGTCAGCCGCAGGTGCGTTCGCAAATGGAGATCTTTATCCAGGCGGCAAAGCTGCGCGGTGACGCGCTGGACCATCTGCTTATCTTCGGCCCGCCGGGCTTAGGTAAAACGACGCTGGCGAATATCGTGGCAAACGAGATGGGTGTCAATCTGCGCACAACCTCAGGGCCGGTGCTGGAAAAAGCGGGCGATCTTGCCGCGATGCTCACTAATCTCGAGCCGCATGATGTGTTGTTTATCGATGAAATACACCGTCTATCGCCGGTTGTCGAAGAGGTGCTCTATCCGGCGATGGAAGATTACCAGCTGGATATCATGATCGGTGAAGGGCCAGCGGCGCGCTCAATCAAAATCGATTTACCGCCGTTTACCTTGATTGGCGCGACAACGCGCGCGGGTTCGCTCACGTCGCCGCTGCGCGATCGTTTCGGCATTGTGCAGCGTCTGGAGTTCTATCAGGTCGCGGATTTACAGCACATTGTGGGGCGCAGCGCGCGCTATATGGGGCTGGAGATGAGCGAGGAGGGTGCGCTGGAAGTGGCGCGCCGCTCACGCGGTACGCCGCGTATTGCCAATCGTCTGCTGCGGCGTGTGCGCGATTTCGCCGAAGTGAAGCATGATGGCGACATTACCGCTGACATCGCGGCTCAGGCGCTCGACATGCTGAATGTCGATGCCGAAGGGTTCGACTATATGGATCGTAAACTGCTGTTGGCGGTTATCGATAAGTTCTTCGGCGGCCCGGTCGGGCTGGACAACCTGGCGGCAGCCATTGGTGAAGAGCGCGAAACGATTGAGGATGTGCTGGAGCCGTATCTTATCCAGCAGGGCTTTTTGCAACGTACGCCACGTGGCCGGATGGCAACAGTCAGAGCGTGGAATCACTTTGGTATAACGCCGCCGCAAATGCCATAACGTTAAAGGCCGGAGAGCATTTGCTTCCGGCCTTTCGCTTTAGCTGGCGGGTTTCTTCATCATGCTGAAGATAAACAGCAGTGCCGCGCACAACACCACAGATGGGCCCGCAGGCGTGTCATAAAAAGCCGAAAATGTCAGTCCGCCGGTGACGGCGATCATGCCGATACCGACTGCGATGCCCGCCATTTGCTCCGGCGTACGTGCGAAGCGTCGCGATGTCGCGGCCGGGATAATCAACAGTGAGGTGATGATCAGTGCGCCGACGAATTTCATGGCAACGCCTATCGTTAACGCAGTGACCAGCATCAGCAGCAGCTTCACACGCTGCAACTTCACGCCATCGACAAATGCCAGCTCGGGGCTGATTGTCATCGACAGCAGATTGCGCCATTGCCAGAACAAAATTCCCAGCACCACGACAACGCCCAGGGCGATCGCCACCAGATCGCCGGGTGTTACCGCCAGCAAGTCCCCGAACAGGTAGGCCATTAAATCGACACGGATATTTGACATCAGGCTGACAACAACCAGACCCAGCGACAGTGCGCTGTGCGCCATGATCCCCAGCAGGGTATCAATGGCCAGATGAGGTCGTTTTTCCAGCCATACCAGCCCGGCGGCCAGCAGCAGCGTAACGGCGATCACTGCATAAAATGGATTGACGTCCAGTAACAAACCGAAAGCGACACCCAACAGAGAAGCATGCGCGAGCGTATCGCCGAAATATGACATTCTGCGCCAGACAACAAATGAGCCCAACGGACCCGCCGCGCAGGCGAGCATAACCCCGGCAAGCCAGCCGGGCAGTAACAATTCAATCATGAGTGTCCATTACCCTGGCGCAGCACAATGCGGCCCTGTAAATCGTGGCGGTGGTTGTGATTGTGGCGATAAATCCCCAACTGTTCCGCGCCACGCTGGCCGAACATGGAGATAAATTCCGGGTGCATTGAAACCACTTCCGGCGTGCCAGAACAGCAAATATGGTGATTCAGGCAGAGCACTTCATCGGTCTTTGCCATAACCAGATGCAGATCGTGAGAAACCATCAATACAGCGCAGTCCAGCTCTTTACGCAACTGGTCAATCAGATTGTACAGCGCCACCTGGCCATTTACATCAACGCCCTGGGTTGGCTCATCAAGAACCAGCAATTGCGGGCGATTAAGCAGCGCTCGCGCCAGCAATACACGCTGGGTTTCGCCGCCAGACAGTTTTTGCATTGGCGCATCGACCAGGTGTGCGGCCTGCACACGTTTCAGTGCAGGAATAATATCGCCTTTGCTGGTGCCAGGACGCAGGCGCATAAAGCGGCCAACGGTGAGCGGCAAAGTAGCATCCAGGTGTAATTTCTGCGGCACATATCCGATGCGCAGCGTTTTGTCACGCTTGATCAACCCGGAGTCGGGTGCTACCAGCCCTAGCACAACACGTACCAGCGTTGATTTGCCCGCACCATTAGGGCCCAGCAGGGTTAAAATTTTACCGGCACGTAAATTCAGCGAAATATCAGACAGGACGCGCCGTTGGCCGAATGCGACGGTGATACTTTCGAGCGTTACAAGATTCGTCATAGCATTTATGGGGTTGCACAAGTTGTCGAATGTTATAATATCACATTCCACTTATTCATTACGATTAATAGTCGCATTATGTTACATAAAAATACGCTTCTTTGCGCAGCGTTATCCGCTGCGCTTCTCGGTGGAGCAGCACAAACTGCTAACGCCGCCGTTGTAACGTCATTAAAGCCGCTGGGATTTATCGCGTCAGCAATCGCTGACGGGGTGGCACCGACGGAAGTATTACTGCCGGACGGTGCTTCAGAGCATGATTACTCCCTGCGTCCGTCGGATGTAAAACGCTTACAGAACGCGGACTTAGTATTTTGGGTCGGGCCTGAAATGGAAGCCTTCATGGTGCGTTCCGCCCAGCAAATCCCGGCAAAAAAATTAGTGACGATGGCGGAACTGGATGGTGTGAAAACGCTACTCATGAAAGGGTCGGACGAGGATGAGCACGACCATGATGATGGACATCATCATGACGAAAAAAGTGACGAGCATCACCATCACGGTGAGTACAACATGCATCTGTGGCTCTCCCCAGAGATTGCGCGGCTGTCGGCGGTTGCAATCCACGATAAATTAGTGGAAGTTATGCCGCAAAGTCGAGCCAAGCTGGACGCCAACCTGCAAGCATTTGAGGCATCATTAGCCCAGTCCGATAAGCAGGTCGGTAACGAGCTGGCACCGCTGAAAGGGAAAGGGTATTTCGTTTTTCATGACGCCTACGGCTACTTTGAAAAACACTACGGACTGACTCCGCTGGGTCATTTTACCGTCAACCCCGAAATTCAGCCTGGTGCACAGCGTTTACATGAAATCAGAACACAGTTGGTTGAGCAAAAAGCAACCTGCGTTTTTGCTGAGCCACAGTTCAGGCCAGCGGTCGTAGAAGCTGTTGCCAGAGGGACATCCGTTCGAATGGGAACGTTGGATCCGCTCGGTATCGGCATCAAGTTAGGCAAAGATAGCTACCCGCAGTTCCTTGCCCAACTTTCACATCAGTATGCGAGCTGCCTGAAAGGAGAATAACGAGGAAGTGAATACGTGCAACAGATAGCCCGCTCTGTCGCCCTGGCATTTAATAATCTGCCCCGACCCCACCGCGTTATGCTGGGGTCGCTTACAGTTCTCACTCTCACGGTCGCCGTTTGGCGTCCGTACGTTTACCACCCCGAATCCGTTACACCTATTGTTAAAGCTATCGAGCTGCCGAAGAGCGAAATCCGTTCTTTGCTGCCGGAAGCCAGTGAACCTATCGACCAGACTGCATCGGATGACGATGTTGACGCTATTCCGCAGGATGAACTCGATGAGAAAACCTCCAGTGAAGCCGGCGTACATGAATACGTAGTATCCACGGGCGATACGCTGAGCAGCATTCTTAACCAGTACGGCATTGATATGGGTGATATCAGCCAGCTTGCCGCTGCGGATAAAGAGCTGCGTAACCTGAAAATCGGCCAACAGATCTCCTGGACTCTGACTGAGGATGGCGATTTGCAGCGGTTGACGTGGGAGATGTCCCGCCGCGAGACCCGCACTTATGACCGCGTTGATGGCGGCTTCAAAATGAGTAGCGAAACGCAGCAGGGCGATTGGGTAAACTCGGTGATGAAAGGGACTGTCGGTGGGAGTTTTGTTTCCAGCGCGCGCGACGCCGGGCTAACCAGCGGTGAAGTCAGCGCGGTGATTAAAGCCATGCAGTGGCAGATGGATTTCCGCAAGCTGAAAAAAGGCGATGAATTCTCCGTACTCATGTCCCGCGAAATGCTGGAAGGCAAGCAAGAGCAAAGCCAGTTACTTGGTGTGCGTCTGCGTTCCGACGGCAAAGATTATTATGCAATCCGCGCGGAAGACGGCAAATTTTACGATCGCAACGGTACAGGCCTGGCAAAAGGATTTTTGCGCTTCCCGACATCTAAGCAGTTCCGTGTTTCTTCGAATTTTGACCCCCGTCGTCTGAACCCGGTTACCGGTCGAGTTGCACCGCATAAAGGCGTTGATTTCGCGTTACCACAGGGTACGCCTGTGCTCGCGGTAGGGGATGGGGAAGTCGTCGTGGCGAAACGCAGCGGTGCTGCAGGCAACTATGTCGCTATCCGTCACGGACGCACCTATACCACGCGTTATATGCACCTGCGCAAGCTGTTGGTAAAACCAGGACAGAAAGTGAAACGTGGCGATCGTATTGCGCTCTCCGGGAATACCGGGCGTTCTACCGGTCCGCATTTGCACTATGAAGTATGGATCAACCAGCAAGCGGTTAACCCGTTAACGGCGAAGCTGCCGAGAACCGAAGGCTTAAGCGGGTCGGATCGTAAGGATTATCTCGCACAAGTTAAAGAGATTTTACCTCAGTTAAAAGTCGACTGATTCGTTTAACAAATGTGCGTCCGAAGCCGATGCCTCAACCGCATCGGTTTTTTCTTTTGTGCGATAGATGGCGCCTCGCTACACTATCTCATTATTTTATGTGAACTGATTTCTCGCCTGCGGAAGATGCATGGAAACGAAAAAAAATACCGCTGAATACATTCCCGTGTTTGAAAAAGAATTTCGCTATCCGCGCTACTGGGGTGCGTGGCTGGGAGTGCTGGCTTTTGCGGGCGTAGCGATGATCCCGCCGTCGGTGCGCGACCCTGTACTCGGCAAACTTGGGCGTCTGGCCGGAAAGTTCGGCAAAAGTGCGCGCCGCCGTGCGCAGATCAATCTCTACTACTGCTTCCCTGAAAAAAGCGATGCGGAAAGAGAGGCCATTATTGATGAGATGTTTGCTACTGCGCCACAAGCTATGGTTTTGATGGCGGAACTGGCGCTGCGTGGCCCGGAAAAAGTCATGCCGCGTGTGGAATGGCAGGGGCAGGAAATTATTGATGAAATGCGCCGCAATGAAGAGAAGGTGATTTTCCTTGTTCCGCACGGTTGGGGCATTGATATCCCGGCGATGTTAATGGCATCACAGGGGCGCAACATTGCGGCGATGTTTCATAATCAGGGCAACAAAGTGTTCGATTATGTATGGAATACCGTGCGATGTCGTTTTGGTGGGCGGTTACATGCGCGTAATGACGGCATCAAGCCTTTTATTCAGTCGATACGTCAGGGCTATTGGGGGTACTACCTCCCGGATCAGGATCACGGTGCGGAGCACAGTGAATTTGTTGATTTCTTTGCAACCTATAAAGCGACATTGCCTGCTATTGGCCGTTTGATGAAAGTGTGCCGTGCGCGCGTGGTGCCGCTGTTTCCGGTTTATGATGCCAAAACACACCAGCTGATTATTCAGGTGCGGCCGCCGATGGACGACCTGCTCACCGCCGATGACAACACGATTGCCCGGCGTATGAACGAAGAAGTTGAAAAGTTTGTCGCTCCGCATCCTGAGCAATACACCTGGATCCTCAAATTGCTTAAAACGCGGAAACCGGGTGAGACCGAGCCTTACAGGCGCAAAGATTTATTTGCGAAAAAATAGCCCACAAAAAAGGCCTCTCAATGAGAGGCCTTTTTGCTTTCTATAACCGCTTATTCTACGGTCAGAATTCGCGTGGTGTTCGTGGTGCCGATGGTGCTCATCACATCACCCTGAGTCACGATAACCAGGTCACCGGACAGCAAATAGCCTTTATCGCGCAGCAAGTTTACTGCGTCGTGAGCTGCTGTCACGCCGTCATTGACGCTGTCGAAATAGACCGGGGTGACGCCGCGATACAGGGCTGTCAGGTTGAGGGTACGCTCGTGGCGAGAAAGGGCGAAAATCGGCAAACCTGAACTGATGCGCGAGGTCATCAGCGCGGTGCGCCCCGATTCTGTCATCGAAATGATAGCGGTTACACCTTTCAAGTGGTTTGCCGCATACATGGCCGACATGGCAATCGCTTCTTCCACGTTATCGAATTGAATATCCAGGCGGTGTTTGGAGACGTTGATGCTTGGAATTTTCTCAGCGCCCAGACATACGCGAGCCATTGCAGCTACGGTTTCGGATGGATACTGGCCCGCGGCTGTTTCGGCAGAGAGCATGACCGCATCGGTGCCGTCGAGCACGGCGTTGGCAACGTCCATCACTTCCGCGCGCGTTGGCATCGGGTTGGTGATCATTGATTCCATCATCTGCGTCGCGGTGATCACCGCACGGTTCAGCTGGCGCGCACGGCGGATCAGCGCTTTTTGAATACCGACCAGTTCCGGGTCACCGATTTCAACCCCGAGATCGCCACGTGCGACCATTACCACGTCTGAGGCGAGGATCACATCATCCATCGCATCCTGATTGCAGACCGCTTCTGCACGCTCAACTTTTGCCACGATTTTGGCATCGCAACCGGCATCGCGCGCCAGACGGCGAGCGTAGTTAAGATCTTCGCCACAGCGTGGGAAGGAGACGGCCAGGTAGTCAACACCGATCAATGCAGCCGTCACGATATCCGCTTTGTCTTTTTCAGTCAGTGCTTCAGCAGAGAGGCCGCCGCCGAGCTTGTTGATGCCTTTGTTGTTCGATAGTGGGCCGCCAACGGTCACTTCGGTAAACACTTTCATGCCCTGAACTTCCAGCACTTTCAGCTGTACGCGACCATCGTCCAGCAGCAGGATATCACCCGGCACGACATCAGCAGGCAAACCTTTGTAGTCGATGCCCACTTTTTCTTTGTCGCCTTCACCTTTACCGAGGTTGGCATCGAGCAGGAATTTATCCCCGATGTTCAGGAAAACTTTGCCTTCCTTAAAGGTGGAAACACGAATTTTTGGCCCTTGTAAATCGCCAAGGATAGCAACATGACGTCCCAGTTTTGCCGCAATCTCACGCACTTTATCCGCACGTAATTTATGATCTTCAGGTGTTCCGTGTGAGAAGTTCATACGTACCACGTTAGCGCCTGCAGCGATCACCTTCTCAAGGTTGTTATCGCGGTCAGTAGCCGGGCCTAAGGTGGTTACGATTTTGGTTCTGCGAAGCCTTCTGGACATGTAATACTCCGTTGACTGAAACAACTTGGTGTTGCGTGAACATAAATCCGGTCATTTGGCGCCCTGCTGTGAAGGGCGATGTGTCAGATCGGACAGCGTAAGAGGTTACCGCTTTTATATTTACTATTAGTGGTTATCGCTTTTAATAAGCAGCTCTTTATCAAAGCGCGATTCTTTCAGTGCTTCTTTGACTCGCTTCAAGTTATCCCTGAATTTTGCTCCCCGACGCAATGTGAAGCCTGTTGCCAGCACATCAATCACCGTAAGTTGCGCAAGACGAGAAACCATTGGCATATAAATATCTGTATCTTCCGGAACATCCAGAGTGATAGCAAGCGTTGCCTCACGCGCCAGCGGCGTGCCTGCGGACGTAAGGGCTATCACCATGGCATCGTTTTCACGCGCCAGTTGCGCAAGTTCCACTAAATTCTTGGTTCTTCCGGTATGTGAAATCAACACAACGACGTCATCGTCGCTACAATTCATACAACTCATGCGTTGCAACACAATGTCGTCGGAGTAGACCACCGGCACATTGAAGCGGAAAAATTTGTTCATCGCATCATGCGCAACGGCGGCAGAAGAACCAAGGCCAAAGAAGGCAATTTTTTTCGCCTGTGTCAGTAAATCTACGGCGCGGTTTACCGCCGCCATATCCAGTGACTGGCGCACATGGTCGAGACTGGCCATCGCGGATTCGAAGATTTTGCCGGTATAGGCTTCAACACTGTCATCTTCATCAACATTTCGATTAACATAGGGCGTGCCGTTGGCGAGGCTTTGCGCCAGATGCAGTTTGAAATCGGGGAAGCCCCGGGTATCGAGGCTGCGGCAGAAACGGTTCACTGTTGGTTCGCTAACATCCGCTTCTTGCGCAAGTGCGGCAATGCTTGAATGGATGGCCTGGTCCGGCGCGGCGAGGATCACTTCAGCCACTTTACGCTCGGATTTGCTAAGGTGTTCCAGCCGTGACTGGATTTTTTCCAGCATATTCATGGGTGATAAACGCTCATGGTAAAACGATTACACCAATAGATGGAATCGTGATGCGGTTTAGCTTGATATTACCCCTGTGACGCGCAGAAAGGTAAGTCGTGATGAGAAATGTTGTTGTTTTTTTTCATTACATGATCAGAGTCGGATTTTACCGGCTGTGTATTGGGCAAATATCCCGCTTTATCAGGGCGAAAGAACAGTTTTTTCGTCACAACAATATAACGCACGTCCTGACAAGGCTTAACAGTTTCGGGAATTACGTAAAAGCAGTACAGTGCACTGTAATAAAATTACAACTGAGGCCTGGCTGAAGCTCCAGGATAGCCAACTGAGGAGAAAGACATGGCGGTAATACAAACAGCCCAGGCGTGTGACCTGGTCATTTTCGGCGCCAAGGGCGACCTTGCCCGCCGGAAATTGCTGCCTTCCCTGTACCAACTGGAAAAAGCGGGCCAGATCCACCCGGAGACACGAATTCTGGGCGTGGGTCGCGCTGATTGGGATAAGGAAGCGTATACCAAGGTTGTTCGCGAAGCGCTTGAAACCTTTATGAAGGAGAAGATCGACGAGAGCCTGTGGGACAAGCTGAGTGGTCGTCTGGATTTTTGCAATCTGGACGTCAACGATACGTCTGCATTCAAACGTCTCGGCGAGATGCTGGATCAAAAAAATCGCACCACCATCAACTATTTCGCCATGCCGCCAAGCACCTTTGGTGCAATCTGCAAAGGCCTGGGTGAAGCGAAACTGAACGCCAAACCGGCGCGCGTGGTGATGGAAAAACCGCTGGGCACATCGCTTGCCACATCGCGGGAAATCAATGACCAGGTGGGCGAGTTTTTCGAAGAGTGCCAGGTTTATCGTATCGACCACTATCTCGGTAAAGAGACGGTACTCAACCTGCTGGCGTTGCGTTTTGCTAACTCTCTTTTCGTCAATAACTGGGACAATCGCACCATCGATCACGTTGAAATCACTGTGGCGGAAGAGGTGGGCATTGAAGGGCGCTGGGGTTATTTCGACCAGGCCGGACAAATGCGCGATATGATCCAGAACCACCTGTTGCAAATTCTGTGCATGATTGCCATGTCGCCGCCGTCCGATCTGAGCGCCGACAGCATTCGTGACGAGAAAGTAAAAGTGTTGAAGTCGCTGCGCCGTATTGATCGCACCAATGTGCGTGAAAAAACCGTCCGCGGCCAGTACAGCGCCGGTTTCGCCCAGGGCAAAAAAGTCCCTGGCTATCTGGAAGAAGAGGGCGCGAATAAGACCAGCAACACCGAAACGTTCGTCGCTATCCGGGTCGACATCGATAACTGGCGTTGGGCTGGCGTGCCGTTCTACCTGCGTACCGGCAAGCGTCTGCCGACCAAATGTTCTGAAGTGGTTGTTTACTTTAAAACACCGGAACTGAATCTGTTCAAAGAGTCCTGGCAGGATCTGCCGCAGAACAAGCTGACTATTCGCCTGCAGCCGGACGAAGGGGTGGATATCCAGGTGCTGAACAAAGTGCCGGGGCTCGATCACAAACACAATCTGCAAATCACCAAGCTGGATCTGAGCTACTCCGAAACGTTCAATCAGACGCATCTGGCAGATGCCTATGAGCGTCTGTTGCTGGAAACAATGCGCGGTATTCAGGCGCTGTTTGTGCGCCGTGACGAAGTGGAAGAAGCCTGGAAATGGGTGGATTCCATCACGGAAGCCTGGGCGGCGGATAACGACTCGCCGAAACCTTACCAGGCGGGAACCTGGGGGCCTGTGGCCTCGGTGGCCATGATCACCCGTGACGGCCGTTCCTGGAACGAGTTTGAGTGATGGAGTCGCCGGTGAATGTTGCGCAATTTTACCGGTAACATGATCTAACTCAGCTATCCGAACAATTTTTCATCTTTCAAGCCCCGACTGGATTCACCAGCGGGGCTTTTTTTATTACACTGGCTGAAGCGATTTTGCCTTAGGGGCGTGGCGCTCTGGTGTTTTTAGCTTGTTACGTAAAGCTAATCGCACTGTTAACGCGGCTTCCCCGGACAGATAAATTTCAGGAGCCTCTATGAACTCGACAATGTTACGCGTAACAAATCGCATTATTGAACGTTCGCGCGAAACCCGCTCAGCCTATCTGGCGCGTATTGAACAAGCGAAAAGCGATACCGTACGCCGCTCAACACTCGCTTGCGGTAATCTGGCGCACGGCTTTGCTGCTTGTCAGCCCGATGATAAAGCCTCTCTGAAAAGCATGTTGCGCAACAACATAGCGATCATCACCTCTTATAACGACATGCTCTCTGCGCATCAGCCTTACGAGGTCTATCCGGATATTATCCGTAAAGCACTGCACTCTGTGAATGCAGTCGGGCAGGTGGCGGGTGGTGTTCCGGCCATGTGCGATGGCGTTACGCAAGGCCAGGACGGGATGGAGTTGTCCTTACTGAGCCGCGAAGTGATTGCTATGTCCACTGCGGTCGGCCTGTCACACAACATGTTTGATGGTGCGCTGTATCTGGGCGTGTGCGATAAAATCGTCCCGGGGCTGGCAATGGCAGCATTGTCGTTTGGTCATCTGCCGGCACTTTTTGTGCCATCAGGTCCAATGGCGAGCGGCCTGGCAAACAAAGAAAAAGTGCGTATCCGCCAACTTTATGCTGAGGGCAAAGTCGATCGCATGGCGCTGCTGGAATCAGAAGCCGCGTCCTATCATGCACCAGGCACCTGTACGTTCTATGGTACCGCCAACACCAACCAGATGGTGATTGAGTTTATGGGCATGCAGTTGCCGGGCTCCTCGTTTGTACATCCGGATGCACCGCTGCGCAAAGCGTTGACGGAAGCTGCAGCCCGCCAGGTGACGCGCCTTACCGGCAATGGCAACGAATGGATGCCGCTTGGCAAAATGATTGATGAAAAAGTGGTGGTTAACGGTATCGTTTCGCTGCTGGCGACCGGCGGTTCTACAAACCACACCATGCATCTGGTGGCGATGGCGCGTGCAGCAGGCATCATCATTAACTGGGATGATTTCTCCGATCTCTCTGACGTTGTTCCTTTGCTGGCGCGTCTTTACCCGAACGGTCCGGCGGATATTAACCACTTCCAGGCAGCCGGCGGTGTGCCGGTATTACTGCGCGAACTGCTGAAAGGCGGCTTGCTGCATGAAGATGTTAATACTGTCGCAGGATTTGGTCTGGCACGTTATACCCACGAACCGTGGCTCAATAACGGCGAGCTGGACTGGCGTGATGGCGCAGCCGCGTCGCTGGATGACAACGTGATCGCCAGCATTGATAAACCGTTTTCTAAACATGGCGGCACTAAAGTGCTGAGCGGCAACCTCGGACGTGCGGTAATGAAAACCTCCGCCGTTCCGGTAGAAAACCAGGTCATTGAAGCGCCGGCGGTGATTTTTGAAAGCCAGCATGACGTGCTGCCCGCATTTGAGGCAGGGCTGCTGGATCGCGATTGTGTGGTCGTTGTTCGTCATCAGGGACCAAAAGCGAACGGTATGCCAGAATTACATAAACTCATGCCGCCACTTGGTGTATTATTGGACCGCCGTTTCAAAATTGCATTAGTTACTGATGGACGGCTGTCAGGAGCATCAGGTAAAGTGCCGTCGGCAATTCACGTTACACCAGAAGCATATGATGGTGGGTTGCTGGCAAAAGTGCATGATGGCGACATGATTCGGGTTAACGGGCAGACCGGCGAATTAACGCTGCTGGTTGATGACAACGTACTTGCCGCTCGTCAGCCACATATTCCTGACCTTAGCGCGATGCGCGTGGGCACAGGGCGCGAAATGTTTGGTGCGCTGCGGGAAAAACTTTCCGGCGCGGAACAGGGCGCGACCTGTATCACTTTTTAAGACGACAAGATTTTAGTTCTGGCGAGAGAAAAACACTGATGAAAAACTGGAAAACGAGTGCAGAAGCAATCCTGAAAACGGGTCCGGTAGTGCCGGTAATCGTAGTGAACAAACTGGAGCACGCCGTACCGATGGCGAAAGCGCTGGTTGCAGGTGGTGTTCGCGTTCTGGAAGTGACTCTGCGTACGGCTTGCGCTATGGATGCTATTCGCGCTATCGCGAAGGAAGTGCCGGACGCGATTATCGGTGCTGGTACCGTGCTGAACCCGCAGCAGCTGGCTGAAGTAACCGCAGCTGGCGCTCAGTTCGCCATCAGCCCGGGTCTGACCGAGCCGCTGCTGAAAGCCGCGACCGAAGGCACTATCCCGTTGATCCCGGGTATCAGCACCGTTTCCGAACTGATGCTGGGTATGGACTACGGCCTGAAAGAGTTTAAATTCTTCCCGGCGGAAGCCAATGGCGGCACCAAAGCGCTGCAGGCGATCGCGGGTCCGTTCTCGCAGGTTCGTTTCTGCCCGACTGGCGGTATTTCTCCGGCTAACTATCGTGATTACCTGGCGCTGAAAAGCGTGCTGTGTATCGGTGGTTCCTGGCTGGTGCCGGCCGATGCGCTGGAAGCAGGCGACTACGATCGCATCACTAAACTGGCTCGCGAAGCAGTAGAAGGCGCGAAACAGTAATTTTCAGCGGGTCTGAAGTCCGCCTGATAAAAAGCCCGGTCAGCTAACGCCGACCGGGCTTTTTTATGGTTTTGGTTCGTCCAGGGCTACGGACATCAAAAGATGCGACTCCGTTTATTGCCCCAGGATTTAGTTCTCAAGGGGCTGGCAGGTGCTTCTGTGAGATCTGTGTACGCCTTCAGGCAGCAATCAATGCCGCCTGCTGGGAGAGGCAGATTACCCGTTGACTGTCACCGCCGCCGCCGCCGCAACCGCGTATTCCACCGCTTTTTCAACGTTATCTGCCACGGCCAGCGCGACGCCCATACGGCGGGACCCAGCAATTTCCGGCTTACCAAACAGACGCAACTGCACGCCAGCACCCACGGCGTTGTTTACGTTATCAAAGGTGACATTCTGGCTGGTCAGGCGCGGCAGGATCACGGCCGAAGCAGATGGACCATACTGGCGAATCGCACCAATGGGCATGCCGAGAAATGCGCGGACATGCAGGGCAAACTCGGAAAGATCCTGTGAAATCAAGGTCACCATGCCGGTATCGTGCGGGCGCGGAGAAACTTCGCTGAAGATAACGTCATCCCCGCACACAAAAAGCTCAACGCCAAACAGACCATACCCGCCAAGTGCCAGCACCACTTTGCTGGCGATCGCTTGTGCGCGCTCCAGCGCCAGAGGCGACATCTGCTGCGGTTGCCAGGATTCGCGGTAGTCGCCATCTTCCTGGCGATGACCGACCGGTGCGCAGAAATGTACGCCGTCGACCGCGCTGATGGTCAGCAGCGTGATTTCAAAATCAAAGTTGACCACGCCTTCAACAATCACCCGACCGGCGCCTGCACGGCCGCCTTGTTGGGCATATTCCCAGGCGTCCGCTAATTGATCGGCGCTTTTAATAAAGCTCTGGCCTTTCCCAGAGGAGCTCATCACCGGTTTTACAATACAGGGCAAACCTATTTCCGCGACGGCTTGCTGAAATGCCGCTTCACTGTCGGCAAAGCGGTAGCTGGAGGTGGGTAGCTGTAACTCTTCCGCCGCCAGGCGGCGGATACCTTCACGATTCATCGTCAGCTTAGTGGCGCGTGCGCAGGGGACGACATGCTGACCCTGCGCCTCCAGCTCTATCAGCATATCGGTGGCGATAGCTTCGATTTCCGGCACGATAAAATGGGGTTTTTCCTGTTCAACCAGCGCTTTCAACGCAGCGCCATCAAGCATATTGATAACATGCGAACGATGCGCAACATGCATTGCAGGTGCATCGGGATAGCGATCCACGGCGATCACTTCAATCCCCAGACGCTGACATTCGATGGCAACTTCCTTGCCCAGTTCGCCAGAGCCTAATAACATCACGCGTGTTGCTGCAGGGCGCAGCGCAGTTCCTAAAAGAGTCATAGCATCGTACCGTTAGAAAAAATTTGCGCGCAGTATAAACGAAAACGTTTGCGTCTGTCTTTTATCACTTGCGGTGGTTTTTTCATCGCGCTACTATACTGTATAAATACACAGTTAAATGAGGCTGCATCATGGCGGTAGAAGTTAAATACGTAGTCATTCGTGAAGGTGAGGAAAAAATGTCTTTTGCCAGTAAAAAGGAAGCCGATGCTTACGATAAGATGCTCGATTTGGCCGAAGTGCTCGGTGACTGGCTTGCAACCGGGCCGGTAAATCTGGATGACAACGCGCGCGATCAGATGGCGTTGTGGCTTGCCGAGCAAAAAGAGGCGCTTAACAGCATCCTGAAATCAGGCAAATTACCAGGCACTGAAGCTGAAGACGCGGCTGCACCGGTTGACTCTTCTGATTCAGAAACGGCAGACACTGTGGATATCAAAACTGCAGCGAAGCGCGTGAAAGTCGCCTGATCTTGCACTGCCAGCAATTTGTACCATGCTTTGAAGGGGTAAAAAACCAGGAGAAAAGCATGAAAATAGCAGGAGTTTTCATCGGTCTGCTTTTGCTGGCAGGCAGCATCGCGGCTCATGCCGCTACGGATAAATCGGTGAAATTTCCCTCGTGCGAGGGACTCAAGGCCGACGGCATCGCTGCCAGTGTTAAGCGGGATTATCTGCAGAATCGCATTGTCCGTTGGGCTGACGATCAAAAGAAACTGGGTCAGGCTGACCCGGTCGCCTGGGTCAATCCGAAAGAGATTACTGGCAAGGATAATAAATGGATAGTGCCGTTAACCGTACGTGGGAAAAGCACGGACATTCACTATCGAGTGACTATCAATTGTAAAGGCGGAACCGCGGAGTATCAGCCGCAACCGTAACACCGCATTTTCCCATTCTTTTCAGATATAGACACTTCCTGACATCCCCCTCGCTTACTCTGTGCGCACAACTGTCATGGTAAGCGAGGGTTCTATGAGCTGGTTAAATCAACTGCAGTCGTTACTTGGTCAAAAAAGTGATACTCAGACGCCGTCATCAGGTGGGCAGGGGCTCAACAATTTGTTGGTTCCGGGTGCATTAGGTGGCCTGGCGGGTCTGCTGGTCGCCAGTAAATCATCGCGTAAGCTGCTCGCGAAATATGGCACTGGCGCTTTGCTGGTGGGCGGTGGTGCCGTTGCGGGCAGCGTATTGTGGAATAAGTATAAGGATCGCATCCGGGATGCGCATCAAGGCGAGCCGCAATTTGGTCAGCAAAATACGCCTCTGGATATACGCACTGAGCGGCTGATCCTGGCGCTGGTCTTCGCCGCCAAAAGCGACGGACACATTGATGATAAAGAACGCGCGGCGATAGAACAGCAATTGCGTGAAGCGGGTGTGAAAGCGCAAGGGCAGCAACTGGTAGCTAATGCCATAGACCAGCCGCTTGACCCCGCGCGTCTGGCGCAGGGAGTGCAAAACGAAGAAGAAGCGCTGGAAGTTTACTTCCTCAGTTGCGCTGTTATCGATATCGATCATTTTATGGAGCGTAGTTATTTGAACGCGCTGGGCGACGCGTTAAAAATTCCGCAAGACGTGCGTGAAGATATCGAGGCGGATCTCAAAAAGCAGAAATTAGCGCTTAGCTCATGATCTAAATTACGTTTCGCTTGCATCGCGCGTGGGTTTTGCCACCCTTATAGGTATGTAAAACCAAATAAGAATTGTGCTATGTCGCCGAAAGCAAAAAAAATCCCGCACGCCATGACCATGCATGGTGATACGCGAATCGACAACTATTACTGGCTGCGGGACGATACGCGCTCGCAGTCAGATGTTCTGGATTATCTCCATCAGGAAAATGATTACGGGCGCGAAGTGATGGCCTCCCAGCAGGCGTTACAGGACGACGTGCTGGCAGAAATTATCTCGCGAATACCGCAGCGCGAAGTCTCCGCACCTTATATCAAAAATGGCTACCGTTACCGGCATATCTACGAGCCGGGAAGCGAGTATGCGATTTATCAACGTCAGTCGGTTCTCAGTTCCGAGTGGGATGAGTGGTCGGTCTTACTGGATGCCAACCAGCGTGCGTCACACAGTGAGTTCTACACCCTTGGCGGTATGGAAGTCTCGCCCGACAACACCATTATGGCGATTGCCGAAGATTATCTTTCCCGCAGACAATATGGTCTGCGTTTTCGCAATCTTGAGACGGGCAACTGGTATCCGGAAATGCTGGATAATGTCTCGCCGGAATTTGTCTGGGTTAACGATTCTGAAACGCTCTATTATGTGCGAAAACACGCCACTACATTACTGCCGTACCAGGTCTGGCGACACACTGTTGGCACGCCTTCGCAACAGGATGAACTGGTGTATGAAGAGCAGGACGAGACCTTTTATGTTGGCCTGAGTAAAACCACTTCCCAGCACTACATTACTATTCACCTCGCCAGCGCGACCACCAGTGAAGTGCTCCTCCTTGATGCCGAACTGCCGGATGCGCAACCGCTGCGTTTTCTGCCAAGGCGCAAAGATCACGAATATAGCCTCGATCACTACCAGCACACTTTTTACCTGCGATCCAATCGGGATGGTAAAAACTTTGGCCTGTATCGCACCAAAGTGCGCGATGAATGGCGCTGGGAAGTACTGATCCCGGCGCGCGAGCAGGTGATGCTTGAAGGGTTTACGCTGTTTACTGATTGGCTGGTTGTGGAAGAACGCCAGCGCGGCCTAACCAGTTTGCGCCAGATTAACCGCAAAACCCGGGAAGTTATCGGCATCGCGTTTGATGATCCCGCCTATGTCACCTGGCTTGCTTACAACCCGGAACCGGAAACATCACGCCTGCGTTATGGCTACTCATCCATGACCATGCCAGATACGTTGTTTGAACTGGATATGGACACCGGAGAACGTCGTGTTCTGAAACAAATGGAAGTGGCGGGATTTGATTCCAGCGATTATCGCAGCGAGCATCTGTGGATCCACGCCAGAGATGGTGTCGAAGTGCCGGTGTCGCTGGTTTATAACCATAAACATTTCCGCAAAGGAGAGAATCCGCTACTGGTTTATGGTTATGGTTCTTACGGCGCCAGTATGGATGCTGATTTTAGCAGTAGCAGGCTCAGCTTGCTGGATCGAGGGTTTGTCTGCGTTATCGCGCATATTCGCGGCGGCGGCGAATTGGGCCATTCATGGTATGAGGACGGGAAGTTCCTCAACAAAAAAAACAGCTTTAACGATTTTATTGACGTCACCGACAGCTTGCTAGCGCAGGGCTACGGCTCGCCATTGTTCTGTTACGGTATGGGGGGGAGCGCGGGTGGATTACTGATGGGCGCAGTAATCAACCAGCGTCCATCGCTATTCCACGGCGTCATTGCCCAGGTGCCATTTGTCGATGCCCTGACCACGATGCTTGATGAGTCAATCCCGTTGACCACCGGGGAGTTTGAAGAATGGGGCAATCCGCAAGACGAAACCTATTATCACTACATTAAAAGCTATAGCCCGTATGACAACATTGCGGCGCACGCCTACCCGCATATGCTGGTAACGACCGGTCTTCACGATTCGCAGGTGCAATACTGGGAACCTGCAAAATGGGTCGCGAAATTGCGTGAATATAAAACCGATGATAATTTGCTGTTGCTGTGCACGGACATGGATTCCGGGCACGGTGGGAAATCCGGCCGGTTTAAATCTTACGAAGGCGTTGCGCTGGAATATGCATTTTTAATTGCCCTCGCGCAGGGAACATTGCCCGGAAAGGGGAACAATCACTCCTCGCCGAGGTAGTGTTTTAATGTTAATCGTAGCTCCGGGCTCATGCGCTCCAGGTTGTTAAACAGCCAGCGCAGGTATCCCGGATCGCGATCGGCGATTTCAGAGACGGCTTTCCCCCGGTATTTACCAAACGTAAATGTCGTCAGCAACGCGGGGCGTCCGGTTACCGTGGCCATCTGATCGGGTGTCCAGCCGGACACCTGCATAATATCTATCAGCAGCGCAGCGGTGATGTAGCAATCATATAACGCGCGGTGGTGATGCAACCCCGCAGGGGTCTGAACACTGAGCTTGCGGGATTTATACAGCGCCATATTACTGTATTTGATACCGGGCCACAGGCGGCGCGCCAGTTTCATGGTACAAATCCACTCCCCAGGCATTTCAGGCAGCACCCGACGGTCAAAACTGGCGTTGTGCGCCACATACCAGTTGCTCCCGTAATAGTGCGGTACGATCTCCTCAATCCACGGCTGATGAGCGACCATCGCTTCGGTGATGTGGTGTATCGCCATGGCCTGCGGACTAATTGGTCTGTCCGGACGCACCAGATGGCTCATGGGATTGACGATCTGCCCGTCGACGACATCAACGGAGGCAATTTCAACAATGCCTCCTTGCAAATCGCAGGTTTCGGTATCGATAACGCGTAACATGCCTTGCTCCATTATTTCACTTTGGGCTCGTAAGGCAGACGGGAGAGCGATACGGAGGCCAGACGGTGGGCTATCAACCGCTCTCTAAACCAGTTCCGCAGATGTTCCGGCTGCTCGCGTTCAACGGCTTCGGCAATCACTGGCATGTTGTAACGCTCTTTAAACGCGACACCCGCCGCAGCAAGGTCAACGTTGACCTTGTCCATCTCTTGTTGTTCGAGCTGCGCAAGATTGGTAATCATGATGTTCTCCTGGATTCACGCGGCAAAAGTTACTAAGCCTGTCGCAGAAAGACAAGCGCGCCGCCGATGATACTCGACGCGATTATTGTACAGCGTTATTCTTTGTGCCATATGCATAACTAAAAGGAATGAACAATATGCCTGCTGTAATCTCTCGCCACTGGCGAGCCATCGCATTGATTGTGAGCCTGTTTTTTGCTACGCCTGCTGTCCTGGCGCATGCCCATCTTAAAGGGCAGTACCCGGCCGCAGATGCCGCCGTCACCGCCGCGCCACAAGCGTTAACGCTGAATTTTTCTGAAGGCATTGAGCCTAAATTTAGCGGCATCGTGGTGACCAACGCACAGCAGCAAATTATCAAGACTGGCGTGGTAAAGCGCAATGAGAATGACAAAACGCAGATGATTGTTCCGCTGGAAGAGCCGCTTTCGCCGGGCAACTATACCGTTAACTGGCATGTCGTTTCAGTTGACGGGCACAAAACCCGTGGTCAGTACGCATTTTCTGTGAAGTGACTGATGTTAGCTGCAGTGTTGGTTGGATTGCGTTTTGTGCATTTTGCAACCCTGATGCTGGTTTTAGGCTGCACGTTATTTAGCGTGTGGTTTGCGCCGGCCAGTCTGCAACGCCTTCTCGCGCAACGTTTTCTCTTTTGGCAACGAGGCTGTTTGTGGCTTGCCGCAGTCAGCGCAGCAGCAATGTTCGCCGTGCAGGGCGGGATAATGGGCGATGGCTGGCAGGATGTGGTGCGTCCGGAAATCTGGCTGGCAGTCGCTGGCACGCAAACCGGAGCCGTGCTGGCATGGCAAGTTATTGTTGCGTGTCTGGCGCTTGTTGTCGTGCTTATGCAACCGTTACAGCAACGTAAAATACTGCTACTGGCGATCCTGCAATTTGTCCTGGCCGCCGGAATAGGGCATGCCGCGATGCGGGAAGGCGCGTTGGGCGTCGCGCAGCGGGGCAATCATGCATTGCATTTATTATGTGCCGCGATGTGGCTGGGCGGGTTGTTGCCACTATTATTCTGCATGAAACTGGCTCGCGGCCCCTGGCGTGCAGCGGCAATTGCCGCCATGATGCGCTTTTCCTGGTATGGGCATTTCGCTGTCGCGGGCGTGATCCTCACTGGCGTTATCAATACACTCTTAATCCAGGGTTGGGTCTGGCCATGGCAGAGCCACTGGGGGCAGGGATTATTGTTGAAATGTGCGCTTGTGGCGCTGATGGTAGTAATTGCTGTGATGAATCGGTATGTTCTGGTGCCGCGGCTGAATCTGCAAAGCGACACCGCGCGGCAACGCTTTATCGCGTTGACCTGGGCCGAAGTAGGGCTGGGCGCACTGGTGCTGGCAGCGGTGAGTTTGTTTGCAACATGGGAACCTTTTTGAATGAACCTGGCGGGAAAAATGAAGAAGAGTTTATTAGTTCTGGTAATGCTGGCATGTTCAGGTACGGCATTGGCTTCGCCGCAGGTCATTACGGTAAGCCGCTTTGAGATTGGCAAAGACAAATGGGCATTTAACCGTGAGGAAGTCATGTTGACGTGCCGCCCAGGTCATGCATTGTATGCCATCAACCCCAGCACGCTGGTGCAATACCCATTGAATGACATTGCTGAAAAAGAAGTTGCCAGCGGTAAGACCATTGCTCAGCCGATTAGCATCATCCAGATCGATAATCCTGCCAATCCTGGCGAAAAGATGAGCCTTGCGCCTTTTATTACGCGAGCTGAGACGCTTTGTTAAAATCCAGCGTTAATTCGCTGATCCACAATAAAAAACCGCAAGCCTGCATAAACAAGCCTTGCGGTTTTCGCATTTCATAAGCGTGACGGTAACCCAATTTTTCTGACCACTTTTGTCGCGGACTGGAAAACCTGACGCCGTCATCTATTCTTAAAGGGCAAGGCGACTTAGCCTGCATTAATGCCAACTTTTAGCGCACGGCTCTCTCCCAAGAGCCATTTCCCTGGACCGAATACAGGAATCGTGTTCGGTCTTTTTTTATCTCTACGTTATGCAGGTTTCTTTATCTCGTCCTGAAAATTCCCAAAACCATACATCGCCACAAACCATAACATACTCTGCACCGCGTGCGTCCAGGTATTTTTTAGTCATTGCGATGTTTTTATGACCAGAACAGTGAGTCCTCCATGTGCTGCATCAGATAGCCTGCCAGCAAGCCAGGGTAAACCGTCAGGTGCCCCGGACTTACGGTTTCCCGAGGCACAGAGGAAAAAGTACCTACGCTGAAGCGGTTCTGACCGGGGTTCTGTTGATAGTTTCGCTTGATGTACTTTAGTTTTAACGAAAGTTTTTGACCAGCTCGCTCTGGTTCGGGAATCAGCTACACATCCCTGACATCATCACATCACTGATGTACTGGCAGTCCGCGTAAGTCAAAGTGAATTCTGCTCGCAGAACTCATCGCATGAGGCTGCAGCGTGCAGAGCAAAGCTATAAAAAAATCTAAATATCACGACGATATAACCGATAAGATGATCCGGCTTTTCAAGGGAATGCACATATGATGAAAATAAAGATGTTATTTGTAATGTTATTCGCTTCCGCGGTGCAGATGGCTCATGGTCAGAGCGATATACAGCGCAATGAGCTGGAGCAGGCTGTCATCGATTTTTTTAAGAAAAGTGAACTGGTTCCGGGAGGGTGCCAGTCCGTAAAGGAAATTTTGGCAAAAGATCCAAATAATCAACAGTCAAAGGAAATGTTGATTGCGACTTGTGATAGCAATATTGCTTTTACAAAGCCGGTATCTTTCTCTGAAATTTCACAACATGAATATGCGGGAGATGCATATATCTGCGGTGTCATCTCAGGAGAGACTGAACTTGGCCATAGAATGGGTATCCGATTTATTTCCGCAGAACCCAATCATTTCGTTATTGGTTTCAAATTCTCGCGGCGACCGATTGTCTATATTGCTAAAAACCCGTTTACGATTGGAGAATACCGTCGGGAGATTGATTCATTTAATAAACTCAATAGCGAGATTTGCCTTTAGGCCTGCGGGTATTGAAGCTCGATAATCATCAGATATTCCGCGCGTATCTTGTATCCTGCACGGCGATTTGTCGCGGCTCAGGAATACTCCACGGTGCTTCGGGCAATGCTATATAACGTACAGTTGGGCTGACGGCGAAAAGCATCAGGAAAGTGCTTCCTGCACTCAGAGGATTTGATTTAGAAAAACGCCAGAATTAGCACTAACAAATATAAACCTTCCAGCAAACAAGGTTAGCTGGACGGTTTACAGATTAACGCTGTTATGCTGAAAATAAGTTGTTAATTTTTACAATCACATCGTCCAGTAATTCGAAACGGCGGCGGTATTCTGCTCGTTTTTTACTGGCGATCGCTTCCAGCGGTTTACGCGCGAATTGCACCGGCAAACGCCAGCGCCATGCACTCTCTTTTTCGCCTTCAATTGAAGCCCAAAATTCATCATAGCTGGCGTGGAAATGGCGGCCTTTGCTCAGGCGATAACGTAACGCACGGAAGACGTGCCCGTTATCACTGACGCCATACATTGCCGAAACGCCCGAAAGCAGAGAAATATGACTTAAGACTTCAAGCAACATCTTTTTCGGGAAGATGCCGTGGCAGGCGCGGGTGGCAACTTTAATCACTTCATGGTTAACGCTTCGGCGTGGGCCTTGCAAACCACCAATCACCAGCGCGCGATGGCCTTCTTTGCCAACCACACTAAAGGTCACGCTTGCCAGCAAGGTCTGCTCGCCATCATACATCCACAGGGTGGTTTCTCCCTCACGCTCAGCTTTGCTGGCGCAAGAGGCATAGACGCTAAAACGCGCATCATCTTTGCCAGTAAATTCAATTATCTGCACCGGTACGGGTGAACTCAGCGCTTCAGCCAGTTTCGGTGAGACTTTTCCATCAAGCCAGGCGTAATGGCTGATGATGGCATCCGCACGTTGCGAAGCATTTAACCCGAGCGTTAAATATTGGCGATGTGATTTGCTCGGCAATGTTATTTGCGCGTCAAGTAAGCGGCTAAAATCCGGGCGCTGAGAAAGTGCGGTAAGCATCCGGTTTGTAGAGGACCAGAACAGCAGCGAACGTAACAAAAACTTTATGCGGTAATTACGTTTTTTCCAAATGGGGCCGGGCACAAGACGTCCGCTTACCAGGTCGGAAATAATATGCGCATTATGATTTGAGTTAAGTTCTGTTTGCAGGCTGGGATTTGACACGGAGAAAGACCTCTAAAAGTTCAGCGCTTAGTTTAGAGGCCAGGGAAATACAAATTAACCTTGCTGCCAGCTTTATTTCCGTTCTGTTTAAGTTCTATTTAGAAATAGAGGCAAAACCGATTATCTTCGCTTCGTGCAGGATTTTCCTATACTGGTGTAACAGGGGGATTGAATATGTATCAGCGTATTGACGGCATTCACTGGCGGCATATTTGGATTGTTGGCGATCTTCACGGCTGCCACCAGCGCTTAATGCAAGCCTTACGGGAACGTCAATTTGACCCTTATCAGGATTTACTCATCTGCGTCGGGGATTTAATCGATCGCGGCCCGCAGAGTCTGCAATGTCTTGAATTACTTAAGAAACCCTGGTTTCGAACCGTGCGTGGTAATCATGAGCAGATGGCTATCGACGCGCTGCGTTACGGTGAGATGGCAATGTGGCAACTTAATGGCGGCAGCTGGTTTAGCGCACTTGACGAAGCACAGCAGCAACAGGCGCTCGAAGCACTGCGAACTTGCGCTGAATTACCATACATTTTGGAATTGCGCTGCAAGGGAGAGGTGAATGTGATTGCCCATGCAGACTACCCGGCACAGGAGTATCTGTGGGAGCAGGAGGTGGATAGCGAATCCGTGCTCTGGCGTCGCGACAGGCTTAACCAGCTGCTGGCAGGTAAAGGAAATCGCATCGCGGGTGCCGATCATTTCTGGTTCGGCCATACCCCGCTTAAGCAGCGTTTTGATGGGCACAACCAGCACTATATCGATACCGGTGCCGTTTTTGGCGGCGAACTGACGCTGGTACAGGTTCAGTGATCAGAAATCGCTGAACTCGTTAGCAGGGTGCCAGAAACCATCGATAAACTCTTCTACAGGAAAACAGCCGCCGTGGCGCATTCGCTGATCGTTCATTGCGATGAGGCACTGCTGTTCCGTGTTATAGACATCAACTACGATGTCATCGCATCCACCGTCCAGGTAGCAAACAAATAAAACCAGAGCGAACATTCCATCCTCGGCGCTGTACAACGTAACGATAAGTGTAGGGGATGAATGAGGGCAGGGGAAATCAGGCAGGTAAATAACCCGTCTTGTGGACGGGTTCCCTTTGGGTCAGGCAAGACGCATAACCCAGGTATCAGATTTCTGATCGTAATGTTCGCGATAAAGCACCGAGTGTTCGCCATTCAGGATCGCGGGAATGCTGGTGTCCGCGTCCCAGGCATCAAGCTGCATACATAAATCCGGGTCAGAACTGCAGGGAATGCGTAACGTTCGCTCGCCCTGATTATCACCCTGCAACTCGGCATCATCGATTTCAAATGCGCCAATACGCACGCTGGTTTTCGTCATAATGCTCTCCGTTGATCGTCAAAAAATGTGGTATGACCAGTAAGATCACCCACATTTCAGCCTGGTACAACACCGAGCAAGTCGCCAGTCAAAAAATGCGTTTTTTTAGCGCACTGTCACGCATTACCGGCGAATAAACGCCCATCACGTACCAGTTCACGGGGATAACTGTTTTTCAGACGCGAACCAATTTTTTTGGCAAGCCCCAGCGGCTGGCCCTGGAAGGTGACAATCACTTCATCACGAGTGGGGGGATTTTGCGGGTAAATATCGCGCCCGCGATACCACTCTTCCGCCTCGGCGAGCGTCAGCGCAAACGCCAGCGGATTATTAAGACCGGCGAGAGCAATAACGGCTTCATGTTGCCAGCGATACCCTTTGTTATACGTCTCAGCAAGACGAATACCGATACGCGAAAAACGGACTTTACCGATCAATGGCTCGATCTGTGCCGGGAACAGCCAAATCTCTTTATCTCGCTGCCATAAATGCAGCTCGTCGCTCCAGTGAAGGCCAACTTGTGCAGCAGCTGTTACTACCTGGGCTGCGTCTTTGGGTTTGAGCGGGGTAAAAGGGAAGTTACCAACTTTGTAAGTCGGCGCGGGCATCGGCGCTATCGCGGTGGTTTTACGCAGGCGGGCAACAAAAAAACCTTCACAGTCGTAAATCTGTGGGAACACATGCAGAAAACCTTCTGCGGTCAGCGCCTGGCTTGCCTGCGGGAACAGTTCACCAAGTGGCAGAAATTCCACGGCATCCGGGTATTGCCCCTGTAGCCAGTGGCAAATCGCTTCGTTTTCTTCACGATTAAGCGTGCAGGTTGAATAGACCAGGGTTCCACCGGGTTTTAAGGCGTGGAATGCACTGTCGATCAGTTCGCGCTGGGTAGCAGCAATCTCAAGGTTACTGGCGACAGACCAGTTTTTTAATGCGTCAGCGTCTTTACGCACCACGCCTTCGCCCGAGCAGGGCGCATCAAGCAAAATAGCGTCGAACATTTCTGGCAATGCCGGGCCGAATACGCGCCCGTCAAAATGGGTTAGCGCCACGTTGCTGATGCCGTTGCGGCTGATGTTGGCATGCAATACCTTTACGCGGCTGGCGGAAAACTCGTTCGCGAGGATCGCGCCAATGTTGCCCATCCGTGCTGCAATCTGCGTGGTTTTAGAACCGGGCGCTGCAGCGACATCCATCACCCGCTGCGGCATTTCCCCGTCGGCAAACAGCGCCGCGACGGGCAACATGGAACTGGCTTCCTGAATATAAAACAGGCCGCTCAGGTGCTCTGCGGTGCTGCCCAGTGGCAATGCGTCTTCATCATCGCGCTCGATCCAGAAACCTTCCGCACACCATGGTACTGGCGTTAATTGCCAGCCATAAGGCGCGACCAGTTGCAGAAAGTCGGCAACGGAAATTTTCAGCGTATTGACGCGAATACTGCGCCGCAGCGGGCGTTGACAGGCAGCGATAAACTCATCGAATGATAGATGTTCCGGCATGGCCTGGCGCATTTGCGCCAGAAATTCATCCGGAAGATAGACAGCGTTTTGAGCCACGGGGCGTACCACAGGAGTAAAAACAGGCGCGCAGTGTAACATAAAGGCTCCGGCGCAAGCACGCCGGAGCCTGCAGGCTTAACGCGGCAGGGCGGTGCCCCACTGGCGCCACTCTTTGGGTTCGCTTTCGAGCAGCAGGAAGTGTTTACCCGGTTGCGCTTTCGGTGCCAGCGGTGTTTCCGGCGGTGTAGCGAAGGCGATACCCCCGCGAATAAACTGGTTGAAAGTCCCTGTTTTCACCACGCCGCCGACCAGACCAAAGTCCAGTGAGTAGCCGGAAGCGAGCCAGAACACCGAATTATTCCGTACCAGGTGCTGATAGCGCTTACTGATCCGCATGCCGATCATCACGCGATCGGAGAGCGTTCCCAGCATCATGCCGGTCACGGTGCCAACTTCGATTCCGCGGAACAATACCGGGGTACCGATGTTGATCGAACCCGCTTCCGGCGCTTCGACAACGATATTAAGACCATCGAGGTAGCGGGAATCCGTAATGGTGGCTTCTGAAATCTCGAAGTCGCGCCGCGCGTCGCCGCGGCCAGGCTCCACATTGATATAGGGCTGCAACAAGGTATCGAGATGTTCGACACCCGCAGCGGAGATTTGCGGGGTGATCACCGAGAAGCGAGACCCGGCGCGCGCAAAGGTCTGAACATATTCCGGATACAGTACCGCGCTGGCCTGGACTTCGTTCTTATCGGTAATCAGTTGCAGGTCCTGAATCTGCCCAATATCAATTCCCAGATAACGAATAGGCATGCCCGCCGCCAGTTTTCCGGCGTCAAATGCATGTAACGTAATCTGCCCGCCGACCGCGCGAGCCGCGGTTTCCGAAGCGTAAAGCACACGTTTATCGCCTTTGCGAACGCGTGCACTGGCGCCGCTAAGGTTATCGAAACTGATAGCCCCTTTTATGGCGCGTGAGAGCGGGGCGGCCTGCACGGTGAGACCGCTACCGTTCAGTTGTACTTTCGCGCCGCCTTCAGCCCAGAAAACGCTATTGCTGGTCAGCAAGTTGCGGTATTCCGGTTTGATATGCAGCTCAATATCAAAAGCATTGGCGCGCGGCCGCACGGTAATCACTTCACCGACTTCAAACTTGCGGTACAGCACCACCGAACCGGCCTGCACGTCTGGCAGTGTGTCTGCGGTCAGCGTCAGCGTGGTGGTTGGCAGGTCGCTCAGGCTATTTTCGAGGGCCTTATCAAGATTGGCGAACAGAGGGTAGCTGTTTTTCATCTCGCCTTTGGCGCCTGGCAGAATGCGGATGCCGCCGCTGAGCCACTCGTTAGCACTGGCGGCGAGGAACTCAACGCCATCCAGCCCCACTTTGACATCAACACGACTGTTGACGACGAACTTACTGTCGCCGTGCACTAAATCGCGATACTGCGGATCAATCGCGACGGCAAACGTAACGCCCTGGTTCGTCAGGTTGCGCTCCAGCACCTGGCCGACCTGTACACCGTGGAGCACCAGCGGTTGCCCGGCGTCAATACCATAACTTTCCGGTGCGGTGAGCGTCAGGGTTACAACGCCGGGTTCCTGCAACAGGTTTTTATCTGCCGGCAGGACAACAAACTGATTACGCGGTTGACCTTCACCCGGCACCAGTTCCAGCGTGCTACCGGTCAGCAGGGAACTGAGATTGGTATTACTCAGGGAGATTTTTGGATTGTGCATTTCGATGCGCGTGTTATCGCGCAACAGGTTCACCACACTCGGATCAACCGTTAACTCGCCGCTGACAGCGCCGCCAGGGTTGAGATCGATTTTAGTCAGTTGACCCACTTCCAGCCCTTGATACATCAGCGGTGTGGAACCGGCTTTTAATCCCTGACCGCCAGGCAAATCAAGTTTCACCAGCACGCCGCGCTGGCTATGCGCCAGGTCTTCGTATAAGCCATATTCGTCGTCCTGGGCGGCGGGTTGCGAGGCTTCGGGGGAGTCGAACGCGATGGCACCGTTGACCAGTGCGGCCAGGCTTTCAAGTTCGACTTTGGCACCGCTCAAGCCGACATCGGCTTTCACACCGGAAACGTTCCAGAAACGACTGCCTTTTTTCACCAGGTTGGTAAAACGGCGTTCAATCAGCACATCAATGGTCACGCCCTGTTTATTGGTGTTGATCGAATAGTCGTACACCCGACCGACCGGGATTTTACGGAAATAGACCAGCGAGCCGCTGTTAAGCGCGCCTAAGTCCGGAGCATGCAGGTGGATCATTAATTCGCCGTTGTTCAGGCGATATTTCGGTTGCGTATCCAGCGCGGTGAAGTGCTCCTGCGGTTCGCCTTTGCCTGGCATCATGCCAATATAGTTACCGCCCACCAGCGCATCGAGCCCTGAAACGCCCGCCAGCGACGCTTTCGGTGTAACCAGCCAGAACTGCGTTTCACTGCGCAGTGCATCTTTCATATTGGATTTGATGCTGGCGCGGACTTCGATTTTTTTCAGATCTTCACTCAGGCGAATGTCCTGCACCGTGCCAACTTCAACGCCCTGATAGCGAACAGGGGTGCGCCCTGCAACAATGCCATCGGCGGACATAAAATCAATCGTGATGGTGTTGCCACGATCTTCATAACTGCTCCAGATAAGCCAGCCCGCAATGAGCAGGGCGATGACCGGGAGCAACCAGAAAGGCGAAATGCGCCGTTTTGTTTTAATACGCGCTTCAGTCGGCGAAGCGGGGGTTTCCTGACTCATGTGCATCCCAAAGTAAGCGGCTGTCCAGCCATTCCACAGCAAGAATAGTCAAAATTACCGCCGCACCGAAATAAAACGCAGCGGGTCCCATAGTAAAAGCGAGGAGTTGGTCGCGGTTAATCAGTGACATCATTAGTGAAATGACAAACAGATCGAGCATCGACCAACGCCCAATCCAGGTCACAAAGCGCAAAAGTAAAATACGAGTGCGTAACCCCTGTTCAAATTTGAAATGGATGCTAAGAAGCAGTGTAAACAGCACGATCACTTTGGTAAACGGCACCAGAATACTGGCGATAAACACCACACCTGCCACGGCAACATTGCTGTGCGCCAGCGAAATAATCCCCGACATAATCGTATCTTCTTGTCGTGTGCCGTTGACGTAAATAACGGAGATCGGCAGCAGATTCGCCGGGAACAGAAAGATCAACGAGGCGATAAGTGACGCCCAACATTTCTGCAAACTCTGTTTACGGCGATGCGTTAACGGAATGTGGCAGCGTGGACAGCGACCGCGAACGTCGGGAAAACCGGTAAAATGGCAGCCCAGACAGACCTGCAATTTGGCATCGGGGCGTTTCGCCGGACGTTGCGGATAAAAGCGCTCCCACAGCTGTTCAACGTTCAAATGGATGAGCGTCATTACGCTTAAAATCACGAGCGCACCAAACGCAAATAACCCGATACCTGGCTGTAGGTAGGCGTAGTCCTGCACTTTTATAGAGGCAACGCCAACGCCAACCAGATAGATATCCAGCATCACCCACTCTTTCAGTTTTTCCAGCATTAACAACACGGGGCGCAGATTCATGCCGAGGATGTTGCCAAGCCATAAATAGGCGATAGCCGTAACCAGCACCAGCGGCGCGCCAACGGTGCAAAACAGCACCATCGCGCCGGTAATGGGCGAGCCTTGCGCGGTCATTTGCCAGATGCCTTGCAACAAATTGGCGTCAATGCGCACACCGAGCAAATAGAGATGCAGCAGCGGCTCACCCCAGGCGAAGGGCATCAAGAGGATCATGGTCACCGCCATCGCACCGAGGCGCGTTAAGGACCAGTCCCGTCCGTCACGAACTTTGGCATCACAACCAGGACAAAATGCGCTTTGGTGCGATTTCATAACCGGTAACGCAAAAAGCGTATCGCACTGGGGACAGCGCTGGTAATGTGCGCGTGGCAGCGCTTCGCCCACGCGATGAACGGCGATTTTTTTCCCCGGCGTAATTTGTTGTATCTTTAGTGCCATTACGGGTATCAGAAAATGTTTAGATGGATCTATCTTAACTCATGAATGGAACATCTTGAGCATCAACGCATTTAATGCTTATTTTAATAGGCTAAGCAGTTTTTCGAAGTAAGACACCAAAATGGTTGGACAATGAACAAAACAGAATTTTACGCGGACTTAAACCGCGATTTTCAGGCGTTAATGGCAGGTGAAACCAGTTTTTTAGCGACGCTCGCGAATACCAGCGCGCTGTTGTTTGAACGCCTTGATGGGGTGAACTGGGCGGGGTTTTATCTTCTGGAAGCGGATACGCTGGTATTAGGGCCGTTCCAGGGCAAAATTGCCTGTGTGCGCATTCCGGTTGGGCGTGGGGTTTGTGGCGCTGCAGTCGCGCAAAACCGCGTACAGCGTGTAGAAGATGTGCATCAGTTTGATGGACATATCGCCTGCGATGCGGCAAGTAATTCTGAAATCGTACTGCCGGTAACGGTAAATAATCAGATGATTGGCGTGCTGGATATCGACAGCGTCGTCTATTCTCGCTTCACCGCCGAGGATGAACAAGGGCTGCGCGAGCTGGTTTCGCATCTTGAAAACGTTCTTGCGGCGACCGATTATCAAAAAATCTTTGCAACCGTCGCAGGATAATCAACGGATAACGTAGCATTTACCGATAGCGTCATTATAATGACGCCTGTTCATGCCTGCGCTTGTTGGCAACGTCCGTTGTAATCAGGAAATTTCATGGAAAATCAACCTAAGTTGAATAGCAGTAAAGAAGTTATCGCTTTTTTGGCCGAACGTTTCCCTCACTGTTTCAGTGCTGAAGGCGAAGCACGCCCCCTGAAAATCGGTATTTTTCAGGATCTCGTCGAGCGTGTTGAGGGTGAGATGAATCTCAGCAAAACCCAACTTCGTTCCGCTTTACGTCTTTATACTTCAAGCTGGCGTTACCTGTACGGTATCAAAGCTGGCGCGGCGCGTGTGGATCTCGATGGCAACGCTTGTGGCGTGCTGGATGAGCAACACGTAGAACATGCCCGCAAACAGCTTGAAGAAGCCAAAGCGCGCGTTCAGGCACAACGTGCTGAACAGCAAGCTAAAAAACGAGAAGCCGCTGCTGCCGCAGGTCAAGAAGAGGCGCCGCGCCGTGAGCGTAAAGCCCGCCCGGCTCCGCGTCGTAAAGAGGGTGCTGAACGCAAACCTCGTACTGACAAACCTGTTGCGAAAACCCAGCGTGCACCTCAGCAGGAAGAGCGCCATACGCCAGTTTCAGATTTATCTGTACTAAGCGTTGGTCAAAACCTGAAGGTGAAAGCAGGGAACAATGCGATGGACGCCACGGTGCTGGAAATCACGAAAGATGGCGTTCGCGTACAGCTTAGCTCGGGTATGTCGATGATTGTACGCGCAGAACATTTAATGTTCTGAAACGGAGGCCTGGCCTGGCATGAACACTTTGTTTAAGCGCACAGCATTGGCTGGTCTGTTATTCGTAACAGGTCACGCTCTGGCTGTGGAAGATATTACCCGTGCCGATCAAATTCCGGTATTAAAGGAAGAGACACAGCACGCGACGGTGAGCGAACGCGTAACCTCGCGTTTTACCCGCTCTCACTACCGTCAGTTTGATTTAGACGCCGCTTTTTCGGCGAAGATTTTCAATCGCTATCTCAATCTGCTCGACTATAGCCACAATGTGCTGTTGGCGAGTGATGTCGAACAGTTCTCCCGGAAAAAAGGCCTGATTGGCGACGAGCTACGCACTGGTAAACTGGACGTATTTTACGACTTGTACAACCTTGCGCAGAAGCGTCGTTTTGAGCGCTACCAGTACGCGCTGAAAGTGCTTGAGCGTCCGATGGATTTTTCCGGTAATGACACCTTTAATCTCGACCGTAGCAAAGCGCCATGGCCGAAAGATGAAGCGGAACTGAACGCGCTCTGGGACAGCAAAGTTAAGTATGATGAGCTTAGTCTGAAGCTGACCGGGAAAGACGAGAAAGAGATCCGCGAAACGCTGACGCGTCGCTATAAGTTTGCGATTCGTCGTTTAGCGCAAACCAATAGCGAAGACGTATTTTCGTTAGCCATGACCTCTTTTGCGCGTGAAATCGACCCGCACACCAACTACCTCTCTCCGCGTAATACCGAACAATTTAATACCGAGATGAGCCTGTCTCTTGAGGGGATTGGCGCGGTGTTGCAGGGAGATGACGATTATACCGTGATCAACTCTATGGTCGCGGGTGGCCCGGCAGCGAAAAGCAAAGCCATCAGCGTTGGCGATCGTATCGTTGGCGTAGGGCAAACCGGGCAGAACATGGTCGATGTTATCGGCTGGCGTCTTGACGATGTGGTTGCGCTGATTAAAGGACCAAAAGGCAGTAAAGTGCGCCTCGAAATCCTGCCGGCGGGTAAGGGCACCAAAACGCGCATTGTTACACTGACGCGTGAACGGATTCGCCTTGAAGACCGCGCTGTGAAAATGTCAGTGAAGAGCGTGGGTAAAGAAAAAGTTGGCGTTCTCGACATCCCTGGCTTCTACGTTGGTCTGACTGACGATGTCAAAGTCCAGTTGCAAAAACTTGAAAAACAAAACGTTAGCAGCGTGGTTATCGACCTGCGTACTAACGGCGGCGGCGCGCTGACGGAAGCGGTATCGCTCTCCGGTCTGTTTATTCCGTCCGGCCCGGTGGTACAGGTACGTGATAACAACGGTAAAGTGCGTGAAGACAGCGATACCGATGGCGTGGTCTATTATAAAGGCCCGCTGGTGGTGCTGGTTGACCGCTTTAGCGCCTCTGCATCAGAAATCTTTGCCGCAGCGATGCAGGACTATGGTCGTGCGCTGATCGTTGGCGAACCGACGTTCGGTAAAGGCACTGTTCAGCAATATCGCTCGCTCAACCGTATTTACGATCAGATGCTTCGTCCTGAGTGGCCCGCGCTGGGATCGGTACAGTACACCATCCAGAAATTCTATCGTGTTAACGGTGGGAGCACGCAGCGCAAAGGCGTAACGCCGGACATTATTATGCCGACGGGAACGCAGGTTACTGAAACGGGTGAAAAATTTGAAGACAACGCATTGCCGTGGGACAGCATCAACGCGGCTACGTTCGTGAAGTCTGGCGATTTAAAACCGTTTGGCGCGGAGTTGCTCAAAGATCATGAGGAACGGATCGCTAAAGATCCTGAGTTCCAGTACATCATGAAGGACATTGCGCGTTTCGATGCGTTGAAAGATAAACGTAATATCGTTTCTCTTAACCTGGCGCAGCGTGAGAAAGAGAATGCAGAAGATGATGCCATTCGTCTCTCTCGTCTCAACGATCGCTTCAAACGCGAAGGCAAGCCGCTACTGAAAAAACTGGATGATTTGCCAAAGGATTATCAGGAGCCCGATCCGTATCTCGATGAAACGGTTCATATTGCCCTGGATCTCGCGCATCTGGAAAAAGATCAACCAGCGGAACAACCCGCTCCCGCGAAGTAAAATAAAACAGGCACAAGAAATTGTGCCTGTTTTTTTGTCTATAGAAAACCCCCAGCTAGGCTGGGGGTTCCGGAAAGCTTTCAGCTTTAAGCCAGTTATTAAAACCCCTTTTGATTTGTTAAAACACCTTGCGGTCTGGCAACTGCAAGAGTTCAACAAGAAATCAAAAGGAGGTCCCGATGGGGGACGAAAAGAGCTTAGCGCACACCCGATGGAACTGTAAATATCACATAGTTTTTGCGCCGAAATACCGAAGACAGGCGTTCTACGGAGAGAAACGTCTGGCGATAGGCAGCATTTTAAGAAAGCTGTGTGAGTGGAAAAACGTACGGATCCTGGAAGCTGAATGCTGTGTGGATCATATCCATATGCTTGTGGAAATCCCGCCCAAAATGAGCGTATCCGGCTTTATGGGATATCTGAAAGGGAAAAGCAGTCTGATGCTTTATGGGCAGTCTGGAGATCTGAAATTCAAACACAGGAACAGGGAGTTCTGGTGTCGGGGATACTACGTGGATACGGTAGGGAAGAATACAGCGAAGATACAGGAATACATAAAGCACCAGCTTGAAGAGGATAAAATGGGTGAGCAGTTGTCGATCCCTTATCCGGGCAGCCCGTTTACGGGCCGTAAGTAAGGAAGTTTGATGCAAATGTCAGATCGTATGCGCCTGTTAGGGCGCGGCTGGTAACAGAGCCTTACAGGCGCATCTGAAAAACCTCCGGCTATGCCGGAGGATATTTATTAACAACTCTTCTCTGGCGTAAGCAACATACTACAAAATGTAAAGTTGTGTTTTTCTCGTGACTTACGCCGCTCTGATGCTTGAAAATACCCGCTATGCCCATACGATGTGGGTAATCGCATAGTGCGTTTTGTTAAGTCGAGGTTAAAAGAAAATTATGATGCGAATCGCGCTCTTCCTGTTGACTAACCTGGCCGTCATGTTGGTGTTCGGCCTGGTACTTAGCCTGACGGGCATTCAGTCGAGCAGCGTTCAGGGCTTGTTAATTATGGCGCTGCTGTTTGGTTTTGGCGGTTCGTTCATTTCGCTGTTGATGTCGAAATGGATGGCGCTGAAATCTGTTGGTGGTGAAGTGATTGAACAGCCACGTAACGATATGGAGCGCTGGCTGATGGACACCGTTGCTCAGCAGTCCCGCCAGGCGGGTATCGCGATGCCGCAGGTAGCTATTTACCATGCTCCGGATATTAATGCTTTCGCAACCGGTGCGCGCCGTGATGCTTCGCTGGTTGCTGTCAGCACCGGCCTGCTGCAAAACATGAGCCGTGATGAGGCCGAAGCCGTTATCGCCCATGAAATTAGCCACATTGCGAATGGCGACATGGTCACCATGACGCTGATTCAGGGTATCGTGAACACCTTTGTTATCTTCATTTCACGTATCATTGCGCAGATTGCGTCAGGTTTCCTCAGTGGCAACCGCGATGATGGCGAAGAAACTAACGGTAACCCGCTGATCTACTTCGCTGTTGCAACTGTGCTGGAGCTGGTGTTTGGTATTCTGGCGAGCATTATCACCATGTGGTTCTCGCGTTACCGCGAATTCCATGCCGATGCCGGGTCTGCAAAATTGGTGGGTCGTGAGAAGATGATTGCTGCGCTCCAGCGTTTGAAAACCAGCTATGAACCACAGGAAGCAAGCAGCATGATGGCTTTCTGTATCAATGGTAAGTCAAAATCGCTGAGCGAATTGTTCATGACTCACCCGCCGCTGGACAAACGTATTGAAGCATTGCGTTCTGGCGAATATATGAAATAACAGCTCATCTGGAATCAAAAAACGCGTCGAATGACGCGTTTTTTATTGCCAATTGAAAACCACGTTCTGTAGACGTGGTAAGCAACAGGTTTTGGTGTTGCCATACTGCCTCTGGATTTAAAGCCAACAGAACGTGCAGGGGTAATTCCTGCGGCACCATTCTATGGCTTGCTATACCAAGCGATTTTTTACTCACTGGCGCGCGGCTGTGTGATCCGTAAGCTGCTGATTATGGCGGCAACCGTGGCGAGCGTTCCTGCCAGCAGCAACGAGGTATGCGTCCCGTGCGTTTCAAAAAGATTAAACATCAACGCTACCAGTGCAGCACCGGAGCTTTGTCCCAGCAGACGCGCCGTACCCAGCATGCCACTGGCACCGCCGCTGCGCTGGCGTGGTGCGGCAGTGATAATCGTGTGGTTGTTGGGTGACTGAAACAGACCGAAACCTGCACCGCATAACGCCATTCGCCAGATGATATCGATATCTGCCGGTGCTGATGGAAGCAGCGCTAGCGCAAATAACCCGCCCGCCATCATGACCATTCCCAACCCACCCAGAAGCCCGGCATGAACGCGCTCAATTAGATAGCCTGCCAGCGGAGCCATTACCATTGTCGCCAGCGGCCAGGGCGTTAACAGCAAACCCGTTTGCACTTCACTGCGCCCAAGTACCGTCTGCAAAAAGAAGGGCAGGGAAACCAGTGCCAGCATCTGCGCGCAAAATGAACACACCGAGGTACCAATCGACAGCGAGAAAAGCGGGATCCGCAGCAAATCTACAGGTAATAAAGGCACGGGTAATTTCAACTGCCGGCGAACAAAAAGAGAGCCAATCAGCAACAATGCGACCAATTCCACCAACACTAACGTCGTGGATTGCCCCTGAGCGAAGCTGCTAAGGGCTGTGATTAGCAGACCAAATGTCAGTGCATTCATCACCGCGCTGGGCAGGTCGAATTTGGGTTTTGCACTGCGTGTCGCATTGGGCGGCAAAAATTTTATCGCCAACAGCAAGGCGAGAATACCCAGAGGCATATTTATCAGGAATAACCATTGCCACGAGGCAACAGAAAGAATGGCCGCTGCAATGGTCGGTCCTGCTGCGGACGAGACGGCGACAACGAATGAGTTAATGCCCATGCCGCGCCCCAGGCTTCGATGGGGATAAATCAGCCGAATGAGTGCAGTATTAACGCTCATTAGCGCTGCACCGCCAAAGCCCTGCGCAACGCGCGCCAAAGTTAAGGTCAATAAGGAGTCGGAAAGCGCGCAAAGCAACGAGGTAAGTGTAAAAAGCACCAGGCCGCATTGATAAACCCGGCGATAACCAAACATATCGCCAAGGAATGAAAGGGTCAGTAGTGAAACGACAATTGCAATTTGATAGGCATTAACAATCCAGATTGAACTGGCAGCGGAAGCATCCAGATCCCTTGCTATGGTCGGTAGCGCAACGTTAGCAATTGCGCCGTCCAGCACGGCCATGGCGATGCCAATGATAATTGTCAGAATTGCGCCGTAACGCTGCGGAATGGGAAGACCATCAAGGGAAGATTTATCCATGGAAATTTCAGGGCTAATGTCACAAAGTTATTTGTATAATGATTCTATCATTAGCATTCCGGTTTTATGTCGCAGATTTGTAACGAAGTTGACAAACGCGCATTGCGGTGACCGGATGACGAATTTATAATAAAAACCGATTCTGAATTTTATAAAACACAGGCGATGAGGTGATTAATGGCAATCGCAGATTTGGACAAGCAGCCAGATTCTGTCTCTTCTGTATTGAAGGTATTTGGCATTCTGCAGGCGCTCGGAGAAGAGCGTGAAATCGGCATCACCGAGCTTTCGCAGCGTGTGATGATGTCGAAAAGCACCGTTTATCGCTTTTTGCAAACCATGAAATCGCTAGGTTATGTCGCGCAGGAAGGGGAGTCTGAAAAATACTCCCTGACGCTGAAGCTTTTTGAGCTTGGCGCGCGCGCATTGCAAAACGTTGATTTGATCCGCAGCGCGGATATCCAAATGCGTGAGCTTTCTCGTCTGACGAAAGAGACCATCCACCTGGGCGCGCTGGATGAAGATAGCATCGTCTACATCCATAAAATTGATTCAATGTACAATCTGCGTATGTATTCGCGTATTGGTCGTCGTAACCCGCTTTACAGTACCGCGATTGGTAAAGTCCTGCTGGCATGGCGCGATCGTGAAGAAGTGAAGCAGATTCTTGAAGGTGTTGAGTATAAGCGCAGCACTGAGCGTACTATCACCAGTACCGAAGATCTGTTGCCGATGCTGGATATTGTGCGTCAGCAGGGTTATGGCGAAGACAACGAAGAGCAGGAAGAGGGCTTACGCTGTATTGGCGTACCGGTGTTTGACCGTTTCGGTGTTGTGATTGCTGGTTTAAGTATTTCTTTCCCGACATTGCGCTTTTCAGAAGAACGTCTGCATGAGTACGTTGAAATGTTGCACAATGCCGCGCGGAAAATTTCCGAACAGATGGGTTATAACGACTATCCGTTCTGAATGAAGACAAAAAAGCCGCCTGAAAAGGCGGCTTTTTCTTGTGCTAACGGTTAGCCATTATCGACTACGGTATCGCTTTTACGCAACAGCGGGCAGTTTGCCAGACCAAAAAAACCATTACTGGAATGCACATATTGTGCGGTGCTGGTGCCTCGTGCAGTAGCATATTTACATTGCAAACCCAGCCCAGCCGCGTTTTCCGTACTGTTAATCAGTACCCCGTAACCGCTCAGCAAGAGCCCAATCCACAGCAGCGCCAGAAGGATAACGCTTCGTATGAGTGTACGCATATTTGCTCCTTGCATATCGGTAGACTGTATCACAAGGCTACGGTATTTACCTGGTGAAACAAGTCCAGCATTCCTAAAAATACCGAAAGGAGATACAGTTAGTCGCGGTTTAAGGAAGCCATGATAACCTGGTTACACCTTGCAACGTATCGGAGAGTGGAGTGAGAAAATATAGATGGCTGATTCTGGCTGCCGTATTGGTGGTCTGCCTGCTACTCTGGACTCAAATGCTTAACGTAATGTGTGATCAAGATGTACAATTCTTCAGCGGCATCTGCGTCATCAATAAATTCATCCCCTGGTAATGGCATTTTTTCAGTGAGAGATTTCCTTCCTTGACGTCAGTGGTAGAATGCCGCGTCTATATAGAGGTGGTGAAATGAACGAAGTATTAAATTCAGGCGCGATCAACCTTGCGTCCATAGTCCTTTCTTTGGTGGTTCTCCTTGTCGGTCTGGTTTTGTGGTTCTTTATCAATCGCGCCAGTTCACGTACAAATGAACAAATCGAGTTACTCGAAGCTCTGCTGGATCAGCAAAAACGACAAAATGCTTTGCTGCGCCGGTTGTGCGAGTCAAATGAACCTGAAAAGGACGAAGCGGTTGAGCCGGTAAAAGCGCAAGAAAAAGGTGATGATGATTTCATTCGCCTGGTCGCCGAGCGCTAGTTTGCCTGGGAGTGCGAGATGGTGTGGAAAAACCCCTGGTATGATCCTGCAATCTCGCACCACACGCCGGAAGGTTTTAACAACACGGCATCTGCCGCCCATCAACCCGGAGATGTTAAGCGCTGGCGAAAAGAGCGCAAAGCCGCCGGGCTTCCCAGACCACCATCCAGCGGTTACCCAGCATTTATCGAACAGTGGTGGCAAAAAGCCGATATTGTTGGTGAGGATGATGGCCTCTGGTGGTTAGGCCATGCCAGTATGCTCTTGCGCCTGCAGAGCCAATATCTGCTCACAGATCCCGTCTTTTCTCGTCGTGCTTCGCCTGTAAGTTTTGCTGGGCCACAACGTCGGACACCGCCAGCGCTCGCGATTGCCGACATTCCGCAACTGGACGCAATTCTTATTTCTCACAACCACTACGATCACCTCGATGCTTGGACGGTGCGTGCGCTGCTGCGTCGCTTTCCGGATGTGCATTTCTTTGTACCTTTGAGGGTGGGCAATTGGCTTCGCCGCCGCGGTGCGCAGTATGTTACTGAGTTAGACTGGTGGCAAAGTTTTACCTTTCAGGGAATGACCTACACCGCGGTGCCTGCACAACATTGGAGCATGCGCACATTATGGGATCGCAATCGCTCATTGTGGTGCGGCTGGGTTATTGAATCATCAACACAGCGTTTTTGGTTTGCCGGTGATACAGGTTACACGCCAGAATTACTCACCATTCCTCAACGGTTAGGTCAACTGGATACTATCGCGTTGCCAATTGGCGCTTATGCGCCACGCTGGTTTATGGCGATGAACCATATGGATCCGCAAAGCGCTGTTGCGTTGTGGCAACAGCTCGGAGCACCACTTGCTGTTCCCATTCATTGGGGCGTTTTTGAGCTGGCGGACGAATCGCTTGATGAACCTGTAAAAGAGTTACAGGGGGCGCTAAGCGAAACGGCTGCAGAGAATGATAACTTTCGGATCTTAAAAATTGGCCAGTATTTGCCCCTTAGTTAATTCAGACCTCCTGCCAAAAAGATGAGTTCTTTTATAATCATGTTGTTTTATTTTTATCGAAACGTTTTCTTTGCCTTTTTATGAGGCAGTGTCATCATAATTTCATTATTTTGGTGCACAACTTTGCTTATTTGCACAAGAAATATCCATAGCGGTTTGAGGTAATAGTTTCTCCGACGCATATATTTGTTTAAGAATCTTCCTAGACTATGAAAAAAGCATAAGTATGCGCAAAAAGTTCTTACGATATACGCTATATGCATAGCGAGGAGGTAACTGCCGTGGAGCAACGGAACTTATTGAGCTATAGTGATAAATTCGCTTCTTTGGGTATTGCTTTTGGTGTTCAGAGCGGCTGTTATAGCGTTCAATGTTATGCATAATCGTGCACAACAAGTCTTGATGACGATAGAATTTGTGCGACGGATCCAGACATGTTTAAAAATGGCTTGCCATAATTTACGTATTATGTGATAACACGTTTTGGGTCAATCGAGGTACAGTTCTGTTTATGTGTGGCATTTTCAGTAAAGAAGTCCTGAGTAAACACGTTTCGTTGAATACAGCTTCTCTGCCGAACCTTATATTAGTGCCTCAAGCAGTAATGTCTCAGTTTTCTCAGTCAATGCCTGCGGGCGAAGTATATACATTAAGGAATTTTGCAAATGGCAAAGATTAAAGGTCAAGTTAAGTGGTTCAACGAGTCTAAAGGTTTTGGTTTCATTACTCCGGCTGATGGCAGCAAAGATGTATTCGTACACTTCTCTGCAATCCAGGGTAACGGCTTCAAAACTCTGGCCGAAGGCCAGAACGTTGAGTTTGAAATTCAGGACGGCCAGAAAGGCCCGGCTGCAGTTAACGTAACTGCTATCTGATTTCGACACCCCTGAGCTTGAAGCGCATGTTGCGCATCAATGTCAGACATAAAGCCTCGCCATAGTGCGGGGCTTTTTAATTTCCACGGCATAACAAATGGCGGTACACTTTCGCCCTTTAAGAACGCCCCGGAGTTTTTATGGCTTTCAGTTGTCCGCTCTGCCACGCACCTTTGCACCGTCGAGATAAATCCTTCTTTTGCGCGCAGCGGCATCAGTTTGATATTGCGAAAGAGGGTTATGTCAATCTCTTGCCCGTTCAGCATAAACGCTCAATAGATCCTGGCGACAGTGCGGAGATGATGCAAGCGCGCCGCGCTTTTCTCGATGCGGGGCATTATCAGCCATTGCGTGATGCAATTAGTGACATTTTGCATGCGCGGCTACCGCCGTTGGCCGATGCGGTGCTGGATATTGGCTGTGGGGAAGGGTATTACACCCAGGCATTCGCCGCGATTGCACAGCAACATGGTGCACAAATGCTAGGACTGGATGTTTCAAAAGCGGCTATCCGTGCGGCGGCGAAGCGCTATTCGGCGATCATGTTCTGTGTTGCATCCAGCCATCGCTTACCTTTTGAAGATGGCTGCATTGACGGTCTGGTGCGTATCTATGCACCCTGCAAAGCGCAAGAACTGGCGCGCGTAATGAAACCAGAAGGTATTGTCATCACCGCATCGCCAGGACCGCGACACCTGATGGAATTAAAGGGGCTTATTTATGATGAGGTGCATCTGCATGCGGAAAATAGCGGCGAAATCGCAGGGTTCAGACTGCTGGAACAGCAATCTCTCTCTTATGAGATGACATTGACGGGCCAGCAAGCCGTTGCGTTATTGCAAATGACGCCTTTTGCCTGGCGGGCAAAACCGGAAGTGTGGGAAAAGTTAGCGGCAATGGAGCAATTCCACTGCCAGACTGATTTTACAATTCACTGCTTACAGCGGGAAAGCTAAGCGGCAAAGTGGCTCCACAAGATCTGCGCGCCAATACCAATCAGCACAATTCCACCGAGAATTTCGGCTCGCTTTCCAAGAAGCGGGCCAATAAAACGGCCAATCATCATCCCTGTTGTCGACATAATCAGCGTGGCACAACCAATCGCCAGCGCAGTTGCGAGAATATTGACTTGCAGGAAAGCGAGGCCAACGCCAACGGCCATCGCGTCGAGGCTGGTAGCAATTGCGGTGGTCACCAGCAACCAGAACCCATGGCGATGCGGTGTTTCCGCTTCACTGTTGTCATCGCCGCGTATTCCCTCAAGCACCATCCTGCCACCAAGAAATACCAGCAGCACAAAGGCTATCCAGTGATTCCATTCCAGGACAAATTTCGTGGCCAGCAAACCCAGCCCCCAGCCAATCAACGGCGTCAGGGTTTCAATCACGCCAAAGATAAGACCGGTGCGCAATGCTTCAGAAAATTTTGGTTTATGTAAGGTGGCGCCCTTACCGATAGAAGCAGCGAAAGCATCCATCGACATGCCAAAAGCGAGGAGAAGAGTGGCGGATAAATTCATGTGAGCGTCCTGACCGGGAGTTCCATATAACACATCTCTGCCCCCAGTAAACAGCAGTTGATGTGCCAATGGTCTCGCCTGACTGATGGCTTCAGTCCGTACGTGCCACGTTTTGCAACGAGTATGTTGACACGTACATTTCCAAAGGAATGGAAATCGGCTACTCCCCAACGACGGACGCACCTTAACATATTTTGAGAATATAAAACAACAACAGCAATATATAATGTTGTTTACTTATCGATAACGATTAGCATTTAGATTTATCGGTGAAAATTACGTTAATAAATATAAGTACATCAGCCCATCTATATAGCAATGGCTATAAGTCTGCTGATTATTTACGCGGAGCAAGTTCCGCGTTATAAAATCCTAACTTACTGACTTTTAAGTAAAACAGCAGATATCTTCTCCAGGTCGTCGATATTTCGTACGCGAATAAGCAAACGTCGCTGTTCTAATTGCATTACTAACACACCATCTTCCGATAAATTCATCTCTTTTATACGGCTATATTCAATCCACGCATTAGCAAAGAAAAAACCACGCATTTTAAAGATGATTTTGGGGGCGCGGATCCAGAATAGATAAATGCCCAACAAAGCCAGTGCAAATAATAACCACGTGGTTAACGGTGAACCGCCATTGGCGGTGTTGTTATAGATGAGGATCGCCAGTAAGCCGACAAAAATAGCCCCATCGGTACGGCTTCTGCGTAACAGGGGAACCGCCAGCAGCGTAGTACCCATGCGGCGCGGCATGATGAACTCATCATAGATGGCGAAAGCCAGCAGGGCGGCGATAAACAGTACCAATACGATATCCGTAATCGTCATTGTTTCTCCTTACATAAAAAAACCGGGGGCAAGCCCCCGGTTATCACATCACACATTAAAGACCCAGAAGACCAATGGCGTAACCTACAATCCCGATAACGAAGAAGCCAACGATGATCCACAGCGGGTTAACTTTCTTACGCAGCAACCACATGCAGGCGAAAGTAAGCAGCAGCGGCACCAGGCCCGGCATTAACTGATCGAGAATGGTTTGCACTGTCGTGACGTTGGTTTTACCGGTCTGATCGGTAATTTCAGATACCACAAGTGGAATGTTCACATGCGTCCACTTGTTAACCAGGGCCCCCATAACAAACAGGCCGAGAATTGACGCCCCCTCGGTCAGTTTTTGCAGGAAACCACCGCCCATATCTTTAACAATGTCGATACCTTTACGGTAGCCGTACGCCACGCCGTAATAACGTGTCGCCAGGCGGACGATATTGAATAAGAAGAAGAACAGCAATGGCCCGAGCAGGCTACCGCTCATGGCAATACCTGCACCGAGCGCTGCAAATACAGGACGCACTGTACCCCAGAAAATCGGGTCGCCGACGCCTGCCAGCGGCCCCATCAGACCAACTTTGATGCCGTTAATCGCACCATCGTCAATCTCTGCGCCGTTTGCTCGCTGCTCTTCCATCGCCAGCGTAACGCCCAGTACCGGCGCTGCAACGTATGGATGGGTGTTAAAGAACTCCAGATGACGTTTAATGGCCTGACGGCGCGCTTCGTTGTTTTCCGGGTACAAACGTTTAATCGCCGGCACCATCGAGAAGCAGAAGCCCAATGCCTGCATACGTTCGAAGTTCCATGACCCCTGGAACAGGTTAGAACGCAGGAACACGCCACGAATGTCACTCTGGGTGAGTTTTTTCTCAGTCGGAGTTTTTGTCATATCAACCATGTCGTTCACCTGTTAATCCAGTTCGTTATCAAGATCGTTGGAACCCGCAGCCGGAGCAGCACCGCCTGCTGAACGGTTATATTTCGGGCTGAGCTGAATGTAGAGAATCGCCATAACTGCACCGATAACACCCAGCGATACGAGGTTGAAATTGGTGAATGCCGCCGTCACGAAGCCGAGGTAGAAGAACGGCATCAGATAGCCTGCGCGCATCATATTGATGACCATCGCATAACCTACAACCACGATCATACCACCGGCGATATTCAGACCACTGGTTACCACTTCAGGAATGGCGCTCAGCATGTTCTGTACTTCACTGGTACCGACAGAGATAGCGACAATTACCGCTGGAATGGCGATACGCATAGCTTGCAGGAACAGGGAAGAGACGTGGATCCAGGAAAGCGCCGTCAGGTTGCCAGTTTCGGCTGCCTTATCCGCAGCATGCTGGAAGCCGACGGTAATGGTACGAACAATAATGGTCAGAACCTGGCCTGCCGCCGCCAGAGGAATGGCCAGCGCAATACCGGCACCGATGCTCTGATGACCGCCAATGACCAGAATGGTCGAGATAATCGACGCCAGCGCCGCATCGGGTGCGACCGCCGCACCGATGTTCATCCAGCCCAGAGCAATCATTTCCAGCGTACCGCCGATAATGATACCGGTTTTCATATCACCCAGAACGATGCCCACCAGCGTACATGCCACCAACGGACGGTGGAACTGGAATTCATCGAGTATCGACTCCATACCGGCAATACACGCGACGACGAACACCAGCACAATCTGAAGAGTGGTAATCTCCATTGTACTTCTCCTATAGCTAAATCAGACGTAAGTGTGAAAACTGAGTCAATCAGGCCGCCGCGGTTATTTCGCCACTTTGCTGATTAAATCCATCATTTTCAGTTTCGGATCGTTTGAAACTTTGCGGACTTCCAGCTCAATATTGCGTTCGTTCAATTTCTTGAATGCGGCAATATCTTTCTCGTCCACCGAAACCGCGTTATTCACCTGGGTTTTACCCTGACGATAAGCCATACCGCCAATGTTGACGGTGGTGATTTTTACCCCCTCTTCAACGACGCGTAGCACATCAGTTGGATTGGTGAACAGCAGCATCACGCGCTCGCCCGCGTATTTAGGGTTGTTATACACACGCACCATTTTGGCGACATCAACGACATGTGCCGTCACACCGGGAGGTGCAACCTGAGTCAGCAGAGTTTTACGGACATTATCTGCTGCCACTTCGTCACTCACGACGATAATACGCGTAACGTTAGTCTCTTTTGTCCAACGGGTAGCCACCTGGCCATGGATCAGACGGTCATCGATACGGGCAAGGCCGATAACCATATAATCATTAGGTCCCATTGGTTTGGTAGGTGCTGCCGCTTTCGGTGCCACAGGAGCAGGTGTGGGTTTTGCCACCGGCTGTGCTTTCAGCGCTTTCACACCTTCACGTCCGGTCTCCACCGCCAGTGCCACCAGTTCGTCAAACGTCGGGTTGTCATCCCGGGCCATCAGTGTTTCCACCAGCATCGGAATATTGACGCCAGCAATAACTTCATAATGCTCTTTATCGACGACAATGCGGCTGGCAGCGTTAAACGGGCTGCCGCCCCATGTATCGACGAGAAACAGCACCCCTTTGCCGGTATCCAGCTTCGCCAGCTGTGCGTTGTACTTTTCGATCAACGTTTCCGCATTTTCACCGGGAACAAAATCAATCCAACCGACGTTCTCCTGCTCGCCCAGCAGCATCTCGGCGGTTTTGAGCAACTGTTCCGCAGCCCAACCATGTGTGCCTATAACAATAGCAATGGTCACTTGCTACCTCCTTCTTCTTGTCGTTAACACACCATTAATTGATGTATTGTGAATCTGTCCCGGTAACGGTAAACCGAATCGATTCAGATAAGGGTTAAAGAGAACACCTTTGACTTTCGGGAATTATTTTAGATAGTGAAAAAATAATTTATGTGATGAAGATCCGTAATTTAGGTTTCCTCTTCGTGAAATTTCGAAGCGCAAAATATCCACACAAATTGCAAATTCCGGTAAATCTTTGCAAATTTCAAAGTCTCTCTGATATGTTTATCCTCCGTTTAATTAGTCAGGAGTATAGGGCAGCAGCCCACCGTATGGATCGTCACCGACGTCAGTTCACTTTTTGGCCTTCTCGTGCCACGCAGCCCGGCGTTTTCCGCCATTTCCCAACGATGTTCAATGTCATATTTGTGCATTTCCGCACACTGAATAACGCATCTCTTCTCAGGAGCCTGTCATGGAATTCTTAATGGATCCCTCGATTTGGGCGGGATTATTGACGCTGGTTGTTCTGGAAATTGTTCTCGGTATCGACAACCTGGTGTTTATTGCCATTCTTGCCGACAAACTGCCGCCGAAACAGCGTGATAAAGCGCGTCTCATTGGCCTGTCGCTCGCGTTGGTGATGCGACTGGGGCTGTTGTCGCTGATCTCGTGGATGGTCACGCTGACACAACCGCTTTTTTCCGTCTGGGATTTCACCTTCTCCGGGCGCGATCTGATTATGTTATTCGGCGGTGTGTTCCTGTTATTCAAGGCGACGACGGAACTGCATGAACGGCTGGAAAACCGCGAACATGAAAGCGGGCACGGCAAAGGCTACGCCAGCTTCTGGGTGGTCGTCGTGCAGATCGTTATTCTTGACGCGGTGTTCTCACTCGATGCGGTCATTACCGCAGTCGGCATGGTCAATCATCTGCCGGTAATGATGGCGGCTGTCGTTATTGCCATGGCGGTGATGTTGCTGGCGTCAAAACCGCTGACACGTTTTGTGAACCAACATCCCACGGTGGTCGTGCTCTGTCTGAGCTTCCTGCTGATGATTGGTTTGAGCCTGGTGGCCGAAGGTTTTGGCTTCCATATTCCGAAAGGTTACCTGTACGCGGCGATTGGTTTCTCCATCATCATTGAGTTCTTTAACCAGATTGCGCGCCGGAACTTTATTCGTCATCAGTCGCATCTGCCGCTGCGCGCCCGTACGGCTGATGCCATCGTGCGTTTGATGGGCGGCCGCCGCCAGTCGAACCCGCAAATTGAAGCGGATAGCCAGGCCTCCGTATCGGTGCCGGAAGGGGCGTTTGCGGAAGAAGAGCGTTATATGATTAACGGCGTATTAACGCTGGCCTCACGCTCGCTTCGCAGCATTATGACGCCGCGGGGTGATATCAGTTGGGTGGATGCAAATCTCGGCGTTGAACAAATCCGCCAACAGCTGTTGTCCTCGCCGCACAGCCTGTTCCCGGTTTGCCGTGGCGAGCTGGATGAAGTCATCGGCATTGTGCGTGCGAAAGAGATACTGGTCGCGCTGGAAGAGGGCGTAGATGTCGCCGCCATCGCTGCGGCAACGCCAGCGATTGTTGTGCCGGAAACCCTGGATCCGATTAAGCTGCTGGCCGTATTGCGCCGGGCACGCGGGAGTTTCGTTATCGTTACCAATGAGTTTGGTGTCGTGCAAGGGCTTGTAACGCCGCTGGACGTGCTGGAAGCAATCGCTGGTGAATTCCCGGATGCGGATGAAACGCCAGAAATTATTGCCGATGGTGACGGCTGGCTGGTCAAAGGCACCACGGACCTGCATGCGCTGCAACACACGCTGGGTCTGGACAACTTCATCGATGAAGACATTGCCACCGTAGCCGGCCTGGTGATTGCCGCGCGAGGGCAAATCCCGCCAGTGGGCGAAACCTTCGAAATGGCACCGTTGCATATCACCGTGATTGAAGCCAACGATTACCGTGTAGATCTGGTCCGTATTGTTAAAGAGCAACCTGCTCACGACGAAGAAGAGTAATCGTTATCCCGGCATTAACGGCGCGACATGGCCGTTATGCCGCTCCGGCGGCGGGGAGATATTCCCCGCCAGCCAGGCCGGAAAATCCTTCACTGGCATCGGTGCTGCAAAAAGAAACCCCTGCAACATATGCACACCCTGTTGGCGTAAATACAGCGCTTGTTGCGTTGTCTCCACACCTTCCGCGACCAGCTCGATATTCAGCCGTTGGCCGAGTGCGATAATCATATCGGTCACCGTCGAATTCACCGCATCCGTACCGATAGCCGCAGTATAAGACTTATCAATTTTCAGGATGTCCGGATGTAATTTCTCGAGCCACGAAAGCGAGCTATTACCCGTACCGAAATCATCAATGGCTATCTTTGCGCCATGGCGATGAAGTTCACGCAGCATACGGGATTCGACATCCAGCAACGCATCGCGCTCGGTGAGTTCAATGGTTAACTGCTGGGCGGGATTTTTATTAAACCAGAGCTGGACGAGATCTTTTAACAATTCACCGTGGCGCAAATGGCTTGGTGCAGCGTTGATGCCGATATGAAAGTGAGGATCAGCAGGAAAGAGCGCGAGTTGACGCTGGGTCTCAGCCAGCACATAACGTGTCAGCGGGGCAATCAGATGCTGCTCTTCGGCAATCGGGATAAATATCTCCGGCGAAATCCACCCCTGGCGTGGGTTGTGCCAGCGCAACAAAATTTCGACGCCCGCACACTGCATGTTGTGTGCATGGAGCAATGGCTGGCAAAACAGCTCAAACTCATGTCCGGCAAGCCCGAGGTTTATCTCGCGGGAAAAGCTCATGCGGTTGGCGGTGGCAAACCAGGCAATAAAACCGGTCAATAAACTCATCATTAGCGCCAGAGGCAACTGCGAGGGCAAATGCCACAGCGCCAGTCGCGTAGAACCCGGCCCGGTAACGCTGATGGTAAAAGGAAAATGGGCAGAAGTACGTTGGTAACGCTTTTCGTTTTCCAGCGGCGGTAAGTTATCCAGCACACCTTTGCCTTCGACCAGATGTTTGCCGCCTACGCTGAGGCTGACGCTGGTAATTAATGGTGCTTGCGGCTCCAGCATTAAATTACTCAGCAGCTCAATATTTACCGCCTCCATCACGCCACTTTGCCCGTCTTCACTGGTGGGATACCACAGGATCAAAATAGGGCGATCTTTTAACAGTGACTGATCGGTGGTGAGCACCAGTTTTTGCGAACGTGAAGGCAGAGAGGGTTGAAGCTGGTGAATGGCAACATCACGCTGGCCAAAAATACTTGAACAGTAGAGCGTTCCGTTTTGAATCAGGCCGATAGATCGCACGGTTTGCAGGCTTGCTGCCAGCTTGCGAAGCTGCAGGTGAATATCGCTGCAGGGGATGCCAACCAGCGGCACCAGCACACTGCGACCCGCTTCCAGCGGCAGCATCAATCGTTCAAGGGTTTTAACCGCGTGGTTGGTAAAGGCGTAGATGCGCTGATGATTTAAATTACGCTCCGAAATAAAGCGAAACGTGAGGGTTAAAAATAGTGCGACAGCGCCAACCAGCACGCAAACAATGGCGCGCCGTCGTCGGTAACTTTTGATGATCCGCTGAGCCGTCTGCATGCTGCTGCCGCCTGTAAAATCCCTGGCCTGATTTCCATGCCAGAACACTCAAAGTGTAGTGGGGAATTACCGAAGCGACGATAAATCGGTGAAAGATCACTCAACTGCAGCAAAGGTTAAAAAAAACGCCGTTCGGCTGAACGGCGTTGATAAGCAAGAATTAATCACACTGTACTTTGATGGCAAGCCCGCCACGCGATGTTTCGCGGTATTTGGCGTTCATATCTTTGCCGGTCTCATACATTGTTTCGATGACTTTATCGAGCGAGACGCGCGGCGCGCTGGTACGGCGCATGGCCATGCGCGAGGCGTTAATCGCTTTTACCGAAGCAATCGCGTTACGCTCAATGCACGGTACCTGCACTTGACCAGCCACCGGGTCGCAGGTCAGGCCCAGGTTGTGTTCCATGCCAATTTCCGCCGCCACGCAGACCTGTTCCGGGCTGGCGCCCAGCAGTTCTGCCAGGCCCGCAGCAGCCATAGAACAGGCAACGCCCACTTCGCCCTGGCAGCCAACTTCGGCGCCAGAAATGGAAGCGTTCATTTTGTACAATGCGCCGATGGCGCCAGCGGCGAGGAAATAGCGGATATAAATATCCGGGCTGACAGACTCGATAAAGTGGTCGTAATAGGCCAGTACAGCCGGAACGATACCGCAGGCACCGTTAGTTGGCGCAGTTACCACGCGGCCACCGGCGGCGTTTTCTTCGTTAACCGCTAGCGCAAACATATTCACCCAGTCGATAACATTCATCGGATCGCTGGAGAGCTTATCACTGGAAACCAACATACGACGCAGTGCGGAAGCGCGGCGCGGAACACGCAACGGCCCCGGCAGCACGCCTTCTGTATTCATGCCGCGATCGATACAGGCGCGCATGGTTGACCAGACATTACCGAAATACTCTTCAATCTCTTTTTTCGAGTGCAATGCCAGTTCGTTCTGCATCACCATGCCAGAAAGCGACAAACCGGTTTCTTTGCAATACTCAAGCATCTGAGTTGCGGAATTGAACGGATAAGGGACATTGACCGCGCTGGTGGTCTCTTTACCAAAATGCTCTTCATCGACGATAAAACCCCCGCCGATGGAATAGTAGGTTTTGCTGTAAATAGCGTTTTCGCCATTCAGCGCAGTGATGCGCATGCCGTTCTCATGTAGCGACAGGTTATCGCTGTGAAAACGCATCCCGTCATCTTTCGGGAAATCGACTTCATGACGTCCCTGCGCCAGCAGCAGACGACCGCGATTTTCTACATCACGGATAAAACCCGGGATTGCATCGATATCGACTGTGGCCGGCTCATTGCCCGCCAGCCCCATAATAATGGCGATATCGGTATGGTGGCCTTTCCCGGTAAGGGAGAGCGAGCCGTACACATCAACCACCACACGGGTGACGTTATCCAGCAATCCTTTTTCGACCAGGTCATCGACGAACTGCTTACCGGCCTTCATCGGGCCTACAGTGTGGGAAGATGAGGGACCAATCCCCACCTTAAACATGTCGAATAGACTAATCACATTAACGCTCCTGACAGGGTTACCGGCGTTTCCAGTAACGATGTAATAACTGCGCATAGTGTAAAAGGGAAGGCTATCATCAGCTTAACTATTCACATGAATTAAACTAATGGCTTACCTTGATTTTACTAATAGCGCGTACGCTGTCACAAAAGTGCTATGTGTAAAGTATAGTCAAGGTCTGCGCCCAATTTGCAGCGCCAGCGAGCGAATAATTCCCGCCGTCATGCCCCAGACAAAATAATGCTGATACCAGGATAACCACACCCGATGCGCATTGCCGTGGCGGTGGATATCCAGCGGATGATAGCGACCAAGACGCAGTGCTTCGGCCAGCGGCATTTCAAACACCGCTGCCACTTCATCTTCACTGGCGTGATAGGGTAAATCCGGCGGGATAATGCCCACTACCGGCGTAACCTGAAAACCAGTCACGCTATCAACTGGCGGTAAAACGCCAATCACTTCAACGACCTCGGGCGGAATGGCGACTTCTTCCTGCGCCTCACGCAGCGCTGCAGCGATTAGCGAGGCATCCGTACTGTCAACCGCGCCACCGGGGAAGGCCACCTGACCCGCGTGCTTGCGAAGCAGCGGCGAGCGTTGCGTCAGTAATAAGCCGGGCTGCTCACGGCGCACCACTGGCACCAGCACCGCCGCCTGACGTGTATTCGCCACCGCCGGGTTGAGTTGTGGGCGTAAAAGCTGAAAGCGCGATAAAAAATCATCCAGAGTTAAAGCCGGTTGCTCCACGAATCATCTCTCCAGTTGCCGCAGGATACGGTTAACTTTATCAAAAGTTTCCTGATACTCCGCCTCTTCCTGGCTGTCGGCTACGATGCCGCCGCCTGCGGAACAGTAAATTTTCCCCGCACAGGCGCTGAGGGTGCGAATGGTGATGCTGGTATCCATGTTCCCGCAGAAACTGAGATAGCCAATCGAGCCGCACCAGGCGTTGCGCCGCTGCGGTTCAAGTTCATCGATAATTTCCATCGCCCGCACTTTCGGTGCGCCGGTGATCGAGCCGCCCGGAAACGCGGCGCGCAGCAGATCGCTGGCATGTCGCCCGGCTGGCAATTTTGCCGTTACGGTGCTGACCAAATGGTGCACGGCAGGAAAAGGTTCGACGACGAAAAGTTCCGGCACGCGCACCGAACCCGGTGTCGCCACGCGACCGATATCGTTACGCATCAAATCAACAATCATCAGGTTTTCGGCCTGGTCTTTCGCTGAGGTGGCGAGTTTCTGTGCCTGCTGCGCATCTGCCTGCGGGTCGGCAAGCCTTGGCAACGTGCCTTTAATCGGGCGCGTTTCGATATTGTCGCGTTCAAGGCGAATAAAACGCTCCGGCGACAGGCTCAGGATCGCGCCGTGTTCAAGGCGCAAAAAAGCGCTGAACGGCGCGCGGTTTTCACGGTTAAGTTGGGTAAACGCCAGCCACTCATCCCCGCAATAGTTCGCAGCAAAACGCTGCGCCAGGTTGACCTGGTAGCAGTCGCCGCTGTGTAACCATGCCTGAACCTGGCGGAATTTTTCGCCATATTCGCCACGCGTCATATTGGCCTGCCAGGCGGATGTCAGCCGAAACGGCTGGCGCTGCGGTTCGCTTTGCGCCTGTAGCCATGCCAGCCTGGCGTTAACATCGCTATGGCTGAGCAACGTCACACGCTGCAACTGGTGGTCGACAATCAGCGCCCAGTCATAAATTCCGACCGCCATATCCGCGATGTTAATGTCCTGCATGGCAATCGCGGGCAGTTTTTCGAAGCGGCGGCCTAAATCATAGCCAAATAGCCCCAGCGCACCGCCCTGAAACGGCAGATCGGCATGAGGTTCGCATCGAAACGGGTAAGCATCCAGACGGTGTTGCAACAGGTGTAGCGGATCTTCCTGAGATATCTCGCTACCATTAAGGGTAGTAGTCTCGCCGCGCGTCGTTAGCGTCTCCAGCGGATCGGCCACCAGAATATCAAAACGATTGTGCGGATGTTTCGCATGGCCAGAATGCAACAACATGGCCCAGGGCTGGTGGCTGAGTGGGGCAAAGTAGTGTTCGGCGGCGTCCTGGCGCCACGGCAGCGAAATAACGGCGGGGGATAACGTCTTCATTGATCCTGACTCATGTGCGTCTGCGCTGGTGAAGCGCGCCGACGCATGGAATAATTAGCGCCAACAATTTAGCAGGAGTTGACAATGTTTGCAGGTTTACCTTCTCTTAGCCACGAGCAGCAGCAAAAAGCGGTAGAGCGTATCCAGGAATTAATGTCCGGTGGCATGAGCAGCGGGCAGGCGATTGCGCAGGTTGCTGAAGAGTTACGCGCCAGCCATACCGGCGAACGGATTGTGGCGCGCTTTGAAGATGAAGATGACGAGTAATTACACCGCGGCGATGATTTTGATTTCCACTTTATAACGCGGATTCATCAGCTTTGCCTGCACGGTGCAGCGCACCGGTGCATGGCCAGCAACAACCCAGCCATCCCACGCTTTATTCATGGCGGCGAAGTCGTCGCCATCGGCCAGAAAAATGGTGGCATCAAGAATGCGCGTTTTATCGCTACCTTGTTTGAGCAGAACCGCATCAATTTGCGCCAGCGTATTGGCCGTCTGTTCAAACGCATCGGCATCGAGGTTTTCCGGCACGCCAGTGTAGTAAAGCGTCTGGTTATGGATAACCACATCAGACCAGCGGTCTGCCGCATCAATACGCACAATTGTCATTAACTGTTCCTTCTTATTTGCCATGAATTCGCGGGCAAGAGTGCCATAAAAACCCGGCTGGCGTAAATCCGCTCACCCTGACATAATCACTGGCGATTTAACCAGGGGGTAGTGTGACGGACGATTTTGCAACAGACGGCCAATTAGCCAAAGCCATTGCGGGATTCAAACCGCGTGAACCGCAGCGCCAGATGGCGCAAGCCGTCACACACGCGATTGAGAACACGCAGCCGCTGGTGGTGGAAGCGGGCACCGGTACCGGTAAAACCTACGCCTACCTTGCGCCTGCGCTGCGCGCCGGGAAAAAAGTGATTATCTCCACCGGTTCGAAAGCCTTGCAGGATCAGCTTTACAGCCGCGATTTACCCACCGTCGCCAAAGCGCTGGAATTCACCGGACGTACCGCGCTGCTGAAAGGGCGCTCCAACTACCTCTGTATTGAACGTCTGGAACAGCAAGCGCTGGCGGGCGGCGATCTGCCGGTACAAACCTTAAGTGATGTTATTTTGCTGCGCTCCTGGTCGAACCAAACCACCGATGGTGACATCAGTACCTGCGTCAGTGTGGCGGAGGATTCGCAGGCGTGGCCGCTGGTGACCAGCACCAACGATAACTGTCTGGGTAGCGACTGCCCGATGTACAAAGACTGTTTCGTGGTCAAGGCGCGCAAAAAAGCGATGGATGCCGACGTGGTGGTGGTCAACCATCATCTGTTTCTTGCCGATATGGTGGTGAAAGAGAGCGGTTTCGGTGAGCTGATCCCGGAAGCCGAAGTGATGATCTTTGACGAAGCGCATCAGCTTCCCGATATCGCCAGCCAGTATTTTGGTCAGTCGCTCTCCAGCCGTCAGCTTCTTGATCTCGCAAAAGATTTCACCATTGCCTATCGCACCGAACTGAAAGATACCGCGCAGTTACAGAAGTGCGCCGATCGTCTGGCGCAGAGCACGCAGGATTTTCGCTTGCAGTTAGGTGAGCCGGGTTATCGCGGTAACCTGCGCGAGCTGCTGGCGGATGCGCATATTCAACGTGCGTTGTTGCTGCTCGATGATGCACTGGAACTCTGTTACGACGTGGCGAAGCTGTCGCTGGGCCGCTCCGCACTGTTGGATGCCGCTTTCGAACGCGCAACGACATATCGTGCGAGGCTGAAACGGCTCAAAGAGATCAATCAGCCAGGCTTTAGCTACTGGTATGAATGCACGTCACGTAACTTCACGCTGGCGTTAACGCCGCTGACCGTAGCGGATAAGTTTACCGAGGTGATGGCGCAGAAAAAGGGCAGTTGGATTTTCACCTCCGCAACGCTTTCGGTGAATGACGATCTGCACCATTTTACCGCGCGGCTTGGTATTGAAGGGGCGCAATCGCTGTTGCTGCCAAGCCCCTTTGATTATGAACGCCAGGCCTTGCTGTGCGTCCCGCGCAATCTTCCGCAGACCAATCAGCCAGGCGCTGCACGTCAGCTGGCGGCGATGCTTAGACCAATGATCGAAGCCAACAATGGCCGCTGCTTTATGCTGTGCACCTCGCACGCCATGATGCGTGATCTCGCCGAGCAATTTCGCGCCACCATGAGCCTGCCTGTATTGCTGCAGGGAGAAACCAGCAAAGGGCAACTGTTGCAGCAATTTGTGAATGCCGGTAATGCGTTACTGGTGGCAACCAGCAGTTTCTGGGAAGGGGTAGACGTGCGCGGCGATACATTATCGCTGGTTATTATTGATAAGCTGCCGTTTACATCCCCGGAAGATCCGTTGTTAAAAGCGCGGATGGAAGATTGCCGCCTGCGCGGAGGCGATCCGTTTGATGAAGTTCAATTGCCGGATGCGGTTATTACACTGAAACAGGGCGTCGGGCGCTTGATTCGTGATATTGACGATCGCGGCGTGCTGGTCATTTGCGATAACCGTCTGGTGATGCGTCCGTACGGCGCTGTGTTTCTTGCCAGCCTGCCGCCTGCTCCGCGAACTCGTGATATTCGCCGCGCGGTTGAATTTCTCGCCTCTCCCCCAGCGGAGTAATTTTCTGCGGACTGTGGTAAGATGCGCGCCATTTTGTTTTTCATGGACCGCTATACCCATGCGCATTCTGGCTATTGATACTGCCACAGAAGCTTGTTCTGTCGCCTTATGGAACGATGGAACGACCTTCGCTCACTTCGAACTTTGCCCACGTGAACACACGCAACGCATTCTGCCACTGGTCAGGGATGTGCTTGGCGATGCTGAACTTAAACTGACGCAGCTGGATGCACTGGCTTTTGGTCGTGGCCCGGGAAGTTTTACCGGTGTGCGCATCGGCATTGGCATTGCGCAGGGGCTGGCGCTCGGCGCTGACCTGCCGATGATTGGCGTGTCAACGCTGGCGACAATGGCGCAGGGCGCGTGGCGCAAAACGGGCGCGACCCGCGTGCTGGCAGCGATTGACGCACGAATGGGCGAAGTCTATTGGGCAGAGTATCAGCGCGATGAAAATGGCGTCTGGCACGGCGAAGAGACGGAAGCGGTATTAAAACCGCAAGCCGTAACTGAACGTTTGCAGCAGTTGGATGGCGAATGGGCGATGGTCGGTACTGGCTGGCCCGCATGGCCAGAGATGGGCAACAACAGTAGGGCAACTCTGCGTGATGGCGAGATCTTATTGCCCGCCGCAGAAGATATGCTGCCCATTGCTCGTCAACTGCTGGCGGCGCAGAAAACCGTCGCCGTCGAGCATGCCGAGCCGGTTTATTTGCGTAACGAAGTGGCATGGAAGAAACTTCCTGGCCGGGAATGAATCTCAGTAGTATCCACTGGGGTAAGGAGTCGCATCATGGCGGGTCAAAAAAAGGTTGTGCGCGGATTGCTGGCGGGGCTGGCAATCGCGGTATTAAGCGGTTGTGTTTCAGTGCCTGACGCGATTAAAGGAACCAGTCCCACGCCGCAGGATGATTTAGTGCGGGTGATGAGTGCGCCGTCGCTGTATGTCGGCCAGGAAGCCCGCTTTGGCGGTAAAGTGGTTGATATCCAGAATCAGCAGGGGAAAACCCGGCTTGAGATCGCTGCCGTACCGCTCGACAGCGGCGCGCGTCCGATTTTAGGCGAACCATCCGTTGGGCGTATCTTTGCCGACGTGAATGGTTTTCTCGACCCGGTTGATTTCCGCAATCAACTGGTGACCGTGGTTGGCCCGATAACCGGCACGGCAGACGGCAAAATTGGCAACGCGCCGTATAAATTTATGGTCATGCAGGCAAATGGTTACAAACGCTGGCGATTAACCCAGCAGGTAATGTTGCCGCCGCAGCCTATCGACCCGTGGTACTGGGGGCCGGGACCGCATCCACGCGCGTGGCACGGCGGGTACGGTGGATGGGGCTGGTTCCCGCCTGAACCTGCGCGAGTCGAGACGGTCGTAACAGAGTAATTTCTTGTTTTATCAGGAAAACGAAACAGCGGCTAAGCCGCTGTTTTTTATATTGGGCTTTGTATAAGAAAAATAATTAGTGACGCGCTTCGCAACCTTCAATCCGCTTAATTAATAAACTGGTACGCTGAGTTAATATTATGTTAACGGCTTGTTTATTAACTGGGGTTGTGATGACCAAGAATACTCATTTTAGAGGTGATGCATTGAAGAAGGTTTGGCTAAACCGGTATCCCGCCGATGTTCCGGCGGAGATCAATCCTGACCGTTATCAATCCCTGGTTGAATTATTTGAACACTCCACGGCGCGTTATGCCGATCAGCCTGCGTTTATCAACATGGGCGAGGTAATGACGTTCCGTAAACTTGAAGAGCGCAGCCGGGCGTTTGCGGCTTACTTACAGCAGGGGCTGGGGCTGCAAAAAGGCGACCGCGTTGCGCTGATGATGCCGAATCTTCTGCAATACCCGGTGGCGCTGTTTGGTATCTTGCGCGCCGGGATGATCGTGGTGAACGTCAACCCGCTTTATACCCCGCGTGAACTGGAACACCAGCTTAATGACAGCGGTGCTGCCGCGATTGTTATTGTGTCGAATTTCGCCCATACGCTGGAAAAGGTCGTTGATAAAACACAGGTGCGACATGTCATTTTGACGCGCATGGGCGACCAGCTTTCCCCGGCGAAAGGGACGCTGGTCAACTTCGTTGTGAAATATGTGAAACGGCTGGTACCGAAGTATCATCTGCCGGACGCGATCTCCTTTCGCCGGGCGCTGCAAGCCGGCTACCGCATGCAGTACATCAAACCTGAAGTGGTTGCCGAAGATCTCGCCTTCCTGCAATACACCGGCGGCACAACCGGCGTGGCGAAAGGGGCCATGCTGACGCACCGCAATATGCTGGCAAACCTTGAACAGGTGAACGCGACTTACGGGCCGCTGCTGCATCGCGGGAAAGAGCTGGTGGTGACCGCGTTGCCGCTGTACCACATTTTCGCCCTGACCATGAACTGCCTGCTGTTTATTGAGCTCGGCGGGCAAAACTTGTTGATCACCAACCCGCGCGATATTCCGGGGCTGGTGAAAGAACTTGGCAAATATCCGTTTACGGCCATGACCGGCGTGAACACGCTGTTCAACGCGTTGCTGAATAATGAAGATTTCCGCAAACTGGACTTCTCCTCGCTACACCTTTCCGCAGGCGGCGGGATGCCTGTTCAGCAGGCGGTTGCCGATCGGTGGGTGAAATTAACCGGGCAGTATCTGCTGGAAGGTTACGGTCTGACCGAATGTGCGCCGCTGGTCAGTGTGAATCCGCACGATATTGACTACCACAGCGGTAGCATCGGCCTGCCGGTTCCCTCAACGGAAGCCAAACTGGTCGATGACGACAACAATGAAGTCTCGCCGGGCGAACCGGGTGAACTGTGCGTGAAAGGGCCGCAGGTGATGCTGGGATACTGGCAACGCCCGGACGCCACGGATGAGATCCTGCGTGACGGCTGGCTGCACACTGGCGATATTGCGGTAATGGATGACGAAGGCTTCCTGCGCATTGTTGATCGCAAAAAAGATATGATTCTGGTTTCCGGTTTTAATGTCTATCCGAATGAAATCGAGGATGTGGTGATGCAACATGCCGGCGTGCAGGAAGTGGCGGCTGTTGGCGTACCATCAGAAAACAGCGGCGAAGCGGTGAAGATTTTCGTGGTGAAAAAAGACGCCTCGCTGAACGAAGATGCGCTGATCGCTTTCTGTCGCCGTCAACTGACCGGATATAAAGTGCCGAAGCTGGTTGAATTTCGCAATGAACTGCCAAAATCGAACGTTGGCAAGATTTTAAGGCGAGAATTGCGTGACGAAGCGCGTGGCAAAGTGGACAATAACGCCTGAGCTATGCGTGAGTCCCCCTAACGCCGGTTAAGCCGGCGTTTTTTATGGGCGCAACTAAAGAGAAGATGACGTGAATTACCAGATGATAACGACGAACGATGCGCTGGCAGCGTTATGTGAAGCCGCCCGCGCATTTCCAGCGATTGCCCTGGACACCGAATTTGTCCGCACCCGCACCTATTATCCGCAACTGGGGTTGATCCAGCTGTATGACGGTGAACATGTGGCGCTGATTGATCCGCTGGCCATCACCGACTGGACGCCGTTTCGCGATTTGCTCATCAACACCGCCGTGACCAAATATTTGCATGCGGGAAGTGAAGATCTGGAAGTGTTCCTCAATGCGTTTGGCGTACAGCCACAGCCGATGATTGACACCCAGATCCTCGCCGCGTTCTGCGGCCGCCCGCTGTCGTGGGGCTTTGCTGCGATGGTAGAAGAGTTTACCGGGCTGGTGATTGATAAGAGCGAATCCCGCACTGACTGGCTGGCACGTCCGCTGACCGAGCGTCAGTGCGATTACGCCGCCGCCGATGTGTGGTATCTGCTGCCTATCGCCGGAAAATTGCTGGCGGAAACCGATCAGGCTGGAAGGCTGGATGCTGCACTGGATGAGTGTCGTCTGATGATGCAACGCCGCCAGGAAGTGTTAGCCCCGGAAGAGGCGTGGCGCGAAATTACCAACGCGTGGCAATTGCGTACGCGCCAGCTTGCCTGCCTGCGTTTGCTTGCTGACTGGCGCCTGCGCAAAGCGCGTGAGCGCGATTTAGCCGTCAACTTTGTGGTGCGTGAAGAGAACCTGTGGGCAGTGGCGCGTTACATGCCTGGCAGTATGGGCGAGCTGGACAGTATTGGTCTTTCCGGGAGCGAAATCCGCTTCCATGGCAAAACGCTGCTGGCGCTGGTTGCGCAGGCGCAGGCCTTGCCGGAAGAGGCGCTGCCAGAGCCGCTGCTTAACCTGATGGATATGCCGGGTTATCGTAAAGCGTTTAAAGCTATCAAAGCACTGGTGCAGACCATCAGCGAAAGTCAGGGCATTAGCGCTGAGCTGCTGGCATCACGTCGGCAGATTAATCAATTACTCAACTGGCACTGGAAATTGAAACCGCAAAATTCGTCACCGGAATTAATTAGCGGCTGGCGCGGGGAATTGATGGCCGATCAGCTGAAAATATTACTTGCGGAATACCCGCGTTAAATACTGTAAATAAATACAGCTTATTTGCGGAAATAAAATAAAAAAGGCAGAAAATATTCTGCCTTTTTTTATCCCTGCATGGGAGGGAATCTATTTTGTCTCTTCGGTTTCCGGTAGGGTGACGTTGAGTTCCAGAATGGAAATATCATCCCCTTTTTGCTCCAGTTGCACCGACACCATTTCCGGATCGATTTGCACATATTTGCAGATCACTTCCAGAATGTCCCGCTTCAGTTGCGGTAAATAATGCGGTTCAGCATCGCTGCGGCGGCGTTCTGCAACAATAATCTGCAGACGCTCTTTCGCAATGCTAGCGGTGTTCTTTTTTCTGGAGAGAAAAAAGTCGAGTAATGCCATAACTTATCCTCCGAACAGGCGTTTGAGGAAACCTTTCTTCTCTTCTTCAATGAAGCGGAAAGGACGATCTTCTCCCAGCAGACGCTCCACGGCATCGGCATAAGCTTTGCCGGCGTCAGCATTGGTATCCAAAATAACCGGCTCACCCTGGTTCGACGCGCGTAACACCGATTGATCTTCCGGGATCACGCCAATCAGCTTGATACGCAGGATTTCCAGCACATCTTCCATGCTGAGCATGTCACCACGGTTTACGCGACCCGGGTTATAACGGGTGAGCAGCAGATGCTCTTTAATCGGCTCTTCGCCATTTTCCGCGCGGCGGGATTTCGACGCCAGAATACCGAGAATTCGGTCGGAGTCGCGCACGGAAGAGACTTCCGGGTTGGTGGTAATAATCGCTTCATCAGCGAAGTAGAGCGCCATCAATGCGCCTGTCTCAATGCCTGCCGGGGAGTCGCAGACGATAAAATCGAAGTCCATTTTCTTCAGGTCTTCCAGCACTTTATCGACGCCTTCGCGAGTCAGAGCGTCTTTATCACGTGTTTGCGATGCCGGGAGAATGTAGAGGTTCTCAGTGCGTTTATCTTTGATTAACGCCTGGTTGAGTGTGGCATCGCCCTGAATAACGTTAACGAAATCATAAACCACGCGGCGCTCGCAGCCCATAATCAGGTCGAGATTACGCAGGCCGATATCGAAGTCGATAACGACGGTCTTTTTGCCCTTCTGGGCTAAACCAGTAGCGATGGCCGCGCTGGAGGTGGTCTTGCCAACGCCCCCTTTACCCGAAGTAACAACAATAATGCGTGCCATAGGAGTTCCTTGTTAAAAGGGCTTAATTTAAGGGTTGAATTGTCAAAGCGTCGTTGGCCAACTGCAAACGCGCCGCTTTGCCATAAAATTCGGCCGGGATTTGATCGCTCAGCCAGTATTCCCCCGCAATGGAGACCAGCTCCGGCGTGAGATGAGAACAGAATATTTGGGCGTCTTTATCGCCACTGGCACCGGCCAGCGCCCGACCGCGCATCATGCCATAGACATGAATGTTGCCATCGGCGATAAGCTCCGCGCCTGCGCTAACGTGGCTGGTGACAATCAAATCACAATTTGGCGCATAAATGCGCTGCCCGGAACGCACCGGCGCGTCAATTAAGCGTGTTTTTGTGACCGGCGCCGCAACCGGCGTCGGTTCAGGCGCGCGCTCTTTACGCGGTGCTTTCTCTTTTCCTTCCGTCAGCAGCGGAAGACCGGCACGTTCAACTTCAGCCTTCAGTTCTGGATCTTTGCAACCGCTGATGCCAACCACATGTAAATCCGTTGTGGTGATAGCCTGCAACAGCGCGGGCCAGTTAACAGCGCCTTCCAGCGCGGAAACATTGACAACGATAGGAGCGTGCAGCAAAAAAGCGGGAGCCTGAGCGATTTTGTCTTCTAACGCCTGACGAATAACCTCGGGTTTTGCATCATGCAAATGAACCACTGATAAGGTAAAACTACTGCCTTTTAGCTCGATGGGCGTATTTGACATCCTGACCTTACTCATTTTGCTATTATCACCCGCATCTTGAGTGATATTCCGAAGACTATCAGGCATGTTATAGTCACTATTATTTTCAGGCAAGTAACCTCCCGATAATTCCGAGTAAAAGTATGTTTTGTGTGATCTACCGAAGTGCCCGACGCGATCAGACTTATCTGTACGTCGAAAAAAGAGACGATTTTTCCCGCGTGCCGGAAGCATTAATGCAAAGTTTCGGTCAGCCGCAACTGGCAATGATTTTGCCGCTTGATGGCCGTAAAAAATTAGTCGGTGCAGATTTAGAAAAAGTAAAAGAGGCGTTAATTTCGCAGGGCTATTATTTGCAACTTCCTCCGCCGCAAGAAAATTTATTGAAGCAGCATCTCGCCGACCAGGGTAAAGAATAATCCTGCTGCAATAACGGCGAAACGCTCCGCCGTTTCTTATTTATGGCTATTGTATCGCCGTAACATATTGGCATTTGACAAACCGTCGGGTGGCGCGGATAGTCATTTTTCGCTCATGTTCAATGTGTTACCGGAGGTCGTACACCATGTATCAACATCATAACTGGCAGGGCGCTCTGCTGGATTTCCCGGTGAGTAAAGTGGTTTGCGTTGGCAGCAACTATGCGAAACATATTAAAGAGATGGGGAGCGCTACCCCGGAAGAGCCGGTACTGTTTATCAAACCTGAAACTGCACTGTGTGATATTCGCCAGCCGCTGGCGCTGCCGCAGGATTTTGGTTCGGTTCACCATGAAGTTGAGCTGGCGGTGCTGATTGGCGCAACGCTGCGTCAGGCGACGGAAGAGCATGTGAAAAAAGCCATTGCCGGTTATGGTGTCGCGCTCGATCTGACGCTGCGCGATCTGCAAGGCAAAATGAAAAAAGCCGGGCAGCCATGGGAAAAAGCGAAAGGGTTTGATAATTCCTGCCCGATCTCTGGGTTTATCCCGGCGGCGGAATTCCAGAGCGATCCGCAAAACACCACGCTTGGGCTGAAAATCAACGGCGAAATGCGCCAGCAGGGCACTACGGCGGATATGATCCATAAAATTATTCCGCTGATTGCTTATATGAGCCGCTTCTTCACCTTAAAAGCCGGCGATGTCATTCTGACCGGCACGCCAGAAGGGGTAGGGCCGTTGAACAGTGGCGATGAGCTGGAAGTCAGTTTTGACGGGCTTGCGTTAACGACCCGCGTACTTTAAAGCAATTTGCCGCCTTTCCTGGCGGCAAAACTTGCATCCGCATGCCAGACTGGTTATAAGGTGCACCCTGGATTTCAACGGCGGATTTCATCATGAGCGACACTCCTTTCTGGCAAAGCAAAGCCCTCGACCAAATGACGGACGCGGAGTGGGAGTCGCTGTGTGACGGCTGCGGACAGTGTTGCCTGCATAAGTTGATGGATGAAGACACTGATGAAATCTATTTCACCAACGTTGCCTGCCGTCAGCTAAACATTAAAACCTGCCAGTGCCGCAACTATGAACGCCGCTTCGAGTATGAGCCGGACTGCATCAAGCTGACCCGTGAAAATCTCCCCACGTTTGAATGGCTGCCGCCAAGCTGTGCTTATCGTCTGCTGGCGGAAGGAAAAGCATTGCCACTGTGGCACCCGCTGCGCACAGGCTCAAAAGCCGCCATGCATGCGGAGCGTATTTCGGTACGCCACATTGCGGTGAAAGAATCAGAAGTTCGCGACTGGCAGGAGCATATTCTTAACAAACCAGAGTGGGCAGAGTGAAGCGTTGATATGAAAGGAAATTTTGACTACTGATTTTGTGCCTGGGGCATCTGTGGGGCAAAACCTCCAAAGTTAGCGTTCAGAATATCCATTTGATTGCTGTTATTGTCGGTCATCCATTTTCCATAAACGTTGTAAACCATCTGCGCTGATGTATGCCCCATCTGCGTAGCAATGAAGTTTGGATTTGCACCAGCGCTTAATGCCCAGCAAGCGTATGTATGTCGTGACTCATACGCCCGGCGATGCCTGATGCCAGAACGCCTGAGAAGTTCGTTCCATGTCGCGCCAAATGATCCAGGCGCATACCACTCGCCACCTTTACCGTTCCTTGCTGTAAGACGCGGAACAAAAACAAACGTGCAGACATCGGTTCTTGTCCTGCCAAACTCCCTCAAATGCACATCTATATGATGCTGTTTTCCCATTCTCGTATATGCCATCTGGCTTTTCAGCGCCTGCATGGCTGCTTCTGTAAGAATAATCTCCCTGTTGCCGCATTCCGTTTTCGGCGGTGTGAAGTGCCCCTTTATGGCTATGTTACGACTGACAGTGATAGTCCCTTTCTTCATGTCGATATCTTCCCATGCCAGCGCGCATATTTCACCGTGACGCAACCCGGTGTTGATCGCGAGTATCCACAAATTCATGATCTGCTCTGAGGGACAGGCATTAAGAAGGCGGTGATATTCATCGCGGGTAAGAGGATCAGGCTCTGCCTTACTCTTTCTTAACGGTTCAATTCCGTCGAAAGGGTTTCGCTCGATATAGCCATTCTGCTTTGCGAACTTAAACATCCCGCCAAGGCAATTAAGATAAACATTCACCGTGCGTACCGTCCTGCCTTTCTTTGCAGATCTGTTTTTCTGATACTTTCCGCATATCTGAAAACCAGTAAGCAATTCCCTTCTAACCTGCAGGACAGCTTCATTGCTTATGCTGGTTACCATCCGTTCCTGGCCGATGATTTCCACACAAATTTTAATGTATGAAACATAACGCCTGAAAGAGTTAAGGGTGATCTCCATCCTTTTTAGCTCAAGCCACCGTTCCGCCAGTTCGCCAACTGTGACGCCGGGGCGAAGATGCCCGAAGCGTCCAAGGTTTGGTGACTGCGGAAACTGTTCGGCATAGTTGAATGCCCCAGTCTTGATTGCATAGCAGATAGATGTCCGTAACTCGCCGGCCATTTTTCTGTTCTTTGGTGTATCTGGGACGCCCAGGTTTTCACGAACTCGGTTCCCCTGGTAAATAAACCACAGGCGTAGCTTGCCCCCGTGGTTTTCTACCCCGGTCGGATATTTTGACATGCTTCTTCCTCTGTTATGAAAGAGGGGCTATTTAAGCAGATTTTTGACGAGGGATCGCCGGGCGCTGACGTTCTACCCAGTTATCGACTTCATGGCGGTTGTAGAGGATAGGGGAGTTGTCCTTGGGCTGGCAGTCACCAGAGTAATGACGGTACTCACGTCCTTCCATCCACGACTTTTCTCGCGCGGACTTGATAGCGTTTTTGGTCAGGCCAGTAATCGCCATCAGCACTTCTTCCGATACCCATTTATTCGGTACCAGTTGGATCACTTCACTCATGGTTTACTCCAGGCAAAAAGAAGCCGCCCGCAGGCGGCAAACATCAAGGGATGATAGATAGGTCTTATCGGTGCTCAGCACCCAACAGGCGACTCAGTGAATCGCCTGTAAGTTGCGTCATTTCAATAAGCCAAGGTCGTAGTTAAGGTGTTCAAGGCATTCGCGGTCCTGCTCAAAACAGTAGTCGTACTGCGCTTGCCATCCGTGATATTCGCGAACCAATTGCCACTTCCATCCACCCGCATGCAGAACGCGGCGCACCTTCCGTTTGACCAACCGATCAATATCGAATATCACTCCGCCGCCACTTCCGATCCCATTGCGTAAAACGTCAAGGTCTACTTCAATGACGCGATACAGCTTTGGAAGTTTTGGTAATTCTTCTATTCGCATCACAATCCCCTCTGCTTATTCTTCAGTTCGATAATGCCCTGGCACTCAGCGCACGTCTGGCAGCCGGGAACGGCAACACGCCGCGCCTGCGGGATATCCTCGCCGCACTCTTCGCAATGCTCCGCAGATACCGCGTTACGGTTGATACGGTGCGCCTGAATGGCATTGTTGATGTTCTGCTCTACAAGCTCGTTGGCCTGGTCGATGATTTCTGAAGGCATCATGCACCCCGTGGAATGAAGTAGATGATCCAGGACAAGGCCACCATAAAAATAGTGAGCCGAATGATGTAGCCATGCCCCATAACTCGGTATGCGTTTTGCCATAAGACAAAAGACATGGCAGCGACAAAAGCTTGAAATCCAACTGCCACGCAGAAGGTGATAAGCAATAAATCTTTCATCATGCACCGCCTTCCGGTCGTTTATTCCATGCTGCAATAGCGCGGCTTATTTTGTTTTGTCCTACCATTTGTGCTGATTGCGCATCGCAGTTGAAACAGCGAACAATTGCTGACTGAAATGGGCAGTCATCTTCATCCTGAGAAAACGCCTCACATTCTTTGCTGCCACAAAACGGGCATGGTTTGATTTGCTCTTTCACGATTCCACTCCATACCAGCCGGTCATCCGGCCTATGCTGATAACGAATGCCACAAGGCTGACGCCCATAGGCTCTATTTTTTTGTGGTGCTTTTTGAGGATCGGCGGCACCGCGTCATTCCATTTCGGCTTAGGCCGGGCTTTCATTGCCTGGCGGATTTCGTCCACGCATTTACGGCCCTGCGCGCGAAGGATGTTTTCTTTCTCTTCGGGTGTCATGGTTAAACTCCCAGGGTGGCTATGATGTCGGAAGCGGCTTCGCGGGTACCTGACTTACTGGACATTGAACGCCGCGCTCTGATGTGATGAATTTTCATACCTTGCTGTTCGTAAAGCTCAATGACCTTCGGTGCCGATGAATTACTGATCACCACTTTCGCTCCGCGTTGATGGGCTGCTACGCAGCATTCAGCAAGAGCAACCTGATCAGCCCATGAAAAACCGCCTGCTGCATAACTGGTGAAGCCATCAGTTCCGGGCAGCGGTTCGTAAGGCGGATCGCAGTAAACGACATCATCAGCACCGGCCAGTGATAGCGTCTGCCTGTAACTGGCAGCCATGAACACGCATTTATGAGAACGGGATTTGAATGCCTTTACCTCTTCGGCTGGGAAGTGGGGCGACGCATAACTCCCGTAACCAACGTTGAGCTGATTGCTGCGGTTATAGCGAATCAACCCGTTAAAGCAGTGTCGGTTCAGGTACAGAAATGCAGCAGCTCTCTCGGGTGCGCTGAGACGCTGGCTGTTAAACTCTTCCCGGAGTTCCATGTAGGCATCTTCATTTGCTGCACGCTTAAACAATTCCTGCGCAAACGACAGGACGCGGATATGGTCGACGTCGAGCATGGTGTACAGGTTGATCAGGTCCGGATTAACATCTGCCAGAAGAAATTGTTCATGCTTATCAGAGTTGAGAAACACTGATCCCCCGCCGACAAATGGCTCAATCAGACGGTTGCCAGCCGGGATATGCCGATCCAATTCCGAAAGCAGAGAGAATTTACCGCCAGCCCATTTGAGAAACGGGCGCTGCCATGTTCGCGGAGCCGATTCCTCTTTCGGGATAGCGGAAGCAATGCGTTCGCCAATCCAGCGCATGACTGGTACCGCCATGCTGTTCCCTATTGCTTTATAACGTGGGCCATCCGGGCAATCGGTAGCATCTTTGCCGCGCCACGCAATGAGTGTGTGATCGTCAGGGAATCCCTGAAGGCGTTCACATTCGCGCGGTGTTAGCCGGCGAACAGATAATGCATTTGCGACTTCCGGAGGCTGGCCGCTGTTAGCGTGGCTTGCCTCGTGGTTGCCGGCGCGGATGGTTGGCGATAAATCAACTGTGGCATCAGCGCCATGATCCTTATAGCTGAAGGCGATGCAGGCATTTTCCTGTCCATGATTGCGCCCTAATGTATGAGCCAGTTCGCTATTAACATCAGGATCCTGCGTTCCATGCACCGCGAATGTTTCGACATCAAAGTCGGTACGTTGGCCTTTCGCAGTGAGGCATGCGGCAACATCGATATTTCCGCTGGTATTTCCGCCGCCAAATGCAATCAGATGCCCGGCTTGTGCCTGGTTGTCATCCGCGCCACACGTTCCAACGCCTCGCGCAGTAAGGGCGGCAACTGCCGATTGCGGTTCTCTGCACGGCGGAGTATCCCGGCGCACGCCTTCGAACTCAAAAAGTACTTTTGCGGGATCGAATCCACTTCGAGCACTTGCGACAACGAACACACGCTTGCGTCGTTGGGCCACTCCGAAAAATTGAGCGTCGAGCACTCGCCAGGCGACAATGCGCGATGGTCCAAACACACAACCAGCGTTCGACCATTTTCCCCCTGTCGAGATGAGTTCGCTATCTTCTCCGGCAAGCCCAGCAAGAAAGCAGCCGAAGGCGTTGTCTTTGCTGCTGAGCACGCCGGGGACGTTTTCCCAGACGATAATGGCTTCTTCTTCACCGGCTTCGCGGCGCTTGTCATCGATGGCATCTGCCAGCTCCACATAGGAAAGGGTTAATTGCCCGCGCGCGTCGTCGAGCCCGTTGCGTAAACCTGCAATGCTGAATGCCTGGCATGGCGTTCCGCCAACAAGAATTTCCGGTGCTTCAACTGTTCCTGCGCGAACCGCCGCGGCGATTTTGGTCATGTCGCCCAGGTTCGCTACATCAGGCCAGCGCGCAGCCAGCACCGCAGCCGGGAATTTTTCTATCTCTGCGAACCACGCAGCTTTCCAGCCCAATGGCTCCCATGCAACGGTGGCGGCTTCAATGCCACTGCAAACGGATCCGTATCTCATCAGTCACGCTCCGGGTCGAATTCATGCCAGTTGTTGCGCTCGTAGTTGGCCTGCAACCGGCGCGCTGCTACTTCCTCAATGCTGCGACCGGTTAGCTCTGCTACTTTGGCGTTGTTGTGACGCCACAGTAGCGCCAGTTCTTCGGGAGACCATACAGGCATAATTGAACCTCCGGATGCTCTGCAAAGAGCGTTTCGCTTACTGCGAACTGAGTGGATGGAGCGTCCAGTCGCAGTTGCTATTTCTTCAACACTGAAGCGACCGAACAGGAAGAGTTCTGCTTTTGTCCACGGTCTGCCCATCATCCTTGATGGGAGTCGCGCGCCGATGCGGGATGCCTGCCGGGTTATTGCCGCCTCTGAGCGATCAAGCTTCCTGGCTATCTCTGAAAGCGGCATCTTTTCGCAGACGTCATGGAGGAACAGGTTTTCGAATGACTGCCAGCGTTCAGATCGCATGACCACCTCCGGTAGTTGGCCTGATATCGCATCCGCTTTTTAGTCTGTAAATACAGCCACCAAGCCGCTGCGTACCCCACGGCTCTTTATCGAGGTAGTTCTTTAATTGCTCGATTGAATTCGGGTGGATGATGGTTTGAGTGAACTCAAGCGCTTTAGCCCACCCGGCGTAATAAGGTTCGAACTCGTTGAGTGTGTGATTGGTTATAGCGGAGCCAGACGCGACGCCAGATGTGTCATTCATCCATCTCCACATCGAAGTGATATGCGTACGACTATCCCGCCGTAAAGCAGCAAGGATCTGCTCGGGTGTCATCATAATGGCTCCGGTGGGTTATTCAGGCTGGGACTGTTTAAGCTCTTTTCTGCGGATGCTGGTAACGTCTACACATCTGGATTGGTGGTCATCAAATCCAGCCAACTTCTCCCACGTGGACTTATATTTCTCCGTAAGGGCTTCAGCATTGTTCTCACTGCTTGCGTAGTTGCTGAACTCGGAAAGGATGGCGTCCGCTTCTTCTGTGCTTAAGCCCGCATGTTTATTACTCTGATTGGTAGCGTTTGGTTCTTCTGACTTTGGCAGCGCCCAGGAAGGCAGGGAAGGAGGGAGCCAGTAGAAGGCACCAACATCTTTTGACCGGGCATAGATAAACCCAGGCTTACGATCTGGCGAGACGGTTGCAAATCCTTCCTCCAGATTGTAAAGGTAGCGACCTATGCCCCACTGAACAGCGGCGCGCTTCATAGCACCAGATCGGCCGCCTTTTACTGCCTCAACCTGCGTTTGTTCAGCTGCATCCCATTTGGTGATCCACTCTCCATCAACCTTTATGGATATTCCGCACTCAACACCACCATTGTTTGGGATGTCTCGGTATTCATTCCGCCATCCAGCCTTGCCGCACACATCATCCAGGCGCTTCATGATCGCCCGGTTTGTAACGTATGCCAGAACTTTGGCCCAAATGCCGTTATTGTTTTTTCCTGCCTGCTGTATGCGCCATTCAATATCATCAGTGGTGAACGGGTCATCCAATCTATCTAATTCCATCTATCACCTCAGAACGGCAATTCATCGCCGAGAAAATCACATTTATTGATGCGCTCACTGCGAGCCATGCTCATGCAATGGCGCTTCATGCTTTTGTTTCCATCCTTACGCCAGTACAAAGCCTCAATAACGTGATACTTGCGCTTAATGCGGCTTAGTTCAGGTGTCTTAGCTAAATCAACTGGGATCATGTTTCACCTCAGTAATGAATTTTTGCGCGTGGCACCAGGCCATCTTTCAGCGCCGTCAGCACTTCGATGGCCTGTTCGCGGGTGATGGAGGTATTCGCCAGAAGGGCGTTAACGATTTCGGTACCGACAGTTTTGCGATGCTTAACGTCGGCTTCGCGTTTCGCTGTTTCATCTGCGATACGTTTCTGTTCAGTCAGGCGGGCATCTTCTACTTCTTGCTGGCGGCGGCGCTCGGCTGCAATAGCTTCCTGCTTTTCTTGCTCTGCACGCTGACGTTCTGCTTCAGCTTCACGCTGTATGCGTTGCACCTCTTCAATGCGCTTCCGTTCAGCAGCTTCGGCGCGGGCTTTCTCTTCAGCTTCCCGGCGCGCTGCCGCTTCAAGTTCTGCGCGGTGTTTCGCTTCGGCATCACGGCGCGCTTGTTCTGCCGCTTCACGTTTCAACTGCTCGTCGCGTTCACGTTGAGCCTGTTCTGCCTGGCGGCGTTGTTCTTCCCGCTCACGGTCAAAATCCTTATTCATCAGCAGAGCCATTTCGTGGTCTGCTTCGAACTGTTTGCGATCTTCCTCGGCCTTAATCCTTGCTTCCTCTTCCGCCTTTTTGCGCTCCTGTTCCGCTTCCCAGTCGGTCAGAGGTTTGCGCACCTCATCCTTCAGCGCGTCGAGACGCTCTCGAACAATGCGGCGGCTTTCGTCGATCTGCTTCGGCAGAGCCTTGAGTTCAGCAACGAGGTCTTTGCCAGCGTTGTCGATATAGGTTTTTGACCGGGCCACCTTATGCGCCATTGATGCGATGGCATCACGCCCTTTTTTGGTGGAAACATCCGGCACCAGACTGCGCGCCTCTTTCTCGATCGCTTCAATCAGCGGGTCGAGCTGCTCCTTTGTGGTAAACACTGCCATCGCGTTATGCTTTTTGATGACGACTAAATCCGTTACTTCGCTCATGGCATCTCCTGAAAAATGGTTGTGCGCTGCCGGCTGCGTGAGGCCAGCCAGATAGCTTGAAAATGGGTAATCAGTGGATCAGCGGTTCGCCGCGGCCGTCGAGCAGAACGTCGATAACGCAGTCGCTAAGCCGGAGGATTTCGGCGTCAGTGTGCAGGTAAACCCAGCGACGCTCCTGAATGACCGCAGAAATGCGGTAGGTGCGACCGTCAACCATCGCCAGCATGCCAGGCTTTAGACACTGGCGGATCAGTGGGGTGGTGCCGTAGTGGTTAAACATGGGCTTCCTCCACGATGTGAAGAAATCCGGCCAATATCATCTGTTCGCGATTCAGGGGAAAGCTGTTGCGTGGGCGGTCAACCTCCGACAGGCGCCAGTGATGACCATCAGCAAGCTTGCGTACTGTGTACTGCTTGCCTTTGTGAGTGACGATGGGGTTATTCATCTTCAACCTCGACAAACTCGTCATCGTCGTTCAAGCGATACTTCACACCTTCTTTGATTCCATCCTCTCCCACGTAAGCGATGTGCATTTTGTATCGTTTACCGTTCCAGCGTTTCACGATCAGCGTTGCATTTTCGCCACCGGTCAGGGTGCTGCCATAGCCACCGGTCAGGGTGCTGCCATAGCCACCGGTCAGGGTGCTGCGATTGCCACCGGTCAGGGTGCTGCGATTGCCACCGGTCAGGGTGCTGCGATTGCCACCGGTCAGGGTGCTGTCATCGCCACCGGTCAGGGTGCTGCCATAGCCACCGGTCAGGGTGCTGCGATTGCCACCGGTCAGGGTGCTGTCATCGCCACCGGTCAGGGTGCTGCCATAGCCACCGGTCAGGGTGCTGCCATAGCCACCGGTCAGGGTGCTGTCATCGCCACCGGTCAGGGTGCTGCGATTGCCACCGGTCAGGGTGCTGCCATCGCCACCGGTCAGGGTGCTGTCATCGCCACCGGTCAGGGTGCTGTAAACGATCGCATATCCACGACCGCCGTTTTCCATCAGGTAACCTATGGCACCTTCTTTTTCGCCGCAGAACACGACTTCGCAATTTGGAAATTTGACCTTATCTTCCAAATCTACAATCGTATCTTTCTCAACTTCGCAAACCATCCAGTTAGCATCTGCCGCATCACTTAAATAACCAGCCGAACCCTGACCCCACAGCAAGCCATGAAGACCATTTCCGCATTCAGCTTGCGGCTTCCAGTCCGGAGCTTCTACGAAGCCAGATTTAGGCCAGACGAAGCCACCATATGCGGACATATCAGCAGCGCAGGTGCGCAAAACCAGTACTTTATTGCTGTTTGAGTTTTCCATTGCTTTACCTTTTTTTGATAACGCTGCCATTTGGCCAGCGGAGCTATTAACCTTTGCGCAAAAAAAAGGCGCTGGATGGGCGCCTGTGTTTGTCATAACTAAGCCGCCTCGTTGAAGCGACTGAGGTATGAAAAAAGCCGCGCTTGGCGACTTAGGATTGCCGGGATATTTATCCACGCCCGGCGCGTGGTTTCCTTGCTTTCCACAGACAAAGGAAAATCGTAGACTGGTATTTCCACAGAGAAAATAAGGAAATATCAAATGGCAATGACAACTAGATGTCCAAAATGCGATGGTTCAAGCTTTGAACTAGCCACCGGCACTCAAGTAAAGGGGAGTGGGCATGTTATTTACTTTGTTCAATGCGCATCATGCGGATGTGCAATTAGCGCAATAAATGCAAAGGAAGTTCACCTGGTTGAGCAAATTGCTCAAAAAGTCGGTGCTAGGTAATTGTGAATCCTGAAGGGCGGCTGTTTTCGTATGCCGCCTTTAATGCTTCAATGACAGCGCCTTCCTGACCTGACAATCCGTAGGCGACGATAATTTCTTCAACTTTTTCTGCAACCTCAGCGGCTGCCAAAAGAACCTCTTTTGTTTCTGCCATAAACACCTCTCTGTTTGATTTACCGTCAGCCCCTCGCAAAGAGCTGCTGGTAAACGCTTTTCCATAATTGCCGCTCTTCCTGAGCCCGCCTATGGTCCGACGCATGGTTTACTGTCGCGCCGTTCGACTGACCGAGACGATGTTTCGTTTCGATGGGCTCATTTAAAACCATAGTTGTTTTTCAGTCAACAACAATAGTTGTATTTAAGGTTGTATTTGTTTTATTTGGTTGTAATGAAAAGGAATTTATTTATCAAAAAGTTTAAAGCGGGGGAATTCGGACAATAAAAAACCCCGCCGGAGCGAGGTTTTTTTTCAATGTTTGTTGTTACTTGATGATTGAACCGGCGATAAGCTGCGCGTTATAAAACTTCACTTCTCCGCAGCGGTTGCAGGTAATAGTGTAATAATCAATTGCAGCCGAACTGTTGCTTGTTAGCGAAGCTCTTACCAGAGATGGGTGTGTAAAAGAGTTATTTCCACATGAATTGCAAAACAAACCATTTGCATGCTGCTTTACCAGCGGATCAAGTAAATTCATAAACTGCTCAGCTGTAACGCTAAGTAGTTCTGCTTCATTATATTTTTTGCTCATAACATTCCTTATTTACCAGATGGTAGAGGTCCAAAACATCCTGCCAATTACCTGAACGCTATCCAGATCTGCCTCTTCGTCAGGGTGCTCAAGTTGATTAAAACTGCGAATACTTAATTTATTAGGTCCGATTCGATAAAGAATTTTTAACCGGTTCCATCCATCCTGGCTGATTGCATAAATTTTGCCATCAACGATTTTCTTGTCATCGGTGTTAATGGCAACAGTCGTTCCTTCCGGTATGACAGGCTCCATACTATTGCCATGTGCCGGGAAGCAAAGAACGCTTTCACGATGCGCTCCTACCCTGCGAAGGGTGGACTTAGAGAAGCGAAGTTTAAAGCCATTGTAATCATCGCGCGGAAATGTTCCGTCGCCACAGGCCAGCTCAATATCCTTTAGAAATGGCACTTCTACCTCATCATCGGGCAGCGGGGTTGTATTATCCCATGGCTCAACGCTACCCCATTCATTAGCGGGAGGAATGGCCTCGTTCTGCCCCGGAAGGAGAATCGAACCCTCTCCGGAGCTTAACCATTCTGGTTTCACCTTGAGGGCATTAGCCAGTTCAACGAGTTTGGTTGTCTGATTTGCTTTACCCGTTTCGATCTTCTGTATAGCGGCTTGGCTTACCCCAATCAAATCGCCGAGAGCCTTTTGCGTAAGGCCTCGCATTTTCCGGGCTTCTTTTAATCGTTCAGCTAATGTCGTTTTCATATCCGCAATGTACAACCGTGGTTTTATTCCATCAAACGAAAATGGTTGTTGACTAAATACAACCATAGTTTTATTCTCCTTCCATATTCACTACGGAGGTTGTTATGAACCCAACCATTAAAACCGCCATTAGCATCGTTGGTTCTCAAAAGAAACTTGGCGAAGCCTGCGAGGTTTCGCAGCAGGCGGTTTACAAGTGGCTGCACAACAAAGCGAAAGTATCTCCGGAGCATGTGAACAGCATCGTCAACGCCACGGGCGGGGAGATTAAGGCGCATCAAATCCGGCCTGACCTTCCAACGCTGTTTCCTGGTCCTATCGACAACACAGCCGCCTGACCGGCGGCCATAACCTTTACCACCCGAGGAAGTATCGCAAATGGAAACCTTAACAACACGCAACAAACTGGAGGCCCGGAGGATAGAGAGCTGGTTACACAGCCAGATTGCAGAACTGGGTACTACCAAAATCGCAAACGTAGCTGGCGTCAACAAATCGACGGTGACTCGCTGGCGGGAAAACTTGCTTCCGAACATGTCGCTTTTGCTGGCGATCCTGATGTCACTCAGGGAAGAAACGAAGGGGGATTTTGAAGCGTGATGGGAATTAAAAAGGCGAAAGCCGGACTGCGCGAACAGTGCCGACTTTCAGGTGCAAAAACCACAGTAGTTGCAGGAGGAATAATGGCAAAAAAATCACACCATTGCCATACCGCTGTACATAAAAACATTACCCGCGACCGCTTTATCCGATCGGTTAATCCGATTGTGGCAGAGAAGATGCGCGCCATCCTGGAAGAAATCAAACGCAAGGAGGCTGGCCGTGGGTAACGTATCTAACTTAGCCGAAGCCAGAGAGGCCAGAAGGCTCCAGAAACCGCAACAAAGCAGCGGTAAGGGGTTTGCCTTGCTGCACCGTAAAATCATGGACGTCCCGTTCTACAAGGACGCGGAGGCATCACACCTGTGGGTGCATCTCATCCTTAAAGCCAAGCACGCTCCTGAGTCAGTTCTCACTGATATCGGCGAAATGCTGGTTAACCGTGGGCAGTTGCTCAGTGGTCGAAATGCCCTGGCATTTGAGACCGGACTGAAAGCAGATCGTGTTCAGTACCTGCTCAGAAAGTTTCAGAAGCTGGGCATGGTGAGTTGGATTTCACACGGTAAATTCTCTGTTTTTACCATCGTGAAATATGACGATTATCAGTCAAATTCTGTACCAGAAGATTACCAGAAGATTACCATCGCAAAGCCAGATGTGGCGAAGCCTGTAGCCAAGAGTGTACCAGAAGATTACCAGCAAATTACCACAGATAAAGAAGTTATTAATAACTCTCTTACTAACGTAAGAGAGAGTGCATCAGCAGAATTTATTCCTGCACAGAAAAAATCGTCAATCAGCTGCGAGCAGGTGGTTGAGGTTTATCACCGTGTACTGCCTGAAGCTCAGGGCATACGGGTTCTGACTGACAAGCGTCGCAATCTTATCCGCACCTTCTGGAAAAAAGCCGGAGCTGCAAACCGCCATCTCGGCGGCGCAGGATTCACCCTGACTGACTGGGAAGCATATCTGAACTACATCGCTACCAACTGCCGCTGGATGCTGGAAAACCGCCCTGACAATCGCACCGGTCGCACATGGCGCCGCAAGGCTCTCGAATACTTCCTGAACGTTGACGTTTACGTGAAGACGCGCGAGGGGGCCTGTGATGATCTCTGAAATCATGACCGTACCTCACAACCTCGAAGCAGAGCAGAGCGTAATCGGTGGTCTCCTGCTGGACGACGACAGCAGCGAGCGCGTGCAGAAGGTGCTTTCCATCCTGAAGCCGGAATCGTTCTACCTCCGCGCTCACCAGGTGCTGTTTGCTGAAATGCGCGAGATGTTCCGCGACAGCAAACCGGTAGATGGCCTGACTCTTTTCGACGTTCTGGAAAGCAAAGGGCTGACAGCGCAGATCGGCGGCTTCGCTTACCTGTCTGAAATCGCCAAGAACACACCGAGCGCAGCAAACATTGTGGCCTATGCCATGTCTGTTCGTGAAGCTGCAATGGAGCGCTACGGCATTCAGCGCATGACCGAAGCTACTGAATTGCTCTATGCCCGCAACGGCATGAACGTAACGCAGAAGTATGAGGCCATTCAGGCAATTTTCACCCAGCTTGCTGATCACTCAAAAACTGGCAGCCGCCGTGGGCTTCGCTCCTTCGCTGACGTTATGGATAGTTGGGTATCAGATCTGGAAAAACGCTTCGACCCGTCAGGCGAGCAGCGCGGACTCAGCTCAGGCATTCCGTCACTGGATCGGATGCTGGCGCCAAAAGGCCTCGTCAAAGGTTCCCTGTTCGTCATCGGCGCTCGCCCGAAGATGGGTAAAACCACGCTTTACGGTCAGATGGCTCTCAACTGTGCGATCCGCGAGAAAAAGCCAGCGTTGCTGTTCAGCCTGGAAATGCCCGGCGATCAGATTCTGGAGAAGCTGGTAGGGCAGAAATCCGGCGTTAACCCCAGCATTTTCTACATGCCAGCAACAGATGACGCCGACGATACCTATCAGGGCGACTATGACAGCGACTTCAAGCGCGCTATCGACACAGCCAATCGCCTCCGTGAAATCGACATGCTCTACATCGACGACACTCCCGGTCTCTCACTGGCGCAAATCATAACGGAGTGCCGCCGTATCAAACGCGAGCGCGGGGTGGTTGGAATGGTACTGGTCGACTACCTGACGCTAATGACCGCCGAGAAAGCTGATCGTAACGACCTGGCCTACGGGATGATCACCAAGGGACTGAAGAACCTCGCTAAAGAGCTTAGCTGCGTCGTAGTGCTGCTTACTCAGCTTAACAGGAAGCTGGAAGACCGAAGCAATAAACGACCGTTACCGAGCGATTCACGCGATACCGGGCAGATAGAACAGGACTGCGATTATTGGGTCGGCGTACACCGCGAAGGAGCTTTCGACGAATCAGTGCCTGCGGGGGAGACAGAACTGATCCTGAAACTGAACCGCCACGGCAATACCGGCACCGTTTACTGCAATCAAATCAATGGCGCGATTTATGACTGCGATCAGAATGCGGCCCGCATGACCGCGCGCAGCCGGGATGAGAAGCCAGCAAATAAGAAAGGTGGATTCTGATGACAGGCAGAGAAGCAATTGAGCGGTACATGGAGCAATACGGATTTTTCACTTGCGAGTTGGTAGCAGATGCGTATGGGCTCAAGCGTTCAGTCATTAACGGCGCTTCGCACAAGATGCGACAGAACGGTGAGATCGTTCTCGATCGCCGGGTGTGGCGCACTCACTTCTATGTGCCGGCTCTTCAGGATGATGAAGATAAACCTGTGAGTCGTTCCGGTACCAACACTGTTTTCGAAGAGTGCCGCCGTAACTGGCAGGGCTATTACATTCACAAAATTTTCGGGAGTTCACGGACATGAGCAAACCAACATACGAAGAGTTAGAGGCGCAGGTTAAGCAGTTGGCTGCTGAACGCGATGCTGTGGTGGCTGAGAATACGACACTGAAGTTATTCCGGAAATCCCTGGAAGATATCCGTAGCAGCCTTATCGGCGGTGGTCACGGATATATGGCCGTATCAGACATGCAGGCACAAAATGCGGTGCTAGATGTTGTTTTTGATGAGTTTGATGGAATCGATACCCCCGCCACCGACGGCATCCTCGCCTCCCTGCGCGCAGAAGGGGTGGCAGATGATTATTTTGGCGGGTTGGTAACTAAAGCCCGCGCATCAGCAGACAAAGCAATGCGTAAATTCCCGCAACCAAATTACGTGCTGCTTAAAGTCGCAGAGGAAGCCGGTGAGGTTGTGCAGGCTGATGTGCACTACGCAGAAAACCGAATGACGTGGCAGGACGTTGAAGGCGAGATTATCCAGCTGCTGGCAATGCTGATTCGCCTTGTGACAGAAGGTGATCAGGTTAATGGTATTACGCCGCCGGCTTTATGCCAGTCAGCACCATCACCCGAAGCCGCAGCTATCGCCCGCCAGTCTGAGCAGGTGAAGGGGGTGCAATCGTGAGACATGTTCAATACACAGTTTGCGATACCGGTGTCGAGTTTCCTGAAGATGCTTATTCACTTGGTTCGCTGGTTGTCTCAAGTAACCCAGATGAATGGGAGGTTGAGCGCCTGGCACGGGTGGCAGCCGATGACTATTGGTCTGAGCATGATGGATGGGAATCTGAATGGCCGCTTGATATCGAAATATTTATTGATGGCAAAAGCTGTGGCACCTGTGCAGTTGAAATGGAATCGGCGCCGACATTTTCAGCCAACCTAAAGGCGGTGAAAGGCAACGCAGGAGAAGGAGCGCAGTCATGAGCGAACTTTCAATTCTCGATATGTGCTGCGGCAGTCGCATGTTCTGGTTCGATAAACAGGACGACCGCGCTGTTTTCAGCGATATCCGCGCTGAGCAGCACACGCTTTGCGACGGGCGCAGCCTCGTTATCAGCCCGGATGTAATTGCCGACTTCCGCGCGCTGCCGTTCGCTGCCGATTCTTTCCCTGTTGTTGTGTTCGATCCGCCACACCTTGAGCGAGTCGGTGATAACGCCTGGATGGGTAAAAAATACGGGCGCCTGAACAAAGACACATGGCGCGACGACCTGCGTGCCGGTTTTAAAGAGGCGTTCCGCGTGCTGCGGCCACACGGTGTCCTCGTTTTCAAATGGAACGAAACGCAGATACCAGTTAGCCAGATTCTGGCCCTGACTGATGAGAAGCCAGCTATCTGGCAGCGCACAGGCAAAGCCGACAAAACTCATTGGGTAATTTTTGTGAAAGGCGGTGCAGCATGACTAACAACGACGAGATGGCGCTTGAGTTGCGAGAAGCAGCTGAGAGCGCCACCAAGGGTAGCTGGCGTAGAACATCAACTGAATTCAATGGCATTTGCGTTGGCCCATTCTCATTTACAAAAGAGCAAGTGCTTGCGCGGGCTGTTGAGAAGCGCGACGCAATTTTTATTTCGGTCGCTAATCCTGAAAATATCCTCGCCCTGCTGGCAGAGCGTGACGCCGACAAGAAGCGGATCGAAATGCTGGAAAAGTACGTCGACGAGCGTGACGCACAAAACCAGGATTTGCTGCTGAATATCGGAAGTCTGCAACAGCGCATCGCCGAACTGGAAGCGCGGACGGTGAGCGTTAAGTGGCCTGATGACGGCATGGACGATTGCTATGACCTGTGGGGTGCCGAACACTGCCGTGACAACTTCGATTGCGGTTATAACTTCTCGGCTGTACGGCATGAACAGGCCATCAGTGAAGCTCTTGCCGCAGCTGGCATCAAACTGGAAGTGGGGGAGTAGGTATGGCACTCACTAAAAAGCAACGCGCCGAGCTACGCATGAAATTTGGTGGATGCTGCGCCTATTGTGGCTGCGAGCTGGGTGATAAATGGCATGCCGATCACGTTGAAGCAGTGCGAAGAAATATCAGTAACGGCTACGCAATGGACAGGCCAGAAAATGACACCATCAGCAATATGGTTCCAGCATGCATACCCTGCAACCTGTTCAAAATGTGCAGCACCGTTGAAGACTTCCGTAGTCGCATCGCTACCCAGGTTGACGTGACTCGACGGGCATCAAGAAGTTACCGCACGGCCGAATCATTCGGCCTAGTTAAACCAACTAACGCGCCAGTTGTGTTCTGGTTCGAAAAATATCAGCAGCAGGAGGCCGTATGACAGCACAACTGAGCCGGGAGCGACTGGAAGAAATCGTAAGCGACACGACTGTTAATCAGGGCAGTGAGTTTGCAATTATGGCACGCATGCTGCTGGCGGGAATGGACAGCGCGCCGGTGGTTGACGAGTGGCGTAGCGCATTGCAGGAAATGGTCAATGCAATGATTGCTTACGAGATGACTGTCGATGAGCCTGCGCCTTACAAGCATAGAAAGATGATGATGCGAGCTGGGCATCTTCTGGAATCTCACCGCGCCGCCATGCAAGCCGAACCTGTAACGGCGGCTACGGTGCCTGATGGGTGGAAGCTTGTTCCGGTTGAGCCGACTGAAGCGATGATGCTACACAAATCAGGATGCCAGCACCATGCCTGGGATGATGCTGATTGTGCAATGCGTCAGACGAGACGTTTAGTTTGGGCGCACATGCTCGCCGCAGTACCGGCAGCGCCTGAGCAGGAGGTGTGAGGTGGATGCATTCAAAAACTACGGCGTCATCGACTGGATAATGCTGGCGCAGTTATCGCTCATCTGGGTTTACATGGCGTTCAAATCAGGTCAATGGATTGTCGGCATTGCGATACGGAAAGGCTGCCGTTGGTGGAATCGAAAGGACGACAAGGCGCTGGCGATGGATTCTTTTTATAAAGCGTTCAACATTGCCAGTCTTGAGCCAGGTCATACACTGACCGCAAAAACTGAAAGTGGTCTGGTGATACAGGTTTACAGACCTAAGGCGGTGCGCGATGCCTAACCAATTCGACGCCGTGATGTTCATGCTGCTGGCCGCTGGCGCGCTCAATGAGCTTGGGTGGCTGCCATGGTGAGCAAACTCAAACAGCAGCGATGATGTATAATTCCCCTCAAAATATCGAGGGGATTTTTTATGTCTGAGTGGAACATTGCAGCAAAAAGCCAGGAAGAACGCGATAAGGTTAACGTTGATCTGGCAGCTAGCGGAGTCGCTTACAAAGAGCGGCTTAACATGCCGGTAATCGCCGAGGTGGTGATGCGTGATCAGCCCGAGCATTTGCGTGATTACTTTCTTGAACGTTTGCGCCATTATCGTGAACTAAGTCTTACCCTACCTAAGTCTTCAGACCCACGTTATATTGAGATGTCTGCACAGAACGAGAAAAAATAATGCAACCTACCAATAAAATTACACAGCAACAATTCGATGATATCCAGAGGGCGATTCTGGCTGCGGCAAATGCCACTACTAAAAAAAATGCTAAAATCCCTTTAGAGAAAGCGAAATACATTCATTCTCAGTTGCGCCACCAACTCAGTGACTATGTTGATGAGAAATTAACAGCAGCAATAAACTGTGCGGAAGATGCAGCTGGAAATGTAAAAGGTAAAGCCAGATTGCTCGAAAACGTTGATCATTATCTTTACCTGTTCAAATTAAAGGTCACCTTTGAATAATTGATTTTCAAAAATCAACCACCCATAATATCAATGCCGTCGGATTGAGCCCCGGCAGCACCTTTGCGCATTTGATGGGGACATTAAATGCGACCACAATCTGAACTCTTCACCTTGTCACAGATGCAGAAATGCACCTGCGATTTTCTGCATTCTGCGGTTTCCGTTAAGGGGGCCGTATGAACCTGCCAGCAGACGGCATCAAACTCCACCGTGGCAACTTCGCCGCCATAGGGCAGCAGATTCAGCCACTGCTTGATGACGGGCAATGCTTCCGCCTTCAGGTTAAGCCGTGGCGCGAGAAGCGCAGCCTGTCTCAAAACGCGCTGAGCCACATGTGGTACACCGAAATCAGCGAATACCTCATCGCACGCGGCAAGACCTTCGCCACCTCTGAATGGGTGAAAGACGCGATGAAGCACACCTATCTCGGCTATGAAAGCAAAGACCGAGTTGATGTGATCACCGGAGAAGTGACCACCGTTCAATCCCTACGCCACACCTCCGATCTCGAAACCGGCGAGATGTATATCTTCCTCTGCAAAGTCGAAGGCTGGGCGATGAACATCGGTTGCCACCTGACAATCCCGCAAAGCTGCGAATACCAGCAACTGCGCGATATGCAGGAGGCATGATGCATAGCCCTCTCGCCAAAGTCATTGAGCGCGGCATATTCCGCATGCCTGCGCGCCGGAAACGCAAACCAGAGTTAAAGCCATCCGAAATCCCGACCCTGAAAGGGTACACGGCTAACCTGGTCGATCAGAAATGGCTGCGCCTGGCGGCAAGGAGGCAGCATGCATAAGCCTACTCAGCGCCGTTGCAAAATATGCCGCGTGAAATTCACTCCCCAGTTTGAGAACCACCGCTGGTGCTGCCCTGAGCATGGGGCGGAATTCGCGCTTCTTGAGCTGGAGAAGAAAAAAGAGAAACAGCGCCAGGAAAAAGCGAAAAAGGAGCGGGCAGCATGGCGCAAGCGCAAGGCGGCAGTTAAGCCCCTCAAGCACTGGGAAGATCTGACCCAGCGAGTGGTCAATGACTACATTCGAGAGCGTGACCATGATCTGCCATGCATAAGCTGCGGGACGTATGTCACCGTTCAGTGGGAAGCAGGGCACTTCAGATCGCGGGGCGCAGCCTCTCATCTTCGCTACAGCGAAGACAATATCCACAAACAATGCCATCGCTGTAATGACGAGCTTTCCAGCAATGCAATCCCGTACCGGATCGCTTTGGTAGAGAAAATCGGCTCTGAGCGCGTCGAGGCGCTGGAGAACAACAACAAGCCACACCGTTTCACCCTGGAAGAGCTTGAATCCATCAGGCGGCATTACAGCGCCTTGCGTCGGGCTTTGCTCAAAAAACGGGAGGCAGCGTGAACGACGATCCCTTCATCCGGTACCAGATTGAAAGCGTAGCGCGGGCGAACATGCCCGCCATATATCGCCACAGCAAGCCAGTTAAAACCACACAGCATAAACAACAAACAGAGGCCGCCGCATGAACGAACAATACCTGCAATATGTCCGTGAAGAAATCGCGCTGGCTACGGCTGATTTTAGCGGTCGAACCAAGGGGCAATTAGTCGCTCTGGTTGAGCAGCTCCAGTACACGAACGAGCGGTACCCGCGCAAACGGCAATTCGTGGTTGATGAGGTGACGGGCAAAAAAATCCTGCTGCGAAATCCTCCGGTGCCGGGTAAGCAATCGCATGCCAAGGGCACCTCTATCCCGCAGGTAATCCCTGTGGAGTTTTCCACGGCAAGCTGGCGGCGCGCTATAGCCAGGTTGGAAGATGCAGAAAGCGCCTGGGTGAAATGGAACTACCTGCACGATACTGATTTCACTTTGCAGGCCGCCATTGTTCAGCATGGGTGGCTCCAGTTCTGCGAGACAATTAAAGGTCGGCGCATAGCAGGGAAGACCAAAGAAAAACTCAAAGCGCTTATCTGGCTGGCTGCGCAAGATGTGAAAAAGCAGGTCGCTAAGCGAGATGTGTACCTGCAAACCGAACTGGCGCAATTCATGGGCATCACCGATAAGAACTGGGGGAATAATTACCGCGATTACTGGCGGGCTATGCGCGGCGTGTTTTTCGCTCTTGATCGTGAGGCGATAATTTCGATAGTCAGTTCACGTTCGCAACAAAAAGCAGTTTTTTCGCAGCCAACTATTGCAAAAGTAGATAAAGTGAGTCATATTTGAGTCTACTTTGATATGCTGCCTAAATTGTAAACGGCGGCAAAGACTAAAAGCCTCGGCACCCCGCCGGGGCTTTGTCGTTTCTGGGTCAGAAGCACAGCGGTTGTGCGTTCGGCTGTTAACCGAATGGTCGAAGGTTCGAATCCTTCCTGTCCCGCCAAATTCGCCGGTCTAGTTCAGTGGCAGAACGTCAGCCTTGTAAGCTGCGCGTCAGAGGTTCGATTCCTTTGCCCGGCACCAGAACCCAGCCAGGGTATCTTCGGCCATGATGCCGACATTGCCACACCCTCATATTGCCAGCTTAAACGCTGGCTTTTTTATTTCAGGTTCCGGCCAATCAACTCCAGATGGCTTCGTTGTTAAATGCAGGCCGAGAACCTGACCCTTTTATTTACGCACAGCACCCGCCATTAAAGCGAGGTGAGAGCATGCAACGTATGAACACAAACAACGGCTTTTGGTCGTATTTCTGGTCTGCCACGACGGGATTTTTCACCATGCTGACGTTACAGGACGTGCTATTTGCTGTCGGTGCCGTTGTTACTGCCCTGTTCACATGGTTGACCTACCGATCCAATAACCGCCGCAATCAGGCGATTATCGAAGAAGAAAGGAAGCGAACCGAGATTATCAGCAAAGCGTATGCGAAAGATGATCCAGGCAAGAATCCCCCAAAGGCGATTGACATCGCTGGTATACAACCGCAGGAGCAATGACATGGCGATGTCTCCCGAGTTTCGCAATAAAGTCATTGCCGCCATTGGTGGTGGTTCTCTGGCTATTTCAGCAGCCATGATTACCGGTCCAAATGGTGATGACGGTCTGGAAGGGATCAGGCTTGAACCTTACCTTGATGTGGTAGGCGTTCCCACGGTTTGCTATGGACACACCGGCAGCGACATTGTGATGGGTAAAACCTATACAGAGCGCCAGTGCAAAGATCTGCTGAATGCTGATCTACAGTCAGTAGCGAGACAGGTTGACCCGGTCATTAACGCCGACATCCCGGAAACCATGCGCGCCGCACTTTACTCATTCGCCTATAACGTTGGTGTGGGTGCGTTCAAAAAATCCACCATGCTCCGTCTGATCAATAAGGGCGATAATGCCGCCGCTTGCAACGAAATGAAACGTTGGGTAATGGCTGGCGGTAAGAAGTGGAAAGGTCTGGTCAACCGCCGCGAGATAGAGCGGGAAGTCTGCATGTGGGGTCAAAAGCCACAGAAAACTGATGATGGTGTTGGCCCGCTGAATCCTGGTGTTCCCCCATCTGCTCCGGGAGTGTTCTGATGTTTGATATCAAAGCCCCGTCAGCTTCTGAGATTGTCATCATAGCTGGCGTGGTCACTGTAATTTTCCTCGGCGTCCGGGTTAGCAGTAATTACCAGAGCCTTGTGAAGGATAACGCCACCCTGACTGAGCAGACCGCTCAGTTATCCAGCAAAAACGACATGCTGGTTAAATCCGTCGACAATCTCACCCAGCAGTTTAAAGCGATGAATGACATCGTTGCCAACGAGACACGTCGCCGGGCAGCAGCAGAAATGAAAATCCAGCAACTACAGAAAGAGGCTATCGATGCGCTTAAAAACGATCCTTGCGCTCGCGAGCCTGTTCCTGATGTCGTTACTGACAGGCTGCGCGAAGCGGCAGACAGTGTACGAGCCGGTAAAACAACCCCTGCTGCCAATTCCGGCAAGTCTGCTAACTGAATGCATGGTACCTCAAATACCGGAAAAAATGACATTTGGTGAAAGTGTCGATCTCAACTTCAGGCTGCTCGACTCCATTGATGAATGCAACGGGCATTTGAGGGCAATTCAGGCCATAGAGAAAAACAGAGCCTCGCAATAGCGGTTTTTATTGCCATTACAGAAGCTGCTTGCCGAGTGGCTTCGATAATGTCAATCGCAGGTAATGAAACATGGCAAAACCGGACTGGGGAGCACTGCAACACCAGTTCCTCGCCGAGCATGCTAAATCCGGTATTTCCCCCAAAGACTGGTGTGAAGCGCAGGGACTGAATTACGCCAGCGCAAAGCGCTATATCAAAGTTACGAATTACCGTGCGAATTCGCAGAATGAAACTGCGAAAAAAAGTGCGAATTCGCAGAAGAGGAAAGATAAGGTCAGTAAAACCGGGAGGCGTGAGAAGAGTGCCACTCCCGCTGGTAGTTCTGAAATATCTCCAGGAACGAAACCTATTCGCGGTTCACGACACGCGCCGCCAATAAAACCTTTTCAGCCAGGCAATCAGCACGCGCTCAAACATGGCGGCTACGGTCGCCGGATGCTTCTCTCTGACGCCATCACCGAAGATGCCCAGTTGCTAACGCTGGACGATGAGCTTTTCTGGCTGCGAGCGGCGAACCTGACGGCGGCGGAAAACATTGGGCGCTGGCAGACAGAGCTTGAAACCGCCGACAACGATACGGCTAAAGACCTTCATGACCTGATCTCATCTGCGCAAAAGGCAATGCATCGCAATACCGCGAGGATTGAGTCCCTGGAGTACACGAAGGGAAACATCCTGAAGATGCAAATCGACGCAGCGTATCGCGAGGCGGCAACAGAAAAAGTTGAGATGGAAATTGGCGTGATGAAGGACGGGGATCGGGATAACGCGATTGTCGTTCACAACGCCCTGCCAATACCGGGAAGATAAATCATGGCTGACATTTACCTGCCCACACTGCACGACGGGCAATTAAAGGTCTGGTCTGACTCCTGGGATGATCAGCTTCATGCTGTTCGCTGCGGTCGCCGATGGGGTAAAACCTTCATGCTGTCCAGTGCGGCGGTGACCTATGCGACGGCACAGTTTAAGCGTCCTGGAATGGATATTGCGCTCGGTGGTCGTGTCGGCATCTTTACCGCCGAATACCGGCAGTACCAGGAGATTTACGACAAGCTTGAAGAAATCCTTCTTCCCCTGAAAAAGAGCTTCAGCCGTCAGGAGAAACGCCTGCTGCTGAAGAACGGCGGCAAGATTGATTTCTGGGTCACCAACGACAACAAACTGGCTGGCCGTGGGCGTGAATACGAAATTATCCTGATCGACGAGGCAGCATTTACCAAGTCACCGGAAATGCTCCATGAGATATGGCCCAAGTCGATTAAGCCCACGCTGCTTACCACAAAAGGCCGCGCTTACGTCTTCTCCACACCAGACGGCGTGGACGAGGAAAACTTCTTTTATGCCATTTGCAATAACAAGTCGCTGGGCTTCATTGAGCACCATGCCCCAACCTCATCAAACCCGTTCGTCCCCCCGGAAGAACTCGAGAAGGAAAAGGCGAACAACGACCCGCGCGTGTTCCGCCAGGAGTTTCTGGCAGAGTTCGTCGACTGGTCGGCTGCATCACTGTTCGACGTGCGGAAATGGTTCGAAGGTGAGAATCAGGATCAGCCCGTTGAATACCCGGAGATGTGCGAGGCCGTATTTGCGGTCATGGACACTGCTGTCAAGGGGGGGACTGAGCACGACGGTACCGCCGTTGTGTATTACGCAGTCAATACCCGCGCCGGGCATGTTCGCCTGACGATTGTTGACTGGGACGTGGTGCAGATTGACGGCGCACTGCTGGAAACATGGATGCCGTCTGTGTTTGAGCGCCTCAATGAATTATCAGCGCAGTGTGTGGCCGTAAACGGCAGCATCGGCGTGTTTATTGAAGACGCCAGCATGGGCAGCATTCTCCTGCAGAAAGGCGAAAGTCTTGGCTGGCCGGTCAACAAAATTGAATCCGCCCTGACCAGCAAAGGGAAAGACGAACGCGCCATTATGGCATCCGGTTATCACTATCGCGAACTGGCGAGAATCTCCCGTTACGCATACCAGAAAACGGCAGTATTCAAAGGCGAAACCGCCAATCACCTGCACAAGCAGGTTTCCCGATTCCACCTTGCCGATAAAAAAGCTCACAAGCGCGCTGATGACCTGCTCGACTGCTACACCTACGGGCTGATCATCGCGTTCGGCAGCGGCGACGCACTCTGACGAGAAAACCAATGAACGAAGATGATTTCGAAATCGGCAGTTGCTCGACGGAGCTTGTCGCACTTTTAGAAAGCGAAGATATTCAGCCAGGCATGACGGCTGGCTATCAGACCTGCAAAACGATTTACCTGTATCACCCGCTGGGCGGGAAAATGGTGGATCGTCCGATTAAGATGGCGATGAATGAGCCGCGCACCGTGCATGTAGCTCAGTCATACGGGCTTGAACAGCGCCTGCGTGATGCGTTCGAGCGTGAATGGCGAGCGCTTGGCGCAAATCAGCATATCGCCAACGCTGCACGCATTGCCCGTATCTACGGTGTTTCGGCGGTGGCAATGCTGGTTGATAACCAGGAGCCAAGCCAGTCACTGGACTACCGGACGCTTTATAAGCACAACGTCAGCTTTAACATTCTCGATCCGCTGAACACGGCCGGTAGCATCGTGCTGAATCAGGACCCGAACGCGCAGGACTTCCAGAAAGTCGACGGCATCCGCGTGGCTGGTAATCCGTACCACAAATCGCGCTGTGTCGTCGTGCAAAACGAGGACCCGATTTATCTGGCATATAACCCTGCGGCTTTCGGATTTACCGGGCGCAGCGTTTACCAGCGCGCTCTCTTCCCGCTGAAATCTTTCATTCAGACCATGCGCACTGATGACATGGTGGCGGTGAAAGGTGGCCTGCTGGTAACAAAAATTGCCGGGGCTGGCGCGGTAGTAAACAAGGTTATGCAAGCCCTTGGTGGCATCAAACGCATGATGCTTAAGAGAGGGAAAACGGGCGAGGTTCTTCAGATTGGACCGCAGGACGATATCAGCTCAATCGACCTGAGCAACCTTGAAAAGCCGCTTGATTCAGCGCGTAACCATATCCTTGAAAACATCGCAGCGGCGGCGGACATGCCCGCCATTCTTCTTAACTCTGAGACGTTCTCTCAAGGCTTCGGTGAAGGCACGGAAGACGCTCGCTCGGTTGCCGTCTATATCGACAACATCCGTGAATGGCTTGATTCGCTTTATGCATTCTTTATTCGCGTGTGCCAGTACCGGGCGTGGAGCATTGAGTTCTTTCAGTCTCTGCGTTCTGACGTGCCGGAGCTCGAAAATACATACAGCCTGTATTTCTCCACGTGGATTAACAACTTCGAATATCGCTGGCCGTCCTCTCTGAAAGAGCCGGAAAGCGAGAAGGTGAAGGTCGATGAAACGCGCTTTAAGGCGATCGTCAGCATGCTGGAAGTGGTGTTGCCACAGCTAACGGCAGACCCGGAGAACCGTGCGACGCTTATCGAGTGGGCGTGTGAAAATGCCAATGCCAACGAGAACCTATTCCCTCAACGGCTTGATCTGGATTACGACTTACTGAAAGACAACCCTCCACCGGAGCCGCCAAAAGCTGAAGAGTTGGGTAGCGGGATGGCTATATGAGTAAGTTCTCAAGGACAGTAAGGGAGGCCGTTAAGTTCTTTTTGCGCAATGGCTACACCTCAAGGGAGGAGCTTGAGCGCTGGCAGAGCATTATCCGCCAGGCTGCCGAAAGTGAAACCCATGATGACTACATATCCAAAGTTTCAGACAGGCTTCGATCAACCTATGAGATGCAAGTTAACAGGGCTAAGGCACTGGATCGGCATCCAGGGTTGTCTCGATTTACTCTGAACTACATGGAGCCGAAGCTAAGAAGCGAACTTGATAGGCGCATCCTGGCCAGCGCTGACTTAATTAAGTTGAATCGAACAGGTGCAATAAACAAAACGGTCCAGCGATTTAGCGGATGGGCTTCCAGCATACCGGTGCAGGATTATGTCGGTGGTGGCCTTTCTCCATCTTCTCGCAGCGGGGTTAATTACAACTGCGACCACATTCAGAAGAGCGCCCTGCAAATTGATTTTGAAGCGCGGCGGGTGATGATTGACCAGAACCATAAGCTCATCGCAAACATCGACAACATTATAGCGGCCAGTAATAACGCCATAGCAGCAGAGTGGCATAGCCACTGGCGGCAGGCAGGTTACGACTACAGGGAAGATCACAAGGAGCGCGATAAGGTTGTCTATCTCATTCGTGGTAACTGGGCGCAAAAAAACGGTTACGTGAAGGTCGATTCTTCCGGGTACCTGGATGAAATTACCCAGCCTGGCGAAGAGGTTTTCTGCCGGTGTTATGTGACGTATCTGTACAACCTCCGCAGCATTCCTGAACACATGCTCACCCAGAAGGGCAGCAAGTTTTTGGAGTCAATGAAAAAAACATAGGAGCATTGAAACGTGGCTATTTTTGCTAGCGGCATCATGTTCCGAAACGGGAAGAAGGTTTTCCTGATCCAGCGCTCTGACGACGGCACATGGTGCCCGCCGGGAGGGAAGCTGGAGCCGGGAGAGCTTGCAATTGATGCCGCACGTCGAGAAGTGCTGGAGGAAACAGGGTATCAATACGATGGCCCACTAACTCCGTATAGCATTGCCTCCGATTACCTCACGTACCGAGCGGATGTAGATCAGCAATTTGATGCTCAATTAACTGACGAAACACTGTCATTTGGCTGGTTTCACATTGATGAACTACCGAAACCGTTACACCCACCCTTTGCGGAAGTATTGGCACAGCAGCCGTTAAATGAAACACAGGTTGCAGCGCTTATCGCTGACGGAACACTAAGCAGCCCGCAATTCTTTATCAACATGTGGATGTACGCCATACGTGTGACCGGAACGGGTGTCACATGGCGATCCGCAGATCAACAAATGGCCTTCCGTAACCCGGATGACTATTTGACCCCCGAGTTTCTCCAGCGTGTGGCAGGCGTACCGCTCATCTGGTTACACCCTGAGAAAAACAAGCTCGATAGCGATGAATTCGCGAAGCGAGTTATAGGCACCCTGACAAAAAGTTGGGTGGCAGATAACGGTGAGGTGTGGGCAATTGCCCGCGTGTACGACGCCGAGGCCGCCGAAATTATGGCGACGAAGCAGTTAAGCACATCACCAACCGTATCGTTTAGCGAAGTGCCTGACGCAATCATCAAAGTCGATGGTCAGCCTCTATTGGTGGAAGGTTCCCCGGTATTGCTCGACCACGTTGCTGTCTGTGAACAGGGCGTATGGGACAAGCTCCTTGACCCTACTGGTGTTAAATCTGATTCCATACCTGAAGAGGCTGAAAAGATGGACGAGGAAAAAATCGTAGCGCTAATCAATAAAGCTATTGACGCGCGCATGGCTAAAGCCGACGAAGAGGCGAAAGACGCCAAAGCGAAAGCTGACGCCGAAGAAGCAGCCAAGAAAGAAAAGGCTGACGCTGAAGAAAAAGAGGCCGAAGAGGCGAAAGCTAAAGCCGACGCGGAAGAAAAAGCAGCGAAGGAAAAAGCAGACGCCGACGAAAAGGCCAAAGCTGACGCAGAGAACGAAGGAAAAATGGCAAAAGAGAAAGCTGATTCAGATCTGCGACGTGAGATTGCAGAGCTGAAATCTCGTATTCCTACCGAGCTTTCCGACGCTGAGCGCAACGAAGTTGCAGACGCCCAGGTTAAAGCCGATAGCGTGTTCTCAGCTTTTGGCAAGCGAGCTCCGGCCCCGCTTTCTGGTGAGAAGCCGCTGGCGTACCGCCGTCGCCTGATGATCCAGTTGCAGGAACATTCGCCTGATTTCAAATCCGTTGACCTGTCTTCCATTGCTGACTCAGCTCTGCTGAGCGTGGCTGAAAAGACTATCTACGCCGACGCGCAGAAATCGGCAAGCCTGTCTGTTGGCCCCGGTATGCTGCGTGAAATTAAACGCGCTGATGCGACCGGTCGCCAGATCAGCACCTTCGAAGGCGATCCTGCTGCCACCTGGGCTCCGTTCCAGTCCGGCAAGCGTCAGGTCACCAGTTTCAACAACCAGGCTTAACGGGAGCTCTCAAGCATGGCAACTTTATCTCTTAACCCGATGGCAACCACGAATGCGCTGGGCTCCTTCGGTGTGCAATCTGACGGTTATATCCAGGGCGTGGCGCTCGATGACCCGGCCAACCGCTTTAATCTGGCGGCTGGAACCGTGGCCGCAACCGAAACCAAACCACTGTGGGGCGGTCTGCCGGTTGCTGAGCTTCTGCCTGGCACCAGTTCGAGCCCGCGCGGGTCTTACATCCGTCGTGCTGTGTCTGTTGCTGAACTGGAAGGCTTCACCGTCTTCAATCAGGCTCACAACGGCCTGACCACTCCGCAGTCACCGGTTCCACTGTACGCATCAGGCATGAGCGTTTCGTACTACCGTCTGGGCTCTAACATGCGCGTGCCGCTGAAAGCCTCTGCACAGGTTGTTGCGCTGGGCACCGCTGGCGCTTCAGTGAAAACAGCACTGGCGTGGGATTTCGTGAACAATCAGATCACCACTGCGGCGGCGGCAGGTTTCTCTGGTTCTGATATTGCGACAACTGCTGTGAGTTATGCCTCCGGTGTGGCAACGGCAACCACGGCATCAGCACACGGTCTTACCGCTGGTCAGTACGTTAAAATCAGCGGTGTCGTTCCTGCGGCATATAACGGCACTGTGGTTGTGCTGTCCGTACCGAACTCAACGACCTTCACATACGCCCCGGCAACTGCACCAGGCGGCGCTGCAACTACGCAGGGCACCATCGGAGCAGTTACGCTTTCCGACATCACGCTGCCGGTAAAAGTGCTCGCCATCGAATCAGGCAACTCCAAGACTGTTAGCTATGACAGCGCGACGGGTTTCCTGACATGGAATAACACCGACAGCTGCGCGCTGGTCTTACTTTAATCGGGAGCTGAATTAAATGGCTGCAATTACCCCCAGCTTCACCATTGTCAATCCGTCGTACATCGCGCCGGAGATGATTATTGGTTACCAGCAGGCATCAGGTGCGTTTGAAACCATCGCCAGCGGTAACCCGCAAGTCCGTCTCGGCGTGGGCGACCAGTACGTCTACATGCGCCGCCTGGATATTCGCACCCAGACCACTTCCAGCCAGTCCGGTAACGGTAACCAGCTGCCGAGCGTGGCGCTTGATGCGAAGATGATTTCCACCCCAACCTACCTTTTCCGCTGTCGTGGTATCTACGATCACCATGACATGGCCGCTGCAGGTAACTGGAACTTTGCACTGCCGGAAGCTCAGCGCCTTGGTATGCGTCAGGGCATTTTCCAGCAGCTGCGTTCTGCTCTGCTGTACGGCATGAACCCTGCTGGCGGCGAAGGCCTGCTGAACACCGCTGGCGCGACTACCGAGTCCCTGCCTCCTGACAGCAACGGCAACACCACCGTGCTGACCTACGACCACGGTCAGATGGCGGTATATCTGCTTGGTCACGTACAGGCAGCGCTGACCCGCACTATGCAGCTGGGCCGCCAGCAGCGCGTCGTTATCCTGGGGCCGCAGCGCGTCCTCGGCGCCATGGAGATTCAGCAGATCGTCCAACTGACTTCTTACCAGCGCCCTGGTGGTGGTACTGACACCGTCAGTGGCACAGTGAAAGAAGTGCTTAAAGGCGCAAACGTCCAGGTTGACTGGGTGTATGACGACACTCTGATCGGCGCTGGCGCTGGCGGTACAGACGCTGTGGTGATCACCATCCCTGAGGTCGAAGTTCCAATGGTCAACTCGACTGTGAACACCAACGAATTCGCCAAGTTGACTCCGTCTCTTTCCGCGAACGCACTGATGTTTACCGACATGGCCGCGCCGCGTGAAATCCCGACGCCAATTGCCGGTGGTGCCATTGATGTTCTGTCAGAAATGCGTTCTACCGCAGGCTGGGCAGTTCGTCCGGAAGCAATTACCGTTCTGTCCATGGCGTACAGCGCCTGATCCAATCTTGAAGTAGTTAAGCCTCTGCCGGGGAAACTCAGCGGGGGCTTTTTTACGAGGGTAACCAATGAAACTCTATATCGCTAACACCACGAAGCAGCGCCAGATCTTTTCCTACCGCAAGATTGAGACCGGTCGCCTTATTCAGATTCCGATTAACCACGGCGATCAGATGATGGTGCTGGATGGCTCAACTGAAGAAGTTGATGCAGTGGTGCAACATCACCAGGTTTACGGGCTTGTTGACTCGACGAAAATCGACCAGAGCCAGGCGTTTGTCGGCCTTTGCTACAGCCTGAACAAGCCTGTGTCAGCAGCGGTAATCGAAAAAGCGATTCGCGATAACGACATTCATCTGACGCGTGGCGCCCATGGCCGCCGCCAGGCATCCGTAGCAGCTCTGGATAGCGCGCTGCGTGACAGCGGTACCGGCTATTCCGGCGAGATGGAGGTCAGCGCAGAGCAGGCGAAAGGCCGCGAAGACAGCGAAGACAACCCGACGGTTAACGAAACTATTGTCACCGAGAAAGCCGGGAGCAAGAAAAAATGATGCCAAGCCTGTCGGGATTTATTGAATTCGTTCGAACTGACATGGGCGTGACCGCCGCGCAGGTTCCCGACGACTCGCCATCTATCTCTCTGGCGTATGGCGGCGCGATTGATTGGGTTAACCCTGATATCGCGTGCGTCATGCCGAACCTGTATTCCGTCGCCGTATATAACCTTGCGGCCTCGTTCCTGGTTAATTACGGAACTGAGCAGGTGTTTGCTGACTTCCGCAGCAAGTTCGGGCTTAACGATTTCAAAGCGGGTGTCATCACCGGCGCAGGAGATAACGCGACGAGCGCGCAAAGACTGGTGCCGGACTTTTTCAAAGACCTGTCACTGGCTGATCTACAGATGCTGCAAGACCCGTGGGGCCGTCGCTATCTGATGATTGCGCAGCAGTTCGGCAGCCTGTGGGGGCTTTCATGATCACCTTTCATCTGGGTGTTATTGATATCCCCTATGAAGACGAGAACACCACGACAGGAGACGTCGCGGAATATCTTGAAGAGAAGTACCAGATTATGCAGACGTTCTTCGACCGCTACAGTAATGACATTTCCGACCTGATGAGCAACGACCTTGCTGCCTCACTGGAAAACATGATGGCCGGTGCGCCGCCGTCAAATGACCCGCTGGCCGAGTCAATGTCGCGTATTCACGATCTGTTCGTGGCGTTTCTTGATAATCAGGAGATGGACGGCATGCCAGGCGTACCAACCCGGCGAGCTCTTCTCGGTATCTCGAAAAGGTTCAAAGAGAAGAGAGGCGAGCCAAGGGCATCTTTCATTGATACCGGGACCTATCAGGCCGCGATGCGCGCCTGGGTAAGTGGGGTGCTGAATGCCTTCCCTGAGTGAATTGCAGCAGAACGCAAAAACCGAGCTTAACGCCACCCTGACGCAGGGACTGGACGATCTGAGCAGGTTTCAGGTTGTCACTTTTACCAAGTACATCCGAAAGGTTCTGCCGCTGGATGGCTTCGTTTTCTGGGTGAAAGCGTCGATTTTGTCTGACGACCCAACCACAGAGCCGGATACGGTCCCGGTAAAAGGGTACATCCACCTCACCACGGAAACGATACAGAACGACGAGCAGCTTTTTGACCGCAACGTGGTCACGTTTACCGCGCAGGCGGACATCGACCCGTTTAACGATATCGGATCAGATGTGCTGTATATCGGTGAATTTTTTGGCATCCAGTTTTCTTTCTCCCGGCGTACCGGGCTGAACGAACCGGCCAATTTATACCATTACACCGGCGAGGCTATTTTCCCTTACATGAGGTCGCAGATCATCAACTCTGCTGACGATATCGACCTTGCTGATGTGGTGGTTTCCAGCTCACTCCCGATATGGATGGCGCTGAACCAGTACATGCCGATGTTCCCGGCTATGCTTTCCACACAGAACCTGTCGCCGCCATATGCGACGGTTAAATGCAGCAACACAGCCCCTATAGCAGGGGCTTTTTATTTGGATGAACAGCAGAACCAGTACCAACTGGTTTCAGAGGACGTGACGATCTCCGTCACCGGTTTGCGCAATGCTGGCGTTGAAGATTTCCTGCGGTATGTGCAGGAGTACACGCTAAGCGACAACACCGAAATGGGTGTTATGAACATCCCGGTGGTTCAGGACGAGCGAGTAACTCAGAACGAGCTGAACATCATCGCCATGCGCAAGACCATCAAATTCAAAGTCAACTACTACCAGCAGCGGATGCGCAATGTTGCCCGCCAGCTGATCACATCGGCAATACCGTCCATTTACCCGGAGAAATAACTAAATGGCAATTGTTAACATTAACGTGTCGGTGACGAACCCGCCGAAGCCGTCACAGCTTTTGAAATCGGGCGCCATGATTTCGGTGGGCGGTACCACCCTTGCAGCCGGTGAATACAAACTGCTTACGACGCCGAAAGATTTGGACAGCATTCTGTCGCCGGCCAAAACAATCACCGCTATTTCGTGGCTCGCGAATGTCGTCACCGTGACGCTATCTGCGCCGCATGGCTGGACAATTGGCGATACTGTTCCGCTAGTCGTTTCAGGCGTTACCCCTGCTGGGTATAACCAGTCCGTAGATGCCACTGTTACCACTACCACCCAGTTCACTTATCCTCTGGCGAGCAACCCAGGCACGGCCACTGTAATGGGTTCGGTGAAAACCGTTGTGGCAAACGAAATCATCCAGATGAACACGACGTTCTGGGCACAGGGTACAACGCGGTCGGTATATGTGCTGGAAATGGGTGAAGTAAGTTCCGCTGCGGCAGTAGCCGCACTGGCTACGTTTATTGCCAGTGACATTTCACTCGGCAACACGTACCAGAAATTCTTCTCCTACCTTGTGCCTCGCGAGTGGGACGGCGTAGCAGACTTTAAAACCCTGACTGGACTTTATACCAGTCCCGCAGCGCTGGTTTATTTTTTCGTCACCACAACCATCGCCACTTATGCGGCATGGGTAGCAACAGCAAATAAATCCGTGTTTGCAGGCGTTGAAGCCCTTGGCATTCCATCGTCTGAGTTCTCGATGGCTTTCCCGTTCCAGTCCTCGCTGGTAAACGAGCCGGGCTCATCAAACATGGTGCCACCGATGGCGTACCGTTTTGGTTACGGGGTTACCGAGTATCCGGTGGAAAACAATGGCACGCTGCTTAAACAACTCCAGGACAACAGCATCAACTACGTCGGCACCGCTGCAGAAGGTGGACTGAGTAACAAAATGCTGGTGGCTGGCCACATGCTGGACGGAAACCCGTTCAACTACTGGTACTCCGTGGCGTGGACCGCCATTAACCTTGAGCTCGACCTGGCAAACGAAATCATCAACGGGTCAAACACAACGGTTAACCCACTGTACTACGAGCAGAACGGCATCGACCGCCTGCAGCGCCGCGCCCTGAAAACACTGCGCAGCGGAATCAGTTACGGCCTGATCCTCGGGCGCGTAATCGGCACCGGCCTTACGCAGCAGGATTTCAATACTGAATACGAGAAAGGCTCGTATGCCGGTAACGCAGTGATTAACGCTGTGTCGTTCGCAAATTACACCAGCCTGAACCCGTCCGATTACGCCGCTGGAAAATACGCTGGTCTGAGCGCCGTAATGACGCCGAGACGCGGCTTCGAATCCATCACGTTTAACGTGAACGTAACCAACTTTGTAGGGGCGTAAAAAATGGCAAACCCATTAGTACCGCAGGGATTTCTTAATCGCGTTCGTGGCGGCGTATCCGTCACGGATGCTCCGGCGCTGAATGTTTCCGCCTCCTATCTGGCAAAGGAAGCCATCAGCATGCGCCCTGATGGTCCGGCAACAGACATTATTCCGACGCTGACCGGCACGGTCGGCAGCCAGTCACCATATCAGCAGGTAACGCTTACCGTTCACTTGCTGAAAACTCAAGGGCTTGGCGAGAGCTACCGCCAGCGATTTCTGACCGATACAGCACTCGGTGAGGTGGTTGTAACGCCGGATGCGGCGACATTCGGCAATATCACTTTGCTGAACTGTTACCTCGTCAACTTCAACGAAATGGCATTCAGTGGCATGGATGCTGCTTTCGTGGTGACCATCAGCGGTTACATGAACACCAACGACAACATGTGGATTTAACCTGTGAAAATCGACAAAAAACTTAACCTCGTCAGCAACATCACCCGCGATGACGGATCGATTGTGTACCTGCATATCACCCCGTTTCCGTATGAGGTGGTGGAAGAATATTGCCTGCTGCTTGGGAACCTGTTCACGAACTTCATTTCACAAGCTGGCGTACTTGGTGCCGCCCGCGTGGCGGCTATGATGTTGCGCAAGAAACTGAAGCAGGAACAGGAAGCGCTAGATGAGTTATCAAATACATCGGCAGGCCAGCAAGCACAGCCACAGAAAAGACTGACCATCGTTGATGAAATTCAGCGCCTGACCACCGTCATTTACAAAGATGACGGCGCATGGAAAACAGCGCCTTTTGACTCGGCTATGAAACAGGGGGTGATCACTCCTGACGAATACCGTGAGATCGAGGGGGAAGTGGTTTTTTTTATGGTCTCCTCTGCCATTCAGAAGCAGGAATTACTTCTGCCGACGATAGGCACAGTGATCGGTATGTTCGGTGGGCAACTTTCATCATCCAGCACTACGGAATTCCGAGATTCCTTGCAGAAATCGAATCCGGATACCAGTACCCAGCCCCAGACTGCCCAGCAGGAAACTTCATATATTCCCTCTTAGACTGGGCGTCGAATGAGGGATTCTGGAAGGTAATACGCGAAGTGACTGGTGAGGAATATGCCAGTCCTGCGCAGTATCGCCAGCGTTACATCCTTGCCGCGCTAAAAGACAGAGGTTTTTTCAATGGCAGCTAAGTCTATTGTCGAAATTGATGTAAATGACGACAAATTTGTCTCATTTATGGACAAGTTCAGAGAATATCAGGCTGCCCTTGATGATCTTCCTGAAGCATGGCGCGGTCTGGCAAATGGCACAAATGACGCCACCAAAGCGACAGAGCAGGCAAAACTCCAGGGTAATTTGCTGGCGAAGGCGTTTTCAGAGGGTGCTAACGCCATCCTTTCAATAAACAGCGGTCTGGATCGCCTGAGCGATAACCTCGAAAAGGCCCACAAGAGCCAGGACAACTTCAACAAAAAAGCCCGCGCATCGAAAGGCTTTCTCAGCGAGGCAACGAAAGATGCCAAATCGCTGGCTGGGCATATTAAAGATGCAACGGTAAGCCTGCTGTCATGGGGCGGCATTGTTGGCTTGTTCAGCGGAGTGCTGGGTGCTGGCGGTCTTTTTGGGATTAATCGTCTTGCTGGCACGGCGTCTGCACAGCGCTTTACCTCGCTTGGTCTCGGCACGAGCATTGGCGCGCTGGATTCGACAGCCATCAATTACCAGAAGGCACTGAGCAACCCGACATCAACGCTTGGCGCTATTCGCGATACTCAGATGGACCTGTCGCGCCGATGGCAGTTTCAGGCGATGGGCATTAATAACCCGGATCAGGACCCGGCAAAACTTTTGCCACAGATGATTCGCAACGCCCGCGACATCTTTGTGAAAAATGGCAGCACGTTGCAGGGTGCGCAGGCGTATGGCCTGACAAACTTCTTCTCGCTGGACGACCTTAACCGCTTCAAAAACATGAGCGATGAAGAAATCAATGCGATGGAGAAGCGAGCACAGAAAGACGCCCGCATGCTGCAAATTACCGATCAGCAGGCGCGGCAGTGGCAGGATTTTAATGTCCAGCTTGATTACAGCAACCAGAGTATTCGCAACACGTTTATTCGTGGACTCGGCCCGCTTACGCCAGCACTGACAAAACTGTCAGAGGCGCTTTCTGGTGCTATCGATACCGTGCTGAAATCTCCTGAGCTTGGAAAGTGGATCGACGGTCTTTCGAAAGGCATTGAGCGTTTCGGTAATTATCTGGCGTCGCCTGAATTTACCAAAGATGTCGACGACTTCATGACCGGCGTTCAGAAGATGGGCGCGCTGATCGGCAAGGTCTTTGACTGGGTATCAGGTAAAACAAACATCACCGTTTCAGATGTCACTTCTGGTTCGTCAATTTTAAATGGCGGACAGGTTACAGACCCTCAGACCGGAAAAATGTACACGCCAGGCGGAGATGACGATCCGCACGTCTGGTCGTGGCTGAAGGGTGTTAAACGCTTCTTCTCCAGTGGTGACGTAAAGCCGGTTGACCCGAGTCCGGCGAACGTATCAGCCAAAGGCCGGACTATTGCCGACAGGTTTAATAACCCGACAAATCTGCGCTGGGCTGAGGGGTACGGCAGGCACAACACCATGAGCGGTAATTTCGCCGTCTTCCCGTCGCTCGATGAAGGTGTGCTGGCTGCCGCCAAGCAACTGCAAATTTATGGTACGCGCGGCGTAAATACCATTCGAGATATTGCGAGCAAATGGGCTCCCTCCAACGAGAATGACACGGCCGAATATATCCGCCATGTTGTCAGAAGCACCGGAATAAACCAGGACCAGAAACTCAACCTCAATGATCCGAATGTCCTCGCGAAGCTCATTTCAGCAATGGCGTCTAAAGAGGGGGCGGGCAACCGGGTTAGCGAAGGGGCTGTCATTCAGATCTTCAACAATACCGGCGGTAACGCCATCGTTTCATCGTCACAGTTAGGGGTTACCGGATAATGGCTTTCACAAGAGAGCTTTATAAGCTCGGCTTCGAGATATCTCCGGTCATACTGTGCAACGGTGTGGCTGAGGCCATCCCCGGCGGGATGCTACCGATTGTGGCGCTGACGCAGAGCGCAAGTTTCGTTACCGGGCTGCTGGGCGGTGCGATGAACCTCACCGATCTGGATAAGTATTTCTGCCACTGGCGGCCAGTCCAGGGAGCCACGATGGTTGATTATGAAATTGCCAGATACCCTTTCGCAAACCAGTCTGTGGCCGCAAACGCACTTCTTGCTCAGCCGTTGCGGGTTGCCATGCTGATGGATGCGCCGGTGAATGAAAACACTGGTGCAATGACGAAGCTTGTCACGATGAGCGCACTCCAGGCGGTGCTTCAGGCGCACGCCAATCTCGGCGGGACGTATATCGTTGCGACCCCGTCGGTGATTTACAGCAACTGCATTCTGCGCGCAGTGAAAGATAACTCGTCAGGCAATGATCCGCTGCCGCAACGGACATGGTTATGGGATTTTGAGCAGCCACTTGTCACTGAAACCGCAGCCGATCAAGCGGTAAACAGCTTTCTCAGCAAGATTGATGGTGGCGACAAGACCAACACCAGCGCATGGACGAACACGGTTAGCGCTCTTGGCAATACCGCGCTCGGTGGCTCTGTCACTGATGCAGTCACTGGCGTGATCGGCAAGTTGCAGGGAGTATTTGGAATATGAGCACAGCATATTATCCATTTACCGGTTTAGAGCAGAAAAGTGTGACATTTTCACCAGTGCTCGACGGTACGGTTTACACCTGCCAGATGAAGTGGAACATCGCCGCCCAGCGCTGGTATCTGCTGATCACAAACTCTGCTGGCAATCCTGTTCTGAAAACGGCAGTCGTCGGGTCAACAAATTCCGGCGGCATAAACCTGATTGCCGGTGAATTCACAGCAACGACCATGATCTGGCGCGAAAAAAATGGTCAGATCGAGGTCACAAGCTGATGCGATATTACGAAGTTAATATCTTTGATGGCGACAATCTGATTAAGCAGTATTCAAGCCTGAAAAACGGTGTTTATAACCCCGGCGCGCTGATGGTGGAATTCGATATTCCACGGTTTGGCGAGTCCACGCCAGCAGGTGAAGCGCACCTTACCGTATGGGGTATAGGCCCTGTTGAAATGCAGCAGGCCAGGCAAAATCTCCATGGTAAGCGAATCCAGATTTTTGCAGGTATGTCGAAGGGATTGCCGCTGGCGGGTGTCTGGAATAAGAAACTGGCTGTCGAGGGAACAATTTTTCAGGTTTTCGGTAACTGGCAGGGAACCGAGCTGCGCCTGGATTTCATTATCGTTGCTGGTCCGGTTGCATCGTCCGCGCGCGGTGATCTTTCACCGCTGCAGGTGACCTTCCCCTGGCCTAAAGGTCAGAAGTTGTCCGTGGCGCTGACGCAATGCTTTATGCGCATCGGCGGTTACACACCAAACATCAGCATCAGTGACCGGCTTCTGCTTAATTACGATCGCCCGATGTTTTGCGGCTCTCTCGCCGAGCTGGCAAAAGACCTCAAGGCTTTTTCGCTGTCCAGAATTAAAGATGCCGGATACACCGGCGTTGAAATTGCCGTAGTGAACGGTAATGAATTGCGCGCCTGGGATAATGATTATTCCAGTCACCAGGATCAGTCGTCTAAAACGGGCGCGACAGCAAGAAGCAAAAACCCTGTCCAGATTAAATTCACTGACCTTATTGGTCAGCCGACGTGGATTCGTTTTGGCGTCATCAGCCTGGTGTGCGTTATGCGCGCTGACCTGCAGACGGGTGATCACATCCTGATGCCGCAGAAATCCAGGCCGATGATTCAGGCCTCGTCATTTTCTCAATACAGGGATGATTCGGCCTTTAATGGCGAATTTGTTGTTCAGTCAGTGAGGCTCATTGGCAACAGCAGGCAGCCAACGGCAGAGTCTTGGGTTTCTGTAATTGAGGCTTACCCAGCGGAGGCGGTCGGTAAAAAATGAGCGTTGAGCAAAAGCTTAATTTTGGCCTGAACATGAACCGCTTTACGGAAAGCAAGCTTTCTGAGGCTTTTCAGGCGGCAGGTAAAATTCTCCCGGCCAGCATCGTGAAGCAGGAAGGTAAAATGGTCACAGTGGCCTTTGAGCTACGCGACACGCCGTATGTGTTTCCTCAGGTCACCATTCCACTGTTTGGTCCGCAGTACATTCGATACCCAATGCAACCAGGAGATAAAGGAATCGTCATCCCCGGAGATACTTATCTCGGTGGGGTGAGTGGTCAGGGTGGTGGGGTAGCCGACCTTACTCCGCCGGCCAATCTAAGCGCGCTGGTTTTTCTGCCGGTCAGCAACACCGAATGGGACTCAGTTGATGGGCAGGTAGTGACAATTTACGGCCCTGAAGGGGTAACAATACGCGACCAGGCGAACAATTCCACGTTTCTTTTAACCCCGGACAGTATAGCAATACAGACGGTCAATCAGTTCAAAGTCACCGTTGGTGATACCGTCCTTACGCTTACACAGGGCATGTGGAGCCTGACAGGAACGGCGGGGAAACTTGAAGATTCAACCGCCAGTACAAGCCCAGCCATTATGCACGCCGGGTGGGCTGCCATGGTGACATGGTTGAATACCCACGCCCATACAAACGGTAATGGCGGAGCAAACACAGGCTCTCCAACCACATCTTTCAGCGGGAACATCACAGAATGAGAACCTATGGCCGAAACGCAGAAGGTAAGTGGGTTCTGATTGAGCCAGACGAAAACGGGTTCAATGATTCTATTTACCTGACCACTTTAATTCAGAATCTTAAACTGGCGCCGCAGGAGTCGCCGTTCTTCGCGAACAATGGCATCCCGGCAAACAGCTCTGTTATTCAGCAGGTTTTGCCAACGTATTATGTTAACCGCCTGCAGCGGCAGTTCAGCCAGTATTTTTCATCCCTGCAAATTGCACTGGTCAGTGATGATCCTCCCGTATACAACATTTCGGCCATTACCAACGCCGGATCGAAAATTATCACAACGGTGAATGTATGAGTGATTTGTCTGTCAGCTACAATGCTACCGGTCCGGTGCCAAAAACTTCTGAAGAACTGCGCAGCCAGTTGGTTACTCAGGCCACTGCACTATCACCGGGACTTACGACAGATTTGCCCGGTTCGCTGATAGAGGACATTGTCAGCACTGATGTAGGCGCGCTGATAATCTGTGACCAGATTCGTGTCGATCTTATCAACTCTGTTGGCCCACTGAAGGCTAACCAGTATATGTTGAATTTACTGGCGCAGCAGTCAGGTATTGCGGCACAAAAAACGCAGGGCTCCACAACTGTCCCGGTAACGTTTAGTGGCCCGGCTGGATTTGTGCTTCCTGAAGGATTTCTTGTCAGCGATGGCACTTACACCTATGCGCTCAATGACGCGACAATTATTCCCGCATCCGGCGTAAGCTCAGCTGCTACCTGCGAAGCTACCACTACCGGCTCATGGTCTGTTCCGGTGGGGTCGGTTAATCAGGTCATTACCAGTCTTCCTTCCGACATCACCATTTCCTGTACAAATCTGGTTGCTGGTACGCCCGGCGGCGCGGCGGAAACACTCTATGAATTCCGGGAACGAGTATGGGAAGGGCAGATGTCCACCGTGCAGGGCTATCCTGGGTTTATCCGCCAGAAGCTTACTGACGTGAATAACGTGCAGGCCAGAATGGTTTCAGTCGTTCAGGCTGGCGATCACTGGGTGATTATGTGTGGCGGTGGAGATATTTATGAAATGGCTGCTGCCATTTATAAATCAGCAGGCGACATCAGCCGGTTGAAAGGCGCCGACCTGAATATTATTGGCATCACGAATGCCAACCCCGGCGTCGTGACAACCGATATCACACATGGTTTTTCAACCGGGCAGATCATCAACGTTACCGGCGTAACCGGCATGTCCGGGATCAATAACGTGCCACTCACTATAACGGCGCTGACACCACACACATTTTCGATTGGCCTCAACACCACTTCTTCCGGCGCCTGGACTGGCGGCGGGTTGGTAACTCCTAACCTCAGGAATAATGTTGTCACGGTAAATGACTGGCCTGACGACTACCTGATACCTTTTGTGATCCCTTTGCAGCAACTGGTAACCATCAAATTTGAGTGGTCTACGGAAGGAGCTAATTACCTGACCGATGCCACGGTGGCATCTCTTGTTTCTGCGCCGGTTATTCAATATGTAAATGGAATTTTTGCTGGCAAACCGATGAATTTAAACAGCATCAAAGATGTTTTTCTTCAGTCGGTAAATGACACGATTGATATGAGCCTGATCACAACTCTTAATGTCGTTGTAACTGTAAATGGCATCATCACACCTGCAGATGCGGGGACAAACATTATCAGTGGCGATCCGTACAGCTACTGGTTCATTGCCTCTGATGGCGTGATCGTGGATGGAATATAAGATGCTTGACGAAATCATTAAATCCTATCTGTACACGCAGTATAACGACGATGATGATATCCGGGCTTTTGTTACTGCTTACAACGCGATGGCGCAGGACATTTACTCATGGATGCTGAACGCTAACCTTCCAATTTTTGTCGGCGGTTATAATGCCGGTGATCAACTCAGATGGATTGCGCGCGGCATTTATGGAGTAAAACCTCCAGTACTGGTAAGTGCAAAGCAACAGGCATTTGGTCCGTATAACGAGCTGAACTTTAACCAACTGGCTTTTAACGTCAGGAAGGTGGTGAACGATTCCGAGCAGGTTGTCGTATCAGATGACATGTTTAAACGAATTATGACATGGAATTTTTATAAAGGAGATGGCTTTAATTTCACCATACCGTGGCTCAAACGGAGAATTATGCGTTTTCTGACAGGGGTTGATGGTGTTGATGTCATCAACGACCAACGGTGGAGCATATCAGTGTTGTTTTCTGGTTCCGGGGCGAGTATTTCGATCGTGAAAGGGTACAGAAAGTTAACTGACGCATCTTTATTCAATAATTTTTCTTACAACACGCAATCATTTAACCAGAAGAAAAGTGTATTCATAAAAAGCACCAACTATGACTTTGCGTCATTGTTTAAACAGGCTTTTGATAGCGGACTTCTTCACATGCCATTTTATCAGCCTGTTTCCGTTAGCATCATTGGATGATCACATAACGACTTCATCAACGCGTTTTTTACTTGATTTATCTGCTTTAATTAAATGGTAGTTTCTTCTGTCTATCGCCATGTCCATATAAAATTTTAAACATTGACAGATGACCGCAAGCAATATTATTAAAAACAAAAGAGCAACGCTAAATTTTATGTTTTCAAATGGAGGGATACCATCCTGAATCCACATGTTAAATATTAGCGTAATAAGGAAAAATGACAGCATTATTGTGATTGCGCTGAATGAAGAGAGAAGTAACTTTGTAATGGCTACTGATAAATTATTCATGATTTTATCCTGATAATTGAGTTGATAAATACTACCACCATAAATCCGCCTTCCGGCGGTTTTTTTATGCCAAAATCCCGGAGGATAAATGGCTCTCACACTCTTGGCCGCAAATAACGCGCAGACCGTTCTTGCGGCAGGCCTTAGTGCCTCTGCAACAACTTTGACCGTTAACACTGGAACCGGAAATCTTTTTCCATCCCCGGTGTCAGGGACCAGTTTTTTCAAACTGACCCTTGTCGATGCCGCGACCGGACAATTAACTGAAATTATTCACGTCACAGCACGGACAGGTGACGTAATGACGGTTGAGCGCGCGCAGGAAGGTACCACTGCAAGGGCCTGGTCCGTAAACGACATTGCTGCAAATATGATGACCGCTGGAACGCTGAGCTATGTTCTTACTAACTTCCAGCCTTTGGACGCAACGCTGAGCGCCATTGCCGCATTAGCAACCGCAGCCAACAAGCTTCCTTACTTCACCGGCGTTGATACTACATCGACAACAGATCTGACAAGCACAGGCCGTGATGTAATCGGGCAGACCTCTATAGCAAACCTTCTAACATACCTTGGACTGGGAGCCGCAGCAAAACTTCCATCCCCAACGTTTACCACCGGCACTGGCTACACGCTGTTTAAGTCACCTTATTATGATGGCGCAACGGTACGCTGGTTCGCTACTTTATCTATGTCAGTAACGCCGCCAGACCTGACTAATAACCAGTCTTTCTCTGCAACGTTCCCTATTGCTTTCTCCAGTGATGTGAGGGCAGTCTTATCAAGTGCGAGCGGAGAGCTTACCAGCACTGCTGTGGTGCAGGATTTAGGCTGCGCAATATTTTCTTTAAGCACAACGGGTATGGTAATCATATCAAGATGGGGAGCTAGAGCGGCTTCGAATGGTGATTTTCAATTTATTGTGACGGGGATTATGAATGCCTAAATATTTTACAGCAGGAACAACTCCCCCTGGGTTTTTTGAAACCAGGCCGGAAATTGATAGCGTTGAAATTACCGATGAACTTTGGCAGGAGATGATGACGGCGCAGGCGGCAGGGCGGAAGATTATTGCTGGCGCTGACGGGATGCCAGCGCTAGAAGAAATCCCACCTCTTACGTCAGATATTCTTTACGAGAAGGAGCTGAATGAACTCAATTTGGATTACGAGAAAGACGTTTCAGTCCTTGTACTGAAGTACTCAAGGGCTGGGCTTTTCGACGGCAGCACAGAAGAATCGAAGAAAGCTGAGCTTTTTACCGCCCTTCAGGCAAGGAAAACGAAGTATTCAAACGACTTAGATGCACTTGATATTAAATATGGAGCCTAATTATGACAATTAATGAAGTGCAGGAAATCACACCACCGGCGCAGTGTCCTAACTGCCTGGAGTCTGGCACCGTATCGGTTATTACCAAAACTATTGGTGGTGTTACGCGTTATTACTTTCAGTGCTCTTCCTGCGGGTACAGATGGCCAGTCCCGCAAAGCTAATAGCTTAAAGCATTAGCTATAAATTTTTTTACCCTCCTAACTTCTTCTCTCAAAAAGAAAACCAGCCTTCTTCTGGTTCCCGCCAACCGAAACGGTATTGATCTGCGCTTCAAAAATAACTACTGTTTATGCATACAGTATTGTTTGAGAGGTTCAGATCATGCCGCGCCAGTACGAAATCAAAGCCGCATTCGTTGCGGCCGTTCAACTAAACCCAAAGGGATACAAGTGCCTGCGCACCGCAGACTTCATACGGGAGCTTAACGCGCGCAACTGGCATTTCAGTGAGCGAGATGCAAATGACTGGATAGAGCGCTATCAGCCTTACTTCGTGGACAAGACGCCTGATGTAAGCGATAACCGCCTCTGGATGCTTCGCAATATGGGGAGTATTCAATAATGGGCTTTCCGTCACCAGCCGCTGATTATGCTCAGCGAGCACTTACCGTTGACTACCTGTGTCAGATGGATGCCAATTGCCGGATCATCGAAACAGACTCAGGGTATGCGGTGATAGATCTGTCAGCACGTCCAGGAGAGGGCGAAACGGTACTGGCAACGTTCGATGGTCGCGCGCAATTCGCTAAGTGGATGGGCGGGGCGCTGATTACTGAGGACGGGGAAGCGATTGAAGGTGAGGCGCTGGATGGCGTTATAGTGCATGGATTGCTGACGTACACCATAAACCGGGTTCATGACGACGATAGCGTGGTGTAATGGGGCATGTATGGGGCAAAAAATTAGCGCAAAACAACTCAAAACCACTGAAGGCGTCGATTCGTCTTGCGCTAATGCATTGCTTTTTACCTGCTTTCTTTTCACTTCAACGCAGTATCAAAATTAACTACTGCCTGTTCTTAATAAGCCGGAATGGGCTGACTAACGAAAACGTCATAAATAACCGAGACAATCAGTAGCCAGCAGGGCAGCGAAAAGTGAAGAACAGCTTTCTTGTCGCGGGGGCGCTTTAGGATCAGCAAGCTGACGAAAATGCTGAACAGACAGGCGAGCAACAGCCCGCTAAGAAGCGCACTTGCGGCAGCAATATGCAGGGCCACATAGAGAATAAAAGAAGAGACAATGGCGAACAGCCTAATCTTCCGCGTAAAAAAGACCGTCCCTGATGCGAAGTAAATGAGTGCAATAACGCCAGCCATCCGAATCGTCCTTTTCCCTGTCAGTATTCATCTTTGCGGATGTTGCCTTTACCTGGAATCCGCCCAAAAAAAACGCTCCCGAAGGAGCGCTCTGTTAGCGGCCAAACAGGTCGCGTTTTTTCGGTTTGAACGGCTGGGCAATCAGCACCAGCAGCGCAACAACCAGATAAGCGACAAAAATGCCCAGTAACCACTGCGGCATTTCCAGCGTCAGGAATGACCACTGGCGCTCGGCACAGTCGCCGGACGCAACAAACACCTGCGGCAGCCACTTATCAAGCGGCAGCCAGCTGGGAAAACGAGCGGCAAAATCGCACGTCATAAACGGCGAGGGATGTAACTGGATCATGGTATGTTCCCAGGCCAACTGGATGCCGCGCCACGCGCTGTAGATCCAGATAGCCAGAGCGACATAACGTAACGGCGTTTTCGGCGCAATGGCCCCGACTATACCCGCGCCCATGACGCCAAAAAGCGCGCTGCGTTCATAAATGCACAGGACGCAAGGTTTAAGCAGCATGACATGCTGGAACCACAATGCGACCATTTCCAGCGCAAACGCTGTTAGCGCCATCAAAATCCAGGCGCCGCGCCCATGTGAGCACCCGTTTAAATATCGCAACATAATCATTTCCCTGGGAGATGCGTAGACAAAGCAGTGTAAACGAAATCATTGCGCAGGCCACTAGCGGGCAAAAAAATAATGCGTAATCGAATGTTTATCATGCGGAAAGTCAAACCCGGCAACAAAACACTGCTATTTCCACAACAAAATATCCTGCGCGCTGCGGCGCAAAAATTTCAGATGAAAGCCCTGCTGCTTTTACGGATAAGCGTTGTTAAATCGCCAAAATGGATCCTCGATCCCCTTTTTTCTTCATGAGGTACGCTACCTGCACCGGGTGCGGTCTGGTATGATGAGTGTCCTTTGCTTAGCTGTGTAATGGAAATCTCTCTATGGTCATTAAGGCGCAGAGCCCGGCGGGTTTCGCGGAAGAGTACATCATTGAAAGTATCTGGAATAGTCGTTTCCCTCCGGGGTCGATCCTTCCGGCTGAACGCGAACTCTCTGAACTGATTGGCGTCACTCGTACCACATTGCGTGAAGTTTTACAGCGCCTCGCCCGTGATGGCTGGCTGACAATTCAGCACGGCAAACCAACAAAAGTGAACAACTTCTGGGAAACCTCCGGGCTGAATATTCTGGAAACGCTGGCGCGTCTGGATCACGAAAGTGTCCCGCAACTGATCGATAATCTGCTCTCAGTGCGTACCAACATTTCCACGATTTTTATCCGTACCGCGTTTCGTCAGCATCCGGAAGACGCTCTGAAAGTGCTGGCCAGCGCGCGTGAAGTTGAAGATCATGCCGATGCCTTTGCAGACCTGGATTACAACATTTTCCGCGGTCTGGCCTTTGCATCCGGTAACCCAATTTATGGTTTGATCCTTAACGGAATGAAAGGGTTATATACGCGAATTGGTCGCCACTATTTCTCAAGCCCGGAAGCCCGCAGCCTGGCGCTTGGCTTCTACCACCAGCTGGCGCAGGTGTGTGAAGAGGCGCAGCATGACAAAGTCTACGAAGTCGTGCGCCGCTATGGTCATGATAGTGGTGAGATCTGGCATCGGATGCAGAAAACGATGCCGGGCGATTTAGCCTTACAAAGCCGATAAGCAAAGAAAACCCCTCATCAGAGGGGTTTTTCATTACAGGCTGTTGGGGCGGGACGGACAGCGTTCCAGTAACTCCACACTGCCATCTTCGTTTTGCTGTTCCAGCAACACATCGAAACCCCACAAACGGTGCACATGTTTCAGCACTTCGCGGCGACCCTTATCGAGCGGTGCGCGGTTGTGCGGAATATAGCGCAACGTCAGCGAACGGTCGCCGCGCAGATCGACATTCCACACCTGGATGTTGGGCTCAAGATTACTGAGATTATATTGTGACGACAGTTTCGAGCGGATCTCCCGGTAACCCTCTTCATTATGGATAGCGGCAATCTCAAGATAATTGTTACGGTCATCATCCAGCACGGTAAAGAAGCGGAAATCACGCATGATCTTCGGCGACATAAACTGGCTGATAAAGCTCTCATCTTTAAAATCGCGCATCGCGAAGTGCAGCGTTTCCAGCCAGTCCGAACCGGCAATATCCGGGAACCAGTAACGATCTTCATCCGTGGGCGACTGGCAAATACGCTTAATATCCTGGAACATCGCAAAGCCCAGCGCATACGGGTTAATACCGCTGTACCACGGGCTGTTATAAGGCGGCTGGAAGACCACATTGGTATGGCTGTGCAAAAATTCCAGCATAAAGCGGTCGGTCACTTTACCTTCGTCATACAGGTGGTTAAGGATGGTGTAGTGCCAGAATGTCGCCCAACCTTCGTTCATCACCTGCGTCTGTTTTTGCGGGTAGAAATATTGGCTCACTTTACGCACAATGCGCAGGATCTCGCGTTGCCACGACTCCAGTAACGGCGCATTTTTTTCCATAAAGTAGAGCAAGTTTTCCTGCGGCTCCGCCGGATAGCGACGCGCCTGCGCGATGGTAATTTCTTCTTCGCGTTTTGGCAGCGTGCGCCACAGCATATTCACCTGGCTTTGCAGATACTCTTCACGACTTTTCTGCCGCGCTTTCTCCTCCTGCAACGAGATTTTCTGCGGGCGTTTATAGCGATCCACGCCGTAATTCATCAGCGCATGGCATGAGTCGAGTAACTTTTCCACTTCGTCCACACCGTAGCGCTCTTCACAATCGGTGATGTATTTACGCGCGAAAATCAGGTAGTCGACAATCGAACTGGCATCGGTCCAGCTGCGGAATAAGTAATTGTTCTTAAAGAAAGAGTTATGGCCATAACAGGCGTGTGCCATCACCAGCGCTTGCATGGTAATGGTGTTCTCTTCCATCAGATAAGCGATGCAGGGATTAGAGTTGATGACTATCTCGTAGGCCAGTCCCTGTTGCCCATGTTTATAAAGTCGCTCGGTTTCGATAAATTTCTTCCCGAACGACCAGTGAGGGTAATTGATCGGCATACCGACGCTGGAGTAAGCGTCCATCATCTGTTCTGAGGTGATCACTTCGATTTGGTGCGGATAGGTATCCAGCCGATAAAGTTTCGCCACCCGGTCAATCTCCGCCAGGTAATCATCCAGCAGTTCGAAAGTCCAGTCGGGTCCATCGCTCAGACGAATAGAATCCTTATTCATTGAGTCAATCGTAGCCATTAGCGCGCCCTCGTTGTTAACGACACTCTCTGTATGGAGCGTCTCATTTCAAGCATAGAACACGCAATTAAATCTGTACTTAAGTCATAAATTTTTCTTCGCGATTTTTCATCATATCAACGGCGTAAATACCAATTGTTTCGAAATATTATGCTGCGGCGAAAAGTCGCGCAGCAGGAGATGCTAAATAACAGAAACCCTTGTCATACGGCGAAGCTGTGAGGAAGCTCACCATAAAAAAGCCGTATGTTGAATAATATTTTCATCTGGGTTATCAATTTGTAATCAGATGATCGTGCTTTACTCACAGGAGAGGGATATGCGAGTTGTTGTATTAGGAAGTGGCGTGGTGGGTGTCACCAGCGCCTGGTACTTACGCCAGGCCGGGCATGACGTCACGGTGATTGATCGCCAGCCAGGTCCTGCGCAGGAAACCAGCGCCGGTAACGCCGGGCAGATCTCACCAGGCTACGCCGCGCCCTGGGCGGCTCCTGGTGTGCCGTTAAAAGCCATTAAATGGATGTTCCAGCGCCACGCGCCGCTTGCAATCAGCCTCGACGGCACCTCATCGCAACTGAAATGGATGTGGCAGATGTTGCGCAACTGCGACACGCGCCACTATATGGAAAACAAAGGCCGCATGGTGCGCCTGGCAGAATACAGTCGTGATTGCCTGAAACTGTTGCGTGAAAACACGGGCATTCAGTATGAAGGGCGACAAGGCGGCACGTTGCAGCTGTTTCGCACCGCAGAGCAGTATGAAAACGCCACGCGTGATATTGCCGTATTAAAGGATGCCGGCGTGCCTTATCAGCTTCTGGAGTCTGCGCGGCTGGCAGAAGTCGAACCCGCGCTGGCTGAAGTCGCACATAAACTGACCGGCGGTTTGCGCCTGCCAAATGATGAAACCGGCGACTGCCAGCTTTTCACCCAGCAACTGGCGAAAATGGCGGCGCAGGCGGGCGTGGAATTTCGTTTTAACACGCCGGTGGATCGCCTGCTGTACGAAGGTGAGAACATCTACGGCGTGAAGTGCGGTGAAGAGGTGGTCAAAGCCGACGCGTATGTGATGGCGTTTGGCTCCTGGTCCACCGGTTTACTGAAAAATATCGTCGACATCCCGGTGTATCCGCTGAAAGGTTATTCATTAACGATCCCGATTGCCGAAGAAGACGGCGCGCCGGTTTCAACGATCCTTGATGAAACCTACAAAATTGCCATTACCCGCTTTGATCAGCGTATCCGCGTCGGCGGCATGGCAGAAATCGTCGGCTTTAATACGGAACTGCTAAAACCACGCCGTGAAACGCTGGAGATGGTGGTGCGCGATCTCTTCCCGCGTGGCGGGTTTGTCGAGCAAGCGACCTTCTGGACCGGCTTACGCCCCATGACGCCAGACGGCACGCCTGTTGTCGGGCGCACACCGTATAAAAACCTGTGGCTGAATACCGGGCACGGCACTCTGGGCTGGACGATGGCTTGTGGTTCAGGTCAGTTGTTAAGCGACCTGATGTCCGGCAGCACCCCGGCGATTGCTGCTGATGATTTGAGCGTGGCGCGCTATATGCCTGGCTTTACCCCTGTGCGCGCGCAGCATTTACACGGTGCTCATAACTGATTCGAAGAAGGAATAGGAATGTCTCGTCCGGTTCTCGCCACGCTTGATTTAACGGCGCTGAGCAATAATTTACAGGTTGTGCGCCGCGCGGCACCTGCCGCAAAAGTCTGGTCGGTTGTGAAGGCGAACGCATATGGTCACGGTCTGGATCGTATCTGGCGTGCGCTCAACAGTACGGATGGCTTCGCGATGCTCAATCTTGAAGAGGCCATTTTGCTACGCGAACGCGGCTGGAAAGGGCCGATTCTGATGCTGGAAGGTTTTTTCCATGCCGATGAACTACCGCTGTTTGATAAATACCGCCTGACGGCCAGTCTGCACAGCAACTGGCAAATTAAGGCCTTGCAGGACGCGCGCCTGCAAGCGCCGCTCGACGTTTACCTGAAGATCAACAGCGGCATGAACCGTCTCGGTTTTATGCCTGAACGTGTTCATACCGTGTACCAGCAACTCAATGCCTTAACCAACGTGGCGACCGTGACACTGATGTCTCATTTTGCCGAAGCGGAGCGGGCAGACGGTATCGTCGCGCCGCTGGCGCGCGTTGAGCAGGCGGCGGAGGGGATTGACGCGCCGCGCTCGCTGGCCAATTCCGCCGCCACGTTATGGCATCCCGAAACGCATTATGACTGGGTGCGTCCCGGTGTGGTGCTGTATGGCGCTTCGCCATCGGGCGCGTGGCAGGATGTCGCCAACAGCGGGATCCGCCCGGTAATGACGCTGAGCAGCGAGATTATTGCTGTGCAGACACTAAAAGCCGGTGAGTCAGTGGGGTACGGTTGTCGTTACCGCGCGCAGGCCGAGCAGCGAATTGGTGTTGTCGCCTGCGGATATGCCGACGGCTACCCGCGCATCGCGCCTTCCGGCACGCCAGTGCTGGTGGATGGCATTCGTACCGGCATTGTTGGCGCAATCTCAATGGATATGCTGACGGTAGATTTAACCCCATGCCCGCAGGCCGGTATCGGTACGCCGGTTGAGCTATGGGGTAATGAGATAAAAATCGATGAAGTGGCGGCGGCGGCCGGAACGGTAGGGTATGAATTGATGTGTGCTCTGGCGCCGCGCGTGCCTGTTGTGACGGTGTAACTTAACGCGAGGCGGTTATTCCGCCTCGTCTTCTGCCACGCGAACGCCGACTTTCAGTACTGCATTATCGGCTTTTTCCGCCACCGTCCAGATCATACCGGCGAACTCTACCTGATCGCCCACGACCGGCGCGGCACCCAGCAGTTGCTGTACAATATCGCCCAGCGTTTGCTGGCTTTCGCGATACTCCAGCCCATCTTCCAGGCCGTAAATCAGCGCCACATCGGCAAATTTAGCATCGGCTTCAAGGATAAAATCACCGAAGAAACGCTGATCCAGCGCCACCGGCGGAGACTGGCTAAACAGTTTTCCGAGCGCGGGCAGATCGCTTTCACGGCCAATCACGCATAACACATCGCCTTCACGCAGCCGGGTACTGCCGGTGGGGTGCAGAAGGCTATTGTCACGAAACAGGGCGGCAATGCGCGTATCTGCAGGCATATGTAAATCGCGCAGCGCAGCACCAACGCACCATTTATCCGCACTGAGTTGATAAACAAACTGCTCAAACGGGTTGTCCGGGTGAATATCCAGACCGACGCGGGAGACCGGCCAGCCAACCGGCGGTACAACCACTTTGGCTTTTTTCGCCGCCCACGAGAGTGACGTTCCCTGGAAAAGCAGTGAGATTAACACCACGAAGAAGGCGACATTAAAGAACAGACGCGCGTGATCAAGCCCGGCCATCATTGGGAAGGTAGCGAGAATAATCGGCACCGCGCCGCGCAAGCCCACCCAACTGATAAAAATGCGTTCACGCAGGTTAAAACCGCGAAACGGCAACAGGCTGGCAAACACGGACAGAGGACGAGCAACAAAAATCATCCATGCCGAGAGGATGAGTGCAGAAACCGCAATCGGCAACAAATCAGACGGCGTAACCAACAGCCCCAGCACCAGGAACATGGCGATTTGCGCCAGCCAGGCCAGGCCATCAAAGTTTTGCAGGATACCGTAACGGTTGCGGATAGGGCGGTTGCCCAGCACAAAACCACACAGATAGACCGCCAGAATGCCGCTCCCGTGCAGGGCCGTGGTTAAGGCGAAAACCAGAATCCCGCCGCTCAGAGCCAGTAATGGGTAAAGACCCGGCGGCAGAGAGATGCGGTTAATCATCTGCTGCAACAGATAGCCGCCCAAACCGCCGAGCAGAACACCGAGGCCAAACTCACGCACAATATGCACGAGGAACATGATATCGAGATCGGCAGTGTGCTTCTGGATCATCTCAATCAGCGTGATGGTGAGGAACACTGCCATCGGATCGTTGCTGCCGGATTCGATTTCCAGCGTCGAGCCGACGCGTTCGTTCAGCCCTTTACCGCCGAGGAGCGAGAACACCGCTGCGGCATCGGTCGAGCCAACAATCGCACCGATTAAAAAGCCTTCCATAATGTTGAGCTTGAATAGCCAGGCAGCCATCATGCCGGTTAAGCCGGAAGTGACCAGCACACCAATGGTCGCCAGGGAAAGTGCGGGGCCAAGTGCGACGCGAAACGAGCTGGCGCGGGTACGCATGCCACCATCGAGTAAAATGATCGCCAGCGCGAGGTTACTGACCATGTAAGCAAACGGGTAGTTATCGAACGGAATACCGCCGATACCGTCAACACCAGCCAACATACCAATTGCCAGAAAGATAACCAGAATGGGAATACCAAGGCGGGAGGAGAAAGAACTTAATAAAATACTGCAGGTTACAAGAACTGAACCCAAAATAAACAGACTGATTATCGCCTCAGCGTCCAATGGTGTGCTTCTCCTTATTCCTCACCGTGGGGGATCCCGGGCGGCATTAACCGGCCGGGTTTATTAGTGCGTTATATAATAACGGCAGAAACAACGTTTTAATAAGGGCATAAAGCGCTTTTTTTACATTGAGATCGTGGGATGACCCGATAAGGTCAGTTGCGTCTTTTCAGCATGTTGCAACCGGGCATGCGCGCCAAGCGGCAGCGTGACGGTCTGCGGTTCATGACCAAACGCCAGCCCGCTGATAACCGGGATCGTCAATTGCGCGCGCAGATAGTCGATCATCTTATTAAGATTGTAGCCCGCATCGTAATCGTTGGGTTGCGCCAGCGAGAAACTGCCGAGGATCAGCGCCCGCTGCTGTGCCAGAATGCCGGCGTGCAACAACTGCAACAGCATGCGTTCCACGCGGTAGGGATGCTCATTAATGTCTTCCACTACCAGAATGCCGCCGGGCATTGAAGGCAGCCAGGGCGTACCAATCAGCGAGGTTAACATCGCCAGATTTCCCCCCCACACGGTGCCTGCCACATCACACTGCGGGCCTTCACCGTCCCACTCAATGGTAAAGGTTTCATTGCTGATAGCGCGCCAGAAGTGCTCTGCGGTAAAGGTATCCAGCGTTTCTGCACCAAAATTTCCCGCCAGCATTGGCCCGCTAAAGGTGATGACACTCCCATGTGCCAGCAACCCAAGTTGAATAGCGGTGAAATCACTATGCCCGCAAATCAGCAACGGTTGACGCTGCTGGCGCGCCATCAGCGCCTGCCAGTCGATATCAGCGAGCAGGCGGCCGGCACCGTACCCGCCGCGCACCGGCATCACGATAATGTTTTCACCCGGTAATTGCGCCAGCGCGTTGATATCCGCGAGGCGCTCTTCGTCATGCCCGGCGAAACGCTCAAAACGCCGGGTAATGACTTGCTGGTTGCTAACCTGATGGCCTTGCGAAGTGAGACGTTCGACGCCAAGCGCTGCTGCGTGCTGGTTAATGCAATAGCCGGAAGGGGCAATCAGGTGGAAGGTGGACATGGCAATTCCTTGCTGACATCTATAGGGAAACAGTTATCATGCCGCTAACCTGTGTCGTTGTCATCCGTAGCCGATGACACTTATAGAAGGATTAGCTTGCGTGAAATTGAGATGGTTTGCTTTTTTAGTGGTACTGCTCGCCGGATGTAGTTCAAAGCAGGATTATCGTAACCCGGACTGGAACCCGGAAGTTCCGGTAAAACGCGCAATGCAGTGGATGCCCATCACCGAAAAAGCCGGTGCAGCCTGGGGCGTTAGCCCGCAATTGATCACCGCGATGATCGCCGTGGAATCCGGCGGTAACCCGAATCTGGTCAGCAAATCAAACGCCGTTGGTCTGATGCAGCTTAAAGCCTCCACCGCCGGGCGCGAAGTTTACCGCCATATGGGCTGGAGCGGGCAACCGTCCACCAGCGAACTCAAAAACCCGGAGCGCAACATCTCCATGGGTGCGGCTTATTTGAGTATTCTTGAGCACGGGGCGCTGGCAGGCATTCGCGATCCGAAAGTGATGCAGTACGCGCTGGTAGTCTCGTATGTGAATGGCGCAGGCGCGCTACTGCGGACTTTCTCGTCCGACAGAAGCGAAGCCATTGAAGAGATAAATGATTTAAGCGCAGACGCGTTTATGAAGCATGTGGCGGAAAACCACCCCGCGCCGCAGGCGCCGCGCTATATCTGGAAAGTGCAAAAAGCGATGGATGCGATGTAATTAGCGTACCCGGCTGGCGCGTTCGCGCGCCTCGCGCTCCAGGGCAAAAATAATGCGCTGGAGTTCGCGCTCCACGCCCGGGCTGACATTCAAAAAGCGAAAACTCAGGCGCGGCGTAACAATGGTTTCATTCTTGCCATCAACGACTTTACGTTCGCCAATCGCAATCAACTGCGCGTCAAAATAGAACTGCCCCCACGATGCCATATCCAGTTCCACTTTGGAAAAGCGCATACCCGGTTGCAACGTGGTGGGCGCTTCGCCATCCAGCAGTGCGCCCATGCCACCTAATGACAGGTCGAACAGACGAAAGCGAATCTCGCTCTTATCCGGCATCAATGCCTTACAAAAATAGGCCGGGTGGAGCGGGGCGCTGATGCGGAAATATTCACGGCGCTGAATAAACCACAGCGTTTCCGGAAGCGGAGTAATAAAAGCAGGTAAAGCCTGAAAATCGCCGGTAGACAGCTTTGTCAGCGTGAATTCGACTTTGGCGCCATGTGTTTCAGCGGTCACGGTCACCTTTCCGGCACGCTGTACTGCGTTGTTCTCGTACTCCTGACTACCAAAATCCATGATCAGCTCTTCTGGATTCACTTCCAGTATCTTGCTGATGAACTGGCCGCTGCCCCAGGTGATGCAAACGGGCACCTGGTTCTTTTGCAGGTCGCGTAAAACGCCCAGCACGGCCAGAGGATTTTGTTTCAGGAACTGCTCACTGTAATTGCTCACGCCGAATGGCTCCTTGATGGCTGACACACCTTCGTTGCTTTATCGGCATTTTCAGCAAGAACTTAATACAAATAACGTAATTATTTTCGTAATCCGTTTGAATTAAGTCTGTGAGATGAAAATGTTTTATGACCGACAACTATACTGTAGCTAACGCGTCGCCGAAGTGGTATGTGCGCGTCAACAAGACTAACAGAAGGAGAGAGAAACATGGGCATTCTCGCGTGGATCGTTTTTGGCCTGATTGCTGGCGTTATTGCTAAGTTGATTATGCCAGGACGGGATGGGGGCGGTTTCATTCTGACTTGTATACTTGGGATCGTCGGGGCCGTTGTCGGCGGCTGGCTCGCGACACAATTTGGTTATGGCGGAGATATTACTGGCTTCAACTGGCACAGTTTCCTGATCGCGGTGCTGGGTGCGATTGTCGTGCTGGCCGTATTCCGGCTGTTCAGACGAGGTTAACCGCCAGTTCATCCGTTTTTGAGACAAAAAAGCCGCAACAATCATGTTGCGGCTTTTTACTGCGCGGGTGTTATTGTGCGACGGCTTGCGGCTGTTTTGATGGCTGACTCGTCGGTTCAACCTTCGCGGCAGGCTGCTGTGCCGGCTGCGTTTGCGGTACGCTGTCGCACGGTTTCTCTTTCGGACAGATCAGGTCGAGCATTTTCAGCGTCACGCCGTTGGTCCAGCCAAAACCGTCCTGTAGCGGATATTCACCGCCGCCGCCACCGGTGCCGGTGGTGCTGACATCATATTTCTCGACCAGTTTTTTCTCACGATCGTAGGTGTGCTGCACGTTGGTCAGAAAACGCCAGCTCACTTCCATCGCCAGTTTCTGCTGATCGTAATTTTGCAGACCCGCTGTTGCCACCCATTGCAGCGGTGCCCAGCCGTTCGGCGCATCCCATTGCTGGCCGCTGTTGACTGTGGTGGTCGCGATCCCCCCCGGTTTCAGCAACCGTTCTTTTGCCGCGCCGGCCACTTTATCAGCGCGATCTTTGGCGGCAGCATTGACAAACAGCGGGTAAAGCGCCGCGGCTGTAAGCTGATTACGTACCTTCTTCGTCTTCAGATCGTAATCCGCGTACCAGCCCTCTTTTTCATTCCACAGATTGGCTTCAATACCTTTCTGACGCGCGTTTGCCAGCGCATCGTACTGGCTCGCTTTTGCGCTATCGCCGGCTGCCTGATAACCACGAGCAAGCATTTTTTCCATCTTGAACATCAGCGCGTTCAGATCGACCGGCACAATGCTGGTGGTCCGAATGGTGCCAAGCTGATTAGGATCGTCCATCCAGCGGGAGCTAAAATCCCAGCCCGACGCGGCGGCAGAACGCAAATCGCGGTAAATCTCGGTTGCCGGGCGATTGGGGTTATTTTTGGCCGTTGTCACATCATCCAGCCACGACTCCGGGCGCGGCGTATCGCGGTCGTCCCAGTAGCGGTTCAGAACGCTGCCATCGCTGAGCTTAACCACGCGCTTATTGGCCTGGCCTGGCTGCAACGTATCTGCACCTTCCATCCAGTACTGGTACTCTTTTTCCATTTGCGGCAGCCAGGTTTTCAGCGCTTCGTCACCGTCGTGCGTCGCCAGCAATTCCACCATCAACGAGAAGAAGGGCGGTTGCGAGCGGCTCAGGTAGTAGCTGCGGTTACCGTTAGGAATATGGCCCCAGGTATCGATTTCATGACCAAAGTTGGTGACCATGTCTTCAATCTTGTCCCAGTGACCGCTCTCGGCAAGGCCGAGCATCGTGAAATAGCTATCCCAGTAATAGACTTCGCGAAAACGACCACCCGGCACTACATACGGTTTTGGCAGCGGCAGCAGCGAATCCCATTTTCCGGCGCTGTCGGTGGTGCGTGTTAGCACCGGCCACAGCCCGTCGATATGTTCACGCAGGTTTTGCCCCTCAGGCGGAACATACTTTTCACCCTCTTTGGGCAGCGTAAAGTTCACATCCACAAAGTGGCGTAAATCGAAACTGGTTTGCATGCGCTGCATGCGGTAATCCGCAAGGATCATCAGCGGGTCGCCTTTCGGCACGGCATCGGCAAAGGTTTTTTGATCGGGAAACAGCTTAGCGGTTTGTACATCGCTAAAGAGCGGACCGAGCAGAATATCCGGTGGCTGCGGCGTATTTTGCGCCTCGGCGGCGAAAGTGTGAGTAGCGGTGGCGAGTAACGCGCCGCCTAACGCGATTTGCATGACCAGCAGCAGAGCGCGCGGTCGGTGTAGAACAGGTCTTGTCATCGATTATTCTCCTTAGCGGGCGCACAGCGGTGCTGCCGCAATCAACCTTGCACAAAACCATAGTCGAATCTGAAACAAATCGTGTGTCGCGTTTGGCATTTTGCACGATTCCAGACAATTTCCCCGTCTGGCTGGCAGAGCAGGGGGCGGATTTTTATGCTATCCGTGCCCGAGTGAATAATGCGCGCTGACAGCAGACTTGTTCGCCAGTGTGCTTTTTATTTATTCGCTAAAAGCCCGCAGCGGGTAAATAGTGCGCTGTGTCAATTTTGCTGAAAGGTTTCGTTTATTGTACGTTCACGAGAATTAAGTATTGCTACATAATTTAAGGCAGGGAAAAATTTCATATGAAAGTAAAGAATGTTCCCCACAGGGACTGTTACATCCTTGACTATCTTGCTATGGAAATAATCTATGTTTGTTCAATATATTTTGCCTATCGACATGTAAATAACATATTTACTTACCTTTCGAGTTAATCCGTACTTTTATTCAGGAAATTTCACTACTAAATATTGTAGGGTTTATCACATTAAATTACTTTTTAGGATTCATCCTATCTCGTAATTTAAAATATATGCTATTACGTTTCCCTCAAGAATATCTATTAATTATCAGTAATTTATACAAATATTCCGCGCCACTATAAAAGTGGTGGTTGGCATCTTTACGGATTTACATCTAAAGTGAAATTCTTTCTTGAGAATTGTCCTAATTTGCAAAAAAATTAAATAATAGTATTTCAACAGGTCGGAGATCATATTGAATTGAATAATCTGATCTGTAAAATTGTGTCACGATAGTCAATGAAAAGTAATATTATTGCGGCCTGTCCCTGCGACAGACTCGTGCGGTAGCTATGCCTTTTATTCATTATCTGAGCGTTTAACTGGACATGGATTTGCGTCATTTAGAGCGATTTAAATACCCTTTCCAAAACGCTCCAGGTCAACACAGTAATATATTTGCAATGGAAAAAAACGTTATGAACATGCGAATGGTATTGGCTCTTCTTTTTGTCTTTGGCGTTTCGGCTTGTAAAGCGCCACCTAAGCCCGCCCCAACCGATGACACCATCGTCACCAGCGAAGTGAACGGTGTCACGCTGACACACCGCTACGCGGTGATTCCGCCGAAGGAATTCCAGCCTATCAAACAAGACTATCGCGCGCTTTACCCGGCGTCGGTAATGAGCACCCCGGATTACGGCGGCAAAGTGATTCGCCAGCTGCAAGCCGGTAAAACCTACGTGGTTCTGGGCCAGGTTGAGCACTTCTGGATGGCGCTGGCCGACGAAGGTCAGGAAGAGCTGATTGGTTATGTGCCGATGCGTGCCGTCGTGAAAAGCGAGCTGTACGAAAAAACCCTGCGCGATGATAAACGCCGCGTAGTGCGTAAAAAACAGACCTGCGTGACTGTCGATGGCAGCGGTAAGGCTTGTAAAAACGCCAACTCCGGAACGTGGATCATCAATTAATCCAGCCGTGACGAGTACCTGGTATGAATAATAATTCGGTTGTACGCCAGATTAGTCTGGTGTTTTTCTTTGTGCTGGCCACCCTGGCCAGCGGTTGTGGCTCCTCTTCACACAGCGTACCTACCAGCTATAACCTTCAGTTCAGGGCTCATCCGCAAATTAATGAGTCCGCTCCCCTTAAAGTCAGGGTGTTGCTGTTGAAATCGGACGCGACATTTATGTCCGCCGATTTCTGGTCGCTGCAAAACAACGCAGATAGCGTACTTGGCGCCAACCTGCTGAACAGTGATGAATTTTTCCTGATGCCCGGCCAGTTGTCGAAAACGCTGAGCGGTAAAAGCGCGCCCGACGCCCGTTACATCGGCGTGATGGCCGAGTATCAGGCGCTGGATGGCAAAAAATGGCGGATGTCCTTACCGCTCCCTGTACAGGGAGAGACGCACTTCTACGAATTCTGGAAATCGTCGTCTGACGAACTGGAAGCCAACATCTTTCTCGACGTCAATGGCATCCGTGTGATTTCCAAATAGCGCCAGTCTTAACAGGAAAACCGTATGAACAAAGCAGAAAAGGTCGTGTGGACCGAAGGTATGTTTCTGCGCCCTCATCACTTTCAGCGTGCGGAAAGCTATCTGCAGCACCATATTCGCGAGTGGGGGACACTGCAGCGCCCGTATCTTTGGGGCTACCTTGATATCGAGCTCGACGATGCCATGCTGCGCCAGGGCTGTATTGCCCTGAGTTATGCCAGCGGTTTACTGCCGGATGGCACGTTCTTCTCATTCCACGATGCTCGCCAGGCGCCCACACCGCTGGCTATCCCGGACAACATCAACAATGAGCGCGTGGTACTGGCGCTGCCTGCCCGTCGCGGCGGGCGTGATGAGGTGATCTTCAGCGAGGAGAAAGATTCGCTGGCGCGTTATGTCACCTGGGAAAGCGAAGTCGATGACGATAACGCCATGTCAGTAGGGCCGGCGGCGGTGCAGTTTGGTCGTCTGCGTCTGAAGCTGATGCTGGAAAAAGATCTCTCGGCAGAGTGGACGGCGATCGGTGTCGCGCATGTCGTAGAAAAACGTAACGATAACCACGTTCGAATTGATAGCCGTTATATTCCGCCGATGCTGAATGCGGTTAACAACCCGGCGATTTACGCCATTATCAACGATCTGCAAAGTTTGCTGATGCAGCGTAGCCAGCAGATTGGCCAGCGTCTGCGCCAGCCGGGGCGTTTTAATACCTCCGAAATGGTGGAATTCACGCTGCTGGCGTTGATTAACCATCATGTCGGCCAGGTTTCGCATCTGAAAACACTGCCGATGATCCACCCGGAAGAGTTGTGGCGCAGCTGGCTGGCGTTTGCCACCGAGCTGACCACCTGGACCGCGTCGCGCTCGCCGGAAGAGACGCTGCCGGTTTATGACCACGATGATCTGGCCGGGTGTTTTGGCAAGTTACAACTTATGCTGCGCAGCGGGTTGTCGCTGGTGATGGAAGAACACGCCATCCAGCTGCCGCTGACCGAACGTACACACGGGTTGAATATCGCCACCTTGCCGACCACCACCATGGCGCGCGAGTTTGGTTTTGTGCTGGCAGTGAAAGCCAGCGTCCCTGGCGAGATCCTGCAAACCCATTTCCCGGCCCAGATGAAAGTCGCGCCGGTGACCAAAATCCGCGACCTGGTGCAGTTGCAACTGCCGGGTATGAAGCTGCGCACCATGCCGGTCGCGCCGCCGCAAATTCCGTGGCATGCCGGTTACAACTATTTCGAACTGGAAAAGGGCGGCGAGCTGTGGAACGAAATGGAGAAATCGGGGGCTTTCGCACTGCATTTGGCAGGTGAATTCCCGGGTCTTGATATGGAGTTTTGGGCCATCCGTAGCCCGACTGAATAATACAGCGAGCGCACAATATGCAGGAACAACAAGCCTCCGGCAGCGATGCCGCTCTGGCAGGAGCAAGTGGCAACAATCCTTTGGTCGCGGCCGCCAATCCGCTACTTAACGCGATACCGCAGATCCGCTATTCCGTTTCTCATGATGATCAAAGCGGTCTGCGTCAGCACCTGATTGATGAAATTCGCCGTTTTGAAGTGCGCTGCCAGCAATCCGGGCTGGCCTACGAAGTGATCGTCGGCGCCCGTTACTGTTTATGCACCGCGCTGGATGAAGCGGCGGCGCTCACGCCGTGGGGCAGCCGAGGCGTCTGGTCAGGTAGCGGTCTGCTGGTGACGTTTCACAACGAAACCTGGGGCGGGGAGAAATTCTTCCAGCTTCTGGCGCGCTTGTCGCAAAACCCGCGCGAGCATATCGCGCTGCTGGAGCTGATCAACTTCTGCCTGTTACTCGGTTTCGAAGGGCGTTACCGGGTGATGGACAACGGCCGCACGCAGCTGGAAACCATCAAGCAGCGCTTGTGGCAGATGATTCGCGGAGTGCGCGGCAACTATCCGCCGCCGCTGTCGCCGCATCCGGAAGATCAACCGGTCATGCGCAAATTGTGGCGTCCGGTTATTCCGCTGTGGGCGTGTGTCGGGCTGGCGGGTTTTCTCGCTTGTCTGTTCTATATCGTGCTCAACTGGCGTCTGGGTGACAGCACTAACCCGGTGCTGGCGAAAATCTACCAGACCCAGTTGCCGGAAGCTTCCATTGAGCAGCCGGTACAAAACGTGCAGCCGGTGCTTAACCTGCGCGCGTTTCTGCGCCCGGAAATTCAGGCAGGCCTGGTGGCGGTGCGCGATGAAGCCGATCGCAGCGTGGTAACACTCAAAGGCGATGGCCTGTTTGCTTCGGGATCGACGGTGGCACGCGAAAGCTATGAACCGGTTATCGACCGTGTTGCGCAGGCGATGAACAACGTCAGCGGCAAAATTCTGGTGGTGGGTTTTAGTGACAACGTGCCGATCCGCAGTGCGCGTTTCGCCTCGAACTATGAGTTGTCGCTTGAGCGCGCGCGTTCTGTGCAGTCGCTGCTGCAAAAACACCTGTCGCAACCGGCGCGTGTGAAAGCGGAAGGGCGAGGGGAGATGAACCCGATAGCGCCGAACAACTCGGCTGAAAACCGCGCCCGTAACCGCCGCGTAGAGATTACTTTGCTGGTGTCGCCGGGAAATACGGCCGCCGAGCTGAACGGATTGCCGCAAGGAAACTAAAGGATGAATATGTTGCTTTCATTGCTGACCAACCGCATTTTGTGGGGTTTCCTTGGCGTAACGGGGCTGGCCGCAGTTATCTGGATGATTGGCCCGCTGCTCTCCGTCGTGGACTCCCGCCCGCTTGAGTCTGAGCAAAACCGCATGATAACCATTGCGGTGATGTACCTGATTTGGGTTCACAGCCACATTGTGCCGCGTCTCTACAACGCCTGGCTCAACCGCAAGCTGATGGACAACCTGAAAAGCGAAGAGGCGAAAGATCCGGTTGAGCGCAAACGCCTCAATAACGAAGATCAGGTCCTGAACGAGCGTTTCGAAGAAGCCGCGCAGGTACTGAAAAAAGCGCACTTCAACCAGCCTGGTCAACGCGGACAGTGGGCGCAGCGCTTCAGCACCCAGTATCTGTATCAACTGCCGTGGTATGTGATTATCGGCGCGCCGGGTTCCGGTAAAACCACTGCGCTGGTGAACTCCGGCCTGCAATTCCCGCTGGCCGATCGCTTTGGTAAAACCGCGCTGCGCGGTATTGGCGGTACGCGTAACTGTGACTGGTGGTTTACTAACGAGGCTGTACTGCTTGATACCGCCGGGCGTTACACCACGCAGGAGAGCGAGCAGGTTCAGGATGCGAGCGAATGGCTGAAGTTTCTTGGCCTGCTGCAAAAGTATCGCCGTCGCCAGCCGATCAACGGCGTGATTGTGACAGTCAGCATTGCCGATCTGCTCACCCAGTCAGCCGAGGCCTCGCGCGAGCAGGCGCTCAACCTGCGCCAGCGTTTGACCGAGTTGCATGAACAACTGGGGATCCGTTTCCCGGTGTATGTGTTGGTCACCAAAGCGGACTTGCTGAAAGGTTTTCGCGCGTACTTTGCCGGGTTTGATAAAGCGCAGCGCGATCAAATCTGGGGTTTCACCTTCCCGTGGGAAAAAGCCAAACTGGCGGATTTTGACCTGCAGGGCAGTTTTATTCAGGAATTCGCGCTGTTGCAACAGCGCCTGGACGCGGCCCTGCCGGATACACTGCTGCGTGAAAGCGATGCGCAAGCTCGTGCGGAATGTTTCCTGTTCCCGCAGGAGTTCGCCGCGCTGCGTCCGCTGCTGGCAGACTATCTGAACACCATTTTTGCCCGCTCCAACTTTGAAACCGAGTTCTCGCCGCGCGGCATCTATTTTGCCAGCGGTACGCAAGAAGGCCTGCCGTTTGACCGCGTGATGGGCGAACTGAACCGCGCGCTGTCGCTGCCGCAGGGTAAATCAGGCGATAACTGGGATTCGGTCAGCAAAGAGGAACCGGTGCCGGGCGGGAAAGGGCAGAGCTTCTTTATCAAGCATCTGCTGCAAAACGTGATCTTCCAGGAAGCCGGTATCGCCGGGCAAAACCGCTGGTGGGAACTGCGCAGCCGGGCGGTGATCTGGTCCGGTTATGCGGCGCTGCTGGCGCTGCTGATTATTATCAGCGCCTTGTGGTTTACCAGCTACGGCAACAACCGTGATTATCTGGATGAAGTGCAGGCCAAAGTACCGGCGCTTGACCAGCAAATCAAAGCGCTGCGTAACCGCCAACAGGGCGATCTCTTTGCCTTGCTGCCGCTGCTTAATGGCCTCTCTGCACTGCCGGAAAGCGAGAAGTTTGACGTCAATAACCCGCCGATCACCCGCCGTATGGGGCTGTATCGCGGTAACGATGTGGCGGACGCCTCGCAAACCCTGTACCAGAAAGCGCTGCAACAGATGCTGCTGCCGGAAGTGGCGATGCGCATCACCACCTGGCTGCGTAACGACAACGGCAGCGATGTGGAATACAGCTATGAAGCGCTGAAAGCCTATCAGATGCTGTATCAGCCGAAGCATTACGACGGCAAGTTCCTGCACTCGTGGGTGATGCTCAATCTGCAACGTAACCTGCCGCAGAACGTCACCAAAGCCCAGTTAAGCCAGCTGGAGTGGCACCTGGCGCAACTGCTGGAGCCGCAAATTCAGTCGTCGCCGTATGCCAAAGACGAGGCGCTGATTAGCCGCGAACAGGCATTGATCAACCAGCAACCGCTCTCCACCCGCGTTTACGGCCGGTTGAGACGCCTGCTGGAGCGCGATGAAAACCTGAAGCAGGTCTCACTGGCGTCGCTTGGCGGCCCGCAGAGCGAACTGGTGTTTTCCCGCAAAAGCGGCAAGCCGGTCGGTGAAGGGCTGCCGGGGTTGTATACCCCGGATGGTTACTGGAACAGTTTCAATGCGCAAATCGCCCCGGTAACCGCTTCGCTGCATGAAGATGATGTCTGGGTGCTCGGTTCCACCACGCAAGCGGAAGACAAACAGCAAACCGATAACGCGGTACGCCAGCTGTATGCGCGTGATTTTATCGCCATCTGGGATAACTTCTTAAGCGACATCCAGCTTAACAACAGTGCGGATCTGAACCAGCGCATCAACACCGCGCGTCTGCTTTCCGGGAACAACTCGCCGCTGCGCCGCCTGGTTATCAGTCTCAGCCAGCAGTTGAAACTCAGCCGCGATGAGGTGGCTGATGGCAAAGAGAAAGCGCCGGAGAGCAGCAACCGTGGCACGCAGATGCTCGAAACGCTGTTCAGCAACCATGACGGCGCGTCAGCCACGGCAAGCGCCGCCGCCAGCCAGACGCCGGAACAGCGTGTCACCGAACATTTCGCGCCGATCATCGAACTGGCGCAGCCGCTGGAAAAGGGCGGTAAGACCATCGTGTTTGATGACTTTCTTAAACAGGTTGATGAGCTTTATCGTTACCTGACCGCCGTGCAGGATGCCGCCAACAGCGGAATGCCACCGCCGGGCGGCGAAGCGATTAGCCGTTTGCAGGCCAGCGCCGGACGTTTACCCGGCGGGCTGCAAACCATGTTCAGCAATATGGCGGTTGGCGCGAGCAGTGATACCCAGCGCCGGGATATGGAAAACGTGCGCAAGCGCATCAGCGTGGAAGTGGGCAGCTTTTGCCGCCAGGCGATTGCTGGACGTTACCCGTTAGTGCGTTCTGCCAGCAGCGAAGTTACCCCGGACGATCTGGCGCGCATGTTTGCTCCTGGTACCGGCCTGATGGATGTCTTTTTTCGCGACAACCTGACTAACAAAGTTGATACCACCCAGGCAACATGGCGTTTTATGCCGGGCATCGATGGCAAAACGTTGCCAGGCAGCGAAGGTGTGCTGGTGCCGTTTCAGCAAGCGCAATCAATTCGTGATGCGTTCTTTGCCAACGGCAGCGCAACACCGTCGTTTCGCACCACGGTGCGTACGGTGCGCATGGATAACACCATCCTGAATATGACGCTGGATGTGGACGGACAAATCCTTCGCTACAGCCACGGCCCGCAGGCGGTGCAAATCGTTAGCTGGCCGGGTTCCGGCGGCACCAACCAGGTGCGGATGCAGTTAGGGCTGGCCAACGGTACAACCGCTACGCTTGTGACCAACGGCGCCTGGGCGCTGAACCGCTTTTTCGATAAAGCGCGCGTCAGCCCCGGCAGCAGCAGCCTGAGCCGCCAGGCGACATTCACGGTTGACGGACATCAGGTGACGCTGGAATTCGCGCCGAACAGCATCCGCAACCCGTTCCAGCTTCCACGTTTCGCATGTCCTTGAACTGCAAAGGAACGCCTAATGACTACGACTTCTGCAATTAGCTGGTATGGCAAACTGCCCAGTGCGGGCGATTTTTTACAACGCCGCTTTCCTGATGCGCTTCAGCGCCAGTGGTCCCACTGGTTTCAGGTGGGGTTGATGAACTGGCAGAAAGAAGAACAGCGCACCAGCGACCGGCAGTTCAGCAATGCGCCAATCTGGAATTTCGTTGTGCCGCCGATGCTCGGCGGGCAGCAGGTGCAAATGGGTTGTCTGCTACCAGGACGCGACAGCGTCGGTCGTCAGTATCCGCTGTGTGCGTTGATGGCGATTAACCCGCTGGAGTGGTCGCCGCGCCATTTAGCGAAAGCGGGCGACTGGTATGAACAACTCGGGCGCACCATGCTGCACGCCGTGCGTAATGGTTTTTCACCCGAACAGCTCGACCAGGCGCTGCTCTCCATTCCGCCCGTACAACTGGTGGAGCCGGAAACGCGCTCGGAAATTCTGGATGTGATTGGTTATGACGGCGACGGCGAATCCACCATCGGCTGGCGACAGGCCGCCGAATGTTTTGATCCGCTGCGCCAGATAAGTTTCTGGTGGACCAACCGCAGCGATGGCTACCCGCTTTACACCCATGTGCACAGCGGCAATTTTACCGGCCAGTTATTCACGCTGTTGTTTGAGCCTGCGGGTGGCGCAAGACCTGGTCGCCACGGCCTCTACCCACCGATGTTTGAAGAATAAGCAGGTTGCGGATGACTATAGAATCGTTACTCGCTCCGGTCAGCCCGGAGCAACCGTGCGGTGAGAATCTGGAGTATGACGCCGATTTCCAGGCGATGGAGCAGGCGAGCCTCGGCAAAGCCGAGCAGCAGTTTGGCAGCACCATTATTCCCGCCGAACCGGCAGACTGGACGCGGGTGGAAAAACTGGCCACCGGGCTGCTGGCGCGCACCAAAGATATCCGCGTGATGATGGCGCTAACCCATGCGTGGACTCGACGTCGCGGGCTGGAAGGCTATGCTGATGGTTTAATGCTGTTAGGTCAGGCGCTGGCGCTGTACTGGGATCAACTCTGGCCTTCGCTGACCGACGGTGGTGAATTCGACCCGTTTTATCGCATTAATGCGCTGGCGGGGTTAAGCGATAAGTCTGCGCTGACCACCACGCTGCGCCAGGCGACGCTGCTGCGCAGCAATGGCGATGAGCTAAACGTGCGCGACGCGCAGGCATTGCTTGACGGCAGCAAAACGGAATGTGCAGGCTACCCCGGCGGTCGGGTACGTCTGATTGATGAACTCACGCGCGGCGGACAGCCTGGCATTGAGGCTATCTGCCAAATCGAAGGGCGTCTGCAAACGATCCGTACATGGTTGCTCGAACAACTGGGCGAAAGCGGGGTGCCGGAAATGGAACAGTTACTCAAAACGGTCGGATTAATCGCCGGTGTCAGCCGCGCTAACCGCACGGAAGAGCAACAGGCGACAGAACAAACGGCACCTGCGGATAGCGCACCGCAACCGGTCGTCGCAGCGCCGCTTGCGGCGCATACCGACTGGCGAACCGCGCAGGTTACCACGCGCGCCGATGCGCAACTGATGCTGGAAAAAGTGAAGCAATACTTCACTCAGCACGAGCCGAGCCACCCCGCGCCGTTGATGATTGACCGCGTGCAGCGGCTAATCGAACTGGACTTTATGGAGATTATTCGCGATCTGGCGCCCGATGGCGTGAATCAACTGCAAAACATCTTTGGGCGTCAGGACTGACGCGTACCGAGTTATGACGGCAGGCGCGTTGCCGGTCGTCAAACCTTCACCGCGCATATTCGATGGAGAACATCATGGCAATAAGTAACAGTGGTCAGAAATTTATCGCCCGCAACCGTGCCCCCCGCGTACAGATTGAGTACGACGTGGAAGTGTACGGCGCGGAGCGCAAAATCCAGCTTCCGTTTGTGATGGGCGTAATGGCGGATCTGGTAGGGAAACCGGTGGAGAACTTACCCTCTATTGAGGATCGTAAATTCCTCGAAATCGACGTCGACAACTTCGACGAACGCATGAAAGCGCTGAAACCGCGCGTGGCGTTCAACGTCGACAACACGCTGACCGGCGAAGGCCGTCTGAACGTCGATTTAACTTTCGACAGCATGGATGACTTCCTGCCAGACGCGGTGGCGCGCAAAGTTGAGCCGCTGAACAAACTGCTGGAAGCGCGCACGCAGCTCTCCAACCTGCTGACCTATATGGACGGCAAAAACGGCGCGGAAGAGCTGATTGCCAAAGTGTTGCAGGATCCAACCCTGCTGAAATCGCTCAGCCAGTTACCGAACAGTGAAGACAGTGCGCAAGGTAAAGAGGAGTAAACCATGAGCAACCCTTCTCAACAGCAAGAACTGCAGCAGGGCGCACAGGCTTTCAGCCAGGATGAATTCAGCGCGCTGCTCAGCAAAGAGTTCCGTCCGAAAACGGACCAGGCGCGTTCAGCGGTAGAAAGCGCGGTAAAAACGCTGGCGCAACAGGCGCTGGAAAACACCGTCACCTTTTCCAGCGATACCTATCGTACCATTCAGAACCTGATTGCCGGGATTGATGAAAAGCTGTCGCAGCAGATTAACCAGATAATCCACCATGAAGATTTCCAGAAACTGGAAAGTGCGTGGCGCGGTCTGAGCCATCTGGTGAACAACACCGAAACCGACGAGATGCTGAAAATCCGCTTTATGAGCATCTCCAAGCAGGAACTGGGCCGTAACCTGAAACGCTATAAAGGGGTGGGCTGGGACCAGAGCCCGCTGTTCAAAAAAATCTATGAAGAAGAGTATGGCCAGTTCGGTGGCGAGCCGTTTGGCTGCCTGGTTGGCGACTACTACTTCGATCACAGCCCGCAGGATGTCGAACTGCTGGGCGAAATGGCGCGCATCGGCGCGGCGGCGCACTGCCCGTTCATTACTGGTACTGCACCAAGCGTGATGCAGATGGAGTCCTGGCAGGAGCTGGCGAACCCGCGCGATCTGACGAAAATCTTCCAGAACACCGAGTACGCCGCCTGGCGTTCACTGCGTGAATCTGAAGATGCCCGTTACCTTGGCCTGGTGATGCCGCGCTTCCTGTCGCGTCTGCCGTACGGTATTCGCACCAACCCGGTTGACAGCTTCGATTTCGAAGAAGAGACCGACGGCGCGAACCACAACAACTATTCGTGGGCGAACGCCGCGTACGCGATGGCAACGAACATCAACCGTTCGTTCAAAGAGTACGGCTGGTGTACGTCGATTCGCGGTGTGGAATCCGGTGGTGCGGTAGAAAACCTGCCATGCCATACCTTCCCGAGCGATGACGGCGGCGTGGACATGAAGTGCCCGACCGAGATCGCCATCAGCGACCGTCGCGAAGCAGAACTGGCGAAAAACGGCTTTATGCCGCTTATCCACCGTAAAAACTCCGACTTCGCTGCGTTTATTGGCGCGCAGTCGCTGCAAAAACCGATGGAATACCACGACGCCGACGCCACGGCTAACGCACGTCTGGCTTCGCGTCTGCCGTATCTGTTCGCCTGCTGCCGTTTTGCGCACTACCTGAAGTGCATTGTGCGCGACAAGATCGGCTCTTTCCGCGAGCGTGACGAAATGGAACGCTGGCTGAACGACTGGGTGATGAACTACGTCGACGGCGACCCGGCTAACTCCTCGCAGGAAACCAAAGCGCGTAAACCGCTGGCTGCGGCAGAAGTGCAGGTGCAGGAAATCGAAGACAACCCGGGCTACTACGCGGCGAAATTCTTCCTGCGTCCGCACTACCAGCTGGAAGGTCTGACCGTTTCTCTGCGTCTGGTATCCAAACTGCCGTCGCTGAAAACCAAAGAGGCGTAAGCCACACAGGCCGGCTTCGTTAACCACAAGGATGTGACGATGCGACATCGCATTATGTTAGCCGGTCTGTTGTTCTGTTCAGCGTTGAGCTGGGCAGAACAGGATTACACCCCGCGCGCGCAGGCGTTGCCGCAAGACGATACCGCCAATTTTTTGCGCGACCCGGCGTTGCTCACCAGCCAGGATGTGAATATGCGCGGCGAGCGCTTTTTCAACGCCTGGACATCTAAAAGCAACGAGCGCGAGCGCATTAAAGCCGATCTCTATTTATTAGGCGTGCTGGATACCACGGAAGGGACAGTCTGGTGCAGTTACCGGCGGTTTAAATCCATCACGCTGCATGAAATTGTGTATAGCTACTTTCGCAGCTTGCCACCTGAGAGGCTGAAACAGGAGCGCGCGTCGAGGTTAATAATCGAAGCGATGACGCAGCATCATGGTGGCTGCGAAAAAAACAAACCATCGCGCAATAAATAACGCGAGTGAATTATCTGAACGCTGATAGTGCTATTTCCGTAACGCCACGTCGTTATATTGGCGTCAGAGTGTCATGAATTCTTTCTCTCAACCGAGGGAATGAGTGTTTCTGAACAGATGCATAATCTTTTCAGAATCAAACGAGGCAGAGGTAAAATATGGACGGTTTTATTCGGCCCCATGCTTACCCGTTTGCCATATAAGCGCTTTTTCGAAAGCAATATTTATCATTAACGAAGAGTAAATATTATGGCTATTGATATGTTTCTGAAGGTCGATGGAGTTACGGGTGAATCTAAAGACTCTAACCACACCGGCTGGACTGATATCACATCTTTTTCCTGGGGTGCTTCACAACCTGGAAACATGAGCGTTGGCGGTGGCGGCGGTGCCGGTAAAGTCAATTTTAATGACCTGCATGTTAACGCACTCATTGATAAATCCACGACGGCTATCCTGAAACATTGCGCCAGCGGCAAACACTTGACCAAAGTTGAGCTGTCTGTCTGCAAAGCAGGCGGCCAGCAGGTTGAGTATGCACGCATCACCCTGGAAGATGTGCTGGTGACTTCCGTTCAGTACACTGGTGCTGACAACGGCGACACCGTAGGTGTGACCTATGCATTCCAGGCTGCGAAAGTGAAACAGCAGTACTGGGAGCAGTCCTCTTCCGGTGGTAAAGGTGCTGAAACCAGCGCTGGCTGGAACATCAAAGAAAACAAAGAAGCGTAATCGCTGTGGTGAGCCCGCAAGGGCTCACCTTGTTTTTTTCGCCCTAATTATTATTTAACTTTTTAATAGTTGTCTCTTTTTTATATTGAGTGAGTCACGTTGTCCCCAACAGAATAATTAGCTACTCAAACGCAGCCGCTTTTATGAAAGCTGTTTCTTTTGAGTGCGTATAAATATTAAAGAATATTTTGAGGATGAACGAATGAGTGTTATGCGCAAGGGTGATCGTGGTACGAATGTTAAAGAGTTACAGCAGCTGCTGAATAAATCGGGAGCGAAAGTCGGTGAAGATGGTATTTTTGGCTTAAAAACCGAAATTGCCGTCAAACAATTCCAGGCGAAACAGAGTTTACATGTTGATGGAATTGTCGGGCGACGCACCCTTGCTGCATTGGGTAAACCGGTCACTACCCGCGCGCCGCAGCCGCCTATTTCCGGCAGCGCCGGGCGACAGGCTGTCGGAGCGATGGATATTTCCGCCAGTGGCATGACCTTTATTTTTCATCGCGAAGCCTGGGCAAACAAAAGTTGTTACCTGCACTGGCCAGGTGGCGCGAGCGGCGTGACGCTCGGGCCGGGCTACGACATGAAAGAGCGCTCTGAGCAATCTATCAAAGCGAAAATGATTGAAATCGGCATTGATGCGGTAACCGCGGAAAAAATCAGTAAAGCCGCCAAATTGCACGACGACCAGGCAAGTCAGTTTGTCGCCGATAACGCGAAACTGGTGCGTCTTACCGCCGATCAGGAGACAAATTTACTGCGTGCCACCGTTCCGCCATACGTTAACGCGGTGAGAAATGGTATTTTTGTGCCGCTGAAGCAGTATGAATTCGACGCGCTGGTTTCCTTTGCGTATAACCCCGGTGGACGGTTGAACAACGTGTTTGGTTTTATCAACCGCGGGCAGATCTCTGATGCGATGACGGAAATTAAACGTGCGAACACCAGTAAACACAAAGTTATGAAGGGTTTGATTAATCGTCGTAATTTTGAAGTGAATCTTTTCTTAAACGGCGACTACGGGACAAATTGATCAATGACGACTCACACTAAACAGATCGTAGCGGCAACGCTCACTTGCCTGGCGCTGTTCTCTTCGGCGGCGCAGGCGGGCAATTCACCCGTACAGGGCGAGTGGCAGGTTGAGAAAGCGTTTATTAATACCGAAACAGAACGCACCCTGAACTATCAGTTCAACGATGATCGCCTTGTCGGGCGCTTTCTGAGCGTGACGCCGCAAGGCATCAGCACTACGCTTCCGGGCGGCTCGGATTGCCAGTCACCCGCGATGAAAGAAAGCAGCAGCACGCTGGATGCCTGGGTTGCAGCCACGCAGTCCATCCCGGAGAAAGACGCGGCGAAAACCTATGAGCTGGGGTTAGACGGGAAAACGAAAACGCAGGTTGAAAACATTACCTGCGCATCGGGTCACTTTGCTAACGGCGATGCGGGTAGCGACGCCAGTCTGGCATTCGTCAATCAGCGCTTACTGCTGAACTGGACGGATGGCACCATCCTTTTACTCACGCCGGTGGATAAAAACAGCAAACCGCAGGCATCGTTTGATTGTGCAAAAGCCGCTTCCGCACCGGAAAAAGCGATTTGCGGCGATCGCGAGCTGGCGGCGCTGGATAATAGCGTTGCCCGTTCTTACCGTTCGTTCCGCAAAGAAGCGGTAAGCCTGGGCAATAAAGATCTGGAAAACAAACTGCAATCGCAGCAGAAAGCCTGGTTAAGCCAGCGCAATAGCTGCAATGGCGATGTGCAATGCCTGAAAAAATCGATGAACGATCGTCTGGAAACGCTGGCGCACAGCCTGGACGGGGTCTGAGTCGTTTGTGTAATAAGGGGATGGCGGGTTGCCATCCTTGCTAAGCAGTAAGACCTTGTACGTATTGCATGTGCGCCACTGGATTAGATGGCCGGGAAAACATGACAGGAAGCATCATTCGATTTACCCCGGCTCGCGTGAAATGGATCGCCTTAGCCGCACTGGATAGACGCGGCCTGCTTAACAAAATCGATGCAACAACGGACCTTTGAATTGGTCAGTAAAATCCAGTAAAACAAGAGGCTTATCCGGTGGCTGCGCCGGGTTCGCGAACGTCGACCTTCTTTTCGCTTGTCTTCAAACGCAGCCGTTTTAGCTAAAGCGGCACCGTTTGAGTGCACATAACTCCAGCAGGAATACGCGATGCGATTCACTATTATTACCAGTAAACCCGGTCATCAGCCGCCACAAAGTAGCTGCGACTTTTATCCCCCGGGCGGCACCATTGGCCGCGGCACGGACAACAATCTGGTGCTGCCGGACAACGACCGTTCCATTTCACGTTTGCAGGCAATTGTTCATATCGCCGGCAATGGCGAATGCCGCGTCACCAACCGTGGCAACGTGACCCGCGTCGTACTGAATGACATCCCCCTGGAACGTGGTCGTCAGGTTGAGCTGCAGGATGGCGATATTCTTGGCATCGATGAATACCGTATTGAAGTCACCGATCTGATTCAGGATACCCGTCCTGTCACCCGCATGGCTGAAGAGATGTACCCGAAGCCAGCGCAGCCACAGGTGGCAAAACCGGCACCCGCTCCGGCGCAGAAAAACGCGCCAGAAGGCGCACCGGCGTCCGTGCCGACGGAAATCTGGGACAGCCTGATGCAGGAGTTTTCCATCTCCGACAGCATCTCCAGCAGCCGTGCGAAACCGCAGGAAGCGCAAAATCTTAACCCGTTCGCCGCGCCGAAAGGGCCGGAGCGCAACCCGGAAGATCCGCTGTCGCTGCTCAATAACAATGAACCGCTGGTGACGCCGAAATCGCTGGCCTCGGATCAGCTGTTTAACGACGAGCAGTTGTTTAAAAACGACAGCATCTTCAACGATGCCACGCCTTCTACGCTGGTGCCGCCGGTTGAACCGACACAAAAACCGCACACGCCGGATAGCGACGAGCTCGATCCGCTGGCGCTGTTTGGCGGTAGCAGTAGCACGAAGCAAACCCGCAGCGACGATCCGCTTGGCCTGCTGAGCGGCGCGGTGCCGCTGGCGCATGCTGATGAACTGGCGGCACAGAAACCGGCTGAACCACAGCCAATCATCACCGATCTGAACACGCCGGAAGTACCGCCAACCGCTCAGCCGATCATTACCGAGCTGCGCCCCGAAGATTTAAGCGCGACGCCGCTGTTTGCCGACGACGCGCCGCTCGGTGCACCGGAAGAGGTGCAGGAGCCGCAGGATTATGCTGGTATCACGCTGCCAACCCCGCAGGCGGTACAGCGCAGCGCCGCGCAAACGCCGAAAGGGCGTCTGCGTATCGATCCGGTACAAAGCAATGGCGCAAAAAGCGCGCCGTCTGCCAGCACCGGCGACAGCGGTGATGTGCTGAAAGGCGAACTGCTCGACGCGCTGCTGGAAGGTATGGGGCTTGGCGACATGCAGCCGGTGCCGCAGTTTGATAAAGAAAACATGCGCCAGTTCGGTCAGATGCTGAGCATGTTCTCGCAGGGCACGGTCGCGCTGTTATCGTCGCGTTCTATTCTGAAACGCGGTGTAAAAGCGGACATGACCATGGTGCTGGACGATGCCAACAACCCGTTCAAATTGCTGCCGTCCGGTAAAACCGTGCTGATGCAGATGTTCGGTACGCGTATGCCTGGCTTTATGCCGCCGAAAAAATCGGTGCGTGATGCGCTGATCGATTTACAGGCGCACCAACTGGGGATGATCTCCGGTATTCGCGCCATTATCGCCGCCATGTTGCAGCAGTTTAACCCGGAACAACTGGAAGATGACGCCAAACGCGACGGCGCGACCGCGCGGCTTGGCGTGCTCTCCAACCGTAAAGCCGCGTTGTGGGATTACTACGTGCGTACCTACGCCCAGACCGCCGGTGAGATTGACGATGACTTCCACACCCTGTTTGGCGAAGCGTTTCTCCACGCTTACGACATGGAAGTCAACCAGTACAAAGACTCACAAAGCGGATCGGAAGAATGAATATCAGCACGGCCTCTATTTCGCGACAGGGCGAACGTGCCAGTAATCAGGATCAGACCGGGGAAACCATCGGCGAGCGCGCCGCCTGCTTTGTGGTCTGCGATGGCATCGCCGGTTTACCCGGCGGTGACGTGGCGGCGCAACTGGCGCGAAACGCCATTATCACCCGGTTCGACGGTGATGAGCACCTCAATGCCCAGTACATTCGTCAGTACGTGAATGGCGCGAACCGCGCCATCCGCGAAGAGCAAAAAGCGGTGCAGGATTATCACCGCATGGGCACCACCATGGTGAGCCTTTTTATCGACCGCGATTACCAGCTCGCCTACTGGGCGCACGCGGGTGACAGCCGCTTGTATCTGTTTCGTCGCGGCTGGCTTTACCACGTCACTACCGATCACAGCCTGGTCCAGCAGATGAAAGACGCCGGACACCAGACCGAAGGCATCAACGGTAACTTGCTCTATTTCGCGCTGGGGTTGGGCGAGGATGAGCGTGAACCGAGCTACAGTGATGTGGTGCCGATTGAAGATGGCGACGCGTTTTTGCTGTGCACGGACGGCTTCTGGCATGGCGTCACCGAGGAGCAGATGCAACAGTCGCTGCACATGGTGAATACGCCGGATGAGTGGCTGACGTTGATGAATCAAATCCTGCTGAAAAACGGTGTCGGGGCGCAGACCCAGCAGGACAACTATAGCGCCGTAGCGGTGTGGATGGGCACGCCTCAGGAGACGACGCTTTTGCATACGCTCTCTGAAGCCGCGCAGTTTTTCCCTCTTCGTGATTGATACAGCTTACAAGGACTTTTATGAAACTTTGGCTACCGGGTTTGGCCCTGCTGGCAGTGTGTGGCAGCGTGCAGGCAGAAAACTACCGCATCGTGCAATCGCCTTCGCAAAAACTGGATGTCTGGATCGACAACATCGCCGATAACACGCCAAAAAGCTGGTGTGCGAAGACGCTGCCGCTGCGCATTGTCGCCAGCGGCGATAAAAAACCCTCGGTACTGAATAGCTTTTTACCGCGTCTTGGCGCGCTGCTGGAAAACCAGTGCGGCACGCTGACGCAGGTACGCTGGAAACTGACCGACCCACAAGGCGCGACGCTGGCTGAAGGCACCGCCGATAAAGCCAAAGAGTGGGATCCGGTGGTCACCTCAACCGGTGCGACTACCGCACCCGCCGCAACCCCGACTTCCGGGCTGGTTGCGCCTACCGGTCGCGCCGAAGATCTCTCGCCGCCCGCCAGCCGTGCGCCGTGGCAGGAGTTCACTTTGCAGGATGGCTGCCATCTGCGCACCTTCTGGCAGGGCGGCGCCGGTACGCCCGCGCTGTTTATTCCCGCCAAAGAAGATGGCAAGTGTGAGAAGGGCGGCTGGCTGAACGGGCGCAGCGTGGTGACGCAACTCAGCAACGGTGCGGAAAAGAAAATCACCATGACCTTTGTGCACGGCTTCCCGGTTAGCGGTCTGAATGCCAGTGTGGATGCGGATCGCCTGTTGATTACCACCGTCAACAACGAACGTATGGTGGTCAGCGAAGGCACGCTGGCGCAGAGCTGGATGATCCTGCCGTATGTTGACGCCCTGAACGGCTGGCAGGCCAATGGCACCGTGGCGGTGGAGATCTCCCGCGATGTGGCAAATGACCAGGCGCGTTTACAGGCGCGTATTGACGAAGTGCGCAAAGCGTGGACGCCGTGGTTTGAACCGGGTACGCATCTGAATATTTTGCTGATTGACTCGCTGCACCCGCAGCTACGCAACCCGGCGGTTGGCACCTACAAAACGGTTAATTAAGGAGCGGCGATGAACACGTTGTTTCAACAACTGGCGGGCGAATCGTTGCAGGAAAGCCTGTCGCAGCTCGAAAGCCGTATCCGCACGCAGCCGGGCGACGCCGATCTGCGCGCCGCTTTTGCCCAACTGTTGTGCCTTGATGGCAACTGGTCGCGCGCGCTGGCGCAGTTAAAAAGCTGGCAGGCGTTAAAACCGCAGGCGCAGCCGACCGTTACGCTGCTGGAACAGGCCATTGAAGGCGAGCGCCAGCGTGCGGAAGTGATGGCCGGGCGCGCGCGTCCGGTTACGCCGGATCAGCAATGGCCGTGGCTGGCGTCCATGGTCAGCGCGCTGGAGCCGGAAACGGCGAATGCCGGTGCACACCGTGAAGCCGCGCTGGAAATGGCCGACGCCAATCCCGGCCAGTTGACGACGCAGGACGGTCAAACCCTGCGCTTTGACTGGCTGATGGATGGCGATTGCCGCTTTGGCCCGGTGTGCGAAGCTATCGTCAATGGCCGTTATTTCTGGCTGCCGTTCAGCGCCATTTCCGCGATGCAGTTCCAGCCCCCGGCCAGCGTCACCGATTTAGTGTGGCGTCACACGCTGGTGCGCTTGCAGGATGGCAGCGAACAGGTGTGCCAGATCCCGGCGCGCTACCCGCTGGATGTCAATGCCGATGACCGCTTTAAGCTGTGTCGCGTCACCGAATGGCAGCAGTTGCCAGGCGATGCGCCGCACTATATCGGGCAGGGGCAAAAAGTGTGGCTTAACGACAGCGCAGAATATTCGCTGCTTGACCTCGCCACCGTCAATTTTAACGTGGAAGCCGCAGATGAGTAACTCTGCGCATGATGAAGAGAGCGACCTGCTGCGTAGCGGCTGGCGCTCGCGGCGCGGGAAAGATACCGTTGGCGCGCGCGATAAAATGCAGCCTTCGCTGCTCGATCGCCTGACGGATGACGCGCCGGATAAAGTGCAGGAGCCGGTGAACAACAATCTGGTTTCGCACTCCGCGCTGCGTCGCCATGTGCTGCGCGATTTGCAGTGGCTTTTCAATACCATTAATAACGAAGCGCAGCAGGATCTCTCAGGTTTTGACCAGGTGCGACGTTCGGTGGTGAACTTTGGCGTGTCGCCGCTGGCGGGCAAGCGCATGTCGGATATCGAATGGCAGGATATCCAGCGCAAACTGACCGATGCGATTTTGCATTTTGAACCGCGCATTCTTCCGCAAGGATTGCAGGTGCGCTGCATCTCCGATACCCAGTCGCTGGATCTGCATAACGTCCTGTCGATTGAGATCAAAGGCCGCCTGTGGTGCGTGCCTTATCCGCTGGAGTTCCTGTTTCGTACCGATGTGGATCTGGAAAACGGCCATTTCGAGCTGAAAGACGCGGGGTAACGATGGACAGCAAATTACTCGAATATTACAACCGCGAACTGGCCTGGCTGCGCGAAATGGGTCAGGAGTTCGCCGGGCGCTACCCGAAAGTTGCCGGGCGTCTGGGCATGCGCGGCATGGATGTTTCCGATCCGTATGTCGAACGCCTGATGGAAGGTTTTGCCTTTCTCACCTCGCGCGTGCAGTTAAAAATGGATGCCGAGTTCCCGCGTTTCTCCCAGCGTTTGCTGGAAATGGTCGCGCCGAATTACCTTGCGCCCACGCCGTCCATGGCAATTGCCGAACTGCAACCGGACAGCGCGAAAGGCGATTTGAGCAACGGTTTTGTGGTGCCGCGCGGCACCATGATGGACAGCCAGGTGATGAAAAAGAACGGCGTCACCTGTAGCTACACCACCGCGCATGATGTCACGCTGCTGCCGCTGAAAATCAGCCAGGTGGAGCTGGGCGGCGTACCCGCCGATCTGCCGCTGGCTCAGGTTGGTTTAAGCCAGCGCGGAGCGCAAAGCGCACTGCGTATTCGCCTGAGTTGCGACGGCCCGGTAAACCTCAGTCATCTTGATTTCGACCGTCTTGAGTTCTTCTTAAGCGGCCCGGATATGCAGGCGCTGAAACTCCTCGAGCTGGTGATGGAGCATCAGGTCGGCATTCTGTGCCAGGCGAACGGGCAGAAAACTCCGCCGCTGGTGCTGGCCGACGATGCGCTGCGCCAGGAAGGGTTCAGCGCAGACCAGGCACTGCTGCCGGACGATCTGCGCAACTTTGACGGCTACCGTCTGTTGCAGGAGTACTTTGCTTTCCCGTCGCGTTTCCTGTTTATCAGCCTGCATGGCTTGCGCACGATGCTGGCGCAAAGCGGTGAAGCGAAGTCTTTCGATATCATAATCCTGCTCGACAAAGCCGATGCGCAGCTTGAACGGGTGGTGGATAAAAGCCACCTCGCGCTGCACTGCACGCCGGTGATTAACCTGTTTCCGAAAGTGGCGGAACGCCAGAAGCTGAGCGACAGCCTGCATGAGTATCATCTGGTGGTTGATAACATCCGCCCGCTGGATTACGAGATTTATGCCGTTACTAAAATTCACGCCAGCATTGATGGCCAGCGCGATGAGCAAACTTTCCGCCCGTTCTGGAGTAGCTGGAGTCAGGACGAGGGTAATTACGGCGCTTACTTTTCGCTGCGCCGTGAACAGCGGGCGTTATCGGAACATGCACAGCGCTACGGCACGCGTACTGGCTACATCGGTTCTGAAGTGTTCGCCTCGCTGGTGGATGAACAGCATGCGCCGTGGCGCGAAGAATTACGCTACATCACCGCCGAAGTGCTGTGCACCAGCCGCGATTTGCCGCTGATGTTGCAGCAGGATATCGGCCAGTTTGTGTTGCCGGATTCGCTGCCGGTTAAAACCTTACAGCTGCGTAAAGGCCCGACACCACCGCGTCCGGCGCTGGCAGAAGGGCTGAGTACCTGGCGGCTGATCAGCCAGTTGCAGATGAACTACTTAAGCCTGATGGATGGCGAAGACGGCGAAGGCGCTGCGGCGCTGCGCCAGTTGCTGGGGCTGTATACCCGGCTGGCGGAAGCGCCGGTCGCGCGTCAGATCGAAGGCGTGCGCCACTGCGTGCTCGAACCGGTGCATCGCCGCGTGCCGGAACCGGGGCCAATTGTTTTCGCGCGCGGTATTGGCATTACGCTGACGGTGGATGAGCAGGCGTTTTCCGGCTTCAGCCCGTATCTGTTTGGCAGCGTACTGGAGCGTGTTTTCGCCCGTCTGGTCGGCATGAACAGCTTTACCGAATTCACACTTAAGAGCCAGCAGCGCGGGGAAGTGGGTTACTGGCCGCCGCGCATGGGCAAGAGGGCGCTTATATGACCGAAACGCTGAGCAGCGCGCCGGTCATTACGCGCGCCAGTGCGCTGCCGGAGGCGTTCTGGCAAAACGTAATGGCAACGCCGTGGCGCTACGATCTGTTTACGCTGCTGCGCCGCGTCGATGCGCGTGGCGGCGAGCGTTACCCGCTGGGTCGTGCGCCGCTGCCGCGTTTCGAGCCGTTGCGCATTGGGCAAACACCTTCTCTTGGCTTTGCACCGTCGACGCTTTCACGCGTTAGCCAACGCGAAAACTCGTCGCTGTATGACGTCTCGATTCTCAGTTTTGGCCTGTTTGGCCCCAACGGCCCGCTGCCGGTTCACCTGACTGAATATGCCAGCGAACGTATCGCGCACCACCAGGATGACAGCCTGAGCGCCTTCGCCGATCTTTTTCATCACCGCCTGGCGCTGCTGTTTTACCGTGCCTGGGCTGATGCGCAACCGACCGTTTCACTGGATCGCCAGGATAACAAACGTTTTGAGCAGTACATCGCCTCGCTGATCGGCATGGGACAGCCAGGACAACTGGAAAAAGGCAGTTTAAGCCCGCACGCGCGCTTTGCCCTTGCCGGGCATCTGACCCGTAACGGGCGCGACCCGGAAGGGCTGGCGAAGATCCTGCGCAGCTATTTCAACGTGCCGGTCACCATTGTCGAAAACGTACCGCAGTGGATGCCGCTCAGCGAACGTGAACGCGCGCGCTTACAGGGCGGGCGACACGCGCCGCGCCTCGGGCAATCGGCGTTTCTTGGCGAAGCCGTGCGCGATGTGTGCCATAAGTTTCGCATCGAAATTGGTCCGCTTCCCGTTGATACCTACCGGCGTTTTATGCCGGGTGAAAAATATGTCGCCGCGTTACGCGACTGGGTGCGCCAGTATCTGGGCATTGAGTACCAGTGGGCGGTGAAAGTGATTTTGCGCAGCGAAGATGTCGCCGGTGCCACGCTTGGCGGGGCCGGGCGTCTGGGTTATAGCGCCTGGCTTGGCGCTCAGCCGACGCCACAAGCGCGAGGAGATTTAGTTTTCAGCCCGGAGGGATAACCTCCGTTGTTAGTTTCCTGGTCTGACGTACGCACACATCCTGCATGTCGTATCGCACGACGAGCTGGCTTGTAAGGATGACTGCACACTAATTATGAATAATGGATGAACTCATGTCAGAAATCAGCCGCGCCGTTCTGTTCGGCAAACTCGATACGCTGTTATTTACCTCGCTGGAAAGCGCCACCGCCTTTTGCAAGCTGCGTGGCAATCCGTATGTGGAGCTGGTTCACTGGCTGCATCAGCTGATGCAACAGACGGACGGCGATCTGCAGCAGGTTATTCGCCACTTTTCGCTGGATGAAGAGGCGCTGACGCGCGATATCGTCGCGGCGCTGGACAAACTGCCGCGCGGCGCAAGTTCGGTTTCCGACTTGTCAGAACACATTGATACCGCCGTTGAACGCGCGTGGGTATATGGCTCATTAAAATATGGCGTGACGCGCATTCGCGGCGGTCATCTGCTGGCCGGGATCCTGAAAACCTGGAGCCTGGCAAACGTGCTGAAAGGCATTTCGCCGCAGTTTGAGCGTATCAGCGCCGATGCGCTGCTGGATAACTTCGACGCCATTTTCGCCAACAGCAAAGAGAGCCAGCAAGTCACCGTGGCGCTGAACGATGACGCGGGCGCAGGTGTACCGCAGCAGCAGGGCACGCTGGCGCAGTATGGTCAGGATCTAACTGCGCGTGCGCGCGACGGTAAAATCGACCCGGTAGTGGGACGTGATGAAGAGATCCGCCAGATGGTGGATATTCTGATGCGTCGCCGCCAGAACAACCCGCTGCTCACCGGTGAAGCGGGCGTGGGTAAAACGGCGGTTGTGGAAGGGCTGGCGCTGCGCATTGCCGCAGGTGATGTGCCGGAACCGCTGGTGGATGTTCAGCTTTGGCTGCTGGATATCGGCATGTTGCAGGCGGGCGCGGGAATGAAGGGCGAGTTTGAAGCGCGTTTGCAGTCGCTGATTAACGAAGTGCAATCGAGCCCGACACCGATCATTCTGTTTATCGACGAAATCCACACGTTGATTGGCGCAGGCGGCCAGCAGGGCACGGGCGATGCCGCCAACCTGCTGAAACCGGCGCTGGCGCGTGGTCAGCTTCGCACCATCGGCGCGACCACCTGGGCGGAATACAAAAAATACATTGAGAAAGATCCGGCGCTGACTCGCCGTTTCCAGACCGTACAGGTTGCTGAGCCAGACGAAGAAAAAGCGGTACTGATGCTGCGCAGCACCGTTTCCGCACTGGAAAAACACCATCGCGTGCTGCTGCTGGATGAAGCGGTTGTCGCGGCAGTGAAACTCTCGCACCGCTACATTCCGGCGCGCCAGTTGCCGGATAAAGCTGTTGCGCTGCTCGACACCGCCTGTGCGCGCGTCGCGGTAAGCCAAAGTTCTCCGCCGCCGCAGCTGGAAGATTGCCTGCACCGCATCGCCGCGCTGGACGTGGAAATTGAAATAGCCAACCGTGAAGCGAAAATGGCGACCGGTGAAAGTGACCGTGTGGAGAAATTGCAGGTTGAGCTGGAAAAACTGGCGCAACAACGCGACGAACTGACGGCGCGCTGGGAGCAGGAGCAGGCGCTGGTTGACGCGATTATTGCGCTGCGCGCGCAGCTGCACACCTCGCCGGAAGAGGCGCTGGCCGATTTACGCGCCACGCTGACGCAACAGCAGGCAGAACTGCGGGCGCTACAGGGCGACGCGCCGCTGCTGTTTACCTCGGTCGATGCCAACGTGGTGGCGGCGGTAGTTTCCGACTGGACCGGCATTCCGCTGGGGCGGATGGTGAAAAACGAAATCGACGCGGTGCTGAAACTCGCCGATACTCTCAACGAACGCGTAATTGGACAGCGCCACGGACTGGAACTGATTGCCAAACGTGTGCAGACCTCGCGTGCGCGTCTGGACGATCCGAACAAACCGGTGGGTGTGTTTATGTTGTGCGGCCCGTCCGGCGTCGGTAAAACCGAAACCGCGCTGGCGCTGGCAGAGTCGCTGTACGGCGGCGAGCAGAACGTTATCACCATCAACATGAGTGAATTCCAGGAAGCGCATACGGTTTCCACGCTGAAAGGCGCGCCTCCGGGCTATGTGGGTTACGGTGAAGGCGGTGTGTTAACCGAAGCGGTGCGCCGCCGTCCTTACAGCGTGGTGCTGCTTGATGAGATCGAAAAAGCCCACCCGGACGTACACGAAATCTTCTTCCAGGTATTCGATAAAGGCTGGATGGAAGATGGCGAAGGCCGCCATATTGATTTTCGTAACACCATTATTATTCTCACCTCCAATGTCGGGACTGAGCTGATTACCGGCATGTGCGCCGATCCGGAACTGATGCCGGAACCGGACGCGCTGCGCGACGCGCTGCGCCCACCGCTATTGCAGGTTTTCCCGCCCGCGCTGCTGGGCCGTTTGCTGGTGGTGCCGTACTACCCGCTCAGCGACGAGATGCTGGCGATGATTGTGCGCCTGCAGCTTAAACGCATCCAGCGCCGTCTGGCAGACAACCACGGGATTGTGTCGGAAGTGGACGACAGCGTGGTGGCGCAAATCGTTGCCCGCTGTACGGAAGTCGAATCGGGCGGCCGTATGGTGGACGCCATCCTTACTAATACACTGCTGCCGCTGATGAGCCAGCTATTACTCGACGCCAGCGCGCGCGACGAGCAATATAAGCGCTTACGGGTCACGTTTGAGCAGGGTGAGTTTCACTGTCAGTTTGCGGCGTAAAGCCATTATCAAGAGAGTTTTCCAATATGACGGATCACGATAACAACCGGAGTGTACCGAATGCACTGCCACCGGGATATCGCTTCAACGAGTTCGAAATTTTAGAAGTGATCGGCGGCGGTGGTTTTGGCATCGTCTATCGCGCCAAGGATCACCAGCTTGAGCGAACCATCGCGATTAAAGAGTTTATGCCGTCCTCGCTGGCGGTACGTAATGATGACATGACACTGGTGCTGCGCAGCGAGCGCTTCAGTAAAGCGTTTACCGCCGGGCTGAACAGTTTTATTCAGGAGGCGCGTCTGCTGGCGCGCTTCAACCACCCGAATCTGCTGCATGTGCTGCGCTTCTGGGTGCAGAACGACACAGCTTACATGGGGACGGTGTTTTACAGCGGTACTACGCTTTCCCGCCTGCGTGAAAAGAACCCGACGCTGATTAATGAAGCGTGGATCCGCCGCATGCTGCCGATGCTGCTGGGTGCTATCAAAACCATTCATGACGAAGGCTACCTGCACCGTGATATCTCGCTGGATAACATCCAGATTCAGGATAACGGCCTGCCGGTGTTGCTCGATTTCGGCTCTGCGCGTCGCAGTATTGGCTCGGTTTCCGATGAAACCGAAACCATGCTGCGTCCGGGTTATGCGCCGATTGAACAATACACCGACGACAACGAAAGCGAGCAGGGGCCGTGGACCGATATTTACGCCCTTGGCGCGGTGCTGCACACGCTAATTATTGGCTCACCGCCGCCGGTAAGCGTGGTGCGCAGCATTCAGGACACCTATGTGCCACTGACGCAGCGCGGTTTGCCGGGTTATTCGCATACGCTGTTGCAGGCGGTGGATCGCGCGCTGTCGCTGAAAATGGAAGACCGTCCGCAAACGGTCGATGAATTCGCCGCGCTGATTGAAATGCCGGTCGCCGGGATCGACGACGTCATGAGCGTAAAACAGCCGGGCACCATGCTGGTGCCGGTCGAAGAAACGGCAGAAAAAACCGATGCGCTGAGTAGCGTGAAGCGTTACAAAGTGCCGGGGCTGGTGGCCGCGGGCGTGATCGTTGGGGTGATTGCGGGTGCGGCGCTGTTTGGCGGAAGTTCCTCGCCGGACACGGCGGCGACGCAGAATGCCAGCAACAGCGATCAGCAGCAAACCACACAGCAGGCCGCTGAGCCGCCACGCCAGACCGTGCAGGAGACAACTACCGCACCTGCGGCGACACCTTCGCAAACCACGCAGACACAAAGCCAGACCACTGCGCCTGCGGTGCAAGAGCCGGTTGCGCAGATTTTTGTGCGTATGAACGAGGGCGAAAAACTGACGTTGAACGGCGAAGCGCAGTCTGTTTCTCCGGCCACCAACGGTTTTGCTTCACTGAAGCTGCAACCGGGGCGTTACAACCTGGTATTGCAGGGCAACGGTCAGACCCGCAGCCAGACCATTACTATTGGGCAGCCAGGTACCTGGCTGATTAACCCGCAAGCACAATAGTGATGATCCCTCCGGGCTGACGCCCGGCAGCGCGCGGGAAGCCATTCCCGCGCGCGTCATTTTTCACATTGCATGCAGATGCAATGTCTTCTTGTTGCAATAACAACGCTCGTCTCGCTCGTTATATTAAAAAGACAGAACTATGAATTTATTAACACACAGCAATCAGGGTGGCGGTGAATTTACGTTTGTTGTATCGCGAAGTAATGCAAAAGCTGACGATAAAGTTCACGCCCTCGCTGCCCGAAAAACGCGTGAGCTGGAGATGACGCTCATCGATTTTCATCTTGAATCCTCGGAAATGCTGGAAGTGGACGGTTATCCCGCCGTGGAGCTCTTCTACCAGTTTAAAAATGACAACCACGTTATCTTCCAGCGCCAGACGTTAATTTTGCTCGACGATCTCGCCGGGAAAAAAATGGTGAGCTACGTCGGCACCTGCCCTGGCGAATTCAGCGAAGAACATCAAAAGCAATATCAACAAATCATCCAGAGTATTAAATTTCATCGCGCAAAATAGCGCGCAGGTTTTACCGTGCGCTGATTGCCGCTGACAGACACTGAGTAGGGATCTCTCGTTATGCAGAACAGAATCACGGCGACGTTACCCGTCGAGGGCTTACTTTTCTGGAAACTTGCCGGGCGCGAAGCGCTGTCGGAGTCATTTACGCTGGCGCTGACGGTGCTGAGCACCGATGCGCGGGTCGATCGCAGCAAACTGCTGGGTCAGTCCGCAACCATCAATATTCCCACCCAGGGAACGGGTACGCGCTATATCAATGGCAAAATCACCCGCGTGGCGGTGAGCGCCGTGGAGCTTTCGGGTACGCGTTACGCGGTGTATCAGCTCACCGTGGAGCCGGATCTGTGGCCGATGAAACGCGACCGCAACCTGCGTATCTTCCAGGGCCAGACTGCGCCGCAGATAGTGAAAACGCTGCTCGGCGAATATCAGGTGAACGTGGAAGATAAGCTGACCGGCAGCTACCGCACCTGGGATTACTGCGTGCAGTACCAGGAATCGAGCCTCGATTTCATCAGCCGCCTGATGGAGCTTGAAGGCATCGCCTACCATTTTAGCCACGAAGCCGACCGCCATGTGCTGGTGCTGACTGACGCGGCGACCGAACATCAGCCCTTCAGCGGCTACGAAACCATTCCCTATCACCAGACGCCGTCCGGCGGCAGCACGGATGAAGAGGGCATCAGCCAGTGGGCGCTGGAGGACAGCGTGACGCCGGGTATTTACAGCCTGGACGATTATGACTTTCGCAAACCGAACGCGTGGCTCTTCCAGGCGCGGCAGAACCCGGCGTCACCGCAGCCGGGCAGCATTGACGTGTACGACTGGCCGGGGCGTTTTGTTGAGCACGGTCACGGGGAGTATTACGCGCGCATCCGCCAGGAGCGCTGGCAGGTGGAGCACCAGCAGATTCAGGGCACCGCCACGGCGACTGGTGTCGCACCGGGAAACACCTTCGCGCTGTATAACGCACCGTTTTTCAGCGATAACGGCGAGTACCTGACCACCGAAGCGAACTACTTTTTTGAGGAAAACCGCTACGCCAGCGGCTCTGATGGCGAAACGGTGCACCGCATCGATTTCACCGTCATTCCGTCGTCGGTGGTGTTCCGCCCGGCGGCGGTGACGGCGTGGCCTAAGACCTACGGTCCGCAGACGGCAAAAGTGGTCGGCCCGCAGGGCGAGAGCATCTGGACGGATAAATATGGCCGGGTGAAGGTGAAATTCCACTGGGACCGGCTGGCGAAAGGCGATGACACCAGCTCCTGCTGGGTGCGGGTGTCGAGTGCCTGGGCAGGGCAGGGCTTCGGCGGGGTGCAGATCCCGCGCGTGGGCGACGAAGTGGTGATCGACTTTATCAACGGCGACCCGGACAGACCGATCGTCACCGGGCGCGTCTACAACGAATCCAGCATGCCGCCGTGGTCACTGCCGGATGACTCAACGCGCATGGGCTTTATGACCCGCAGTAAAGACGGCAGCAAAGACAACGCCAGCTACCTGTTTTTTGAGGATCGCGCCGGAAGCGAAGCTGTCGAGTTGCATTCCGAAAAAGATATGAAAGTCTCGGTGGAAAATGACAAGACGGTCAACATCGATGGCAACCGCACGACGACCATTCTGAAAGAGCAGAAAGACGATGTCACCGGCGATGCCTCGTTCCACTATCGTGCGAAGCGCACGACCACGGTAGATGAAGCGGAAACAACCACCTTCAACAACAGCCAGACGGAAACTATCAAGAATGGGCGTAAACTTGATATTACCAGCGGTGGCGATGCGGTGACGGTGACGGGTGGGCGCACGAGCAACATCGACGGTACGGAACTGCACCATGTCACCGGCAAGCTAACGGAAAAATATGATAGCGGACAGGAGACAACCATTGCTGCAGGGGGCAGGAAGGAAACCATCGATGGAGGAGTAACGATTGATGTTAACAGCGGTAACTGGACGCAAAATGTGAATGCAGGGACGATAGCGATTTTCAGCCCCGATGTGATAACTATCAAGAGTGACAGCAAAGTGAGCATTGATGTCCCCTTTATGGAATCACGGGCTTCCTCGCATAAAGAAAGTTTTGTAGGTAACAATTTCAGTATGACAGGCGCCTCAGAAAGTATTACCGGCGCTTCTGCTTCACGTACTGGCGTTTCGCTATCCCACAGCAATGTTTCGGTTTCGCACAATACATTCGGCTACAGTAACAAGGCCATGGAGATCAAACAGATAAAAGCAGTCGTGAAATCTGGTGGTTTATCAATGTCTTCTAAACTATTGACTCTGTTTTTATGAGATCAGGAAAAAAAATGAGCAACTTTTTTATCATATCAATGGTTGTTATTGCACTTGTCTTTGGTGTCTTTCCCATTGCGAGGTTTCTTTACACCAATCTTTTCCCCTATCTCAAGGACGGATTTTCTCAGGATGCGGTGTTAAAAAATGGGATTGCTGTTAACGCAGATATTATTTATACCTCGCAAACAAGTAGCTGGGATGGTAATAAACCGGTGTATAAATTAACGCTCAGATTTAAGACAAGGGAGCAGGAATCAGTTGAGGCTACAATAATGAAAGCTTTAACCTTTAAAGAAATTGAACAATTTAAAGAAGGTAATGGCACGACGATTAAATATGATCCTAAAGATCCTAAAAAAATTGCCATTTATGATAAGCCATTGGTGTTGGGTGAGTAAAAAATAAGCCAGAGAAAGGTGATAGTATCTCCTTGTTCTGATGTTTTTTCGTGCATGAAAGACATGTAATAGCTATTTCTTACTTTGTTATTTATCCTCTTCTGTTCCACTTTTTTGGGTGTTGGTCAGTTGCAAATATAATTACAGCTCGCCTGGTTTATACCACTGTGCATATTGCTATTTGTTGGTTATGTTGTTTACAAGAACAGGCAGCGTGATGCTCAGGATGCTTGTATTAAAGAGCACGGCGTTAGTCTTGAAGCTGAAATATCAGATGTGGTTTATGATAAGATTCAAAGGATAAACAATTATTTTGTAGTGGTAGCTACAGTAAAATATAATTATGGTAAGCAAGCTATTATCTCTAAAAGAGGCTTTTCTTTCTTATTTACTGAAAAAGAAAAAATTGTTCCTGGGGAAATCATCAAAATCAGAGTCAATCGTGATATGCCTGAGTAGTTTTATTACGAAGATTATCAAAACTATTAAAAAATATTTAAAAGGGTGTGTGTTTTATGAGTTATTAATTCATATTTGGTTGTTTAGTTAATTTTAGTGAAATTAGATCACTATATGTTAATCAAGGAAATCTCTCCATGGATTATTTGAAGATCCTGCATATCATTTTGGTTGGGCTGGTAGTGGGTCTTATTATTTATTTGATCTGCAGGGACATCGTTTGGGGGGGGATGAAAAGAATCATTCTTAGAAATCCGGTCTATACACATGCGACTATCTCTGCCGTTATGCCGGGAACGCCGTCGTCAACCGGATTGGTTAACTTAACGATCGATTATGAATTTAAAGATCTTACTGGAGTGAACTACTCGCGCAAGAACGTACTGACAATAATTAAAACAATGAACCTTTTCGAATACCAGATTGGTAGCACCGTTCCGGTTGTCTATTTACGGACTAATCCTGAAAAACATTTTCTGAACGAAGGGAAAGATGGCGTGCTAGTCAGGTAAATATCTATTGTCACTATGCTATTCTAAATACAGAACTTTATTGTTAGTGCAATTCATTTATTTACATGGCAGTGAATATGAGTGCTTTTACAGAAGCCCCTTTAATAATCGGTGTTATCGTATCTATCCTGGGTATTATACTGGCCTTTTCAACATTAAAGCCGAATAAAGATGAAGTTACCACTCTGCGTGACTGGTCATCCAGAGAAAAGTGGAATGGTCAAATTATTGAGGCGTCACTTGAATCATGGCATCAAACAGATACCAAATACGGCAATGATTTTTATACGATTTTACTTTTACGGCTACTGTTAATAACACAAGGAAACAATATGTCGCAAAAGGTCTGGTTAGACCTAATGAGGTACATAAGATTCAGAAAGGGTTAACTCTAGTCATAAAATATAATGCTGATAATCCGCCACGTATAGCTGTGATGGCTATCGACTATAAATAAAACCTATAACAGTTATGATGGATAATTTGTTCTGAGTTGGTGTCATATGCATATGCTTTCTTTCATATTACAGATTAGCGAAAATGTTTCATTAAAAACCATCTTATCGAAAAATATAAACCTTAAGAGGTCATAATGTTCACTGGCGATAATGTTGGCCTGATATTAAGCATTGCAGCGCCATGCTTCCTTATTTATTTGGTATTCCATACAGGGATGGTTCATGATGATTTTAAAAAGAACGGTATAAAGACAGTTGCTAAGATAAATAATATCAAGCAAACATCCACTTCAGGTACTGGTTCTCCAAAATGTGTCTTTACGCTTTCTTTTACTACGCAAGATGGTCAAGAGATAACTCTGGAAAAAACACAGGTTGTTACTGTGTTAGATATGATGCCTCTCGAGCGAGAGCGCAAAGTGGATATTTACTACAAGAAAGAAAATCCTAAAAAAATATGGCTGATACTTGAATCAGAAAGTCGGATAAAGTAATGACAATTATGGTTAGGTCGAGATGATGTCACCGATGATACCTCGTTCCACTATCGTGCGAAGCGCACGACCACAGTAGGTGAATATGTCAGCACAGTTGACTAAGTATTTATGAAAAAGGAATGAACAATATGATGGGGATTTTATTAGCGATTGGCATAATTGCTGCGGTTGTTATTATGTGTTTCATTTCTGTTAATAAAACGGAGAAAATAATTCGTGAAGGTCGCCCGATTATGGCCGTGATTGAAAATATCAGACCTGTTTCCACGGATGACTCAGGAAATACAACTGTAGCTTATGTTTTAAATGTTGAAGGGCATAAAATTGAAGGTCGTGAAAAGATCGATACCTTTTACGCTCCACAGATGCAACCTGGAATGCAAATAAAAATTATGTATGTCGATGATAAACATTATGTTTTTATGTTTGAGAAATAAAATAAATCTGATAACAAAAAAGTAAGATGATTATTATTGATTATTCCTGTTTGTTGTTCAGGAGATGTCGAATAATTCATTTGCTTCTATGCCTGGGCGCTAGAGTCTAAGAAAATAAAATTGAAAATCTCCTCCCCGCTGGATAAGTTAATTGCCAAAGTGTAAGTGAAAAGGTATGTAACTTCGGACATCTGTGGCGTTCTACCCCCTGCCGGCACCTTGGCCTAAACGTACTCCCATAGATGGTGAAAATGATAAAAATAATGTGCAGCTATTTTATCTGCCAGAAAACCCTCAACAGATTTATTTGGTCCCTCAGGATATGGAATAGCCATTATTGTAAATGGTAAATCGAATCGGTTGGTTGCAAAGGTAATCCTGGTTGGTTTTTTTTGAAGGTCGGAGGCTGTAAAGCTAACGGTTTTTCAGTAAGCACGATCGTTTTTGACAGTGAAAAATATAAATTATGTTGTTTTAATTATTTAGATCAAGGCGGCTATCGTGTTTGACTCTCCTGTTTTTACCATCTCACTTATTTTTATTGTTTGCATTGGCATCCTTTTATACTGTTACCCTACAGGTGTTGCTCACGATAAATTTAAAAAATAAGGAGTTAAAACAGAAGCGAAAGTTTTAAGCAAGGAGAAAATTGGCGCATCTGGCACGGGAAATACTCGATTTCGCATGGTTGTCGAGTTTACAACTAAAAATGAAACTGTAACCGTTACAACTAAAAGATACTTTACGCCTGAGGATTTAATAAAAATCATGAGGAACAACACTGTTGTGCTTTACTATCTACCTCAGGATCCTCAACAAGTGCTTCTTATGCCGGGCGAAATGAAATAAGTTAACTGGCTTTTTTAGTGGTGCGTGACTGGTTATACTATCGGGTTGCATTTCAAAAAAATTCAAAGCGTTAATAACAACTACACGGCATAATAAAAAGGTCCAAATGGCAATTTCTTACTTTGTTACTTATCCCTTGCTAGTTGTCTTCTTTGGCATGTTTGTTTTCTTTGTCTATAACATCATCATGGCTGGTAGAGGGGCGGTTAAAATTGACCCGACTGATGCGGGGCAGGCGCAGGGTGAGATTGTTAATATCCGTAGCTCTAGTGGCGAGAATTCCGCTTTTATTAATGTGATCATTCAGGTACGGTTTATTACCGCCGATCATAAAATCGTCAACACTGAAGGGAAGGCGGTTATTGATGTAGTTAAGATCCCTGAGTATCAAAAGGGAGTAAAAGTGCCAGTGACTTACTCAAAAAAAGAACCTAAGAAAATAAAGATTAACATCCCGTCTCCACTTGATAAATAATACCGTTTGAATAAAGATCACTATTTTAATAAGCCTTGAGTTTTATGTGATTAACTTTGCATTACGCATTTTAAACTACCTAACAAAAATATAATGAGCATCTCTTACTTCTCCGCTCTCTTTAATAACGTTTTGACATAAATATTGGGCATAATGAGGTAATTTCCATGGAGGTTTTCCTTGGTCTCGCTTTTGTCGTTGGGATAGTTTTCTATATAGGCAGGGAGTGTTATTTAACATACCAGACGGATCAATATGGAAGGTTGCTAAATGCAAAGATATTAAGCATGCGTTCAACGGGGTCGGGTGATGGTGGTAGTACAAAGGTCGTCTATGAACTGGCGGTGGATTTCGACGGTGTCCAGCGCATCGTCAAAGGATCACAAACGATCGATACATTTTATTCCTACCAATTAGAGCCCGGCAAAGAGATAAAAATAAAATACCTCGACGATAAAAATATCTTATTTCAGTACCGTAAATAGACTTCATTCAGGAACGTGATGATGGGTATTGAATATTATTCAAAATATTTTATGTATGGCGGAATTGCTGCTTCGGTTATTGCCAGTCTGATTTTTTATTTTGTGTTCAGAGCGGAGGATAAGAAAAAAGCAGATATTGGTGTCTTTCTGACTTGCCATCTTTGGCCGGGAGATATTGTCGAAAGCGAAATTGTTTCCTGCAAAATAACCGGCGATCGGTTTGGTAATGACTTCTTTTATGATATTCGCTTTCACCTGCGGGGCGATAATCAACTCTACACTGCTAAAACACTGGTGAATATTTCTCAGATGCCATTGATTCGACCAGGACTGCGGATCAAAGTGAAGAAAGGAAACGAAGGCCGTTTAGCGGTCATTAAAATCGAGTTCTAGCGAAATAAGGCACTACCCGTAATGATGGAATTAATTGCTAAATACTCAACGCTCTTTTCCTGGTGTGTATTGGCTCTTTTTCTTTATCTCACTGTTAAAGGCCTGCGCGAACCAACCGGCAACGCAAAACTCATTAAAGATTGTGCTACGCAGTGTGACTGGTATGGCCCGGAAAAAGAGGCCGTACTTGAATCATGGTCGCCGCTGAAAACCACCCGTAAAGGGGAATATTTTATTTTCCATTTCACCATAGTTATCGACCGGCAAACACAACATAAAAAAGCAGCGGCGCTGGTGAAAACAAAAGAGATTGATCGATTAAAACAAGGCCTCAAGCTGCGAGTGAAATATCAGGGATTAGCGGCGAAAAGAATTGCTGTCGCTGGCATGATTTTCGATGAAGTTATCAATCAATCACCAGATGTCTCTGGTACTGCTGTTTAATACGTTGCCAGTTTTTATTTCACACATAATTTTATTCATCGTAAGGCGATCTTTCCTGACGTTAAAAAACGCCGACGATACGCTTAATCTTCCAAAGGATGTTATATGAAGATTATTAAACCGCTGCGGCTGAGCGTGCTTAATCGCCCATTTCGCCTGCAGGGGCAAAATCACCTGGGTGTTTCTGTTCTCGCGCTGCTGGATATGAGCGCACAACCAAAATTACGTCCTGAAGTCGAGTTGTGGCAACTGGCGGCCAGTGAGTTGCAAACCAGCGGCGGCGTGCTGGATATGGCAATGCCGAAAGCGCGCGCCGAATTCCTCGCTACCGGCTTCGCTTACTCGCACCATCATCAGGATAAAACCGCGTGTGCGGTACGCATTGAAATTGGCGAACTCAGTAAAACCCTGGCCGTTACCGGCGATCGCTACTGGGCCGGTTCACGCCCGACCGCCGCCAAACCGTTTGAACAGATGCGTCTCGACTGGAGCCGCGCTTTCGGGGGCGAAGGTTTTGAGGAAAACCCGCACGGTATCGGTGCCGTGGAAGAAAACCACAACGGCACCCGGTTTCGTCGCCTGCCAAATATTGAACTCTTAAATCAGCGTGTCACGTCTGCGCGCGCCAAACCTGAACCAGCCTGTTTCGGCCCGCTGGATCTTCTCTGGCCTCGCCGCTTTCGCCGGATGGGTAAAAACTACGATGCCCGCTGGTTGCAGCATGATTTTCCTGGTTTTGCGCCCGATATTGACTGGCGGGTATTTAACGCCGCCAGCCCCGATCAGTGGTGGGAAGAGCGGGATGCGTTACCACCGCAGGCCGCATGGCGCATCTGGAATATGCACCCGGAGCAGCATTTGCAGGAAGGCACGCTGCCGCCGTGGCAGGCACGCTGCTTTATGCAGCGCCAGCGCGGCGATGAGATCCTGTTTGAAGAGATAACGCTGCGCGCTACCACGGTGTGGTTTTTCCCGCATCTTGAACAGATGGTGCTTATCTGGCAGGGCAATCAACGCATCAATGAAGACGATGCCGCAGACGTTTTGCAACTGATGCCCGCGCTGGAAAAAAACGGTGCTCCCCGCTCGGTCAACCATTATCGCAAAGTGCTCCAACAGCGGCTGGATAAAGAGAAAGGCGCGCTGTTTGCGTTCCGTGAAAAAGATCTGCTACCTGAAGATGTTATCGGCCCGTGGATCGACAGCGAGGTACAGGAAAATCACAGCCCGATGCGCGATAACCAGCAAAACCGCGCCATGCAGCTTCGTGAGCAGCATCGCGCGCGGCTGGAAGCGCAGGGTGCGGACACCGCCGATCTGCTCAAGGAGATGGAGGAGCCCGCACTTCCGAAGCTGGAGGATTTGCCTGAGTTTATCGAAGAGATGGAGCGCAAAGCCCAGCAAATGCAGGCGCAGGCCGAAACACGCAAGGCCGAGATGGAGGCGCGCTTCCCGCAGATGAATGCGCAGGAAAACCAGCCGCGCGGGCCGGAGTCGATGATGCGCATGCAGGATTTACTCGAGCGCAACGCCGACAGCATGAGTGAGAAAAAGCTAAAGCAGAGCCGGGAAGCGCTGCACAAACTCTATCTGATGTCTGCGGCCGAACAACCACCTGCCATCAAACTGACTGGCGATATCGCGCTGATTATTCGCCAGCGTGCCGAAAGAACGATGGCGCAGGGCGGGGATTTCAGCGGGCTGGATCTGACCGGCGCGGATTTTTCCGGCATGGATCTCCGTGGCGCCAATTTCCATAATGCGCTGCTGGAGTGTGCCAACCTCAGCCAGTGCCAGCTTGACGGCGCTGATTTCAGCCACGCGATGCTGGCGCGCACGGATTTACAGGGTGCCTCGCTTTGCGAATGCGACTTCACCGAAGCGAGCCTCGCGCTGGCACAGTGCCACCAGACCAATTTCACCGGCGCGCAGTTTAAAGAATCGGAAATGACCGATGCGTTGTTTGACGCATGTGATTTCAGCCATGCGCGACTGGAAAACCTGCTGCTGCGTAAAACCGGCTTTAGCCAGTGCGTATTCCGTCACGCGACGCTGGATAATTGTGTGTTTATGGAACTTACGCTGCCGCAACCTGACTTCAGCGCGGCAAAAATGAATAAAAGCAGCTTTATCCAGTGTGAACTGCAAAGCGCCTCGTTTGCCGGAGCGTACCTGGACGGCTGTTCCTGGGTAGAGAGCCGCCTTGAGCGAGCCCTGTTTCGTGACGCCACGCTTATCACCTGTGCGGTGGCATCCGGCGGCACGCTGTGCGGTGCAGATTTCAGCGGCGCGCAGCTTAAGCAGAGCAATTTACGCCAGGCGGTACTGACTGACGCTCATTTCGTTCGTGCGAAGCTGGATAACAGCGATTTCAGCGAGGCGCAATGCGAAGGGGCGGATTTTAGCGGCGCGACGCTAACCGGCAGCCTGTTTATGCGTACCGATTTTCGGCGTGTGCGTTTTACCGAAGCCAATTTAATGGGCGCGATGATGCAAAAATGCCGTCTTGAAGGCGCCGATCTCAGTTTCAGTAATCTATTCCGCGCCGATCTTTCCCAGTCGCTAGCGGACAGCGCCACGAAATTTGAGGGTGCCTATAACAAACGCGTGAAAACCCTGCCGAAGCGCGATGGGGAGGTGATATGAGTCAGTTAAGTGCCGCTGAGCTGCAACAGAAAGTGAAAAGCGGCGAGGCCATTATGGAACTCAACTTTGATGGCTGCGATCTGCGCGGATGTGATTTATCCGGCGGGATTTTTCAGGAGGTTTCTTTCGAAGGAGCCAACCTGCAAGGTTGCAATCTTCAGGAGAGCGTCTTTACCGAATGCCAGCTCGCAGGCGCCGTACTTACTGCGGCACACCTCGAAGAGACCGTGTTTAACCAGTGCGATATAGCCACGGCGAACTTCAGCAATTCATCGCTGCTGCGTTGCGTATTCAACGAATGCACATTAACCGGCTGCGACTTCTCGCAGTCAGCTTTTGACAGCACACAGTTTATGCGCAGCCCGCTGAATAACAGTCTTTTTGCCGGTGCGCGTTTAGAACGTTCGACCCTGTTTGAGTGCCCGCTTGAAGGGGCGAAACTCAATCATTGCCATAACCTGCTGACCACGTACTTCGGTATTGATTTGCGCGATACAGATCTCAGCGGGAGTCAGTTTGAACGGGCGGTATTTTTTAACTGCGACCAGCGCGGCAAAAACTATGCGCAACATCAGTTCACCGGCTGTCAGTTTACCGATAACCAGCTTGATGGTGCTGATTTTAGCGGGGCGCAACTCACCCAGTGCAATTTCAAAGGCGCATCGCTCAAACAAGCGCGACTGAACAACGTTAACGCCTCGCAGGCGCTATTTATGCAGGCCGATTTGAGCGGCGCACATGCCCACGGCAGCCTGTTCGATCAGGCGATTTTTGTCGGTGCGACATTACAGCAGGCCAGTTTTAAACAGAGCCGCTTTTTTCAGAGCATCCTGCAACACGTTGCGGCCCGGCAGGCCGATTTCACCCTGTGTGATTTTACCTATGCCGATTTCAGCGGCGCGGAGGTGTGCGAAGCCGATTTTCGCGGCTCGACCTTCTCACGCAGCCGTTTTCATCGCGCGCGGCAAGAGGGCGCGCGCTTTGCCGATCGCAAAGGCATTCTTGAGTACGACGAAGAGTTACTGGCGGCGGAGGCCTGGACCGCTGAACGCCACAGCCGAATTTACGGAGACCTGCAATGAACAACCTCAATCAACCTTTGGCTCTCGCCACGCTGCCCGGCGGGCAGTTTTCAGCGCGCGTCACCCACTGTTTTGACGATGGCAGTCTGATGGTCGAATGCGACGGGCGCGGCTGGCACTGCCGCCGGGCAGTAAGCTGCGTGATTGCGCCGCAGGCGGGCGATACGGTGCTGATAAGCGCGGTCGATAACCAGATGTGGCTACTCGCGGTGCTGGAGCGCGGCAACGCGGACGCTACCGAACTTAGCGTACCGGGCGACTTGCGTATCACAAGTCTGGGCGCGTTAACCCTCAGCAGCGATGCGCTCAACGTCAGTGCGGCGAAAGGCGATTGCCATATCAGTGAGATGAACTACAGCGGCGACAAGATTTCCGCGTGGGTTACGCTTTCGCGCATCGTTGGCAAACGGGCGGAATCCGTCTGGCAGACGGTCACGCAGATGAGCCAGCACCTGTTTCGCACCACCCGGCAGACTGAGCATGTGCGCGCCGGACAACTGGATATGAAAGCGGATGATTATCTGCGTATGCACGCACAAAACACGGTGATCACCTCGAAAGCGATCACTAAAGTCGATTCTGAACAGATCCACATGGGGTAATTCGATGTTTGCAAACTGCCAGTTGATGGGGGTTGATCTCGCGTTTCCGGATGTCTGCCTGACGCCGATGCCTGCTCCGACGCCGATCCCGTACCCGGATATCGCGCTGGGGCCAACCGCGATACCGAACGCGCTCAATATTCTGTTTATGGGCATGCCCGCGCACAATATGGCGACCATTACACCGCTGACTAACGGCGATAATCCAGGCGTGGCGACGGGTGTCGCTTCCGGTACGGTGATGGGGCCATCGCGACACCTGACCGGCGCATTCACCGTACTGCTAAAAGGTACACCGGCAACGCGCTTAACCAGCGTCAGCCTGCAAAACTCCACCAATGCCATTGGCATGCGCATTGTGCCAAGCCAGTTCAAAGTTTTAATGCTGGCACCGTAACGGCACACGCGCCGCACAGTAATTTTCCACCTAAAAAAACGAACGCACAGGCAATAGCAAGTGCGCTTTCCGGTGATTGATTTTTTACGGAATCATGGTTATGGCGAACAGGATCACGGTCAAGCTGCCGGTCGACGGCCTGCTTTTCTGGAAACTCTCCGGGCGCGAAGCGCTGTCCGAGTCATTTACGCTGGCGCTGACGGTGCTGGGCACCGATGCGCGGGTCGATCGCAGCAAACTGCTGGGTCAGTCCGCAACCGTCAATATTCCCACCCAGGGAACGGGTACGCGCTATATCAATGGCAAAATCACCCGCGTGGCGGTGAGCGCCGTGGAGCTTTCGGGTACGCGTTACGCGGTGTATCAGCTCACCGTGGAGCCGGATCTGTGGCCGATGAAACGCGACCGCAACCTGCGTATCTTCCAGGGCCAGACTGCGCCGCAGATAGTGAAAACGCTGCTCGGCGAATATCAGGTGAATGTGGAAGATAAGCTGACCGGCAGCTACCGCACCTGGGATTACTGCGTGCAGTACCAGGAATCGAGCCTCGATTTCATCAGCCGCCTGATGGAGCTTGAAGGCATCGCCTACCATTTTCGCCACGAAGCCGACCGCCATGTGCTGGTGCTGACTGACGCGGCGACCGAACATCAGCCCTTCAGCGGCTACGAAACCATTCCCTATCACCAGACGCCGTCCGGCGGCAGCACGGACGAAGAGGGCATCAGCCAGTGGGCGCTGGAGGACAGCGTGACGCCGGGCATTTACAGCCTGGACGATTATGACTTTCGCAAACCGAACGCGTGGCTGTTTCAGGCGCGGCAGAACCCGGCGTCACCGCAGCCGGGCAGTATTGACGTGTACGACTGGCCGGGGCGTTTTGTTGAGCACGGTCACGGGGAGTATTACGCGCGCATCCGCCAGGAGCGCTGGCAGGTGGAGCACCAGCAGATTCAGGGCACCGCCACGGCGACTGGCGTCGCACCGGGAAACACCTTCGCGCTGTATAACGCGCCGTTTTTCAGCGATAACGGCGAGTACCTGACCACCGAAGCGAACTACTTTTTCGAGGAAAACCGCTACGCCAGCGGTTCAGACGGGGAAACGGTGCACCGCATCGATTTCACCGTGATTCCGTCGTCGGTGGTGTTCCGCCCGGCGGCGGTGACGGCGTGGCCGAAGACCTACGGTCCGCAGACGGCGAAAGTGGTCGGGCCGCAGGGCGAGAGCATCTGGACGGATAAGTATGGCCGGGTGAAGGTGAAATTTCACTGGGACCGTCTGGCGAAAGGCGATGACACCAGCTCCTGCTGGGTGCGCGTGTCGAGTGCCTGGGCAGGACAGGGCTTCGGCGGGGTGCAGATCCCGCGCGTGGGCGACGAAGTGGTGATCGACTTTATCAACGGCGACCCGGACCGGCCGATTATCACCGGGCGCGTCTATAACGAAGCGAGTATGCCGCCGTGGGCATTACCTGCGGCTGCCACGCAAATGGGCTTCCTCAGCCGCTCGAAAGATGGCTCGGTCAATAACGCCAACGCCCTGCGCTTTGAAGACAAGGCGGGTGAAGAGCAGGTCTGGATCCAGGCGGAGCGCAACATGGATGTCCACGTTAAAAACGACGCCTCGCGCTCGATTGGCAGTAATCACAGCCACTATGTGCGTAAAAATGAGCTGCACCGCGTCGAAACGAATCAGACGCAGGCGGTGAAAGGGCAAACGGAAATCCTCACCGGCAAAGGCAAGCTCGATGCCGTGGTGGAGCAGTTCATTCTGGCTTCCGGGACGCAACTGCGGCTGGTGTCCGGTCACAGCGCCATTGAGCTTAACGCGAACGGCAAAATCAACCTGATCGGTAAATCCTTTAACTTCTTTGTCGAAGAGGATGGGCACATTACCACCGGCGGTAAGTTGCATCTGAATGCTCCCGGAACAAAAGCCCCGACTACCGCGCCAGGGACAGACCATAAAGGGAATATTAACTCCGCTGTGCAGGCAAAATTTTCCCCGCAGGGTAACGTGCAACACGCAGCTCCTGTGGCAGCGGCTCCGGCGGGTGCTGCCAGGCCGGTTACGAAATACAAAGCACCACCGCCGCTGAAGGGGGATTATGTTTATAAGAATGATCCTGAGAATTCTCAGACTATGCCGTTCAATGAGGATGTGGTTAACCAGATCAATAAATCGCCTACTCTTCAGTCGCAGCTTAAAGAATTGAAAACGAAAGGCTGGGCTATCCAGCCAGGGGCTGCCGGGGAAGGGAGTTTCACCAGCGGCGAGAGCAGGCTTATTGTCATGGATCCTGAGCATATGGTTAATGCTCAGGACACGGTACAAACGCTGGCGCACGAAGCGGGTCATGCGATGTATCCGGTTACGCCGGATTTATCCAGCCGTGAAAATTATATCAATAGCCAACTGATGGACGAGGGTGGCGCGACATTGAACAACATCAAGATCCAGCGTGAAATACTGGCAAATGGTGGGCTTGATATTGGTGTCGCCGCAGGCAGCGGTGCAACGGAAGCGGCCTATAATCAGACGTACAACAAGATGGTTAGCGGTGAAATATCACGGAATAGTGCCATGCAATCCATCGGTAAGATTATCGGTAAAAATGAAATCGCCTCTGGAACCGAACAAAATTATAACGATTATTATGGGAGTCATTATGACCAGTAGGATGGCGATAAATTTCCCGGTGTTATTACTCCTTTCTCTTTTCACGTTGACGACGCATGCGGAACAAAAAAAAATGAATCATGATTCTCTGTGGCAAATAACAAAAGAATTAAAATCACTGTGGGGCAAAAAAATAGATGCGGTTAGCGCCCTTTTAAACCAGCCGATGATTCCTTATAAACCGACAGCAAAAGATCGTTTCACCTCCGCGCCATTTACCTTAAATGATGGGATAACCATCAGCAACCTGGATGTGCGCCTTAGCCCGAATGGTGGCGGTACCGTTAAGCTGGTCTCGTTTTCCATCAGTGGAGAATGTATTACGCTTGAAGAGGTCCAGGATAATTTCCCGGATGTCACATTGCGCTTTGTCCCCCGCGAAAAATTACCGGGAAGAACGTTTGGTTATCTCACCGCACGCGACAATAAGCAGTTAGCCTGGGGATTTGGTTTCCCGGCGCTGGACCGCAAATGCCTTAGCGAGATTACGATGTCGGATTACGATTTTTGATATTTCATCATTAAAACTTCCTGTCTCTGTATTTTAAGTCAAGGGATCTGAATAGCGGCGACCGAACATCAGCCCTTCAGCGGCTATGAAAGCATTCCTTATCACCAGACGCCGTCCGGCGGCAGAGAGATCTACCGCAGGGGTGACGTTGCATCCAGTACAACTGCCGATGAAGTTTATGAAGATCATTACGGGAAAATGTACGATGACTATATGCAAGGTAAGGCACCTCACTAAAATAATCGTAATGGCATTCGCTTTATTCTCCTCATTTAATTCATTGGCAGAAGAAAATAATATGAAAGTACAATCATTATGGCAATTTTCGACACAGCTTAAAAATACAGTAGGGCAAGATGTAGAAAAGCTGGATGCAATTATTCCCGGCAGATTTGTGCGTGAAGAATCCAATATTGCGGAGAGATTAAAAGCAGAACCGTTCACGATTGACGGCGGTATTGAAATCAGAAATATGAAAGTCCGTCTTGATCTGCACAATCCGGGTAAGGTTTATATCATTTCTTATGATGTCGCGAATGCCGATATTTTGTTAGAGGACGTCAGGAAAACCTACCCGCAATTAAAGTTAATTGATGTTCCGCGCGGGCATTCAGAGGATGAAACTTTCTCCTGGATCACCCCACTTGATGAACGGGGTAACGCCATCGGATTTGGTTTTCCTTATGCCCAACCCTCTTATTTAAAAAATATGACCCTCAGGAATTTTCAGGATTAACTTATGCAATACACCCTCCAGGAAGGTTCCTTTTCATTATTTCCTGCCGGCTGGCAGGACACCAGTATGACCATGCTTCGCGATGAAGCGAGTGGCTTATCGCTGATCGTCAGTCGTGGCCCGATCCCGGACGGCAGCGATTTTGAGAAAGAGTTTTATCGCCAGTGGGACGTGCTGCGCACGCAAATGGGCGACATCGCACAGAGCGAATTCGCGCGTATCCTTGTTGGCCGCGACAACAAAACCCGCGCGGTGGAAGTGGAAACGGTGTTTACCCGTAACGGTCAGCAAATCTGGCAAAAACAGTTTGCTGTTCAGGCGCCGGGTGCGGCGGTAGTGATGATCTTTACCCTTTCGGCACTGCGCGCCTTTACCGATGAAGACGGCGAGCGCTGGGATGCCATCAAACACAGTCTAACGCTGCACGAATAACGGAATCGGTAGCATGAGCGACAAACACGCAGCCCGTCAGGGCGATGAAATCATTCACTCGAGCGTTTTCGCCGATATCACCAGTATCGTTGCTGAAGGGGTCGCCTATGCGGCGATTGGTTCGGCGGTGGCGTTTGCGGCGGCGACTGCCGCGCCCTTATTGGGTGCTGGTGCCGCCGCTGCGAGTGTGGCGGCGATTGGTTCCAGTTGCCTGCTGAGCGGAATTGTTGGCGGTATTCTCGCTAACGTCGCCGGGATCACCGACGACATCAGCAATATGGCCAATAGCCTTGGCGACGCGCTTTTCCCGCCGTCGCCCGCGGGTAAAATCGTTACCGGTTCGTCCAACGTGTTGACCAATAACAAGCTGGCAGCGCGAGCCGCCGGAACGTTAACCCCTGCGGATACACCACCTGCCGAGCCGCAATCTCCCGCCAGTTTCGCCGATTACGCCGGAATGCTACTTGCCGGAGCAAAACATTTTGGCAGCGAAATGTGGCAACCCACTGTCGGCTCGGCGGACGCTGGTACATCGCCACTGGAGCAGGACAAAGTGGCCTGCGAGAAGCACTCCGGGCCGCAATACCTGGCACAGGGTTCGAAAAGCGTGTTTATCAATGGTCAGCCTGCGGTACGCGCGAAAGATAAAACCACCTGTGAAGCGACAGTTTCGGATGATGTCTCGCCAAATGTGATCATTGGCGGCGAAACCCTGACGGTGCGTGATATCAAAAGTGGCAAATTAGCCGGTTTAGCGGTGGCGATGATCGCGTTGTCGCTTATTCGTGGGCGTCCCGGCAAAATTTTAAAGAATATGCCCTGTGCGCTGGCATCCGCCGGCGGCGGTATGCTAGCGGACATGGCGGTGAATGCTATCTTTGGCTCATCGCACCCGGTGCATGCCGCCACCGGTGTGAAAGTCCTTAATGACGAGCAGGAACTCGATTTCTCACTGCCGGGGCGCTTTCCGCTACGGTTGCAGCGCAGCTATAACAGCCTGACGTCACGCGCCGGGCTGTTTGGTCTGGGCTGGTCGACCGTTTTTGATAGCTATCTGACGCTGACGGGCGATGAAGCCTGTTGGTTTGACGAAACCGGGCGTGAATTGCGCTTCACTTTGCCGTCGGTTGATCACGCGATGTACAGCATCAGCGAAGGGGTGATCATCCGGCGTAATGATAATGGCGATGTCGTCATTGCAGATGATGACGGCGCGGTATGGCGTTTATTCAAACCCACGCGCGCCAACCCGGCGATCCTGCGCCTTGCGTCACTCAGCGATGAATATGGCAACGCGCTGGAAACCGGCTGGGATGAGCACGGGCGTCTGGTGCGCCTTCACGATGCGCCCTGCGCGATTGATGTGACGTTCGCTTATGACGACGCGCGTTTTGCGCAGCGTGTGACCTCCGCCAGCCATTTTGATGGCGAACACCACTGGCCGCTGATGCACTGGCGTTACGATGCGCGCGGTCAACTGGCAATGGTGACTGATGCTAGCGGGATCGTGACGCGCGAGTATCGTTATAACGATGACGGACTGATGGTCTGGCACCGCGCCGCGGGTGGGCTGGAAAGTGAATACCGCTGGGCGATGTTTGATCACTGGCGCGTGGTTGAAAACCGTACCAATACCGGAGACGGCTGCCGCTTTGCCTACGATCTTGATGCTGGGTTAACCACCGTTACGCACTATGACGGCCAGACGCGTCAGCACTTCTGGAATGCGCAGGGGTTGATTGTACGTTTCGTTGATGAGCGCGGTGAGAACTGGCGTTTCGAATGGGACGACAACGAGCAATTAACCCGCCGTATCGATCCGCTCGGCAATGCCATGACCTTCGTATATGACGAGATGGGCAACCGGGTTCAGGAGATTGACGCCGACGGCAATGAACGCGCCACCCGGTGGCTGGAAAACCGCGCGTTGCCAGCGGTGATAACCGAACCTGGCGGCAGTACAACACGCTTTTTTTACGATCCCCATTTTGGTCTGGCGCGCACCGTGGATGCGCTGGGGCAAACCACGCTCTGGCATCGCGACGAGTTTGGTCAGGTTATCGAAGAAGTGGATGCGGCAGGTAACAGCCGTCGCATGGAGTACAACGATGCCGGTCAGGTTATCCGCGAAACGGATTGTTCCGGACATCTCACTCGTTACCACTATCATCCTCTCGGTTGGCTGGTGGCGGTGCAGGCGGCGGACGGGGAAGAAACCCGCTATCACTATGATGCCGCAGGCCGCCCGGTGCAGCTTGAGCGGGCAGAAGGCTGGCTGGAAACGCTGCGCTGGAACGAACAAGGGCTGCCAACAGAACATGAAGCGGCGGATGGCAGTCGCAGCGCGTTTCGTTATGACAACACCGGGCGACTGGTGGCGACGCGTAACCATCTTGGGGAAGAGATCCGCCGCAGTTGGGATAGCCGTGGCCGCCTGGTAGCCCTGCACAACGAGAACGGGGAAGCCTACCAGTTCCGTTGGGGGGCGGATTCCCTGTTGCTGGAAGAGCAGGGGCTGGATGGCGTTGTCAGCCGCTATACCTACGATGCCTGCGGACGCACGTTGTCACGCACTTTTGCCGCCGGGCACCCTGAGGCGATTACCCACCGTTTTAGCTGGAGCGCGGCAGGGCAGTTGCTCACGCGATCCACACCGGAAGGCCAGACGCGCTGGCGCTGGTCTGCTGCGGGATACCCTGAGCGCGTTAGCCTGCACCCACAGCTTGATGAAAACAGCTGGAGCGCCGAAGCGGAGCAGGAGCTGAACTTCACTTTCGATGCGCTGGGGCGCGTGATCGGTGAGCAGGGAGAAAACGGTACACTCGGCTGGGGCTACGATGCGTTGGGTAATCGCACCTCGCTACAGTTGCCGGATGGCCGTGAGCTGAAACAGTTCTATTACGGCAGCGGGCATTTGTTGAGTATTGCGCTGGATAACCTGCCGATCAGTGATTTTGGCCGCGACACCTTGCACCGGGAAATTAGCCGCACGCAAGGGCTGCTCACCACCCGTAGTGATTACGACCGCCTTGGACGCCTGTATCGACGCGACGTCTTTAGCGGCAACGCCCAGCGTCCGGCGCCACGGCGCTGGTCCCGCCGCTGGGATTATGATCACCGCAACAACCTGGTGCGCGAAGAGCGGGACGATAATCCGTTTAACTGGTATCGCTGGAAATACGACGATGCCGGGCGCTTGCTGACGCAGGACGGTACTCTGCCGGGGCAGGAACAGTGGCGCTGGGATGCGGCGAGCAACCCTGTCGATACAACGGTGCAGCATGCCGTGCGTCACAACCGCGTCACGCAGCTACATGGTATCCGCTGGCAATATGACATCCACGGTCGTACCGTGGAGAAAGATAACGGCCAGACGCGCTGGCGCTATCGCTATGATGGCGAACATCGGCTGACGGAGGTCATCAGCCAGCCGCGTGACCGCAATAAACCGCAGGTGCAGGTCAGTTTTCGTTATGACCCGTTGGGACGACGTATCAGCAAAACACGCCGCCAGATGCGCGCTGACCAGCCGGTTGGGCAAAGCGTTACCACGCGTTTCGTCTGGGACGGTTTCAGGTTATTACAGGAAATTCACGACGATGTGCCGCTGACCTATGTTTACAGCGATCAAGGCAGTTTCGACCCGCTGGCGCGCATCGATGGTATTACCAACCCGGACATTTACTGGTTTCACAATCAGCCAAATGGCACGCCGGAGCGTCTCACCGACGCGGAAGGTGAACTGCGTTGGGAAGGGCAGAATAGCGCGTGGGGGAAACTGCTGCATGAAACACCGCTGCATACGCCGGAATATGCCCAGAACCTGCGCATGCAGGGACAATACCTGGATCGCGAAACCGGCTTACACTACAATCTGTTCCGCTATTACGACCCGGACTGCGGGCGCTTTACCCAGCAGGACCCGATAGGGCTGGCGGGGGGGCTCAATCTTTACCAGTATGCGCCGAATGCGCAGGGGTGGGTGGACCCGTGGGGGTTGAGAAGGTCTTGCAAACCGAGTAAGCCGACAAAAGCAAATGACCATAATCAGGCCGCATTTGGTCGACAATGGCAAGGGCATGGAGCGTATAAAGGTCGTGATTCATGGTCAAATACCATGCTGAAAGAAGGTGAGATAATTTATGGTGGTACACCGGGGCAGTCGGGGTTCTATTTCGATAAGGCAACTCTTGATGCTGCGGGTGGAAGCAGGAGTAAATTGTGGCAAAGTTTACAAGTCTTACCACATCGTGACTTTGGCTATCGTGGTCAGATCCAGGCCTACCGTGTTAAACGTGTTGCGATTGCTGGAACAGGAAAAGCTTTAGCTCAGGATAAGACTATCTTTGGTCAAGGAAACGGGACGCAATATTTTATATCAAACTATAAAACCGTGCTTGAACCAATTGGCCTTCCGTTTAAATTAGGAATGTGAAATGAACTTTGATAGTGATACTGGAATATTAGAAGTTAATGAAAATTTAACTCTTTCACCTCAGATGACAAAGAAAGACATTCTATCGCAAAATGTTTTATGGGATGAATGGTTTCCCAAAGTGGATGATATGATTTTTAACTATCGAACAATTATAGATATTAACCAGAAAAATAAAAAAGAAAAAGTTACTGTTATTATTTATTTTGATGGGGTTTCCGTTGAAACCGCTGCTCTGAAAGGTTGGTTGCTAGCTCCAACTCAAAAATTTTATGGCGTACAAAAAAAAGTTGATGGGAAATTGACTAAAAATCTAAGAGCCTGGTTTCAGGAGCAAACAAATCATTTATTACCGCTCCAAAAAAAATGGGGTGATATAGATGCGTCCTATGATCCACATAACCAGACTGCTGAGGTTGTATGCCATTACCGTCGCTAATTAAGTAAAGGAACTATGCCAATGCGGATATTTTTTCACTAATTGTGTAGTTGCATGAAGTTGACTATTTAGCAGAGCGAATGTTTGGTATTCTTACTTTACTGCTAAGTAAATACCACGGACTCTATAATAGAGGGATGAAGTGAATAGCGACGAACTCACTTATCTTCAAGAATTAAAAAATGATGGCACGACTTCTGAGTTTGCAGATAAAACCTATGGTGTGATTCGCCTTAAAACAATTTATCGTGGTGAAGGGTTGTACTTTCAGCTAAATGACAGAGCACTAATTTGCGCAATCTCAGCACGAGATGCAATGTTAAGTAAAAAAAGCATTAAGCGCTGGGATAACGGAAAAGTAATTGAAGAACAAGAACGAGATATGATCCTGGAAATCATCAAAAATTATTATCCAAAGGCTTATTTAAATGAGCTAACCATTATTTGAATGGATTGCGATTTCAATAAGTTACCAATTACCGGCTCCATGTCACGTCACAATACTTTTTCAGTGCTCATGCCGTTTTTTTTCTTGATCAGTGAATGAATTATGTATTATAGGTATATTTGTTCATTGATTTTGTTAATTAGACTTACCACTTTAACTCTTTGGATAAGTCGATAATATAATGGTGTGTTTTTAAATTAAATTTAATGCAGGCCGTTTTGTTGTTAATAATATACCTTTAAAAGCAAATGAATGGGATAAGAAACAATTATAGTTTTATAATTTAATATGATCAATGGATTTTATCTTCATGGACGGAGTTTTAACGAGAAAAGAATAATTTTAGATATATAATTTCAACGAGTTATCATGCACATAAACGAGTATCCAATGCCTGAGTTGACAGCTTCTGAATATATAGAAAAAGCATTAAACCTTGTGGCTAAAAGATGTCAGGACATAGAAAATAATCAAACAACAAATTCACTTGTACTAATGTATCAGTCAATCGCTGCGCAGCTTAAATATTTAAAGGAAGTTGTAAATGGTACAGAGAAAGATAAAAGTAAGTTACGTGAACTAACTTTTGGTATCTATGCTGCAAAAGAATTTGAATCTTCAGATGAGGTTTTATTTGAACGATTGACTGATGCTTTTTATATTGCCTCTCAGATCCGAAAGAGATTAAAGGTACAGTTGCCGCACCAAATTGATAAGAATTATTATGAAAAACAAAAAAGGCTGGCTTTGCTATATCCAGATGATTTTGATGTTTAGTTATTTTTCGAATAGAACAACAAGGTTGCTCCATTAAGCTATAAAAATTAGATGCATATAAAGTCTGTTAGCGTCTATTCTGAAATTCAATGCCCACTGGACTCCTCTGTTGAAATTTTAGCCCTTAGTTTTGACTTATCGACATGACAGTAAAGCAAAATTTATCTTGATGATGCTTTTTAGCATATTCAGCTTTGCTGTTTTATAGAATTATCAGGAGTAGTTATGGCTGGAGTGAACGTTATTCATAAAGAAAAGGGCGATTTCTTTATTTTGCAAAACGATGATAAATATCTTATCTGCATGATTTGGCCCTATAACAGTATGTGGGATGTGCAAAAATGTTTTATTCTCGAAAATGCCGAGTTAAGTCGATATAGAGATTTTCACGAAATGGTCTCGTTAGCAAAAGATATGCGCGACAATTATGATAAATACAAACATCGTGAAGTCCCGGTTCCTGAGTTTAAAGTGCGTTAGAACGGATGTGAATTAACTTTATGCGAAATGTTTTTTTTGGCAACGTGCGTTTGTCGATCCTTTTTGTTTGCTTGTTCTCTTTTTTCTCTTTTGACGCTGCTGCGGGTATTGATATCACCCATTTTGACCAGCTCGAAACCGTCGAAAATATCACTGCAGATAAGCAGGTGCAGGCGTCGTTAAAAAATGTCTTAGGGCCAGATTATGCTGCGTTTACAGGCAATTTCGATGTCTATGGCGAACCGCGACACACTGCGGATGGCGGGTTATTCGTGGAAGGCTGGCTGAAAGATCTCTATCTGGAAAATGCCTCCGCATTTGTGATTTACCCGGATGGCAGGCTTTCTGCCGCATGGGTATTACCAACGGCATCGGTTGCGCACTATAAAAGCAACACAGGCGAAAAACGCATTCCTGAGGCATTGCAACAATGGGTTAGCCGTTTTCAGGACGTGTCGTTTAATGCGCCCGCGGTTAATCAAACGGCTGAGACCTTCGTCGATTTTTTTGAAACCCCTAAATTTAAGATAAAGGTTGTCACTGTGTGTGGTAGCGGCGCGAATTGTGACGAAGCAACGTACTACGGCGTGCGTAAAAACGATCGGGCCGAAGTCAATTTGCACGGCTTTGCGGTGCGGAAATCTTGTGAACAGTCGATCTGCCCTGTTATTACCTACACCTTTAAAAACGGCACCACCACTTATCTGCTGAGTAAAATTGATAACAGCTTAACCGTGATACAAAACAATAAAATCCTCCTCGATGAAAAAGGTATCTGGAAAGCGCATGAGTAGATTCGCATTCCAATGTCACCGTGCGTTTCAAAGGAGCAGGTGATCTGCTGCAAAACAGAGAAGCGTTGAGGGCGTTATTGAGGGGAATTATTTCAGCCATCACCTTTTCGCTGCTGAATTAACCGAATGAGAAAATGCACATGGATCTGTTAACCCGCGAAGAGGGCGAAGCGTTACTGCTCAAATTTCTCAGCAGAGCGCTCAAAAATCCGTCGGATATTGAAACATTAATGGCAATGGCCAGAGAACATCCATCGACTATTCCCATGAAGGGGATTATCTACCAGTACGATCGCATGGAAAAAAATGCGTTATCGAAAGCAGATCTTGACGACCTGTCGACCGTGATGTTCTTTTACGGGCCTTAAGAATCAACTCATTTTCTGTGATGCTGAAAAGGAAGAGACGCACGTTATGCACGCTATTCATCCAACACATCAGCGGCTTTATTTTGTCGTTGCGAGCTTATTGCTCTCCTGTTGCGCCAGCGCCGCGTCGGCAACGGATTTTTCCGGGCAGTGGCACGGCAGTGAAAGCAACGAATCCACATTAACGCTGAAATTATTCCAGCAGAATAACAAGCTTACTGGATCGTATTGCTTTATTACTCAGCGCGGCAACCGCATCGATTGCCCGGATGAACAGCAGAATAACCTGCGCGGTGAGGTTAAAAATAATATCGCTATCGTTACGTTTGATTCGAGCTTTGGCGGTAAAAACGGTAAAGCCAGGCTGGTTATTAATGATGACAAACTGGCGTGGCATCTGACGCAACCGCCTGAACACGGTGATTATTACGCCCCGGAAAATTACGCGCTGGTTAAAGAGACCGTTCACGCTGGCGCGACCACGAAAATTATCCGCACGGATAATTTTATGATTGCGATCCGCAATAATTGTGGAGAGTTCACCACGCCTTGCGATGATCTGCTTTATACCGGTGCGCGAAACCGCGACAGCCAGCAGATTAGCCTGCACGGTAAAACGCGGCTGGATGATACAAACCGCGTAATTGGCGCAGAATTCCGTAATGGGAATGTGCTTTATCTTGTCGATTACAACCCGCCGAAACTGGTGGTGACTCAGGCGGGTAAAACGCTTGTCAACCAGGCGGGTAGCTGGCTTAAATAGCGCTTCTTCTGACTGGCTATGGAAAAGTTAATGCGTCGAGTATTCCCTGTTTTTGCGCTACTGCTTGGTTTTGCTGCCCAGGCGGCGCAAACGCCGCTGACGGAAAACGACTTCAGCGTGGAAATCAACAAACAGGCTATCACCCTGGGGCAGGACTGGGATCGCAATCTGATGGCGGCTCTCGGGAAACAAACCAGCGAGGACTTCGTCGGTGAAGTGCCGTTTGGCGAGGAAAACTATAAGTTTTACCGCCACATTTTTCCGGGCTTTGATATCTACAGCGCCAATATCGACTGGCAGCAACGCGGCAAAAGCGTCGACAGTTACGTCATCGGGCAGATAACGCTACATTCTTCCACATTGCATACCGCGCGTGGTGTGGCGCCCGGCGATGCGAAACAGCGCGTGATTGAGCAGTATGGCGCGGGTGAAACCGATAACAGCGATGGCGAAGAGTGGATTATGTATTCACTGGCGCGCAAAAATATCGCTTTCGATGTCACCGGCGGCAAAGTGCAGGTCATTAATATCAGCACTGGAAATGACTGAACGGGTGACCTGAATGATCAACTTTCCGGCCTGGGTGACGACGATGAAAATTGACAAGCTCATTAAGAAACGCGTGATGCTGCACGATGGCCTGGAAACGCGCTTTTTTAATCAACATGTCGAATTGATTTGCCCGCGTTGCCAGAAGCCAATTGAGCCAGATCTCTACCAGAGCGGGGATTTCGCCCGGCTGCCAGAGCACATCCAGGCCGCAGTGGCGGTAAGAATCAAAGCCATTACTTTCAATCCTGAGGCTTATACGCGTTACTCCGCGCCAGAGGGTTCGCTTCTGTGTTCTGCGCATAACTGTGAAGACGGGCAGGGGAAAACGCTGGTTATCTTCAGTTATAAAGAGCAACAGCCTGCCCGTTACATCGCCACGCTTTATGCGCTGCTGGTGGTTAGCGAGGATGAATAGCGCGCGGCGGAAAGCATTGCAGTATCTAAAACCCGTCGCCGCCCGCTGATGTTCGCGCAATAAAAAACCCCCGGTCGGACACTCCGCCGGGGGTTTTTCATTTCTTACTTAACGCTGGTTACAGCCGGCGCACTGTTTGTTCTGGATCTGCTGGAAGAAGTCGTTACCTTTGTCGTCCACCAGAATGAACGCCGGGAAGTTCTCCACTTCAATTTTCCAGATCGCTTCCATACCCAGTTCCGGGTAAGCCACGCATTCAAGACTCTTAATGCTCTGCTGCGCCAGTACGGCAGCCGGACCGCCAATACTCCCCAGATAGAAACCGCCGTGTTTGGCACAGGCATCGGTCACTTGCTGGCTGCGGTTGCCTTTTGCCAGCATGATCATGCTCGCGCCGTGCGATTGCAGCAGGTCCACGTAGGAGTCCATACGCCCTGCGGTGGTTGGGCCAAGCGAACCGGAAGCATAACCTTCAGGTGTTTTTGCCGGGCCTGCGTAGTAGATCGGGTGATCTTTGACGTACTGCGGCAACTCTTCGCCGTTATCAATCAGCTCTTTCAGCTTCGCGTGGGCAATATCGCGCGCCACGATAATCGTGCCGTTCAGCGAAACGCGGGTCGATACCGGGAACGCGGAAAGCTGCGCGAGGATCGCTTTCATCGGCTGGTTGAGGTCGATTTTCGCCACATCGCCTTCACCCTGCTGGCGCAGTTCTACCGGAATATACTGCCCCGGATTGTGCTCCATCTTCTCGATCCAGATGCCTTCGCGGTTGATCTTCGCTTTGATGTTACGGTCGGCGGAGCAGGAGACGCCCATGCCGATAGGGCAGGAGGCACCGTGGCGCGGCAGACGGATCACGCGGATATCGTGAGCGAAATATTTACCACCAAACTGCGCGCCGAGGCCGAGATTTTGCGCTTCCTGCATCAGTTCCTGTTCAAGCTGGACATCGCGGAATGCCTGGCCATGCTCGTTACCTTCGGTCGGCAGGCCATCGTAGTAGCGGGTTGAGGCCAGTTTCACCGTTTTCAGTGTTGATTCAGCCGACGTACCGCCAATCACGAACGCAATATGGTATGGCGGGCAGGCTGCCGTGCCGAGGGTACGCATCTTCTCAACCAGATAGTTTTTCAGCTTCGCTGGTGTAATCAGCGCTTTGGTTTCCTGGTAGAGATAGGTTTTGTTGGCAGAACCACCGCCTTTAGCGATGCAGAGGAATTTATACTCGTCGCCGTCGACGCTATAGAGATCGATCTGCGCAGGCAGGTTAGTGCCGGTGTTGACCTCTTTATACATATCCAGCGGCGCATTCTGCGAATAACGCAGGTTGTCTTCGGTATAGGTGTTGTAAACACCACGCGCCAGCGCAGCTTCGTCACCGCCGCCGGTCCACACGCGCTGACCTTTTTTACCCATAATGATGGCCGTGCCGGTGTCCTGGCAGGTCGGCAGCACGCCTTTGGCGGCGATTTCAGAGTTTCGCAGGAATTGCAGAGCAACGTATTTGTCGTTTTCGCTCGCTTGCGGGTCATGCAGAATGGCCGCCACCTGTTTCTGGTGGGAAGGGCGCAGCATAAAGGAAGCGTCATGGAACGCGCGTTGCGCCAGCAGCGTGAGTGCTTCCGGCTCGACTTTCAGCACTTGCTGGCCGTCGAAGTCGGCAACAGAGACATATTCACGGCTCAGTAGGTAATATTCCGTATTGTCTTTCGCCAGCGGGAACGGGTCCTGATAAACAAAGGGTTTGTTCGACATAGCTCTTTACTCCATAAAATAAAACCGCCGGGAAAGCCCGGCGGTTACGAATCAGAACATCATGGTGATCCACGGATAACCAATCAACAGCAGGGCGGCCAGGAAGATAGCACCGAAGATGGTGCCCAGACGCCAGTAATCTTTGGTCGGCAGGTAGCCGCTACCGTAGTAAATCGGGCTTGGGCCAGTACCGTACGGGGTGATGATGCCCATCACACCGAGCGAGGTACACAGAACCAGAACCACCACTTCCATATTGATGCCAGGAATTGTCGCGGCGATGGTCAGCATCGCAGGCAGCAGCGCCGTGGTGTGCGCGGTGGTGCTGGCGAACAGATAGTGCAGCAGGTAGAACGCCAGCAGCAGAGCGATGGTCGCCATCCCCGGAGAGATACCGCTCATCAGCAGGCCGCCTTCTTTACCTAACCAGGCGATAAAGCCAGTGGTGGAGAGGCCATCGGCCAGCGCAACTAACGTGGCGAACCAGACGAAGGTGTTCCATGCCGGTTTGTTGCTGGTAATGTCGTTCCAGGTTAACACGCCGGTCCACAGCATCAGCACGACCACCAGCAGTGCTGCAAGCGCAGGCTCGATAAAGTCGGCGGCGAAGATCCACATCAGCAGCGCACAGCAGACAAACACCAGCAGCAGGATTTCATTGCGTGACATTCTGCCCAGTTTTTCCAGCTCGCGGCTGGCCCACAGCGGCACTTCGTCATTGATTTTCACTTCTGGCGGGTAGAACCAGTACGCCAGCAGCGGCATGGTCAGAATCAACAGTACGCCCAGCGGCAGGAAGGCGATAAACCAGCTGCCCCACGAGATGTTAATGCCAACGGTGCTTTTCACCAGCGCCAGCGCCAGCAGGTTCGGTGCCAGTGCGGAAAGGAACATAGAACTGGTGATACAGGCTGCGGTAATCGCTACCCACATCAGATAAGAACCGATACGGCGCGCGCTTGGATCGTTCGGTTTGGAACCGTACAGCGGCGGCAGGTTGGCGATAATCGGGTAGATTGTCCCGCCGCTGCGCGCGGTGTTTGACGGTGTGAAAGGTGCCAGCAGAAGGTCGGCAAAAGTAATGGCATAACCGAGCGTCAGGCTGCGGCGACCAAGGTATTTCACCAGAATCAGCGCCAGGCGGCGACCAAACTGGGTTTTATCGTAACCGGCGGCAAACATAAACGCGCCGAAGATAAGCCACACGGTGGAGTTACCGAAACCGCTCACCGCCCATTTAAAGGACTGACCAGCAAGTTTGAATTTCGGGTCGGCCAGTTGTTCAGGGCTGAACAGCAGCCACTGGCTACACAGCGCGATAACCACCACGCCGGTCATGCCGATAACCGCACCCGGCAGGGGTTCGAAAATCAGGCCGACAATCACGCCAACGAAAATAGCAAAGTAGTGCCAGGCAAACGGCGGTAAACCTTCCGGCACCGGGACAAACAGCAGAAGCACTGCCACGATAATCGGCAACGCCATCATTATCAGGCGGTTTTTATTTCCGGCTTTTGCACTGGCTGCAGGAGCAGACGGTGGGGTTGTTGTTTTCTCTGTCATAGTGAGCATCTACAAGTAGTTAAAAATTCGGTCATGCGCGGAAAGTGAATCTCTGATTATTTTAGTTTCAAAAGTTACTTTAATTTTTTATTGAGACTTTTCACATTCTGGCATGTGTTGTTTAACGCAAATTCAATCGCATTAAATAAAAATCTGAGCGTATTTATATATTGCTCTTCCATTGGCGAATACTCTTGATTGAGATCAAGAAAACGAAACGAACGACACTTTTTTTAATAAACTGAATACCCACAGAGTATTATGTGGTTAATTTCACAAAATTGCCGCAAATGTTAAAAAATGGTGCTGATAATAACTCTCATTAACGATGTTTTTTCTTTTAAGTATATGATAATTATCTATTTTATTATTTGAATAAAGCTGGAAAGGAAAAGTGTGAAGTAATCGCAATGTTACCGGTAATTAAAGCCATGTGAACACGATATTTAAAAATGATAATACACTGGAGGTAGCTCTGTTATTAGGGTGGTTAAATAGTTTTATAACTAACGTAATTAATTTGGTAATTAAAATTCACGGTATATTAAATACACGACATCAGGATTAAAAAATAGAACGAAAAATAAATCCGTCACCGAATTCAAAGTTTTTAATTTTTAGATTTGGAGTTTAATTATGACCAGCAACGAACGCATCCTCAGCCCGTTTACCTTGCCGAATGGCGCAGAACTGAAAAACCGTTTGTTAATGGCGCCAATGACCACCTGCACAGGTTATTTTGACGGCACTGTCAGCAGTGAACTGGTGGAATATTATCGCGCCCGCGCCGGAAGTATCGGCACCATTATTGTTGAATGCTGTTTTGTCGATGATCTCGGTCTGGCATTTCCGGGTGCTATCGGTATTGATAACGACGAGAAAATTGCCGGCCTGGCAAAAATTGCCGCAGCGATTAAAGCCGAAGGCTCGAAAGCGATTTTGCAGATTTACCATGGCGGCCGCATGGTCGAACCGAAACTGATTGGCGGCCGTACTCCGGTTGGCCCGAGCGCTATTGCCGCACCGCGTGATGGCGCAGCCACCCCGGTTGCGCTGACCACCGCCGAAGTTGAAGGAATGATTGGTAAATTTGGTGAAGCCGTGCGCCGCGCCATTCAGGCTGGGTTCGACGGTGTCGAAATTCACGGTGCCAATACTTATCTTATTCAGCAATTCTTCTCGCCAAACTCCAACCAGCGTGACGATGAGTGGGGCGGCAGCCGCGACAACCGCGCGAAGTTCCCGCTGGCCGTACTGGATATCACCCATAAAATGGCGCGTCAGTATGCCGACGATGCCTTTATTATCGGTTACCGTTTCTCGCCGGAAGAGCTGGAAGTGCCCGGCATCCGTTTTGATGACACCATGTTCCTGCTGGAAAAACTGGCGGCGCGCGGTGTTGATTACCTGCACTTCTCCGTCGGTGCGGCGCTGCGTCCTTCCATTAACGACACCAGCGACCCGACGCCGCTGATTGATAAATATTGTGCCATGCGTTCCGCAACGCTGGCGCAGATCCCGGTGATGGGCGTAGGCGGCGTGGTAAATGCCGCCGATGCTGAGCAGGGGCTGGATCACGGCTATGACCTGATTGCGGTAGGCCGCGCGTGCATCGCGTACCCGGACTGGACGGCGCGTATCGCCAGTGGTGAAAACCTGGAACTGTTCATTGATAGCACCCAGCGTGAAGCGCTGAATATCCCGGAACCGCTGTGGCGCTTCTCGCTGGTGGAAGCGATGATCCGCGACATGAGCATGGGCGCATCGAAATTTAAGCCAGGTCTTTTTGCTGAAACGGTTCAGGACGATGCCAACGAGTTGGTTATCAATGTCAGCCTCGATACTGACCGCATCGTCGATATTGAACTTGCCGCAAGCACCGTTGATAGCGTTGAATTCACCAGCAGCTTTGAAGAGATCCGTGGCCGTATCCTGACGGCGAACAGCCCGCACGTCGACGCCATTTCTGGCGCAACCAGCCAGAGCGAAGCGGTGAAAAAAGCGGTATCAAAAGCGATGGTGAAATCCAGCAAAGCGCTGGCGGCGGAAGAGGGCAGTGACACGCAGGAACCCAAACGTTATGACGTGGTGGTCGTCGGTAGCGGCGGCGCGGGTCTGGCAGCGGCAATCCAGGCGCACGACGAAGGGGCGAGCGTGCTGATTGTCGAAAAAATGCCGACTATCGGCGGTAACACCATTAAAGCCTCTGCGGGGATGAACGCCGCAGAAACCCGCTTCCAGCGCGTGAAAGGCATTCAGGACAGCAAAGAGCTGTTCTACGCGGAAACCCTGAAAGGCGGCGGTAATAAAAACAACCCGGCACTGCTGCGCCGCTTTGTGGAAAATGCGCCAGAAGCCATCGAATGGCTGGCCCGTCGCGGCATTATGCTTAACGACATCACCACCACTGGCGGGATGAGCATTGACCGTACGCACCGTCCGCGTGACGGATCGGCAGTCGGTGGCTACCTGATTAGCGGCCTGGTGCGTAACGTCACCAAACGCGGCATTGATGTAATGCTGGATACTTCAGTCGACGATATTCTGTTCGAGCAAAATGAAGTGCGCGGTGTGCGCCTGCTGACCGAAGAGCAGGAGAGCGTGGTCGTAGAAGCGAAAAGCGTGATTGTGGCGACCGGTGGTTTTAGCGCCAACAGCGCCATGGTAGTGAAATACCGCCCGGATCTGGACGGTTTTGTTACCACCAACCATAAGGGCGCGACCGGTGGCGGTATCGCACTGCTGGAACGAATTGGCGCGGGCACTGTGGATATGGGCGAAATTCAGATCCACCCGACCGTTGAGCAGAATACCTCATATCTGATTTCCGAATCGATTCGCGGCGGCGGTGCTATCCTCGTCAGCCAGCAGGGGAAACGCTTCTTTAACGAAATGTCGACCCGCGATAAAGTCTCGGCGGCAATCATCGCCCTGCCGGAACATTACGCTTACATCGTGTTTGATGAGCATGTCAGAGCGAAAAACAAAGCGGCAGATGAGTATATCGCGCGTGGTCTGGTCACCAGCGCCAGCTCGCCGCGTGAACTGGCGGATAAACTGGGTATTGATTACCACGCTTTCCTGGCCACGCTTGAGCGCTACAACGGCTTTGTGGAAAAACAGCACGATGAAGACTTTGGTCGCACCACCGCGCTGCGTGCGCCGATCAACGAAGGCCCTTTCCACGCGATCCAGATTGCACCGGGCGTGCACCACACCATGGGCGGGGTGACCATCAACACTGAAACCGAAGTGTTGAACACAGAAAATCAGGTGATCGCGGGTGCCTATGCTGCCGGTGAAGTGGTTGGCGGCCTGCATGGCGGCAACCGTATCGGCGGGAACGCCGTTGCCGATATCATTATCTTCGGCTCACTGGCGGGACACCAGGCGGCGATGCGCGCCAAACGCGGCTAACCACGTGCTACACTTCAGGCCTGCCACTGCGCAGGCCTGTTCAATTTAGCCCATCAGGAGAGTGCGATGTCCGATAACCGTGTCTGGAGCTACTCTGCAACCCTTATGGGTTCTCCCATTCTGCTGAAACTCTTTGCCGATAACGAAGCGCTTGCCTCCCGTGTTTTTGGGCTTATCAAACGTTACGAAGATCTTTTGACGGTCAACCGCGCCCATTCGCAGGTAATGGACATCAATCACGCGGCGGGACAGCATCCGGTGGCGGTCAGCCGTCCGGTGTTTGAACTGATTAAATGCGCCAAAGCTGCCAGCATGGTGCAGGATAGCGCCTTTAATCTGGCGATTGGCCCGCTGGTGAAGCTGTGGCGTATCGGTTTTAAAGGCGACCGTGTACCGCCAGCCGACGAGATAGCCGCGCGGTTGCGCATCACTCATCCGCAGGATGTGGTGCTGAATGATACCGACAGCAGCGTGTTTCTCACCCAGCCGGGGATGGAGATCGATCTTGGCGCAATCGCCAAAGGCTTTATCGCCGATCGGGTGCGCGATTACCTGCATCAGCAGGGTGTGCGCGACGGGCTGATTAACCTTGGGGGGAATGTTCAAACTCTGGGCACACCGCAAGGTAGCTGGTCAATTGGGCTGAAAAAACCTTTCTCGTCCAGCGATGCGCTGGTGGGCTCGATTGGTGTGGTGAACCAATCGGTGGTGACATCCGGCACGTACGAGCGCTATTTCGAACAGGATGGCAAACGCTGGCACCATATCCTTGATCCGCGCAGTGGTTACCCGCTGGATAACGAACTCGACAGCGTGACCATCATTTCCCGCGATTCGCTCGACGGCGATATCTGGACCACGCTTATCTTCGGTCTCGGTGTGGAAAAAGGCTGTGCGTTACTGAAACAGCGCGAGGATATTGAAGCGATTTTCGTCACCAAAAACCGCGACATTATCCTCTCTTCACAGCGTCAGTTTCGCTTTACGCCGTGCGACGACAGCTACCGGATCACTGACTGTACTGCTTAAGCAAGCTGTATTGATCGGCAATCAACTGGTAGCGATATACCGGTCGACCGGTCGCGCCGTAGTGAATGGTGGTGTAGAGAATATTGATTTGGGCAAGCCAAATCAGATATTTACGGCACGACACGCGCGAAATATTCACCGCATTCGCCAGCTCATCGGTGGAAAACTCAATGCCCGGATGGGCGTCAATCCACTGGCAAATAGTGCGCAATGTCTGCGCGGTTAACCCTTTTGGCAGACGACGTGTGTCTGCGGCTTCCGGTGCGCCACCGTGTAACAGGCGGTCGACATCAGACTGCTCATAATAAGGATGTGCACTCATCAGCTTGCGTTTTTCGCGCCACGAGGTCAGGGCCTCTTCAAAGCGCGGGAACTGGAAAGGCTTGATCAGATAATCCACCACCCCATAGTGCAGCGAGGTCTGAATGGTTGCCGCATCGGCGGAGGAGGTGATCATAATGACATCAATCGCCCGACCGCTGGCACGAATGGTCGGCAGCAGATCCAGCCCGCTGTCCTGCTGCATATAGACATCCAGCAGCACCAGATCGATATCCCGCTGCGGATCGTTAATCATCTCCTCGGCCTGGCGCAGCGTCGACGCCGTGCCGCAGCACTGAAAGCCGGCGATCTGCGCCACATACATGCGGTTCAGCTCGGCGACCATGGCATCATCGTCAACAATTAATACATTTATCACGCGTTCTTCCTTTCACTATCCCAGGGGAGATGGACAAAAAATTGGGTAAAGACACCGGGTTCAGACTCGACGGTGATCGTGCCGCCAAGTTCGGTGAGCTGCTGGCTGGCAAGAAACAGCCCAACGCCCCGGTTATCACCTTTCGTTGAGAATCCTTTACGGAAAATGGCATCGATATTGTCCGGAGCAATGCCCGGACCATCGTCGCTCACTTCACCCGTCAGCCAGCCATCCTGATAATGCAGCAGGATACCCACTTCGCCTTCCGGCTGACTACTCATGGCATCAAGCGCGTTTTCGATGAGATTCCCCAGCACCGTCACCAGCACGGTCACTTGCTTCTCATTGGGGTTATCCGGCACCAGGCTCTCATCCGCCAGCGTCAGCGTAAAACCGCGCTCTTTCGCCCGGTTGATTTTGCCTAACAGAAAACCCGCCACCACCGGCGATTTAATCCGGTGCTGAATCGCGCCAATGTCGGTCTGATAATTCTGCGCGGTTTGCAGCACATACTCTTCAAGCTTGTCATAACTTTTCATGTTTAACAGGCCGAGAATAACATGCAGCTTGTTCATAAATTCGTGCGACGTGGTGCGCAACGCATCAACGTAATTCACCATCCCGTCCAGTCGCTGGAGCAGCTGGCTCACTTCGGTTTTATCGCGGAATGTGCTGATCGCACCAATCACCACGCCCTGGCTGCGTACCGGCACGGTGTTGCTGAGCAGCAGCAGACCGTTGCAACCGAGCTCGCGGTCATGGGTTGGCTCGCCGGTTTCCAGTACTTCCAGCAGGTCGGCGAGCAGAGGCCCGTGCCCGGCGGCACCGTCCGGCGCGTTGGTCAGCAGCATCTGCCGCGCGGCATGGTTAAGCAGCGTTACGCGCCCATCAGCATCGACGGCAATTACCCCTTCTTTGAGCGACTGTAACATCGCCTGGCGCTGCTTGAATTGCGCTGAAATCTCGTGCGGCTCAAGGCCAAGCAAAATGCGTTTCAGCACCCGTACCAGTTGCCAGGTGCCGAGCGAGCCGACCAGCGCGCTAAACAGCAGCGTCCACATCACCGCCCAGCGGCTGCGGCTGACTTGCTGATCGACTTTGCTCAGCGAGATCCCGACCACGACCACGCCAATTTGCTGATTGGCGTGGTCGTATACCGGCGTAAAAACGCGTAATGCGGGTGCCAGCACGCCGCGATTCACCGCGACATTCTCTTTGCCTTTCAGCGCCGGGTTAAGATCCTCGCCAATAAAGTGTTGCCCGATGATCCCGGCGTTCGGGTGCGAATAACGGATGCCGTGCATATTGGTGACAATGGCATACAGCAGATCGTTACGGGCAGCGACCGCTTCCGTCAGCGGCTGGATCACGTTGCTGTCGGGCGGCAACAATAATCCACGCTTGATTTCAGGCGAATCAGCCAGCGTGCGCGCAACGGCCAGCGCCGTCTCTTTTACACCATCACGCGTGGCATTGCTGATTTGCCAGAACCACAGGGCAAAGGCCAGCAGCAGCACTGAACCGATAACGCTGCATATCATTAGCGTCACGGTGGTGCTGAGCTTCATAGGGCGTTTGCGTGGTTTTATCCGCTGCGCTAACTCTTTCATGCCAAACCCAATTATTCACATCGAGATAGTTATTATCACCGAAGGCGTAAAAATCTTAAAGCGGCGTGAGACGCACAAAATGCGCGGTGTAGCCGTGAAGCGTGACCCCATTCGCAGGTAAGGCAGATAAATAACCTTATAGTGAGTGTGGAACCATTCAGAAGGAGCAGGGTATGAGCAGTAAGCCAAACGGTTCACTAGTGGAACGTCGCAACCGCCGCACGACCGACATCGACCGGCTCGCTACGCTGGATATGCTGACGCTGATCAATGAGGAAGATAAACAGGTCACCGACGCGGTAAGCGCCTGTTTGCCGGAGATCGCCCGGCTGGTGGATAACGCCAGCGCGACGCTGAACCGCGCCGGCAGGGTGGTGATTATCGGCGCCGGTGCGTCCGGGCAGGCGGCGATACAAACCGCACAAGGTTTTGCCCCGGATACGCGTCACGGCGTTATCGGCGTGGTGGCCGGTGGTATCAATGCTAACGCGCAAGCGCGTGACTCGGCGGCGGCAAATTATGAACGCGGTGTCGCCGATTTACAGGCCATCAACTTTAGCCATGACGACATGCTGGTGGCGCTGTCGGTCAGTGGCAAAACGCCGTGGACATGGGGCGCGCTGCGCCATGCCTGGTCGCTCGGCGCACGCATCGCGCTGGTTTGCCGGGGTCACGATAGCGAAGCCGCCCAATTAGCGGATATCGTGCTGGCACCGGACAGCGGCGCAGAGGTGGTGAGTGGCTTTAGCGAACCGAAAGCGCGTCTTGCCCAGCAGCAGATCCTCAGCATGCTGGCAACCGGTCTTGCTATCCGTACCGGGCGTGTTTATAGCAACCTGCGGGTGGATGTGCAGGCGACTAATGTGCACTGGGCAGAGCGGCAAATCACGCTGGTGATGGCGGCTACGCAGTGTTCGCGCGAGCAAGCGAAAAGCGCGCTGGAAAGCTGCGATCATCACTGTCGCACGGCGATACTCATGGTGCTGACCGGCCTGGATGCCTGGCGCGCGCGCGATCTGTTAACGGAGAATAACGATCATTTGCGAATCGCCTTACAGGAGGCGAAAACGCATCTTGCTAATGTCTGAATAACAAAAAAGCCCGCAGGCACTCATCTTGCGGGCTTTTTTATTTTTCGTTTAATTTCCCTCGAGTTGTTTGATATTTCTCTGCTTTAAAATAAATCCCGACGATATTAATTCCACACAAAATATGCCACTGCTTTTTTTAATTTAAAAAAGCGGCGAAATAATATTTATCGATATGAGCTGATTTGTGAATGATATTTTAAATTAACGTAAAAGTGCGTTAATATCTGTTTTCACAAATCACACCTGCTATGTAACCTTATAATTATGCCTGCAATGAAAAAGACAATTATCTCGCTCAGCGCCGTCGCGTTACTCGTCAGTTCAGTGACCAGCGCGTACGCAGAAGAGACGCAAAAAACGGACTTCCTGCTGATTGGCGGCGGCATCATGAGCGCCTCTCTGGGCACCTGGCTGCAGGAGTTGCAGCCGGAGTGGAAACAAGTGATGGTGGAAAAACTCGATGGCGTGGCGCTCGAGTCTTCTAACGGCTGGAATAATGCCGGCACCGGTCACTCGGCAAATATGGAACTTAACTACACGCCGCAGCGTGCGGATGGTTCTATTGATGTCAGCAAAGCGCTGGAAATTAATGAGCAGTTTATGATTTCCCGCCAGTTCTGGTCGGCACAGGTTAAGCGCGATATTTTGAATAACCCGCACGCTTTTATTAATTCCACGCCGCACATGAGTTTCGTCTGGGGCGATAATGTTGATTATCTGGCAAAACGTTATGCTGCGTTGCAGCAAACGACTTTATTCCAGGGCATGAAATTCTCCACAGACCATCAGCAAATTAAACAGTGGGCACCGCTGGTGATGGAAGGGCGCGACCCGAACCAGAAAGTCGCCGCCACCTGGACGCCGGTCGGCACCGATGTTAACTACGGTGAAATTACCCGTCAGCTGGTTGGCAGCCTGAAAAAAAGCAGCAACTTCTCGCTGCAAACTTCTTCCGAAGTGACCGATTTCAAACGCAATGCCGATAACTCCTGGCATGTCACCATCAAAGACGTGAACAGCGGCAACGAGCACACCATTGATGCGAAATATGTCTTTATCGGTGCCGGTGGCGGGGCGCTGAAGCTGCTGCAAAAAACCGGCATCCCGGAAGCAGACAACTACGCAGGCTTCCCGGTTGGCGGTTCCTTCCTGATGACGGAAAACCCGGCGATCACCAGCCAGCACCAGCAAAAAGTCTACGGTCAGGCGTCCGTTGGCGCGCCGCCGATGTCGGTGCCGCATATCGATGCCCGCTTTATTGATGGCAAACGTGTGGTGCTGTTTGGGCCGTTCGCGACCTTCTCCACCAAGTTCCTGAAAAACGGCTCCTTCTTCGACCTGCTGAGCACCACCACCACCAGCAATTTTATGCCGATGACCCATGTAGGGCTCGACAACTTCGACCTGGTGAAATACCTGATTGGTCAGGTCATGCTGAGCGATGAAGACCGCTTTGAAGCGCTGAAAGAGTACTATCCGCAGGCGCGTAAAGAGGACTGGAAACTGATCCAGGCCGGTCAGCGTGTACAGATCATCAAGAAAGATGAAGACAAAGGTGGCGTGCTGAAGCTGGGTACCGAAGTGGTGGTCGATCAGCAGAAAACCATCTCTGCGCTGCTTGGCGCATCGCCGGGCGCATCGACGGCTGCGCCAATCACCCTGAATGTGCTGAAGAAGATGTTCCCGGAGCAGTTCAACTCGCCGCAGTGGCAGAGCAAAATCCGCGACATCGTTCCGAGCTACGGTCAGGAGATGAACGGTAATGTGGCGCTGACCCAGAAAGTGTGGGATGACACGGCCGCCACACTGCAACTGACTAAACCGCCGGTGATTCAGATGAACGATCAGAGCAACGCGCCTGCCGACAAACCGGCAGAAGCGAAAAGCGAAGCCTCCCCGCAGCACGATATGGCGCTGTAAAGAGAAAAGGGCGCACCGCGGTGCGCCCTGATTTTTTCCGGTGCTTACTGCGCTTTTTTCAGTTCGATACGTTTGATCGGACCAACAATCACCACAAAGCTGAAAATGGCAACCAGCGCGTGCAGCGCGACAAACACCAGCGCCCACTCAAAATGACCGGTCGCTTTGACGATATAACCAATCACCACCGGTGAAATAATGCCGGCAACGTTGCCGCACAGATTAAAGAAGCCTCCGGCGACGCCCGCCATCTCTTTCGGCGCGGTATCGGACATCACCGCCCAGCCCAGCGCGCCAATCCCTTTACCCAGAAAGGCCAGTGACATAAAGAAAACCACCAGGTAAATCGAATCAACGTAGTTGCAGAACACCATCACCATCGACAGCAACATACCAAGCACGATCGGGGTTTTACGGGCAACCGACAGCGACTGACTAATGCGCAAAATGCGATCGGAAATCACGCCGCCGAGTAACCCGCCGACAAATCCGCAAAGTGCCGGAATAGCGGCAATAAAACCGACAGTTTTAATATCCAGCCCTTTTTCCATTGCCAGATACAGCGGAAACCAGGTAATGAAAAAGAAGGTTAAAACGTTGATGCAATACTGCCCGAGATAAACACCAAGCAGCATACGGTTGGTGATTAACTGCTTAAAGGCGGCAAAATCAAATGCCGGGCCCGTGCGCACTTTACGCTGATCCATATCCACCAGCGCGCCACCGTTGCGAATATACTCAATTTCTTCGCTGTTAACGTGCGGATGATTTAACGGGTTATGTACAATTCTTGCCGCAACAAAGGTAATAATTACCCCCAGCGTACCCATAAAAATAAATATGGATTGCCAGCCATAATTAAGCGTTAACCAACCCATTATTGGCGCAAAAAAAGCCGTGGCAAAATATTGCGCTGAATTAAAAATCGCGGCGGCGGTCGCCCGTTCTTTCGACGGAAACCAGGCGGCGACAAAACGGCTATTGCCTGGCATCACCGGTGCTTCAAACAGACCCACCAGAAACAATAAAATGGTAAAGCAAATAATCGCGCCGAAGCCGTGGAAGATCTCCACGCAAGCTTGCAGCAGCGTAAACACCGACCACATGCACAAACCGCACAGATAGACTTTTTTCGACCCGAAACGATCAAGTAACCAGCCGCCGGGAATTTGCGCCAGGCAGTAAGCCCAGGCAAAAGCAGAGAACACCCAACCCATTTGTCCCGGATTGATGCCGAGCGCAGCAGACATGTCTTTACCGGCAATCGCCAGCGTAGAACGATCGCCGACGCTCACCGCCGTAATTACAAAGAGGATAATAACGATATACCAGCGGACATTCGTTTTTTTCGCCTGTGCGACGCCCTCAAGATTATTCACCTGACTCATGCGAAACCACCTTAAATTTGCCATAACTTCGAAACGTTAATAATCAATACATTCCGGGCCGGTGCTTTCGGAGTGAATGGATTATTAACATGAGCGCAGTGGATTTATTTAGGTTAAGTATCTTTATGCGGATGCATTAATTTCCCTGATCATTATTCACTTTGCCAAAGATAGGATTATCCCCATCCGCAGACAATGTGCATTTGCATAACAAAACGTACTTATTTTTCCGCGCATTAGGCTTTAGCTGATTTTGTTTGAAGCTGATCACAAAATTTGAACGCGCAAAAAGAGTATCTCTGCGGAAACGATTTTTATTTTGTCCGGGAGAGGCGTAACGAGGCGTGAACGTGACGGGTCAGGCAACCCGTCACGGATATCGATTAAAGGTAGGTAGTAAACCAGGCTATTTCAGCATGGCTGACGCGCGCAAAATGTTCGCCAGCGTAAACATCATAGTGGCGCGCATCGCTCTCTTCGTATAACGCTTTTTTCTCGGCTGCGACGGCGGCGAACAGCGCCCGGCCATATTCCGGCGGGTTGACGTTGTCCTGCCCGGCGACGACCACCAGCGAAGGGCAGGTGACCTCGCGCGCAAAATGCGCCGGTTTGTAATTCAGCGTTTCCCGCACGGTAAGGAACGGAATTTTGATATCCATTTCCGGGAACCGGGCGCGGTTTTCCTCAAAAAAGGCTTTCGACTCGCTGTCGCTGACCACGCGAGTAATGGCGACAAACATCTCTTTCCCGGTGGCGCGCTGTTTTTCCGCCATTTTATCCAGCGTGGCGATAAACGCGCTTTTCTCATCCGCGTTCATCTTGCCGGTAACCATCTCTTCTCCATCGGCAAACGCCAGCTGGCTGACGAGACATTTAATGCCGCGATCCTGCGCCGCGGCGGCAAAAACATGACAGCCGCCGAATGAGGTGCCCCAAAGTCCGACTCTGTCAGGATCAAGCCCCGGTTGCTGGCGCGCCCAGTCAACGACCGAGCGAATATCGGCAATTTGCAACGCCGGAACCAGCCGACCGCGTTCGCCGTCGCTGTCGCCAAAGCCACGATAATCGAAGGTGATCGTCGCAAAGCCTGCCTGGTTAAACACCCCGACAAATTCAGGTAGCAGAATTTTTTGAATGCCGCAGAAGCCGTGACACAGGATGATCACCGGCTGGTCTTTATCAGTGGCCTGCATATGCAGCGTTACGGCGATACCGTTGGCGAGTTTATGGGTCGAAATATCCATCTTATGTATATATCCCTTTTGTATTATTTGTATTTAAAATCAAACGGTTAAAAACAACGTGTTATCTTACTCGCTGGTTTGTCGTTTCTCCAGCCGCCGATAAAGTGTGCTGCGCGAGATACCCAGTTTTTTTGCGGCCAGGCTCATATTGCCCTGCGCTTCGTCAATCGCGCTCTGCTCATCCTTCGGCGTGACCGCAGCCACGGGCTGACGCGGAGCGGCTATCTCGGCCGGTAAATCTGCAAGCGTAATGCAATCACCGTCTTCCGCCAGCGCTATCAATACCCGCAACTGGCTGAGTAACTGGCGCACATTGCCCGGCCACGGCCGACCTGCCAGCGTGGCGACCACCTCGGCGCTAAGGGTGAGGCCACGGCTGGCCGCGCCCAGCTCCTGCCACAGTTTTTGGATAAACCCATCAATATTCTGCCATTCGCGCAACGGGGGAATGCGCAGATGAAACTCCTGAATGCGGTACAGCAGATCTTCGCGGAATGTTCCGGCCTGCACCCGTGTGGCGAGATCCTGATGAGTGGCACAAATCAGCGTGAAATTGACGTCATACACACTGTTTGCGCCAAGCGGCGTCACTTTTTTCTCCTGCAACACGCGCAGCAGGCGGGTTTGCAGCGCCAGTGGCATATCGCCGATTTCATCAAGGAAGAGCACCCCGCCGTGGGCTTCCCGGCACTTACCGATATAGCCTTTCGGGCTTGCGCCGGTAAACGCGCCGGGGACATAGCCAAACAGTTCGGACTCAATCAAATGCTCCGGGAGCGCCGCACAGTTAATGGCGACGAAATTTCCCGTACGCCACTGGCTGCGGGCATATAACTTGCGTGCCAGATACTCTTTTCCGCTGCCGGTTTCACCGGTCACGCACAAGGCAATTCCGGCATTCACAATGCGCAGCGCTTTCTCTTTTTCCTTCGTCAGTTGATCCTGCGCAAATGCCGCGCCGCGCCCGATATAGCGCCGTGCAGGCAGCGTCTGACGTGCGTAGTAGCGCCGTGTATTGCTGGCGTCGAGGGTGGTTTCGCCCACCTGTAAACCGGCCTGCGGGAAAAGGGTCTGCAAAGAGAGTTCACCAAAATGCTGCGTGGTCAGCGAAAATTCATCCATCGCCAGCTTGTTTGCGCCGAGCAGGGTTTGATCGGCGAAAATCAGCAACAGCTCCTGCGCACTGCCGAGCACAGACGGGTCATGATGCAGACTCAGCAGCCAGCGATCGGCACCGAGCGCGCTGGTGGCCCATTCATGCTCTATTTGGCACACCGCGCGACGGATCAGCGCAGCGGCATCGCGGCGCGGTGCCTGGGCGGGAGTCGAGAGATCTAACACGCCAGCAATTTGCCCATCCGGTCGGAAGACGGGGGACGCCGAGCAAAACAAGCCTGCGTTGCGGCTGAGGTAATGTTCGCCGCCAGAGACTTCACAGTGGCGCTGCAAGGCCAGCGCCGTGCCTATCGCGTTGGTGCCGCGTGCGTGCTCGCCCCACAGATTGCCGGGTGCCAGCGCATAACGCTGCGCTTTTTGCAGAAAGTCGCGGTTGCCGTGGGTCTCCAGCACCAGGCCGGTCGCGTCGGACAGCACCATTATCGACGGATGACTGGCCAGCTCCGGGCGCAGCCGCGCCAGTAGCGGGGCGGCCAGATGGTTGACCCAACCGTTTTCCGCGCGGGCATCTTTCAGCATGGATGTCGCCACCCAGGGCTGGGCGTCATCATCGCGGGTCAACCCGTAGCTGAGACTACGCTGCCAGGAGTTTTCAAGCAGGCAGGGCAACCCGGCAGGAGCGAGGGACAAGGCGCGTGGCGGCATGTGACTCTCCGTTGAATGAGATGTTACAGTTGTGTAGCATAACAGTGTCCCGTATGTAGCGACGTGCGACACACTTCCCACACCCAGCACCGTGCTTTTTTGTGTCATTTCATTCCAGCAAGCGCGTGATTCTCAGTTATTCCATTGTTTTATCAGCATAAAAAAACTGCAACGGCTCGTTTTCTACGACCTGGCATAAGAACTGCTTATGTCCCTGTGTCCGCCACGATGCGTGACGCCTCACCTGTACCGATAATAAAAGAGGAACATCTTATGAAATATGTCCACCCTGGCCTTGCTGGCGCGAAAGTCTCTTTTAAACAGCGTTATGGCAATTATATTGGCGGTGAATTTGTTGACCCGGTGGAAGGGCGTTGGTTTACCAACACCTCGCCGGTCACCGGACAGGTGATTGCCGAATTCCCGCGCTCAGACGCGGCGGATATTGAGAAGGCTCTGGACGCAGCGCATGCTGCCGCCGACGCCTGGGGAAAAACCAGCGTGCAGGATCGCGCCAATGTGCTGCTGGCCATTGCCGACCGCATTGAAGCCAACCTGGAAGTGCTGGCATTAACAGAAACCTGGGATAACGGAAAACCGATCCGCGAAACCATGGGCGCGGACTTACCGCTGGCCGTGGATCACTTCCGTTATTTCGCCGGCTGTATCCGCGCGCAGGAAGGGACGGCGGCAGAAATCGACAGTAATACGGTCGCCTACCACATTTACGAACCGCTGGGCGTGGTCGGGCAGATCATCCCGTGGAACTTCCCGTTGCTGATGGCGGCGTGGAAACTGGCGCCGGCGCTGGCGGCGGGGAACTGCGTGGTACTGAAACCGGCTGAACAGACGCCGCTTGGCATCTGCGTGTTGATGGAACTGATTGGCGATTTGCTGCCAAAAGGCGTGCTGAATGTGGTGCACGGCTTCGGCACTGAAGCCGGTGAACCGCTGGCGCGCAGCAAACGCATCGAAAAAATCGCTTTTACCGGCTCCACGCCGATTGGCCGCCACATCCTTTCGTGCGCAGCGGAAAACATCATTCCCAGCACCGTCGAGCTCGGCGGGAAATCACCGAATATCTACTTCGAGGATGTGATGAACGGTGATGAAGGCTTTATTGATAAAGCGGTGGAAGGCGTTGTGCTCGGGTTCTTCAACCAGGGCGAAGTTTGTACCTGCCCGTCGCGCGTGCTGGTGCAGGAGTCAATCTACCCGCAGTTTGTCGAGAAAGTCATCGCCCGCATGGAAAACATCCGCAAAGGCGACCCGTTTGACACCGACACCATGATCGGTGCGCAGGCGTCACAAGAACAGTACGACAAGATCCTCTCTTACATCTCGATTGCCCGCGACGAAGGCGGCGAAATCATTACCGGAGGCGCCCATGTTGAACACGGCGACGGGCTGCAAAACGGTTTCTATATCCAACCGACGTTGATTAAAGGCCATAACGGTATGCGCTGCTTCCAGGAAGAGATTTTTGGGCCGGTGCTGGGCATCACTACGTTTAAAGATGAAGCCGAAGCGCTGCGCATCGCCAACGACACCGAGTTTGGCCTCGGCGCCGGGGTGTGGACGCTGGATATCAACCGCGCATGGCGCATGGGGCGCGCCATTAAAGCGGGTCGCGTATGGACAAACTGTTACCACCTCTACCCTGCACATGCAGCGTTTGGCGGTTACAAAAACTCGGGCGTCGGGCGTGAAACCCACAAACTGGCACTGAGTCACTACCAGCAGATCAAAAACCTGCTGGTGAGTTACAGCGGTTCGCCGCTGGGGCTGTATTAATTATCTACATCAGGATGAGGCGATAATATGCAATTGAAAACCATGAAAGCCGCAGTGGTGAAAGCCTTTGGTCAGCCGCTGGTAATTGAAGAGGTAATGGTGCCGGCTGTTGAACCGGGCAAAATCCTCGTCAAAATTGAAGCGACCGGCGTGTGTCACACGGATTTACACGCCGCCGATGGCGACTGGCCGATTAAACCGAACCCGCCGTTTATACCCGGCCACGAAGGTGTCGGCCATGTGGTGGCGGTCGGGCCGGGCGTGAAGCATGTGAAAGAGGGCGATCGTGTCGGTGTGCCGTGGCTCTACTCGACGTGTGGTCACTGTGAACACTGCCTTGGCGGCTGGGAAACCCTGTGCCATTCCCAGCAAAACTCCGGCTATTCGGTGAACGGTACGTTTGCCGAATATTGCCTGGCCGATGCCAGCTATGTCGGGATTTTGCCGGATAACGTCGATTTTCACAGTATCGCGCCGATCCTCTGCGCCGGGGTGACGGTCTATAAAGGGCTGAAAATGACCGAAGCGCGCGCCGGAGAGTGGGTAGTGGTGTCGGGTATCGGCGGTCTGGGACACCTGGCGATCCAGTATGCGGTGGCGATGGGCATGAACGTGGCGGCGGTCGATATTGATGATGACAAACTGGCGTTTGCCCGCCGTCTCGGTGCCTCGGTGGTGGTCAATGCGCGCCAGGAAGATCCGGGAACGCGTTTCCATAGCGAATTTGGCGGTGCGCACGGCGTGCTGGTAACCGCGGTATCGCCAAAAGCCTTTGAGCAGGCAACCACCATGATGCGCCGTGGCGGCACCATGGTGCTCAACGGCTTGCCTCCGGGGAAATTCGACCTGTCGATTTTTGACATGGTGCTCGACGGCACCACGGTGCGCGGTTCGATTGTCGGCACGCGTAAAGATCTGCAGGAAGCGCTGGATTTCGCCGGGCGCAACAAAGTCCATGCGGAAGTCGCCGTGGAGCCGCTGGAGAATATCAACAGTATCTTTGAGCGGATGCGCGCCGGGAAAATCACCGGCAGGATCGTCGTTGATATGTCGAAGTAACCCAGTAAAACGGGGCAGTGATGCCCCGTTTTGTATTTCAGTGCAGAGAATCCGCAAAATCTGCCAGCTGCTGGTTAAAACGGGCTGGCTCTTCAAGGAACGGGGCGTGCCCCGAATGGTCAAACCACACCGTGCTAACATGGGGATTCACGCTTCTGGCCCGCGCCAGTGACGCTTGTGGATCCACCAGTTGGTCATGCCTGCCGTAAATAAAGCGTACCGGGATTGTCGCTTTTCCCAACCCCTGCTCAAGCGCAACTTTCATCGACGGCACGGCGCGTTGCATCTCCCAGGAGGCCATCGCCGCATTGGCCTGCAGGCGCGCGAAGGTTACCTCGTCAGGCTGCTGATAAAAGCAGAGCCGCAGAAACTCGCGCTCGCCATCCAGGTGGGTGGCTAAATCCGCCGAGGTCATCGCCTGATAGACTTGCGGGTGTGCCGGGATCTGCTCGGGCGTTAACTCCACCACCGCATCGACATACAGCGCGCCAGACAGGGATTTGTCACCAAACTGTGCCAGGTAGTGACTGATCACCGCACCGCCGAGCGACCAGCCGACCAGCAGCGGTTTTTTTGCATCGCTTGCGTCAATCACGGCGGCGACATCCTCCGCCCAGCGGCTTCCCTCGCGGTAGGCCTCTGCCTGCGTCGGTTTTGCCGACAGACCATGGCCGCGCATATCAAAACTGATTAACCGAAAACGTTGCAAAGCCGGGTCCTGACGCTGTTTTTCCCAGTTCAGGTGGCTGCCTAATAAGCCGTGAATAAAAATAATCGGTTTACCTTGCGGCGAGCCGGACTCTTGTACCGCCAGTTCCACACCGTCCGCCGAGGTAACGGTGTACTGCTTGTCGCTGGCAAACAGCGAGGCGGAAAAGCTGAATAACAAAATAGCGAGATAACGGCCAGGGGATAACAGCATAAAATGTTCCTCCAGATGAATGTACGCGGCTATCCTCAACCCTGACACTGGTGTCAGAGTCAACAAGCCATTTACCGGGAGGAAGAAGATGTTATCAATTGGCGAGCTCGCCCGACAAACGGGTATCAGCGTGCGATCAATCCGCCATTACGATCGCCACGGTCTGCTGTGCAGCACGCGTGCCTGCAACGGTTATCGCTACTTTCCACCGCAGGCGCTCGGGCAGGTGAGGCAAATCCAGCAGTTAATCGCCACGGGTTTTAGCATTGCTGAAATTGCTGCTTTTCCTGCCTGTATGCGCAATGAAGAGGGGGCGACGATGTGCCCGCAAACGCGTGCGTTGCAGCGTAAACGGCTGGCGACGATTGAGGCGCAAATCGCCACCCTTGAACGCCGCCGCGCGCAACTGGTTGCCGCTTTGAGCGATATCGAATAAAAAACGACGCCCTGAGGCGTCGTCATAGTGTGAAGGGCTGAAATGTCGTCTGTTACAAACCGCGTTTGGCGATCAGGCTCGCCAGCTCAACCAGACGATTAGAGAAGCCCCATTCGTTATCATACCAGGCGAGGATTTTTACCAGATTGCCGCCAATCACCAGCGTTGATAATCCATCAATGATTGACGAGCGCGGGTCGCCCTGGTAATCGCTGGAAACCAGCGGTTCGTCGCTATAGCCCAGAATACCTTTCAACGGACCCGCTTCTGCCGCTTCGCGGAACGCGGCATTCACCTCTTCAACCGTCACATCACGCTTCAGCGTGACCGTCAGGTCGACAATCGACACCACCGGAACCGGCACGCGCAGTGAGTAACCTGTCAGTCGGCCGTCGAGTTCCGGGATCACTTTGCCGAGCGCTTTTGCCGCACCGCTGGAGTAAGGCACAATCGACAGCGCCGCAGCACGCGCGCCGCGCAGATCTTTCTCCGGCTGGTCGTGCAGCGCCTGGCTGTTGGTATAGGCGTGGGTGGTGTTCATCAGGCCATGTTCGATACCAAAACGTTGGTGCAACACCTGCGCGGCAGGTGCCAGACCGTTGGTGGTGCAACTGCCGTTGCTGACCACAAAATGGCGTTTGGGATCGTACTGGCTATCGTTTACGCCCAGCACAATGGTTAAATCATCATTTTTACCGGGCGCGGAGATAATCACCCGTTTCGCGCCGCCGCGGCTGATATGCACTTCGGCTTTGTCGCGTTCGGTGAAGAAACCGGTGGCTTCAATCACCACTTCGACGCCAACATCGCGCCATGGAATGTTGCCCGGATCGCGTTCGCTGAACACACGCACCGCGTTGCCATCGACGAACAACTGGCCTTCACCTGCTTCTACCGGAACGGGCAGGGTGCCGAGCAGAGAATCATGTTTCAGCAGATGCGCGAGGGTTTTGCTGTCTGTCAGATCGTTAATCGCCACGATCTGAATCTCCGGGTTGCCCAGCGCCGCGCGTAACACGTTGCGTCCAATTCTGCCAAAACCATTAATGCCGACCTTAACCATAATTGAATCCTTCCTGTGCGGTAACTAACTGCAGTTACTGTAGGCCGGTCATGGTTTGGCGTAAACGACAAAAAAGGATCACTTTACGCCAATTTGCGGCAGTGGAAGCGCTGGCGGTAATCGCCCGGTGTGAGGTGTAACTGGCGTTCGAAAATGCGCCGTAGATTGATGCTGCTGCCAAAACCGGTGGCGGCGGCAATCTGCTCCAGCGTTTCACTGGTTTGCTCCAGCCGGCTGCGTGCGGCGGCGAGCCGCGCTTCGGACACATAGCGCGCGGGGGAAACGCCGGTTTCACGGGTAAAGACGCGGGTGAAGTTGCGTGGGCTCATCGCAACCTGCTCCGCCAGCCGCTCAACGGATAAATCCTCAGCCAGGTTGGCAAGGATCCAGTTTTGCAGTTCGCTGATTGGCCCGACGCCGCTGGCCTGTTGTAATTGATAGCGGCTGAACTGCAACTGCCCGCCGGGACGGCGCAGGTACATCACCATGTTCTGCGCGATATCCAGCGCCAGCGAGAAGCCGTAATCATCTTCAACCAGCGCCAGCGTGAGATCGAAGCCGGAACTGACGCCGCCGGAGGTCCAGACTGGCCCGTCCTGAATATAGAGCGGGCCGCCTTCAACGGTGACAGCGGGGTACTCTTTCTGCATGGTTTCCAGTAACCGCCAGTGGGTGGTTGCGCGCCGCCCATTGAGCAACCCACTTTGCGCCAGCAGCATCGCGCCGCCGCAAATAGAAACGACCCGGCGTGCGTGCGGCGCGGCAAGGCGCAGCCAGTCCACCACGGCGGTACCCTCTTCGGCATCAGTACCGCGCCCGGTTATCATGATGGTGTCCCACGGCTGGCGCGGATCGATTTCCGGCAGACGATGATCCGCCAGCAGGTTCAGTCCGGACTGGCCGTGGATCACCTGATGTGGCTGGGTGGTGGCAACAGCAACGCGATAGCGCGGCTGGGCGGTATCATCCGGGTGCAGCTGGTTGGCCTGCATCAGAATGTCGGCTATCCCGGCGGCTTCGAACAGCATGCCACCATCAGGGACAATAATGAGGAATGTTTTCATGTCCTGAAACGTACGCTAATTACATTTTAAGTCAAGCAGGTGCGGAAAAGCGCGGTTGAAAGGCAATAAAAAACCCGGAGATTCCACTCCGGGCAAATCTAACAAGACACAAAGGGGGAGGGAATAACGCGGTCGGTGGGCGTTACTCGCTGGCCTGTTTACGGTTAGCCATCGTCGTGACCAGATATTCCTGCACGGGGTCGAGAGAAAGATCGGGTTGTGGCAGTTCAGCCTCGTCATGGTTGCTGGCGGGTTGCCCGGCAACAAAGGGTTTTTGCTCCCGGGCGCGTTCGAACTCACTCAACACCTGCCAGCCGAGATCGTCACTGGCACGGCTGTTCATTAACACATTCCTTACGCGTTTCAGCTTTGGCAGCATCGTCGTCTCTCCATTAACAATAAACGCAGGTTATTTTTTCGCCTCAACGCCGGGCGCGCTGGAGCGTTCAAGGAATTGAGTAGTCACTTCCGGAACGTGCTGGAGCATCCACTCCGCCATTTCAATCTCTTGCGCCACAATTTTTTGCAGCACCTGCACGCCGTTGACGTCACCCAATTCTTCAGCCGTTCTAATCAATGAGGTGTAGCAAGCAATTTCAAATTGCTCAAAGACATAGCCACCTATCGCGCCTTTAACCACCTCGTCGGAATTAAAGACACCGCCGACGGCCTGACCCATCGCCGCCATTTTACCCATGGTATCTTTAAGGACCGATCGCGATATTCCGCATTGATCAATAAGCCCTTCAAGTAACACTATTTGTTCACGGGTTTCGGCTAAATGACTTTCTATTTTGCTTTTCAACACAGGATAATTGTCGATGCGTTTAGCCATTGCCTCCAGCATCGACTCCGCCTGTTTTTCCATCCCATGTGCGTCACGTAGCCAGTCGTGATAATTCTCTTCGCGTGTCATACGTTTACCTCAGGTGGAATTAACTCAATGACGTTTATTCTACTTCCGCTTTGGAATTAATTTTGCTGGTCGCAATTTTAGTCAGCAGATTGTCGGTGGTTTTTTCCTCTTCCAGCGTTTGCGCCAGAAGTGTTTTCGCTTTTTTATAGCCTAATTGATCGGCAAGGGTGCAAAGCGTACCGTAAGAGGCAATTTCATAATGTTCAACTTTTTGCGCAGCGGCAATTAAAGCGGCGTCACGAATGGTACCTTTTTCGGTGCTTTCAATAACTTCGTCTGCTTCTTCTACCAGACCTTCCATTGCATGGCACTTCATGCGTTTTAACTTGAGGCCGCTTTCGGCTTCAAGCAGCTGATCGATGCGCTCTATCTGGCCTTGCGTCTCTTCCATGTGTTGTTTGAACGCTTGCACCAGCTCGGTGGTAGAGGCTTCGCGAGCCAGTTTGGCTAACGCGCGGGCAAGCTGTTTTTCTGCGCTGTAAATGTCCGACAAGCCATGGATAAATAAATCGTTTAGCGTATTAATCTGCATAATTAAAGACCTTTAATTCCAGGGTTAAAAATAGCGAGCCGTTGCCGGCTCGCCAGTAAGGTAATAAATATATTGATGCGGTAAAAATTAAATCAGAAATTACTCCCCTGATTTACGGCCGCCGCTGTGGCTATTCTGGCCGCCTTTTTTACCTGCTTCGGAAGCGCGCTGTGGATCATTTTTGAAATTACCACCGCTGTGTTGACCGCCTTTGCGGCCCGCTTCGGACGCTTTATCACGATCTTCGGCGAAATTACCTGAGCCGCCACGATGTTCAGCCATAATATTTCTCCTGTTTCGTTGTTAAATATATGAACATGAATATTCGAAACCATGTTCACTGCGTTCAGGGATTAAAGTTAGTCGCTGTAGTGAAATAGTCAAACGTGAAAATTCCTATGCAAAAAATACTCCTTTAGGTGTAGCTGCTGGTTATTTAAACAAAGCGGCATTAAGGATGTATCTTTAAAATAAGTCACTTAGCAAAAAGTAGATAGAAAACGAATATTACCTTGCGTTATTACCTACCTTTTTTCATCTCATTATTGGCATGAAAATGGCATTTATTGACATAAATTTACATTTGGCTTTGGGTAATCATCATTGTTGCTTATGGTTTTAAGAGAAGTCTTAAACAAGGATGCAGAATGTATCTTGCCGTTTGGCTCGCAACCAACACGGCAACTACTTTTAAACTTCAATAACCGATACGTCACCCTGAACAGGAACGACTTTTTGCACGTTCACTGAACTGTCGAACCGGGAGTGCGCGTACAGTGTTTTTTGGTGAGGAAGCAAGATGAGCCTGCAAAAATGTACCGTCCTGTATGACGGTAGGGCGCTGGTTGGCCCGCAAAATGTCCCGCTGATCGATTTTCTGGAAACCTGCAATATCACACTGCCCCATGTTTGCTACCACCCGGCGCTCGATCCGTTACAGACCTGCGATGTGTGCTGGGTCGAACAGGAGGGGAAACTGGTGCGCGGCTGTACGCTGCGAAGCCATGAAGGGTTGGTGATTAACTCGCTGGATACACAGGCGCGCGCGGCGCGCGAAGAGGGGATGGATCGTCTGCTGGCGAAACATGAACTTTATTGTACCGTGTGCGAACACAACACCGGCGACTGTACATTGCATAACACCATGGTTGATATGCATATTCCCATCCAGCGCTACCCGTATACGCGCAAGCCTTATGTTAAAGATCACTCCAACCCGTTTTATACCTACGATCCGGATCAATGCATTTTGTGCGGGCGCTGCGTGGACGCCTGTCAGAACGTGGAAGTCAACGAAACGCTGAGCATTGATTACACCATGGAGCACCCGCGCGTGCTGTGGGACGGGGGAAATCAGATTGCCGGTTCGAGCTGCGTTAGCTGCGGGCATTGCGTGACGGTCTGCCCGTGCAATGCGCTGCTGGAAAAAAGCATGCAGCCGGATGCCGGGCCTTTCACCTCGATGCGCCAGTCGCTCAAACGCCCGCTGATTGATGTGATTAAAGTGCTGGAAAATTCCACCGGCGCCGAAATTATCTCCGGTATTTCGGTGATAGATACCGCGTTACGCCAGCAGGAGATCAAACGCACCAAAACCGTCTGCACCTATTGCGGTGTGGGATGCAGCTTTGAAATGTGGACCCGCGACCGCCAGCTTCTGAAAGTGCAGCCAGTGGTTGATGCGCCGGTGAATGGCATATCCACCTGTGTTAAAGGCAAATTCGCGTGGGATTTCATTAACAGCCCGCAGCGCCTGACCACGCCGCTGATTCGCGAAAACGATTGTTTCCGCCCGGCAAGCTGGGAGGAAGCGTTAACCCTTGTTGCCAGCCGCTTATTACAGACCCGTGATCAGTACGGCCCGGACAGTATTGGTTTTATTGGTTCCAGCAAAGGCAGCAACGAGGAAGCGTATCTGACGCAGAAAATTGCCCGCGCGATTATTGGCACCAACAGCGTGGATAACTCATCGCGCTATTGCCAGAACCCGGCCACGGAAGGGCTGTTTCGCACGGTGGGCTATGGCGGCGATGCCGGGACGATTGACGATCTGCAACAGGCCGAACTGGTGATTATCGTCGGCAGCAACACGGCGGAAAACCATCCGGTGATCGCTTCACGCCTGAAAGCGGCAAAAAAACATTATGGGCAAAAATGGCTGGTGGTCGATCCAAGACGGCATGAAATGGCGGAGCGCGCCGACCTGCATTTACGCATTCATCCCGGCAGCGATCTGGTTTGGGCATCGGCGATGGCGCGTTATATGTTTGACCACGGTTATGAAGATGCAGGCTTTCTTGCTGAACGCGTCAACCAGGTTGAAGCTTATCGCCAGTCGCTAACCCCGTTTACGCTGGATTACGCCGCGCAAATCACCGGTATTCAGGAAGAGACACTGCGCGAAGCGGCTGAGTTGATCGGCAAGGCGGGCAGTGTCTGCATTATGTGGGCGATGGGCATTACGCAGCACAGCCACGGCGCGGACACCAGCACCGCGTTATCCAACCTGCTACTGGTTACCGGCAACTATGGCCGACCCGGAACTGGTGGCTATCCGATGCGCGGGCATAACAATGTGCAGGGTGCCAGCGATTTTGGCTGCCTGAAAAACTTCTACCCCGGTTATGAATCGGTCAGCGATCCGCAGATCCGCGAAAAATGGGCCAAAGCCTGGGGCGTACCGGCTGAGCGCCTGTCGCTCAAGGTCGGCCAGGATAACTTTATGATGGTCGAACTGGCGCGCAAGGAGGTGATCCGCGCCATGTACGTCATTGGCGAAGAAACGGCCTTTTCCGATGCGGATGCGGAAAATGTCCATCAGGGCTTTACCAACCTCGATTTTCTGGTGGTGCAGGATCTGTTTCTTAGCCGCACGGCGCAGTTTGCCGATGTGGTGTTGCCTGGTTGCCCGAGCGTGGAAAAAGAGGGCTCGTTTGTGAACACCGAGCGGCGAATTCAGCGTTTCTACCCGGTTATGGAGCCGCTTGGCGACAGCCGCCAGGACTGGTGGATCCTTACGCAACTGGCAGCCCGCATGGGCCATGACTGGGGCTATCAACATCCGCAGGAGATCATGGCAGAAGTGGCGGGTATTGCCGAAAGTTTTGCTGGTGTCAGCTATTCACGTCTTGAGGGCTGGAAATCGCAAATCTGGCCGGTCAATGCCGATGGCAGCAGCACGCCACTGCTCTATACCGAACGCTTTAAATCCCCGGATGGGCGCGCCACGCTTTATCCGTTGAGCTGGCAACCACCTGCCGAAGAGGCGGATGCCGAATATGATTTGTTGCTCAACAATGGCCGGATGCTGGAGCATTTCCAGTCCACCAACCAGAGCGGGCAGGGCGGGCGCACAACCAGCCTTTCGCCGGACTGGTTTGTGGAAATCAGCCCGCAACTTGCGGGCGCGCGCAGCCTGCAGGAGGGCGACTGGGTAAAACTTATCTCCCGGCGCGGTGAGGTAGAGGTGCCGGTGGTGGTGACCGATCGCGTTCAGGGGAAGGTGCTGTTTATCTCTATTCATCAGGGTAAAGATGGCATTAACAAACTCACAGGCGAACACCACGATCCGTCGGTCAATACACCCGCCTATAAAGAGCTGGCGGTGCGCCTGGAGACGCTGGATCGCCCGCCGTTGCCCGACCCGCTACCGAAGCACAATTTCCGCCACGGTAAACGCACCCCGATTGACAAGGTGCCAGTGGAAGAGAAATGGCGGCGCGCCGATTACCTCGAACCGCCAGCAACTGAACCCCACCCGGAGAAATTCTGATGGCAAAAGCGATTGATTATCAGCCGGAACCGGCAAAAATTGGCCCCGATGCCCATGAAGAACTGGCGCGGCTGCTGGAGTCGCTGCATCAGCATGGTGTGCTGCGCCTGGCGAATGATTTGGTGGGTGCCAATCAGGACATCGCAAACGTGCTGGTTAAAGGTTTACAGCGCGAAGGCACGCTCAATGCGATGCAGAATATCTCGGTGCTGCTGCTCGCGCTCTCCAGCATTCCGCCGGAGAAAATGTACAAACTGGCCTTTGGTCTGCGCGACATGGCCGATGCGCTAAGTCAGCCTGCCGGGGCGGGCGAGCATAATGCGCCTGGTCTGCAGGGCGCGTGGAAGATGCTACAGGACGAGGATTTGTGGCATGCCCTGCAACCTCTGCTCAGTGGGATGAAAGCCTTCGCGCGGCGCATGGAGGAACCGGTTGATAAGCCGATCTCCGCGTGGACCGGTAAACCCAGCGACGCATAATGAACGGGGAAACCGCACTGTTGCTGGCGCGCGGCCAGTTTGCTTTTACCATCGGCTTTCACATTGTGCTGGCGGCCTTTTCCATTGGCCTGGCGCATTTTTTGATGTTCCTTGAGGCGATGTGGCTCTGGCGCAAGCAGACGCTCTGGCTGTCGCTGTGGCGCTACTGGAGCAAAATTTTTGCGCTTAACGTGGCGGTGGGCGTGGTCACCGGCGTGGTGATGGAGTTCGCTTTCGGGACGAACTGGAGCGGGCTGGCCAGCCGCGCGGGGGCAGTGCTCGGCCCGATGATGTACATGGAAGTGCTGGTCGCTTTCTTTCTTGAAGCGGGGTTTATGGGCGTGGTGCTTTTCGGCATGGGCAAAGTCCGGCCGTGGGTGCATTTTATGGCGACCTGCATTGTGGCGCTGGGTTCGCTGTTCAGCGCGTTCTGGATCCTTGCGGCCAACTCATGGATGCAGACGCCAGATGGATTCGCCGTGGCGGCCGATGGGCGCTTTGTGCCGGTCGACTGGTGGGCGGCGATCATTAATCCGTCATTTCCCTGGCGCATGGCGCATATGGTGGTGGCGGCAATGTTAGGCACGGCGTGCCTGGTGGCGGCGTGCGGGGCGTGGCATCTGCTGCGCGAGGCGCGACATCCGGCGGCGCGTCAGATGTTCTCGTTAGGCCTGTGGATGCTGGTGGTGATGGCACCGGTACAGATCGTGCTTGGCGATCTGCATGGCGAAAACACGCGTGACCATCAGCCAATAAAACTGGCAGCGATGGAAGGTGCGTGGGATCCGCCGCCGCCGGGCGAAGGCGAGCCGCTGCGATTATTTGCGCTGCCGGACATGCAACAGCGCCGCAACTTATATGAAGTCGCCATTCCCAATATCGGTTCGCTCTACTTGCGCCACAATCTTGAAGGGCGCATTCATACGCTCAATCAGTACCCACCGGAAACGTTGCCGTGGGTGCCGGTGGTGTTCTGGTCGTTTCGCGTAATGGTCGGGCTTGGCATCGCTATGGCGGCCGCAGGCATTGCCGGGCTGGTGGTGCGCCTGCGGGGGCGTTTGTGGCACGCTCGCTGGTTACAACGCGTGATGGTGCTGCTGGCTCCCGCCGGATTTATCGCCATGCTGGCGGGCTGGCTGGTGACGGAAGCGGGGCGTCAGCCCTGGACAATCTACGGGTTGCTGCGCACCTCGCACAGCGTGGCGCCGGTTTCACCGGCACTGGTGCTGGGCTCGTTGCTGGTGACGGTAGTGGTTTATATCGCGCTCTTTGCGCTGGGGCTGTGGTTTTTGCTTAAGCTGATGTCGCGCTTACCTGCCAGGCATGAAAAGAGTGCCATGCCCGAGGTCGCCGAACGCACCGGGAAGGGGACGTGATATGCCGGATATTTTAGGTTTGCCGTGGCTTGATGCACTTTCTGCCGCTGCACTGGCGCTCAGTTTGCTGGTCTATGTTCTACTTGATGGTACAGATTTGGGCACCGGCATCCTGTGTGCCTTTCAGCGCAGCCCGCAGTCGCGCCATGTTATCAACCTCTCTTTACTGCCGGTCTGGGATGGCAACGAAACCTGGCTGGTGCTCACGGCGGGCGGCTTGCTGGGGCTTTTTCCGCTGGCGTACGGCATTATCCTCAGCGCACTCTATATCCCGGTGTTTATGATGGTGCTGGCGCTGGTGATGCGCGGCATGGCGATTGAGTATCGCCACTATGCGCCACGGCTGTTTGACCTGATGCTGGTCGCCGGTTCGCTGCTGGCGGCGCTGGCGCAGGGGATTCTTGTGGGGGCGCTGCTACAGGGGATTGCCACCGATGGGCGCCAGTTTACCGGCAACGGCTTTGAGTGGCTGCGTCCTTTTCCGCTCTATTGCGGCCTTGCGCTGGTGTGTGGATATAGCCTGATGGGGGCCGGGTGGATAATCTGGCGCTGCACCGGTGAGCTGGAAATGTGGGGAAGACGGGTGATGCCGTGGCTCGCCATCGTCACCGGATTACTGCTGGCGGGTTTGTTGGCGTGGACTACGCAACTATATGAAACCTGGCGTCAGCATCTGTTTAATATCTGGCTTTGGTTGCCGCTGTTACTGGTGGGTGTACTGGCAGTGGCGTTGTTTGGGGTTGGTCTGATTTTGCGTCGGCCTTTTTTACCCCTTGCCGGCGTGTTAGTGATGGTCTGTTGTGCTTTTTGTGCGCTGGTGTTTACGCTTTTTCCGTGGATAGTGCCGCCTGTCCTCAGCATTACGCAGACCGCCGCGCCACCGGCCACGCAACGATTTCTGCTGTTGACGTTTGCGTTGCTGGTGCCAGTCACATTGTTTTATAACAGCTGGGTTTTTCGCATCTTCAGTGGAAAAATTGCAGGTTAGTTCGGCAAAACAGGCTATAAAGTAAAGGCGAGATTTACAGTAAGCAACAGCATGCGCGGAGACTTATCCATGGCTATAGCAAAAGCTTATAATTTAAAGCAGGCGTATCAAATGATTAGCTCAGGAAAGCACCAGGAAGTTGAGCTGGCATTTGATGTCGATGCGGATACTTTTTTTATGCTCTCGGCAAATTACGGCAACAGCGGGGCGAAGATTGCCCGTCACGATAACCATTTTGTGCTCAGGCTGGAGAAAGAAGCCGCTTCAGGTTGAACACACTCGGGTAGCATGTTTCACCAGTGGCACAGAAGCGCACGCGACGGGCCTATTATTGGCAACCGACGTCGTGTCATCTCTGCGTTATATTTATCCCTTTTAATAGCCGCGAGCCCTGCCACTGACTCTGTTTTCTCCGGCTTGCGGCTTCATTTGTTGTTACCCTGATTTCGCGGCGGCGCACTTTGCCGCCACGCTCAAACTCGTTATCTACCAAATTATTCCCGGCATTACGCCGGGTTTTTTTTCTCTGCGCGCAGCCCATTCGCCAGCAAGATAAACGCGTCAATCACTTTGGGTAACGTCTGTTGCGGGTTATCACTGGCGGCAACCCATAACGCGGCATTCAACGCTGCGCCGTTGAGCAAACGCGCGGCGGATTCCACATCCACCTCTTTCATCTCGCCGTTTGCCACCATGTCGGCTACGGCAATACGGGTGGCCTGCAGGCAGGCATTCTGGCTTGGCCAGCGCGAAGGATCGCCAAGAAACGCCGGGCCATCAAGCAACACAATGCGCTGGATTTCCGCATCGAGCGCCATCTCGATATAGGCGACACCTTCAGCCAGCAGCGTATCCCAGGCATTATCGGTGGCGTGTGCCTGCATCTTTGCGCGCTGCGCCATTTCGCCATCGACCTGCGCCACCACGGCGGCAAGTAAACCCTGTTTATCACCAAAGTTGTGGTACAGCGCCCCGCGCGTTAAGCCCACGCTGGCGGTCAGTTCATCCATTGATGCCGCCGCAAACCCTTTTTCGGCAAACGCCTTGCGTGCAGCGGCGATAAGTTTGGCGCGGTTCTCTTCCATGGTTTGCGCGCGACGTTTTACGGCCATGTTGACTCCCTTTTAAATACATTGCGTATGTGAATTGACATACGCGGTGTATGTGGATTACCTTCATATACGAAGTGTATCTTAAATTAACCAACAAAAGGTAACCCTATGATCCCGCGCGAACCCGTTTTTCCCGCTCATCGCCATGTGTTGTATGAACAGCATGGTTACTCCGCCGCGATACGTTCCGGCGATCTGCTGTTTGTTTCCGGCCAGGTTGGCAGCCGCGCCGATGGCAGCCCGGAGCCCGATTTCGCCGCCCAGGTGCGCCTCGCGTTCGACAATCTGCAGGCCACGCTGGCGGCGGCGGGGTGTACTTTTGATGACCTGATTGATGTCACCACCTTTCATACGGACCCGGAAAACCAGTTCGCCACCATCATGGAGGTTAAACAGGCGCTTTTCCCGCAACCGCCGTATCCCAACTGGACAGCCGTGGGCGTGAACTGGCTGGCGGGTTTTGATTTCGAAATTAAGGTGATTGCGCGCATTCCTGAACGCGCGGCATAAAAAAGCCTGCGACAGGTCGCAGGCTTGAGGATAAAGCGTGAGATTACAGCAGGTCGAAGCGATCGAGGTTCATCACTTTTGTCCAGGCCGCAACAAAGTCGGTGACGAATTTCTGTTTGCCGTCGGCGCTGGCGTAAACTTCGGCCAGCGCGCGCAGTACCGAGTTGGAGCCAAACACCAGGTCGGCGCGCGTGGCGGTGTATTTCACCTCACCGCTTTTGCGATCGCGGCCTTCAAACAGCTCTGATTTCTCGTCGGCGGCTTTCCATGCGGTGCGCATATCCAGCAGGTTAACGAAGAAATCGGTGCTCAGCACGCCAGGCTGGTCGGTAAAGACGCCGTGCTTACTGCCGTCATAGTTCGCACCCAGTACACGCAGGCCGCCAACCAGCGCGGTCATTTCCGGGGCGGTGAGCGTCAGTTGCTGCGCTTTATCAATCAGCAGCGTTTCGGTGCTGATGCCATCCCACACGCGGCGATAGTTGCGGAAACCATCGGCCAGCGGCTCCATCAGTGCAAAGGAGTCCACATCCGTTTGATCCTGACGCGCATCGACACGCCCCGGCGTAAACGGCACATTAACCTGCACACCGGCCGCTGCCGCTGCTTTTTCAACGCCAACCACGCCCGCCAGCACAATCACATCTGCCAGCGAGGCTTTCGCCAGCGTTTTCTGAATGCTTTGCAACGCGGGCAGGGCCTTCGCGGCGATGGCGTTCACTTCCCAGCCGTTCTGCGGCGCCAGCGCCAGACGCGCACCGTTCGCACCGCCGCGTTTATCGCCGCCACGGAAGGTGGAGGCAGACGCCCAGGCGACCGAAATCAGTTCGCTCACCGACAAGCCAGATTCGGCAATCGCCGCTTTCAGGTTAGCGATATCCGCACCGTTCGGCTGATGAACCGCCACAGGCAGCGGATCCTGCCAAATCAGATCTTCTTTTGGCACTTCCGGGCCGATGTAGCGTGATTTTGGCCCCATATCGCGGTGGGTCAGTTTGAACCATGCGCGGGCAAAGGCTTCATTAAACGCTTGTGGATCGTTGAGGAAACGGCGCGAAATTTTTTCGAATTCCGGGTCGAAACGCAGCGTCAAATCGGTCACCAGCATGGTGGGTTTGCGTTTTTTCTCCAGGTCGAACGGATCCGGAATAACTTCCGGCGCGTCTTTCGCTTCAAACTGGATAGCACCCGCCGGGCTGCGGGTTTGCACCCACTCGTATTTGAACAGGTTTTCGAAGAAGTAGTTACTCCACTGGGTCGGTGTTTGCGTCCATGCCACTTCCAGACCGGAAGTGATGGCATCGGCGCCAGCACCGCTACCGTAGCTGCTCATCCAGCCCAGACCCTGCGCTTCCAGCGGTGCGGCTTCCGGCTCTGGCCCGACATGGTTATCCGGCGTGGAGGCACCGTGGGTTTTGCCCAGCGTATGGCCACCGGCGATCAGCGCGACGGTCTCTTCATCGTTCATGCCCATATTGCCGAAGGTGGCGCGAATGGCAGAGGCGGCAGAAACCGGCTCGCCGCTGGCGTTCGGGCCTTCCGGGTTTACGTAAATCAGCCCCATCTCGGTGGCGCCAATGGCGGCCTGCGCCAGGCTTTCCGGGTGGCGGTGGCTTAACCACTCTTTTTCATTACCCCAGTCGATATCCATATCTGGTTCCCAGACATCTTCACGCCCGGCACCAAAACCGAAAGTGCGGAAGCCGGCATTTTCCAGCGCCACGTTGCCCGCCAGAATAATCAGATCGCCCCAGGAGATTTGTTGACCATATTTCTGTTTCACCGGCCACAGCAGACGACGTGCTTTATCAAGGCTAACGTTATCCGGCCACGAGTTGAGCGGCGCGAAGCGCTGCTGGCCACGGCCAGAACCCCCACGTCCATCAACGGTGCGATAGGTGCCCGCGCTGTGCCAGGCCATGCGAATGAACAAGCCGATATAGCTGCCCCAGTCTGCTGGCCACCACTCCTGGGAGTCGGTCAGCACACCACGAATGTCAGCTTTCAGGGCGGAGTAATCGAGCTTTTTGAACTCTTCACGGTAGTTAAAGTTTTCACCCAGTGGGTTAGAACGGTTGGAGTGTTGGTTTAGCAAATCAACGCGCAACTGGTTAGGCCACCAGTCGCGGTTACCGGTTACCGGGCCTGCACTTTTTTCGCTGCTTTTGTTATGAAAGGGGCATTTCTCGACGGATGCCGAGAGGGATTGATCGTCTGACGTGCTCATATCGGGCTCCATTTGCTTGTGTTCTGTCGTTACGATATACACTGCTTCCTGATAAAGGTATTTGAATGAATCTACAGATTTGATAGCTAATACCTTTCTTTAAAATGGTAAAAACTTGACGCAAATCGCTTAACTGCGCTACCCACTCATAAACCTTAGCAATTCCATTACTACCGTTACGGTTTTTTTCAGGGCGTAGCGCATTTTTTGTGACGACGTAACCCCGGCACAGCAGGCGCTGCCTGGAAGGGTACACAAAAAAGTGTGTATTTCTTACGTTGAAATTAAACGCTGAGATTTTATTGAAATATATCCATAACTTCGCCCGGAATAATTCGCCGATGTTTTATCTGCGCAATGGTAATTTAATCGACCGATATGGAATTGCTAATAAACATGTGATGTCGCAAATGCCTTTCGTTGCGTTTACTCAATAAGCAATACATTAAGGCAACGCTTTTATTTGTCGTTGTCGAGCCGGAGTTGCGGATAATCTTATCCGCAGTATGATATTTTTTACCGTTTCGCTAATAACGATGTAGCCAGACATAATCGTAATATAACTGGCCGAATACGCAGCATACGCTAACCTGATTATTCCACCTGACTTTAAGGAAAAAGATCAATGCGTCTGGCTTTACATTTGATTATTCCCCTGCTGCTTGTTGGCTGTGGTGCCAATAATAGCGCGCCGCAAACGGCTATACCTGGCGAGAAAACCTCAGGGAAAATGAAAACCCTCGAAACAGGCGCAGCGCTAATACAATCTCGCCCGCCGATTGAGGCAATAAGTGCCTACCTGGATGGCTTTCATTTTTATAACGGCGATCGGCAAGGACAAATGGAAGCCCATCACTATGTCACCGTGTTAAATAATGATGTTATGCAGGCGGTGATTTATGACGGTAATACCGCGAATGCACGACTGATGGGCGTGGAATACATTATCAGTGAACGGCTTTTTAAAACACTGCCGCCCGAGGAGAAAAAACTCTGGCATAGCCACCGCTATGAAGTGAAATCCGGCTCGCTGATTGCGCCGGGTTTACCGGCTGTCGCGGAAAAAGCGCTGATGAGCAATATCGTTAATACCTACGGCAAGACCTGGCATACCTGGCACACGGAGCGTGACCAGACGCTGCCGCTTGGCGTGCCAGCGTTAATGATGGGATTTACCCAGGATGGGCAACTTAATCAGGCGCTGCTTACCGACCGCGATCGCCGTTTTGATGTGAACACGTCGGCTATCAGGCAGCAGCGCAAAGACCTGCCAGCGCATCCGGTGGCGCAGGGCGCGGATGCCTGGGAACAGGGGCAGGTGATTCAAATCAAGCCCGTTAATCTTTCTGAAGGTACGCATGCACATGAATAACGCTCGCGGAGGGCAAACGTGATTATTCATCATCTTAATTGCGGCTGTATGTGCCCACTCGGCGGCGCGCTGTATGACGGTTTCAGCAAAGGTGTGCATGCGCATCTGGCGTGTCACTGCCTGCTGCTGGAAACGCAAAGCCACGGTCTGGTGCTGGTGGATACCGGGTTCGGCACCATCGATATGCGCCAGCCCCGGCGAAATATCCCGGCTTTTTTTCGCTTGTTGAACAACATCCAGCACCGGGAAAGCTTAACGGCGCTGGCACAGGTTAAAGCGTTGGGATTTCAGGCTGAAGATGTGCGGCATATTGTGTTAACCCATCTGGATTTTGACCATGCCGGCGGCCTGACCGATTTCCCGCAGGCGCAAATCCATCTCTTACAGCGCGAGATCGACACTGCGCAGCAGCGGCACAGCTGGCTGACACGCGAGCGCTATCGGCCTGGCCAGTGGCAGGGCGTTTCTGGCTGGCAGGGGTATGCGGCACAAGGCGAAAAATGGTTCGGCTTTGATGCCGTGACGGCCCTGCATGGGCTGCCGCCGGAGATTTTGCTCATTCCGCTCGCAGGTCACACGTTGGGGCATGCCGGGGTCGCCATTCAGCATTCCGATGGCTGGTTACTGCACGGCGGCGATGCATGGTTTTACCGGGGGGAAATCGGGCAGCAGGAACGCCACTGCACGCCAGGGCTGCGTTTTTATCAATGGATGATGGCGATGGATAACGGTGCCAGGAGGGTCAACCAGCAACGTCTGCGTGAACTGGCGTTAACGCATGGAGAAGATGTGCGGCTGTTTTGCAGCCACGATGCGCAGGAGTTGCGAGCCTTACAAAATAGATAAAAAAAAGCATCTGCAGGGCAGATGCTTTCGGGGAGTTTATTTCGGCTGTGGTTCACCGTAGCCGAGTTCGGCACCGGTGAGCGGATCAACATTCGGATCGGATTTGGTGCGTTCTGCCATCGCTTTTACCAGCGCCAGTTGTTCCGGGCTGAGCGTGGTGGTAGCAGAGCCGTCGCCACCGTCGACAGCCGGTTGTGGATCGGCGACATACTCAAAGTTCTCATCGCTGTTCCAGCTACCGCGCGGATCGTCACCTTCCGACATGTTGTAGTAGACGTTGGTGTACTGTTCGATTGGCGGTAATTTTCCTGGCGGGAAATTATTGCGAATCGAGTAGAGCGCCTTTTCAAAAGAGAGCATATGCGCGGCTTCACGCGTCATCAGGAAACCTAACGCATCTTTAACCCCCGGATCGTCGGTGACATTGATTAAGCGCTCATAAATGATTTTCGCGCGCGCTTCGGCGGCGATATTCGAACGCAAATCGGCGGTCACTTCGCCAATGGTATCAATATAAGCGGCGGTCCACGGGACACCGGCGGAATTGGTCAGCGCGGGGCCACCACCGTAAAGCAGCGAGGTAATATGGCTGTCGTTACCGTTTTCGGTTAACGAACGGTACAGCTCCGCTTCACTTTCGGTGCCCTCTGCCAGCTCACCTTTCGCGCCTTTATTAAGCATGCCTACCAATGAACCGATAATTTCCAGATGGCTCAATTCTTCTGTCGCGATGTCCATCAACATCTCTTTGCGACCGGCGTCTTCATCACCCAGCCCCTGAGTGAAATAGCGGCATGCCGCCGCCAGTTCCCCTTGCGGGCCGCCAAACTGTTCAAGCAGCAGGTTGGCCAGCCCTGGGTTCGGTTCACTGACGCGCACGGTGTATTGCAGTTGTTTTACATGACGAAACATTGCTTGCCTCCTGAAAAGTCAAAATTATTATTTTTTAGCTTCCACGCCTTCCGCTGCGCTACGCAGCAAAAATTGTTCTGTCACATCCGGAATATGATTAATCGCCCATTCGGCCATCGCTTGTTCTTGATCCAGGATCTGTTTGAATATATCGATGCTGGCGCTGTCACCGGCTTTTTCAGCCGCGGCAATAAGCGAGGTATAACAGGCAATTTCAAATTGCTCGAAGACGTAGCTACTGATTGCGCCTTTAACGATTTCATCCGGTGCAAACATGCCGCCAAACGATTGACCCATCGCTGCCATTTTACTGGTGGCATCTTTCATTAATGAACGGTTAATATCATTTCGATCCATCACCGTTTCCAGCAATTTTATTTGCCCTTGTGTTTCCGTTAAATGCTGCTCAATTCTTGCGCGCAAATCGGGGTAATTATCGATGCGGCTACTCATGGCATTAAGCATTGATTCAGCTTGTTTTTCCATTGCGTGTGCATCGCGTAACCAGTCGTGATAATTTTCTTGAGGCGTCATATCTAATCCTTTCAGGGTTGAGTGGATAAGAAAAAATGGCACTGCCGCTGTAATCAGCAGTTATACAATTAATAAGAAATATCAGGGGAAGTTATGCGGCGTTTATTAACGCGAGGTAAATAAAATAGATAAATAATAATCCTGATATCCTTACTGCTTTATATTTTCATGCTAACGTGTATCGCTTGATATTAAATTTAGACACTGACCACATTTAGTCAAACCGAGGCGTAAACAGGTTCGGTTGAATATATTTTCGACACACCGCTTCGCTTGTTATTTTTTTTATAAAAATAAATTTCCCTTAAGATTAATAAGTTAACGGAATGTGCTTTCGTTTTCATTAATAACGTACGTCACTATCACTCATTTTTGGCAGGTATTGCTGGCTTTTTAACGGCTTTTTTTGACATTTCTTTACGTTTGGCAAGCGGCTCATATCGTTATATCCAGTGAGTTTAAGAACTATCTCAGCGCGATGGGGCGTCCAAAAAGGGAAAGAGGCGAAAATAGATCGTTAAACCCGCAATAGAACGCGCCACAAAAAGCGAACGTTGGGAAGCGGTTTTTATCCCACTGCGCTAGCGGCAAGGGAGAATGGGCAAGGTAACTAAGCGCAGCAGTGAGAACTGACAAAATGTGCGCTTATCTTGACAATTCATTGACAGTTAACTGCCTGGTCAGTAATTTCATTTGTAATTATTGACCAGGCAAATATCATGACCAACGCTGCGGATATTCCCAACCCTAAACTTCATCTCGGTTTGTTGATTCATCTGGCAAACCAGTTCAAAGACCAGCTTATTAGCCAGTACTTTTCCGCTGCGGATATCACCGCCGCGCAGTTCAAGGTATTGATAAGTATCTATAAAGGCTTTAATAGCCCGGTTGAAGTGAGCAAAAATCTGCTGATGGACGCCGGAGCGATGAGCCGGATGCTTGAACGCATGGTCAGGCGCGATCTGATTGTGCGCACCACCAACCCGGAAGATAAACGCCAGGTCATTCTCGAACTGACCGCCAAAGGGCGAGTGATTTGTGATCGTTTTCAGAATGAGGCGCTGGCCTCGATTCTCAGTACGCTGACCAGCCGCCTGACCGCCGATGAGTCGCGGCTGCTGGTTGAACTGCTGATAAAAATGTTGCCGGACGAGGCAACCCGCCCACATCGCTAAGCTGTCCTGAAAAGGTATCAAGATGCAAACTTCATCTGCACAACCCGAACGCGCGCCGAGCAAACGCAAGCGCAACTTCGCTATCCTGTTCGTTGTTTTGCTGCTTATCGCCGCAGGCTGTCTGGCCTGGTATCTGTTATATGCCCGTTATTACGAAAGCACCGACGATGCGTATGTCAACGCCAATCTGGTGACCTTAACGCCGCAAATCGGCGGGACGGTGACGCAGGTTTCCGTTGATGAAGGCGATTATGTCGAAAAAGGGCAACCGCTGGTGTTGCTGGATCCGAGTGATACCGAAATTGCCCTGCAACAGGCAGAAGCGAACCTCGCCAGCACCGTGCGCCAGGTGCGTGGCTTGTACAGCACGGTCGATAACTACCGTGCGCAGGTCGCGGCGAAACAAACCGCGCTGCAAACCGCGCAGAACGACTATGCGCGTCGGCAAAAAATCGCCACCAGCGGCGCGATTTCCGTGGAGGATTTAGCGCACTACCGCGATGCGGTGGCCACGGCGAAAAGCGATCTGGCGGCGGCGCAACAGGCGTTAAGCACTAACCTGGCGATGACCGATGACACGGTTATCGACAGCCACCCGGAAATCAAAAGCGCCATTGCCACTTTGCGCCAGCGTTACCTCGACAACGCGCGCAGCACCATTGTTGCGCCGGTCAGCGGCTTTGTCGCGAAACGCGCGGTGCAACTGGGGATGCGCGTCGATTCCGGCACCACGTTGATGTCGATTGTGCCGCTGGATCAGGTCTGGGTGGACGCCAACTTTAAAGAGAGCCAGATGAATACCATGCGTCTGGGGCAGAAAGTGACGCTGACTGCCGATCTCTATGGTGATGATGTGGAATACCACGGCACCATCGAGAGCCTGGGTATCGGCACCGGTAGTGCGTTTTCGTTGCTGCCGGCGCAAAACGCCAGCGGGAACTGGATCAAGATCATCCAGCGTTTGCCGGTGCGCATCACGCTTGACCCGCATGACATGCAAAAACACCCGCTGCGCGTGGGGCTGTCAATGTTCGCCCGCGTGGATATTCGTAACCCCGATGGCGATCTGCTGCCGCCGAAAACGGTTGCCGCGCCGCGCTTCACCACCGACGTTTACCAGAATGCACTGGACAATGCCGATCAGCTGGTGGCGAAAATTCTTCATGACAACAGCCAGGCGGTAGCGTCAAACGCCCGCTAAGAGAGACGTTATGCAAGATAAGTCGGCGTTTACGCCACCCAGCCTGTTGCTGGCGACGATTGCGCTGTCGCTGGCGACCTTTATGCAGGTGCTGGATACCACCATCGCGAACGTTGCGCTGCCGACCATCGCCGGTAACCTTGGCGTCAGCTCGGATCAGGGCACTTGGGTGATTACCTCGTTCGCCGTGTGTAATGCCATCGCGCTGCCGCTGACCGGCTGGTTTACCCGCCGGTTTGGTCAGCTCAAGCTGTTTGTCGGTTCGGTAGCGCTGTTTACCCTGACATCGTTTCTGTGCGGGTTTGCCCACAGCATGACTGAGCTGATTATCTTCCGCGCGCTGCAGGGCTTTTTTGCCGGGCCGATGTTCCCGATGTGCCAGACGCTGTTGCTGGTAATTTTTCCGACCAGCAAACGCAGCATGGCGCTGGCGTTACTGTCGATGGTGACCGTGGTTGCACCGATTGTCGGGCCGATTACCGGCGGCTGGATCACCGACAATTACTCGTGGCCGTGGATCTTCTATATCAACGTACCGATTGGAATTTTTGCCGCCATCGTGGTCTGGACACAGTTGCGCGAGCGCGAAGAGACCACTTCCCACTCGCCAGTTGATTACATCGGCATTGCGCTGCTGGTGCTCGGCGTGGGCTTGTTGCAGGTGGTGCTGGACAAAGGCAACGACATGGACTGGTTCAACGCCACGGAAATCATTGTCATGTCGGTGCTTTCCGCCATTGCGCTGGTGTCGTTTGTCATCTGGGAACTGGGGGAGCAGCACCCGATTGTGAACCTGCGGCTGTTTAAAGATCGCAACTTCGCCATCGGCACCGCGACGCTGACGCTTGGCTACGCGGCTTTTTTCGCCATTAACATTATTTTGCCGCAGTGGCTGCAAACCCAGATGGGTTATACCGCCATCTGGGCCGGACTTGCCGCCGCGCCGATGGGCTTTTTACCGCTGCTGTTAACACCGTTTATCGGCCGTTATGCCCATAAAGTGGATCTGCGCCTGCTGGCGTCGTTGTCATTTCTGACGATGGGCGCATCCTGCCTTATCCGCGCGCAGTTTAATACCAGTGTCGATTTTCGCACCGTGGCGGAAGTGCAGATGTTTATGGGGATCGGCGTGGCGTTTTTCTTTATGCCGATAACCACCATTGTGCTGTCGAATCTGCACGGTGCCGAAGTGGCGGAAGGCTCCGGGCTGGCGACCTTTTTCCGCGTGCTGGGCGGCTCGTTTGCTTCCTCGCTCACCACCTGGATCTGGTCGCGGCGTGAGGTTTACCATCATGCCAACCTGACGGAAAGCGTCTCCGTGTATAACCCGGCGGCTACTGACTACCTGCATAAAATGGGCGGCGTGACGCAGCAACACCTGGCGGCGGTGGATAAAACTATTGAGCAACAGGCGTATATGCTGTCGACTATCGACTATTTCTGGCTGTTGGGCTGGGGTTTTATGGCGCTGGTTGTGGTGATTTGGTTTGCCCGCCCGCCGTTTGTGCGTTCCGGTGCGCCGGGCGCGCCGTCGGCAGGACACTAATAACAAAAATGGAATAACGTATGGCTCCGGTGTTACCAGGCAGTGATGGTCGTTTATTGCAGCATCGTTCGTTTGTCGCCTTCTGGCTGGCGCGAACCAGCTCCAGCTTCGGTTTTCAGATGTTATCTATCATCGTCGGGTGGCAGATTTACTCCCAGACACAGAGCGCGTTCTGGCTGGGGATGATTGGTCTGGTGCAGTTTATTCCTTCGTTGATGCTGGCGCTGCCTGCCGGGCATATCGCCGACCAGTTTGACCGCCGTCGCGTGGTGCTGCTGGCGCAGGTTTTCGAGTGGCTGGCTATTGCCGCGCTGGCGTGGTTAACGTGGCAGGGCGATGCCAGCGTGTGGGTGATTTTGTCGCTTATCTTTGTTATCTCCTGCGCCAAAACCATTGAGTCGCCATCGATGGTTTCGATGTTGCCGGCGCTGGTGCCGCTCTCTATTTTGCCGCGTGCAACGGCTGCGAATGCGGTTTCCGGCCAGGCGGCGCAGATTGTCGGTCCGGCGCTGGGCGGTTTTCTCTACGCGGCGGGAGCCGATGTGGTGTACAGCGTTACCGCCGGGCTTTATCTGGTGTCGCTGCTGCTGGTGATGACCCTGCGTTATGAACAGGCGCAGCCGCCGCGCACGCCGGCGACGTTATCCTCGCTGTTTGCCGGCGTTGGGTTTATCCGTAATCGCCCGGATGTGCTGGGGGTGATTTCGCTCGACCTGTTTGCCGTACTGCTCGGCGGCGCGACCGCACTGCTGCCTATTTTCGCCCATGATGTGCTGCATACCGGGCCGCTTGGTCTGGGTTTGCTGCGCAGCGCGCCGGCCGTTGGCGCACTGCTGGTGGGTTTCTGGTTAAGCCACCGCGCGCTGACGCGCAATGTCGGCATGATCATGTTTATGTGCGTGGCGGGGTTTGGCGTGGCGACGCTGGTGTTCGCCTTCTCAAGCTGGATGTGGCTGTCGCTGCTGGCGCTGTTCGCGCTCGGCGGTTTCGACATGGTGAGCATGGTGATCCGCGGTTCGCTGGTGCAACTTGATACGCCAGACGAGATGCGCGGGCGGGTTAACGCGGTTAACTCCATTTTTATCAACACCTCTAACCAGCTCGGCGAGTTTGAATCCGGCATGCTGGCGGCGTGGCTCGGCGCGGTGCCTGCAGCGGCGATTGGCGGTGTCGGCACGTTGATTGTGGTAGCCCTCTGGATGAAGTGGTTCCCCGGCTTACGTCACCGCCAGCGGCTGGAAAGTGATATGGGGTAGCGTAATCAGCCCGGTTTACACCGGGCTCTGTTCAGGGGAAATAATGCCTGGCAGGATGGTTAACCCTGAGCAGTAGCGGGTTCGTTCTCTACGTCAGTGGCGGTGGGAAGATTCAAAAACGCCATTATCTTAGCGATTTCATCTTCAGCCAGCGGGTGTGTTGCGCGTGACAATGCCTCTATAAATTCTGCGGAACCATTCGAAATATAGATTTTCTCCGCCAGCGCACGCGCTGAGTTATATTCTTCAAAATCGAAAAATTTATGAATGGTGTTCAGAATCTTATCAGGGTCATTTAATTCTGCCAGGTTAGTGCTTATATTCCCGGAAATGACAGCCAGCCGCGCGGCAAGCGAAATAATTTCCTGGCGAACAGAGGAGGAGAGTTGTCGGGTATTGCTGAGTGATTTTTGGGCGTTATCAAGTTGAAATTGGGCTTTTGCAAGATCAACTTCGAGCGCCTGAGTTTTTCTCAATGTCTTTGCTCTGCCTGCGTTTATACGTTGCAGAATCCATTGCCATACGGCATTTGCGACGCGATCTGACCAGTTAACACCAATGCGTACAAACGAGGAGAAGAAATTAACAATAAAATCCAGTACCGGCATAGCTAATGACATTCCAAAACCCACCACCAGCGGCCAGTAAAAATAGTTGTGGGAGAAATGGTAAGTGCTGGTGATGTTTTTAAGAAGGGTTTCTATTTTCTCATCCGACATGGTGATAAGTAATATGTGCTTCCAGTTAAACGCGACCAGTGAACACAATAAATAGATATACACTGGCCCTTTTAATCGGCTGGAAATAATATTACTGGCAAAACCCGTTATCTGTTCCTTCAAGCCTGAATCTGATGCTTTTTCCGTCACAATGCTCCCCTTATTAATATTATTTTCTGTGCAAACTGGCGAGGCGATTATAACCAGTGCTGATGATCTGCGCGATCATCAGGAGTCGTGAGGGCAAAACACGTTCTGCAAAGCGTCAGCGGCAGAGAAGCAAGACTCAATTGAACGCCTGTCTCAGACGCTTGCTGCTTTGCCGCTATGGTGAGTGATAGCAAACCCCTGTTCGCGCCAGTGGGTAAGCTGCTGCGCCTGGCTGCGCGTGAGCGGTTTACCGGTCCAGACAAACAGATGCTGGCCGGGAAAAAATTCCGGGTGAGGCGAGTCGAGCGGTTCGGCGAGAACATCGATACGCCAGCCCAGCTGTGACAAGCGCCATGCTTCGAGCCATAAATGGGTGCGGTCCTCATTTCCCCAGGCAATCAGCAGCGCCGTTTTTGCTGCCTGCTCACGCGCGATGGCGATGCCTGATGCGGCGAACTCCACTAACACACCGTCCAGCAGGCTTAACACCACGCGCGCGGTATTTTTATCGCGACTGAGCCGCTGGCGTACCGGCACCAGAATATCGTCGATAAGTACATCCGCCGCGTGTGTCTGACTCAACGCGTGAAGGGTTGCGCGTAGCCGGGAGGGATTCACTTGTCGCAACATGGACATCAACTCTTCCTGCAGTGATGCCCAGCTTGTTTCCCCGGCGAATTTGTTGTCGTCAAGCAAGGCCTTAACTTTGCTTACGGAAATGCCGTTATCGATCCAGCGCTTGATCTCCACAATGCGCTGAATATCCGACTCATCAAACTGACGATGACCGCCTTCACTGCGCTGCGGTTTTAACAGCCCATAGCGACGCTGCCATGCGCGTAGTGTGACCGGGTTTATCCCGCAGCGTTCGGCAACCTCGCCGATACTATAAAAAGCCATAGCTCCCTCGTACTCTTTAACGCCAGTGTGCTCTTTTCACAGACTAAGTTAACTTTGCAAAGTTGTACAAATCCTTTTTTGTACAACTTCGCTGCACAGCTTATACCATCTCATCTCTTTTTTCTGGCCAGGCTACAGCCGGAATACCGTTTAAATCCGGGCGCGCGAAAAGATGTCCCTGGAACTGAGAAATACCCGCGGACTCAAGCCACATCCACTCTTCCGCTTTCTCGACGCCGACGGCGGAAATAGCAATTTCCAGCGAGGTACAGCATTTGATAATCGCCTGGACAATGGCCTGGCGGGAGCCACTTTTGTGCACGTCCGCAATCAGGGCGCGGTTAATTTTGATCCTGTCCGGCTGGAATTGCGTCAGCAATACCAGCCCGCCAAATCCGGCACCGAAGTGATCGATTGCTACGCGAATACCGGCACCTTTTAGCATTTTCACTGCCTGGGTAAACGCATCAATGCATGAAAACACGGCGCTTTCGTTAAATTCGACGATGACCTGTTCAGGAACCAGCCCGTACTCTTTAATTGCCTGCACGATAAATTCAGCGGCACCTGGAACCTTGACCAGCGTCATGGGCAGCAAATTTACCGAGAGCGTCTGCGCACCCAGCTTTAACGCCGCGGCCATCGCAAAAGCGACACACTTGCTTTGTAAATCGGCGGTGTAAATATCATCCCCGGCCATATCGTCGAACCAGTCCTGCGGCGAGCCGCCTACGCGGGTGCGCAGCAGGGCTTCGACAGAGACAATCTGGCGGGCAAAAGGGTCAACAATGGGCTGGAAAGCAAAATGGCAACCGGCACGGCTGTCCGGGACGCCTGGCGGCAGGGGGATCGCGTTGCCATCGGCAATAAACTCCCAGGCATCACCCGGTGGAATTTCGTAGTAGAACTCTTTCTCGCTGTCTTCAACGAAGGTCTGAAAGAACTGCAATGCGCGATCGCCGTAGGTCAGTTGGTATCGCGTTGTGCCTTTATCAAACACGGTCTGCAATACCGCTTCGCGGTCGTGCTCGCGCAAGTCGAACAGTTCCATGCCCGTTTTACCGAAGCGTCTTGACGGTGCGTAGTCTCTGAGCACTTCGACCAGATTGTAATGGCGGTCATCGTTACAGATGTCCTGATAAATAGCTGAAACGTTTTCTTCAGGCCCTTCAAGGAGTTGAAAGAAATGAGTGCCATTGAACAGCAGGATCCCCGTCACGCTGGCCTGACCATTTTTGATATTGGCGGCTGCGACCATCTCTTCAAGCAGCGTAAACGAGACATGGTCATGCAGGTGGCTGCGGTAAATGATGGTGGTAAGCATAGGAGTTCCGGCGGGATATTTAGGAATATTTACCTTAGCAGAGGATGCCCGGGTCGTCGCGGCGCTATTCCATTTGTTTTCAAATAGTTCGCGTATCTCAGCGGGCAATTATGCAGAAAAGTTAACAACAAAGCAGGCACCGATACAGGTAATTTGTACAAATCTGGTGCGCTTATAGATTTGTGTTATTCGTATAAGTTAATGATAAATATAAATTTATTTGGTGTTTCTATAGGCGGCTAACTATTTTGTACAATTTCTATGTACATATTGGCAATCTTTGTATAACTTTAATTGTACTTAACTGACTCATGGATTTTAGAGGAGTGACAGATGCAACAGAATGGTTTCCTTCCGAACACAGCGAATGCGGTTACGCGCTATTTTGATAAAGCGACGCTGCCAACACAGCAAGAAACATTAGGACGCATTGCTGTCGAGATCCTGACCGAAGGCCGCAATCTGAACCGTAAGGCTATTTGTACCAAATTGTTGTCGCGGCTTGAAAAAGCATCTGGCCCGGAAGAGGAGAGCCACTATCACACGCTGATTGGTTTGCTGTTTGATCGTTAAGATGAAAAGACCAATCGCGATAAATCACCTGGTTATTTGAGTCAATTCTCACGGGACGCCAGAAGCTGTGGCAGAACGCTACCACATGAGAATTGGCTTCATGCCGCAATTGCACTTTGGCAACGGGCGGCAACCCGAGATGCAGTTATGAACAGTAGTGAAATAGAGCAACTGACAGATGAACTTATCGGAGTGGCCGTGTTGTCGCTCCTGAAAGACAACTCTCCTATCAGCACCCCGGCTCTGATAGCCCGGCTACGTTCGATGGAGAGTAGTGAGCCTGACAACCAACGGCGCAAGATGCTGGGGCGCATTATTGCCGAAATTAGCAATAACACCCTTGGCGAAATGCGGCGTGGCGCAGATGCGGTAGGCATGGAATGGAATGAGGATCGCAGGGATAACATTTATCCACTGTTTGGCAACAAGCAGCCGGGCAGTAGTAAAAAACACTGACTTAAGTGCTGATAAGCATGCACTCAACATGGGGTAATGAAATGAGCCAGGCTATGCTTGAAAGTTCTGATGGGTACGAAAATCTTTCTGATCTTTCTCTCATGGAATATTTTCGCAGCGGTGGTGAAAAACTAGCAGAGGAATCCGCCATTCTTGGTGTCGCCATCAGACGCATAGTCGCAGCCGATGAACGGATAACCCATAAGGCGTTAATTCTGGAGTTAATCCGGATGATCGAAAGCACGGATGATGTGGTACGAAGCGACATTATCCGCAATACGCTGGAAATTGTTGTACACCATACGACGGATGATATCTGACCTCAGGAACGAGGGATTATTGTCACCGCCCACAAAACCATGCGGTGGCAATAATCTGCCAATAGTGGTTTTTTGCCTTCCTTTATTGGCTTCTACTGGCTCCACTTGTTGAAAACACCTCTTTGCCAACACCTGCCACACCAGGGTTTTTTTACGCTTGCCTGCTGGCTTTGTGATTTGCCGCGATCTGAAAAGTGGCACTATCCTCTGTGCACAGTTTCGTAACGGCATCGCCGCGTTTTGTGGCGATAAAGGGCCACAATGTCAGGTTTTAAACTCATCCCACTTGCCAGAAAGCTAGCCGTTGGGCTGCTTGTGCTCGGCATCGTTTTTTTTATTGGCCGCGTTTATCAATCAGAAAAAGGCCCTTCGTTGCAGTCATGGCACCGCTGGTCTGCCGATGAAATGTCTGCCGAAGCGATCGACCACGCCAGTTTTGCCGACTATCTGGCGCGCGAAGACACGCTATTCCGCGACATGAAAACGCAGCTGACGGATGCGCTTAGCGACGATGAGAAAACACCGCTTAACCGGTTTTACGCGCAAAGCCGGGTTTACCCCGCACGTTTTCAACCCAACTGGAACCGTTCGCAGGTATTGATGCCGCAAGGCACTATTCGCGGCGCGGCGGTGTTGCTGCACGGGCTGACGGATTCGCCCTACAGTATGCGCTACCTGGCGCAGGCCTGGCAGCAGCAGGGGTTTGTGGTGGTGGTGCCGCGCATGCCAGGTCACGGCACCGCACCGGGCGCGCTGGCAAAAGTGGATCGGGACCAATGGCTGGCGACCACGCGCCTGGCTGTGCGAGAAGCCACAAGGCTTGCGGGATCGTCTGTACCGCTGCATCTCGTCGGCTACTCGAACGGGGGCGCGCTGGCGATTCAGTATGCGCTGGATAGCCTTGGCAACACCGCGCTGCGCCGACCGCAACAAATCATTCTGTTATCGCCGATGATCGGCGTTCCGTCCTACGCGCGTTTTGCCGGGCTTGCTGGTTGGCCCGCGGCGTTTCCGGCGTTTGCTAAAGCGGCGTGGCTTAATGTGGTGCCCGAATTCAATCCGTATAAATACAATTCGTTTCCGGTTAACGCCGCCCGGCAATCATGGTTGTTAACGCAGGCGTTACAGCAGCAGATCCAGCAGGCCGCGCGCAGCGGACAGATAAAAGACTTGCCGCCAGTGCTGACGTTCCAGTCGGTGATGGATTCCACGGTCAGTGCCCGCGCGGTGGTCGACGCGCTGTACCGCTATTTGCCGTCAAACGGCAGCGAGTTAGTACTATTTGATATTAACCAGGCGGCCAATGCCGGTGCGCTGTTTCGCCCGTCATCCTGGCAGGCAGTGAACACGCTGCTGCCCGCGCCGCCACGTCGCTACACGACAATCGTCATTGCCAATGCCGCCGCCAACAGTTTTGATACGGTTGCCCGCACGACGCCCGCGCAAGCGATGCAGGAGACGCAGGAGGATTTACACATCGCATGGCCGCCGGGGATGTTTTCGTTGTCGCACATTGCGCTGCCGTTTCCACTGAATGACTCCCTGTACGGCCTTTATCCGGCCGAGAACAACCAATACGGAATAAGCCTCGGCACCTTTTCGCTACGCGGCGAAACCAACACGCTGGCGGTAAGTCTTGATACGCTGATGCGCGCCAGTTCCAACCCGTTTTTCCCGTGGATGATGACGCAGATAAACCGACACATTGCGTGCAGCGATAAGCGTGATATCGCCGCGTGCATTGAAGCTTTTCGCCACCCGCCAGCCGTCAGGGGCGCAGAATAATGCGCCCCAGCACGCTGTTTTCCTCTGCGTAGCGATGGGCTTGCACCACCTCTTGCAGGGAAAATTCTCTGTCGATGATCACGCTGAATTTTTTATCCCTGGCATCCATCAGCAGCGTATCGACGGAATCTCTTGCCTGCTGGTGGGCAAGTTCGCGCCCCCAGAAAAGCCCACTCACTGTTTGATTGGCTTGCTGCAATGCCGCCAGATCGGCGTGGGCATTTCCCCCGGCGTTACCGGCCAGTACCACGGTTCCCCATTCACGCAGACAGGCGATCGATTGCTCCAGTGTCGACCCAACCAGATCAAGTACACCATCCACGCCGGTTGCGTTTGTCAGCCGTTTCACCTCGGCGACAATATCCTGCTGGCGGTAATCCAGCGCGACATCAAGACCGAGTGTGGTCAGTTGGCTCACGCGGGCATCACCGGAAAGCGTAGCGAACACGCGCGCACCTTGTGCCTTCGCAAGCTGAATGGCGGCAACCCCAACGCCGCCTGCGCCGCCCTGAATAAGCACGCTATCGCCTGCTTTGAGCTTTAAGCGTGAAGAGAGCGCCCAGGCCGCCGTGCCAAAACTTACCGGGATAACGGACGCGGAAACGACATCCAGCCCGTCGGGAATGACCCATGACCATTGCGCGGGCGTAACGCGGTACTGGGCATGAGAACCCGCCAGCGCGAGCGTGGCTACGCGTTGCCCTGGGAGGCGATCTTTTACCTGTTCACCGACTTCAATAATCGTGCCCGCAGCAGAATAACCGGGAATGCCGCCCTGCGCGCCGGGGAAGGCAGTGGCGCGATTAATCACATCGCCGCCCTCAAGAGCAATGGCTTCTACGCGGATCAGCACATCATCAGGACCACAGACCGGTTCGGCGACGTCGGTATAACGTAAAACCTCGGGTTTCCCCGGCTGAAAATAGAGTGCGGCTTTCATCGTTGCCTCCTGTTTTTAGGTCAGGGTGATCATTACTACGCCGCAAGCTCAGCGACGCTACGTCTGCGTATGATGGTTCGCGACGACGTTCAGCGCTGTTCCTGTTTTCGCCGTAGGGTGAGTAACGGTGTGACCGAAATCCCATGTACCAGCACGCTTAACGTCACGATGGTGATGGCGATATCGGTTATCGCTCCCGCGTTCTGAAGGCCATGCGTCCAGGCATAGGCGATATAATTAAGACTGCCGATCCCGCGAATGCCCAACCAGCCAAGGCTTAACCGATGCAGCACGGATTCACCCGAACGCCAGGTCAGCAACCAGACGGCGAGGGGCCGGATGATGATAAACACGGTGAAGGCCAGCAGCAGCGCGTTGGCATCCCAGTGGCGTGACAGTGTCACACCAAGCACAATCACCAGCCCGGCGGCCAGCAGCCGCTCAACGGTATCGCCAAAGGAGAGCGCATCGCCCACCACCAGACCCACGGATTTGATCGGGTTATGCTCTTCGAGCCCGTGCCGGGTATGCGGATTCACCTGCATCTCGGCGGGCAGGTCGTGATCATCCTCGCTGGTATGGCGTTTTTGTACGCTCATCTCCGCACTGCGCAGGCCGATACCGGCAGCGAACGCCGCGAGAAAACCGGATGCGCTGAGCATCATCGCCAGCGAAAAGCTCAGGCAAATCAGCGCCAGCGCAATAAAATCGCTGGGTGCCACTTCCCCCTGCGCGTGGCGTGAGCGTGTGGCGACCAGGCCAATTAAGCGTCCGAGAACAAAACCGATACCCAACCCGCCGACCAGCGCCCAGAGCAGGTCGACACTCAACCAGTGAAACCATTCATCGGCGCTGATTGCGCCACCGGCTTTTTGCCAGACCAGCGCCAGCATCAAAAAGGGCAGCGCGGTGCCATCATTGAGACCCGCTTCACTGGAGAGCGCGATGCGCAGGCGGTCATCATCCTGCGCATCGTTGATAGCCACCAGGCTTGCCAGCACCGGATCGGTAGGGGCGAGAATGGCCGCCAACGCCAGCGATAATGGCCACGAGAGATCGGCCATAAAATGGGCGGCGAGCATAATCCCGGCAATGGTCAGCAGCATCGCGGGCAGCGCCAGCATGATGCCCATTCGCCAGTAAGGCGAGGTGAGCGGCAGGCGGATTTTCAGCCCGGTGATAAAAAGCGACGCCGCCATTGCCATTTCAGTTATCCGGCTGGTGAGCGGGGCGTGGCGAACAATATCAATGCCAATCAGCCCCAACATCCACGGTCCGCAGGCGATGCCCACCAGCAGATAGAGGCCAAAAATGGGCACCGGGACACGGCTTATCCAGCCGTAAGAGAGAGACATAAACAACAACAAACAACCCGCCGCAGCGGTCCAGGCCAGATATTCCATACAGCTCCCGAACAAAATCATCTTCTTAACAGGTATAGCTGCTACCAAACGATGTGCCAGCAGAGCGCTTCCCGACACCAACACGCCGCTCTTCGTAAACGGCGTGTTGGTTGATTAATACATCGGGAAATGCGCGTGCAGGTTGCACGCCTGTTTACTCCGGTACGTTGCCTTCTCCTTGCTGCGATGGCCATTTCCAGTTCTGCACTTCAGGCAAATCTTCGCCATATTCACGGACATACTGATGGTGCGCGGCAATTTTTTGCGCCAGATCCTCCAGGATGTCATCCGCTTTGCCCTGCAACGACGGCACGCGCAAAATCGCCTCCTGCGCCAGGTGAAAACGATCCAGCTCGTTGAGCACGGTCATATCAAATGGCGTGGTCGTGGTGCCTTCTTCCATAAAGCCGTGAACGTGAAAATGGCGGTGATTAGTGCGCTGATAAGTGAGACGGTGAATCAGACTCGGGTAGCCGTGGAAGGCAAAAATCACCGGCTTATCAGCAGTAAAAATCGCTTCGAAAGCCTCTTCGCTAAGGCCATGCGGATGTTGCTCCTGGGTTTGCAGCGCCATTAAATCCACGACGTTCACCACCTGAATACGCAGATCCGGCAGGTAATGACGCAGCAGATCGACCGCCGCGAGGGTTTCCATAGTCGGTACATCGCCGGCGCACGCCATCACCACATCCGGGGTTTCGCCTTGCAGTACGTTTCCGGCCCAGGGCCAGATGCCCATTCCAGCTGCGCAGTGTTTTGCCGCGTCGTCGAGGTTTAGCCACTGAGGCGCAGGCTGTTTCCCCGCCACGATGACATTAATGCGATCCCAGGTTTTCAGGCAGTGGTCGGCAACACACAACAGCGTGTTGGCATCGGGCGGCAGGTAAATGCGCACAATATCCGCTTTTTTATTGGCGACATGATCGATAAAACCGGGGTCCTGATGGCTGTAACCATTGTGATCCTGGCGCCAGACATGCGAAGAGAGCAGGTAATTGAGCGACGATATCGGCGCGCGCCAGGGCAGGTTGCGCGTCACTTTTAACCATTTTGCATGCTGGTTAAACATCGAGTCGACAATATGAATAAATGCCTCATAACAGTTGAACAGCCCGTGACGCCCGGTCAGTAAATAGCCCTCAAGCCAGCCCTGGCATTGATGTTCGCTCAGGATCTCCATCACCCGGCCATCGCGTGCCAGTTGTTCATCATAGGGTTTAAGCGGCTCCTGCCAGGTGCGATTCGTTACGTCGAACACTTTGCTCAACCGGTTTGAAGCCGTTTCGTCGGGGCCAAACAGCCGGAAATTGTCGCGGTTGTGTTCGAAAATAGCGGCCAGATACGCGCCCAGTGCGGCAGTAGATTCCGCCTGCGTCTCGCCCGGTGAGCTTACTTCGACGGCGTAGTGGTGCAACTCTGGCGTCACCAGCTCCCGGCGTAAGCGGCCACCGTTGGCCCACGGCGACGCGCCCATGCGTTTGTCGCCTACCGGGGCCAGTGCTTGTAGTTCTATTTTGAGTTGCCCCGATGCGTCGAAAAGATCGTCGGGCTGATAGCTGCGCATCCAGTCTTCCAGCAGTTGCCGGTGTTCATCGTTTTCACGGCATGACGAGACCGGAACCTGGTGCGCGCGCCAGAAATCCTCCACTTTCTTACCATCGACAGTTTGCGGGCCTGTCCAGCCTTTGGGGCTGCGCAAAATGATCATCGGCCAGCGCGGCACGGTGGTCTGCGCGTTGCCGCTTCGCGCCTGTTGCTGATAGTCACGGATGCTGTTCAGCGCCTGCTCAAGCGTTTCCGCCATCTGGCGGTGCATCCTGGCGGGTTCATGGCCGCTGACAAACAGCGGTTCGTAACCGTAGCCGCGAAAGAGCTGGTGTAAATCCTCATCGCTGGTGCGCCCGAGAAGCGTAGGGTTGGCAATTTTGTACCCGTTCAGGTGCAGGATCGGCAGCACCGCGCCGTCGCGGGCGGCGTTAAGAAATTTTATGCCGTGCCAGCTGGAAGCCAGCGGGCCGGTTTCCGCTTCGCCATCGCCAATGACGCAGGCGGCGATAAGGGACGGGTTATCGAACACCGCGCCAAACGCATGAGAGAGTGAGTAACCCAGCTCGCCGCCTTCATTAATCGAGCCCGGCGTTTCGGGTGCGGCGTGGCTGGGAATGCCGCCGGGGAAGGAAAACTGGCGGAACAGCTTCTTCATGCCCCCGGCGTTCTGGCTTATCTGCGGGTAAATTTCGCTGTAGCTTCCCTCAAGCCAGGTGTTGGCCACCATGCCTGGCCCGCCATGACCGGGGCCGCAAATATAAATCATATCGAGATCGCGCTGGCGAATGGCGCGGTTGAGATGAACATAGATAAAATTCAACCCCGGCGTGGTTCCCCAGTGGCCCAGCAGGCGCGGTTTGATATGTTCTGGCCTGAGCGGCTCGCGCAGTAGCGGGTTATCCATCAGGTAGATTTGCCCGACAGAGAGATAATTGGCCGCGCGCCAGTAGCGATCAAGCAACTGAATTTCGTGGTCAGAGAGAGACGATATCTGTGTCATGCTTTCCTCGCGTCGTCAGAAGGTAAACCAGGCGTTGCCCTTACAGGCGAACAAATTTCCCTTTAAGCCTGGCACACCGTGTTTTCTGATGACGAAATGAACAGATTCACGCTCCCTTTTCCGCGCAAAGCCGGACGATCAACCGGGTCCTTCACTGCCAGCGGCCAGCAGCGGAACCACCACATCGCTGATGGGCGTGGCAATGCCATGTGTGCGACCATAGCGCTGCACCACGCCGTTACGGATATCCCACTCCAGCGGACGGTTGGCCTGGCGGTCGGCGAGAATGGATGTGCCTAAATCCGCCGGCGCACGATGAAAACCGTCAACAATCTCCTGGGCCACGTTATCGCTGAGCACCGCACCTTCCGCCCGCGCAACCGTCAGGCATTCGCGCAGGTACGCCAGCGCCAGCGCGGTAATATCCTCGCGCGAGAACATGCCGGCGCGGCGATTGGCGAGCACCATCAGACCGGCGACCGCATTTTGCAACAGCTTGCGCCAGGCGATCGACGCAAAATCCGCAGACAACTCAACCGCGCAACGTGTACCGCTGAGCGCTTTCACCACCCGTTTTGCCTGCGGCACATCCGGCAGCGTCAGACGCGGTCTGGCGCGCAACCAGACAGACGCATCCGGCTCTCGCTGCGCCGGGAACCAGACGACGGACGGCAGCACGCTTGCGCCGTTGACCAGCGGGGCCAACTGGTTTTTCTGCTCGACGCCGTTTTGCAGCGCGCACACAACCGTGTTTTCATCGCATAACGTCGCCAGCCAGCCGGCGCTGTCCGCAACCTGGGTGGTTTTTACCGCCACAAATACCAGATCGAACGGCTGACTAAGCGCTGCTGGATCGCTCAATACCGGGCCGGGCACCACAATTTCCCCCTCATCGTGGCGCAGAATTAACTGCGGGTGGGCGGTTCGCCCGCACAAAACGGGTGTGCGACCCACTTCATGCAGCGCCGCCGCGATAGTGGTGCCGATAGCCCCGGGGCCAAGCAGCGCAATTGTCGGAAAATCAGACATGGTGAGTTCTCCTGATGTGGTTAACCAATCATTACTGTGCCGGTCGCGATCACCGTACACGCCAGCACTTTTCTTAGCGTTAAGGTTTCGCCGAGAAACAGATAACCCAGTAGCGCGGCAAACAGAACGCTGGTTTCACGCAGCGCTGAAACCGCCCCCATTGGCGCGGTCGCCATCGCATAAATAATGATGCCGTAAGCCAGCAGCGAAACCAGTCCGCCTGTAGCGGCAAGCAATACCTCGGGACGCCAGCGCAGTAAATTTTTTGCGCCGCGAAGCGCGATATAGAGCGCTGGCATCAGCACGCCCCATAACGCGCTCATCCACATGGTATAGGCGATCGCGTCACCGGCGATGCGCACGCCAATGCCATCCACCACGCTGTACGCGGCGATAAACGCGCCAGTGGCCAGTGAATATTTCAGACCCGGCATCGCCAGACGGCGGTGTTGCAGGGCAAGCAGCAGAATACCGCCGGAAATCAACCCAATGCCAGCCAGCGCGTTCACGGCTACCTTTTCCCCGGCAAACAGCGCCGCCCCCAACGTCACCATCAGCGGTGAAGAACCCCGCGCAATCGGGTAGGTTTGCCCGAGATCCCCGCTCTGATAACTCCGTACCAGACACAGGTTATAGCCGACATGCAGCAGCGCTGACAGCAGCGCGTATTTCCAGCTGGCATAAGCCGGTAAGGGTAAAAATGGCGCGGCGACAACGCAGGTGAGGGCTATCGTCGCGCACATGATGGTCATCGACCATAACCGATCCGTGCCGCCGCGTAAGAGCGTATTCCAGCTGGCATGCAGCAGCGCGGCGAATAATGTCAGCAAAACAAGGTAAGTGGGCATGTATCGATGCTAATCAGCACATGCCCGGATGAAAAGTGAAGTGTCGTCATTCAACCATGAGTAAATACTCATGCTTAGCGATAGTTAAGCTGTGCCTGTTGTGATTCTGCCAACAGCCAGCTGCGGAAAGTCACAATGTGCGGCTGCGTTTCGATCCCCTGCGGGCAGACAAAATAATAGGCGGCGGGCGACGGAAAAGGGACGTCAAAAAGCCGCACCAGCGAGCCATCGGCTATCTCTTTTTCAACGTGCCCACTGCGCGCCAGCGCAATTCCCTGACCCAGCAGCGCCGCTTCAATGGTCATATTGGTATCGGCGAAACGTACGTTCTCATGCAGCACATCGGTATTCACGCCAACCTGCTTAAACCAGGCGTCCCATTTGGGAACCAGATCGGCGCCATCGCGCGTCAGCAGCGGGTAGCGCAGCAGTTCGGCAGGTTCATCCGGCGTGCCAAAACGCTGCAAAAGCGCCGGACTGGCGACCGGGAAAAGCTGTTCGCGGAACATAAATTCCGTGTGCAGCGCCGGATAATTCCCGTGACCAAAGCGGATCGCCACGTCGGCATCGGTGCTGGCGAAGTTAATGGCCTGGTCGGTGCTTTCCAGCGTCACCAGAATTTCCGGGTGTAAGCGCGTCAGTCCCGGCAAGCGCGGGAGCAACCATTTCAGTGCGAAAGAGTAGGTGGTGTTGACGCGCAGTCGCACCCGGCCTTTTTGCTCACGCAAATCCGCCAGCGTGGTTTCCAGTTTGCTGAAAAATTCACGCACCAGCGGTGCGAGCGCGGCACCGGCGGGTGTCAGGCTGAGAGTCTTTCCGCGCTGAAACAGCGGCAATCCCCAGATTTCCTCGAGGTTTTTTAGCTGATGGCTGACGGCACTTTGCGTAATACACAGCTCTTCTGCCGCCGCGGTAAAGGTGGTGTGGCGGGTCGCTACTTCAAATGCGCGCAGTGTCGCAGTGGGGGGAAGATCACGCATTATACGGTTCCTGTTAATGAGCTAATGCTCATAACACCCTATGCCGAAACCGTGGGGAAAGCTATGCGAACAGAACAGTAAGCTGCCACCAATCAGAGCAGGGTAACGGTGCTGTCTAACCAGCCCGGAAGATGTTGCCGATACCAGTCGAGATAGCGCTGAAGATCGGTTTTTTGCCGCTCAGCAAGCAGCGTGACCACTTCGGTGACAATCCACGCTTTGGCAATGGCAATCTCCCGGCTGAGTTCGCGCGGTGTTGCATGATCCGAAATACGACAATAGCGCTCGGCAAGCGCCTGAAAGGCGTGTGTGGCGCCCATCCCTTTTATCAGAGGGGCGAGGTCAATCGCCGGGCTTCCCGTGGCAAATCGCTCCCAGTCGAAAAGCACCAGCTCGCCGTTATCCCGTCGTCCCCAGTTACCCGCATTGCTGTCGCCGGATATTAACCCCGGATGGCGAAAGAGCACCTCGCTACACTGCTGAAAACGGCGCAGTTGTTGCGAAGCCTGTTCCGGCAACGCCAGCAGCGCCAGCGATTTTTCCAGCGCGGAAACTGACCAGCTGTGAGTGTGATAGCGCCATGCCGCGTCTGGCGCAACGCGATGCAAGCGAGCCAGCATGGCTAACGCCTCATCGCTGGCCACGGCATCCTGAGAAACCGGATGGGGAATATACTCAAGCCTTACTAACTGTCGCGCCGGATCGGCGAATAACAACTCTGGCGAGGCAATCTTTGCTGCGTTGAGCCGGTGCGCCGCATGTTGATAGAACGCATACTCGACCTCACTGACGGGATATTTTTCAATGACGCGCTGGCCGTGCTCATCAACAAAAAGCGCCACCTTGGCGGCGCCCATTTTTGATAAATCCTGAGCTGTCATCCCTTTTCCTTTGCGCGCTGGTCGAGCGTTTCAGTGTAGCCTGGATGGTGGCGACGCGAAGAGCGGTTTACTCCTGCGTCGCCTGCTCCTGAACATGCAGGCGATACTGTCTTGGCGTTAATTGATACTGTTCGCGAAAGGCGCGGCAGAATGTCGATTGCTGCTGATAACCCAGCTGCAGCGCAATATCCGTAATAGAGCGATGCGTTTCGCTCAGTAGCGCTTTTGCGATCACCATGCGGCGATAGCGGATATACACGCCAGGCGACATGCCGGCGATTTGTTTAAAACCGCGCTGGAAATGCCAGGCAGAGTAACCGGATTTTTTCGCTAACACGCCAAGCGGTAACGGTTCGGCAATATTGCTCTCGATCCACTGGAGAATATCCTGGATGGTTAAGCTCATCAGATATAACGAGGACTGTTTTCTCATATCAATACCTGCTGTTAATGCGCAGCGTTTGGGGAAGCCATCAATATTTCCTCCCCAAACGCAAACGAGTAATCACGGCACTGTATTCGCGGGCGGATGATATATTTCTGCCCGTCAGATTATCCGCATCAGCAATCTTCAATAATTAAGTAGACGGCATTCAGCGGCCCGTGGACGCCGACGACTTTAATCAGCTCAATATCGGCCGTCGAACTTGGCCCGGCGATAAGATTGATACACGAGGGAAGCGTTTCGCCTTCCTGCACCCGCTGGCGCAAAACGTGCGCCAGTTGCGTGACGCCGTACAGCAATCTGCTCTTATAGATAACGAACACGGTGGTGGTGGGCAGCAGGCTGATAGCGCGCCCCTGTAGCGGGGAGGAAAAGAGCACCACACCGCCGGTTTCGCACAGACCATATTCGGCGTAGACCACGCCAATACTGGCTTGTGCGGCGCGACGCAGGTTCTCTTCTCCGCCCGCTGAATCCCAGCAATGTGCTGGAAACGTATTCTGCAAATGCGCCGTGATACCGACGTTTGCCAGCCGGGCGTCGCCGCTAATCAGCAGCGGGCCACCGCCGTACTGGTTACAGATCCGTTCGGCAAGCTGGGGGATTTTCGCCAGCGGAGCCACTTCGCAGTGGGCCTGCATAACCGTTGTCGCGTATTCGATAAAACTGTCGCAGGGGTGCTGCTGGATCTGTCCGGCATAGCGGCTTGTCAGCGGAGCGTGCCCGGCAAACTCCAGCGGCTGCGGTATCTGACGCGGTTCGCGACCAAGCCGTCCGGCAATTTTTTGTATAAATGCATCACGGTTTTCCATCAGGCTTGCTCCCCGTTTTTATGCTGTTTTTGGTGTTTTTTAAACCAACTGCGGAAACTCTCGCCATCGGCAGCGGGCAGATCGCGGGCCTCCGTCCACTTGCCGATGGCTGAGATGGTAAAGGGCATTTTGCCGTTGCGGATCATCAGTTGGGCGGCGCGTGCGCCAGCGACCATGCCTACTTTCCACAGCCGGGGGTGACGGTTGGCGTAATTGAACAGGTGAACGGTGTGTCTTTCCATCGCTGGCGTTCTTCCGCTTTCCGCCAGCGTGCGGCGGTGCTCAAGGATCAGTGACGACAGCGGAATGCGCACCGGGCAGACATCATCGCAGGCGGTGCATAACGAGCAGGCATAGGGCAGGTTTTTGAAATCATCATAACCGCCGAGCAACGGCGTGAGCACCGCGCCAACCGGGCCGGGATAAATCGAGCCGTAACCGTGTCCGCCAATATGACGGTAAGCGGGGCAGGTATTCATGCAGGCCCCGCAGCGGATGCAGCGCAGAATGTCCTGGAAAGGCGAGCCCAGCATTTGTGAGCGACCATTGTCGACAATAACCAGATGGAACGATTCCGGTCCGTCGCTCTCCATGCCGCCTTTCGCGCCGGTAAGCCAGGTGTTATATCCCGTAAGACGGGCGCCAACCGCGCTGCGCGCCAGCATCGTCAGGATAATATCCAGCTCAGCGAATGTCGGCACCACGCGCTCCATGCCCATTACGGCAATATGCGTTTTTGGCACGGTGGTACAGAGCCGGGCATTGCCTTCATTGCTCACCAGGCTGAGCGTGCCGGTTTCCGCAACCGCAAAGTTGCACCCGGTAATGCCGATGTCGGCGCTGAGGAAGTCCTCGCGGATCTTCTGGCGAATAAAGCGCGTCATGGCTTCTGGGGTTTCGGGGCCGTTATAACCCAGCTTTTCGCGCAACACGTGCTGAATTTGATGACGATCTTTATGAATAGCCGGGACCACCACGTGCGAGGGGGCATCTTTGGCGAGTTGCAGAATATACTCGCCCAGATCCGTTTCCACGACCTCAATACTAGCCGCTTCAAGCGCGGCGTTCATGCCGATCTCTTCGGTCACCATCGACTTCGATTTAACGATTTTGCGCGCCTGCTTTTCCCGGGCAATCTGCAAAATATAGCGGGTGGCATCTTCACGCGTATCAGCAAAAAAGACGTGACCGCCGTTGGCGCTGACCTTTTCGCTTAACTGGTAGAGATAGGCATCCAGATTATCGAGAACATGGGCGCGAATTTCAGCGGCGCGCGAGCGCCAGTCGGGCCAGTTTTCCAGTTCATCGACCATTTTCTGCCGATTAATGCCAATCCGATCCTGCGCGTTCGCCACGGCATGGCGCATTACCGGATCGTCAATTTGTTGTTGTACCCGGTCATAAAAAGGGACATTGCTGGTTTTTAGCGACATGGCGTTTCCTTAGCGGCTCATCAGCACATCAGCGATATGCAACACACGTACGTTTTGGCCTTCACGCTGTAAACGCCCGCCAATATTCAGCAGGCAACTGGCATCCGCGCCAATCAGGTAATCCGGCCTGGCTTGCATGATATGCGCGACCTTTTCTTTCACCATTTCGCCGGAAATTTCGGCCATTTTGACCGAAAAAGTGCCGCCAAATCCGCAGCAGGTTTCCTGGGCGCTAAACGGCACAATTTCCAGCTCACGCACCTCGCGCAGCAGTATTAGCGGTTCATCACGCACGCCGAGCTTACGAAACAGGCTGCACGAGGGGTGGTAGACCGCCCGCCCCGGCAGGCGCGCGCCGACGTCGGTTACGCCAAGCTGGTTAACGATAAAGGAGGTCAGATCAACCATGCGGCTGGCAACCTTTGCGGCACGCATCGCCCACTCAGGTTCTTCGACGAGCCAGTCCGCATAGTGGCGGATCGCGTTCATGCAGGAACCGGCAGGCGAGATAATCGGGTAGTCGTTGATTTCCAGCGCCGCAATCTGCGCTTTCATGCCCGGCAAGGCGTCACGAATGTAGCCGCTATTAATTGCCGGTTGACCGCAGCAGCCCTGTTTTTCAGGAAACTGGACATGGCAGCCTAACTGTTCGAGTAGCAGGACACTGTTTCGCGCCATGCGCGATTTAAGTGCGTCCCCAATGCAGGTAACAAAAAAATTTACGTTCATATTATTTAGCTTCCAGCGAAGATAACGGCATAACGTTATTTTTCATTTCAGGCAGGCGGCGAGGGCGTTTGCGCTTACCTGTTTACGCGTCTCTTTAGCGCGCCACGCGCAGCCCGCCGGTGACGCCGCGGCTTAATACGATTTGCCAGAGCTGGATATTTCTGGCGCGAAATGCGCCCGCGCAGGCAGTGAGGTAATAATTAAACATGCGGTGAAATTGCGTGGAGTAATTGCCTGCTATTTGCGGCCAGGCCTGATTAAAACGGCGATGCCAGGCCATTAATGTTTTGTCGTAATCGGCGCCGAAATTATGCACATCTTCGATAACAAAATAGGGCTCGCTGGCTTCAGTAATCTGTTTTAAGGAGGGTAGGCAGCCATTCGGAAAAATGTATTTATTGATCCAGGGATCGACATTATGCAGGGTTTTATTCGACCCAATGGAGTGCAGTAAAAACAGACCATCCGGCTTCAGGCAGCGATCGACGGCGCTAAAATAGGTCGCATAGTTTTTCGGGCCGACATGTTCGAACATGCCGACGGAGACGATGCGGTCGTAGCGTTTATCCAGATCGCGGTAATCCTGCAACAGGATGCGAATATCCAGCCCCTCGCTGTGGCTTTCGGCGTAGGCTTTTTGCTCTGCTGAAATGGTGATGCCTTCCACGCTGACGCCATAATGGCGCGCTGCGTATTGTGCTAAACCGCCCCAGCCGCAGCCGATATCCAGCAGCGTCATGCCCGGTTTAAGCTGCAGTTTTTCACAGATCAGCGCGAGCTTATCTTCCTGCGCCGCACAGAGTTCATCGGCGTTTTTCCAGTAACCGCACGAGTACTGCATATGCGGATCGAGCATACGGTTAAACAGATCGTTACCCAGATCGTAATGCACTTCGCCCACTTGCCAGGCGCGGCGACGGGACTGAGGGTTGACGATGCGCGCCGCAGCGATGCGCATCAGATCGGCGAAACGCGCCGGGCGCTGCTCATCAAGCCGGGCGCGCAATAGCTTGTCAAAAAACGCATCAAGCTGTTTGCAATCCCACCAGCCCTCCATATAACTTTCACCGAGCCCGAGTGAACCCTGCTGCAACACGCGCCTGAAAAAACGCGTGTCATGCACGCGGATATCCCAGGGTTCGGGGCCATTAATCCTGATACCTGCCTGAGACAGCAGTTCCTGGACGATCCGCAGCCAGTGGCCGGGTTTACTGATCACATCGACGGTACATTCGTTAGCCATCATCTTTCCTTCAACGTAGCGTGCGCTCAGCCGGTAATTTCCCCGTCATTCACTGCCCGTCAGTGCGAAAAGGGCTTATCGCTCAGGCAGCTGGCTGGTAAATTGTTCACAACGGGTGAAATATATTTATGACCCGCTCATTATTCAGGAAACCCGTTTTGCCTGCGCTGTGCTATCAAGACAAACTTCATCGAATAGAGGTCAGGTTGTTATGTGCTCTAAGCTTGTGTTGCCGCCTCGTCAGCCCATTAGTGGCCAGCCCGCGCCGGTGCTGATGGCCTTGCCGCGCCCGGTGTACTTTCGCAGTTACCCTTTACGCGGCGATACGGGCGTGGACATGCACGAGCATCCATTCGCGGAATTTCTCTATGCGCGTGAGGGAAGTATGCGGGTGGAAATTGAAGGCAAGACGCTGGTGGTGCCTGTGCTTTATGGGGTCTGGATCCCGGCGCGTGTGCCGCACCGTCTTCTTGCCGGCAGCGACGTATTGCTGGAAAGCCTGTATGTGGAAGCCGATTTCGCCACTATCCCCTTTAGCGGCAGTAAGGTGGTGGTGGTGAGTGATTTTGTGCGTGAGTATATTCACTACGCCACGCAAAACGTGCCGGAAAAGTATGATGCTGCAGGCGATGATGCGCAGTTAGTACAGGTGTTGATTTCATTGCTCAGAGGGTTACCCGATGCCGGATTATCGGTCTCCTGGCCGGTATCACCTTTGCTGACGAAAGTTTGCAGCCAGATCCAGAAAACGCCCGGCGACGCGCACAGCATTGAACAGTGGGCCTCCTGTAGCGGTATGTCAGTGCGCACGTTTTCACGTCGTTTCAAAAAGGAGACCGGCGTCGCGTTCAGCGAATGGAAAAAACGGGTGCGTTTGCTGGAATCCGTAGTGATGTTAAAAAACAAGCGCAGCGTAACTCAGGTGGCGCTTGAGCTTGGCTATTCAAGCCCGGCCTCGTTTACCTTTGCGTTTCGCGCCATGTTCGGCGTGCCGCCAACGCGCTATTAATTAACCGCCTGCCGCGCTTTTTCAGCCGGCCGTCAATCATACTGCCGCGCTTTGCGAACGCCGGAAAAAAGACGGCGTAGCCACCAGATAACCAGCGCCAGCAGGGCTATTGCGCCCAGCACGGCAAACGCCACGCTGTAGGAGTATTTCGCCGCTATTGTTCCCGCCATCGCCGGGCTGAATGCGGCCCCGACACCTTGTAACAGCATGATAAAGCTCTGCCCGGCGTTGGTGTGCCCGCTGCCTTCCAGCAATTTAACGATATAACCGGGTACCGCCACGCCCAGTAGCCCTGCGGCCACGCCATCCAGTATCTGAACCGGGATCATAAAAAGCGGCCCGGCCGAGATGCAGGCAAGCGCCGCGCGCAGCGGCAAAACCAGTAGCGCTGCCGTAATCAGCAACGGGTAACCATATTTTCCCGCTCTGGCGGCGGCGAATAAGGCGACGGGAATCATCACCAGTTGCGAAATAATGACGGTCGCCGCCGCATACACACCGGCGCTCATTTCCCCGCCTGGCGCGGAGGCCACCCGCATACTGAGCATCGGCAGCAGCGCCGCGTTAGCCAGATGAAACAGCATCAGCGTCACGCCGGTCGCGATAAGGGCGGGGTGAGTGATAATCGCGGAAAGTCTGGGGACGACCGCCGGATCTTCATTGTGACCGAGACCCCGTGCGGCGCGGTTATCAATGTCGTTATTGCGAATAGCAAACACCGCGAACGTTGCGCATATCGCCATGCCGGTCATCAGAATAAAAACGGCATCAGTACCGAAGTACCACACCAGTATGCCGGCCAGCATCGCGGCGCTCATATTTCCGCCGTGATTAAACGCCTCGTTCCTGCCCATCTGATGGTTAAACCCTGACGAGCCGGTTAAGCCAAGCGTAATGCCCATTAACAGCGGCGCAATAAACGCGGCGGATACGCCGGTGACAAGTTGTGAAAAACCAACGACAAAAAGAGTCGGAAACGCCCAGAGCAGCAGTGTGGCGGCAGTGATCAGCAAACAGCAGGCGACGAGAATGCCGCGCTTATGCCGCGTGGCGTCAGCGACCAGCCCGGAAGGCATGGTCGCCACCAGACCCGCCAGACCACCGGCTGTCATCATCCAGCCAATGTTGTCTGCTTGCCAGTGATGTTCCGTGAGAAAGATCCCCAAAAAAGGGCCAAGACCGTCTCTGACATCCGCCATGAAAAAGTTCACTAAACAGAGTGCCTGCAGCGATCGTAACGGCATAGAAGCCTTTTTTGTGTCCATGGTGCAGCGTTCCTGAAGTATCGGTGGGTTCCGCATCCTGAAAGCGTATTGTTATCCCTTTCGGCGGCTGGCAGACAAAACAGATGCCTTATCGCACACCTGTGAGAAGGGATAATAATCGGCTTTCACGTCAATCATATGATACATAAATGTAACATTCTGTCGTGCTGGCGAAGGGGAGTGTGAAAGGCGGTCGACTACAAACGTGTGATAAATCTGCATCGTCAAAGCGACTGACGATGCAGACGATATGTAACGGCTATGCCAGCAAAATCACACCCCAGACAACGGCGACCATCAGCAGCGCAGTCGTTTGGGCGGCACTGCCCATATCTTTGGCGTTTTTTGAAAGCGGGTGGCGTTCCAGTGAAATGCGATCGACCACCGCCTCGATGGCAGAATTTAGCAGCTCTACTAACAGGCTGATAAAGCACACGGCCAGCAGCAGCGCGCGCTCAACCCCGCTGACGTTGACAACCAAAGCAGTAATCATCAATACGCTATGTAAAACCAGCAGCTGGCGGAACGCCGCCTCGCCATACACGGCGGTAAGAAAACCGTCGCGCGAAAAGATAAGCGTACTGACGATCCGCGCGATGCCGGTTTTGCCGTGAGAATATTTGCCTGTTGCGCTGGGGCCTGACGATTGCATGTGCATCTCCTGACGAAAGGTTTGAACGCGCAGTATGCAAAACGAGATGTCAGGAAATTGTCAAAACCATATCGGAAACAGAAACCAGGCAATAAACAACCGTGGTTAGCGCGTGCGCTGCATATCCAGCGTAAAGCGGCAGCCTTGATCTGAGCTTTCAACCGTCATGCGCCAGCCAAGATGCTCCACAATGCGCTGCACAATCGATAAACCAAGCCCCTCGCCATTTTGCTGCGTGCCGGACTGAAAGCGCTGAAAATGGCGCGGATCGATACTCGACGGCAGGCCAGGGCCGGTGTCCGAAATGGTCAGGGTTGCGCCGTGCAGCGCCAGGCGGATCTCTCCCGCTGCGGTGTACTGGCAGGCATTGCGCAGCAGGTTCCAGAAAACGCTGCGCGCCAGCTCAGCATTGGTCTGTATGTGGGTCTGCTCCGCGGCATCCAGTATCAGCGCGACGGGCTTTTTTGCCAGCCAGGGCTGGCAGCGCGCGATGCACTCTTCGAGCACAGGACGAAGCGCAACCTCGCTGCGGGGCAGGGTTTGCGGATCGCGTGAAAGCAGCAGCAGACACGTCAACTGGCGTTGCATCTCCTGGGTGGTGCGCACGATCCGCTCCGCGCCTGGCAGCAGATGGCTGTTGGCAGGTAACTGGTGCATGATAGTTTCCGCCGCACCGCCAATGATCGCCAGCGGGGTGCGCAATTCATGACTGGCATCGCCGACAAAGCAGCGCTCACGCTGGAGAAACCGCTCCAGTTCCTCGCTGTGTCGGGCAAACGCGCGCGCCAGCACGCCGATCTCATCACTCGCGTCCTGGAAAGGTAACGGCTTTTGATTGCGCGCGACGGCGTTGGCCAGCCGTGTAATGGGAACGGTAACGCGCGCCGATGTTAAGCGGCCAATCCAGAAGGCGCACAGCACGCACAACAGAATGATAAGCGGCGCGAAACCGTCAATCATCCACTCCAGCCAGGCATAACGATTGCCATTCTGCAGCAGGTAGTAGCGCTGGTTATGCAGCGTGAATACCAGCAAGTGCTGTTCGTCGGGTACTTTCAACCGGTGGTAACCTGGCGTGTACTGGCGCAGCGCATCGGGCGCGGTCTGCGCGTTGTAGAGCTCGCTGCCTTGCGGCATGGCGGGGAGGATGCCGCTGGCAATCTCCTCTTCCAGCCGGGGGGCTTCGTCGCGCAGGCTTTCCGCCATCGCCCAGGCGCGGAGTTCGTCGTAGTCGAGCTGCTCGGCCACGACCACAAATGCCATCACCGCGACCATCAGCAGCACAAATGAAACAGTAATGCGCGTATTGAGCGTCATCTGCTGGTAAAGGGATTTCATGATGGATGCTCTGCCTCTGATGATTATTCTGCGCAAGCCTCCCCGGACTTGTGCAGACGTAAACCGATGCCATGTACCGTTTCTATCAGTGCAGATGTGAAGTTTTTGTCAACTCGCTGGCGCAGGTCATGAATATGTGTGCGCAGTGCGCCGCTTTCCGGCGGCTCGTCGCCCCACAGCAGGTATTCCATCTCCTGCTTTTTGACGACGCCGGGTGCGGCGCGCATCAGACTCAGTAGCAATTTGTGGGTGGTCGGCGTCAAATTGATGGTCTGGCCTTGCCGCCATGCCTGCGGTGCGCGGGTATCTACCAGCAGATCTTCCCAGCTTAGCGTGCCTTGCACCTGCCGCCCCTGGGCGCGGCGCACCAGCGCCTGGATACGTGCGTCCAGCTCTTTGAGTGAAAAGGGTTTTACCAGGTAATCGTCCGCGCCCAGCGCAAAACCCTGCACGCGGTCATCGACCGGATCGCGCGCGGTCAGCATCAGTACCGGCACCGGGTTTTGATATTCGCGGCGAAGTTTGCTGCACAGCGTCATGCCGTCCAGGCGCGGCAGCATTAGATCCAACAGGATGGCATCGTAGTCATTCTGCGTGGCCATACGCAGTCCGGTGGCGCCATCACGTGCATCATCCAGCACGTAGTCCAGCGGCTCAAAGAAGTCGTACAGGTTGGCCACCAACTCAGGGTTATCTTCGATAATGAGCAGGCGAGTCATAGAAAACCGGCATTTGGAAAAAGAGCCGGCTACCTTAACAACTTCCTGACACCGGGGCGTTGATACTGCGCACATTTCTAACCCACTGAGAATTGCGCATGTTTCAACGTCTGTCGTCGTTTCGGCTCAACCCGGTGCAACTGACCTGGGTCGCCGCTCTGTTCTTTACCACCTTTGGCAATATTGCGCTGTGGCAAACGCTGTGGTCCAAAGTTGAGATCAACAGTCTGCACAATTTGCTGTTTGTTATCAGCCTGCCGGTTTTCCTGTTCTGTTTTTTTAACGTGTTGCTGACACCGGTAATGATGCTGCCGTACTTGCGTAAACCGCTGCTGGCGGCGCTGGTCATTATCAGCGCCTGTTGCAGCTATTTTATGCTGCGCTACAACGTGTTGATCGACCGCAGCATGGTGCAGAATTTCTTTGAAACGAATCAGGCTGAGCTCACTTCTTACCTTTCTGTTCCGCTGGTGCTGACGCTGCTTTCTCTGGGCGTGGTGCCGGCGGCGGCGATGGTGTTGCTGCCCGGTAAAAATATCAGCCGTCCCGTACAACACCTGTTCTGGTGGCTATGCCAAATTGTTGTGACGTTAACCCTTTTTGCCGCCGTGACGCTGGCGTTCTACAAGGATTACGCTTCGCTGCTGCGCAACAATATGCAGATAAAAGATCAGGCGCTGCCGTTTAACGTTGTCCGCAATACCAATGGCTACCTGAAACGCAAGTACAGCGTGAAATCGCAGCCTTTACGCACGGTGGCGGAAGATGTCACGCGTACGGCTGCGGAGCGGCCAAAACTGGTGATTGTTGTGGTCGGGGAAACCGCACGGGCGCAGAACTTCCAGCTTAATGGGTATGCGCGCCCGACCAACCCAACGCTGTCGCAGCGCGAGGATATCATCAGTTTCAAACATGTCTCATCCTGTGGCACGGCGACGGCCATTTCGCTGCCGTGCATGTTTTCGCGCATGACCCGTTCGCAATACAACGACGTGCGCGCCGCGACGGAAGAGAACCTGCTCGACGTCCTGCAACGCACCGGCATCCATATTCTCTGGCGTAACAATAACAACGGCGGCTGCAAAGGTATCTGCGCGCGCGTACCCACCGATGATATGCCCGCGCAGAACGTTGGTGGCCTCTGTGTCAATAAAGATGGCACCTGCTATGACGAAGTGCTGTTGCACCAACTCACAGCGCGCATTGATGCGATGGCGGGGGATGCATTAATTGTGCTGCACCAGATTGGCAGCCATGGGCCAACGTACTTCGAACGTTATCCGGCGCAGGCCAAAGTATTCAGCCCTACCTGTGACAGCAATCAGATTGAGAAGTGCAGTAACGAGGCGCTGCTCAATACGTACGACAATACGCTGGTCAACACCGACCGGATGCTGGATAAAACCATTGCGGTATTGCAGGGCTATTCAGCACAGCGCGACGTGGCGATGATTTATGTTTCCGACCACGGTGAGTCTTTGGGCGAGCGGGGGATGTACCTGCACGGTACGCCGTACATTATTGCGCCCGAGGAGCAAACTCATGTCCCGCTGGTGATGTGGCTTTCGCCCGCGTTTGCACAGCATGCCGGGCTCAGTCTCTCCTGTATGCGCAGCAATGCCGATAGCAACAACTATAGCCATGACAATCTCTATCACTCGATTCTTGGGCTGTTCACTGTGCAAAGCCGTATTTATCAACCCGCACTGGATATCTTTGCCGGGTGTCGAACCGCGATGCAGCGGCAATAAAGCGGCTGTCAGCGCACGGTTGCTTAAGCGAGGTAAAACGGCTGTGCGTTTATCTGGTTAAAAATCAGGCCATCTGCGGTGCGTTGAGCAAAGTCACCGCCGCAGGTTACGCCAGTGCGTCTCTTTTGGGATATAGTAGAAAATTATCTTTTTATATCAGGTGGCACTGGCAATGGCTTTGATCCCAAAAAACTACGCGCGGCTGGAAAGCGGTTATCGTGAGAAAGCTCTTAAAATTTATCCGTGGGTGTGCGGGCGCTGTTCCCGCGAGTTTGTCTATTCTAATCTGCGAGAATTAACGGTTCACCATATCGATCACGACCATACCAATAACCCGGAAGATGGCAGTAACTGGGAGCTGTTGTGTCTGTTTTGCCATGACCACGAACACGCGAAGTACACGGAAGCCGATCAGTACGGCACGACCGTGGTGGCGGGTGAAGACGCGCAAAAAGATGTTGGAGCCGCAACGTATAATCCCTTTGCCGATTTAAAATCGATGCTCAATAAGAAGAAATAGCGCCAGCAACGTTCGTTTCTGCCCACAAAATCAGTGCGGTGCAGGTCGGTAACATGTTGTCAGTCGTGGCGTTAAGTAAGAGCGCTAAACAGGTTTTGCCCGCAAGCTGGCAGGTAAGTACAGACAAGGATCCCAATGATTAACTTCAGCAAGCCTCTTCTGGCGCCGCCTCTTCAGGTCGGAGACACCATTGGTTTTTTCTCTTCATCTGCGCCGGTAACAACCACGGCTCCAAATCGGTTTAGCCGTGGAAAACGCTTCCTGGAGGAGAAAGGGTTTCGTCTTAAAGCCGGTCGCCTGACCGGCAAGTCTGATTTCTATCGCTCCGGCACGATTGCTGAGCGAGCGCAGGAGTTCAACGAACTTATTCGCGATCCGCACATTCGCTGTGTGATGTCGACAATCGGGGGAAATAATAGTAACGCCTTGCTGCCTTATATTGATTATGACGCCCTGCAAGCAGACCCGAAAATCATCATCGGTTATTCAGATACCACCGCCTTACTGGCGGGAATTTATGCGCGAACAGGGTTAATAACTTTTTATGGCCCGGCGTTGGTTGCTTCATTTGGTGAATTTCCTCCACTGGTTGATGCCACATATCACGCTTTTATTGAAATACTCTGCGGAAAAAATAACGGTCACTACGACTATGTTTTACCGGAGAAATGGACCGATGAACGGCTTAACTGGGATGATGCCGAGCCGGTACGAGCTAAAACATTGTATGCGAATAACTGCCGGTTTATAGGGCAGGGGTTACAAACAGGGCGCGTTATTGGCGGTAACCTTAATACTTTATCGGGTATCTGGGGTAGCGAATGGATGCCTGAAATACGATCCGGTGACATTCTGTTCATTGAAGATAGTTTAAAAGACATTGCCACCGTTGAACGTTCATTCGCCATGCTGAAACTTAATGGCGTCTTTAAAAAAGTGCGTGCGATCCTTCTTGGCAAACATGAATTATTCGATAACGCAGGAAGTGGGCGGACGCCTTACGATGTATTACGAGAAGTTTTAGGGGACGAAAACGTTCCGATCGTTGATGGTTTCGATTGTTGCCACACGCATCCGATGCTGACATTGCCTCTTGGTTCAACACTCACCATTGATTTTGACAATCACAAGGCATCCATCGTCGAACCGTATCTGTCAGACAGGCAATAGACAGCCACCTGTTTATGATCAGGCCGCGAACCGTGCCCTCCTAATAAGGAGGGCACTTACTGGAAAGAGTAATCGTCAGAACGATTCCCAGTCAGCACTATGACCTGTCGACGTCGCGGGCTTCAGATCAGCCTTGCGGTGCTTCGCCGCTACGGTGTATTTGGGTTTCGCGGTATCTGAACGCAGTTTGAACACCGAAACCAGCTGTGCCAGCTGTTCAGCCTGTTGCTCAAGTGATGATGAAGCCGCAGACGACTCCTGAACCAATGCGGCATTCTGCTGTGTCGTTGAATCCAGCTCGGTGACCGCTTTACCAATCTGATCGATACCTCTGCTCTGTTCTTCCGACGCGCTTGAGATTTCGTTCATGATGCCACTCACATTGGTGACAGAAGAGACAATCTGCTCCATCGTCGTCCCGGCTTTATTGGCCATTTCTGAACCGGTTACCACGCGTTGTACAGACTCTTTGATCAGGCTTTCGATCTCTTTGGCAGCCTGGGCGCTGCGCGATGCAAGGCTTCTTACTTCTCCTGCCACCACGGCAAAACCGCGACCCTGTTCACCTGCACGCGCCGCCTCAACGGCTGCGTTAAGCGCAAGGATATTGGTCTGGAAAGAGATGCCATTGATGACGCTGATAATATCCGTGATCTTGTTTGAGCTTTCGGTGATGGTCTCCATTGTGCTGACGACATCCCAGACAATTTTCCCACCGGAACGCGCATGTTCCGCCGCCAGCACGGCGAGCTGACTGGCTTCGCGCGCGTTGTCGGCATTACGCTTAACCGTTGAGGTCAACTCTTCCATGCTTGCCGCCGTTTCAACCACGGCGGCAGACTGCTGCTCTGTGCGGGAGGCCAGATCCGTATTGCCTGCTGAAATGTCCGATGAGGCATTCGCAACATGCACCACCGACTCTTTTATCTGGGTGATCATTTCGCGAAGCTTATCGTTCATCACGCCCATGGCCAGCGTCAGGCGACCCAGTTCATCTTTGGACTGCGGTTCAATGGTTGCGGTCAGGTCACCTTCGGCAATACGTTCTGCCAGCGTCAGATTGTGTTTTATCTGCCGCGTCATCTGCCGTGTAAGCAGCCAGGCGACCAGTAACCCCGTCAGTACGGCGCAAAGGGCAACCACGCCCATAATGATCATCACCCGCTGAATAATATCGATATTTTTCTGCGTCTGGCTGACCACCAAATCCGACGTCACGGTATTGATTTTTTCTGCAACGGTCGTCAATTCCGCTGCCGCCTTCTGCGACTCTTTTAATGCAGCGGCATATGCAGCAACGTGTCCTTGCATACCGCTGAGAAATGCCTGCGCCATCTCTTTGTCTTCAGCGCTAAACGCTGCATTTTCTGCATGAAGCATTTTCATCGCTTCATCGTATTGGCTGGCAAAAGCATCTATCCCTTGCTTACCGACAGATGACTGGATTTCATACGCCGTTGCCCAAATGTTATTGAGGCGATTCAGCAACGCTATCTCGTTTTTGGAGGTGGTTTCCTGCTGCTCAAGGCGGGTATTAAATTGATTGAGCTGGGTTTTCATATCCGCTGATGTCAGGCTCTGTGACTGTGCGACGGTCACTTTTTCCAGTTTAACAAACGTGTCCCGGTGCGTGGCGTAATCAGGGATAGTGTTGCGCAGTTCCTCAAACAAAACTCGGGCGTCATCATCCCAGGTGTAGTCCAGGCCAGTAATCGCTTTCTGGTCCATTTTTTCAATGGCGACTTTGTTCGCCTCAAGAGATTTTTCATCGTGGTTTAATTGATACGTCAAACGGTTACGCCGCGCAGTGTTTAGATCAGCGCTGATTTCATTAATTAATTTACCTTTTAACGCGTGGTCACGGATATTGCTTGATTGCTGAATGCTGATAAGTGAAGACAGAACAATGATAATTATCAAAACTGCAAACCCACCAAACAGCTTGGCAGCGACAGGCAGGTTTTTTATTGACGGTAACAGCTTTGTCATAGAGGTATCCTCAATATTAATTCTTAATATTCAAAAGACGGTTTCATTTTCACTTCTTATCAGGTTGCAGGTGTCTTCACTTCTTAAGAGGACGCTTGAGATAGGGCTTATCAAATTACTTATCGACAATTGCTGCGCTTTGTTTAATGAAAAAAAAGAAAAAATTACAGGTGAGGAATATATTTTAAGTAAATGAAGAACATTGCGTTATGGATATAAAAAAGTAGTATTTTTTTATTCGATAACCGTTGTAATCATGAGTCAGCAAAGGTTTTATTGGCATTGGGAAAATTAAGAGGGAATATATTATATGTGCCATTACTCATATTGCCGGGCATGTAAAATTACCGGTTAGCCTGGTTTTAATTAGTGCTCTATGTTTTTTGGTGATAGCGGTGAATTAAATGTGGGCGGGCTCGCAATATTTATTAGCCTGGCAGGATATTTCTCAATGTTGCTTTTCTGGTTTTCTGCTCTGCCAGAACAGCACCATGCCTGTTTTGCAGCAGTGCTGTCAGTTTTCCCGATATGCAGGCAACAAAAAACCCGCACCAGGCGGGTTTTTATTCTCAGTCGTGCTTAACTGCTCAGGCTGTTTGCCGTCATCGCTGTGGTAAGCACTGCTGATAAAGGGCAGGGCTTACAGCGCGGTAACGTTACCAGCTGCCGGGCCTTTCGCGCCGCTTTCGATGGTGAAGGAGACTTTCTGACCTTCATCCAGGGTTTTGTAGTTGTCGCTCTGGATTGCAGAGAAGTGAACAAACACATCTTTGCTGCCGTCGTCCGGAGTGATAAAGCCAAAACCTTTGTCAGAGTTGAACCATTTTACTAAACCAGTCATTTTATTAGACATTGATATTTCCTTAATTAATGAGCCACGAAGCGCGGCGATAATGGCCTGTGATTATAGAGTGACTTATTTGGCACTTAGGAGGAGGCTCACGAAGAAGGGTATCTTTGGATAACTCTTGAACTGAGGACTGCTTTACTAAAACTGCTTTCATAAGGTCTGTATTCCAAACCGATGGCGCTATTAAGGCATAGCGAGTTCGATTTGGCAATGTTTATGTTTTTTTATTTTAACCACTTACACACCCGGATGGCTGCATGGCTGTCTGTTTTGCTCGCCTGTAAGTACTTTCTTAAGCCTGTTATTTCGCAAAGTCTTAGCAAGACTGCGCTCCCAATTCGCTTATCGGACAAACAAAAAGGCCACCGCAAGGTGGCCCCGATCGTCATTTTCTCGGTTTACCCGCGTCCGAGCGTTTCTCACGAACCCTTCCGTCATTGTTGCGATCGCGAGGTTGTTTACCACCACCAGGTTTAGGTACGACGACGTCTGGATTAAGTGGTCTTCTGTCAGCCATGTTTCCGTCCCCAAAGAATGGCAAAAGTGCCATCGACGGTGATACGCCTCGCTTGTTTGCCTTGCAACGCGGATCGGACTACATATTGAGCAATATCAAGTTTATCCTCGTATCAGCCCAGCATGCAGCCGCCCGTCGAATCAGCCTGGATCCGGTCATCAGACCGCAAAGCGGGTCATTAAACGAAGCTGAATCAACGCTGCTACGTGGCAGATTTATTTTCTCAGAACAGAATGGAGGGCTTTATGGATCTGACCACGCATTTTACAGAGGTTGATGGGGTCTTTTATCGCGCAGTTGATCCGGCTTACCGGCACTTTGCATTAGCAGGCTCCAGAGCGCCAGGGCGTTATTCTGACCGCCATCAACCGACGCTGTACCTGAGTTCATCGCCTGCAGGCGTAGAGGCAGCCATGCAATCCCACCGTGGCAACAGAAGTGACAGCCTTGAAATCGTCAAAGTCAGGGTTATCGCGAATAAAATTTTTGACCTGAGGAATGCAGATGCGGTGCTGGCTGCAGGCATTGACCTTCACGATGCACTTGCGCCATGGCAAAACATGGTGAAGGAGGGCGGTGTTCCCGGTTCATGGGGTGTGCGTAATCGTCTGGAATCACTCGGCTTTAATGGCTTAATTGACCCTTCCCGTAAAGCGCCCGGGCTCTGGCATCTGGTGCTTTTTGCCTGGAATAACAACAGTCAATGTCATGTCCATATTATTGACTAAAGCATGACGGCGGGAGATATGCGGGAACGGGCACCCGCGTTGCCCGTTCCCTTTATGCCACAAGCAAATTTTATCCAGTCCGTTTTGGCATTGTTAAACAAACACTGATTGGATTACCGGCCTGTTTATGCGTCAGGCTTTTCGTCCATTTAAGGAACGCAAACGCCTGTCAAAAAAGGTGGTCACCACGATAAAAAATACCGGCACAAAGAAAATTGCGAATACGGTGCCGCTGATCATGCCCCCGAAGACCCCAATACCAATGGCATTCTGCGTGCTGGCGCTGGCACCAGTGGCGAGTATCAGGGGAACAACGCCCAGTGTGAAGGCTAACGAGGTCATCAAAATCGGACGCAGCCGTTGTCGTGACGCCAGTAACGTTGCCTCCAGAGTGCTCATACCCTGACTGCGTAGCTGCCGGGCAAATTCGACAATCAAAATAGCGTTTTTGGCTGAAAGACCAATCAGGGTAATCAAGCCCACTTTGAAAAACACATCGTTAGTCATACTGGCCGCGCTGACAGCAATCAGCGCGCCGATAAGCCCCAACGGTACGGCCAGCATCACGGAAACGGGAATTGACCAGCTTTCATACAGTGCCGCCAGCACCAGAAATACCACCAGCACAGAAAGGAGAATTAATCCTGGCAACTGAGAAGCCGAGGCTTTCTCCTGCAACGAACTGCCCGCCCACTCGCCGGTAAATCCTGACGGTAATGTCTTTGCCAGCTGCTCCATGGTTTTCATCGCATCACCACTGGCGTGGCCCTGAGCAGCGCTGCCGGTAATGCGAATGGCCGGGTATCCTTGATAACGATTGAGTTGCTGCGGGGCCTGGTGCCATGACGAGGTGACAAACGCTGAAAGCGGCACCATTTCCCCGAGTCTGTTTTTTACGGATATCTTTAACAGTGTTTCAGGCTGCATTCGGTAGGCCGCATCGGCCTGCACAATGACCTGCTGGACACGACCAGCATTGGTGTAGTCGTTGACATAGTTTGAACCCGAGGTGACAGAAATAGCCTGATTGATCTCCTCAAACGATACGCCTAACGCTTGCGCTTTCTCCCGGTCAATGTTCAGGGAAATAGACGCGCCCTCGGGTAATCCATCGATATAGACATCCGCAAGATTCGCGCTCTGGTTCGCCTGTAAAACCAGCGTGTCTGCGGCCTGTTTCAGCGCCTCGTAGCCTTTGCCCGCCCGGTCTTCAACATAAAAGGTGAAGCCGGAAGAGGTGCCCATATCGGAGATAGCGGGCGGCAACAGGCTCATGGTGACCGCGTCGGGTTCGGACTGCATTTTTGACTGGATGAGATCGGCTTCATCCTGGGCTGCGATACCCTTGCGGGATGACCACTCTTTTAATGTTGTAAAGGCCAGCGCGGAGTTTTGTCCCGAGCCTGAAAAACCGAAACCGAGGATCATAATATTGCTTTCAATGGCTTGCCGTGCGGCTACCTCATCTTCATAGCGTTTCACCACCGCGAGAGTGCGCTGCATCGTGGCCTCGGAAGGGAGCTGAATGGAGGACATAAAATATCCCTGATCCTCTTCGGGCAAAAAAGAGGATGGCAACTTGATTAACCCCATCAGCAGGGCCGCGCACAGCGCGGCATAGAGCAGCATCATCCGCCCGGTTCGCTTTACGACATACCCCAGCCCCGAGGTATAGCGCGAAGTGAGCAGGTGAAAATGACGGTTAAACCAGGCGGCAAATCTTCCCGCTGAAGTCGCATTTTTCTGATGCGGCTTCAGCAGGGTGGCGCAGAGCGAGGGCGTCAGCGTTAAGGCTAAAAAAGCGGAGAACAGGATCGATACCGCCATCGAAACCGTGAACTGGCGGTAAATCACCCCGACCGAACCACTGGCAAAGGCCATTGGGATAAATACGGCGGTGAGCACCAGCGTGATGCCAATAATCGCCGGTGTGATTTCCCGCATCGCTTCGCGGGTTGCCTCGCGCGGAGAAAGGCCTTTTTCTGCCATCAGGCGCTCAACATTCTCGACGACGACAATCGCGTCATCGACGATGATGCCAATGGCTAACACCATGCCAAACATGGTGAGGATATTGATGGAATAGCCGCTTAAAAGCATCACGGTGAATGTGCCGAGAAGCGCCACCGGGACAACAATCGCCGGGATGAGCGTGCAACGGATGTTGTGCAGAAATATCAGCATCACCAGAAAAACCAGCACCATAGCTTCGGCTAACGTTTGTACCACTTTCATGATCGACACTTTTACAAAAGGGGCGGTGTCGAACGGAACGGTAAACGCCATGCCCTGCGGCAGCGCGGTGCTCAGTTCGGCCAGCCGCTGATGAATCCCGGCGGCAGTGCTAATGGCATTCGCGCCTGGCGAAAGCTGAATCGCTGCTGCCGTCGCCGGAACGCCATTTTCCCGGATGCCGTAGGTGTAACTCTGTAACCCTGACTCCACGCGCGCGATATCGCCGAGCGTCAGACGCGCACCGTTCGTGGTCGCTTTAAGCGTGATATTTTTAAATTCCGCAACAGAGGTGAGTTGCCCTTTCACGATTAATGGATAAGTGACGTCCTGGCCTGGCAGCGCCGGTTCGTCTCCCGATCTGCCGGGTGAAACCAGCACATTCTGTTGGCTAACCGCGCTTATAACGTCGCTGGCCGAAAGCTGGTAATGGTGCATTTTGACCGGGTCAAGCCAGATGCGCATGGCTTTTTCACCCCCGAACAGCTGAACCTTACCCACGCCCGGCACGCGGCGAAGCGCATCGCTGATATTCCTGGCGAAATAATCACTCAGATCAGCCTCCTGATAGGCGCCCGTATCGGATTTCAGACCGACCATCAGCAGAAAACCAGACTCGGCTGCTTCAACGCTGACGCCGTTTTGTCTCACCGCCTGAGGCAGACGCGGCTCCACCGTTTTTATCTTATTTTGCAAATCCATCTGCGCGAGTTTGCTGTCCGTTCCGGGTTTAAAGGTCACGGTGATGGACGCCATCCCGGTAGTGTCGCTGGTGGACTCGAAATAGAGCAAATTGTCTACGCCCGTGATCTCGCGCTCAATAAGTGAAACCACCGAGGAATTCATCATGTCAGGCGACGCGCCAGGAAAACTGACCGAAATAATAATACTCGGCGGCGCAACCGACGGGTATTGCGCGACCGGAAGATGCGGGATGGATAAACACCCACTCAAGATAATGAACAGTGCAACAACCCAGGCAAAAATAGGCCGGTCAATAAAAAACTGTGGCATGAATTAATTTCCGAACAATTAAGGCGAGATCATTAAAATCAAGGTTTCTGCTGCGGCGATAATGTCCCGGTATCAACATCATCTGTCTTGACGCGTTTACCTATGTCTTTAAGTTGTGAAAACTTCTCCAGAAGCTGCGGAGCATCATCAAGGCTGGTGGCAAACATCCACATATAGGTCATTACTGAGTAAATATGCCCGGCGTTCACGCCCTGGGTTGAGGTCATTACTATGATGGTCAGGGTAAAGAGCAGGGCGATCAGGGCGCCGATTGCAAGGTATCCCAGCGCTTCACGATCGGAAAGGCTAATTCGCAAGCGGGCAAGGGATGAATAATGGCGATTAAGCGAGAGCGTGGTGGCTTTATGCACATAATCCACTTCCTTTTCCAGTCGGTTATTCAGCCGGTTAAACAGCAACTCATTTTTACGGGTATAACCTTTAAGAAAGCACGACAGAATAATGACGATAACCACACACATCGCCCCGGCGTGAAACTCAATAATAAGCAGCATAATGGCGGCGCCGAAAAGGGAAATAATCGAGGTCATCAGCATGGGCAGATGCATCTCAAAGAAATCAACAAATTCACGGGATAACACCACCCGCGCGGCGATGGTTGAGTGATTTAGCTGATATTTACGCTGAGCAACAATAACCGATACGGCAAGGCCGGCATAAATGCGTGCAAACGTACGCGTATCGATACTGCGTCGGGTTGCACCGAGGATCCAGATAAAGAGGATCATCAGTCCATACAGCGCGGCTGTGAGAGCATTCCCCGCCAGAATCGCATTGATAGCGATACCTGCCAGCACGGGATACAACAAATAGGTCACATTTTCCGCGATAACCAGGAAAAAAGTCACTGAGAGCTTTTTCCAGTTTTTTACGGCCAGATGTTTTAATGTCCTTTTCACATTTTCAGTAGAGGACGGTGGGTTTTTATTTATCGACGTCATTATAAAAAATTATCTGCACGGTATGGATGAACAATCCTGGCCTGCCTTTATGCTTAATCACCCATGCTCGTTCATTGTGAGCCGATTAAGATATGCACCTGGATTACACTGCGTTGATGCACTCTATCGTTTTGATGTTTACGCAGAATGCATGTTTTATGGAGGTTATATGGAGGCGGCTAATTCCCTGGAGTTGTTACGATGCAGGATTTTCTGACTCCCTGTCACCACGCGCATCGGAAAAGTTCACCGCTTCACATTCAATAAGATTCAGATGATTCTTAATAAAAGATACATCGGCGTGACGCCGAGGAAAATAATCAAAAAACACTCATAATAAAAACTAACGTCATAAATATCAGGGAACCTGAGTAAGAGAATGTTAAAGATAAGAATAAGATGGAGAAAAATGATAACCAAAAAGAAGGTTACGATAGCCAGCTCTTTCAGTACGCCCGCTTTTTCTTGTAGCAAAAACAATATTAGAGAAACGCTTAATGCCGCATAGATAAACGGCGATGAAAGTAGCGTCGCGCCCACTTTCTCCTCAACGTTGTGCATCAAAATAAGCCATACATAGAACATTCCCCATAACCATAAAGAAAATATCATCAATGAACTGATTTTTTCAACGGTGAGTTTCCGTAGGTACTTCATTGATATTTCTACTCCGAGAAAGCGCGCTACCAGTAATGAAATGACATGTTTTTACCGTGTTTATTTATGTCATCGTTTTCCAGTAACGCGTTATTTTATATACCTTACTTTCTATTGTTATCCAGGACTATGGAAATTTGATTACCCGAATGTGGAGCGAGTGTGTATGCCAGCCTGATAAATATTCGCTTGCGGATGTTGCCGTCAGACATTGAGAAAAAATAAGACGCCAGCGCGTTTATGTGGATGCAACTTTCGTCGCACAAGCAGGTCTCATGTTCGCTGATGAGCTGCGCGTTATTGCCAGGTTTCAGAAACAGCTTAGAAAAACCGCATTTGTATGAGTGTATTAACTGAAGCGAAAACATCGGTGTATGCTTTCGCGCAAGCCAGGTCACAGAATGCCTGCCATATCAGGGGTGAGTGGAGAAATCATGAACGATAATTATCTTATTCTTGTTGCTGAAGATGATGATGAAATAGCGGATATTCTGACCAGTTATATTCAGCGTTCAGGAATGCGCACCCTGCGCGCGGCGGACGGTGAGCAAGCAATAGATACCTGCCGGCTGAAAAAGCCCGATTTGGTGTTACTCGATATTCAACTGCCGGTGTTCGATGGCTGGACTGTCCTTTCCTCGCTGCGAAAAGAGAGCAATATTCCGGTCATCATGGTTACGGCACTGGATCAGGACATCGACAAACTGATGGGGCTGCGGCTTGGCGCGGACGATTATGTCGTTAAACCCTTCAATCCCTCTGAGGTGGTTGCACGTATCGAAGCCGTGCTGCGCAGGGCAAAGGGTAGTCATGAACAACTCCACAATAAGCCTATCCGTACATCCTGTTTAACGGTGTATCCGCAAGACTTTTATGTGGAGATCAATGGTAGTGGCGAGGTTATCTCTCCCATCCTGACCACGACCGAATTCAAACTGCTGGCTTACCTGGCGCGGAATCCGCGCAAAGTCTGCTCGCGTGAAGAGTTGCTTAATGCCTGCCTGCCGGAAGGCGATACCCTTGATCGCACGGTGGACAGCCATATGAGCAAGCTGCGCAAAAAACTGGAAAACTGCGGGTTGAAAGGGATGCCGGAAAGTATTCGCGGCATGGGTTACCGGTTAGGTGAAAACAAATGAACAGAGGCCATCCGTTAAGCCGCCAGGTTCTGGCGTTTATGATTTCGCTGACGCTGACGGTTATTGCTGTCTCGGTTATCGGCTCCTACCTGTTTTATACCTTTATCATTTATTACATTCCCGGCGGGGCAATGGCCGGGAATGAGGACCAGATGACCTATCTGGACTGGTTATGGATCCTGATTGCCTCCGCGATAAGTTTATCGATCTCGCTTTTTTTTACCGTAAAACTGTCGGCAAGAATATTGACCCCGTTAAGCTCCGTTGCGACCAGCCTGCGCAGGATAGCGCAGGGCGATCTGGGCGCGCGGGCGTTTTGCGCGAGTTCCCATCTGGGCGAGCTTAATAATCTTGTTAATGATTTCAACGATATGGCTGAAAAACTACAGACCATGGATGCGCAGCGCAGATCCTGGAACGCCGCCATCGCCCATGAACTTCGCACGCCCGTTACCATTCTGCGAGGCCGCTTACAGGGGCTGGTGGATGGCGTGTTCGAGCCAAATCCAACCTTGTTTAACAATCTGCTTAAACAAACCGAGGGTTTATCCAGCCTGATAGAAGATCTGCGGGTGGTGAGTTCATCCGGTGGGGCCGAATTTACGTTAACGCTTGCGGATGTGGATTTGCAGGAGATTATTCAGAGCGCGGTGGACTCCTTTGCGCTGGAATTTAAACGCAGCCATTTTACCGTCGCGACCGAATTACATCCCCAGCTATGCCAGTGCGATCCGCTGCGAATTATTCAGTGCCTGACCGTCCTTTTCGATAACGCGATAAAATACGCCACTTCTAAAAGCATGGTTGTCAGCCACGGCGCCAGTGAACACGAGAACTTTATCGTCATCGAAGATAGGGGGCCGGGGATCCCGGAGGCGTTTCACAAATTTATGTTTCACCCCTTTCAGCGCGGCGCCAGCGCAAGGGACACCAATCCGGGTGGTTGCGGGCTGGGATTATCAGTGCTGAAAGCCATCATGCTTGCTCATCAGGGCGACGTAACTTACACGTTAACCGATCAGGGCCATTCCATTTTTCGCCTCTCATGGCCCTTGCGCAAAAAATAGTGATTACGCTTTCTGTGTATGCAACTGCGGGTTGGTTTGTCTCGCGGTCATTTTCCACATCTCACCCAGCCGGGTATCCCACTCTGGCGGTGAGATTTGTAACTTGCCGCGCCGGGGGCTGAGGGTGATTTCACTGAAATAAATGACATCATGCTGCAGCATAAGATCAATTCGGCAATAATCGATCCCGGTGGAGAGCTCCTGCGCAGCGGTTATCGCTTTGTGCAATAATTCCGGCTCGGGGATCGCCCCTGGGGTATTGGGATATTCCATCTGAAAGGGCTGTAATTGCCAGCACCGATTGTAGACATTAATAAAACCATGACCGGAAGCATCGGTAAAATCCGCTTCGATAAAACCCGCGATGCCATGAAAACAGTGTATTCTCAGCATTTCAGGCGTTTGGCTTTTGTCTCTGTCGGAAAATAAATCAATGTATTTTTCACACAATATAAGCGGTTTGATGTTTTTATACTGCCATTCCCGGGTGGTGTAATACATATTTTTTCGCAGGGCAAAACCCAGCTTCTGCAACGCGCGTGGAATATTGAGCTTTTCCTTGTTGGTGCATATTACTGCACTACCGCTGTCGTGATTACACTTCAGCACAAATTTGTCCGGTAATTGGCTGAAATTGATGCTTTGCACGTTGTCATAGACGCAAAGTAACGTGGGTAATTGTACTCTTTGCGTACGCGCAGAAACGTAATCGCGCACCGCCAGTTTATCTGCCAGCCGCGTGTAAAGCGGGTTATGGTCATACATCATTCGGTAGCATATTTTTTCGCTCAGCGTCACCGGATTAACCAGATCGGGGGTTCTGCCCGTGAGCCTTTTTAATCTTTTGCTGTGAAATTGTTGATCCTGAACCATACCGGTTAAAAGTTTTCGACCCAGATACTCGGTGTATTTCATGAAATATTTAAAGTTGTTCATTTTTCCCTCCTGCGGACAATGAACATTCTGCAGAGGATTTATTGATTTATATTGCCGCTAATATGGAGTGTCGATGGAGTGGCTATCGGCAACGCATCCTTAAACGCGCTGGACAGCTAATGCTTATCGAAGGGAAACGATCAATAACTGGCACTTAAGCTAAACCTGAATACGGCTATCGCCGTGTTAACCACTCAAAAAAGCGGCTGGAGTAAGGGAGGAGAAACGCGAATTATCCTTGCAGGAAGGCGCAGGGCAGAGAAAGAAAAAGGCATTTCTTACCGTGTTAACAAATTACGCAGAAAACAGGTTCAGAATTCGCTTAAGCCAGATATATTATCTGTCAGGTAATCTTTTCTATGAGGGAGTGAGAAATGACGGATTACAGTTTTTATCAAAAAGGTAAGCAAATCGTTGTGCTGAAAAGCGCGGAAGTGGATGCCGCTTCTCAACTGGTGGCACAGGGCTTCGAAAAACAGTTTGAAGAGATCAGCGCGACCAGTGAAAAAAACGCGCTTGCCCGCTTTGCGGATATTCGCCGTGATAACCAAATCGATCGTGAAAACTTCCTCGCAGGCGCGGGGCCAATGCCGCTTATCGGCGGATTGACGGCGATTATTACGTCTCTTGTGCGCAAAAAAGAGCAGTGATTGAAAATTGAAAGCGCTGCCGGTTACGTTAATTGATAGGGAACGAGGCCGCGCACTGTTCACACAAACGCGAATTGCCGCGTAGTTACGCCGATAAAAGGTTCAGGATGAAGAGAATTGATGAATTAAAAACCGCGTATCCCGGCGCACAGGCATGGTCATTTGGCGATAACCCGGAGATGGGAAACGCGCTTGCAGGCTTAGTGGTGAGTGGCAGAAAAACGGCCTCCTGCGGCTCGCTTGCCTCCTACCTGACTGAAGAGCCGGCACCCAAAATCGGCAGTTACCATATTATTCTCGACGGGCAAAATTCCCCGGTATGTGTCATCAGAATGCTATCGATGCGCCTGGTGCGTTTTTGCGATGTGACGGAAGAGTTTGCCAGAAAAGAGGGCGAGGGCGATTTAAGCCTTGAATACTGGCGCAAAGAGCACAAAGCCTTTTTTACCCGCGCGGGATTTTTCTCTGAAGAGATGGAACTTGTCGCGGAAGAGTTCGCGGTGGTTGAGGTTCTCTAAAACCCTGCATCGACGGGTGATCTGCATTTTCCATACCCTGTGCGAAACGCGCCGGTCACGTTTCGCCTGTTTCACCTTCAACACGCGCGCCACTGAGCCATGTCGAAAAGCTCGCCCCGCAGAAACTCAGCGTGATGTTCAGAGAACGTTCTCTCTTTCGTAACCCCGTTCAAAGCGGTTAAAAATCGCTGATTTACGCAACATATATCGCAAAACGCACAGAAACAGGTTTTTAAAAATCCGCTCAATACGCAAACTTTTGCTGCCAGCCTTTGTGGGTGACATTTATCAGATACACGTGCTGGCGTCAGGTTAAAGCGTGGGGGGAATGCGCTAACACGTTCTGCCTTAACAACAAATACAATGAGGGAGTGGAATATGAAAACAAACATCACCTGGCTGGCGCTTACCGTCAGCGCGCTTGTTGCGGGCGCGACGCTTCCTGCTGTTGCCGCGCCATTACCGGCGACGCCGGATTTATCTGTGCCGGTTAGCCAGTATGTGACCCAGGTTAACGCCGATAAAAGTATTACCTTTCGCCTTTTCGCGCCGGGCGCAAAACGGGTATCGGTGGTGACCGGTTCTACCCCGGACAGCGTTGTCTCACACGATATGCAAAAAGATGAGAGCGGCATATGGTCGTGGAAAAGCGCCGCGCTGGCTGCGAATCTTTACGAATATTACTTTGATGTCGATGGTTTTCGTTCGGTGGATACAGGAAGCCGGTTTCAGAAACCGCAGCGCCAGGTCAATACCAGCCTGATTCTGGTGCCGGGTAGTATTCTCGACGATCGCGCTGTGCCCCATGGCGATCTGTTAACGGTGACTTATCACGCAAACGAACTGCGTTCAGAGCGTCGCATGTATATCTGGACGCCGCCGGGTTACAGCGGTAAAGGCGAACCTCTGCCGGTGCTCTATTTCTACCATGGCTTTGGCGATACCGGCCTTTCCGCCATTGATCAAGGGCGGTTGCCGCAAATAATGGACAACCTGTTGGCCGAGGGGAAAATCAAACCCATGCTGGTGGTGGTGCCGGATACGGAAACGGATATTCTGCAAGCGATTCCTGAAAATTACCCGCCGAAAGAGCGGCGCAAAATGTTCTATCCGCTTAATGCCAAAGCGGCAGACCGCGAACTGATGCATGACATCATTCCGCTGGTCGATGCCCGCTTTAATGTGCGCAAGGATGCTGGTGGACGTGCGCTGGCCGGGCTCTCACAAGGGGGCTTTCAGGCTCTCGTTTCCGGGATGAACCATCTGGACAGTTTTGGCTGGCTGGCGACATTCAGTGGCGTCACCACCGCCACCGTGCCGGATGCCGGTGTGACGGCGCAGCTCAATAAACCGCAGGAAGTGAATAGGCAGTTGCATAACTTCACGGTGGTGGTTGGCGAAAAAGATACCGTCACCGGGAAGGATATTGCCGGGCTTAAAAAAGAACTGGAGCAAAAAGGCATCACGTTTAGCTATAAAGAGTATCCCGGCCTGGGACACGAAATGGATGTCTGGCGTCCCGCCTATGCCGAGTTTGTGCAGAAACTGTTTAGATAAGACGTTGCAGTCTCGTCCGCTGGCGCTGAACAGACTGCCAGCGGACAAAATCAAGACAACATTTAACGCTTTGGTTATTCATCGGTTATTCGTGTGAGTAACGACGGGGACGTTTTCTGTCCGGCAGGCTCCACCGACACGCTGGCGGATAAACCCGCCACTAACTCCACGCCTGCGGGCAGCGTGTCGATATGAATACGGACCGGTACGCGCTGCGCAAGGCGCACCCAGTTAAAGGTGGGGTTAACGTCCGGCAGGCCAAGACCGCCCGTTTCGTCATTGCTGTCGCCGATGCCGTGCCCGATGCTCTCAACGTAACCGGTGATGACGGGCTCAAACCCCATCAGCGCGATGCGTGCGCGATTTCCGACATGAATATGCCGCAGTTTTGTCTCCTCAAAATAGCCCACAACCCAGAAACTGTTCGCATCAATGATGGCCACTTTGGTTTCCCCGGCGGTGGCGTAGTCGCCCGGGCGCAGCCGGAGATGCGTGACATAGCCCGCGACCGGCGCGCGCACCGTGGCATGCGCTAAATTAAGCTGTGCCAGTTCCAGCGCCGCCAGCGCGCCGTGATAATTTGCCGCCGCGATGCTGGCCGCACTGCCTGTTTGTTGTAAGTCTTCGCTGGAGATCACGCCTTTTATCTGTGACCGCCTTGTTGCCGCATCCTGGCGCATTAACATCTCATGGCGTTTCGCCTCGACATCCGCCTGCGCGCTGGCCACCGCCAGCTTCAGCCAGTGCGGATCGATTGAATAGAGCACATCGCCTTGATTAACCCACTGGTTATCGCGAACGGCGACATTTGCCACCGGCCCGGAAACATCCGGCGCTATCTGCACCACATCAGCACGCACCCGGCCATCACGGGTCCAGGGACGCTGCGCGTAATGTTTCCACATCAGGTAAGCGAGGAGGGTTGCCACCAGCACAGCGCTTAACGTCAGTGCATAACGGCTTAAAAGAGAAAAAAAGGATTTCATGCGACTAACCCCAGCGCGTTCAGCCCCTGCATAAGCAGGAAAAAAGTAACAATGTAAGTGGAAAAACTCATCAGCGGACGCAAGGGCAAACGGCGATAGCGCCTGCTGAAAGCGAAAAGAGGCAACCATAACAGCGTGCAGAAAAGGGCTGCCAGGGCGATGACCAGCAGCCCCGGGACGTAAACACCACCGAGATTAATGTCATTAATCATGGGCGCGCTCCGTGTACGGTTCGCGTAATGCGCAGTGCAGATCGACCAGACAGTTAACGAGCTGGCGCGACTGTTGATGGGGTTGCAGGGATGCGGGGCCAATCATGGCCCGGATCCGCTGACGTAACGCACTGGTTGCTGTATCGCGGGCAAGCAGAGAGAGGATCTCGCTAATTTCATGGGCTTTTTTGCGCTCTTTCTGCGCCTGAAAGCGGCGCAAGTGCATCACGGAAAGGCCAATGCGCAACGCGTGCAACATCTGGTTGAGCGTTTGCTCTGCGGAGTGCCCGCTTCGCTGCAAGCGCGGCAGTAACAATGCGGTCCGGTCTATCATCAGATTGGTCCAGTGGGTTTCATCGGGTTTGAATACGCCTTTCACGCTGCGTCGAACGTCGCGTCGGCAGGTGCGTAGCAAGCGTTCAATGGCGGCGTCAGCCTGCACGGTTTGTAGCAAGCTCATACTGACCACCGCAAAGCCGGTGGCGGCAAAGAGCGCGATGGCGGTATTGACGGCCACGGCGAAATCTCCGCTGTAGTGGGCACCCAACTCGCACAAAATAGGCAGTGTCAGGGTGATCCCCATGGCCATGAAGGTGGTGGCTGGTCGGGCCTGCAACGATCCCGCCAGCAGATAAGCCGGGGCGAGCACCGCCACCAGCACCGAAAACTCAGTCACCGCAGGCAGCAGGGCAAAGCTGTAGAGCAGGCTTATCATTACGCCCCAGGCGGAACCCACCATATATTTCACAATGTGCGGCGCCGGGGTATCGAAACTGCCAAACAGCGTGCAGCAGACCCCGAGGATAGAAACTGCCGTCGCGCCATCGGGCCAGGCTGTGTCAATCCAGATAAGACAACCACTCAGGATAATGACGAAAGCACCCAGCGCAGTGCGCGCCGCAGAGAGGCTATCGCGGTGGAATACATAGCCTTTCGCCGGTTTATCTTCTGCCGGCAGTTGCGCCGGTTTTGCCTGCGCGAGTGCGTCCGCGAGCCGCTCGCATTGCAGCAACAGGATAATGGCCTCATGGAGATGACGGACAAGGTTCATCTGAAGCGCCGTTTCAAAGGTCAGCACCTCTGCGGCGGCGAGTCGTTCGGTTAGCGTCGCACTGCGTTCTGCCAGCGCTTGCCCGGTGATTTTCCGTTTTGCGCTATTTTCCCCGGCGAGCCAGCTTTGCACCGCTTCCAGCAGCGTCTGAATATCGGCGGGCAGCGCAGTGACCATCAACAGGCGATCGTGTAATTCACCGCTGACGATCAACAAGCGCGCCAGCTTGTCATGCAACGCCTTTCGCGCATGACGCACCGGTGCTGAGAAGGCAAAGTCGTAAGGGATATGGTGGCTCAGGCCTTGCAGAAACTGTAACGCCAGCGCCAGTTTCAGATTAGCGGCCGCTTCGTTGGTACTTCCCGCCAACGTGTCTGCCAGCATCTGACGTGCAGAATTCAGTGTTTGCGCGATTTTGCTGTTGAACAGGCCGGAGATCCGTTTTGGCAACACATAACGGTGAATCAGCGCCGCGCAGAAGATGCCAATGCCGATCTCCTGCACACGCACAATGGCGGTATCAAAAATCTCGCCGGGGTGAAATACCGCCGGAAAACCAATCAGACTCGCCGTGTAACCGGCCAGCACAAAGGCGTAGGCGCGGGGTGTGCGCTCAAGCAGCGATAAATAGAGGCAAAAAGTGATCCAGCCGGTGAGTATCACGCTACAAAAAATCGGCGTGTTCACGAAAGTGGGCACAATCAACACCGTCGCGCCGGCACCCACTATCGTACCGGCTAAGCGGTAGACACTTCTGCTCAGCGACGCGCCAACAGAAGTTTGCGACACAATATAAACGGTAATGATCGCCCACGAGGGTTTTTCAAGGCCGATTGATAGGGCGATGTAATAAGCGAGCATCGCCGCTGCAAAGCTCTTGGCGGAATAAAGTAACGCGTTGGCATCGCCCGTTAATGCGACTGAACCAAACATTCTGCCTGTACGACGAAGCAGGGCAGATAAATCGCACAACAAATGGCTGGGGGAGAAATCGATTTTGTTCATGCCGGGAAGTATTACCGGCTTGCGCATGCCATTAAATACTCTATTCTGTCAAAAAATACCTAAATGTTGCCAATCGTATGCAGCCTAACTACGCTACAACCGTGTTTGATCCCGATGACACACACAGCCCGGCAGTTGCCCGTCGTCTTGATTTCGTGGATTACGAAGCCGAGGTGCCGGTTCATACGCACCGCAAAGGGCAATTAATCATTGCGTTGTATGGCGCGGTGACTTGTCGTGCGGAAAACGAGATCTGGATTGTGCCGCCGCACTGCGCGGTATGGATCCCCGGCGGAGTACCCCACAGCGCCAGCGCCACCTGGAACGCGCATCTGAATTATCTTTTTATTGAACCCGGTGCCGCAGCACTGCCGAATCGCTGCTGCACGCTGGCCATTTCTCAGCTGATTAAAGAGTTAGTTGAACGCTTAACCCGTGAGAACGTCGATTACCCGCCAGATAGCCATGCCGCGAGGCTAACCCGGGTCACGCTTGATGAGCTGGTCACCATGCCGCAGCAGAACTTCAGTTTACCGGTTTCTGCGCATGCCAAAATTCGCGCCATGGCCGATACGCTGGTGAGCCACCCGGAAGATCGCAGTACGTTTAAAGAGTGGGCGAAGCGTCTTGCGCTCAGTGAACGCTCCCTGGCGCGTTTGATGTTGCGCGAGACGGGGCTGACCTTTGGGCGATGGCGTCAGCAACTTCATTTGATTATTGCGCTGCAGGCGTTAGCCAGCGGCGAATCCGTGCAAAACGTGGCGACAAAACTTGGCTATGAATCCGTGAATGCGTTTATCACCATGTTCAGAAAAACGATGGGCAGCACGCCAGCACACTACTTTGCCGAACGAAAAACACCGTAACCTGCAAGCGTGAATAACCGTTGTTGATGCCTGGGCGCGACATTAGCCCAGCCATTGACAGACAAAGGCAACATTCACTGCATCAGCACGGCAATGAATGCGAGCAGTGCCGGAAGTGCCTGCACAAAGAGTATTTTCCGGCTGGCTGTTACGGCACCGAAAATCCCGGCAATCAGCACACAGATCAGGAAAAAGAGGGTAACCGGCACGCCGCTTGCACCCAGCCATAATCCCCAACATAGCCCCGCCGCCAGAAAGCCGTTATACAGCCCCTGGTTCGCAGCCAGCACGCGGGTGTCGCGCGCAAACTCTGCGCTAAGATTAAAGGCTTTGCGGCCTGTTCTGGTGTCCCACAAAAACATTTCGAGCACCAGAATGTACAGATGAATGGCGGCGACAATCGCAACGAGAACAGTAGCTAACACAGGAAACCTTACTGGAAAAGGGCAGGTGACGTGGAGTATAGATAATCGCGGCGGCTGGCGCAGCGAGCACGATGAGGATTATGTTGTTTTTCGCGCTTCATCGCGTTTTGCCCCATCGACAATATGACTGACGACAGGCTTGAGCAAGGTAGCGGTTAATAATGAACATCTACGAAACACAGTATCAGAAACGAATAGCGAACGGAGAAGCCGCCTGGGCCGGAGAGGGTTATCTCAGGGCGAAGGCGCAACAGGAGCAGGTTTTTTCATGGCTTGGGCAGCATCAGTACCTCCCGCAACCCGGTGCAACAGTCCTTGAGTTGGGGTGTGGCAATGGCGCGATGGCTGCGGAATATTTTGCCCGGCGGGGTGACGATGTGTGGGGCGTGGATTTCGCGCAAACCGCGATCCGTTGGGCTGAAGAACGTTTTACGCAAGCAGGTCTGCGCGCGCACTTTTGGGTCGGTGATGTCTGCCATCTTCCTCAGTGCAAAGCGGCAACGTTTGATCTGATCATTGATGGCAGTTGTTTGCACTGCCTGATCGGCGAGGCAAGGCAACGCTGTTTTGCTGAGGTGCGACGATTGCTCAAACCCGCAGGACATTTCATTGTCAGTTCGATGTGCGGGATGCCGCGTTATCAGGAAGACAGGGAGAATTACGATACCGAACACCATTATTTGCTCAGAGAGGGTCAACCCTGGCGCACGTTAAAACCCCTCCCGGACTTAATGGAGGAGCTGCAGAAAGCGCGATTTACCGTGCTGGCAAGCCGCGTTAATGCTAACCCGTGGTGGGATCATGCGACCATAGTCTGCTCAGCGCACTGACCTGCGGGTAGTGATTTGCCGCGACGTGCTAAAGCGAAATATCAATCATGGCGTGCGCGAACCGCTGGCCGTCGCGCTACGCGCAGCAAAAAAAAGACGACAAGAGATGTCGTCTAAACGTGGAACGAGAGGAGCCCGTATCAGGGTCATTCGAGCTTTCTTGTCATGGTATTCAGTTGACGGTCAGACGCAGCCCAAGCACGTCCGGGTAGGGGGCAAAGTAATTTTGTTTTAACAGGTAGCGATCCGGGTATTCGGCCAGATAGTGCTTCAGCAGCGTTATGGGCGCGAGGATCGGCAGCAGCCCGTTGCGATAATGGAGGATCACATCGCGCAATTCACCCCGCTGGCGGCTGTCCAAATGTTCACGGAAGTAGCCCTGAATGTGCATCAGCACGTTGGTATGATTTTTCCGCGACGCGGTTTTTTTCAGGATCGCCATCAGCTTTTCGCGATATGCCACAAAGAAGGCGTCCAGATCTTCCCATTCGTGCAGCGAGGCGACGAAGGGGCCAATCTCCCGGTAACCGGCCTGGTCGTGCGCCAGCAACTGGAGTTTGTAGCGGCTGTGATAATCCAGCAGCGCGCGGCGGGTCAGGCCGTTAGCCTTGAGCGTATTGAGTTCATGTAGAGCGAAAACGCGCTCGACAAAGTTTTCCCGCAAAAGCGGATCGTGCAAACGACCATCTTCTTCAACCGGTAACCACGGGTAATGCTCCAGCAATGCGCCGGTAAAGAGGCCCACACCCTCTTTACGCCCGCGATTGCCTTTTTCATCATACAGCCGCACGCGCTCCATGCCGCAGCTCGGCGATTTCGCGCAGACGATAAAGCCGGATAACGCGGCCACTTGCGGAAGATACGCTTTGGTGAAGTCGGCCATTTTCTGCGTCACATCGTCATGCGGGGCATGGCTGAAACGCATGAGGATCGCTGAATCGCTGCTCTGAACCAGACGCAGCGCCGGGCGAGGTACAGGCAGGCCGATAGACATTTCAGGGCACACTGGTTTGAACGTTACCCACTGTGCTAATTCATCCATCACAAAACCCATGCGTTTATGCCCGCCGTCAAAGCGCACCGCCGAGCCGGTTAAACATCCGCTAATACCAATGATGGGTTGCGTGTTCATCAGGTTATCCTCTTGCTGCGCGTTATGGATGAAGAAAAGTGTCGCTCTGCAAATGGCATGGCGGATTTCTTCATCCCGGTTGTATTACCTCAATGCGTGCCGCCCTGCAAAACCATCCTTTGACTGCTGCCGTTGCCTTTCACCCGCCTGCTGCTGACTCGCTGATTTATTAGCGTTGGCACTTATGCACCTTTTCGCCTGCGTTAAAAATCGGGGAGTAACGGCATACTTCAAACTTACACAATTAAATTTATTTGTCCAAGTTTTACTGGAAGTATTTTTCATTTAGTAATAACTTCAATAAGTTGCCAATGCCGTTGTTATGCGCTTTTAATGCGAGTGGCAGACCCGCAACGTTTCACTGTTGTGTCGCGAAGCGGGTGAGTAGTGAGGAACGGATTCAGAGAGAGATAACCTCGAGGGAAACGACAGCGGCCTGCCAGAGCGCGATCTGCTTTTTCCGCGCGGCGGAAAGTTTGCCCGTAGTGACCAGTAGCCACTTTCGCTGCGGGAAAATCTCCGGAGCCAGCGTGGCGGGCGGCACCGGAAGCACGTCGATACGGTGTCCCTGGCCGGTACGTTTTAGCGCTTCTAGCCAGATTTCGCACGGGTCGGTAAGGTGCCATCCGGTGATGAGATAGTTATCGCCCGGCGCTTTTTTGTCCCCTTCGAGGCAAAACGAGGTGTAGGAGAGGATGATGCCATCCAGAACTTCGCGCAGGGTCATCATGGTCGGGATATTGGCTGAAATTTTACTGCGCAGCGGGCGCAGCACTTCGGTGACCAGTTCCGGGCGCGGGTATTCGCGGCCTGAATCGTAAATCAGCTGGCGCAGGGATTCGATTTTTCCCTCCTTCAGCCGCTGCAACATGCTCTCCTGCAGGGTGAGCCAGTTGTTTGTCCTGTGCGTTTCCGGACGCGCCAGCAAGGGTTTCACCTGGCTTACCGGAACCCCTTTTTTCATCCAGTCGAGGATTTTCAATGCCTGCTGGACATCATCATCGCTGTACAGTCGGTGACCGCCACTGGTGCGTATCGGCTTAAGCAGGCCGTAACGACGCTGCCACGCGCGCAGCGTTGTCGGGGTGATCCCGCAAAGTTGAGCAAATTCGCCGATGGAGTAAGACATGAGGGAAACCTGATAATAGAGAATGCTCTCAATATACTACGAATACTAATGGGTTGAATGAAGAGCGGAGCGTTTGCACTACACTTTACTCCCAACCGCGACGATGAAAGGAGTTCTCATGAAGCTATGGCCTGTGGTGACCGGTGTTGCTATTGCCCTGACACTGGTTGCCTGTAAATCCCCGACGCCGCCAAAAGGGGTTCAGCCGATCACCGGCTTTGACGCCAGCCGTTATCTGGGCAAATGGTATGAAGTCGCCCGCCTGGAGAACCGTTTTGAACGCGGGCTGGAACAGGTGACCGCAACCTACGGCAAGCGCAGCGACGGGGGCATCAGCGTCCTCAACCGCGGCTACGATCCGCAAAAGCAAAAATGGAGCGAGAGCGAAGGGAAAGCTTATTTCACCGGCAAGCCTTCGACAGCCGCGCTGAAAGTCTCTTTCTTTGGCCCGTTTTACGGCGGCTATAACGTCATTAAACTTGACGATAATTACCAGTACGCGCTGGTGAGCGGCCCGAACCGTGACTATTTGTGGATCCTGTCGCGCACGCCAACGTTGCCCGAGGCGGTGAAACAAGATTACCTGAATACCGCGCGAGGTCTTGGTTTCCGGGTTGATCAACTGGTGTGGGTGAATCAGTAACAGGGCGTTAAAAACATCCATTATGTTGCGCTGAAAAACGCTTGTCGGTGGGGATTATCTGCTGACGAGCCTGCCGCGTAGTTCAAACTAATCAGCAACGTCCCCATTCATTATTAAATAACCAGAAGCTGGAGGAGTTTATTCGGAGTCAGCAAAACGATCTGGATCTCTGATTTAACCTGGCATCGATATTGGGAAGGGATCACCTATGAAGAAGGCGACAATATTGTCGCCTAACTCTCACAGGCTTTTTTATGTGTAGGCTGGCTATTTACTAAAAAAATAATGGCGCGATATTGTGATATATGCAGCAATTACGGAGATTATTCGAATAAATCCCATTATTAATATTTTTCTATATCAGCTTGCTACTATTGAAGATTTACTATAATCGACCCGTTATGGGCGATTATTTGGTGAAGATGCAGAAGGCTGTTTCTGGCGCCTCTGTTTCATATTCACCCGGCGGAATGAAGGCAGGCTAGTGTGGATAATTTTAAGAAGGTTGTTTTTCAAAAGACGCCTGGACTGGCGGTACTTTTTTTCTGTTTTTTTCATATACAGGCGATGGCCGTTGACCCGCTCCTGGATAGCCCTGCGCATAAACCTCAAATGGAAGAGTTATCTGATAAGTCGGCACGCGGAATGCTGGTGGCCGTCGAGCAGGCGACGATTTCCAGTGACCTTGCCGGACGTATAGTAGAAATGCCTTATAGGGAAGGTGAGCCTTTTAAGAAAGGTGATCTGCTTGCGCGCTTTGACTGCGCTATCTATCAGTCTCAACTGGCAGCTTCTCAGGCCGCCACGCGAGCAGCTGAAGCCGAACTCAATCAAAATCAGCAGCTTGCGCAAATGAAATCAGTCGGCAAATATGCCGTCTCCTTATCGGCTGCTCGCCTGGCGCAGGCGCAGGCGGAAAGTCAGGTGTATCAAATTCAGGTGACCCGTTGCCGCATACTGGCACCGTTCGATGGCCAGGTAGTTAAGCGGCGCGCCCAGGCTTATGAAAGTGTAGCGGCGGGAGCTCCTGTACTTGATATCGTCAGTAATCGTCGTCTGGAGATTGATCTGCTGGTGCCATCCCGCTGGTTATCAATGCTCAAACCGGGGCTGTCCTTCACCTTTACGCCTGATGAAACAGGCAAGCCGTTGCGCGCCAGCGTGTCCCGCCTGGGCGCGCGTATTGATGAAAGCAGCCAGACACTGAGCCTGACAGGGGTTATCGATACCAGTGACAACACCTTGATGGCGGGCATGAGCGGTACTGCGCATTTCCAGGAGAAACCGTGAGCAATACGCCTCCTCTTTCCGGCGAACGCGTCTTCGCGCAATTTCTGGATATTGAACGTCAGGCACGTTCGGCAGACACAAGTGAAGCACTGGCTTACTGCATTGTTAACGACAGCCAACCGCTGTTCGGATTTCGTCATGCCGCCCTGGTAATCAATGGCACGGTACGGGCGGTAACCGGTGTCACGCAACCGGCGCCTCATGCGCCGTTCGTGGCGTTTATTGAGCGGGCCAGCGCACAGTTACAGCGTCATTCACAACAGGCTCAATGTGCCGTTGTGCAAGCTGCGTCTCTCGATCAGCAAAGCCGTAAGGACTGGCTTGCGCTTTCTGCTCCTGAAGTGCTGTGGGCGCCGCTAAAAGATCGCAAGGGCAGAGTGTTTGGCGGGATATGGTATGCGCGTGAGCAACCCTGGCAAGATGCTGAAACGTTGCTGGTGGAACAGCTGGCACATGCCTTTAGTCATGCCTGGCTGGCGCTGGAACCGCAACCGGTCTGGCGACGCCCGCGCTGGCGCTGGAAGCTGATGGTCCCCTGTGTGCTTCTGGTCGGCTGTCTGTTTATTCCTGTCCACCAGTCGGTGCTTGCGCCGGCAGAAGTGGTCCCACTGAATGGGCGCGTTGTTGCGGCCCCGCTTGATGGGGTGATTCAGGCTTTCGCCGTACAGCCTAATCAGAGCGTACACAAAGGTGATCTGCTGGTTCGTTTTGACGATACAACGTTAAAAGCGCAGGCGGACGTGGCCGAACGAGCGTTAAACGTGGCGGAAGCGGAATACCGTGCCAGCGCACAACGGGCTTTTCAGGATACCGACTCCAAAGCGCGACTGGATTTTCTTGCCGCACAGGTCGAGCAAAAGCGTGCTGAGCGTGATTATGCCAATGCTTTACTGAGTCGTACTGAAATCCATGCCGAGCGGGATGGTATTGCTGTTTTTGCTGATGCTGCTCGTTGGGTGGGTAAACCCGTCCGTACTGGCGAACGCTTGCTGGACCTGGCCGATCCTGCCTCGGTATCTTTGCGTATCGAACTTGATGTTGGTGATGCTATCCGTCTTAAACCGGATGCACCCATTACTCTCTTTCTCGATAGCGATCCGCTGACACCACATGGCGCGTTGCTTGATCGGGTTGCTTACGAATCAGAACAAACGCCTGCTGGCAATCTGGCGTACCGGCTTGATGCCCGTTTCACCGGCGAGCCGCCGCGCATTGGTTTACGTGGTACGGCTAAAGTATCGGGCCAGTACGTGCCCCTGGCGGTATATCTGTTCCGCCGCCCGCTTGCAGTATTACGCCAGTCGGTTGGTTTATGACAACGCCGGTAATGAACCGGATCCTGCCCGCACTGCGGCGCGATCTGCAACTGGTGGAGTCAGCGAAAGGGCTGGATGGCGCACCACAATGGGTGCTGGCCGATCCCGTGACAGGGCGTTATTTCACACTGACGCCCTCAGCGATCCGTCTGCTGCGGCACTGGCCTTTGCGCCAACCCAGCAAAGTACTGGAGGCAGCCAACCAGGAACCAGGTTTACCCCTGCAGGAGAAAGAGCTGGAACAGTTGCTGCACTTTCTGCGCAGTCATGATCTGATTGCCGCCAGCGACCCGCAGCAACGCCAGGGCTATGCCATTAAAGCCGCAGCGCAACGGATCAGTTTGTGGAAAACACTCCTGCACCAGTATCTCTTTTTTCGCATTCCGTTATGGCGTCCGGATCCGCTACTCAGCCGTTGCTGGCCGATGTTGCAACGTTACGGCTTACCCACGCTGCGCGTTGTATTACCGTGTATATTGCTGCTGGGGGGCTTTCTCGTCAGCCGTGACTGGGTTCGCTATACCCAGACGTTTCCGCATATGTTCAGTCTGCAAGGCATGGCGGTTTTCGGCATAGCGCTGGTCTTCGCCAAATTTTTCCATGAGCTGGGTCATGCGTTTATGGCGAAACGCGCGGGCTGCCGGGTACAAACTATGGGAGTGGCGTTTATTGTGCTGTTCCCCCTGTTTTATACCGACGTGAGCGATGCCTGGAAACTGAAGGATCGGCGCGCCCGATTGCTGATCAGTGCAGGCGGCATTATGGCGGAGCTAATCCTCGCCTCTATTGCGTTGCTGACATGGGCGTTGCTGCCCGATGGCCCGTTGCGTACAGCAGTGTTTATGCTCTCCAGCGCCACCTGGGTTACGACGCTTGTGATTAACCTCAACCCGCTAATGCGTTTTGATGGATATTTTTTACTGAGCGATTTCTGGCGAGTAGAAAATTTACAGGATCGCGCCTATGCCTTATGCCGCTGGCATTTGCGTGAAATCTTGTTTGCTTACGGTCACCCGCCGCCGCACACCTGGTCACCGACGTTACAGCGCAAACTTCTTCTGTGGGGCTATGCCTCGTGGATATGGCGCTTTTTCCTGTTTTTTGGCATTGCGCTGTTGGTGTATCACTTTTTCATTAAGGTCATCGGCATCATGTTGATGCTGGTAGAGATTGGCTGGTTTATTGCTCTTCCGGTGTTGAAAGAAGCCTCTATCTGGTGGTCTATGCGTAAAATTGCTCACCCTGCCAGGCTGCTGCGTTCGGGCCTGATCCTGTTGGCGCTCCTTGCTGTCCTGCTGTTACCGTGGCGCGGCACTATCCGTATTCCGGCGGTGCTTGAAGCGGAAAACGTCAGCGTGCTTTACGCCCCGGGGGCCGCCCAGGTGCGCACCTTGCATGTTCGTGACGGCCAGCAAGTTAAGGCGGGTGAGGTATTACTGGAGCTGACCTCGTCGGATCTGGATTATCGCCTTGCCATTGAACGCCAGCAGATCCGCGTCCTGCAACAACAGCGTCAGCGGGGGGCAGGGCGGCAGGAGACCGCCAGCGAAACCCAGGTGCTTGACCGACAACTGGCGGAGTCGCTGGCCCGTTACCGCGGGCTGGATGCGCAGCGTCAGCGGTTATCGATCACTGCACCGCAGGCGGGTCAGGTCAGAGACGTGGCGCGGGATATGACGCAAGGACGCTGGTTGCCCACCGATTTACCCCTGCTGCGGGTGGTTGTGCAAGGCGCAGGCAAAGTACAGGGTTATTTGCCCGAAGATACCCTCACGCGTGCTAAAACCGGCATGACAGGGGAGTTTATTGCTGATGATCCAGCCTACCCGCGTATTGCGGTCCGCTTAAACGAAATTGCTCCCACCGGCACGGCCTGGTTACAGCAAGAGATGCTGGCGTCCGATCGCCATGGCCCTATTGCCGTTCGCCGCGACCGCGATCGTAACCCACAACCGGTACAGGCGCAGTATCGCGTCCGCTTTGGGGTGCTGGATGATCAATTCCAGCCGCCGCAACAGCCGCTTCGGGGCAGCGTCCTTCTGGAAGGGGAAAAAGAGTCAATCCTGGGGGCTGTATGGCGACGGATCGCAGCGCTTGGGATCCGCGAGAGTGGATTCTGATCGCGTCAAACAGACGAAACCGCTGTGTGGTGCCGACAAAATCAAAGAGTAAGAATATATTCTTGAATCTATAAGACAAATCTCATTTGTCTGGCTATGTTTTGATCGTGGCCGGACATTCCAATACAAATCGCTCAGCCACGACACACCCGTAACCGCCCTTCCTCTGGGGCTGAATAGCATGATGACTGTTATCCGATGGGCTTAGCTGTGCCGTGAAGCCGCTTTCTGGCAAGGAGAGATCTTTATGAAACGCGCTCAACATTTGCTTACAAAAACCACCATTGCCGCGACCCTGGGAATCGTTTTTTCGCTGCCGCAGTCGGCTTTCGCCTGCAACGGGGCGGGTGACGAATTCATCGGTAGTATTTGTTATATGGCTATCCGGTATTGTCCGGAGGGCTATTTACCTGCTGACGGCAGGACGCTGAACGTAAATGGTTACCAGGCGCTTTATTCGCTGATTGGCAATATCTATGGCGGGACAGCGCCAACGACTTTCACCTTGCCCGACCTGCGCGGCAAAACCGCAATCGGTACGGGAACGGTAGCGACACCGTCAGGTAACGTTACATATACGCTCGGGAAAGCCATCGGTCAGGAAACTGCCGTTGGCAGTGGCAGCAGTTCCGTTATTCTCAACGCTGCGCAAATTCCGCCCCATACCCACCCGGCGACGCTTTCACTAAGCGGAAACAGCACATCAGTCACGTTACCCCTTACCGGCAGCATTACGAACCTGCCGTTTAATGCCGTTGCCAGCCTCGACGTGACCGGCATTGCCAAAATTGGCTCATCAACCACCAGCGGGCGCACGGTTAACCTGGCGGATAAAAGCCTGTTAACGACCGTTAGCGGCCCCGCAGCGCTGCTGTACGCACCAGCAGGGGCGGCCAATGACAGGCAACTGGGGCCGGATGGCAGCGTAACAGGAACCGCCAGTGGTTCCGTCGCCGGAACAGCCAGCGGCGGTCAGTTATCAGGATCGGCAACAGGTACGGTCACCCTGCCGATAAGCGGTACGGTCAATGTGGGCGCCAACGTCACAACGCCTAATCCGGTAACGATGCCCGTGTCGGTATCGGTGCCGGTGCGCGATCCGTCTCTGCCCATGACCGCCTGCATTGCAGTGACAGGGCTTTATCCGGTCAATCCGGGCTGATTCTCCATCACGTGATGGGCAGTTTTTTGCTGCCCGTCACATGCTCCTGGTGGAACCAGTACAAAAGGCAAATATATCTATTCATTTACATAATTAAGACATAAATTCTATTTCTGAAACAAATTGAAATGATCACTCGCAGCCTGACATCGCGAAGTCCATGGCATGCGGAAATGATGACCGGAATGCTATTCGTCTGCTGGGGTATCTCTATGTTATGGCGTGATCTGTTCAGTAATCGTCGCGTTGCCCGTCAACAACGCAACCTCTCTCCCCGTCCCGTTGAGATGACGCAGCCCGTCCCGCTGGGGTATGCACTGGAACCCAGGATGATGTTTGACGGTGCCATTGCCGCAACGGTCGATCAAACCGCCGCTACGCCGGAAGCCACACCGACCGCAACCCCAGATTCAGCACCGCATGCCGATGATAGCCACGCGCAGAACAGCGACAGCCAGACCCAGGCTGTCAGTCAGGACGCTAACACCGATAACACGAAAGTCGCCGTTGCGGGCGATGACACCCAGCCCCACAAAGAAGTGGTGTTTGTTGATACATCTGTGGCGAATTACCAGACACTGCTCAACCAGATGCCTGGCGGAGTCGATGTGGTTTTGCTGGATAGCGGCAAAGACGGCCTGTCGCAGATGGCTGAATGGGCACAAACGCACAGCGGCTATGAGGCCATCCACATCATCAGCCACGGCGCGGAAGGCCGTCTCTATCTCGGGGATTTGACGCTGGACAGCACCACGCTCGCATCGCGCCAGAGTGATTTGAGTACGCTTGGTGCAGCATTAACCGACAACGGCGATATTCTGCTGTATGGTTGTTCGGTAGCATCAGGTGAAGGATCGAATTTTATCAGTAGATTTGCCAGCGCGACCGGCGCAGATGTGGCCGCCTCCAGCGATCTCACCGGGAGTGTGGCGAAAGGCGGCAACTGGTCACTGGAAAAAAGCGTTGGCAGTGATGGGATCCAGGCGGATGCGCTGGCATTCAATGATTACAATGAATTGTTAACCATCGTCGCGTTTGATAACAATGACCTGAATAGTGGTAGTGGGGTCTTCAACAAAACGGTCAGTTCCGTAGGGTTCACCTTTACCGGCCCGGACGGGTATTCGTTTTCCAATAACTACGGCACCAATTACAACGTTTTCCCGGATAGCGCCGGAAATCCAACAGGCGACGCGACCAAACTGACGATTGCGGTGGCCTCGGGTTATACCTTCGACCTTACCAGCTTCAGTTACTACACCTCGTTAAATGACACCATTACGGTCACCTTTACCTATGCCAACAACACCACCGTCACCGGAACGCTGATCGCCACCGCCAATGCCACTATCACGCTTTCGAATTTCACGCTGTTCCGCGACGCCTCAAATAATCCCCTGGCCTCTTCCGCAAACGACGTCATCAAAGTGGTGATTTCCAGTGCGAACGGAACGGGCGGGTTCGACTTTGGCACCAACAACTTTGATATTTCCGACGTCAAGGCCATTGTGCTGTCAAACGCCACCTCCACCGTCACAGCCGGCCCCTCAGGTGAAGCGACTGCGTTCTCAACCACCGCAACATCGGCTGCCAGCGCCACCTCGCTGATGGACTTCACGATAGCTGATCCTGGTACATCCGATGGGCTCGCCACCAACGTCAGTGCTTTTTACGCAACAGTCAGTGGAACGGCCACTTCGGCGGAACTGGCGAAGATGACGTTCTTACTCAACGGGCCGGACGCCACCAACGCGGTCGGTACGTACGACAGCAGCACTGGAAGAATCACCTTCTCCGGGCTGAACCTGTCGGTTGCCGATGGCGGTAGCGAAACCTATACCATTAAGGCCTATTACAACGACAATACCAGCAGTAACGATCTCACCGATCACCACACCGTGGTGCTGTCCGTGAACGCCAGCAACTTTACCTCGGTCTCCGGCGGTTCAACTTTCGCCAGCAGTCAGGCCAGCGTCACCAACGGCAGCGGTGCCAGTATTGATATTGCCGCGACCAAACTGATTTACAGCCAGTCGCCATCGACCTCAGTGGTTAGCGGTATGAATTTCACCACCCAGCCCGTGGTTATCGCCGTTGACGATCGTGGCAACATTGACACCGATTTCAGTGGTTCGGTCATGCTGAGCGAGAATGGCAGTGGTTCACTCACCGGCACCACTTCCGTCACAGCTTCAAACGGTATCGCCACTTTTAGCGGTGTGAAATACACTTCAGCCAGCGATGCCGATGCCAACTTTGTTCTCACCGCCGCTGCCGGCAGCCTGGTGAGCGCCACGTCTGCCTCCATAAACCCGGATGTGGTTGCCACTAAGCTGGTCTTCACCACACAGCCCGTTCCCACTGCCATCCAGAATGGGCAAAGTACCAGTTTTACCACTGTACCGGTCGTCCAGGCAGTCGATGCCAATGGAATGGTGGACCAGGATTACACCACCAATATCGTGCTTTCGGTCACTGACCCGAACGACGGAACGGTGGATGGCACGGTTAACAGCTTTACGGTCACCTCTGGCGATCAGGACGCCAGCAGTACCACGGTAACGCTGACGCCGTCGGGAGGCATCGCCACGTATAGCGGCCTCATGATCATGTATACCAACAGTGGCAGCAGCAACACGCTGGCGTTACGGGCTACATCAGGCAGTTTGACGGCGATTAACAGTTCGTCGATCACATCCACAACCAATTCCGCACCGGTCTTCAGCAATCTGAACGGCGGCGCAACCTATACCGAAAACGGTAGCGCCGTGGTCATCGACAGCGATGTTACCGTCGCCGACACCGAACTGGATGCCCTTAACAGCGGGCTGGGGAACTATAACGGCGCGTCGATCACTGTCGCCCGCAACGGTGGGGCCAGCAGCAACGATATCTTTGGCAATAGCGGATTACTGGGCACGCTTACCCAGGGGCAAAATTTCACCTATAACGGTACAATGATAGGCAGTGTCACCACCAATTCTGGTGGTACGCTGAAACTGACATTCAACAGCAACGCCACCTCCGCCATGGTGGATGCGGTGTTGCAGTCGCTTACCTATGCCAACAGTTCTGACGATCCGCCCAGCAGCGTAACACTGGGCTGGACCTTTAATGACGGATCGATTAATAGCAGCGGCAGTAATCAGGCGGTATTGAGCATTACACCAGTGAATGATGCGCCGGTGATCAGCAACACGGCTGTCAGCAAGACTTTCAATGAAGACAGCACCCAGACCTTTACTGCTGCGGATTTCGGCTTCAGCGATGTGGACAGCGGTGATACCCTGCAGTCCATCACCATTGTCAGCGCGCCGGGCGCGGGTGAGCTGTTTATCGATGCCAACGGTGATGGCGTGCGCGGCGTGGGGGATACGTTGCTTGGCAACGGCGCGGTGGTCAGCGCAGCCAATATCGGTAAACTGGCCTTCCGACCGGCGGCGAATGCCAATGGGGCAGGTTACGCGGCCTTTACCTGGACCGTCAGCGATGGTACCGCGTCATCGGCGAACGTCGGCACCATGACCCTGAACGTTGCAGCAGTAAACGATGCGCCAGTGATCAGCAACACGGCTGTCAGCAAGACTTTCAATGAAGACAGCGCCCAGACCTTTACCGCCGCGGATTTCGGCTTCAGCGATGTGGACAGCGGTGATACCCTGCAGTCCATCACCATTGTCAGCGCGCCTGGCGCGGGTGAGCTGTTTATCGATGCCAACGGCGATGGCGTGCGCGGTGTGGGGGATACGTTGCTTGGCAACGGCGCGGTGGTCAGCGCGGCTAACCTCGGCAAACTGACCTTCCGCCCGGCGGCGAATGCCAGTGGGGCAGGTTACGCGGCCTTTACCTGGACCGTCAGCGATGGTACCGCGTCATCGGCGAACGTCGGCACCATGACCCTGAACGTCACGGCAGTAAACGATGCACCAACGTTATCTAGCGGTGTGACCGTCACGCTGACCACGACCAACGAAGACAGTACCTCCTCAGCCACAACGGTTTCCTCATTACTCAGCAATGCGGGCTACGGTGACGTCGACAGCGGGGCGGCCAGCGGCATTGCCATTACCCTGACCTCGGGTAACGGACACTGGCAATACTCCACCGACAACGGCGCCAACTGGTTCAATATCGGTACGGTGTCCGGTTCGTCATCGCTGTTGCTGGCATCAACTGCACAGGTTCGTTATGTGCCTGACGGAGCCAATGGCGAAACCGCGACGATTGCTTTCAAAGCGTGGGATCAAACCAGTGGTTCTGCCACAGCGGGAGCCAGCACTGGCTTTGCCGATACCTCCACCTCCGGGGGCAGTAGCGCATTCTCAAATACCAATGCGCAGGCCGCTATGACAATTACCAGTGTCAATGACGCCCCCACTGTCGGTAGTGCTATCGGCAGCCAAAGCGCAACAAAAGACACCGCATTCAGCTTCGCCGTTCCCAATGGGGCATTTGTTGACGTTGATACCGGTGACTCGCTCACCCTTACCGCCACGCTGGTCGATGGTTCGCCGCTGCCCGCCTGGCTGAGTTTTAACCCGTCAACGCGCACTTTTTCGGGGACGCCTGCCAGAAGTGATGTGGGTAACCTGAGCATTCGGGTCACCGCAACGGATAGCAGCAGTGCCACGGTCAGCACCACGTTCGGCCTAACCGTCAATAACAGTAACTTGCCGCCGGTTGTTGCCACACCTGTTGCCGATCAGGCTGTTGCACAAGGCGGCAGCTTCAGTTTTACCGTGCCGGCGGGCACTTTCACCGATCCGGACGCGGGCGAAATTTTGACACTGCGTGCGACGCTGGCAGACGGTTCAGCGCTGCCCGCCTGGCTGAGCTTTGACCCGGCGACCCGCACTTTTTCCGGCACACCGGCGAATGGCGATGTCGGTAATCTGGCGATTCGCGTAACCGCTACCGACAGCGCCAGTGCCTCCGTCAGCACCACCTTCGCGCTGAACGTCACCAATGTTAACGATGCCCCGGTTCTGTCCGGTACGCTGAATGCCCAAACTGCGACACAAAACAGCGGTTTCAGCTTTACCGTTCCGGCAGATATCTTCACCGATCCGGATGTGGGCGACACGCTGACACTGCGCGCGACGCTGGCCGACGGTTCAGCGCTGCCCGCCTGGCTGAGCTTTGACCCGGCGACCCGCACTTTTTCCGGCACACCGGCGAATGGCAATGTCGGTAATCTGGCGATTCGCGTAACCGCTACCGACAGCGCCAGTGCCTCCGTCAGCACCACCTTCGCGCTGAACGTCACCAATGTTAACGATGCCCCGGTGCTGTCCGGTACGCTGAATGCCCAAACTGCGACACAAAACAGCGGTTTCAGCTTTACCGTTCCGGCAAATCTTTTCACCGATCCGGATGTGGGCGACACGCTGACACTGCGCGCGACGCTGGCAGACGGTTCAGCGCTGCCCGCCTGGCTGAGCTTTAACCCGGCGACCCGAACCTTCTCCGGTACACCTGGGACTGGTGATGCCGGAAGTTTATCCATCCGCATTACCGCCACCGACAGCAGCAACGTATCGGTCAGTACAGCTTTTACTCTGTCAATTGCATCCAGCAGCACTAGCGGCGGCGACCCTGAATTCCGCATGAATCCCGGCGGTACCCAACCGCCAGCGACACCTCAGGCACCCATGATCACGATAGTCACCAATGCGCCCGTAACGTTAGGTGCATTGTTCTCACCGCCGTCGCTCGGCGCACTGACTACCGCAGGAACAGCAGATGCCGCGACGGTCACGTCGACGATTTTCCAGTCATCCCAGCGGACAACGCCAGACAACAACACGCCGGTCAGCCAGGTTGCGGGCACGTTTGCGCAGGGTACCGCCTCCAGCAGCGCCAGCCTGTTCGAAAGCTCCCTTGGCTCGTTCCCCAGCTTTAACAGCGGCGGAGCACTGGGGGGAACCTCTTCGCTGGCGGGGATGTTTACGGGAAGCAGCCTGCCTTCTCTGTCGCCGATGGCAGTATTCTCGGGCGGGAGCTGGCGCAATATTAACGCCAGTGATGACACCGGGACACCGATTGCTGCACTGATGCATTTCGCTCCCGATCTGGAGTGGCAATTACACCGTATTGGGGACGATGCGCAACAGCGGCTGGTAGCCATTGAGCAGGCGTTGAAGGATGTCGGTCAAATCACCGAAGACAGACAACGTACATAAATGCGCCTCAGGGTTAGGCGTGGGTGACAATAACAACAAGAGTCAGCAGGGGTGGAATCGTGTTAAAGGGTCGGAAACTTTTCAGTCTGAGTCTCATCGTGGTCGCTATGAGCGGCTGTGCTGTCAACAGCAAGCCGGTTTCCAAAGCGGAAGGTGAACAGCGGATCCAGCAGGACAAGATCGCCATGTTCAGCAACCAGGAGCCAGTGACAGCGCCAATAACACTTTATGATGCGATGGCGAGGGCGCTTAAATACAACCTGGAAGCCCGTCTTAAAGTGATGGAGCAGGCGTTATCGCAGCAACAACTGGAACTCGCGCGCTATGACATGTTGCCGCAAATTGCCATGTCTGCAGGCTACGTTGGGCGCAGCAACACCAGCGCATCCAGCAGCCGAAGCGTTGAAACCGGGCGACAATCGCTGGAACCGTCCACTTCACTGGATCAGAACCGTGACGTCGCCGACCTGACCATGGTCTGGAACGTATTAGATTTTGGTGTCAGCTATGTCAGTGCTAAACAACGGGCCGATCAACGCTGGATCGCTGATGAACGCAAACGCAAGGTTGTGCATACCATCATTCAGGATGTGCGTTCTGCCTACTGGCGGGCTGTGGCGGCAGAACGTCTGCTGGGGCGCATCGACAGTCTGATCGACCGGGTTAACCAGGCGCGTGAAGCCAGTGAGCATATGAGCGCACAGCAGGTCGGCGATCCTGTCGAAGTGCTGAGTTATCGTCGCACGCTGATTGATGCCGTGCGTCAACTGGAAGAACAGCGTCGGGCATTATCGCTGGCAAAGACTGAGCTGGCGACATTAATGAATTTGCCACTGGAAACTAAATATACGCTTGCCTTGCCGTCAAAAGAGGAGATGTCGACTCCTCAATTGAATGTCGATTTCGCTACCCTGGAGCAGACCGCGCTGTTAAGTCGCCCAGAACTAAGGGAGCAGGATTATCAGGTGCGCATCCATGCGGCCGAAACCCGCAAAGCGTTGCTGCGCATGTTGCCGGGGCTCGAGATAAGCGCCGGAGGACATTACGACAGCAATTCCTATATGGTAAACCAGAGCTGGGCGGATGTTGGCGTGAAGGTAACCTGGAACCTGTTTAATCTTTTATCCGGACCGGCGGCATACAAAACGGCACAGGCTAATGAAACTGTATCGGAAGTGCAGCGCCAGGCAATGTCTTTGGCAATTATGGCGCAACTGTACGTTGCCCGCGCCAACTTCAACGAAGCCCTGCGCCAGTACAATACGAGCGAGGAGCTGAACGATCTTGATTCTCAGATAGCAGGACAACTGAGAAACCGTTACAAAGCGAACAATATTGGAGAACTGCAATTAATTCAGGGAGAACTTAATGCGCTAAATGCAAATCTTCGGCAGGATCTCGCCTACGCAGAACTCCGCAATACCTATGGACAAATACTTTCTACAGTTGGACTGGATTTGCTCCCCAAAACACTTCCATCTGACCGCCTGACCGATATAAGCAAGGCGTTACGCCAGTCAGAAAGTAACTGGCAACAAGGCAACATCAGCGCTATGCAGTCATTTTGAATCGCCGGGTTTTGGCGTCTGGGAACAGACGCCAGTTTTAAGCTAATAAATCAAGCACAATATAAATAATGAAATGTATCGACTACAGAGATCAGGGGCTAGTTACTTACAATAATTCCTTTTGCACACAAAGCGGACTGACAAATTCATGTCCGCTTTGTGCGAGAAGCGGTAGTTCGAGATTGTCTCATAGCCAGTTATCCCTGATTACGGCTGGATCATATTCAGGTTCAGGGTCAACACACATTCGCGATGTGTCTCTCATGTTACTGACAGGACTGATATAGAGTCGATGGCCATTATGAGCGAACTGCGGAAGTTCGTAATTTATCCCATAGTTGATGACGCGTGTTAATAAATGGGGAGCAGTTCATCAGCAGTGTTACGTGTCCAGAATATTATTGATGACGTACATGATGAAATGGCCCGTAAGGTTGCTGAGGCTGAAAGTGAAGATGGGTGACCCGCGCATCAGGTATAGGGGTAAAGCATGGTAGATATCGAATCAGTATTGATTGAGGTGACCCGTCAGCAGAGCCATGAATTGAATGCCGCTGATAAGCTGGAGATACGTTGCCGCGTGGCCGGAACGTTCGCCGCAAAGGAGCGTCACCGCCAGCGCATGGCCGCTCCGGAATATCGATGGAGCAAGCCTGCGCCCCGGAGATAATCCTTCTTCATGGCGGTGATGGTGGCCATGTAATTTACGCATTTCTCGTTTTGTGGGAAAGGAATTGCCAGAAACACCGGCAGGGCGATATCTGGCAATTAGACGGATTTATTCGCAGGAGGCGTAAAACTCTTCTTTGCTGTTTCCATACCATGCAGAACATTTCTGTGCTGTTGTGGGTACCTTTACAGTGGCAGTTTTATGTGTTCCCTTGTACTGGCAAACAAGAAATACGGACGTGTTATGCTCCTTCGCATAATCCTGTGAGTCCTTAAGTGTCCATACCATTTCTTCATCCGTATCCGGCAATAATGAAGCCCTTTCTTCTGGCGGCCCGACGAAAACATCAACTAAATTCATTCGGTGTGTTTTGTTGCCTTCTTTTAAAACAGGCGGGCAGCTTACTTTTTCGGCAAAAACAGAACTGGAAAAAAGCAAGGCCACGCTACCTAAAATTAATGTTTTACTCCACGACATAGTAATTCCCTCCGACGTTTTCGGCGCGTGGTTGTGAGTGAATCGGATTGTTCGCTGACTGACAGGGTGAGGTGTTATTATTTTTTCACCTCGTCTATCGGTACTGTGTCCCATCCACTGATCCAGAACCTGAATCCCATTTTCATCCTGTCCAAGATAAATTGCTGCGTGGGATCTGCCATCGGTATGATTTCCGTATCGTCCATCGACATCAAACGTTGCTATTGCTGTGCCCGGGGTAATCGATGTATTTCCTTTAACCAGTGCGCCGCGTCGCCATGCTGCCGTTCGCGGCATATTGGCTGCCTTTTGAGTAAACGCCACACACTGACCACTGCCAACAGATTGCCCAATATAAGCCCGTGGCGTTGTCGCTATGTAAGCCATTTCCTTTGTTCCTGTGTGGATTAGTGCGTCTATATTCTTTTACATGCCAGATTACAGGCAAGCGGGGAATGAGTGAGAATGTCTGATTGAGATTATTCCTGGTCGGAGTCGACACTTATCCACTTGCCTAATCAGAAAGGATGACAGCGGCCAAAGGGTTAATGCGCATAGTTAGCCGCGTTGCTAATTTGCAACTCACTACGCCTCTGGCGCACACGCTCGTACAGCACGTCAATAGCTAACGTTGTCGCCTGGAGTGGTTTGCATCACTGTGTATTGCAGTTGATTTTACCATTTCCATCCATAAGAAAATTTATAGTTAAATCAATAGGCTCTTTTCAATCCACTGCATGATGATCCAGCACCCGACAGAGCAGGCGAACAGGCCAGCAACAGGTGGTGTCACGGATAAAGGCGTACCTCAGTCGGACAGCTTTGTGAAGTACGCCGCGGCTTTTTTTAATATATCCCGTTCGTCGGTAACCCGCTTGAGCTCTTTCTGGAGACGGCGGATCCCGGCCTGAGCATCTGACGGTTCTTTATTAATGGAAGAATCCGGACCGTACTTCTTTATCCAGGCGTAAAGGCTGTGGGTGGTGATATCGAGACGTGTCGCAATGCCGGAAACAGAATAACCACGATCAACAACCTGTTTGACTGCTTCAATTTTAAACTCTTCGGGATAACACTTACCGCTCATGGGCACCTCTCTTTAAGCCATCTTTAATGACTCTGAGGTGTCTGTTAAACCCGTGGCGATTCGACCTGATACCTGGTGCGATGTCAGATGGATAGGATGATAAAATTTATGCTCTCTCAGTATGCTGAACTGCCCGTACCACAGGAAACTCTTCATAGCTGGCTTGAAAAATGGATTTCTGAGCAGGAAAAATGGTGTGTGGACAGTACCTTTTCAGCACGATTCCCGTGGAAAGAAACGGGCTTACCACAGGAGTACTTTTTACAACGAAAACTCACTATTAATGGTCAGCAGTTTCTTACTGGTCCGCGTTACCGGGGGGGGCGATATCAATAACCCTTTCATTGATATCGTCGCTTCAGACTCCGGCATAGATTGTTCTGTACTCAAATCTGTTAGCCACGAATGGGTGCAACTACAGCCACAGTACATTCGTATTCTCTCGCCCGGTCATCTTAAAGTTCAGGGTATTACAGACCAGCTGATATATGCATTCTGCCTGTCTGGTGCTCCTGAATATCCGGATGAGGTATTAACCCTGCGGCCCGCTGAATGCGCCGATTTTGAATGGTGTCGACAGGCTTTGACAGAGGCTTATCAGTATTCATTGTTAGCTGTCCCTGCCTTAAAAGACCGCCTGTACTCTGTCGATGGCGAGGAACTAAGTGATTATATTTCAGCAGGCGATGCGTATATTATTTTCGAAGATGAGATTCGTGTCGGACTGATAATTTGCGAGAAGGGGGAGGTCGCTTTTTTAGGGGCTACCGGATTTCTGAAGAAGTTATCCTGCCTGCCTTTTGCGGACGTTCTCTGGCTTCCCGGGCTCAGCGTTTGCCTGGTAACCATCTTGCCCACCCTGGCCGGGAAATAACCTTAATTACAGGAACTATCATTCCGGAAAATTTGCCATCTATAAAGACAGCTGAAAAAGTGGGGCGGAGATGTGTTCTCAGATACGAGTTTTTACCTGTAATGTTAAGTTAACCGGCTGAACCTGAACGTTAAACCTGTGGCTGTGTGTTGACAGGATATATGCCTTTATGACCATCCTCTTTCTGAACAAGGCGCAGGGTAAGCAGCGTTTAGGCCTGCTATGAGCGAATGGCAGACATTGCTTAAAGTATTCGGTGAGCAGGCTGAGCGGATGCACTGTGCTGCGGCACATTCTGGTTGCGTGAGGCGTTCCTCAGGAATAAACAGACTCAGGCTCTGACGAGACAATGACACTATTTTTCTGTTTACCATAAGTTGTCTCTACCGCCCTTTAAAGGAAATCGACCAGCCATTCTCCCATATCTCATTCGTCCCTCCGGTGTTGACGTTTGATGAAGGCAGGGTTTTGCACAGCAGTGTTAAACAGGGTAATTAAGCCAGTGAGGGGGTGAACCGGAGATTAATGTAACCTACTTATCTATAAATAATTAAAACGATATTGAATAATGTGTTGCTGGAGAAGGATAACAACGTTTTTTTCCTTTGGAAGATTGGTGTGAATAACGATGGATTATTTAAAAATAAAACCAAATAATTATCATATAACTAGCGTTGCTTTTTTTAATTTGCCTTTTTTAATATTGAGGTAAGTGCCACTTTGGATGCGCGGCAATAAATTATTTAAGGTGCAATGTGTTAACTCAGTTAGTTGTTTTATGCATACTTCTGTCCGGGCTTGAGTGCAATATTTGAACAGGAATTGTGATGCAATACGAATCGGTATAGACGGCCCGACGGGTTGACAGCCTCACCTGTTGCGCAGGTGAGGCTCGTGCAGTAAATGTTACTGACCTTGCATTTCTTTTGTATTCGCTGATATTTTCTTATTCGCCTGGTCGCTCTCATTAAGCGCCTGGCTGGCCGCTTTTTCCGCATGCGCAGCGCTATATGCGGCCAGATGCGAAATAACGATGGCGTAGATACTCATCAGCGAAACCCAGAGGATGCTGTTTTTCCACCATAACAGTGTGGGAATTGTCAGCACTGCCCAGATCAACGCCAGAAATAAATGTAATCTGGCCATTAATCGCGCTGTCAGTTTTATTTTCATTTTCCTGCCTTTTAATATATGTCTTTACAATCCTGGTAATATGTATAGCAACCTTCCTGAAGAGTGCTTTATTAATATTGTTACAGTTTGTACTAATGTGAGGTTAGGATAATTCTGCTATGAATTAGCCAAAGGGTTAAGGTTATTTTCCGAAGAAATCATGGCGTTCGTGATATCGACACCTCGGTGTGAAGTGCAAAATTTATACGGGTACGCTTGTCGATAGATGCAAAATATTATTGAGTTCAATCTGTTAAACAGACAGGCATATTCAGGGCGAGACGACCAACATTTATATTTTTTTGCAGGCGGAGGGGTTACTTCTTTGGAAAGCTAATCGCTGCGGCGATAAACAGCCCGGCAAGGCACGCCTTTGAGTCTGGCATACAACGTATTGGCCAGACCAAACCCGGCGAATGCAGTAACCGGGCGGCGCAAATGATTTGCCTTCAGGCTTGTGAGGATATATCGGAGCGCTTCGTCTTCCACACCCCGGCGGCGTACCGATGAGGTGTGGAAAACGCATCATTGAGTATCACTGTTTCGGCAAGGCATACGCCATGAGCGAATCTCCGGATCGCGTGCCAAGCCCGCCATGGCCACCCGCCGCAATCACAACGTATTGTCTGCCGTCATCGCCTGAATAGGTTACCGGTGTTGCCTGTCCCCCAGCAGGCAGGCGGGTGCGCCACAGCTCTTTGCCGGTTTGCTCATCAAAAGCCCGCAGGTAATCATCCGCGGTTGCTCCCATAAAAATCAGGCCGCTGCGGGTAATAATATTTCCGCCCATCATGAAAATCCCGGTGGGGAGAGGGGCATTGGTATGAGTGCCGAAGATATTCATGTCGCGGGTGGTGCCCGCCGGACGCTCCCAGATGATTTTACGGCTACTTAAATCAATGGCGTAAATTTTTCCCCACGGCGGCGCATTGCAGGGCGCGTCCAGCGCGGAGAGCCAGGGTTTCACCACTGCCACCCACGGTGTGCCGTACTGTGGCCCAACCGCGAACTCCTTCGGCTTGGGATAAGGCTGCCCACTCTGCCAGCCAGCCCACGGTTTCATGAGTCCTTTATCAATCGCTTCCTGGCTGCCCATAATCTGCATGATAAATGGGATATAGCTGGCGTTGGCGATCATCACCTTGTGCTGCGGATCCACAGAAGCACCGTACCAGTCGATAACGCCATCAAAGGCGGGATAAGCAATCGAAGTTCCGGCTGCCGGTGGGGTAAATTTTCCCTGGTAGCGGAAGCGGTGAAACTGTATGCGACACCAAAGCTGATCGAAAGGTGTGGCGCCCCACATATCCGTCTCTTTCAGTTCTGGCGGCGAGAGATCGGGCATACCAACGGAAAAGGGCTGTGTGCGTGATAAATGATCGCCCGGCAGCGAAGGTGTTACAGGCACCGGCTTTTCCTGCACATCTGCAAGCGGTTTACCGTTACGGCGATCGAGTAAGAAGAGCTGCCCCATCTTGGTCGTCTGTATCAACGCAGGAATAATATTTCCCTTATTGTCCGGTAAATCCACCATTGTTGGGCCAATCGGCACATCAAAGTCCCATACGTCGTGATGGACAGTCTGAAAATGCCACCGTTCTTCGCCTGAGTGAATATCCAGCGCGACAATGGCGCTGGAATATTTTTCATCAAACGGGCGACGGTTGCCGCCAAAATAATCAGGTGTGGCATTGCCAAGAGGAATATAAATAAGACCAAGCTTCGCATCAGCTGTATAGGTTCCCCAGCCGTTGGGCGTGCCGCGGGTATAGGTTTCACCTTGTCCGAGCGGGGCGTTAGCCGGTTGTCGCCCCATATCCCATGCCCACGCCAGTTTACCGGTGGTCTCATCGTAAGCGCGAACCACGCCGGACGGCTCCCCCTCAGCCTGATTATCATAAATCCAGCCACCCAGAACGATGCGGCCATCCATGACCATGGGCTGGGACGTAATAAAATGAAAGCCGGGCGGGACATCGCCCATATTATCGGTAAGGCTGACGTAACCGTTATGACCAAAGCTTTTGCACAGTTTTCCTGTCCGCGCGTCCAGCGCTACCATACGGGCATCCGCGGTTGTGCTGATGATTTTCTCAGGGCAGTCGTTAGCCGATTTGACTTCACTGTAAGCCACTCCGCGGCAAGCCAGATACTCATTCGCTGAGGTATCGCTCTGCGGATCAAACTTCCAGCGTTGCTGACCCGTAGTGGCATCCAGGGCAATGATCTGTCGGTGCGGCGTACAGATATAGAGACTGTTTCCAACCTTGATGGGCGTCACTTCAAAACTGAACTCCCGGCCTGCTTTGTCTTCTCCCTTTCGCATTACATCTTTTGTGTCGTAACGCCACGCGAGCTTCAGTTCCTTTACGTTCGCCGGGGTGATTTGCGTAAGAGGGGAGTAGCGCTGACCTGCCGCATTATTGCCGTAGTAGCGCCAGTCGCTGTTTGTTGCACTATCCTCTGTCTGGACGTCATTCGCCGGAAACGGGTTGCGCATGACGAAGCGTTGCCCGGTAATATGCCAGCCGCTCCAGAAGATAGCCGCGATGGTCAGCACATAAAGCACCCCAGGTGCCAGTCCGTAAATCATCCTGCGCGAACCGCTGACCGTGGGTTTTTGCACAAAAGGCAGGCTGAGCCAGATGCCGATCAGGGCGAAGACAAACAACCGGGGCATGAGTTGCCAGCCATCCATGTGCACCTCTTTTAGTGCCTGGACGATGCAGAGGATAAAGGTCAACAGATAAAGCAGAAAACCCGCGGGACGTTTGAGCAGTATAAGAATACCGGACGCCAGAAAACCGGCACCTGTGAGCAGATACCCTGCCGTTCCGCCTTCGATAAGTAGCCAACCGCCGAGTGTCAGGAACGCTATGCCACACAGGCAAACAAGTACGCCGCTAAAAAGTGTCAGAAATGACCATTTGCTCTTTATCATACAAGCCCCGAATGTAAAGGTGCGTAAATAAAGACTAATCAAAAAACACGCGATCACGCGTGAAATATCCGCCCGGGAAGTAACGGAATGTGTCTGGTATTGGCGAAAGGAGAGAGGAGCTTTATTCAGTAATGAAGCGCGATGACCATGTGCAAGCGCCAGATAGTTATATAGTGAAAGTATCAGCGCTATCGCTAATAGCCTGGGATGCCGAGCAAATTTCCTCGGTGCGCACAGGAACGTTCGTTTATATCATCACGGTGAAAAGGTAATGGGTTAACTCTTTGGCGGGATAAATCCACAGCGGGCCGTTAAATATTCACGAAAAAACGTAACACAAAACGCTTTCTTAATTTCCTTATCGTCGAACGACGCGTTTTCGTTTATCCCGAATGGAAAAAAGATGCCTTAACGATGTGGATTATTCGCGTCGGTAAAAACTCACGGCGTCTTTAACGGTACATATTCTAAGCGCGGGATAATGCGATTTCTTTGGCCGGAAAAGCCAGCGGTCAACCCGGTGAAAGCGGTGTTTTTCTCTTCACCGGGTTGGGCAACGCGGGCATACATGGCATCTTTCAGGCGCCTGGCGCCGGATAAAGTCTCGATTTTGGTCGTGCAGGAAAGGTGTTGCGATTCCTGTGTTCGCGCCAGGCTAATCGCGCAGCATCTGGCGACGAAAAGACGACTTACTCTTCGTTAACCCAAATCCGCATTTCACCCTCTCCCCGGTTGGCCCAGCAAAACCACGGGATAAAGGTTAATATCTGCGACTCCCTGGCTGATGGCGCATGGTCATAGTGCCAGAGCAATTGTTGCTCAGGATTCGCCGACGTGCGTTTAATACCCTCGGCCTGAATTAAAACTTTATGCGAGAACAGGCCCTTGCCTTCGAACGTTTTGAAGGTCGCGCTTTGCGGTAACCACAGGTTATGCAACTCCGCACCGTTATCGGCCTGCTCAAGGCAATACACCAGAGGCCCGCGCTGAATCGCCACCTTTCCGGCAACGTGGCGTACCAGCGGATTGCCGTAGATTCTTCGCACCGGCATAGGCAAAGTCAGGGTTAAGGTATCGCCTTCCTGCCAGACCCCGGGAATATGCAGGTAACCTTTGCGAACCGATTTTTCTACCTCTATGCCGTTGAGCATGACCTGCGGCGCATCGCACCAGTCAGGCATGCGTAAAGCAAGGGTATGCTGCACCGGTAACGGCGAATCAATAGCAATTACTACTTTCTCCTGCCATGGGAAATTACCGCTGACGCGCAGCCGCAACACGTTATCCCCGACGGGGACTTCAATGCTGTTGCCCACATAAAGGTTGATATAGAGCGCATCCGGGCGTGGGGTATAAATATAATGGCCGAGCGATGTCAGCAAACGCGCGATATTAGGGGGGCAGCAGGCGCAACCGAACCAGCGCTGGCGCACCGGTTTAACGTGATCATAGATATGATTAAGGCGGAGCGTTTTCGGGTGAACCTCCAGCGGGTTAACGTAAAAGAAGTGTTTCCCGTCCAGCGCCATGCCGCCCAGCACGGTGTTATACAGCGCTCGCTCCATCACATCGGCATACTGGCTGTCTGCTTCCATTTCCAGCATACGTCGGGCGAACATCATCAGGCCAATCGACGCGCAGCTTTCGGCATACACACTGTCGTTTGGCAAATTGTAATCACTACTAAACGCTTCACCGCTGCTTTGCGAACCGATACCACCCGTAATATAAAGCTGACGCTGGGTCATGTTATGCCATAAACGCAGGCAGTCTTGCCGTTTTGCCTCATCCTTGCTGAGCCGTGCGAGGTGCGCCACGCCGGTCATCAGATAGACAAAACGTACCGCGTGACCGATAGCGGTTTGCTGTTCGGCAATGGGTTGATGCGCCTGGCTGTAGGCTTTGTCTTTTACCATCCATGCCGGGCCATAGGTGTTCCAGTAAGACGTTCTGCCACGCTTTTCATATTCGATATCGTAAAAATGCGGCTGCGTTCCGCGCTGCTCAATGAAGTAATTCACCAGCGCCAGATAACGTGGTTCCTGCGTTACGTCATGCAGGCGCATCAACGCCAGCTCAATTTCTGGATGCCCTGGATAACCGTGCAACTGTGTTTCACCCGGTCCGAACACGCTGTCGATATGGTCGGCAAGTTTACACACCACCTCTAACAAGCGGCGTTTTCCGGTGGCCTGAAAGAAGGCCACGCCGGCCTCGATCATATGTCCGGCGCAATACAGCTCATGGCATTCCGCCAGGTTAGTCCAGCGCTCGCTGGGCGCTTTAACGGTGAAATAGGTATTGAGATAGCCGTCGTCACACTGGGCGGCTGCCACCAGTTCAATCACCTCATCGGCGGTTTTTTCCAGTTCCGCATCCGGATTTTGGCATAGCGACCAGGCGACGGCTTCCAGCCACTTCGCCACATCACTGTCCTGAAACACCATGCCGTAAAATTCTCCCTGCTGTAGCCCGGCGGCGATACGAAAATTTTCAATCGCATGGCTCGGATCCGCCTCGGCGATCCGATCGTTCAGTGCATCCCATTGGTAAGGGATCACGACATCCCTTACCAGTTGCTGGTACTGACCCAGAAAGGGATCGTTAATTTTCAGCTTATGCAGATCGACTTCCATCACAGACATATTATTCTCCTCAGGCCGGAGTATGGCGAATACGCAGCTCGCTGGCGATGCGCGCCATGAGTGGGTTATTGAGTTTGCAGGCGAGAATGGTGAACGCCAGCAGCAAGTGGAATAAAGCAGGCAGCAGAGTTTCCATACTGGTGATGCCATGCAGCGATGCCGGCGTCTGGTGCCCCGCGCCTGGGTGATAAGCGACGAAAATAAACACCAGGCTGATGATTCCGGCGCTTGAGGCCCAAGCCAGTTTGATGCAGAAGAGATTAAAGGCGAAGTTCATCCCCGAGGATCGCACGCGGGTTTTCCACTCGCCATAGTCATCGGCGAAGGCCATCAACGCAAAATGCAGCGGCAGGGTGAAGCCAAGAATAATACCGTTGCCAAAGATCGCTGCCAGCCAGAAAGTTTGCCATGCCGGGCCTGTAGGCAAAAACCACATCAAGAGTGCCAGCGCGGCCAGGACGAGGTTGGTCCAGTAATACAATCTGACGGTATCCACGCGTTTGGACAGCGGGCTGACCAGCACCGAGCCAAGAATCGAGGCAAACGTCACCATAGTAAAAAACAGCGAGGTGTAAGCCGTACTGCCCTGCAATACATAGGTGATGAAATACATATAGCCACCACCCCGAATGTTGAACACGTTGATTAACAGGAATGACATCAGCAGCATCAGCAGTAGCTGATCATTCTGGCGCAACCCGGCGAAATGCTCTCGCAGGGTAAATTTTCCCAGGCTGTCGAGTGAGACGCGCTCGCGTACCCAGAAAAAACAGCACAGAAACATCACCACCGCCACGCTACACAGAAGCCCAACCCCCAGTTGATAACCCTGCGCGGTGTTACCTTTGCCCAGTACGGATACCAGCCAGGGCAAGCCCACCGAGACCAGAAAACCCGCCACGCCGCATAGCACAAAGCGCCAGGACTGGCAGGCAATCACTTCGCTGTGGCGGCTGGTCATGGTGTTGATAAGCGCGCAATAGGGCACATTGATCGCGGTATAGCTGACGGAAAGCAACAGATAAGTGCCGAACGCCCAGACGATCTTCAGGTTCATGCCGACGTCAGGCGTGGTAAAGGTCAGTACGCCGATCACGCCGATCGGCACTGCAATCCACAGTTGCCACGGACGGAAACGTCCCCATCGACTCTGCGTGCGGTCAGCCACTATGCCCATAATTGGATCGGACACCGCGTCAAATACGCGCAACGCCATAAACAGCGTTCCGACCAGCGCCGGGGTAAGGCCAAATACATCGGTATAGAAGAATGTCAGGAAATTCATGATCAGGCAGGTGATTACCGTACCACCGGCATCACCCAGCCCGTAACCAATTTTCTCGCGCAGGGAAAGGGCATCGCTCGCCTCCTGCTGCGTCAGTTCGGTTTGCGTAATCGGGCTAGCAGTCATAATAAACTCCTCATCAGGGTCAGAGTCCATTGCCCGTATCAGGACGGGCTTATTTGCAGGTACGGATTTATTTTGCCCGGAATACAGTGTTCAACAAGAGAAGGGAAAAGTATAAAAAGAGAGCGATTCCGACCTGTTTTAGAAAATGTGAGCTGGATCGGGTGGGAAGATATTTTATGGTTAATAATCAGTTAGAAAGCTCTATTTATATCACTTAAAAAGCGGAATGTTGATTATCGATGCTCGAATTATCCATAGCGTTTCCGGTTCGTGTACAAAATGGTGGATTGTTTATTTCTCGTGGGATAGGGAGCCATCCCGCACGCACGCTGACTTCATGGGAAGTCATTTTTGTGGAACGCGGAGAGCTGCAAATCCGCGAAGAGGATCACCTGTTTATCGTACAGGCGGGCGAGAGCTTACTGCTGCGCCCGGGGCATCGCCATGTAGGGGAGGGCGCTTTTCCAGCCGATCTTAAATTCTACTGGCTGCATTTTGACTGGCTGCAAGGTGTGGCCGAAGAGGGGTTACATGCGGCGTTACTGAGCATCCCCCAATATACGCGGGTGAACGATCCGCAATATGTTATTTCCTTGTTTCGCCAGTTTCTCAGCGAGCAGGAAAATATTCGTCGGAATGTGGCGCTTGAGTGTATTTTGCTGCTGATCTTGCAACAGATTGCCGCCCCGGGTTCGCAGGAAAGCGCAAATGACAGCCCTGGAATGGCGCTGGCGTGGAAGGCTAACCAGATCATTCGTACCCAGTTCCATTTGCAGATCACCACTTCTTCGCTGGCAAAGGAGTTGCACTGCAACGCGGATTATCTTGGCCGCGTCTACCGCCGTGTTTTTCGCCAGACGCTGACGGAGGCCATTCATCGCCAGCGCATACTGATGGCAGAAAAGTTGCTGATCAATAATTCGCTGTCGCTCACCGAAGTTGCTAGCCAGTGTGGATTTAACGATACCAGTTACTTTCGGCAGATCTTCCGTAAACTTACCGGGCTTACGCCCACAGGCTGGAAACGGCTTTATTGCCGTGAGCACGTCAATTCATAACCCAGAGTAGAAAATATAAGGTCTTGGCTTACTAACCCAGATTCCTTCCCGGGCGTAAGAAAGCTCGACTTGTGGTATGGAGATGATGAAATTCAGAGATATACGGTCCGCAATGAGCGACAGCGGATGTCGAAATATCCTCTCATTCAGCGAGCTGTTGATGCCTCCTTCTGAGGTCATATCTGCGTGATCTCACCTCCGTCCACCATGTTTTATGCCTTCTGGGTTAGCCGTGGAGCATCCTAAAAAAGAGATATTGCCTCTTTTGTAATCAATGTATACATTGTATACGTTGATTGCGAATTGATGCTGAGGAAAACATGAGCAGAAAAAGTAATGTCGTCACCGTAAGGTTAACGGATGAACAAATGAAATTTTTCACAGAATGGAAGGAGAAATTAGAGGGCGAATTAGGGATAGATGTTCCTTTGGGGGCCGTTTTGCGCAGGGCGTTAGATGGCGCAATTCACCGGGCTAACCAGGCAAGGGAGCACGACGTCCGGGCGGAAAACAATACCGACGAACGTGCTTCACGAACTGAAGCTGCGAACGCCTATATCAGCGACTATAAGGAAGGAAAATAATCATGGCCACCATCGACAGTAAAGCTCATCACGCAGGGTTCAGGGAGCATTATGCTGATAATGCCAGACCCGTGTGGGATATCGGTCATCCGCAAAAACCTTTCATTGAACGCGCCTCTGATATACGCGGGCCAATACTGGATATTGGCTGTGGTACGGGTACGCTTGCCATATATTTTGCAGGGCGTGGTGAGCAGGTCACCGGCATTGATTTTGTCGAAGAGGCTGTAGAGCGAGCTGTCGCGAAGACGAAGGCGGCCGGTCTTAACATTGATTTTATGGTTCAGGACTTTTTTACTCTTGGCAACTGGGATCGTAAGTTTCAGACCATTATTGACAGCGGGCTGTTTCATATCTTTTCAGGTGATGAAGTGAGAAAGGCTGCTTACCTGAAAATTGTCAGTCAATTACTCAACGACGATGGCCGGCTTTATGTTCTGGCCTGCAAAAAAGAACCGGGGATCGATGGCGGTGTTAACGCGGATGAGATTTTTGACACCTTCCGCGAACGCTTTATTGTTGAGTCATTGCATGAGTTTGAGGCCGAAACGGTCATTGATGCAGCGGAGAATGCTCCCGGCAGGCAGTGGCTAAGTTACTTTGCGGTGATTAAAAAACGCGAACGTTAACGGGGAAGTTTCACCTGTTCTGTATGTGCATTTCCGGGGGAAAAGAGAGGAAAGTCACTGCTCCTGAATAAATGTTCACACCTGGTTCCAGACGGGGCTGTAGAGTGGCATGTCCGCTATGAGCGAGGTGCGGACATTCATAATTGTGTGAGCGCCATGCTTTTTTGCCATTGGGTTTTACTTCGAGGTAGAGACCGTTGAAGTCATTGAGACGATAGAGTTTTTCTTATGGCCTGGCAGTGCTGCATTGCGTATCAGTGAGCATAGTTGGCTCTTGTCTATTTCTTATACCGTTATTGTACTCACCTAAACATCTATGTACTCATTTTAGACTGCGCTTTCATGAGATCACATGCGACAATGTGGAATGAAAAATCCACGCAATTGCGTGGATTTAATAGAGTTTGCCAGTCTGCATGCGATTTAATAACACCGCACCAGGCAACAGAAAAGACTCAGACGTTGAACAGGAAGTTCATCACATCGCCATCTTTCACGATGTACTCTTTGCCTTCTGCACGCATCTTGCCGGCTTCTTTCGCGCCTTGCTCGCCTTTGTAAGCGATGAAATCTTCATACGCGATGGTTTGCGCGCGAATAAAGCCTTTTTCAAAGTCGGTATGGATTTTACCCGCCGCTTGCGGTGCGGTTGCGCCAACCGGGATGGTCCAGGCACGCACTTCTTTCACACCGGCGGTGAAGTAAGTTTGCAGGTTCAGCAGGGAATAACCGGCGCGGATAACGCGGTTCAGCCCCGGCTCTTCCAGACCCAGTTCGGCCATAAATTCGTCTCGCTCTTCGTCGTCCAGCTCGGCAATATCTGCTTCAACGGCGGCACACACCGGCACCACGACGGAGCCTTCTTGCTCTGCGATAGCGCGAACCTGATCGAGGTACGGGTTATTTTCGAAGCCGTCTTCGTTCACGTTAGCGATATACATGGTCGGCTTCAGCGTCAGGAAGCTCAGGTAACGAATCGCTTCTTTCTCTTCTTTGCTCAGATCCAGCGCACGCAGCATACCGGCATTTTCCAGCTGCGGCAGGCATTTTTCCAGCGCAGCCAGCTCAACTTTCGCGTCTTTATCGCCGCCTTTCGCTTTTTTGGACACGCGATGGATAGCGCGCTCGCAGGTATCCAGGTCAGAAAGTGCCAGCTCGGTGTTGATTACGTCAATATCTTCCGCCGGGTTCACTTTGCCCGCAACGTGGATGATATTGTCGTTCTCGAAGCAGCGCACAACGTGGCCGATAGCTTCCGTTTCGCGAATGTTGGTTAAAAACTGGTTGCCCAGACCTTCGCCTTTGGACGCGCCTTTTACCAGACCGGCGATGTCGACGAATTCCATGGTGGTCGGCAGAATGCGCTGCGGTTTCACGATTTCCGCAAGTTTATCCAGACGCGGATCGGGCATCGGTACGACACCGGTGTTCGGCTCAATAGTACAGAACGGGAAGTTCGCCGCTTCAATACCTGCTTTGGTGAGCGCATTGAACAGGGTGGATTTACCTACGTTGGGCAGGCCAACGATACCGCATTTGAATCCCATGATGTAATTACCTTAATATCTTGATAATCAACCTGTTGCGAAAAACAGATTGTAGAAAAGTGAATAACTTTGGCTATTATACACGTAACCGCTGTTACGCGTGGCAAAAATGCCGCCACAACCCGCTTACTGCGCCTTAAAGGCGTGCAGGCGATTGGTGGCTTTGGTTAAACCTTCTTTCAGCCAGATCTCGGTACAACGCGCCGCTTCGTCTACGGCTTCGTCAATCAGCTTTTGCTCGGAAACCGGTGGTTTGCCCAGCACAAAACCGACAACCTTGTTTTTATCACCCGGATGACCAATTCCAACGCGTAAACGGTGAAAATTGGGGTTATTGCCCAATTTACTGATGATATCTTTCAGACCATTGTGGCCACCGTGGCCGCCCCCCAGCTTAAATTTTGCCACGCCGGGCGGCAGATCCAGCTCATCGTGGGCGACAAGGATTTCGTCCGGGTTGATGCGGTAAAACGTTGCCATTGCCGCGACTGCTTTGCCGCTCAGGTTCATAAACGTGGTGGGAACCAGCAGGCGCACGTCTTCACCCGCCAGATTGATGCGCGAGGTATAGCCGAAAAACTTCGGCTCGTCGCGCAGCGGCGCGCGGGCTCTCTCCGCCAACAAATCAACATACCAGGCGCCTGCGTTATGGCGCGTCGCGGCATACTCAGCGCCGGGGTTCGCCAGCCCGACAATCAGTTTAATCGTCACTTTTTATTCCTGACCAGATCAATGTCCGGCGCGTAGTTTACGTTGTGCGGGACGCGAAGACAAAATTCTCCCGGCGAAACGCGAAAAATGATAATGATTGCTCACATCAACCATTCGAATTTCATGTAGTTCAGTAGGTTATTTGTAAATTTGTGTTAGTCATAGATGTGTAATTGTGATCGTGCCCGCAACCGCTAAAAGGGTGGCTGTCTATACTTTACGCACAAGGATTGGGGTTATCCCATCCAACCCGTCGTTCCGGAGGTGACAGATGAAACGCAAAAACGCTTCGTTGCTCGGTAATGTGCTTATGGGGTTGGGGTTGGTCGTGATGGTTGTCGGCGTTGGTTATTCCATTTTAAACCAGCTGCCGCAACTTAACCTGCCGCAGTTTTTTGCCCATGGCGCTGTGCTGAGTATCTTCCTCGGAGCCGTTCTCTGGCTCGCTGGCGCCCGCGTAAGTGGTCATGAGCAGGTGTGCGATAAGTACTGGTGGGTGCGTCATTATGACAAACGCTGTCGCAGGGACCGGCAACATCATAGTTAAAAAGTCAGTTTCGATAACGGTTCCTGCGGGAACCGTTTTTTTTGGCTTTTTTCTTGACCCTCACGTAACGTGAGGCTCGATAGTCCAGTCTGTGGGCAAGAAAGGAGCAGCTATGTTGATTCAGGTGGGAGAGTTATCGCGACGTGCGGGGATCAGTGTGCGGACGTTGCACCACTATGAGCAAATCGGTCTGCTTTTGCCTTCTGCCCGAAGCGCCGCCGGATACCGGCTTTATGCGCTCGCTGATGTCAAACGCCTGCATATGATCCAGGCGCTGGCGAAAGCGGGCATGGAACTGGCGGCAATCGGGGATTATCTGGCGCGGGAAACGCGCCCGCTGGCGGAATTACTGAATGACCAAATCACGCTGCTCGACAAGCAAATGCGCAATATTGGCACTCTGCGCGAACAGCTTGCGCTGTTGCGTGATGGTCTCACCAGCGGCGTGGAGCCTGATCTGGAGTCCTGGCTACAGACCCTGGAGTTGATGAAAATGTATGATCGTTGGTTTAGTCCGCAAGAGTTACAGGAATTACCGTTTGCCTCGCGCGATGAGGCTCGCGAACGGTTCTGGGCGCAAATGGTGAGCGAAGTACAAACCCTTTTAGCGCAGAAGTGCCCGGTGGATAATCCGCGTGCGATGGATCTGGCAACCCGCTGGATGACGCGGCTGGAGCAGGATACCGCCAACAAACCGGAGTTTTTGACCCGCTTAAATGAGATGCACCGCGTGGAACCCCAAATGCGTGAGCAAACGGGCATTACGCAGGAAGCGGTCGATTTTATTACCCGCAGTTTTGCGGAAAGTAAGCTCGCTATCTGGCAGCGTTATTTGTCTTCGCAAGAGATGGCGTTTACCCGAGCGCACTATTTTGACCGCATGATGGAGTGGCCGCCGCTGGTGGCGAAACTGCATACCGCTCAACGTCAGGCAGTCGATCCAGAGTCTGACGAAGCGCAGGGGCTGGCCGCTAACTGGCTGGAGCTGTTCCAGTCTTACGCCGGAACCGATCCCCGGACGCAGCAAAAATTCCGCAGTGCAATGCAGCAGGAGCCGCATCTGATGAAAGGAACCTGGATGACGCCCGAAGTGCTGCAATGGCTACAACGGGCGATCGAGGTGATGATGCGCCGCCGCGCATCATGATTACAGGTCGGCTAAGGCCGCATCGCGGTTAGGGAAGAACGACAGACGGCCAGGGATTGGCTGTATACCCGCGCGCGCCAGCGTGCGCAGCGGCTGGAACTCAAGGTTGCTGACGCGCAGCTCAGTACCCTGCGGCAGGCGGTTGACGAAGCGACGGAAAGCATCAAGCCCGCCCGCATCCAGCACCGGCACCGCATCCCATTTCAGCACCACAATGCGTTTCCCGACGATACGGGTTTCCAGATCGCTGAACACACTTTCTGCGGCAGCAAAAAACAGCGGGCCAATCACGCGCAGCACCAGCACATCATCCGGTACGCTGACGTTTACCACGGCCAGGCGAGTCATCCGCGCGATACGGCGCATAAACAGCAGCGACGCGAGCACAATCCCCACGCTGATGGCGATCACCATATCGAACAGCACGGTCAGTGACATACAAATCAGCATCACCACAATGTCATCCACCGGCGCGCGGCGCAGCAGATCGATCACTTTGTGCGCTTCACTCATATTCCACGCCACCATCAGCAGCAGCGCCGCCATGGCAGACAGCGGCAGCCAGGAGAGCAGGGGTGCCAGCGCCAGCAGCGCCATGATCACCAACAGGGAATGGATCACTGCCGAAATGGGTGATGTCGCACCGGCGCGGACGTTGGCTGCCGAACGGGCAATTGCAGCGGTCGCGGTGATCCCACCGAAGAACGGCGCGGCGATATTGCCCAGCCCCTGGCCAATCAGCTCGCTGTTGGCTTTATGTTTAGTGCCGGTCATACCGTCCAGCACGACAGCGCACAGCAGCGATTCGATAGCGCCGAGCATGGCCATAGAAAATGCCGCAGGCAGCAACGCGCGCAGCGAATCCCAGCTCAGAGTAAATTCAGAACCGGGCAGATCCCACGGCAGCACCAGTTGCGGCAGAAGCTGCGGGATGCCGTTGCCCTGAGAACCATCGGCCAGCACGTAGTGAAATTGTGAACCGATGGTCGCGACGTGACCGCCGAGCAGATTGACTACCAGCATCACCGCGCAGCCCGCCAGCAGCGCGGGCAAATGTCCCGGCAGGCGTAAACGCAGGCGCGGCCACAGCACCAGCGTGGCGAGGGTGACAATACCAATCGCCGCATCACCCGGATTGACCGTGGGCAGCGCCATTACCAGCGCGCCGACTTTTTGCAAATAGTGTTCCGGCACGTGCGGCATTTGCAGGCCGAGGAAATCTTTTATCTGCATGGTGGCAATGGTGATGCCGATCCCGGAAGTGAAGCCGAGCGTCACAGAAAGCGGAATGTATTCAATTAGCCGTCCAAAGCGCGCCAGCCCGAAGAGGATCAGAAACACGCCGGACATCAACGTTGCTACCAGCAGGCCCGACAGACCAAACTGCTGCGACACCGGATACAGAATAACTACGAAGGCGGCCGTCGGGCCGGAAACGCTGTAGCGCGAGCCGCCGCTCAGGGCGATAACAATCCCGGCAACCGCCGAGGTATAAAGCCCGTATTGTGGTGCCACGCCGCTGCCGATCGCCAGCGCCATCGCCAGCGGGATGGCGATGATACCTACCGTTATGCCGGCAATCAGATCCCGGGTGAAACGGGCGGTGGTGTATTTTTCTTTCCAGCACGCGTCGATTAGCGCGCGAAAAGGCATGACATGAGGTGAGAACAATCTGTTCACAATGGTCTGGCGTCCCTTGGAAATCATTCGATAACTAATTAATAAATCATACAAATAATATTTAAAGCTAAAAAAACCCGCCTGAGCGGGTTTTTTATACAGCAACGATTAATGTTCGAACATGGCGGAAATCGATTCTTCGTTACTGATACGACGGATAGCTTCAGCCAGCATGCCAGACAGCGTCAGCGTACGTACGTTTGGCAGCGCTTTGATCTCATCGCTCAGCGGAATGGTGTCGCAGACAACCACTTCGTCGATCACAGAGTTGCGCAGGTTATTTACCGCATTACCGGAGAAAATCGGGTGAGTGGCATAGGCGAACACGCGTTTCGCACCACGCTCTTTCAGCGCTTCTGCTGCTTTGCACAGAGTACCGCCGGTATCGATCATATCGTCAACCAGAACGCAGTCGCGGTTTGCCACGTCACCGATGATGTGCATCACCTGGGAGACGTTAGCGCGCGGACGGCGTTTATCAATGATCGCCATATCTGTATCGTTCAGCAGTTTGGCAATCGCACGGGCGCGAACGACGCCGCCGATATCCGGGGAAACCACAATCGGGTTGTCCAGATTCAGTTGCAGCATATCTTCGAGCAGGATCGGGCTACCGAATACGTTATCTACCGGTACATCAAAGAAGCCCTGAATCTGTTCAGCATGCAGGTCAACGGTCAGTACGCGGTCAACGCCGACGCTTGAGAGGAAATCGGCAACCACTTTTGCGGTAATCGGTACACGGGCGGAGCGCACGCGGCGATCCTGACGGGCATAGCCAAAGTAAGGAATGACCGCGGTGATACGACCTGCGGAAGCACGGCGCAGGGCGTCAACCATCACAACCAATTCCATCAGGTTGTCGTTGGTAGGGGCACAAGTGGACTGGATGATGAAAATATCACCACCGCGTACATTTTCATTGATTTGTACGCTGACTTCGCCGTCGCTAAAGCGGCCTACGGCGGCGTCGCCGAGAGAAGTGTACAGGCGGTTGGCAATACGTTGTGCTAGTTCCGGGGTAGCGTTACCAGCAAAAAGCTTCATATCAGGCACGAGAAGAACCTCAGGCATGCGTCCAGTGGTGGATAGAATCGGCCAAAATGTGCGGTCAGGGCTGAATTCTATCCATGCGGTGTATTAAAGAGCGCGATGCAACGTCTGGAACAGGTGTGACGTTGTCACCGGAGCTCAGCTTGCCCGGCGATGGTCTGCGCTAGCGGCGAGAGGTTGACGCCTCGCGCGACAAAACCGCGCAGCCATTCCGGGGCTTGCTCAAGCACCTGACGAGCGGCGGATTCGGTGTCAAATTCGGAAAAGACACAGGCTCCTGTGCCAGTCAGGCGCGACGGCGCGTATTCTAACAGCCAGGAAAGCGCGGCATCAACCTCGCGAAAACGTTTTCTTGCGATAACCTCGCAATCGTTGCCGAATTCACATTTTAATAACGTATCAATTGACCTTTGCGGCGTATTTCTCGGCAGTTCCGGATCCTTGAAAATCACCGGCGTGGGAATGCCCACACCTGGGTGCGCCACCAGATACCATTTTTCCGGCGGATTGGCCGGGGTGAGGATTTCGCCAACCCCTTCGGCGAAAGCCGCGTGACCGCGCACAAACACCGGCACATCGGCACCCAGTTGCAGGCCGAGTGCGGCTAACTCATCGACGCTCAGCCTGCAGCCCCACAAGTGGTTGAGGGCGACCAGCACGGTGGCTGCATTCGACGACCCGCCGCCGAGCCCGCCGCCCATTGGCAGGCGTTTGTCGATAGCGATCTCCGCGCCGCTACCCGCAGGCAGACGACCGCTTTCTGCCGCGCGCTGCATAAGCAGACGTGCGGCGCGTACAATCAGATTCTCTTCGTCCGGCACGCCTGCGACCGGTGTTAGCAGACGGATCTCTCCATCGCTGCGCGGTTCAATGGTCAGCGTGTCGCCATAATCAAGAAACTGAAACAGGGTCTGCAGCGTGTGGTAGCCATCGGCGCGCTGGCCGGTAATGTATAAAAACAGGTTGAGTTTCGCCGGAGCGGGCCACGTTGTCATTTGGCAATCCAGTTGTCCATTTTCAGCTTGATGCGCTGTTTGCCGTCGCTCAACTCCATATTGGCCGGCAGGGAAGGCTGGCTGTTGTCATACCCGCCATATACCACTTTCCAGTTTTTGCCGCCCTGGTTGTAATTCAGCTCGCTCAGGCGGTATTGCGCATCAAGTTTATAGTCGGTGGCATCGCCGGGCAGACCAAGGATCCACTGGCGCAGGCTGTTAAGCGGAATCGGCATGCCGGTCAGTTTGCCAATCATCTCTTCGGCATCATCGGCGGTGTAGCGTTTGCCTTTGTTGTCCACCAGTTGCACGTTACCCGGCTGAGCGTTCAGTTCCAGTTCAGTGCTGCCCAGCGGGTTGGTCAGCAACAGACGATAGCGATCCTGACCGGTTTGCTGCCAGAAGAAGCGGGCATACACTTTTTGTTCGTCAGAGATATAAGCGAATGCGCCGCGCGTTTGATACTGATTTAAGCTGCGCACCTGTTGCTGATGTTGGCGCCACTGCGGCGAATCCGGGCTTTGTCCCGGCCCTTTTGGCGCATTGAGCGTACAAGCGGTTAACACGAGGCTTGCCAGCGGCAGCAGGCGAATAAAGCGAAAGTCTGGCAGAGTCATAACGAGGGGAAATCCTTGCGAGGTTGCAGTATTACGCTTAATGCTAGCGCCGCACTGAAACAGCGTCTACGTTCAAGTTGTCTTAAATCATTAAATTACCAATTACTCCGAAAGGGTAGTGTCTCTTTTATTGACCTCACTCATCCTGTATGATGCGTGCAGTCTAACCTTATCAACGTTGGTACTATTCCCGCGCTCATGACCCTTTTAGCTCTTGGCATCAATCACAAAACGGCTCCCGTTTCGTTGCGAGAACGCATTGCATTTTCGCCGGAAACGCTTGACCAGGCTTTAGAAAGCCTGCTGTCGCAGCCGATGGTGCAAGGCGGAGTGGTGCTGTCAACCTGTAACCGCACCGAGCTCTATCTGAGTGTTGAAGAGCGGGATAACCTGCAAGAAGCGCTGGTGCGCTGGTTGTGTGATTATCACCATTTGCGTGAAGAAGAAGTGCTTCAGAGCCTCTACTGGCACCAGGATAATGACGCCGTCAGCCATTTAATGCGCGTGGCGAGCGGGCTGGATTCGCTGGTTCTCGGCGAGCCGCAAATCTTAGGCCAGGTGAAAAAGGCCTTTGCCGATTCCCAACGAGGTCATGACAACGCCAGCGATCTGGAACGCATGTTCCAGAAATCATTCTCCGTCGCCAAGCGTGTGCGCACGGAAACCGATATTGGCGCCAGTGCGGTATCGGTCGCTTTCGCCGCCTGTACGCTGGCGCGGCAAATCTTCGAATCCCTTGCGTCGGTTACCGTGCTGTTAGTGGGCGCGGGCGAAACCATTGAGCTGGTTGCGCGCCACCTGCGCGAGCATAAAGTGCAGAAAATGATCATCGCCAACCGCACGCGTGAACGCGCGCAGGTGCTGGCGGATGAAGTCGGTGCGGAAGTCATCTCTTTAAGCGACATTGATGAGCGCCTGAAAGATGCCGATATCGTGATTAGCTCCACCGCCAGCCCGCTGCCGATTATTGGTAAAGGGATGATGGAGCGCGCGATGAAAGCGCGGCGTAATCAGCCTGTTTTGCTGGTGGATATCGCTGTGCCGCGCGATGTTGAGCCGGAAGTGGGCAAAGTGGCGAACGCCTATCTCTATAGCGTCGACGATCTGCAAAGTATTATTCAGCACAACCTGGCGCAGCGTAAAGCCGCTGCGGTGCAGGCAGAAACCATCGTCGCCCAGGAAACCAGTGAATTTATGGCCTGGCTGCGTGCGCAAAGTGCCAGCGAGACGATTCGCGAATACCGCAGCCAGTCTGAAACGGCGCGTGATGAGCTGACCGCCAAAGCGCTTGCCGCGCTGGAGCAGGGCGGCGACCCGCAAGCTATCATGCAAGACCTGGCGTGGAAACTGACCAACCGCCTTATCCACGCCCCAACCAAATCTCTTCAGCAGGCCGCCCGTGACGGGGACGATGAGCGTCTGCATATTCTGCGCAACAGCCTCGGGCTGGATTAGCACAACACTCTCTTATTATTAAAAGGTGCATTTACGCCTATGAAGCCTTCTATCGTTGCCAAACTGGAAGCCCTGCATGAGCGCCATGAAGAAGTTCAGGCGCTGCTCGGTGACGCTCAAACCATCGCCGACCAGGATAAATTCCGTGCGCTGTCGCGCGAATACGCACAACTGAGCGATGTATCGCGCTGTTTTACTGACTGGCAACAGGTTCAGGAAGATATCGAAACCGCGCAGATGATGCTCGACGACCCGGAAATGCGCGACCTGGCGCAGGATGAACTGCGCGACGCAAAAGAAAAAGGCGAACAACTTGAGCAGCAATTGCAACTGTTGCTGCTGCCAAAAGATCCCGATGATGAGCGTAATGCGTTTGTCGAAGTTCGCGCCGGAACCGGTGGCGACGAAGCGGCGCTGTTTGCCGGCGATTTGTTCCGTATGTACAGCCGTTATGCCGAATCCCGCCGTTGGCGCGTCGAGATCATGAACGCTAACGACGGTGAGCACGGCGGCTTTAAAGAAGTGATCGCCAAAATCAGCGGTGAGGGCGTTTACGGGCGTCTTAAATTTGAGTCTGGCGGCCATCGCGTCCAGCGCGTTCCGGCAACGGAATCGCAGGGTCGTATTCACACGTCTGCCTGTACCGTGGCCGTAATGCCGGAGCTACCGGAAGCCGAAATGCCGGATATCAATCCGGCCGATCTGCGTATTGATACCTTCCGCTCTTCCGGCGCGGGCGGTCAGCACGTTAACACCACCGATTCCGCGATCCGTATTACCCACCTGCCGACCGGGATTGTGGTCGAGTGCCAGGATGAACGCTCGCAGCATAAAAACAAAGCGAAAGCCTTGTCAGTACTCGGTGCGCGCATTCGCGCCGCTGAAACAGCAAAACGCCAGCAGGCAGAAGCGTCAACACGGCGTAACCTGCTGGGCAGCGGCGATCGCAGCGACCGTAACCGCACCTATAACTTCCCGCAGGGTCGTGTGACCGATCACCGTATCAACGTCACGCTTTATCGCCTCGACGAAGTGATGGAAGGCAAGCTGGATATGCTGATCGAACCGATTGTGCAGGAATACCAGGCCGACCAACTGGCAGCACTCTCCGAGCAGGAATAATGGATTATCAACAGTGGTTGCGCCAGGCGATACGTGAGCTTGCCGCGAGCGAAAGCCCGCGCCGTGATGCGGAGATCCTGTTGGGGTTTGTCACTGGCAAATCACGTACGTTTATTCTCGCGTTTGGTGAAACCATGCTTGACGCTGGGCAGCAGCAACAGCTGGCGACGTTACTGGCTCGTCGTGTAAATGGCGAGCCAGTGGCGCACCTGATTGGCGTACGTGAGTTCTGGTCACTGCCGCTGTTTGTCTCTCCGGCAACCCTTATTCCGCGCCCGGACACCGAGTGTCTGGTAGAACAGGCGCTGGCGCGCCTTCCTTCCTCACCGTGTCGCATTCTCGATTTAGGCACCGGCAGCGGCGCCATCGCGCTGGCGCTGGCGAGCGAGCGCCCGGACTGCAATGTCACGGCGGTCGATCTGATGCCGGATGCGGTGGCGCTGGCACAACGCAACGCCGCACATCTGAACCTCACCAATATTGAGATCCTGCAAAGCCGCTGGTTCAGCGCGCTTGAAGGGCAGCAATTTGCCATGATTGTCAGCAATCCGCCTTACATCGATGAGCACGATCCGCATCTTGCGCAGGGTGATGTGCGTTTTGAACCGCTCAGTGCGCTGGTAGCGGCCGACAACGGTCTGGCAGATTTACACACCCTTATTGACGATGCCCGCCAGCATGTGTTGCCCGGCGGCTGGCTGCTGCTCGAACACGGCTGGCAACAGGGCGCAGATGTTCGCGCTATCTTCGAACGTTACGGCTGGCAGCACGTGGCAACGTGCCGGGATTACGGTGATAACGAACGCCTGACGCTGGGGCAATGGCCTTTACAGGAGTAACAGGCAATGAATGCTTTTAAGCTGCTGATTACATTGCATTTGACGTCTGTTGCGCTCACCATTAGCCTGTTTGTTTTGCGTTACTGGTGGCGTTGGTCGGGTGATCCGCGTATTAACGCCCGCTGGGTGCGGGTGGTGCCGCACACGGTGGATACCGTGCTGCTGCTAAGCGGCGCAGGGTTGATGTGGGTAACAGGCTATTTGCCATTTACGGTTAAAGGCGCATGGCTGACTGAAAAGCTGTTTGGCGTTATCATCTACATCGTTTTGGGTTTTATTGCGCTGGGGCGACATCGCCCGCGCGGCCAGCAAACAGGTTTTATCGCTTTTTTGCTGGGGCTGGTGGTGCTGTACATCATCATTAAACTCGCCGCCACAAAAGTACCGATACTGGGGTAAGACATGAGATCGTTAGCTGATTTCGAATTTAACAAAGCGCCGTTATGCGACGGGATGATCCTTGTTTCCGAGCTGATTCGCGATGACTTTCCTTCACAATATGTGCAAGACGAACTGGAGCGGTTGCTCAGTCTGGCACGTGAGGAGATAGGTCAGGCAAAGCCTCAGGACTGGCAACTGGAAAAACTCGTTGAGCTGTTTTACGGCGAATGGGGTTTTAAAGATACCCGCGGCGTGTACCGTTTATCTGACGCGCTGTGGCTGGATAAAGTGCTGCAAAACCGTCAGGGTAGCGCGGTATCGCTGGGCGCGATTTTACTGTGGGTCGCCGGTCAGCTGGATATTCCCCTGACGCCGGTGATTTTCCCGACTCAGCTCATCCTGCGCGCCGAATGGCTGGATGGCGAAATGTGGCTGATTAACCCTTTTAACGGCGACACGCTGGACGAACACACGCTGGAAGTGTGGCTGAAAGGCAATATCAGCCCGGTTGCCGAGCTGTTTAATGAAGATCTTGATGAAGCCGACAACGCCGAAGTGATCCGCAAGCTGCTGGATACATTGAAGTCGGCGCTGATGGAAGAGCAGCAGATGGAACTGGCGTTGCGCGCCAGTGAAGCGCTGTTGCAGTTTAATCCCGAAGATCCGTATGAGATCCGCGATCGCGGTCTGATTTACGCGCAGCTGGATTGTGACCATGTGGCGCTGAATGATTTGAACTACTTTGTAGAGCAGTGTCCTGAGGATCCGATAAGCGAAATGATCCGTGCGCAAATCAATTCGATTGCGCACAAGCAGATTACCCTGCATTAAAGATTTGTTCCGATTCACACTCGATAAGGCGATTTTATGAAACAAAAAGTGGTCAGCATTGGCGACATTAACGTCGCGAACGACCTGCCGTTTGTACTGTTTGGTGGTATGAACGTGCTGGAATCCCGCGATTTGGCAATGCGCATTTGCGAACACTACGTCACCGTGACCCAGAAACTGGGTATCCCGTACGTGTTCAAAGCCTCTTTTGATAAAGCCAACCGTTCTTCCATCAAGTCCTACCGTGGACCGGGTCTGGAAGAGGGGATGAAAATCTTTCAGGAACTGAAACAGACCTTTGGCGTGAAAGTGATCACCGACGTGCACGAAGCCTCGCAGGCACAGCCGGTGGCTGATGTGGTGGATGTGATCCAGCTTCCTGCGTTCCTCGCGCGTCAGACCGATCTGGTTGAAGCGATGGCGAAAACAGGCGCGGTCATCAACGTGAAAAAACCGCAGTTTGTCAGCCCCGGTCAGATGGGCAACATCGTGGATAAATTCCACGAAGGGGGTAACGATAAAGTGATCCTTTGCGACCGTGGCGCGAACTTTGGTTATGACAACCTGGTGGTCGACATGCTGGGCTTCGGCGTGATGAAGAAAGTCTCCAACAACTCGCCGGTGATTTTCGATGTCACCCACGCATTACAGTGCCGCGACCCGTTCGGCGCGGCGTCTGGCGGTCGTCGTGCTCAGGTTACCGAACTGGCGCGCGCCGGGATGGCAACCGGCCTGGCAGGGCTGTTTATTGAAGCGCACCCGGATCCGGATAACGCCAAATGTGACGGCCCGTCCGCACTGCCGCTGGATAAACTGGAGCCGTTCTTAAAACAGATCAAAGCGATTGACGATCTGGTGAAAAGCTTCGGCGAACTCGATACCGAGTAAGCATAAAAAAACCCCGCGAACGCGGGGTTTTTTGTTTCTGCCCGTCAGGCAAATATCGTCATCAGGTAGGCGGCAAACAGCGCCAGGTGCGCCGCGCCATTAAGCACATTGGTTCGCCCGGTAGAGAACGAGATTTGACACAGCAGCAGCGAGGCGACCATGACAATCATTTCCGGCGCGCCAAGGCCGAATACCAGGTCATTACCGGTTAGCCACGCAATGAGCGTCACAACCGGGACGGTGAGGGAAATCGTCGCCAGTACCGAGCCAAAGAACAGGTTCATTGCGCGCTGTACCTGATTGTTCAGCACCGCTTTTAACGCACCTAACCCTTCCGGCGAGAGGATCAGCAGCGCCACCAGGAAACCGGTAAATGCCACCGGCGCATTCATTTCTGTCAGCAGCGCTTCGAGCGGCGTCGCATTCATCTTCGTCACGGCAATGACCGCAACCAGATGGATAACCAGCCACAGCGTGTGCCACAGATTACCGTGCGCGGACGGTTTGCCGTGGTGCGGATCGTCATCATCGCTTTCGTCTTCATGCTCATAAACGAACAAGCTCTGGTGCGTTTTGGTCTGGATAAGCAGAAACACGCCGTACATGGCAGCTGAGATCAACGCCACCAGCAGCGACTGACCAATGGTAAAATTGGCTTCTGGCAGCGCCATCGGGAACACCAGCACGATAATCGCCAGCGGAAACAGCGCTATCAGATACTGTTTTATGCCAAACAGATTCATATATTGCGTGGCGAACTTACGCCCGCCCAGCAACAGCGAAAAGCCCACCAGACCGCCGGTGACAATCATGATGATGGAATAGAGCGTGTCACGCATTAGTGTCGGCGCGGCGTCACCCGTTGCCATCAGTGCGGAAATCAAACTGACTTCGAGGATAACCACCGACAAGCTGAGGATCAGTGAACCATAGGGCTCGCCAAGCCGATGGGCAAGCACGTCGGCGTGGCGTACCACGCTAAACGCGCTGGATAAGATACCAACCAGTGCTAATAAATTAATGCCGATAACCGCTGGTAGTGACTGCGAACCTCCCCAGAAAAGCAGCACTGCCAGCGCCAGCACCGGGAAAATAAGGGTTGTCTCCTTGTGGCGGGTTTTCACCGCCTCATGCGTTGTTGTCATTATGATGCTCCATCACAGTGCAGGTGTTTGCGAATTATAGAGAAAAAAAGAACGGGTCATAAAATAACAAAAATCGCTGTTTTTATGGGGTTTTTTACGTAGTTTTACCCTCATCGCTTCGTTTTGTTATCAACTAAATAAAATATCCACTCTCGTTTAATTTCTATTTATCTTACAGTGGGATAAGTATTCCTGTCTGGCATTTTATCCCCTCTGCTGGCGTACCCGGTGTTTGTCGTCCAGGCTTACTTCTTTAAGCTAAAAGGAGCGTGAAATGCCATATAAAGCGAAGTCCGATCTCCCAGAGAGCGTGCAACATGTCCTGCCAGCGCATGCGCAGGAAATTTATAAAGAGGCCTTTAACAGCGCCTGGGAGCAATATAAAGACAAAGACGATCGCAAGGGTGACGCCAGCCGCGAGGAGACGGCGCACCGCGTGGCCTGGGCGGCGGTAAAAAACGATTATCAGAAAGGTGACGATGACAAATGGCATAAAAAGAAGTAACGCGCTGAAATAATTACTTTTCGCCATTTATAGCTCTATTCGATGGATTGACGCTATTGCCAGCGGCCTGTGAATTGCATAAGGTCGTAGTAAGCTGCGCTTAAAGCAGCATATGCCGGGAAGGCAGCAGTTGAGCAGTCGCACGGAAGCAGGCAGTGGCGGAGGTAGAAGATGTTAACGCGTGATTTTCTGCGAGCAGCAGATTGCAAAACGGCATTCGGCGATATTGACGAGTCGTTACTTTGGTCGGCGGAGCAGCGAGCGGCATCGCTGGCGGCGACGCTGGCGTGTCGACCAGACGATGGCCCGGTGTGGATTTTTGGCTATGGTTCGCTGATGTGGAACCCGGCGCTGGAGTTTGATGAATCCTGCACCGGTACACTAACGGGCTGGCACCGCGCATTTTGCCTGCGCTTAACCGCTGGTCGCGGCACCGCCTGCCAGCCGGGACGCATGCTGGCCCTGAAAGAGGGCGGGCGCACCACGGGGGTGGCGTACCGTTTATCCGACGACACCTTGTACGATGAGCTGACGCTGCTGTGGAAACGCGAAATGATCACCGGCTGTTACATGCCAAGCTGGTGCAAACTGGCGCTTGATGATGGCCGCACGGTGAATGCACTGGTGTTTATTATGGATCCGCGCCATCCGCTGTATGAATCCGATACGCGTGCGCAGACCATTGCCCCGCTGATTGCCGCCGCCAGCGGCCCGCTCGGCACGAATGCGCAGTATCTTTTTTCACTGGAACAGGAGCTGATTAAGCTCGGCATGCAGGATGATTGCCTGAACGATCTGGTGGGGAAAGTGCGTTTGCTGCTGGAGGGAGAAAAACCAGGCCCCGAGATGCAGCCTGGTTTTGCCTGCTAACCGCAGCCGTTAAGCGGCGACGTAGCTGATTGAGTGCTCCAGCGACTGGCTGTGGCTGTCGATCAGCACACTCCAGACGCCGCTGTACGGCACAGCCAGATAGGCGCTTGCGCGATTCTGGACACTCAGAATATCTGTTTGAGCGTTCGGCGTTCGGCTCTTCTCGCTCATCAAATGAATGTGACAACTTTCGGAACAACGAACAACTACTGTATCCCCACCAAACAACTTCAGACTTGCTTTTACCACCGCCATTTTTAACCCCGTAGTTTTTTAACAACGCGATCCGTGCGGGAAGGATCCCCGTGCGTGACTTTGTTCACAATTCACTCAGTGCATAACACCAAACGGAGGGGGTTCGAATGCTGATTTTGATCAAATAATGACGTAACGATTAAACAAAAATTACATTATTCGGCAGGGGAAGAGGACGGCGCGTAAAACCGTGGTTAAAACGCGCCGATAAAAGATTAAATGCGGAAATGACCGGCGGTTTCAGCAAGCTCGGTCGCCTGGGAGCGCAGCGCACCAGCGGCGGCCGTTGATTCAACGACCAGTTCCGCGTTTTGCTGCACCATGCGGTCAAGATCAAGCACTGCATGGTTAATTTCCTGAATCCCTTTCATCTGCTCGCTGGTGGCGACGGAAATTTCACGCATGATCACCGACACGCTGTCGATACTGGAGACAATATCCGTCATGCTGTCACCCGCCAGGCGGACAAAACGCGAACCGGTCGCCACGCTTTCGGTGGTGGAGTCGATCAGCGTTTTGATCTCTTTCGCCGCTTGTGCGCTTCGGCTGGCAAGATTGCGCACTTCGCCTGCGACCACCGCGAAACCGCGCCCTTGTTCGCCCGCGCGGGCAGCTTCAACCGAGGCGTTGAGCGCCAGGATATTGGTCTGGAAAGCAATACCGTCAATCACGCTCGTGATATCGCCAATTTTTGCCGAAGCCACTTCAATCGACTGCATCGTATTGATCGCTTGCGTCACCACCTGACCGCCGCGCGATGCCGCTTGTGACGCCACATGGGCTTGATCGTTGGCCTGTGCTGCCGCGTCTGTAGACTGCGCCACCGACGCCGTGATTTGCTCAACTGCACTGGCCGTTTCGCGCAGGCTGGAGGCCGCTTGTTCGGTTCGACCGGAGAGATCCTGGTTGCCGGCGGCAATCTGTTGCGCGGCCACTTGTACCGAATTGCTGGAATCGCGCAGTTTAACCATCACAACGGAAAGCTTGTCGCTGAAGGCGTTAAAGGCATGAGCTATTTGCGAAACCTCGTCATGTCCATCCACTGGTAAGCGCTGCGAGAGATCGTTGGTGCCGCTGCTGATGGCGTTCATCGCATCGCGCACCGTCAGCAGACGTTTAAGCAGGGTGGAGACAATCCAGTGCATCACTGCGCCTGCAATCAGCACCAGCACAATCAACGACAGTGCGGAGGCTTTAAGCTGCGCGCGCAGTCCTGCGGTCGAGTCAGCGCTATCAAGCGCTACCGCCAGCAACCAGTTTGTGCCTTTGACCGGGCTTGCCAGCAGCGCTTTATCTTCGCCGGCATACACACCTGCCACCCGTTTTCCTGCCCGCAACTGTTCGAAGCTGACGCCGCTAATGGCTTCAGTAAAGGGCTTCATAGTCAGTTTGTCGTTGGCGGCGGCAATCACTGAACCGTCACTCGCCAGCAACATACCGGTGCTGTTCGGTGTTGGGCTGATACCGCGCACGTTAGCCACCACGCTGTCCATCGATACATCGCCTGCAACCACGGCTTTTAACATACCGTTCTCTTTGACCGGAACGGCGAACGTCACCACCAGCGCACCGGTGCTGGCGTCAACATAAGGTGCAGTAACGACAGGCGCGTCGGCTTTTACCACTTGCTGATACCACGGGCGGATTGTCGGGTCGTAATCTGCCGGTACGCCGCCCGGATCGGAGAATTTGGCCGTTTTCGTGGCGTAACCAACATAAACGTTGATAAACCCACCGGCGCGCGCGATCTGCGTGAAAACCGGCACGGGATCGTCGGTTAACGCCACGCTCTGCAAGGAGGTAATCATGTTCATCTTGCTGGCGACCCAGTCGGCAATCGCAATGCTGTGACTGGCGCTGGTGCTGGAGAGAATATCCTGCTGGGTTTGTTGGCTGTGCTGGCTGGTTACCTGATAGTTAATGATGGTGTTAAGCAGCAAAGCGCCGGCGAGACATCCCGCCGTTGCTGCAATAATACGGGACTTAATCGATCTGAACATAGTTATAGTACCTGCTGTGTTGTCTTAAAGGGCTATCGGCAACACAGCAGGCAAACTTGATGACGTAACGCCACCCATAAGAAAAAAATATTAAACTCGCCGCAATATTAAAACGTTAACACTTTATCGGCCGCCAGCGTCCACTGCGCCAGTTCCACCAGCGTGCCGATCTCCACGCCGTCAATCAGCGGCAACGCGGTAATGCCACGCCCGTCGGTGCAGGTTTTACACAATTTCACCGGTACGTTTTGCGCCGTCAGAATTTCCAGCATCTGCTGGATGTTGTAGCCCTCGGCAGGTTTTTGCCCGCGCAACCCGGCGGTTACCGCATCGGACATCAAAAACAGCCGCAGTTCAGTGTCGCTATTCTGCTCACGCAGCGCGATGGCCAGCCGTAAGCTGTTGAACAGCGACTCGCTGCCGTACGCCGCGCCATTGGCGATTATCACAATCTTTTGCATCTTCACTCCTTCGATAAATAGACTTGTGGCGCTTATGCTACTGCGGCCGGACAACGGGCGAAAGGCAGTAACAACAATTACTGACCAAAGCGACCGATAAGGCCGGTGGCGGCGAGTGTGTGACCTTTCAGTTCCGCGAATAATTCTTCGCGCGTAAGCCCTTCAGGAAGCGTTGGCTTAAGCGACGTTGCGATGAGGGTGAAGGTGTAATGATGCGCGCCGCTACCTGGCGGAGGGCATGGGCCATGCCAGCGCAGATTCCCCGGCGTGTTCTTACCGCCCGTATAGCCTTTGCCATCGCGCAGATCGTTTTGTGCAAAGCCCGTGCTGGACGGGGCGATGTTATAAGCCACAAGGTGCGTTACGCCCAGCCCGGTCGCGCCTTCGGGATCGTGTACCACCAGCGCATAACTCTGTGTATTGGCTGGCGGGTTGTTCCACACCAGTGACGGCGACAGGTTTTCGCCGGTACAGTTCGGGTTATTGCTGGCGTTGCCGGCGAATTTTTTCTCCATTAAGGCGTTATCAGCAAATGCGGAAGATTGCAGGGTAAACAGCTCGCTGGCACTGGCCTGCGCGGCATAAAACAGGATCGCACCACACAAAAGTTTATGCTTAGTGTTCATGTCAGCTCTCCGGTAAGGGGTGCATTAACTGTAGCTGCAGCGCAGCGCCGGGATAAGGTTTTTCCTGGTATTTTGTCTGCGGCTGTAAAGCCCTGGCAAAACCGTTAAACTTAACGGTATGAATTATCCTCTCCTTACACTTCTGATGCTGTCACTGATAAGCGGCGTCGCCAGTGCCCGGCAGAATAGCTTCGTACAGCAAGCAGAAAACCCCTTCGATAATGACGGCGACGGTTTGCCGGATCTTGGCATGGCTGCGGAAAATGGCGCGCAGGAAAAGCATTTCGCCGAGATGGCAAAAGCATTTGGCGAAGCCAGTATGAACGATAACGGCCTGACCACCGGTGAGCAGGCGCGGCAGTTTGCTTTCGGACAATTGCGCGATGTCGTTAGCGGCGAAGTGAATCAGCAAGTGGAGTCCTGGCTTTCGCCGTGGGGCAGCGCCAGCGTGGATTTCAAAGTGGATAATGAAGGCGGGTTCACCGGCAGCCACGGCGACTGGTTTGTGCCATTGCAGGATAATAATCGCTATCTCAGTTGGAGCCAGCTTGGGCTGACGCAGCAGGACGCCGGGCTGGTGGGAAATGTTGGCGTCGGTCAGCGCTGGATCGCCGGCGACTGGCTGCTGGGCTACAACACTTTTTACGACAATCTACTTGATGACAATCTTGGTCGCGCCGGGCTGGGCGCTGAGGCCTGGGGCGAATATTTACGCTTTTCGGCAAACTACTACCAGCCAGTAAACAGCTGGGAGTACCAGACCGCCACGCTGCAACAGCGTATGGCGCGGGGCTATGATGTCACGGCGCAGGCGCGATTGCCGTTTTATCAGCAGCTCAATACCAGCGTCAGCGTCGAGCAATATTTCGGCAACAGCGTTGATCTGTTTGACACCGGCACCGGCTATCACAACCCGGTGGCGGTGAAGCTGGGGGTGAATTACACGCCGGTCCCGCTGGTGACGCTGACCGCCGAACACCGGCAAGGGGAGAGTGGGGTTAGCCAGAACGATTTGGGCCTGAAAGTGAATTATCGCTTTGGTGTACCTCTGTGGAAGCAACTTTCTGCCAGCGAGGTAGCAGAGAGCCGTTCGCTACGGGGTAGCCGCTACGACAGCCCGACGCGCAACAATGCACCGGTTTTCGAATATCGCCAGCGTAAAACACTGTCGGTATTTCTCGCCACGCCGCCGTGGGATTTGCAGCCGGGTGAAACGGTGGCGCTGAAACTGCAAATTAACAGCACGCACGGTGTACGTTCGATAACCTGGCAGGGCGACACCCAGGCGTTAAGCCTCACGCCGCCGACCAATGGGCGCAGCGGCGATGGCTGGACACTGATTATGCCGCGCTGGGATAGCGCAGAAGGTGCGACTAACCGTTGGACGTTGTCGGCACTGGTGGAAGACGAGAAAGGGCAGCGCGTTGAGTCGAACACTATCGAACTGCAGCTGACGGAGCCGGTGATCCCGCCAGCGGAAAACAGTAACACGGGCTGGACGCTGCCAGACCCGTAACCTGTCAGAAAATACGTTCCTGATGCACCCAAACTGCGGCTTCGACGCGGGATTTCAGTTTCATTTTCTTCAGCATGTGTTTGACGTGAACTTTAACCGTGCTTTCGGTGATATCCAGTCGACGGGCAATCATTTTATTTGGCAGCCCCTGGGCAATCAGCTTGAGAATGTCGCGTTCGCGTGGCGTAAGTTGGGTGATATCGCGGTCAGTGGTGGCGCGGTTGGCGCGCAGGCTGGCGGCCAGCACCGGGGTGAGCGCTTCGCTGAGTACCATCTCGCCCGCTGCGGCTTGTTGCAGCGCTTTCAGCAGATCTTCCGGCTCCATATCTTTCAGCAGGTAGCCATCTGCGCCGCGTTTTAATGCGGTCACCACGTCTTCTTCATGGTTGGAAACGCTAAACACGACAACGCGGCCTGACAGGGTTTTTTCCCGCAGCTTATCCAGCGTTTCCAGCCCGTTCATGCCTGGCATATTGAGATCCAGCAAAATCAAATCCGGGTCCAGCGATTCCGCCAGTTCAATGCCTTGCTCCCCGTTGCTGGCTTCGCCGACCACGGTGATGTCGGGAGCCATGCTGATTAACTGCTTCACGCCGGTTCGCAGCATTGGATGGTCGTCGATCAGGAGGATGGTGGCCGGATCCTGATTACTCATGGGTATCTCCTTGCATGGATGAGAGAAACGTCTCTGGTATAAACGTCACGACGACCTCGGTGCCGCCGGATGCTCCGGGGCGAACCTGGCAATCGCCGCGCAGGCTTTGCGCGCGGTCACGCATAATTATCAATCCATAATGGTTCGTCCTTTCAGCATTGACCGGGATGCCGCAACCATTGTCGGTGATGCGCAATATTACCCGGTTTTCCTGCTGTTGCACTGCGACGCTGACCGCGGTTGCGCCGGAGTGTTTTAATGCATTGCTCAGAGCCTCGCGGGCTATCTGTAACAGGTGAATTGCCTGATGTGCAGGCACCAGCCGGGGCGGGAGCTGGTAATCAAGACGCACCTGGAAACCGAAACGACCGCTGTACTCCTGGCAACTGGACTCCAGCGCCGGGCGCAGCCCTGGTTCGGTTAATTGTAAACGAAACGTGGTCAGCAACTCGCGCAGCTGCGCCCAGGAGGTATTCAGCTCGTTGCGGATCTGTCCCAGCAACTGCTGGCTGTTTTCCGGCAGCGCGTCGCCCTGCATTTGCAGGCAACTCACCTGCATCTTCATGCAGGAGAGGGACTGCGCGATGGAGTCGTGTAATTCGCGGGCTATGGTGGCGCGCTCTTCCATGACCATCAACTGCTGCTGCCTGTCCTGATGGCGATCGAGCGCCAGCGTCGCGGTGAGTTGTTCCACCAGCGTGTCGACCAGTTGCTGCTGGTCATGACTTAAATGGCGGCCCGGCGGCAGCGTTGCCAGCAGCAAACCATATTGCATGTGCGCATCCGCCAGCCGCCATTTCAGCGTGGTGCCAAAACCGCTGGATTCGGTGAGAATACCGTTGCGCGGGCATAAATGGCAGCCTTTGTCATCGCAACTGGCATCTGACTGACAGGTAAAATCCTGATGATTTTCCTCATCTTCCAGATCGTACACCCGCAGCTCAATATCATGCAGCAGGGTTAAATTCTGCAAACCATTCAATACCGGCGACAGGCGCTCGCACATCGGGATACGCGAATGCAGCCGGTGGTTAGCCTGCCATAAAAAAGACAGGATCTGGTTTTTTTGCTCAAGCCCGGCGGTTTTCTCCTGAACGCGGCGTTCCAGTATCGCGTAGCTCTCGCCCAGCTCGGCCGACATGTTATTTAACGCCTCGCCAAGTGTCGCCATCTCGTTACGCCCGCTGATACGCGCGCGCTGGGTAAAATCACGCTGACTGACCGCACGCGCCATGCTCAGTAATTGCTGCCACGGACGGAGTAGACGCGCCCGCAGCCAGACCACGGCAAACAGCAATAACAGGCCCATCACTATCGCCATGAGCCGGTGCATCACCACCACTTGTTCAATACGGTGTTCGGTGCTGCGGTCAAACGAGGTCACCAGCCGGTCGATTCGTCCAACGAAAATCGCAATAATTTCCGCCGCTTGCGCTGGTTGTTGCGCCTGTTTTATCGCCGGGACGACGTCGCTGCGCCAGTAGTTTTGCAAGGCAGCGAGCTGCGCTTGCTGGCCGTCGCGCTGTGCCGCCTGCGCCAGTTCCGGGCTGAATGCGGTGTACTCCATTTCGTCGAGCAAATATTGCTCGTCTTCATGCAGCGGAATGGCGGACAACAAGCGGTAGCTCTGCATACGCAGTGAACCGGCTTTGTTGATCGCATGTGCGCTGCCCTGAACGCCTTGTACCAGCCAGCCGGATATCGCCATGCCCGTCACACCGATAGCGGTCGACAGCAGCATCAACAACGCCAGTTGGTTAACCAGCGAGATCGGTGAAAAAAGGCGTTTTAGCATACGTGATTAAGGCTCCTCGGCCGCGTGCGGTGCGGATGGTGCTATTGTCAGCCATCGCCTGGGGTATACCCATACCTCTAAAGGATTACCCCTTTATTGCCAGCGAGCCGACAAGAGTGGGAACAATCTGAGTAGAGAAGGTCAGAACCGTGAAAAACCACACCTTTTTTGCCAGTAAACGCTACTCATAAATGAGCATGGTGATTTTTCGCTCGTGAAATGGGCTGCTTTTCCTTTGATTTATATCAACTTAACTACCGCTATAAAAACTAAGGTGGCAGGCATCAAACCGATCAGCAGAGGTGTATATGCAGCACTCAACCATCCCGGAAAAAAGTTCGTCAGCGCGGGTTATTACCGACTGGCGTCCTGAAGAACCGGCATTCTGGCAACAGCAGGGCCATAAGATTGCGAGCCGCAACTTGTGGATCTCCGTGCCTTGTCTTCTTCTGGCTTTCTGCGTCTGGATGCTTTTTAGCGCAGTCGCCGTCAATCTCCCGAAAGTGGGTTTTCAGTTTACCACCGACCAGCTCTTTATGCTGACAGCGTTGCCATCCGTGTCCGGCGCACTGTTACGCGTACCGTACTCTTTTATGGTGCCGGTGTTCGGCGGTCGTCGCTGGACAGCTTTCAGTACCGGGATCTTAATCATTCCGTGTGTGTGGTTGGGTTTTGCCGTACAGGATCTGAGCACGCCGTTTAGCACGTTTATCATTATCTCTTTGCTGTGCGGTTTCGCGGGTGCGAACTTTGCTTCCAGCATGGCAAATATCAGCTTCTTTTTTCCGAAACAGAAGCAGGGCGGCGCGCTCGGCATCAACGGTGGCTTTGGCAACCTCGGCGTGAGTGTGATGCAGTTGATTGCACCGCTGGCGGTGTCGTTTTCCATTTTTGCCGCCTTTGGCGGTACCGGTGTTGCACAACCTGATGGTTCGTTGTTGTACCTCGAAAACGCCGCCTGGATATGGGTACCGTTACTGGCGGTGTTTACCCTGGCTGCCTGGTTCGGGATGAATGAGCTGGCGACCTCTAAAGCCTCGCTTAGCGCGCAACTTCCGGTACTCAAGCGTTCGCACCTGTGGATCATGAGCTTCCTTTATCTGGCAACTTTCGGCTCGTTTATCGGCTTTTCTGCCGGTTTTGCGATGCTGTCGAAAACCCAGTTCCCGGAAGTGCAGATCCTGCATTTCGCCTTCTTCGGCCCGCTGGTGGGCGCACTGGCACGCTCCGCAGGCGGTGCGATTTCTGACCGTCTGGGCGGAACTCGCGTAACGCTGGTGAACTTCGTGGTGATGGCCATTTTCAGCGCCTTACTGTTCCTGACCCTGCCTTCGGGCGGCACTGGCGGCAATTTCACCGCGTTCTTCTGCGTCTTCCTCGTGCTGTTCCTGACGGCCGGGCTGGGTAGTGGTTCGACATTCCAGATGATTTCGGTGATTTTCCGTAAAAAAACCATGGAACGCGTACAACAACGTGGCGGCAGTGAAAGCGAAGCAATGCGTGAAGCCGCCACCGAAACAGCCGCAGCGCTGGGCTTTATCTCGGCAATTGGCGCGATTGGCGGTTTCTTTATTCCGAAAGCATTCGGCACTTCACTGGCGTTGACCGGCTCACCGGCAGGCGCGATGAAAGTGTTTCTCGTGTTCTATATCGCCTGCGTGGTCATCACCTGGGCGATATACGGGCGTAAAAAACAATAACACTCAGTAAATGTTGATTATCCTTGCGCGGTGAAAGCCGCGCTTTTTTTACATCTACCTTAGTTACAACATACTATAAATTATCACTGCAGCCGTGCTGCGGAAACCTCTGTGACAGACATCACTTTGCAGGTTCATCTACCCCTTAATACCCCGGAACGCGGAATTATCTGCTTGTGCCGCTGCGAGTTCATATAAAAACATTATTTATCAATGCCTTAAAAAATAGAAATCCCTAACTCTTTGTGGGTACTCCGTCAGATGCGTGCAGAAACGAAGCTTGAGCAGCTTGATCACCATCAATTCTCTTTGTCTTTGTGGGGGTTACCTTCGCCGCAATTGCAGCAATGTCGATTTACCAAGAGAGCCTGACAGGCTCCAACAGGAGAACCCCCGATGAGTAAATTCCTGGACCGGTTTCGCTACTTCAAACAGAAAGGCGAAACCTTTGCCGATGGGCACGGCCAGCTCTTAAACACCAACCGGGACTGGGAGGATGGATACCGTAACCGCTGGCAGCACGACAAAATCGTGCGTTCTACCCATGGCGTAAACTGCACGGGCTCGTGCAGCTGGCAGATCTTCGTGAAGAACGGTCTGGTCACCTGGGAAACCCAGCAGACTGACTACCCACGCACCCGCCCGGACATGCCGAACCACGAACCGCGTGGCTGCCCGCGTGGCGCCAGCTACTCCTGGTACCTCTATAGTGCGAACCGCCTGAAATACCCCCTGATGCGTAAACGCCTGATCAAACTGTGGCGTGAAGCAAAAGCGCAGCACAGCGATCCGGTTAATGCCTGGGCTTCCATCATCGAAGATGCGGAAAAAGCGAAGAGCTTTAAACAGGCACGTGGTCGCGGTGGTTTCGTGCGTTCCTCCTGGCAGGAAGTGAATGAGCTGATTGCTGCTTCGAACGTTTACACCGTGAAAACGTACGGCCCGGACCGTGTCGCGGGCTTCTCGCCAATCCCGGCAATGTCGATGGTTTCTTACGCTTCTGGCGCGCGTTATCTCTCGCTGCTGGGCGGCACCTGCCTGAGTTTCTACGACTGGTACTGCGATTTGCCGCCAGCTTCTCCGCAAACCTGGGGCGAACAGACCGACGTGCCGGAATCTGCCGACTGGTACAACTCCAGCTACATTATCGCCTGGGGTTCCAACGTTCCGCAGACCCGTACGCCGGACGCCCACTTCTTTACCGAAGTGCGCTACAAAGGCACCAAAACGGTTGCGGTAACGCCGGACTACGCCGAAATCGCCAAACTGTGTGACTTGTGGCTGGCACCGAAGCAGGGCACCGATGCGGCAATGGCGCTGGCGATGGGCCACGTCATGCTGCGTGAATTCCACCTCGATAAACCGAGCCAGTACTTCACCGATTACGTTCGCCGTTATACCGACATGCCGATGCTGGTCATGCTCGAAGAGCGCGACGGTTACTATGCGGCAGGCCGCATGCTGCGCGCCGCCGATCTGGTGGATGCGCTGGGTCAGGAAAATAATCCGGAGTGGAAAACCGTTGCGCTTGATAGCGAAGGCAACCTGACCGCGCCGAACGGCTCCATCGGTTTCCGCTGGGGTGAAAAAGGCAAATGGAACCTTGAGCAGCGTGACGGCAGCAATGGTGCTGATGTTGAACTGAACCTCAGCCTGCTGGGTAAACAGGACGATATCGCGCAGGTCGGCTTCCCGTATTTCGGTGGTGACAATACTGAGCATTTTGCCGGCGTTGAACTCGATAACGTCCTGATGCACAAACTGCCGGTTAAACGCCTGCAACTGGCCGATGGCACCACTGCGCTGGTGACCACGGTTTACGACCTGACCATGGCGAACTACGGCCTGGATCGCGGTCTGGGTGATGAAAACTGCGCAACCCGTTACGACGAAATAAAAGCCTACACACCGGCATGGGCTGAGAAAGTTACCGGGGTTTCGCAGTCGCAAATTATTCGCATCGCCCGTGAATTCGCCGATAACGCCGATAAAACACATGGCCGTTCGATGGTTATCATCGGCGCCGGGATGAACCACTGGTATCACCTTGATATGAACTACCGTGGGATCATCAATATGCTGGTCTTCTGCGGTTGCGTGGGACAGAGCGGCGGCGGCTGGGCACACTACGTTGGCCAGGAAAAACTGCGTCCGCAAACCGGCTGGCAGCCGCTGGCATTTGCCCTCGACTGGCAGCGTCCGGCGCGTCACATGAACAGCACCTCCTACTTCTATAACCACTCCAGCCAGTGGCGTTATGAGACGGTAACCGCGCAGGAATTCCTGTCGCCGTTAGCGGATAAATCCCGCTACACCGGCCATCTGATTGACTTTAACGTGCGCGCTGAGCGTATGGGATGGCTACCGTCTGCGCCGCAACTGGGCACCAACCCGCTGCGTATCGCCGCTGAAGCAGAAAAAGCGGGCATGAGCGCGGTCGATTACACCGTTAAATCGCTGAAAGACGGTTCACTGCGTTTCGCGGCAGAACAGCCGGAAAACGGCAAAAACCACCCGCGTAACCTGTTTATCTGGCGCTCCAACCTGTTGGGTTCTTCCGGTAAGGGCCACGAGTTTATGCTCAAGTACCTGCTGGGCACCGAACACGGTATTCAGGGCAAAGATCTGGGCAAACAGGGCGGCGTGAAACCGGAAGAAGTGGAATGGCATGACAACGGCCTCGACGGGAAACTGGATCTGGTGGTTACCCTCGATTTCCGTCTGTCCAGCACCTGTCTCTACTCGGATATTGTGCTGCCAACCGCAACCTGGTACGAAAAAGACGACATGAATACCTCGGATATGCATCCGTTTATTCATCCGCTTTCTGCCGCTGTTGACCCGGCATGGGAATCCAAAAGCGACTGGGAAATCTACAAAGGCATCGCCAAATCCTTCTCAGCGCTGTGTGTAGGACATTTAGGCAAAGAGACCGATGTCGTGACGCTGCCGATTCAGCATGATTCCGCCGCTGAACTGGCGCAGCCGCTGGGTGTGAAAGACTGGAAGAAAGGCGAATGTGATCTGATCCCGGGCAAAACCGCGCCGCATATTATTCCGGTGGAACGCGACTACCCGGCAACCTACGAGCGCTTTACCTCTATCGGCCCGCTGATGGAAAAAATCGGCAACGGTGGTAAAGGCATCGCCTGGAATACCCAGAGCGAAATGGATCTGCTGCGTAAGCTGAACTACACCAAAGCGGACGGCCCGGCGAAAGGACAGCCGATGCTCAATACCGCCATCGATGCGGCGGAAATGATCCTCACGCTGGCACCGGAAACCAACGGCCATGTGGCAGTTAAAGCCTGGGCTGCGCTGAGTGAATTTACCGGCCGCGATCATACGCATCTGGCCACGAATAAAGAGGAAGAGAAGATCCGCTTCCGCGATATTCAGGCTCAGCCGCGCAAAATCATCTCCAGCCCGACCTGGTCAGGCCTTGAAGATGAGCACGTTTCCTACAACGCCGGTTACACCAACGTGCATGAGCTGATCCCGTGGCGCACGCTCTCTGGTCGTCAACAGTTGTATCAGGATCATCAGTGGATGCGTGACTTCGGCGAAAGCCTGCTGGTTTACCGTCCGCCGATTGACACCCATTCGGTGAAAGAAGTGATGGGTGCGAAATCCAACGGTAACCCGGAAAAAGCGTTGAACTTCCTGACGCCACACCAGAAATGGGGCATCCACTCTACCTACAGCGACAACCTGCTGATGCTGACGCTGGGGCGCGGTGGTCCGGTGGTGTGGATGAGTGATAAAGATGCCAAAGAGATCGGTATTGAGGATAACGACTGGATTGAAGTCTTTAACGCCAACGGTGCGTTGACGGCTCGTGCGGTTGTCAGCCAGCGTGTGCCAGCCGGTATGACCATGATGTACCACGCGCAGGAACGTATTGTGAACCTGCCAGGTTCAGAAATTACCGGGCAGCGCGGCGGGATCCACAACTCCGTTACCCGTATTACCCCGAAACCGACCCATATGATCGGCGGCTACGCCCAGCTGGCTTATGGCTTTAACTACTACGGCACGGTCGGTTCCAACCGCGATGAGTTCGTGGTGGTGCGTAAGATGAAGAACATTAACTGGTTGGATGGCGAAGGCAATGACCAGGTACAGGAGAGCGCAAAATGAAAATTCGTTCACAAGTCGGCATGGTGCTGAATCTCGATAAGTGCATCGGCTGTCATACCTGTTCAGTGACTTGTAAAAACGTCTGGACCAGCCGTGAAGGTATGGAGTACGCATGGTTCAATAACGTGGAAACCAAACCGGGCACCGGCTTCCCGACCGACTGGGAAAACCAGGAAAAATGGAAGGGCGGTTGGATCCGCAAAATTAACGGCAAACTGCAACCGCGGATGGGTAACCGTCCGATGTTGCTGGGTAAAATTTTCTCTAACCCGCACATGCCGGAAATTGATGATTACTACGAGCCGTTTGATTTTGACTACCAGCGCCTGCATAACGCGCCGGAAGGTAAACATCAGCCGATTGCCCGCCCGCGTTCAGTAATAACCGGTCAGCGGATGGACAAAATCACCGCTGGCCCGAACTGGGAAGATGATTTGGGTGGCGAGTTCGACAAGCTGAGCCGCGATCAGAACTTCGAGAATATGCAGAAGGCGATGTACGGCCAGTTTGAAAACACCTTCATGATGTATCTGCCGCGCCTGTGCGAACACTGCCTGAACCCGGCCTGTGTCGCGACCTGCCCGAGCGGTGCTATCTACAAGCGTGAAGAAGACGGCATTGTGCTGATCGATCAGGATAAATGCCGCGGCTGGCGCATGTGCGTGACCGGCTGCCCGTACAAAAAAATCTACTTCAACTGGAAGAGCGGCAAATCTGAGAAGTGCATCTTCTGCTACCCGCGTATTGAAGCGGGCATGCCGACAGTCTGCGCGGAAACCTGTGTCGGTCGTATTCGTTACCTCGGCGTTCTGTTGTACGACGCAGACGCGATTGAAAATGCAGCCAGCACTGAGAGCGAAAAAGATCTCTACCAGCGTCAACTGGATGTGTTCCTCGATCCAAACGACCCGGCGGTGATCGCCCAGGCGCTGGAAGATGGCGTGCCGCAGAGCGTGATTGACGCGGCGCAGAAATCGCCGGTCTACAAAATGGCGATGGACTGGAAACTGGCGCTGCCGCTGCATCCGGAATACCGCACATTGCCGATGGTCTGGTACGTGCCACCTCTGTCACCGATCCAGTCAGCCGCTGATGCGGGCGAGCTGGGCAGCAACGGCATTCTGCCGGATGTGGAAAGTCTGCGTATTCCGGTGCAGTACCTGGCGAACCTGCTGACCGCAGGCGATACCGGTCCGGTTCTGCTGGCGCTGAAACGTATGCTGGCAATGCGCCACTTCAAACGTGCGGAAACGGTTGATGGCGTTGAAGATACCCGCGCGCTGGAAGAAGTTGGCCTGACAACCGCCCAGGCGCAGGAGATGTACCGTTACCTTGCGATTGCTAACTACGAAGATCGTTTTGTGGTGCCGTCGAGCCACCGTGAGCTGGCGCGTGAAGCCTTCCCGGAGAAAAACGGTTGTGGCTTTAGCTTCGGCGATGGTTGCCACGGTTCGGACACCAAATTCAACCTGTTCAACAGCCGTCGTATTGACGCGGTGGATGTGACAGTGAAAACGGAGCCGCACCCATGATTGAACTGGTGGTTATTTCCCGTTTGCTTGAGTACCCGGATGCTGCCTTATGGCAGCACCAGCAGGAAGTTTTCGATGCGCTGGCGTCGGGTGAAAACCTGACCAAAGCCGACGCTCAGCAGGTTGGCGTCTTCCTGCGTGATCTGACGTCTCAGGATCTGCTGGACGCGCAAGCGAACTACAGCGAATTGTTCGATCGTGGTCGCGCAACCTCACTGCTGCTGTTCGAACACGTCCACGGTGAGTCCCGCGATCGCGGGCAGGCGATGGTCGATCTGCTGGCGCAATATGAGCGCCACGGCTTGCAACTGGATAGCCGTGAGTTGCCGGATCATCTGCCGCTCTATCTGGAATATCTGGCGCAGTTGCCCCTGGTTGAAGCTATCGGTGGTTTGCAGGATATCGCGCCGATCCTCGCGCTGTTAAAAGCGCGTTTAGCGCAGCGCGAAAGCCACTATGCAACGCTGTTCGATGCGTTGTTGTCGCTGGCGAATACACAGGTGGATAACGCGCAGGTCGCGGAAAAAATTGCCGGTGAAGCCCGCGATGATACGCCGCAGGCGCTGGATGCCGTGTGGGAAGAGGAGCAGGTGAAATTCTTCGCCGAACAGGGCTGCGGTGATTCTGATATCACCGCGCATCAGCGTCGTTTTGCGGGTGCCGTTGCGCCGCAATATCTGAATATCACAACAGGAGGAGAGCGCTAATGCACTTCCTTAATATGTTCTTCTTTGACATCTATCCGTATATTGCCGGGGCAGTTTTCCTGCTCGGCAGTTGGCTGCGCTACGACTATGGTCAGTACAGCTGGCGGGCGGGCTCCAGCCAGATGCTGGATCGTAAAGGGATGACGCTGGCTTCGAACCTGTTCCATATCGGTATTCTCGGGATTTTTGCCGGTCACTTCCTTGGTATGTTAACGCCGCACTGGATGTATGAATCCTTCCTGCCGATTGAAGTGAAACAGAAGATGGCAATGATTGGCGGCGGTGCCAGCGGTGTGCTGTGTCTGGTTGGCGGTTTGTTGCTGCTGAAACGCCGCTTGTTCAACCCGCGTATTCGCGCGACTTCAACCGCGGCGGATATCCTGATCATGTCGCTGCTGATGGTGCAGTGTGCGCTGGGTCTGTTGACCATTCCGTTCTCTGCGCAGCATATGGACGGCAGCGAAATGATGAAACTGGTTGGCTGGGCACAGTCGGTTGTGACGTTCCATGTTGGCGCTTCCGCGCACCTTGAGGGCGTAGCCTTTATTTACCGCGTGCATCTGGTGCTGGGCATGACGCTGTTTGTGTTGTTCCCGTTCTCCCGCCTGGTACATATCTGGAGCGCGCCGGTGGAGTACCTGACACGCAAATACCAGATTGTTCGCGCCCGTCGCTAATCATCAGTCATCAGAAAAAACCCCGCACTGCGGGGTTTTTTTACTGTCGCGTTGGCACTATCGCTGGCGCGCTTTTTCGCTCGCCCCAGCCAAGGTTATTGCCTGCGGCAGCCAGCAGAATTAATACGCCACCCGCCATTTGTACCGCGCTTAATGTATGCCCGAACAGCGCGTTATCCACCACAATCGCCACCAGCGGATAAATAAACGACAGCGAGCCAATTAGCGGTGTGGGGAGCTTTTGGATCGCGCTGTACAACAGCTGATACATCACGCCGGTATGTACAATGCCGAGCGTTAGCAGAATACCCCACGGCAATGTCCCGCCGGACGTAGGCAGATGAACCAGCGGCAATAACATCACCGTACCGGTTAATACCTGTATCAGGGCAATGTGCTGCGGCGGAAGTTGCTTAAGGTGGCGGGTGATTAACGCGGTGACGGCATAGAAAAAAGCAGCGCCCAGCGCCATGGCAATACCGATAAGCCATTGCGTGTTCGGGTGATGCAATTCACTGAGCAGCAGAAGCACAACACCGGAAAATGCCGCCAGCAGCCATCCCCACTTCGTAAGCGTAACGCGCTCGCCGAGCAACATGCTCATCAGCACCAACATAAAAGGCTGGGTGTTGTAAACCACCGTGGCCAGCCCTATTGAAATGCGGCTGTAAGCAGCGAACAGCAGTAGCCAGTTAATCACCAGCGCGATACCGCCCGCTATTGTCAGAAATAACACCGGGAACGCAAGTCGCGTGAAGGGTTGTCTGCCAAAGCGGATAAAAAGAAATAGCGCGCCGGCGCCTATCAGGCAGCGCCAGAACACAACATCAATCACCGGCAGACCGCTAAGCAGCACAAATGCGCCAATCGACCCGGAAATCAGCATTGCCAGGCTCATCTGCCAGGTGCCATTAGGGATAGTTTTCATTTTTCATCTCCTGAAGGTTGTTGGCATATTGTGAAAAAACGGCGACCAGCTTTATATGGTTGTTGTAAGGTGTATGACGATTAATTCCTTTAAAAATTAGGTGAAGATGATGGATTACCTTATTGACGATATCGACAGAGCGATTCTGGCCTGTCTGGCAGAGGATGCCCGCCAGTCACTGAAGGTGTTAAGTGCGAGAGTGGGGCTGACGTCGCCCAGTACGGCAGAACGTGTTAAACGGCTGGAAGAGCGCGGCGTGATTGAAGGCTATGGCGCGCGCGTAAACCTGACCGCGCTGGATTACCGCTTGCAGGCGCTGGTGCGCGTCCGTCCGATGCCGGGTATGTTGCAGAAGGTGGATAAAATGCTCCAGGCACTGCCAGAATGCATTGAGTGTGACAAAGTGACGGGAGAAGACTGTTTTGTTATGCGGCTGGTGGTGCGCTCGATTGAGCAACTGGATACGTTGCTGGATGGCATCGCCGAATACGCGCAGTGCAATACGTCGATAGTGAAGAGCAGCCCCGTAAAAAGACGGTTACCGCCGCTGTAAGGCTCATCTGCCAGCCGTGCGCAGCGCCATCTTTTGCCGTTGTGGCAAGGTTTGCTCGCCTCGCTCGGGTGGAATCCTGGTCGATGATTCTCGTCCTTCCCCAAACGGAGAATATGAAGGATTGGCGCAATTATTAAGACTGAGGATTTATTTAAAGATGGTGGTGGGGGAAGGATTACTCGTCACTTCGTTCCTCGCCCTTCGGGCCGTTGCCTGCGGCAACGTTCTCTCGCATGCGCTCGAGTCGAACCTTGGTCGAAGGTTCTCGTCCTTCCCCAAACGGAGACTATGAAGGATTGGCGCAATTATTAAGACTGAGGATTTATTTAAAGATGGTGGTGGGGGAAGGATTCGAACCTTCGAAGTCGATGACGGCAGATTTACAGTCTGCTCCCTTTGGCCGCTCGGGAACCCCACCAGGGGGAAATCAAATTATCGATGCAGGATGTAGATGGTGGTGGGGGAAGGATTCGAACCTTCGAAGTCGATGACGGCAGATTTACAGTCTGCTCCCTTTGGCCGCTCGGGAACCCCACCACGGGATTACTACATTGTTGTGATGTTGCGAAAGGGAAGGATTATTCGGAGCTAACGCTCCTCTCCCTTCGGGCCGTTGCCTCTGGCAACGTTCTCTCGCTGGCACTCGAGTCGAACCTTCGAAGTCGATGACGGCAGATTTGCAGTCAGCTACCTTATGATCGCTCGGGCACCCCACCACGGGGTAAAGCTATTTGTTACTGGCCTGCTTCCATCTCGGGAAGCGCGGCGCATCATATCAAATGACGCGCCGCTGTAAAGCGTTGAAACGAGAAAAATGAATCAGTTGTCTGCTTTTTGCCCGTAACGATGCAAAGCCGAACAACGCATTAAATTAATGGTTAAAGAATAATCGTGCGATTGCCGTAAACGAACACGCGTTGTGCTAACACCTGATACAGTGCGCGGCTCAACACGTTCTTCTCGACATCCCGACCCGCGCGCATCATATCCTCGGCGGTATAGGTGTGATCCACATGAATCACGTCCTGCATAATGATTGGGCCTTCATCCAGATTGTCATTCACATAATGCGCAGTGGCACCGATGATCTTCACGCCGCGCTCGTAGGCCTGATGATAAGGGCGGGCGCCAATGAAAGCGGGAAGGAACGAGTGGTGAATATTGATGATCTTATTCGGGAAGCGAGAGACAAACTCTGGCGTTAATACACGCATATATTTCGCCAGTACTACGTAATCTGGCTGGTGCGCTTCAATGGCCTGAGCCATTTGCTGGTCATGGGCTTCACGCGTCAGGCCTTCATGGCTAACCAGTTCAAACGGAATATCAAAACGCTCAACCAGCGAACGCAGCGTTTCATGGTTGCCAATCACGGCGGCAATATCGACATCCAGTCCGCCATAATTTGCTTTCATCAGCAAATCGCCAAGGCAGTGCGCCTCTTTGGTGACCAGAATGACAACGCGGCGACGACCGGCTGGATTCAGCTCGCGTACAGAACCTTCCGGGAGCGCACTATCGAGATCCGCAAGCAGCGTGGCATCGTTAAAAATACCTTCGAGCTCGGTACGCATAAAGAAACGCCCGGTGCGGTGATCGACAAATTCATTATTCTGCACAATGTTCAGTTCGTGCTTGTAACAAATATTGGTGATTCGCGCGATGAGGCCTTTCTGGTCTGGGCAAATGGTGCGCAAAATTTTACGTTGTGTTGAATGCATTGCCGGGTAAATCCTGTTGATGGTGTTTGCTTTAAGGTGCTGGCAGGCTTATTGTCCGCAGCACTTTTTGAATTTTTTACCTGACCCGCAAGGGCAGGGATCGTTACGGCCAAATTGCGGCCGCGTTCCGTCGATATAGTACCACTGGCCGTTCTCCTTTAAGAATCGGGAACGTTCGATAATTGCGCCGTCTTTACCGTACTCATTAAACCGCGCCACAAAGCTGACGAAGCCTTCATTATCATTTTCGCCGTAAGCATGCTCAAATACCGTCAGACCGCGCCATGTGGTCGCCGCGAAGCCCGCTTCAATTTGCTGGCGGAACGTCTCAGCGCCACAAGATGGGTGCCAGGTTTTTACCAGGTACTCTGACTGATGTAACACAAAAGCTGTATAGCGCGATCGCATCAGGCGTGACGGATCCGGCGCAACCTGCGTACCAGACAGATAAGGCTGGCAACATAGGCTATACTCCAGAGCGCTACCGCAAGGGCAAGACTGTGACAAAATAGCATTCCAGGAATAAAAATAACGGCGCGTTGGCGCCAGGGTAGCGATATGTTAACTGAGCCGTAGCGCTGTGGCTACAGTAAGCCGGGGGAAGTAAAATACGCGTAATGAGAAAGGTAAAAATTGGTCTGGCGCTCGGTTCCGGCGCGGCCAGAGGTTGGTCGCATATCGGCGTGATTAACGCATTACAACGCGCGGGTATCGAAATTGATATTGTGGCGGGGTGTTCCATTGGTTCACTGGTTGGTGCTGCTTACGCGTGTGGACGTCTGCCGTCGCTGGAAAAATGGGTACGCTCTTTTCGTTACTGGGATGTGCTGCGGCTGATGGATCTCTCCTGGCAGCGCGGTGGTCTGTTGCGTGGTGAACGCGTGTTCAATCAGTATCGCCAGTTGTTGCCGTTCGCGGATTTTAGCCATTGCCAGAAACGCTTCGGCGCTGTGGCAACCAACCTTAGCACCGGGCGCGAGCTATGGTTCACTGAAGGGGATTTACATCATGCTGTTCGCGCCTCCTGTAGTATGCCCGGATTAATGTCACCGGTTCCGCATAATGGTTACTGGCTGGTGGATGGCGCGGTGGTGAATCCCGTACCGGTTTCCCTTACCCGCGCGTTAGGCGCGGATGTGGTGATTGCGGTGGATTTGCAGCATGACGCCCATCTGATGCAGCAAGATCTGCTGTCGGTGAATCTATCTAATAATGATAAAGACAGCGACACGGTTGCCACACAGCGCTGGCATCAACGCCTGCGTGAGCGGCTGGGGCGGATAACGCCCAAACGGCCAATCGCGCCCACAGCAATGGAAATCATGAGCACCTCGATTCAGGTGCTTGAAAACCGGCTCAAACGTAATCGTATGGCTGGCGATCCGCCAGATATTCTGTTGCAACCTCTTTGCCCACAAATTTCAACACTCGATTTTCATCGGGCAGATGCTGCTATTGCAGCGGGGCAACTGGCGACAGAAAAGAAAATGGATGAGTTGCTTCCGTTAGTGCGGACCCTTTCGTAAGTAGAGTTTTTATAGACTTCAGCAAATTCTGACAGGCGATTATCGGCGAAGCATGCCACTATTGATCTATCGTCAGGCAGGGGAGATAAGATGACGCAGCCGTTGACCGGAAAACAGATACTGATCGTTGAAGACGAGCCCGTTTTCCGCTCTCTGCTGGATTCGTGGTTGCAATCTTTAGGCGCGATAACGCTGCTGGCGGAAGATGGGGTCGTCGCGCTCGAATTGTTGGCAGCAAATAAGCCCGATCTTATGATTTGCGATCTTGCAATGCCGCGCATGAATGGCCTTGTTCTCATTGAGACGTTACGCAATCGTGGAATGCAAACGCCGGTGCTCGTGATATCGGCGACAGAAAACATGGCGGATATCGCCAAAGCATTGCGTCTTGGCGTTCAGGATGTCGTTCTTAAACCCGTTAAAGATCTTAATCGATTAAAAGAAACGCTCTTCGCCTGTCTTTATCCTAATATGTTTAATTCACGCGTTGAGGAAGAGGAGCGCTTGTTCCAGGATTGGGACGCGCTGGTCGATAATCCACAGGCCGCGGCGAATTTGTTGCAGGAACTCCAGCCACCGGTACAACAAGTTATTTCCGGTTGTCGGGTTAATTATCGCCAACTGGTTTCTGTTGAAAGCCCCGGTCTGGTGCTGGATATCGCGCCGATATCAGGCCAGGATCTCGCGTTTTATTGCCTGGACGTCACGCGTGCAGAAAATAACGGCGTGCTGGCGGCCCTGCTGTTGCGCGCCTTATTTAATGGGTTACTGCAAGAACAACTTTCTCACCAGCGCCAGCGTTTACCTGAGATGGGCGCGCTGCTCAAGCAGGTAAATCAATTATTACACCAGGCTAATTTACCCGGCCAGTTTCCGCTACTTGTGGGTTATTACCACAGTGAATTGAAAAACCTGATACTCGTTTCGGCTGGTCTTAACGCAACGTTAAATACCGGCGATCATCAAATTCAAATCAGCAATGGGGTGCCTCTCGGTACGCTTGGCAATACGTATTTAAATCAGTTGAGCCAGCGTTGCGACTCCTGGCAATGTCAGGTGTGGGGCGCCGGCGGGCGTCTGCGTTTAATGTTGAGCGCGGAATGAGCGATCGAATCATACATTGCAGATAGATTTACCCACCGCATAAAAACGGGTGGTACTATCGCCGCAGTTTATGCGTATTAGTCCTAATTAGATGTAAGCGCGTCCTTTTCAGACCTGGTCGATGGGTTGGTACTGATATACTCAGACGCGAGTTAATTCATGAACATGTTCAAGCATGGACAGTCCAGGAGATTTTCAATGGCTGCAATAAATTCGAAAGTGACTAAAGCAGTAATCCCGGTTGCGGGATTGGGAACCAGGATGTTACCAGCGACTAAGGCAATTCCTAAAGAAATGTTACCGCTGGTTGATAAGCCATTAATTCAGTATGTCGTAAATGAGTGTATCGCTGCCGGCATTACTGAAATCGTTCTGGTAACACATTCATCTAAAAACTCTATCGAAAACCACTTCGATACCAGCTTTGAACTCGAAGCAATGCTGGAAAAACGCGTAAAACGTCAGTTGCTGGAAGAAGTGCAGTCTATTTGCCCGCCGCACGTGACTATTATGCAGGTGCGTCAGGGGCTGGCGAAAGGGCTGGGTCATGCCGTATTGTGCGCGCACCCGGTAGTAGGTAACGAACCCGTAGCGGTTATTCTGCCCGACGTTATTTTGGATGAATTTGAATCCGATCTCTCCCAGGATAACCTGGCTGAGATGATTAAACGTTTTGACGAAACCGGTGCCAGCCAGATCATGGTTGAACCTGTGGATGATGTGACCGCTTATGGCGTGGTGGATTGCAAAGGCGCAACGCTGAATCCGGGTGATAGCGTTCCAATGGTGGGTGTGGTTGAAAAACCGAAAGCTAACGTAGCACCTTCTAATCTTGCCGTTGTAGGTCGCTATGTGCTGAGCGCAGAAATTTGGCCGCTGCTGGCGAAAACACCTCCGGGAGCGGGTGATGAAATCCAGCTTACCGATGCTATCGATATGCTAATCGAAAAAGAAACCGTAGAAGCCTATCATATGAAAGGCAAAAGCCATGACTGCGGTAATAAACTTGGCTATATGCGCGCATTCGTAGAGTACGGTATTCGTCACAATTCGCTGGGCGAGGAATTTAAAGCCTGGCTCGAAGAAACCGTCGGCGCCGGGAAAGCATAATACGCTTTCTTTAGTCTAAATAAGGCCGGAGATAATAGTGCATTGCACTGCTTATCTCCGGCCTTTTTTATTTGTGAATGTTCCGAATGAAAAGGTTACGGCAAAGCTGCGCAGAAGATATCGCACAAAACAATAAATAAATTGACCAGGATTTGAGCAATATGCATTCGAGAAACGTATATTCCAAATGCCATACACTATATTTGTGAAGAGAATGTGTGCTTTGTCAAAAAAAATCCCGCCAGTTGGCGGGATCCTTTTGAAATCTGGCTTGATTACTCTTCGATCAGGAAATCGTCAAGTTGTTTGCCTTGTTCGTCCATTGCTTTTTTGATTACTGCCGGAGTACGACCCTGACCCGTCCAGGTTTTGGTCTCGCCATTTTCATCAACATAGCTATATTTAGCCGGGCGTGCTGCACGTTTTGCTTTAGTACCGGTTTTAGCGGTAACCATGCTGTTCAGCAATTCGTTCGGATCAATACCGTCAGCGATCAGCATTTCACGATATTGCTGTAATTTACGCGTACGCTCTTCAACTTCAGCTGCGGCAGCGCTTTCTTCCTCGCGGCGCTCATTAACCACAACTTCTAATTTCTCCAGCATCTCTTCGAGCGTTTCCAGAGTGCATTCTCTTGCTTGCGCACGAAGAGTACGGATGTTGTTCAGAATTTTAAGTGCTTCGCTCATTGTAGTAATCTCAAACTTATATTGGGGTGGTTTGTCGGGCTAATAATAGAGCGTTAATTTCGCCAGTGCAATAGCTGTGAATGTAAGGAATTCAAAATGCCGCTTTATTAAGTCGATTTATAAATATCGCTAACTTAAATTTTTCTTGAAGAAACGCACAAAAAACATCTTATACCGATGTACTGGCAGCGCCTTTGACGGCGTGTTTATGCATAAACTTCTGATTAATCTGATCCGTGTTTATAGCCATTATGGATAAATATCGACCTTGAGTATTCCAGCGTTGAATGTGCTTCTTCCTTAAATTATTAATAATTTCCGTATACTCGGGTGAGAATGTTCCGATTAAAAAAATTTGTAAGATCATGAATTTCTTATTGCTGTTTCTTTGGCAGTAACAACTCAGATGATTAACTATTGGAATATCTATGAGTCTGCCATCGGGGATTGATTTACTTCTATCGCGGAGCAACGACAGGATGACCAGATAAAATATGGTACACTCCGCGCCGGGAATATCACACTTTGATTGGGGTTTTGCACGCAATGGCACAGCTTTATTTCTACTATTCAGCAATGAATGCGGGGAAATCAACGGCGTTATTACAATCCTCTTACAATTATCAGGAAAGAGGGATGCGCACGGTGGTTTACACCGCCGAAATTGACGATCGCTTCGGAGCAGGCAAGGTTAGCTCTCGTATCGGCTTATCTTCACCAGCGCGTTTGTTTAATCACAACTCATCGCTGTTTGACGAAATCAACGCTGAGCATCAACAACAAGCTGTGCATTGTGTGCTGGTCGACGAATGCCAGTTTTTAACGCGCGAGCAGGTGTACGCGTTATCTGAAGTTGTCGATCAACTGGATATTCCGGTGCTCTGTTACGGTTTGCGCACGGATTTTCGCGGTGAGTTATTTGTGGGTAGCCAATATTTGCTGGCCTGGTCAGATAAACTGGTTGAACTGAAAACTGTCTGCTTCTGTGGGCGTAAAGCCAGTATGGTGCTGCGACTTGATCAAGAGGGGCGTCCTTATAACGAAGGCGAACAGGTGGTTATTGGCGGCAATGAACGCTATATTTCCGTGTGCCGCAAACACTACAAAGAAGCCTTGCAAGAGGGATCTCTAACGGCGATTCAGCAACGCGTCAGAGGTTAGCTTTTCGCTTCTTCTCTTTAGCAATAAAAAACCCGCCGAAGCGGGTTTTTTATTAGCATTAACAATTAAGCGGGTTTCTTCGCTTTTTTGTCTGCTTTAACGGGAGCAGCTTCAGCTTTCACTACCGCCACTTCACCTTCTTTGTACTCGCGACCGTAGAAAGTATCCAGCAGGATCTGTTTCAGTTCGGAGATCAGTGGGTAGCGCGGGTTCGCACCGGTACACTGGTCATCAAACGCATCTTCAGACAGCTTATCCACGTTTGCCAGGAAGTCAGCTTCCTGTACGCCAGCTTCACGGATAGATTTCGGAATACCCAGTTCAGCTTTGATGCTTTCCAGCCATGCCAGCAGTTTTTCGATTTTCGCTGCAGTACGATCACCGGCAGAAGTCAGACCTAAATGGTCGGCGATTTCTGCATAACGGCGGCGCGCCTGCGGGCGGTCATACTGGCTGAACGCAGTCTGTTTAGTCGGGTTGTCGTTCGCGTTATAGCGAATAACGTTACAGATAAGCAGGGCGTTAGCCAGACCGTGCGGAATGTGGAACTGCGAACCTAGTTTGTGCGCCATGGAGTGGCACACACCAAGGAAGGCGTTGGCAAAGGCGATACCGGCGATGGTAGCGGCGCTATGCACACGTTCACGAGCAACCGGGTTTTTTGAGCCTTCGTTGTAAGAGGCTGGCAGGTTCTCTTTCAGCAATTTCAGCGCTTGCAGTGCCTGGCCGTCAGAGAACTCAGAAGCCAGTACGGAAACGTAAGCTTCCAGTGCGTGAGTTACCGCATCCAGGCCACCGAAGGCACACAGGGATTTCGGCATATCCATCACCAGGTTGGCATCGACAATCGCCATATCCGGCGTCAGAGCATAGTCTGCCAGTGGATATTTCTGACCTGTTGCATCATCGGTAACTACCGCAAACGGCGTAACTTCAGAACCGGTACCGGAAGTAGTGGTGATAGCGATCATTTTCGCTTTCACGCCCATTTTCGGGAACTTATAGATACGTTTACGAATATCCATAAAGCGCAGCGCCAGCTCTTCGAAATGGGTTTCCGGATGTTCGTACATTACCCACATAATTTTCGCGGCGTCCATCGGGGAACCGCCACCCAGAGCGATAATTACGTCCGGTTTAAACGAGTTCGCCAATTCAGCGCCTTTACGCACGATGGTCAGTGTTGGGTCTGCTTCAACTTCGAAGAACACTTCGGTTTCAACGCCAGCCGCTTTCAGCACAGAAGTGATCTGGTCTGCATAACCGTTGTTGAACAGGAAACGGTCAGTCACGATAAGCGCGCGTTTGTGACCATCAGTAATCACTTCATCCAGCGCGATTGGCAGAGAGCCACGGCGGAAGTAGATAGATTTCGGAAGCTTGTGCCACAACATGTTTTCAGCTCGCTTAGCAACGGTTTTCTTGTTGATCAGGTGTTTCGGACCAACGTTTTCAGAGATGGAGTTACCACCCCAGGAACCACAACCCAGAGTCAGGGAAGGCGCGAGTTTAAAGTTATACAGGTCACCGATACCACCCTGAGAAGCCGGGGTGTTAATCAGGATACGCGCGGTTTTCATCATCTGACCGAAGTGCGCAACGCGATCTGGCTGGTTATCCTGGTCGGTATACAGGCAAGAGGTATGACCGATACCGCCCATAGCGACAAGTTTCTCTGCTTTTTCGACCGCGTCTTCGAAATCTTTCGCGCGGTACATTGCAAGCGTCGGGGAAAGTTTTTCGTGTGCGAACGGCTCGCTCTCATCGACAACTTTCACTTCACCAATCAGGATTTTAGTAGTCGTTGGAACGGTGAAACCGGCCAGTTCAGCGATTTTGTAAGCAGGTTGACCAACAATAGCGGCGTTGAGCGCGCCATTTTTCAGGATAATGTCCTGAACTGCTTTCAACTCTTTACCCTGAAGCAGGTAACCGCCGTGGCTGGCGAAACGCTCACGGACCGCGTCATAAACAGAATCAACTACGACAACGGACTGTTCAGAAGCACAGATTACGCCGTTATCGAAGGTTTTAGACATCAGTACAGATGCCACTGCACGTTTGATATCGGCAGTTTCATCAATCACAACCGGGGTGTTACCCGCACCTACACCGATAGCCGGTTTACCGGAACTGTACGCTGCTTTCACCATGCCCGGACCGCCAGTAGCGAGGATCAGGTTGATATCCGGGTGATGCATCAGTGCGTTAGACAGTTCTACAGACGGTTGATCAATCCAGCCGATGAGGTCTTTCGGGGCACCAGCGGCAATGGCTGCTTGCAGTACGATATCGGCAGCTTTGTTGGTCGCATCTTTAGCGCGAGGATGTGGAGAGAAGATGATCGCGTTACGGGTTTTCAGGCTAATCAGCGATTTAAAGATAGCGGTGGAGGTTGGGTTAGTGGTCGGAACGATACCACAGATAATGCCGATTGGTTCTGCGATGGTAATCGTGCCGAAGGTGTCATCTTCTGACAGCACGCCGCAGGTTTTCTCATCTTTATACGCGTTATAAATATATTCGGAAGCGAAGTGGTTTTTAATCACTTTGTCTTCAACGATACCCATGCCAGATTCGGCAACCGCCATTTTTGCCAGCGGAATACGAGCATCTGCGGCAGCCAGAGCGGCAGCACGGAAGATTTTATCTACTTGCTCTTGAGTAAAGTTGGCATATTCACGCTGGGCTTTCTTCACGCGTTCAACGAGTGCGTTAAGTTCAGCGACATTAGTAACAGCCATAATGCTCTCCTGATAATGTTTAAACTCTTTTAGTAAACCAGCTGCCTAATTGGAAAGTATAGACAGACCGGCTGCAGGTTGCGTAAATTTCATAAAAACAAAGAGTTAACGCTAAACCATCCACCACTGATTTACTGAAAGAGCCTCGAGGATACAACGCACTTACTGACACTTTTGAGCTCTTTTCGTGCCATCAAGATTACCCACTTCTGAGTAAGTAATGCGTGATCTACATCAAATTTCAGCGAAGCTGACACCTTTCAGCAGCCCATTTTTGGGCGTTTGTAGCAAATGTTAATGGCATATGGCCAGGCACGCTCTAAGATTATCACAATTCCCACAACTGAATAACATGCTGTATTGCTGCGAATTTCCACGGAAATCATGATGAACTACGCGGCGAAAACGCGTATCTTCTGCATGGATTTTCCTGTCGCGCCGATAGGTTATTTATCTGACAACGTTACGAAACCCTACTGTGGAGCACATCGTGTTCGATCTTCCCCTCTATTTTAAATTTTTTATTGGCCTGTTTGCGTTGGTCAACCCGGTCGGCATTATTCCGGTCTTTATCAGCATGACCAGCTACCAGATGACCGCCGCGCGGAATAAAACGAATCTCACCGCCAATCTGTCCGTGGCCATTATTCTCTGGACGTCGTTGTTTCTTGGTGATGCCATATTGCAGCTGTTTGGTATTTCGATCGATTCGTTCCGTATTGCCGGGGGCATTCTGGTGGTAACTATCGCCATGTCGATGATCAGCGGGAAACTGGGTGAAGATAAGCAGAATAAACAAGAAAAGTCAGAAACGGCCATCCGCGAAAGTATCGGCGTGGTACCACTCGCTTTGCCTTTGATGGCGGGGCCGGGGGCAATCAGTTCTACCATCGTTTGGGGAACACGCTATCACACCGTTGAGCATTTGATCGGTTTCACCGTGGCGATCGCGCTGTTTGCGCTCAGCTCCTGGGGGCTATTTCGTATCGCACCCTGGCTGGTGCGTTTGCTTGGGCAAACGGGTATCAACGTAATTACACGTATTATGGGGTTATTACTTATGGCGCTGGGTATTGAGTTTATTGTCGCGGGGGCGAGATCGCTATTTCCTGGTTTGCTGAACTGATTCACTTCTTCCTTTAATAAGGAAATAAAAGGTTATCGTTATGCTTTCATCTATATAGCGATAACCGTTTTATATTGCAAATATGGCTGTAAAGGAACGCGCAAAATCAGCAAAACATATGACGTATCCGCAAAACGCCGGGAAGTATAATAAATTACACTAATCAGAAAATCTGTTTTCTATCAGTGAATTATAAGTATAACGAATCTTTGCTGTGCGGAATTCGCGCAATCGCACCTGTTATTTCTGTCACATAATACTATTGGGCTTGCCGTGACATAATTGAAATGATATTAGTACTTTCAATCTTCTCGCAGATGAATGTGCTAAAAAGTAGTCAATTGTTGCTTTTTTGTGCAAAAAAGCACAGCATCAGTCGAAAAACATCACATGGTGGTGATGTTCATTTATCTCATTGATAATAATAGATAAAAAAGTAACAGGGAGGCTGAAAAGCTATCGCCTGTCGGTTGATGCTGTGTCGTAAAAGAGAAATGGTTAACAAATTTGCAAAATGTATTGGCGACAGAAGAGGGCATTTGTTATTTTCCGCCCATTATGTTTCTCGACCTTATAATTTGCAGAATAAACAGCTCAGATGAGAATCGTTTTCATATAAAACGGTTGTCATAGTGAATACAGCGCGCCTCGACAGGGGAGGCGCGTAACAGAATCGACGCAAGATTGCCGTTTGAGCAGTCCGTAATAAAAAAGTCGGTGATAGCAGCAGTAAAAAAAGACGTCTGATAGCGCCAAAAAGCTCCTGCGCTATACAGGCCCCCAACAGGGGATGAAACACGCTGGCGTGAACGTCAGTAATTATAATGAGTGGAGTAACAACACAATGTCCATCATCACAAAGAAAAGTCTGGTAGCTGCGGGGATTTTGACTGCACTGATAACCGGTAACGCGGCAATGGCTGCCGATGTACCGGCAGGCGTTCAACTGGCGGAGAAGCAAACGCTGGTTCGTAACAACGGTTCTGAAGTTCAATCTCTCGACCCGCATAAAATCGAAGGTGTTCCTGAATCCAATATCAACCGCGACCTGTTTGAAGGTCTGCTGATCTCCGATGTTCAGGGTCACCCGACGGCTGGTGTTGCAGAGACGTGGGATAATAAAGATTTTAAAGTTTGGACCTTCCATCTGCGTAAAAATGCGAAATGGTCCGACGGTACGCCTGTAACGGCGCATGATTTTGTTTATAGCTGGCAGCGCCTGGCGGATCCGAAAACCGCTTCTCCGTATGCGAGCTATCTGCAGTACGGCCACATCGCCAATATCGACGATGTTATCGCTGGCAAAAAACCGACCAGCGATCTTGGCGTAAAAGCAATTGATGATTACACCTTTGAAGTCACCCTGAGCGAGCCGGTTCCTTATTTCTATAAACTGCTGGTTCACCCATCTGTTTCCGCTGTGCCTAAAGCCACCATTGAAAAATTCGGCGAAAAATGGACGCAGCCAGCTAACATCGTGACCAACGGTGCTTACAAACTGAAAGATTGGGTGGTCAACGAACGTATCGTTCTTGAGCGCAACACCAATTACTGGGATAACGCAAAAACCGTTATTAACCAGGTAACTTACCTGCCAATCTCTTCTGAAGTAACAGACGTTAACCGCTACCGCAGCGGCGAAATCGACATGACTTATAACAACATGCCGATCGAACTGTTCCAGAAGTTGAAAAAAGAGATCCCTAAAGAAGTACACGTTGACCCGTACCTGTGTACTTACTACTACGAAATCAACAACCAGAAAGCCCCGTTCACAGACGTTCGCGTTCGTACCGCGCTGAAACTGGCGCTGGATCGCGACATCATCGTCAACAAAGTGAAAAACCAGGGTGATCTGCCGGCATACAGCTACACACCGCCATACACCGATGGTGCAAAATTGACTGAACCGGCCTGGTTCAAAATGACCCAGGAACAGCGTAACGCTGAAGCGAAAAAACTGCTGGCCGAAGCTGGCTACACCGCAGACAAACCGCTGTCGTTCAGCCTGCTGTATAACACCTCCGATCTGCATAAAAAACTGGCAATCGCTGTGGCTTCCATCTGGAAGAAAAACCTCGGCGTAGACGTTAAGCTGGAAAACCAGGAGTGGAAAACCTTCCTCGACACGCGTCATCAGGGCACCTTTGATGTCGCACGTGCGGGCTGGTGTGCGGACTACAACGAGCCGACCTCCTTCCTGAACACCATGCTTTCTGACAGCTCCAACAACACCGCGCACTATAAGAGCCCGGCGTTTGACAAGCTGATCGGCGACACGCTGAAAGTCACTGACGAAGCACAGCGCAGTGAGCTTTATTCCAAAGCTGAACAGCAACTGGATAAAGACTCGGCGATCGTTCCGGTTTACTACTACGTGAACGCCCGTCTGGTGAAAACCTGGGTTGGTGGCTACACCGGTAAAGACCCGATGGATAATATCTACGTTAAAAACTTGTATATTATCAAGCATTAATGGCAATGAGTGGGGCAGGATTATCTGCCCCACAGTGTCTTATTTTATCGCACCAGAACACACATCGGTCGCAGGCTTAACCGCCTGAAAGAGAATGTGTAAAAGGCACAGGCCAGAAGGTACGGGCAATGTTGAAATTTATCCTACGTCGCTGTCTTGAAGCGATCCCAACACTTTTCATTCTTATTACCATCTCGTTCTTTATGATGCGTCTCGCACCGGGAAGTCCATTTACCGGTGAACGTGCGCTGGCGCCAGAGGTCATGGCGAATATTGAAGCGAAATATCATTTAAACGACCCGATCACCACGCAATATTTCAGTTATCTGAAGCAGCTGGCGCATTTCGATTTCGGGCCGTCATTCAAATACAAAGACTACACGGTGAATGACCTGGTAGCGGCAAGCTTCCCGGTTTCCGCAAAATTAGGTGCGGCGGCCTTTATTCTGGCCATTGTCTTTGGCGTTACGGCCGGTGTTATCGCCGCGCTTAACCAAAATACTAAATGGGATTATACGGTGATGGGGCTGGCAATGACCGGGGTTGTTATCCCGAGTTTTGTTGTCGCACCGTTATTGGTGATGATCTTTGCCATCATACTGAAGTGGCTGCCTGCGGGTGGCTGGAACGGCGGGGCGTTGAAGTTCATGATCCTGCCGATGGTGGCGTTGTCTCTGGCCTATATCGCCAGCATTGCACGTATCACCCGTGGTTCGATGATTGAAATTCTGCACTCCAACTTTATCCGCACAGCGCGTGCGAAAGGGTTGCCGATGCGCCGAATCATTTTCCGCCATGCGCTCAAGCCTGCGCTTTTGCCGGTGCTCTCCTATATGGGGCCTGCGTTCGTCGGCATCATTACCGGTTCCATGGTTATCGAGACCATTTATGGTCTGCCGGGTATCGGCCAGCTGTTCGTTAACGGCGCGCTGAACCGCGACTATTCTCTGGTATTAAGCCTTACTATTCTGGTCGGCACGCTGACTATTATGTTTAACGCGATTGTTGATGTGCTGTATGCCGTTATCGATCCGAAGATTCGTTATTAATACTGGAGTTCGCCATGATGTTAAGTAAGAAAAACAGCGAGGCGCTGGAAAACTTCAGTGAGAAACTTGAAGTCGAAGGACGAAGCCTGTGGCAGGACGCACGCCGTCGCTTTATGCATAACCGTGCTGCGGTGGCAAGCCTGGTCGTATTACTACTGATAGCTCTGTTTGTGACACTGGCACCGATGCTGTCGCCGTTTAGTTATTTCGATACCGACTGGGGCATGATGTCGAGCCAGCCGGATATGGAGTCCGGTCACTATTTTGGTACAGACTCTTCCGGTCGCGACCTGCTGGTGCGTGTGGCGATCGGTGGGCGTATCTCGCTGATGGTCGGTATTGCCGCCGCGCTGGTGGCCGTTATCCTGGGAACGCTGTACGGTTCACTCTCCGGTTACCTGGGCGGTAAAACGGACTCAGTGATGATGCGTTTGCTGGAGATCCTCAACTCCTTCCCGTTCATGTTCTTCGTGATTCTGCTGGTAACGTTCTTTGGGCAAAACATTCTGCTCATCTTTGTTGCTATCGGTATGGTTTCCTGGCTCGATATGGCGCGTATTGTACGTGGCCAGACCCTGAGCCTGAAACGTAAAGAGTTTATCGAAGCGGCGCAAGTGGGCGGGGTTTCTACCGCTAATATCGTTGTGCGCCACATTGTGCCAAACGTACTGGGCGTGGTGGTGGTGTATGCCTCACTGCTGGTGCCAAGCATGATCCTGTTCGAATCCTTCCTGAGCTTCCTTGGCCTGGGTACCCAGGAGCCGCTGAGTAGCTGGGGCGCGCTGTTAAGCGATGGTGCGAACTCGATGGAAGTGTCACCGTGGTTGCTGCTGTTCCCGGCAGGTTTCCTGGTTATCACTTTGTTCTGTTTTAACTTTATCGGCGATGGCCTGCGTGATGCCCTCGATCCGAAAGACCGTTAAGGAGTGCTGTTATGAGCATAACTGAAACCTCATTCGCGTCGGCGACGCAGCAGCAATCCAATCTCCTGCTGGACGTGAAAGATCTGCGTGTAACCTTCCAGACCCCGGATGGCGATGTCACAGCGGTGAATGACCTGAACTTCTCGCTGCGTGCCGGTGAAACGCTGGGTATCGTAGGTGAATCGGGTTCCGGTAAATCCCAGACTGCATTTGCGCTGATGGGTTTGCTGGCGGCGAACGGACGCATTGGCGGCTCGGCGACGTTCAACGGCAAAGAGATCCTTAATCTGCCGGAGCAGGCACTGAACAAACTGCGCGCCGAGCAGATTTCGATGATATTCCAGGATCCAATGACCTCGCTTAACCCATATATGCGCGTGGGTGAGCAATTGATGGAAGTCCTGATGTTGCACAAAGGCATGAACAAAGCGGAAGCATTTGAAGAATCCGTTAAAATGCTGGATGCAGTAAAAATGCCGGAAGCGCGCAAACGCATGCGCATGTATCCGCACGAGTTTTCCGGTGGTATGCGCCAGCGTGTCATGATTGCAATGGCGTTAATGTGCCGGCCAAAACTGCTGATTGCCGATGAACCGACCACCGCGCTGGACGTGACCGTACAGGCGCAGATCATGACCCTGTTGAACGAGCTGAAACGCGAATTCAACACCGCAATCATTATGATCACCCATGACCTCGGCGTTGTCGCCGGCATCTGTGACAAAGTGCTGGTCATGTACGCTGGTCGTACCATGGAGTATGGCAAAGCGCGCGATGTGTTCTACCAGCCATCGCATCCGTACTCTATCGGCCTGCTGAATGCGGTACCACGCCTCGATACTGAAGGCGAAGCGTTGTTGACCATTCCGGGCAACCCGCCGAACCTGCTGCGCCTGCCAAAAGGCTGCCCGTTCCAGCCGCGCTGCCCGCACGCGATGGAAATTTGTAACAGTGCTCCACCGCTGGAGGAGTTTGCCCCGGGCCGTTTGCGCGCCTGCTTTAAATCGGTGGAGGAACTGGTATGAATACCGCGATTGATGAGAGAAAAGTGCTGCTGGAAATCGCCGATTTAAAGGTGCATTTCGACATTAAAGATGGCAAACAGTGGTTCTGGCAACCGCCGAAAACCCTGAAAGCAGTTGATGGCGTCACGCTGCGTCTGTACGAAGGGGAAACTCTCGGCGTGGTGGGTGAATCCGGTTGCGGTAAGTCGACTTTTGCCCGCGCCATCATTGGCCTGGTGAAAGCCACCGACGGAAAAGTGGCCTGGTTGGGTAAAGATCTGCTGGGCATGAAGCAGGAAGAGTGGCGCGATGTACGCAGCGATATCCAGATGATTTTTCAGGATCCGCTGGCATCACTGAACCCACGTATGACCATCGGTGAAATCATCGCCGAACCGCTGCGCACCTATCATCCGAAAATGTCGCGTCAGGAAGTGCGCGATCGCGTTAAAACGATGATGATGAAAGTGGGGCTGCTGCCGAACCTGATTAACCGCTATCCGCACGAGTTCTCCGGTGGTCAGTGTCAGCGTATCGGCATTGCCCGCGCGCTGATCCTCGAACCGAAACTGATCATTTGTGATGAACCGGTTTCCGCGCTGGATGTATCAATCCAGGCGCAGGTCGTTAACCTGCTGCAAAAACTGCAACGTGAAATGGGGCTGTCGCTGATCTTTATCGCTCACGACCTGGCGGTAGTGAAGCATATCTCCGACCGTGTGCTGGTGATGTACCTCGGTCATGCTGTCGAGCTTGGCACTTATGACGAGGTGTATCAGAACCCGCTGCACCCGTATACCAAAGCGCTGATGTCGGCGGTGCCGGTTCCGGATCCGGATCGGGAAAAGAACAAGACAATACAGTTGCTGGAAGGGGATTTGCCGTCACCAATCAACCCGCCGTCGGGCTGCGTGTTCCGTACTCGCTGCCCGATTGCCGGGCCTGAGTGCGCGCAGACACGTCCAGTGCTGGAGGGCAGCTTCCGTCATGCCGTCTCCTGCCTGAAAGTCGACCCGCTATAATCCACGCATAAAAAAGGGCTGACAGTTGTCAGCCCTTTTTCTTTTCTCTTTTTCCGCGCTTATTCGCGCCAGAGAATATGGCAAAGTTTGTGATCTTTTTCGCGGCACAGTAATACGCGCGCAAAGATATCATTGAGTTCGCCACCATCGGTATCCGCAAGGCCAATGACCACCTCGGCGAAGAAGTCCGGGTTTAAATCGTAATCCACATGTTCCTGCCAGTCTTCGCCCGGATCAAACAACTCAGCACCGCCACGCTCTTCAAACTGTAAGTTGAAAAGAATGATGTCCGCCGGGTCGAGATTATCCGCTGCCAGTTCGAGGAAGATGTCGTAAGCCTGCTCAAGGGTTTCGTCTTCGGTCAGGCGATTATTCAGATCCATTTCCATGATTACCTCTTCACGTCTGTTGGGCACGTTTTACAGCAACGGACTGAAGAAGTAAAACAGTCGTTCAGCAATGCGGTGCCAGAACGGCCGTTTTACCCACAAACGCGCGTCAAGTAAGCGGGAGCGGGAGATGTAATCATCCTGGACGGCCGCCAGATCGCCACCGAAACCGGCATCGTCAATCACCAGCGTGATTTCGAAATTGAGCCACAGGCTACGCATATCCAGATTTACGGTACCAATGAGGCTCAGTTCGCCATCCACTAACACGCTTTTGGTGTGCAGCAAACCGCCTTCGAACTGATAAATCTTTACGCCTGCGGCCAGCAACTCGCCAAAAAATGCCCGACTGGCCCAGCCAACCAGCAGCGAGTCATTTTTACGCGGCAAAATGATACTCACGTCCACGCCGCGCTGCGCCGCCGTACAAATCGCATGCAGCAGGTCGTCGCTGGGCACGAAATAGGGCGTGGTCATAATTAAATATTCGCGTGATGCGTAGACGGCAGTCAGCAACGCCTGGTGGATCAGATCTTCCGGAAACCCAGGTCCGGAGGCAATGGTGTGAATGGTGTGCCCGCTGGCTTCCTCAAAAGGCATGATATTGGCGTCAGGCGGCGGGGGAAGAATGCGTTTTCCGGTTTCAATTTCCCAGTCGCAAGAGTAAACAATCCCCATTGCCGTAGCGATCGGACCTTCCATACGCGCCATCAAATCGACCCATTGACCGACGCCAGCATCTTGCTTAAAGAAGCGCGGATCGACCAGATTCATGCTGCCGGTGTAGGCGATGTAATTGTCTATCAACACGATTTTTCGATGCTGGCGTAAATCCATGCGGCGTAGAAAAACACGCATTAAATTCACCTTCAGCGCCTCGACCACTTCAATGCCGGCGTTTCGCATCATGGTTACCCACGGGCTGCGAAAAAACGCCACGCTGCCCGCGGAATCCAGCAACAAGCGACAGTGCACGCCACGGCGCGCTGCTGCCATTAACGATTCGGCCACCTGATCCGCCATTCCACCGGGTTGCCAGATGTAAAACACCATCTCGATATTGTGCCGGGCGAGCTGAATATCACGGATCAATGCCTGCATAACATCATCAGTCGAGGTGAGTAACTGCAACTGGTTGCCCTTAACCCCGGCGATCCCCTGGCGTCGCTCGCAAAGCTTGAAAAGAGATGACGCCACGCCGCTGTTTTCGGTCGCAAAAATGTGCTTGAAATTTTTTAGATCATTCAGCCACTTGGCGGTAGAAGGCCACATAGCGCGAGCGCGCTCGGCGCGACGTTTTCCGAGGTGCAGTTCGCCAAGGGAAAGATAGGCGATGATCCCAACCAGCGGCAGGATATAAATAATCAATAACCACGCCATCGCGGAAGTGACCGCGCGGCGTTTCATCAATATGCGCAGTGTTACACCAGCAATCAGTAGCCAGTAACCTAAGACAATCAGCCAACTCATTACCGTGTAAAAAGCGGACATAGATAAAAATCCTTTTAAAAAACCGTATTTCATGAGTGTACGCATCCGCATTCATCTGGCAAATAAAAACGCCGAAAAGCGCTGGCCTGGCGAAGTTGACGGACTATAATGGCGTTTCTGTTAAGTTTTGAGTTGTAAAAATGAAGCGTAGTCGAACGGAAGTGGGGCGCTGGCGTATGCTGCGGCAGATGAGCCGCCGTAAAGCGCGCTGGCTGGAAGCGCAGTCACGTCGCAATATGCGCATCCACGCCATCAGGAAATGTGGCGTAAACCGTCATCGTAATGTGCTGTTATTCGCTATTTACGATCTTTAATATCCGGGCACCGAACAGGTGCCCGCGATCGTTTCTGGGCTTAATGCTAAAGAGGAAGTTGCCGTATGTCGGTAATGGATAGTCTGTTGGCTTTTACCTTCGCCGCCACGCTTTTGACATTAACACCGGGGCTGGATACGGCGCTGATACTACGCACCGCGACCGTTGAGGGGCGCAAAGAGGCTTTTAAAGCGCAGATGGGGATCAACACCGGTTGTCTTATCTGGGGCGCAATGGTGGCGTTTGGCCTGGGCGCGCTGATTGCGGTATCTGAGCTGGCGTACAATATCCTGAAATATTGCGGCGCTGCCTATTTATGCTGGTTGGGTCTGAATATGCTGCTGCGCCCACGCAGATCGTTTGCTGCGGTGGACGCAAGCGAAACGAAATCGCAAAACTGGTTTATCAAAGGGATGTTCGGCAATGTGCTCAACCCCAAAGTGGGCATTTTTTATGTCTCATTTTTGCCACAGTTTATCCCGCAGGGGCAACCGTTGATCGCGTGGACTTTTGGCCTGGTTTTTATTCATCTTTTACTGGGCACCTGCTGGTCGACGCTGCTGATTTCTGCCACGCGCCCACTGGCGTCATTCCTGCGTAAAGAAAAAGTCATACGCTGGATGGATCGCTGCACTGGGATGGTCTTTTTGCTGTTTGCCACCCGTCTGGCGCTCAGTAAACGTTAATATTGTCCGGTAACCCATATGAATAAAGAAGCCTTTATCTTTCTCGGTATTGCTATTGTGATGGAAGTGATTGCCACCACGGCGCTGAAATCTTCCGACAGCTTTACCCGTTTGTTACCCGGCTTTATCAGTATCGCCGGGTATTGCATTGCATTCTGGTGCCTGACAATTACTATGCGCACTCTTCCGACCGGGGTGATTTATGCCATCTGGTCAGGTGCCGGTATTGTGCTGATAGGTCTTGCTGGCTGGCTTGTACACGGGCAAAAACTGGATATGCCGGCAATTATGGGGATGGGGTTAATTATCGCCGGGGTGGTGATTATTAATCTTTTTTCCAAAAGCGTTGGGCATTAAATAATAAACCGCCAGACTTCAGCGATCTGCCTGTTAAAAAATCTCTTCTGCAACAGGCGAGCATATATATCGGTGTCGGGCGAGTTCGTGAATACGCCGCGATTTGCGCAGGCGCTGAACTCACCAGCCGGATGTGAAGTGCCGCCAGGTTCTGAAGAAGCCTTTAAAGTAAAAGACCCGCCGTGGCGGGTCTTTTCTTTTTAGAATACTTTTTTGAACGGTTTCACCGTCACGTTCTGATAAACCCCGGCAGCAACGTAGGGATCGGCTTCTGCCCAGGACTTCGCCGCTTCCAGCGATTCAAACTCAGCAATCACCGTCGAGCCAGTGAAACCCGCCGCTCCCGGATCGTTGCTGTCGACGGCCGGCATTGGGCCCGCTGTCAGCAGGCGTCCTTCATCGTGCAGCAGTTGCAGTCTCGCCAGATGGGCAGGGCGCACGGACAAACGTTTTTCGAGCGAGTCAGCAATATCTTCAGCAAAAATAACGTACAGCACGGGCAGAACTCCTCACAGATAAGAAAGCCATACCGTATGTGAAAGGTGGAACGACTGCAATGTAAAGATGGTAATGGCGGTAACATCCTCGCAAAGTATGCGGCTTTTTTGCCCATTTACCTGACTAAATTGCCCGCGCATGCGATGGCTTGTTGAATATGATTGCTATTTGCATTTAAAATCTAGCTCTGGATTTTTAACTGACACGATTATGACTTCAATGACCCTCGATTTACCTCGCCGCTTTCCCTGGCCGACGCTGTTGTCTGTTGGTATTCACGGCGCCGTCGTGGCGGGTCTGCTCTATACATCGGTACATCAGGTTGTTGAACTGCCCGCACCTGCGCAGCCCATTACGGTCACTATGGTGGCGCCTGCCGATCTGGAACCGCCTCAGGTTGCTCAACCGCCAGAACCGGTGGTCGAGCCGGAACCCGAGCCAGAACCGGTTCCTGAGCCACCGAAAGAAGCGCCAGTGGTGATTGAAAAGCCCAAACCGCAGCCCAAACCGAAACCAAAGCCGAAACCGGAGAAAAAGGTCGAGCAGCCGAAGCGCGAAACGAAACCGGTAACGCCGCAACCGGCCTCGCCGTTCCAGAATAACGCGCCCGCGCGCCCGGTCGCGAATCCGACACCGTCGGCGGCAACCCAGCCAGCGCCGGCTGTTCCTGCTGGCCCGCGCGCGTTGAGCCGCAATCAGCCGCAGTATCCGGCCCGCGCGCAAGCGCTGCGTATTGAAGGTCGGGTAAAAGTGAAGTTTGACGTCACTTCAGATGGCCGTGTTGAGAATGTCGAAGTGCTGTCAGCGCAACCGGCGAATATGTTTGAACGTGAAGTAAAAGCGGCAATGCGCAAGTGGCGTTATGAGGCCGGAAAACCGGGTTCGGGATTAATTGTGAATATTGTGTTCCGCCTGAACGGCGGTGCCTCAATGGAATAAAAAAAGCCTCCGTAAGGAGGCTTTTTTCTTCAGGCCTGCGGTAGCGGGCGTGGTTTACCTTCATTATCCACTGCGACGTAAATAAACAGCGCTTCCGTCGCTTTATAACGCTGACCAATTGGCTCGGACGAGACCTTCTTCACCCACACTTCAATATTAATCGTCACTGACGTGTTGCCCCGTTTAACGCAGCGTGCGTAGCAGCACACCACGTCGCCCACTGCGACCGGGCGAAGAAACGTCATGCCGTCAACGCGCACCGTCACCACGCGACCATGCGCAATTTCCTTGGCTTGTATTGCTCCGCCAATATCCATTTGTGACATTAACCAGCCGCCGAAGATATCGCCGTTGGCATTGGTGTCTGCTGGCATTGCTAATGTGCGTAAAACAAGATCTCCCTGGGGAGTGTCCTGAAGGGTTGCCATTGTTATCTCTTCTGCTATGAGGGATTTATGGCGGGATGCTACTACGAATACGGGGCGTTCGGAAAGAAAAAAGCCAGGCGCGGTGGCCTGGCTTTCCGTCTCAGGATTTGTCGTCCTGCGCGGGCATGTGGCGGTAGATGTAAACGCCGCTTAGCACGGTGAAGAGAAGCGTCAGAGCGGTTAAGCCAAACACTTTGAAATTCACCCAGATATTCTGCGGCAGCCAGAAGGCAATGTAGATATTTGCCAGACCACACAGAATAAAAAACAGCGCCCAGGCGATGTTCAGCTTGCCCCAAACGGCCTCCGGCAGCGCGATCTCTTTGCCGAGCATGCGCTGGATCAGCGGCTTTTTCATTACCCACTGACTGAAGAGCAGCGCTGCAGCGAACAGGGCATAAATCACCGTCACCTTCCATTTGATAAATTCATCGTTATGGAAGAAAAGGGTCAGGCCGCCGAATACCGCGACCAGCACAAAAGTAATCAGCGCCATCTTTTCCACTTTGCGATAGCGCACCCAGCTGTAAATCAGCACGATAGCGGTCGCGATAATCAGCGCTGTGGTCGCCGCATAGATATCGTACAGTTTGTAAAAGGCGAAAAAGACCACCAACGGCAGAAAATCAAGAAACTGCTTCATTCTACGATTCCATCATAAGGGGTTGCCCGCAGACGCAGGCAACCGGAAAAATCACGAACGCATCAACATATAGAGGCGGAACAGATAAACCAGCAGCGCCGCTGAAATCAGGTTGCTCAGCGTATTGGCAATCACTTCGCCGCCTTCTACAGTGAACACCGCAAAGTTATGTGCGAACAGCAGCAGGAGTGTTTTCGCCAGCAACCATCCTATTACCGCCGGAGCGACAAGACGCATATTCGCCCAGGCAAGGCGCATGCTGTTACGCATGGCAGCGAAAATCCCTGTTTTATCCTGCACCACTATCACCGGGGCGAACGCGAGCAGGATCGCCAGAATGACGCCTGGGACAATCACAAACATGATGCCAATTTGCACGATAAACGTGGTCAGCAGGATCAGTAAAAATAGCTTCGGCAACAGTGGCGCACTGGCACCAATCGCCCGCAAGGCGCTGATGCGCTGACCCGCCGAAATCATCTGGATCATCAGCAGCACACCACCGACGAGAATGGCGTTGCCCACAAGTCCGGAAAATGTCGACGCCGCAGAGGCGCGCAGCAGCACTTGTTGCTGCTCCGGCGTCATATTCTGCACCAGTTCAAACAACCCGACGCTGCCTGCGAGATTATCCCCTTCACTTAAAATGGAGAGTTGCTCATCACTGGGCTTAAAGGCGCTCCCCAGCAAGAACGTGATAAATGCACAAAGCAACGCGATCAGTAAAATGGTAACGAACTGATTACGAAAAAAATTCCCCGTGTCACGGTAAACGGACTTCGCCGTGATAGACATGCACTCTCCTTGAGTATAGCGGTGTTAAATTGCGGGCAATTGTACCCCGAATACACTCTCAGTGGCAGCATCGCTGCTTGTATGGAAAAGCATATCTTTGTAAAGAGGCGCTAAACCGTAGCGCGCTCGCGCCCGATCGCAGGCTTCATTGACCTTTCCCTCTTCGCCGGACATAGCAAATTCCCGGCAGGGCGACGGTCTGTTCGCATAAATACTGCAACTAGCCGACTCGCCGGGCGTGCCTTGCAGCGCCGTGCAACGGCTCTGCTTTTGATTGGTTCCGCTCATGCAGCGCAGAAAGGGGGTTAGCGGCTCGGTGAGTTGAGCCGGGACAGGGCCGCCAGCGTCATCCGCTTCTGCCCAGTAGAAAGAGACTCGAAAATACGCACAACAGGCTCCGCACGACATGCACGGATTGATATCACTCATAGCGCACCTGCATTTAACGACGCATCAACATAAATTGTCAGGCCAATAAATTATCGCTGCCGCAGAACGCGCACAAGATGGGCGAACAGGTATTTTTTAACCACCTCACAAAGCGAAAATTGATTTAAATACAAAAGTTAATGAGTGTAACGAGTAGTGAAAATTAACCCAGATCAATGAATGTTAAATTACGGGGTCAAGTGTGATCTGTGTTGGATCACTTTGTACTCAGTTATAGGTATATTCACGGCGCGATAAAAACCTTAAACATGGAGTGGATATGAAGAAGTTAGCCGTGGCAGCATTGATCCTGAGTAGTCTTTCTACAGGTGTATACGCGCATGAAGCTGGCGAGTTTTTCATTCGAGCCGGTTCCGCGACGGTACGTCCGACGGAAGGTTCAGATAACGTTTTAGGCGCTCTGGGCAGTTTTAATGTCAGCAACAACACCCAACTGGGTGTGACGATGAGCTGGATGGCGACCGACAATATCGGCGTTGAATTACTGGCCGCGACGCCATTTCGCCACCGCGTTGGCACCGGTCCAACCGGCGACATCGCCACTGTGCACCACCTGCCGCCGACATTAATGGCGCAGTGGTATTTCGGTGATTCACAGAGCAAATTGCGCCCATACCTTGGGGCAGGCGTAAACTACACCACTTTCTTTGATGAGAAATTTAACGATACCGGGAAAGAGGCCGGGCTGTCGGATTTGAGCCTGAAAGACTCCTGGGGCGTGGCGGGGCAAGCTGGTCTGGATTACTTAATCGACCGCAACTGGCTGATTAACATGTCCGTCTGGTGGATGGATATCGATACGGATGTGCGTTTTAAAGCGAATGGTCAGCAACAAAGCGTACATACTCGCCTGGATCCGTGGGTGTTTATGTTCTCTGCCGGTTATCGTTTTTAAGCGCATTGTGGAAACTGGTTTCGCGATAACCAGTTTCCACGCATTTCTGCACCACATCACCATGCGGGCATCTTTCAGCTTATAAAACACCATCGCGCTGCGCACATCAGACACAGAGACACCGTAAGCAGCGGTTCAACTCTCATTTGTTCAGACACGATGTTGCGCAACCGAAGGCGAAATGACGTATTACGAATGCCAACATCTGACTTTCTTTCACGTAGCTATTGGCGCATTCACAACAAGCCCGCGGACACATTCAGCGCCATAAACGAACGCCCCGAAACGCGCTACTCGCAATAGCGGCAGGTCATATACGCACCCGCGACGCAGAGCGTTAGCGGCACAAAAAAGCTGAAATCCATGCCGGTGAATTCCATCAGCAGCACAATGGCAGTGAGCGGCATTTGCATCGACGAGGCGAGAAAAGCCGCGCCGCCGGTCAGTGCGAATTCCGCCATATTGCCCTCGGGAAAAAATTGCCCAACCAGCAGGAACATCAGTGCACCCAGCAGGGCACCGATCGCCAGCCCTGGCGTGAGCAGACCTCCTTCGGCTCCGCTGCGCAGCACCATCCAGATACTCAGCACTTTCAAGCCAATCAACATTGCCGTCAGCGGCAGCGTAACGCCTCCGCCAAAACTGAGCTGTACCGGACCGCGCCCGTTGCCTGGTAATTGCGGAAACCAGATTGCGAGCAAGCCGAGACAGGCAAAAGCGATAAAGCAGAAGACCGGCATTTGCCAGTTGGTTTTCACCTGCGCCCGTGCATTTTTGGTCATCCGCCGGAACAGACTGGCAGCATAGCCGAACAACGGGCCGGACAAGGTTGCCCAGATAATCAAAGAGAGGGGCGCTGTGGGAGCGGTAAAGAGATACTGCCGTTCGTTGCCCAGCACCAGCGATGCCACGAACGCGGCGAGGGCGGAGGTGACAATGGCGGCAATAACCGCATCCCAACTGATTGTGACCAGCAGTACCTCAAGGGTAAAAATCGCGCCCGCCAGCGGAACGTTATACACCGCCGCCAGCCCGGCACCTGCGCCGCAGGCGATCACCAGCCGGGTTTCTTGTGCATTTAACCCGATATGCCGTGCGATCCCACCGCCAAACAGGGCACCGACTTCACGCGGTGCGCTTTCACGCCCGAGCGGCGAGCCCATTGCCACGGTGACAACTTGCAAGAGCGTATGAGTTATGGTGGCGAAAGCAGGCATCGGGCGCTGAGCATCTTTTAGCGCAGCGCCAACACTGACGCGTTTTTTTGCATAGCGTGCCAGGAGCCACCAGCCCCAGCCAGCCACTATACCCGCAGCAGCAAGTGAAGCAAAACGGCGCAGGGCGCTGGCATCCGTTACGCCCTGCAGGAACGGTGCGCCGCCAATCAGCGATTGCTGGCTATAACCAAAAGCGAGGTGCTGGATGGCATGCAGAAGAAGGGCAATCAACATGCCAGCCGCACCGGAAAGTAGCCCGGTCAGCAGCAGGGCCAGCCAGCGACGTTGCCAGCAGGAATCAGGGAACTCACGCATGGTGTATTTATCGGTCTCATAATTTTTAGGATTATTATTCCACAGAAAATATGAACCTTTTAACAATGCGTCAGGAAAAATATGCGGATAAACAGGGAAGTACACCGCCTGAATCAACAGGCGGTGCGGGAGGTTAACGCGGTAAAGTAGCGCCTTTCAGGCTCTGCACAAAGGCTTTCAGTTCAGCCAGCATAGCCGTTGGGTTGGCGAGGTTTTTCTCAATGATTTTCACGATCGCGGAACCGGAAATCGCCCCGGCGGCACCTGCTTCTACGGCAGCGCTAACCTGATCCGGTGCGGAAATACCGAAACCCTGCAGCGCAGGCGCAGCGTGATACTCGGTAAGTTTTTCCACCAGATGGTGCAGTGGCAACGCCGCACGGTTTTCCGCGCCAGTTACCCCGGCGCGCGAAAGCAGATAGGTGTAACCCCGGCCATAAGAGGCAATCTGGCGCAGCAGATCGTCGTCCGCGTTTGGCGGGCAGATAAAGATGGGCGCGATATTATGGCGCAAGGCCGCCTGGCGGAACGGCGCGGACTCTTCAATCGGCACATCCGCGACCAGCACGGAATCGACGCCGACTTTTGCACACTGGGCATAGAATTCGTCAATTCCCCGGCTGAACACCAGGTTAGCGTACATCAGCAAGCCAATGGGGATCGTTGGGTGCTTCTGACGAATGGCCGCCAGCATTTCGAAACATTGTGACGGTGTCACGCCTGCGGCAAAGGCGCGCAGCGTGGCGTTTTGAATGGTCGGACCGTCTGCCAGCGGGTCGGAAAACGGGATCCCCAGCTCAAGTGCATCCGCACCCGCCTCAATCAGCGTATCGATGATTTTTAGCGACTGTTCCGGGGACGGATCGCCCAGCGTGACGAAGGGAACGAATGCACCTTCTTTGCGCGCGCTCAGCTGTATAAATACATTGTCATAGCGTTCCATCAGATTTCCCCTCGCGCTTTCAGGATGTCATGTACGGTAAAAATGTCTTTGTCACCGCGCCCGGAAAGGTTAACCACCAGCAACTGCTCTTTGTCCGGGTTCTCGCGCATCATTTTTAACGCATGGGCGAGGGCGTGCGAGGATTCCAGCGCCGGAATGATGCCTTCATGGCGGCACAGAGTTTTGAACGCGTCCAGCGCTTCATCATCGGTGATGGAAACATAGTCGGCACGCCCCGTACTGTTGAGGTACGCATGTTGCGGCCCGACAGACGGGAAATCGAGACCCGCAGAGATAGAGTAAGACTCTTCAATCTGGCCTTCATCTGTCTGCATCATTGGCGATTTCATACCAAAATAGATGCCTACGCGCCCATGTTTCAGCGGCGCGCCATGCTCGCCGGTTTCAATCCCGTGACCCGCCGGTTCGACACCTATCAGGCCGACAGAAGTTTCGTCGATAAAGTCGGCAAACATACCGATCGCATTCGAACCTCCGCCCACACAGGCGATAACTGCATCCGGCAGACGCCCCTCTTTTTCGAGGATCTGCGCTTTGGTCTCTTCGCCGATCATGCGCTGGAATTCGCGCACAATGGTCGGGAACGGGTGCGGACCCGCCGCAGTGCCCAGCATATAGTGCGCGGTTTCATAGCTACCAGACCAGTCGCGCAGCGCCTCGTTACAGGCATCTTTCAGCGTGGCGGAACCGCTATGTACCGGGATCACTTCCGCGCCCATTAAGCGCATGCGGAACACGTTTGGCGACTGGCGTTCCACGTCTTTTGCGCCCATATAGATGCGACATTTCAGGCCCAGCAGGGCGCTCGCCAGCGCTGAGGCCACGCCATGCTGACCGGCCCCCGTTTCGGCGATAATTTCGGTTTTACCCATGCGTTTCGCCAGCAACGCCTGACCCAGCACCTGGTTGGTTTTGTGCGCGCCGCCATGCAGCAAATCTTCACGCTTGAGGTAAAGCGTGGTGCGCGTACCGGCGGTAATATTCTGGCATCTGGTCAGTGCGGTCGGACGTCCGGCGTAGTTTTTCAGCAGGTCGTTAAATTGTTGCTGAAACTCGGCATCGCTCTGCGCGCTGACAAAGGCTTCTTCAAGCTGGCGCAGTGCCGGCATCAGTATTTGCGGAACGAACATTCCGCCAAACTCGCCAAAATAGGGATTCAGTAGTGTCGTCATTATCTTCTTTCCTTAATAAGCGCGCAGTGTACGGAAAACCGAGGCCAGTTTGCTGGCATCTTTGATACCCGGTTCCGACTCCACGCCTGAATTAAAATCGAGTCCGGCACAGCCGGTTTTGGCCGCCTGCACGCAATTGTCTGCGCTCAGGCCACCAGCAAGAATCACATTATCCAGCGGTTCGCCTGCCAGTAACGACCAGTCGAAACTTTTACCGCTGCCGCCATGGCCGTTATCAAACACATATTTATCAACCTGCTGAAAGCGCCGAGCGGGCAGGCTGTCGCCAACGCTGAGCGCTTTCCAGATTTGCGTCTTCGCCGGCAGACGCTCGCGCAGTGAATCGATATAGGCCTGGTCTTCATCGCCATGCAGTTGGACGGCAACCAGATTCAGTGCGTTAACTTTCGCCACCACCTCTTCGGGCGCGGCATTACGGAACACACCGACATATTGCAGCGGCGCGGCCTGCATCACCGTTTGTGCTTGCGCTTCCGTTACGGCGCGCGGGGAACTGGCAACGAAGATCAAGCCGCCATAAATTGCACCGGCCTGATGTGCCGCCTGCGCGTCCTCTGGACGTGTCAGCCCGCACACTTTGTTTTCACCCAGCAAAACGCGTTTCACCGCTGCATCGAGATCGTCATGGGACATCAGCGCGGAGCCAATCAGGAAACCATTGGCAAAATGGCTGAGCTCACGCACTTGAGCATAGGTATTGATGCCAGATTCGCTGATGACCGTCACACCTGTGCCAAGGCGCGGTGCGAGCTCACGGGTGCGGTTCAAATCGATGGAAAGATCGCGCAGGTCGCGGTTGTTGATGCCGACGACTTTCGCTTCCAGTGCGATAGCGCGTTGCAGCTCTTCTTCATTACTGACTTCTGTTAGCACGCCCATATTCAGGCTGTGCGCGACGGCGGCAAGCTGGCGGTACTGCTCATCGTCGAGTACCGAGAGCATCAGCAGGCACGCATCTGCCTGGTAGTGACGCGCCAGGTAAATCTGATAAGCGTCGATAATAAAATCTTTGCACAGGATTGGCTGCGGCGCGATGGCGCTGACAATCGGCAGAAAATCAAAACTGCCCTGGAAATATTTTTCATCCGTCAGCACGGAAATCGCTGACGCATGATGTTTGTAGATAGCCGCAATGCGCGCCGGGTCAAAATCATTGCGGATCACGCCCTTTGAGGGCGAGGCTTTTTTGCACTCCAGGATAAACGCTGTTCGCGTACCTTGCAGGGCATCGTAGAAGCGACGCGTGCTTGGCTGGACTTCATTCTGAAAGCTGGCCAGCGGTTGTTGCTCCTTGCGCGCCGCTACCCATACGGCTTTATCGGCGACGATTTTCGCTAAAACGGTCTGCATTTTTTACCCTCTTGCCGCAAGTGCGGTGACTTTGTCGTAGGCTGCTCCGCTGTGCAGCACATCCAGAACTTTTTGCGCGTTGGCTTGTAAATCTTCTTCGCCGTGCAGACGCATCAGCATGGCGACATTGGCGGCGACGGCGGCTTCATGCGCGGCCTCACCTTTACCCTGGAGTAAGCGTGTCAGAATGTCACGGTTTTCTTCCGGTGTCCCGCCAGCCAGCGCCTCCTGATGGTATGGCGTCAGGCCAAAGTCTGCAGCGGTCAGTTGGTAACTTTTAATTTCGCCATCGTTCAGCTCGGCAACCAGTGTAGGGGCATGCAGTGACACTTCGTCCATGCCGCCGCTATGAACAACCGCTGCACGCTGATAACCGAGTACGCGCAGGGTTTCGGCAATCGGCAGCACCAGCTCCGGACTGTAGACGCCGATCAGCGCCAGCGGCGGATGCGCCGGGTTGATCAACGGGCCGAGCACGTTGAACAGAGTACGGGTTTTCAACTGCTGGCGTACCGGCATTGCGTGGCGAAAACCGGTGTGATACTTCGGCGCAAACAGGAAACAGACGCCCAGCTCATCCAGCGCGGTACGCGATTTATCTGCATTCATATCCAGATTGATACCAAATGCCGCCAGCAAATCCGATGAGCCGGAACGGCTCGAAACGCTGCGATTGCCGTGTTTGGCGACTTTCAGGCCGCAAGCAGCAGCGACAAATGCACTGGCGGTGGAAATATTGATGCTGTTGCTGCCGTCGCCGCCGGTGCCAACGATATCGGCAAAAGCATAGTCCGGACGCGGGAATGGCGCGGCATTCTCCAGCAGTGCGGTGGCGGCTCCGGCAATCTCGTTGGGATGCTCACCGCGAATTTTCATACTCACCAGCGCGGCCGCCAGTTGTTCCGGCTTCAGCTCACCGCGCACCACCGCAGAGAAAAGCTGGTGGCTCTCCTGCTGGCTGAGTGTTTGCGCCTGATAGAGTTTTTCCAGAATCGGTTGCAGCGTATTCGTCTGCTCCAGTTTTTGCAGCGCCCAGGCCAGCGTTTGCTCAAGCAGACGAGCACCTTGCGTGGTCAAAATCGATTCCGGGTGGAACTGGAAACCACAAACGCGATCGGCGTCGTGGCGTACTGCCATCACCATGCCGTTAAAATGGGCATTGATGGTTAATCCCGCCGGGATGTTGCTGCCCACCAGCGAGTGGTAACGCGCAACGGGAAGCGGATTGCTTAAGCCCGCGAACATGGCCTGGCCATCGTGCTCAATGCTTGAGGCTTTGCCGTGCAGGATTTCACCTGCCTGGCCGACGTAGCCGCCATAGGCTTCAACAATCGCCTGGTGGCCGAGGCAGATGCCGATAATTGGTAACTTGCCGCGCATCCGCGTCAGCAGCTCCGGCATGCAGCCCGCTTCAGAGGGGGCGCCAGGGCCTGGCGAGAGCATCAGCACCGGGTTTTGCATTGTCTGAAGGCGGTCAATCAAGGTTTGCGCCGGAACATGGTTACGGTAAATCACTACGTTATGTCCGCTCGCACGCAGCTGATCCGCCAGGTTGTAAGTAAAGGAATCGATGTTATCAAGCAGCAGAATGTCAGCCATCAGAAAGTCTCCTGAGCGTGGTGTGCGGTGGCGATAGCGCGCAGAACCGCGCGGGCTTTATTACGGGTTTCATCGGCTTCAGATTGCGCAACGGAATCCAGCACGACACCCGCGCCGGCCTGTACCGTTGCCACACCGTCCTCCACCCACGCAGAACGAATCACGATGCAGGTATCCAGATCGCCATGTGCGGTGAAATAACCCACCGCGCCGCCGTAGCTACCGCGTCGTGTGCCTTCCGCTTTGGCGATTAATTGCATTGCGCGCACTTTTGGCGCACCGCTCAACGTCCCCATGTTCATGCAGGCGCGGTAGGCGTGCAGAACATCGAGATCCTGACGCAGCTCGCCCACCACGCGTGAAACCAGGTGCATCACGTAGGAGTAGCGATCGACTTTGGTTAAATCGGCGACATAGCGGCTGCCGGGTGTGCAGATGCGCGCCAGATCATTACGCGCCAGATCCACCAGCATTAAGTGTTCTGACAGCTCTTTGTGGTCGGTACGCATCTCCAGTTCAATGCGGCTATCGAGATCGCGATCCAGTGAACCATCCGGGCGGCGTCCGCGCGGACGTGTGCCGGCGATAGGGTAGATCTCAATCTGGCGGTTGCTGGCGTCGTATTTCAGCGAGCTTTCCGGTGAGGCGCCGAACAGGGTGAAATCATTATCCTGCATAAAGAACATGTACGGACTGGGGTTGCTCTTCTTCAGCACTTCGTAAGCTGCCAGCGGTGAAGGGCAAGGCAGGGTGAAACGACGAGACGGTACTACCTGAAAAATCTCGCCCGCGCGAATCGCTTTTTGCATTTCGCGAACCACTGCGCCGTACTCTTCATCACTCTGGTTGCAGTCGCAGCGCATATGCTCAACTTTTTCGACCGGCAACGTCCCGGCCGGGCGATCCAACTGCTGACGCAGGGTGTCGATTCGCTGGAGCAGACGGTCTTTTTCCTGTGCCGAAGGGGTAAACAGGCTGGCCTGGATACGCGTTTGTTGTTTCTGGTGGTCGATCACCAGTAAGGTTTCGGCGAGATAAAAGCAGTAGTCCGGGCAACGGCGATCGTGCGTAAGCTGCGGCAAATCTTCAAAACCGGCTACCAGGTCATACGCGAACAAGCCGCCGAAAAACATGGCTTCGCGTTCATCGGAAGGAACGTCGACCAGATTTTGTAATAAGCGAAAAGCATCAAACACAGAGAGCGAGCAGAGGCGGGCGTCTTCGTCCAGCAGGCTGCTGACCGGCGGGAATCGCAGTTCGCGCCCATTGGACAGCAAGGTGTTTTCCACCCCGGCAGGCAGCGCGTTATCGAGCAGATCCAGAAGTGCTGCGCCATTTTCGGTTAATGCGGTAATGGTGACAGTGTCACCAAGCGCGGTGATACGTAACGCACTATCAACCAGCAACAGGCTTTTTAAGTCACTTTTACTATCAATATCCGCTGATTCCAGCAGCAGGGTTGCCGGGCGGGCACCGCATAATTGATGGAACAACGCCGTCGGGTTACTGCGATAGCTGGCGTTACTGGTCAGAAGCTCGAGTGCTGGTTTTTGCGTTTGCATAGTCGCTCTCATTATTTATTTTGTTCAAAAAAAAGCCCGCTGGGTGAGCGGGCCTGGTATCGGTATGCTGAATGCGCACGTGATCTCACAGCCCTTATCAGGGAGTGCGCCACCAGCGAGTAACAGAGAAATGTGCATTCATGTTTGCGATACCTTGTTGTGTGAACTTGCGTACTAGTTAACTGGTTCAGGAAAAGAAAGTCAACCTCGAATTCAGAAAATATTCTCTGGACTGTATGATAGGCGACAAACCGACGTCCTGATGAATTAGCGGAGCCGCTTTGAGCGACACGAATTACGCCATTATTTACGATCTTCACAGCCATACGACGGCCTCTGACGGTCTGCTTTCCCCCGAACAACTGGTGCATCGCGCGGTAGAAATGCGCGTCGGTACGCTGGCGATAACCGACCACGATACCACCGATGCCATTCCTGCTGCCCGTACGGAAATTGTCCGTGCCGGGCTGGATTTGCAGCTTATCAGTGGCGTAGAGATTTCCACCGTCTGGGAAAACCATGAAATACATATTGTTGGTCTGAATATTGATATTGACCACCCGGCGCTGCGCACTTTTTTGCAGGCGCAATCTGAACGCCGGGTTCAGCGGGCGAAGCTGATTGCTGAGCGTTTAGAAAAAGCGCACATTCCCGGTGCGTGGGAAGGCGCTCAACGGCTGGCGCAAGGAGCGAACGTAACACGTGGACACTTTGCGCGTTTCCTGGTGGAACAGGGCAAAGCGAGTAATATTGCCGATGTTTTTAAAAAGTATCTTGCGCGGGGGAAAACGGGATACGTTCCTCCCCAGTGGTGTACAATAGAACAAGCTATTGATGTGATTCATCATTCTGGCGGAACGGCGGTAATGGCCCATCCTGGTCGTTATAACCTTTCTGCTAAATGGCTGAAAAGGCTGCTGGCGTATTTTGCACAGTGCGGCGGTGAGGCGATGGAAGTCGCCCAATGTCAGCAGGCTCCCAACGAGCGAACGCAGCTTGCCGCGTATGCCCGTCAGTTTGGTTTACTGGCGTCGCAAGGTTCTGATTTCCATCAGCCTTGCCCATGGATTGAACTGGGGCGCAAACTCTGGCTTCCGGCCGGTGTTGAGGGCGTATGGCTGAAATGGGAGCAGCCGCAACAGAACAGAGAGAGGGAAGTATGAGTCAATTTTTTTATATTCATCCGGAAAACCCCCAGCCACGGTTGATTAACCAGGCGGTAGAAATTGTGCGTAAAGGCGGGGTCATCGTGTATCCCACCGATTCCGGTTATGCGTTGGGCTGTAAAATTGAAGACAAAGGGGCGATGGAGCGTATTTGCCGCATTCGTCATCTGCCGGATGGTCACAACTTCACGCTGATGTGCCGCGATCTATCGGAGCTGTCGACGTATGCATTTGTCGATAACGTGGCTTTTCGTCTGATTAAAAATAATACGCCTGGCAACTACACGTTTATCCTGAAAGGGACAAAAGAGGTGCCGCGCCGTTTATTGCAGGAAAAACGCAAAACGATAGGCCTGCGCGTTCCGTCAAACCCTATTGCACTAGCCCTTCTGGAAACGCTCAACGAACCGATGCTGTCCACTTCGTTAATGCTGCCGGGCAGTGATTTTACTGAATCCGATCCGGATGAAATTAAAGATCGGCTGGAAAAAGTGGTGGATTTAATTATCCACGGTGGCTATCTCGGCCAACAACCGACGACGGTAGTCGATTTAACGGAATCGACACCCGAGGTTATTCGCGAAGGGGTTGGTGACGTTAAGCCTTTCTTATAGTGGGGCAAGCCGCTATACGACGCGGCTATTTCAGCAGCGGCTTCGCCGACCTGATGACCCTATTCGCCGCCTGTGAAGGCGCATAAGTAAGATATTAAATCATCTACAATCATTTATTTAATAACTTCGGTTAATGACTGTTACACACCTTGTGTGACAGCCATTAGCCACATCTTCACTCTCAATATGTATGTACACCTTTACCTGCTGTTGTATATTTTCTTTGGTTTGGTTTGGTTTGGTTTGGTTTGGTTTGGTTTGGTTTGGTTTGGTTTGGTTTGGTTTGGTTTGGTTTGGTTTGGTTTGGTTTGGTTTGGTTTGGTTTGGTTTGGTTTGGTTTGGTTTGGTTTGGTTCCGTACTCAATATTACAATCAATAAACAATAAGACCTTATTGCTCAGGAACTGTTAGATACACGTTTTATTTATCCTGAATAACCTTAAATTAATCCCAGTAAATCAAGGGTGAGTATAGTTATCAGGCAGGAGGAGGCTGTCCACCAGGTAACTGAACGGGGTTATTCCATCGTTGAAGTATTTAGTTAACTCGGCGTGTCGGCTCATAACCTTTATAAATGGCTCCGGCATGGATGCTGTGAAAATCCCCGGCCTTTAGGTCGGGGAACATGTTTAGAATTAATAATATAGAACAACCTATAGCATATAATAAGGTGTTTTTGTATCCCATTCGATTATTTCAGAGCTAAGCCACGAATAACCCTCTGGAATTTCATAATTGTATTTTTTTATGAATTTTTTTAACTCAGCAACAGTAGGATACCTCTCCATTACTGCAGCCATACGAGATATGGCACCTTCAAACTTATCCTGCACTGTTATTTCAATAGAATTAATTTGAGGTTCTTCTGTGAACGTTCGACTTTCTCTATCCCAGGGCTCATTAGCAACAAATGGCATTGATTTTATTGCTCCTACGCTATGGAAAAAGGAGTTGTCTGCGACAACGTTTACTGCCCATTCGTTAAACCTACTTTTACTGCGAATATTTCTTAAGTCTCTGAATACAGGGCTATGAGCATATCCCAGTTGATTTATTTGAATCGCAGAAGATACATCACCGCTATGTAATAAGCTCTTGACAGTGCTAAGATACGTTGCGTTATCGTTAGTTGCATCTGGATTCTTTATTACACCTTTTGTTCCCGTTCCCGAATGAGCTTTATGGGCGATATCATTTTCCTGGTATGCCACCGCCTGACCTTCAATAAAACCGCTCCCTTTATCCATATCATAGTGAGGCGATATGTTGGCATAACGCTTAAACTCTCTTGGGGCGCCTGCAATAAGCAGGTTGTTTGGAATAATATGTTCAGAAGAAGTAAGAGGTCTTTTTTGGCCTTTAATAATTTGAGTCGATGGGACGGCTCTTTGATATTTATTCTCTATATATTCATAAGCCCTTTTTACTTCTCTTGCCCTGTTTGCATGAGTGCCTTCCTGAGCCGCCGTAATTCGTTTTTCAGTTACTGAGCTCAGTGGTATTCCTTCAATCGGCGATAACCCCATAACGTCGTGATTGGTGATCGGATTATTTCGCACCATCCTGAACAGGTTCAGTCCGTCCACCGTGCCCGCCGGGTCAGCACTCAGCCAGCGGCCAGCCCACGGCTGGTAGTACCGGTATCCATAGTAGTACAGCCCGGTTGCGTCACGCTCCTTGCCCGAATAGCGGATGGTTTTGTACTCCGCCTCCACGGCGCTGCGCGCCGTCCACACCGCCGTGCCCCCGTACGGGTAGTACTCCTCATTGCTGATGACGTTACCGTCACCGTCCAGCTCCAGTAAGCTATTTCTGGTCAGGTCATCGTAGCTATAACGCAGCATGTCATCGGCGATACCATCCGGTTTCCCGCTCACCCAATGCAGTACCCGTACCTGCGCCCGGCCCGCTCTGCCAGCGGTAATTATATGAAGGCTTTCCGTTTCCGAACTGCCGTTTGCCGTGCTGCGCAGCTCCAGCCCCGGCAGATACACCACCCGCTGTGTCTGCGTGCTGTTGCCGCTCTTCTGCACGCTGACCTTCAGGATACGCAGACTGCCGGCATCGTAGCGGTAGCTTTCCCGGTCAGCCGTATCGCCTTCACGCACCACCGGCGTCACCTTCAGTAACTCATTACGTGGCGTCCAGACCAGTTCCTGCCCGGGCTGCAGCAGTTTTTGCTGCCCGCCTGCCGTGAAAAGAGCATCCACGTCTGCGGCGTTTTCGGTCAGCGTGCTCAGCACGCCGCGGTTACTTTTATCGGAGACCGTGATATCCGTGGTGTAACTGTGGTTCGTGGCCGGGGCGCTGTGGCGCAGCTGCGTCAGGTTGCCGGCGCGGTCATAGTGGTAGGTGCGGGTATATCCGGTATAGGCGGAGCTGTCTGCGGGAAGGGGAACGGCGAGGGAGGGGGCGTTGCTGCTCTGCTGACCAGCGCTTGCCATCTCGCGGCCGGTAGCGCTGACCATCTGGTAGAGGCTGTCGTAGGCATAGGTGTTTTCGGGCACCACTTTCTGGTTGCGCCAGAAACGGGTCTCCTCCGCATCGTTGGTGACATTCAGCACATTGCCCACTGGGTCCCAGGCATACCGCAGGTCCTGCAGCACCTTTGCCCCTGCTGCGTGTCCGGCCGGTCGTTCAGTTTTCATCCCGATCAGGCGCTGCGTCTCCGGCTCGTAGGTCCAGGTGGTGACCACGCCGTTGCCGTGCTCCTCGCGCAGCTTCTGTCCAGCGGCGGACCAGGTGACGGACTTCAGGATAACTTGCCTGATACCGCTGTCTTTCAGCTCCAGCCACCGCCCCGAGAGCTGGCCGGCCACATCGTACGCCACGCTCCGGATGTTACCGGCGGCATCAGTAGTGGTCAGCACTGCGCCAGTGGCATCTGCCGTGCTCAGGGTGATATACGTTCCGCCGTCCAGCAGGTCGTTCCAGGCGGACGCATCCGCACCCTGCCAGTCTGCCGGGGTGTCGGGATTATCCGCATCCTTCAGCAGGTGGCGGGTGACCGAGAGGGTCGTGCCGGTCACGGCGATACTGTCAGTCTGTACCAGACCGGCAGTGTCATAGTGGCTGATGCACTGCCCGGCGAGGTTCAGGTTCTTCTCCGCGCTGCTGCCACCAGCATAGATGAAGCGCTCCGTCACCCGTGCGGCCCCGCCGGTCACCTGATCGGTCACTGCCAGCAGGCGACCCGGCAAGGAGGCATCTTCATACTGCCAACGACGAGTCACGGTCTGGCTTCTGTCTTCCGTACCATTGCTGTCGGTGCTGATATCGCTGACCACCGTGAACGGCCGTCCGGCGGCATCGTTCAGGCTGATGGTGGTACCGGCATCGGCGCTTACGGTGCGCAGGACAGCGCCGGCGAGGTCGGTCAGTAAGGTAAAGTTTGCCAGCCCGGCGTCGTGCAGGCGCGGGTCGGCGCTTCGCGTCAGGTTGCCTGGGAGACTGTACTGATGGCGGGTGATACGCTCATCCGTAACATCCGGGGAGTCGGGGTGGCGGTGGTAGGCGAGGGTGCGTACGGTCAGCCCGCGGTTGTCGAGGACCGTGACGGTCGGGGTTTTGCTGAACAACGATGTGCTCATGGCATTCTCCTGTGTATGTTATGCAGCCAGTCAGGCTGCTAAGAAAATCATACAACACTATGAGAATTTAGCCTGGGTAGGCCCTTTCAGGGCAGGATGGAGAAAGCTGATGGTATATACATTTCGTTTGCGGTTATTGTGAGCCCGGCGAAATGGATTGCGAACCGGGCAGAATAAAAGCGATAGATTTCCAGAACATAGTCTTGCAGCAGGCTCGTTCAGACGTTCGGGGGGATTGTCTGGCGTGGAGCGGTGTTGGTCCTTCCAGCCCGCACGCCGCTGGACCGATGAAAGCAGGCAAACAACTCTCGGTTGACTTTATTGAACGTGGGCTGCTCTCCAGGGCGACATCCGGCTTTATGTGTCAGGGGGTATGCTCACCCGCAGGCGAATGATGTTTGGCGCGACCAGTTGAATTTGTGTGTGACCGTGTTGTAGAAGGCACCGTTGCTGAGCCGCCTGATTGCGGCATCCTGCAGATCCTGCTGAGGGAGGACGGACGAAACGCTTACTGGCCGAATTAAAGTTTAGGGCGCGCCGCGACCATGCCGAACCGGCGCGGCCGTCCGGCTACTGCAAGTGCGGTAGTTATAATTTTCCCCGTTATTCACTGAACTTATCCAAGATCTTTAATGAAACTCAGTAGGTCAAATGTCCATCTTCCGGATAATCGATACAGAATCAAAAGAGACGATCACGATTCACTTGCTAAGATGGTCAAGCGGATTTCATATCTTGCCGAGCATCGCGGGGAATAATCTAAGGGCAAAAGGCAACAATCATTTCCACTTCAAGGGTTCAAAACTTGTTGAATCATTTAGTCTAGAGTTAGTGTAGTATGTGCGCCCTCGAATCATTGTGTGACATATTGTTTGCCATGCTGTGTACCATGTAATAGTTGCATATCAATGAATTAAGTTGTTATTGGTGCTAATTCATTGTTTTTGAAAGTATATTAGACGCCTGTGAAGGCGACACCTGAAGGAAGCTCTATGAGCGAGAAACTACAGAAAGTGCTGGCGCGAGCTGGCCACGGTTCCCGCCGTGAAATCGAATCTATTATTGAGGCTGGCCGCGTAAGCGTGGACGGCAAAATCGCCACACTGGGCGATCGCGTGGAAGTGACGCCTGCTCTGAAAATCCGTATCGACGGTCACCTTATTTCGGTGAAAGAGTCCGTGGAGCAGATCTGCCGCGTGCTGGCGTACTACAAACCGGAAGGCGAACTTTGTACGCGTAACGATCCGGAAGGGCGCCCGACAGTTTTTGATCGTCTGCCGAAACTGCGCGGCGCGCGCTGGATCGCGGTAGGTCGTCTCGACGTAAATACCTGCGGCCTGTTGCTGTTTACTACCGATGGTGAACTGGCGAACCGCCTGATGCACCCGAGCCGTGAAGTTGAGCGCGAATACGCTGTCCGTGTCTTTGGCGAAGTTGATGACGCGAAATTGCGCGATCTGGCGCGCGGCGTGCAGCTGGAAGATGGCCCGGCGGCGTTCAAAACCATCAAGTTCAGCGGTGGTGAAGGCATTAACCAGTGGTACAACGTCACCCTGACCGAAGGGCGCAACCGTGAAGTGCGTCGCCTGTGGGAAGCGGTTGGTGTTCAGGTCAGCCGCCTGATCCGCGTACGTTACGGTGATATTCCGCTGCCAAAAGGTTTGCCTCGCGGCGGCTGGACGGAACTCGATCTGGCGCAAACCAACTACCTGCGCGAGCTGGTGGGGCTGGATGCGGAAACGCAATCAAAAGTGGCCGTGGAGAAAGATCGCCGTCGCATGAAAGCGAATCAGATCCGCCGTGCGGTGAAACGTCACAGCCAGCCGGCTGGCAAGTCCGGTGGTGGTCGTCGCCCCGGCAGTACGCGTAATAAAAACGACTGATCTTAATAAAGAATAAGAGAAAAGGGGCGAAAGCCCCTTTTTTGTTGCTAACCGAAAACCCTGGATGTGGATCTGGCTTGGTTCAGCCTGATCGCTTGTGTGAAATCTCACGCGCTGGCAGGAGCTGCCTGTTAAGGTTTCAGGCCCTTATCCCAGAGCAAAAAAGCGCTGCCTTCGATGACGGTGCACTTACGTTGCGTCAGTAATCGATACCTTGTTGGGCTTTTACACCTGCTTCAAAAGCGTGTTTCACCGGACGCAATTCGCTGACGGTATCCGCCAGATCAAGAATATCGCGGTGGCAGCCGCGTCCGGTGATAATCACCGTCTGGCTTGCCGGACGTTTGCGTAATGCGTCCAGTACCGTTTCCAGCGGCAGGTAATCATAGGCCACCATATAGGTCAGTTCATCCAGCAACACCATATCCAGCGCGGGATCTGCCAGCATTCGTTCGGCATGTTGCCAGACCGCCAGACAGGCAGCGGTGTCGCTTTCACGGTTTTGCGTATCCCAGGTAAAACCGGTTGCCATCACCTGGAATTCCACGCCCAGCGGTTCCAGCAGGTTGCGTTCGCCGTTTGGCCAGGTCCCTTTGATAAACTGAATGGCACCGACTTTTTTACCATGCCCGACTGCGCGTGTTGCCGTACCGAATGCGGCGGTGGTTTTCCCTTTACCGTTTCCGGTAAAGACAATAATGATCCCACGCTCATCCTGTGCGGCAGCGACGCGCGCGTCGACACGCTCTTTTACGCGCTGCTGACGCTGCTGATATCGTTCTTCGCTCATTGTGAAATTCCTGGTTTGCGACCCGGTTGGGCATCAAAACTCATACCGGTTTTACGGCGGCTGTCATCGCCCATCAGCCACAGGTAAAGCGGCATAATATCGGCGGGGGTTTTCAGTTTTTCTGGATCTTCTGTCGGAAAGGCGCTGGCGCGCATTTTGGTGCGCGTACCGCCAGGGTTAATACAGTTAACCCGCACGCGGTTTTGATACTCTTCGGCCAGCACCTGCATCATCCCTTCGGTGGCAAATTTCGACACAGCGTAAGCGCCCCAGTTCGCACGTCCCTGGCGTCCAACGCTTGAAGAAGTGAAAACCAGAGAGCCGCAATCCGATTTAAGTAATAAAGGAAGAAGCGCCTGGGTGAGATAAAAGGTGGCGTTCACGTTGACCTGCATTACCTCGTTCCAGACTGCCGGAACTTGCTCGCTCATTGGCGATACATCCCCGAGTAAACCGGCATTGTGCAACACACCGTCCAGGCGTGGCACCGAGGCTGCAATGGCATCGGCCAGTTGCTGGCACATTTCCGGGGTGCAGTTTGCCATATCAAGGGTAAACCACTGCGCCTGCTGGCCTTCTTGTTCAACCTCGCGCGCAACCTGCTGCAGTTTCGCTTCGTTTCGGCCCAGTAGAATGAGGCTCGCGCCATGGCGGGCGTAGGTCAGCGCCGCTTCTTTGCCGATGCCGTCGCTGGCACCGGTCACCAGAATGATGCGATCGTTTAACAAATCGCGTTGTGGCTGATAATGCACTCTCTCTCCTCAGGCCGGGGCCTGTTATCGCCTTCACATGTTGGCTTTATGCCTTAAACAGAGGGCTATTTCAATCAGCCTGCGGGAAGGTTGCGCAACCTTTACGAAAAAATTCAGCAACATGGCACATTGTACCAATGGCTTACGCGAGACGTGTCAGCATCGCTCATGTACACTGGTGCGATTGTCGAGTGGTGTAATCGAGGTGGTATGCATGGAATTACTGTCTGAGTATGGCCTGTTTCTGGCCAAAATCGCGACCGTCGTCGTGGCGATTGCCGTTGTGGCCGTGCTGATTGTCAATCTGACACAGCGCAAACGCCAGCGGGGAGAACTGAAAGTCACCCGTTTGAGTGAGCAATATAAAGAGATGCAAGAAGAGATGTCAGTCTCCTTGCTGGATGACCACCAACAGAAACGTTGGCACAAAGCGCAGAAGAAAAAACTGAAGCTGGAAGCTAAAGCGGCAAAAGCGAAGGCGAAGGCCGGCGAACAGCAAGAACAAGGCACACCGCGCGCCTATGTGCTCGATTTTAAAGGCAGCATGGACGCGGGGGAAGTCAATGCATTGCGTGAAGAGATAACGGCAGTGTTGGCGGTAGCAACGCCGCAGGATCAAGTCGTTGTGCGCCTGGAAAGCCCGGGAGGTGTGGTACATGGCTACGGTCTTGCCGCTTCCCAGTTACAACGTTTGCGCGACAAGCATATCCCACTGACTATCGCCGTCGACAAAGTGGCTGCCAGCGGCGGCTATATGATGGCTTGTGTGGCCGATAAAATTGTCGCGGCACCGTTCGCGATCATTGGTTCTATCGGCGTGGTGGCGCAGATCCCCAACTTTAACCGCTTTCTTAAAGGCAAAGAGATCGACATTGAGCTGCACACAGCGGGTCAGTTCAAACGAACTCTGACACTGCTTGGTGAAAACACGGAAGAAGGGCGGCAGAAATTTCGCGAAAGCCTGAACGAAACTCACGATCTGTTTAAAGGTTTTGTTCACCAGATGCGACCCGAACTGGACATTGAAAGCGTGGCGACGGGCGAGCACTGGTATGGCTCCCAGGCGCTTGATAAAGGATTGATCGACGCCATTGGCACCAGCGATGATCTGCTGCTCGGGCTTATCGAAGATCACGAAGTGATTGGCGTGCGCTATCAGCAGCGTAAAAAACTGATGGAACGATTTACGGGCAGTGCGATGGAGAGCATCGATCACTTGCTGATGCGCTGGTGGCAGCGCGGGCAGAAACCGATGATGTAAAAAAACGCGAGGCTCGGGCCTCGCGTTTTCTTTAGTCGATCAGATGATATTTTTCAGAAAGTTCATGCGCTAAGTATTTGAACATGTTGAATACCGCAGTGCTTTTCGCCGTCGGCAAGCCTTGCTCATCAAGAAAATACTCGCCGCTGAAAACCAGCACGCCGTTACGCTGACTGACGCCGGTTGCGACGATACCGGATAGTGTATCTTCATGCTCACTGATCAGTTTATTAGCCAGTTCAAGCAGAGACTGGCGATCGATTGGCTGAGATGTCTCTTGCATTTTTCCACTCCTTAAAAAATTTCGTCAGTTTACCGCTGGCCCGGTTCAGGGGCAAATTTTCCCTGTTTTTGCAAGGGCTTTGCCCGGTCGTTGTGCTGGCGTGATCCGCTTTTGCATGCTAATAAAGTTGCGTAACAAATTTTATCAGGTACAGTGTGACGCTTTCGTCAATCTGGCAACAGATTTGCTTGACATTCGACCGTATTATCGTTGTGCCACTCCGCCCTGGCGCGAAAAAGCCTGTAAACTCAGTCACCTGAACGCTCCGTTTTACGCGCTTTGTTAAAAAAAGGGTTGATATCCATTGACGCCGCCGCAATATTGAATGCTCGTCGCCGGTGGGTTTGAAGCGACATGCGACGAATTTCTGGAAGAATTTAATTAGGTAAAGGTGAATATGGGTAAAGCTCTCGTTATCGTTGAGTCCCCGGCAAAAGCCAAAACGATCAATAAATATCTGGGTAATGACTATGTGGTTAAATCCAGCGTTGGTCATATCCGTGATTTGCCGACCAGTGGATCAGCACCCAAAAAGAGCGCAGACTCAGCCTCCGCCAAAACGGCTAAGAAGCCTAAAAAGGATGAACGTGGCGCTCTTGTCAATCGTATGGGGATCGACCCATGGCATAACTGGGATGCACACTATGAAGTGCTGCCAGGTAAAGAGAAGGTGGTTTCCGAGCTGAAATCGCTGGCGGAAAAAGCCGACCACATCTATCTCGCAACCGACCTTGACCGCGAAGGGGAAGCCATTGCGTGGCACCTGCGGGAAGTGATCGGCGGCGATGAGAAACGCTACAGCCGCGTAGTGTTTAACGAAATTACCAAGAATGCGATTCGTCAGGCCTTCGAAACGCCGGGCGAACTGAATATTGACCGTGTGAACGCTCAACAGGCGCGCCGTTTTATGGACCGCGTTGTGGGTTACATGGTGTCTCCACTGTTGTGGAAGAAAATTGCCCGCGGTCTCTCCGCTGGCCGTGTGCAGTCCGTAGCCGTGCGTTTGGTTGTTGAGCGCGAACGCGAAATTAAAGCGTTTGTGCCGGAAGAGTTCTGGGAAATTGACGCTGCCACAGCAACGCCTGGTGGCGATACGCTGCCGTTGCAGGTGACCCATGAAGGTGATAAAGCCTTCCGCCCGGTTAATCGCGAGCAAACCATGGCGGCGGTCAGCCTGCTGGAAAAAGCGCGCTATACGGTGCTGGAGCGGGAAGATAAGCCGACCAGCAGCAAACCGGGTGCACCATTTATTACCTCTACGCTGCAACAGGCCGCCAGTACGCGTCTGGGTTTTGGCGTCAAGAAAACCATGATGATGGCGCAGCGTTTGTATGAAGCGGGTTACATCACCTATATGCGTACCGACTCGACGAACCTGAGCCAGGATGCCGTGTCGATGGTTCGCAGCTACATTACTGATAACTTCGGTAAAAAGTACCTGCCGGAAAACGCTAATCAGTACGCCAGCAAAGAGAATTCTCAGGAAGCGCACGAAGCCATTCGTCCTTCTGATGTCGCGGTGTTAGCTGAATCGTTAAAAGACATGGAATCCGACGCGCAGAAGCTTTATCAGCTGATCTGGCGCCAGTTTGTCGCCTGTCAGATGACGCCTGCTCAGTATGATTCCACCACGCTGACAGTGGGCGCGGGCGATTTCCGTCTTAAAGCCCGTGGTCGCATCCTGCGTTTCGATGGCTGGACAAAAGTCATGCCTGCGCTGCGCAAAGGCGATGAAGATCGTACGTTGCCGGCGGTGAATAAGGGCGATGTTCTTTCGCTTATAGAGTTAACACCGGCACAGCACTTTACCAAGCCACCTGCGCGTTTTAGCGAAGCTTCACTGGTAAAAGAGCTGGAAAAACGCGGTATTGGCCGCCCGTCTACTTATGCGTCGATCATCTCGACCATTCAGGACAGGGGTTATGTGCGTGTTGAAAGCCGCCGTTTTTATGCGGAAAAAATGGGTGAAATCGTTACCGATCGTCTGGAGGAAAATTTCCGCGAGCTGATGAATTACGATTTTACCGCACAGATGGAAGACAGCCTCGACCGCGTGGCGAACCATGAAGCGGAATGGCGCAAGGTGCTGGACAGCTTCTTTGGCGATTTTTCTCGCCAACTGGAACAAGCTGAACAGGATCCTGAAGCTGGCGGTATGCGTCCGAATCAGATGGTGCTGACCAGCATCGATTGCCCGACGTGTGGCCGTAAAATGGGTATTCGTACCGCCAGTACCGGGGTCTTCCTCGGCTGTTCCGGCTATGCGTTACCGCCGAAAGAGCGCTGCAAAACCACCATTAACCTGGTGCCGGAAAACGAAGTGCTCAACGTGCTGGAAGGCGAAGACGCGGAAACTAACGCGCTGCGCGCCAAACGCCGTTGCCAGAAATGTGGTACGGCGATGGACAGCTATCTGATCGATCCGAAGCGTAAACTGCATGTCTGTGGTAATAACCCGACCTGCGATGGTTACGAGATCGAAGAGGGCGAATTCCGCATCAAAGGGTATGACGGCCCCATCGTTGAGTGTGAAAAATGCGGTTCTGAAATGCACCTGAAAATGGGGCGTTTTGGTAAATACATGGCTTGCACCAACGACGAGTGTAAAAACACGCGTAAGATCCTGCGTAACGGCGAAGTTGCACCGCCGAAAGAGGATCCGGTGCCGTTGCCTGAGCTGCCATGTGAAAAATCGGATGCCTATTTTGTTCTGCGTGATGGCGCAGCCGGGGTGTTTCTCGCGGCGAATACCTTCCCGAAATCTCGCGAAACACGTGCGCCGCTGGTAGAAGAACTGTACCGCTTCCGTGACCGTCTGCCGGAAAAATTGCGTTATCTTGCAGACGCACCGCAGGAAGATCCGCAGGGCAATAAAACCATTGTGCGTTTTAGCCGTAAGACCAAGCAGCAATATGTTGCTTCGGAAAAAGACGGGAAAGCGACCGGGTGGTCAGCGTTTTATATCGACAATAAATGGACTGAAGCTAAAAAGTAGCTTTTTCAGCCATATACCTTCAGGGGCCGGTTTTCCGGCCCTTTTTATTTGCGCGTTATTATTCTTTGTTCGCTGCTATACACGGAAGCTATAAATGATATAGTTGTTATAGCTAACCGCTTTTTTATTATCAAATCGTATTAAGCGATAACCCCGTTTGCGTACTTCGGATGGTCTGTTATGAAACTACAGCAGCTTCGTTATATCGTCGAGGTGGTGAATCACAACCTCAACGTCTCTTCCACGGCGGAAGGGCTCTATACCTCTCAGCCTGGCATCAGTAAACAAGTCCGCATGCTGGAAGATGAACTCGGCATACAAATCTTCGCCCGCAGTGGCAAACATCTCACTCAGGTGACGCCCGCTGGCCAGGAGATTATCCGCATTGCGCGTGAAGTATTATCCAAAGTTGATGCCATTAAATCGGTGGCAGGGGAACACACCTGGCCGGATAAGGGCTCGCTGTATGTTGCGACCACGCATACACAAGCGCGGTATGCATTGCCTAATGTGATCAAAGGGTTTATCGAACGCTATCCGCGTGTTTCATTGCATATGCACCAGGGATCGCCAACACAGATTGCAGAAGCGGTTTCTAAAGGCAATGCTGATTTTGCCATCGCTACCGAAGCGCTGCATTTATACGATGATCTGGTGATGTTACCGTGCTACCACTGGAATCGCTCAATCGTTGTGACACCCGATCACCCGCTGGCATCTAAACAGTCCGTCAGTATCGATGAGCTGGCGCAATATCCGCTGGTGACTTACACCTTCGGCTTCACCGGCCGCTCGGAGCTCGACACGGCGTTTAATCGTGCAGGGTTGACGCCACGAATCGTTTTCACCGCCACAGATGCAGACGTTATCAAAACGTATGTCAGACTGGGGCTGGGAGTAGGGGTTATTGCCAGCATGGCGGTGGATCCGATCTCCGATCCGGACCTGGTTAAACTGGATGCTCATGAAATCTTCAGCCACAGCACCACCAAAATAGGTTTCCGTCGCAGCACCTTCTTACGCAGCTATATGTATGATTTTATTCAGCGCTTCGCGCCACATTTAACGCGCGATGTTGTCGATGCAGCTGTGGCGTTGCGTTCTAATGAAGATATAGAAGCGATGTTTAAAGATATTAAGTTGCCGCAGAAATAATGCCGTAGGGTATCTTATCGCCCGAAAAGATACCCATAATGTCTCCTAAAGCCAAATTAAAATTATCTTCATCTTTGATACAATCACCTTTGCGGGTGATTGCCTTCACAATTTTAACGCCGACACTGTCACTATTTAGCGACAAAAATAGAAACTAAATTGCCGCTCTGCAAATTTATTACTTCAATAATTTATTTCGGGTCAAAAGATTAAATATTTCTTTGGAATTGGTGAGTAAATTCACTGGATTTTCGGCTAAAGTTCTTTTAGGATTTGTCTCATCTCATGATTAATTACACCGATTGTTGGTACCCAAAATGATAAGTGATGTCGATTGTACGAGGTTAGCAATGCCATCAGGAAGTGAAGAGCCGCAAAGGGACCCTGAGCTTAAGCGTAAAGCCTGGCTGGCGGTATTTCTTGGCTCTGCCGTGTTTTGGGCAGTCGTTGCGTTATTGATCTGGAAATTCTGGGGTTAAAATGGCTATAGCAGGTCGATTCGAACCGGTTAAGCAAGTATGTCAATTACATGACACACCAGCTAAAGCGAAAAAGAAACCTGTGACCTCTATTCCGGCTTCCTGGAAGCTGACGCCGCAGCAGCAAGCTTTTATTGACGCCTTCTCTGAAGACGACTTCAAAAAACAATAAATATATCATCAGAATAAACGTGGGAAATTATCCCGGCTATTCATTGATGTGCTCTTTTGTACTCTTTAATTAATACACAGCATAAATGAATTGAGTAATGACTCAGTTTTAATGAATAGATTTTCTGGTAATAAATTTATGAGTAATGATTGCGGAATGAAATATTGGTCGTGGTTAGCCGCTTTTTCTGTTTCCATCCTTTTCTGGGGACAGGTTGTCTGGGCTACCCTTTGATAATGAATTGAAAAACCTCGCATCTGCGAGTTTTTTTTATACCCCTTCTCCTGAAAGATTTTCCCTTTTGTAGCAATTTTGGTTGTTATCAAAACGTTACGATATGTTTGTGTTATCTTTAATTACAGACCCTGAAGAGCATCAGGGTAAGCAATCCCTGTAATTAAGGAGGAGCACATGTCGTCAACCCTACGTGAAGCCAGTAAGGACACGTTGCAGGCAGAGAACAAAACTTATCACTACTACAGCTTGCCGCTGGCCGCTAAACAACTTGGGGATATCTCACGACTACCCAAGTCGCTAAAAGTTTTACTGGAAAATCTCCTGCGCTGGCAGGACGAGGAATCCGTCACTGAAGAAGATATCCGTGCCCTGGCCGGTTGGCTCGACAGTGCGCACGCCGATCGCGAAATCGCTTATCGCCCTGCAAGGGTCCTGATGCAGGACTTTACCGGTGTTCCTGCCGTCGTTGACTTAGCGGCGATGCGTGAAGCGGTGAAACGCCTTGGGGGCGATACCGCCAAAGTGAATCCGCTATCCCCGGTTGATCTGGTGATTGACCACTCTGTTACCGTTGACCACTTCGGGGACGATGATGCCTTCGAAGAGAACGTCCGCCTTGAAATGGAACGTAACCATGAGCGTTATGTTTTCCTGCGCTGGGGGCAGCAAGCGTTTAGCCGTTTCAGCGTGGTGCCGCCGGGGACAGGAATATGCCACCAGGTGAACCTCGAATATCTCGGCAAAGCGGTCTGGAGCGAATTGCAGGACAAAGAGTGGGTTGCCTATCCGGACACACTTGTCGGCACTGACTCTCACACCACCATGATTAATGGCCTCGGTGTGTTGGGCTGGGGCGTGGGAGGAATCGAAGCTGAAGCGGCGATGCTTGGGCAACCGGTCTCTATGCTGATCCCTGATGTCGTTGGCTTTAAACTGAGCGGTAAATTGAGAGAAGGGATCACGGCAACCGATCTGGTGCTGACGGTCACGCAAATGCTGCGTAAACACGGCGTTGTCGGTAAATTTGTTGAGTTTTACGGCGATGGCCTTGATTCGCTGCCGCTTGCCGACCGTGCCACCATTGCCAATATGGCCCCGGAATATGGTGCAACCTGCGGCTTTTTCCCTATCGATGGTGTGACGCTCGATTATATGCGCCTGAGTGGACGCAGCGAAGAGCAAGTCGCGCTGGTTGAGGCTTATGCAAAAGCACAAGGTATGTGGCGTAATCCGGGCGATGAACCCGTCTTTACCAGCACCCTTGAACTGAATATGCAAGATGTTGAAGCAAGCCTCGCCGGGCCAAAACGCCCACAAGATCGTGTCGCGTTGAGCGATGTGCCTAAAGCCTTCGCCGCCAGCTCGGAACTTGAACTGAACACGGCGCAAAAAGATCGTAAACCGGTCGATTATGTATTGAACGGACATAAATATCAGTTGCCGGATGGCGCAGTGGTAATTTCTGCGATCACCTCTTGCACCAATACTTCCAACCCCAGTGTGTTGATGGCCGCCGGCCTGCTGGCTAAAAAAGCAGTCACCGCCGGGCTCAAACGTCAGCCGTGGGTGAAAGCGTCGCTGGCCCCTGGCTCGAAAGTGGTTTCTGACTATCTTGCACAGGCGCGATTAACGCCTTATCTGGATGAACTGGGCTTTAACCTTGTCGGTTATGGCTGTACCACCTGTATTGGTAACTCCGGGCCGTTACCAGAGCCTATTGAACAGGCGATCCGTGAAGGCGATCTGACCGTTGGTGCGGTGCTTTCGGGCAACCGCAATTTCGAAGGGCGTATTCACCCCCTTGTAAAAACGAACTGGCTCGCGTCACCGCCGCTGGTGGTGGCTTATGCGCTGGCGGGCAATATGAATATTAACCTCGCCACCGACCCGCTCGGTCATGACCGGAAAGGTGATCCGGTCTATTTGAAAGACATCTGGCCAACGAGCAGTGAGATTGCCCGCGCGGTTGAGCAAGTCTCTACTGAGATGTTCCGCAAAGAGTATGCCGAGGTGTTTGAAGGCACGCCGGAGTGGAAGGCGATTGAGGTTGAACGCTCCGATACTTATGGCTGGCAGAATGACTCGACTTACATCCGGTTATCACCATTCTTTGAAGATATGCAGGCGCAGCCGAAACCGGTGGAAGATATTCATGGCGCGAGGATCCTGGCCATGTTGGGCGATTCGGTCACCACCGACCATATTTCGCCAGCCGGTAGCATCAAAGCGGACAGCCCGGCAGGTCGCTATTTGCAGAGCCATGGCGTTGAGCGCCGGGACTTTAACTCCTATGGCTCGCGACGTGGCAACCATGAAGTGATGATGCGCGGAACATTCGCTAATATCCGCATTCGCAACGAAATGGTACCGGGTGTAGAAGGTGGCATGACGCGTCATTTGCCAGGCTGTGAAGTGGTCTCTATTTATGATGCCGCTGTACGCTATCAGCAAGAGGGCACGCCGCTGGCGGTGATTGCCGGCAAAGAGTATGGTTCTGGCTCCAGCCGTGACTGGGCGGCGAAAGGGCCGCGCTTGTTGGGCGTTCGTGTGGTCATTGCTGAATCCTTCGAGCGTATTCACCGTTCCAACCTGATTGGTATGGGGATCCTGCCGCTTGAGTTCCCACAAGGTGTGACACGAAAAACGCTGGCACTGACGGGAGAGGAAAAGCTCGACGTTACCGATCTGCAAAACATCACGCCGGGTGGAACGTTAGCCGTGACGTTAACCCGCGCCGATGGCAGACAGGAGACGCTGGCTTGCCGCTGTCGCATTGATACGTCGACGGAGCTTACCTATTACCGCAACGACGGCATTCTGCATTACGTGATCCGTAATATGTTGAACTAAAAACAAAGGCCTGCATTTGCAGGCCTGTTTCATCACCGATGGGGCGCTTATTTCAGCAGGTGCCCCATTTTTTCAGCTTTGGTATCCAGATAGTGCGCGTTTTTCGGGTTACGCCCGACAATCAGCGGTACGCGCTCCACAATGTTGATTCCCGCTTCGGTAAGAATTTCAACTTTTTTCGGATTGTTGGTCAGCAGACGAACTTCGTCTACTGCCAGCAATTTAAACATATCTGCGCAAAGCGTGAAGTCGCGTTCATCGGCAGCAAAACCCAACTGATGGTTCGCTTCAACGGTGTCATAGCCCTGATCCTGCAGTGCATACGCGCGGATTTTATTCAGCAAACCGATGTTACGACCTTCCTGGCGATGATAAAGCAGTACGCCGCGGCCTTCTTCTGCAATGTGATTGAGCGCCGCTTCAAGCTGAAAACCACAATCACAGCGCAGGCTGAACAAGGCATCGCCGGTCAGGCATTCGGAGTGAACGCGTGCAAGTACGGGCAGTTGCCCGGAAATATCACCGAAAACAAGGGCAACATGATCCTGCCCGGTTGCCAGTTCTTCAAAACCCACCATCAGGAAGTCGCCCCATGGGGTTGGCAGTTTGGCTTCTGCCACACGTTTAAGTTGCATGTGAATCTCCGGATTTTTAGTGGTGCACTGCGCACCTTTAGCCTGTTGGCCTTCTGTATAACCTCATTTTGCCACAATGCATTAAGCATCGCCTACTGGTGACCCACGCATTGCCGTTTAAACGCACAAATGCGTAGGTTTCTGCGGAAATGTTATTTTTCAGTTATATTGGTTCGCGAAATCAGAAGGAGAAAAGATGCTTTCCATTGCAATGCGAACAACAGCAGGCGCGGCGATTCTATTGATTATGCCGCTGATAATGTGGATTTCCGGCTGGAACTGGGAGCCGGGGCAAACCCGCTGGTGGCTGCATTTTTTATACTGGTTAACAGAAACCGTCACCCAACCGTGGGGAATTATCACGCATGTTGTATTGTGCGCGTGGTTTCTCTGGTGCCTGCGTTTTCGCCTCAAAGCTGCGGTGATGCTGTTCGTTATTCTTGGTTGCGCGATTCTGGCAGGACAGGGGGTTAAATCCTTTGTCAAAGAGCGTGTTCAGGAACCGCGACCTTTCGTCCTTTGGCTGGAAAAAACGCACGATGTTCAGGCCGAACAGTTCTACACTTTGAAACGTAAGGATCGGGGAGAATTAGTGAAAAAACAACTCTCCAGCCAGCATGATATTCCTGGGTTTTTACGTAAACACTGGCAAAAAGAGACAGGTTTCGCTTTTCCCTCCGGACATACCATGTTTGCCGCAAGTTGGGCATTACTAGCCGTTGGGCTGCTGTGGCCACGCAGACGGACATGGACGATTGCTGTGCTGCTTGTGTGGGCGACAGGTGTGATGGGTAGCCGACTGCTGTTAGGCATGCACTGGCCGCGCGATTTGGTAGTCGCAACGTTGATATCCTGGTTGCTTGTGACGCTGGCGACCTGGCTTGCCCAGCGCATTTGTGGCCCGCTCACGCCGCCTGCGGAAGAAGTACCGGAAATCATTGCCCGCGATCAAGAGGGTTGATTTCCGCTGTTTCGCCCGCAAATCAGATTTTAACATCATGCATTTCCATTTCGCGCCGGGCGCTAAAATGGTAGTTTATAGGGCTGAATGCAGTCGTTGCATATAAATTCATCGCTCGGCAGCACATAACGGGACGTAATGTGAAATATTTACTCATTTTCTTACTGGTGTTAGCGATTTTTGTTGTGTCGATTACTCTTGGCGCGCAAAACGATCAGCAAGTCACGTTCAACTATTTGCTCGCACAGGGTGAATACAGGATCTCCACGCTGCTGGCCGTGCTGTTTGCTGCTGGTTTTATTATCGGCTGGCTGATTTGCGGCCTTTTCTGGCTACGCGTTCGCGTTTCTCTGGCGCGCGCCGAACGTAAAATCAAACGTCTTGAGCACCAGCTTACCCCTGCCACAAATGTTACGGTTGCAACCGGCTCAACGGCAGTGAAGGAATAATATTTTATGCTGGAGTTGTTGTTTCTGTTGTTACCTGTCGCGGCTGCCTACGGCTGGTATATGGGGCGCAGAAATGCTCAACAGACAAAACAGGATGAGGCAAACCGGCTGTCACGTGAATACGTCGCCGGGGTTAACCTTTTACTGAGTAATCAGCAAGATAAAGCGGTTGATCTGTTCCTCGATATGTTGAAAGAGGATACCGGTACCGTTGAAGCGCACCTCACTCTCGGCAACCTTTTTCGTTCTCGCGGCGAGGTTGACCGCGCGATTCGTATCCATCAAACGTTAATGGAAAGCGCCTCACTTTCCTATGATCAGCGCCTGCTGGCAGTCCAGCAACTTGGACGCGATTACATGGCCGCCGGAATGTACGATCGCGCGGAAGATATGTTTAACCAATTGGTGGATGAAACCGATTTTCGAGTCGGTGCGCTCCAGCAATTGCTGCAAATTTATCAGGCGACCAGCGAGTGGCAAAAAGCTATTGATGTCGCTGAGCGGTTGGTGAAACTCGGCAAAGACAAACAACGGGGCGAAATCGCGCATTTCTACTGTGAGCTTGCGCTGCAGCAGATGGGTAATGAAGAGATGGATCGGGCCATGGCATTGCTGAAAAAAGGCGCCGCCGCCGATCGTGACAGTCCGCGCGTTTCTATCATGATGGGCCGTGTGTTCATGGCCGATGGCGATTATGCAAAAGCGGTGGAAAGCCTGTTACGTGTTATCGACCAGGATAAAGAACTCGTCAGCGAAACGCTGGAAATGCTGCAAACCTGCTATCAGCAATTGGGTAAAAATGATGAGTGGGCGGCATTTTTACAGCGTTGCGTGGAAGAAAACACTGGTGCGACTGCCGAATTGATGCTGGCAGACATTATGGAGCGCCGCGATGGGCCTGACGCGGCGCAGAGCTATGTTACGCGGCAACTGCAGCGGCATCCCACCATGCGCGTTTTCCATAAACTGATGGATTACCACCTGAACGAAGCCGAAGAAGGGCGCGCCAAAGAAAGTCTGATGGTGCTGCGCGAAATGGTGGGCGAGCAGGTGCGCAGTAAGCCCCGTTATCGCTGCCATAAATGTGGTTTCACCGCGTTTACCATGTACTGGCATTGCCCGTCTTGCCGTGCGTGGTCGACCGTAAAACCGATTCGTGGCCTTGATGGCCAGTAATTTTTAAAAACGCCATCATTAGTTACAACATACTGTTAATGATTTTTTGACTATGCAGCATCTGCGCTGGTATTCGCTTAGCAGCAAAAAATCGAACCTGTTATTTCCACGCGCTCGCGGGTAGAATGCTCGCCGTTTATTCTTCTCGCGCCTGAGCGGGTACCCTCATTTCAGAAGGTCTGATCATGACGTCCACTGTTTTATCGACTTCCCGCACCGTTACTGCTTCCCCGATTGTAGTAGCACTTGATTACGATAACCGCGACACGGCCATGGCGTTTGTTGACCGTATCGATCCGCGTGATTGCCGCCTGAAAGTTGGCAAAGAGATGTTTACTTTATTCGGGCCGCAACTGGTGCGCGATCTGCAACAGCGCGGCTTCGATATCTTCCTCGATTTAAAATTCCACGACATTCCGAACACCACAGCGCACGCCATTAAAGCAGCCGCTGATTTGGGCGTCTGGATGGTGAATGTCCATGCTTCCGGTGGCGCGCGGATGATGACAGCGGCAAAAGAGGCGCTGCTCGCATTTGGCAAAGATGCACCGTTACTGATTGCGGTCACCGTATTGACCAGCATGGAAGCCAGTGATTTACAGGATCTTGGCATCAACGCATCGCCTGCAGAGCATGCGGAGCGGTTGGCTCGTCTTACGCAGCAATGTGGCCTTGATGGCGTTGTTTGCTCCGCGCAGGAAGCTGTGCGTTTTAAGAACGCATTAGGCAAGGAGTTCAAACTGGTCACGCCAGGAATACGCCCGGTCGGCAGCGAATCTGGCGATCAGCGCCGTATTATGACACCGGAACAGGCACTTGCTGCAGGTGTGGACTATATGGTGATTGGCCGTCCGGTTACGCAGTCTGCCGATCCGGCAAAAACCCTTAAAACGATTAATGCATCGTTGGGAATGGGGGAATAATGAACGACGACAACAGCCGTCTGGTCTACTCAACCGAAACCGGGCGCATTGACGACCCTAAAGAGCAACATACGCGCCCGAAAGGTGATGGAGTGGTACGCATCCAGCGCCAGACCAGCGGCCGCAAAGGCAAGGGCGTATGCCTGATAACGGGCATTGATGAGGATGATGAAGCACTGACTAAGCTGGCCGCAGAATTAAAGAAAAAATGCGGCTGCGGTGGTTCGGTGAAAGATGGCGTCATTGAGATCCAGGGTGATAAACGTGATTTACTGAAATCATTGCTGGAAGCTAAAGGAATGAAAGTGAAATTAGCAGGTGGTTAAGCCTGAAAACAGAAAGGCCGCGGTAATTACCGCGGCCTTATTATTTACACTGTGAAACGTAGACCTGAAAAAGAAAGTATATTTATTTTTTATTGTCGCCGTTTAAATGACCAATTACTTACCAACCTGGTGACCGATGATACCGCCGACAGCTGCACCGCCCAGCGTACCGAGCGTGCTACCGTCCGTCAGCACAGCACCGCCAAGCGCACCCGCACCCGCACCGATTGCGGTATTACGATCGCGTTTAGACCAGTGACCACAAGCGCTCAGAGACATTGCCAGGGTAACTGCCAGTACTGCTGCGGCCATTTTTTTGCTTGTTAACATCATCATACTTTCTCCTGAATAATCGATTCACGGAAGAATGTTCTCTTTAAGTATAGTGCCTGTGAGCACACCTAAAGATTCCCCGTGAAACCTTGCTGCGCAGGAGTAATTCAATCACGTCAGTGATAGTCACTTCCTGTTATATCGCTAATAATAATTTTACGCGCAGACCGGTAACAAGACAGGTAAATAGTCTTAATCTAAACGTCAGAATAGTCTCAGATATGAGGGAGATAGCCCGCGCTGGCAGGCTAACAGGATCAGCGAAACCCGCCCGTGTTAACGATATCGACAATCAGGCCTTTTTGTTGCAGTTGAAGATGTGCTTCCGGTTTAAGGGCTGAATCGGTGATCACCCGCTGAAAGCGTTCATCCGGGCCAAGTGTATAAGGATGGACTACACCAAACTTGGAGCTATCGGTAAGCACAATCGCCTCGCTGCCTTTTTCCAGCACCGCATTGACCACGTCAGTACGCATCATGTCGCGCCCGGTAAAACCCGTTTCCGGTTGCCAGCCGTCAATCCCGATAAAGGCTTTGCTGAAATGCACCTGCTGAATGTACTGGCGAGTCAGCGGGCCGACCATGCTTTCACTCTTTTTCTGATAAATACCGCCAAGCAAGATCACTTCACACAACGCCTCTTTGAGCAGATGAGCTATATAACTGCTCACGGTGATAATGGTGATATCACGCTGTTCACCCAGTTTGCGGGCGAGGAGGGCATTGCTACTGCCATTTTCAATAAATACGGTTTCACCAGAACTCACCAGCGATGCCGCAAAATCAGCCAAATCTCGCTTCACGGTGTAGTTGTTCATCATGCGAGTTTCAACATCGTCACTGTCCAGCGGCACAGCAAAACCATGTGTACGGCGCAAATAGCTTTGTTTTTCGAGCGTATTGAGATCCTGGCGAATCGTCACTTCAGATACCCCGGTCATACGCGCGAGGTCTGTAACGCTCATTTGGCCTTTGTCGATGACCGTCTGCAAAATAAGTTGTTGTCGGGAATTCATAGCCACAAATTTCTAATAATGGTTTAGAGAACGGAAATCGCCAGCACGCGGGTCGCATTCCCGGCTGCCGCGTAATGGCGAAAATAAGGGTATTTAAATTTCCCAGGGCGTTTTCGGCGCACCTGAAGAGGCCGCCTTATCGTTGTTATCGAGATCCAATAATTCCGCTTTCAAAATTTCCAGGTTACGAATGGCGGATTGGTAATCCCCCGCAACCAGAATATCCAGAACGGTATCTATCCGGCCGGCAAGGTGTTTCACGTCGATGTCTGCCATTTCTTCACCTTTATGTCGAAAAACGAATGAATTCAATGATGCAGAAAACAGTTTAAAAAGAGAAGAAAAAAAAGGAAATCTCAAAAACTTATAAGCGCCAATTATATATTCATTACGCAACAAAGAGCTGGCTCTGGCGGTGGATTAGTCTTGCAGTGCGCGCAATGCGCTTTTATTACCGGAGGATAAAGCAATGACGATTATCAACCAGACCACCTGCAAACTGTTTACTGATGATGAACGCTTTACGCAGCTTTCTGGCTATTACGAGGAGGAACGCCGCACCGTATGGATGATGCTGCGCGCAAGGCCAAGACCATGCTTCAACCATGCGTTAATTGAGGAGATCATGAATATTTCCTGGCTTGTCAGACAAGCGGGATTTGCCGTTGATTTTTGGGTAACCGGATCGTTAGTCCCCGGCATGTTCAACACCGGCGGCGATCTACAATTTTTTGTTGATTGTATCAAGAATGGCCGACGCGAAGCCCTGCGTGCCTATGCCCGCGCCTGCGTGGATTGCGTTCACGCCGCGTCAAGAGGGTTTGACACGGGTGCCATCTCGCTGGCGATGGTCGAAGGCAGTGCGCTGGGCGGCGGTTTCGAAGCCGCGCTGGCGCACCATTTCGTGCTGGCGCAGCGCGACGCACGGCTCGGTTTCCCGGAAATTGCCTTTAACCTTTTTCCTGGTATGGGTGCGTACTCATTGGTGGCGCGCCGTTCGGGAATGAAACTGGCGGAGGAGTTGATCTACAAAGGCGAGTCGCACGCCGCAGAATGGTATGAATCGCAAGGGCTGGTGGATGTCTCTTTCGAATCCGGGCAGGGATTTCTTGCGACACGTACCTTTATCGATACCCTGCAACCCCGGTTGAACGGTGTGCGGGCAATGCTGCGCGCCCGGCAGCGCGTTTTGCAGTTACCACGCAGTGAACTGATGGATATTACCGAAGACTGGGTGGACTCGGCTTTCTGTTTGCAACCGAAAGACATTGCTTATATGGAACGTTTAGTCCTGTTACAGGATCGTCACGCTGCGGTGGCGCTTAAAGCGGGCTAACGCGATTTACGTGCCTGATAACGCCTGAACCACCGCTCGAATACGGCAGCGGGCATTGGTTTGGCAAATAAAAAACCCTGCCGTTCATTGACGCCATTCTTTGTAAGAAAGGCGTCTTCTTTTGCATTCTCCACACCTTCGGCAATCACCTGCAAATTAAGCGCTTGTGCAACGGCGACAATCGCCCGCACCAGCGATTGTGATATCGGCTGCTTATGCACTTCGCGGACAAAAGATTGATCGAGTTTGATAGCATCCAGCGGAAAGCGCGCCAGTTGTGAAAGGGACGAGTAACCTGTGCCGAAGTCATCAAGATGCACCTGCGCGCCCAGGGCACTGAACTGCTGAATAACCGACAACGCCAGCTCCTCGTTTTCAATCAAACAACTCTCGGTTAGCTCCACATCGATTGGGCAATATTCAAATTTAAGATCCAGCAGCGCTTGTTTCAGATCGCTGAAAATCGTCTGATCCGCCAGTTGACGCGCAGAGACATTCACCGCGACGCGAACAAATATGCCTTTGTCGCGCCATTTCGCCACTTGACGCACCACATCCAGCATGACCCAGCGTCCCAGCGGCACAATCAGGCCAGACTCTTCGGCATACGAGATAAAGTCCAGCGGCGGGATCAGGCCGCGCTCCGGCGATTGCCAGCGTACCAGCGCTTCAAGGCTGCGCACTTCGCCGCGCCAGGTGATCTTCGGCTGGTAGTGGATCACCAGTTGCTCTTTATCCAGCGCTTTACGCAGATTGGTATCGAGCCATAAATATTCAAATACACGTTGATTCATTTCCGGCGAGAAGACGCAAAATTTGCCGCGCCCACTCTCTTTAGCGGTATACATCGCTGTATCGGCGTTACGGATCACGCTTTCCCGGTCATTACCGTGCTGAGGGGCCAGTGAAATGCCCAGCGAACAGCCGGTGTAAACTTCGATAAGACCGATACGGAATGGTTGGCGTAAACGGGTCAGAATGCGCGATGCCATTGCTTCCAGCAGGCTCTGTGAGGTGTCTGTTGCCAGCACGATAAACTCATCGCCGCCGAGCCTGGCAAGCACTTGGCCTTCATCCAGGCAACTTAATATGGCCAGCGCGACCGCCTGCAAGAGTTGATCGCCGAACATATGGCCATAGGCATCATTCACTTTTTTAAAGTTATCAAGGTCGAGGTAGACAACACCGACCTGCGTTTCTCCGCGCGCGCTTATCGCATCGCTAATTAACTCATGAATGGCATTGCGATTGGGTAAACCGGTAACCGTATCGGTGTTGGCGAGAACCCGCAATCGCTCCTGCGCGCGCCGCTCTTCGGTAATATCTGTACCGGAGCAAATGAGGTAAATTTCATTTTTACCGCTGCCGCTGTGGACAAACTTATTGCGAAACAGAAATAAGCGCTGGCCTTTACGGGTTTTAACCCAGCGTTCAACCTCATACGGCGTACCGTCACGAAAAAAACCGCTGATGTTGCGTTTTGAGGCCACTGCTTCGCTGCGGCTCATAAACAGTTTAAAAACGTTTTGCCCAATAACCTCTTGCTCTTTCATGCCGGTGTATTCTTCGCTCAGGCGATTAAATCGCTGAATATTGCCGTGCTTATCGAGGATCACGATCACTGAATTCGCTTCGGAAACAACTTGCTCTGCGAAGGAGAGGCTTTGCACCAGATCGCGCGCCACTGACGTTGTATCGTGCCAGGCCGACGCGCTACCGGCCCAGGCTTTGCGGGATATCTTTCTGCCGACGAGGTGTACGGCAACGTCTTCGCCGAATAAAGAGAGATGCATCGATAGGCTGGACGTAATGACCGTCATCTCGCGGATACGCGCTGCTTGTTCGTCGCTCAGCGCAACAACCTGGCTGACCTCGGCGTTTTCGTCTGGCGCAAAGTGCAGGGCGTTACTGTCGGCGGTTAAACGCCAAAAGGGGCTTGTCGAACCCAGGTAGCGAAACAGCAGGTTCTGTTCCTGAAAGTCTTTCATGCAATCTCCCAACCCACATAAAAGCGCAACGGGGACACAATTTATTGACGGATAACCGCCTTTTTAAAGGGGGTAATCAGGCATGAACGTGTTGTTTCTTCTTGGAATGTTTTGTTAAAAGCCGGCCTGGTATCGACAAAATGATGTGTAATAAATAGTATAAACCCGCAGTAAACAAACAGTTGCCTGAGGTTTTATTGTGGTCGCTTTTGCAGGATTGTGGGAAGAATTCAGAAAAAAATGCGCGTGATATCGCAACAGTGATTTGGCGCCTTCCAGGGCTGGAAAGCGCCATGATTAAAAACGTTACAGCACCGGGCGGGCAATAACGCTGCGGGTTTCCATCCGAACTTCCGCAATCGTGACATCAATAACGTCGGTCACTTTAAAGACGGTTTCACCTTTAATTTGCACGGTGCCGTTTTCCTGGCTGCACACCAGCTCATCGCGTACCGCATGAATAAACGGCGCCGGAATAAAGGCAACGGCACCATTATCCACCAGACGTACGCGCATACCGCCGCGGCTGACATCGATAATTTCCGCCGCGAAACGGGTATCGGTACCGGCTTTGTTTTGCAGGAAACGGGCGTAGAGCCAGTCACCGACATCGCGTTCAGCCATACGGTTCAGGCGACGGCGTTCAGCCATTTGCACTGTGACATCGTCCTGTGGGCGTTTCGGCGTTTCGCCTTTGATAATCGCTTTCAGCAGACGATGGTTGATCATGTCGCCGTACTTACGGATAGGCGAGGTCCAGGTCGCGTACGCTTCCAGGCCAAGGCCAAAATGCGGGCCAGGTTCAACGCTGATTTCCGCGAAGGACTGGAAGCGGCGAATGCGGCTATCGAGGAATCCTGAAGGCTGCGCGTCCAGCTCGCGACGCAATTTGCAGAACCCTTCCAGCGTCAGAACTTCTTCGGCATCAACATGCATACCGTGCGTCTTCAGCATCGCGGCCAGTTGTTCGCTGTTCGCCGGGTCGAAACCGAGGTGCACGTTATAAATACCAAAGCCGAGCTTGTCGCGAAGCACGCGAGCAGCGCAAATATTGGCGGCAATCATTGATTCTTCAACAATGCGGTTAGCAATGCGGCGTGGCTCGGCAACGATATCCAGCACTTCGCCTTTCTCGCCCAGCACAAAGCGATAATCCGGACGGTCTTTAAATACCAGTGCGTGGCTCTGGCGCCATTGGGCGCGCAGCTGGCTAACGCGCTGCAGCAGGCGGATCTGCGCCGCGATAGCATCATTTGTTGGCTGCCAGTTGCCGGTATTTTCCAGCCAGTCGGAGACATCGTCATAAGCCAGTTTGGCTTTCGATTCGATGGTCGCCGCGAAAAATTCGATATTGTCTTTAATCGCGCCGTCTGCATCCAGTGTCATTCGGCAAACCAGCGCAGGACGCACTTCGTTCGCGCGCAGAGAGCAAAGATCGTCAGACAGCTCGCGCGGCAGCATCGGAATATTGAAACCCGGCAGATAGTTGGTGAAGGCGCGGATCTTCGCAGCGTCGTCGAGCTTGCTGCCTTCGGCAATCCAGGCGGTAGGATCGGCAATTGCCACGGTCAGTTGCAGTTCGCCTTCAGCGGTCTGTGCAACATACAGCGCATCGTCCATATCTTCGGTGCTGGCGCTGTCGATGGTGACAAAATCCAGCGCGGTTAAATCTACACGCTGCAGGCCGTCATCCAGCATCTCGGTCGCCACGCCATTTGGCGCTTCTTTTTCCAGATTATGGCGTGCCAGAGTAACCCACCACGGCACAAAGTGGTCTTCGGCGAAGGTAATAAACTGCGTCAGTTCAGCGTAGAAACCACGATCGCCTTTCAGCGGATGGCGACGCATTTCAGCGACGGCCCAGTCGCCTTCTTTGAAATCATGCTCAACGCCACGGGCGGCGCGGCAAGGAATAGCATCTTTTAGCAACGGATGATCCGGCACAATAGAGAGACGATCGTCTTTCTTTTGCACTTTGCCAACAAAACGGGTCAAGAACGCCTCGACCAGCTCTTCAGGCTCCGCGCTTTCACGGTCTTTATCGCTGTGGATGACGGCAATAATTTTGTCGCCGTGCATCACTTTCTTCATCTGCGGCGGCGGAATGAAGTAGCTTTTTTGCGCGTCGACTTCCAGAAATCCAAAGCCTTTTTCAGTGCCTTTTACAACACCTTCCGCACGCGGAGTTTGGGAATGAAGTTGCTGTTTAAGCTGCGCTAGCAGCGGGTTGTCCTGGAGCATAATTATGTATTTTCGTGGCTAAAAGAGCGGCTGACAGTTTTACGCGATTCTTCCTGTTGCGGCAAGCGCTGTTTCTGCAAAATCATGCTGTGCAACTGGTGGCAAGAGCACTTACACAGCGCTATACCCGCCTGTCACGACAAGCTTTGCCCGAGGGCGATATGCAGCCGGTTTAACCAGCCATTCAGCGCACAAGCGACAAGCAAGCTCATTGCCGCCTGGCGGCTGTAGCCTTGTTCCTCAAGCTGTAAAAATTGCGCGGGGCTAAACCTGTCCGGCGCGCAGGTAAGCGTCTGAACCGCTTGCACCAGAGCGCTCTCTTTGTTTTTCCCCGCCAGCACGCGATTGAGCTCGCGGCTGCCCGTGCGCAGTGCCTGCGCCAGTAATTCATCGTCATTGCCACGTTGCACACGTTGGGTAAAACAGCTCGTGCTGCCGTTGATGCGCGCGGTGTAGGCCGCCACCAGCCAACTCTGCTGTTTATTGGGACTGGTTTTTGCCACCTGTTCGCTCATTTCGCCCAGTTCATTGAGCAGCAGATGTTCATGGGCCAACAAGGGGGCTAGCAGGCGTAATTCCGGCAGTGGTTGCCAGCGAGCAAGTGACTCCATTTGCGGCGCATTTGCACTACGCAAATCGACAATATCGATACCGGGCTGCCATTGTGTGGCGGTATGGCTAAAAAGTGCGGCGTCCGCTTCTTGCTGGGTTTCCATGCCGGGTATAAACCGCACCGGTTGGCCGAGCGATGCCTGCAGAATAGCGACAACGCGCGCCTGAAAAGCAACAAAGCCGATGATCTGATTGATGATCACCAGGTCATAGAAAGTCAGGCCCACGTCTTCTAACTGTTGCCGCGCACGTGCGTCGATAACCGAGGGAGAGGCGGCAAGCAGCCGTGCATGCTGGGTAATTTGCGCCAGCCGGTAGTTGCTCTCCCGTGACGAGTCCGGGCCGGATAACGGCGCCAGCCGCGCTGCATAGTGATTGCATAACCGTTGAACGCCGAAAACCTGCGCTGCCGTAAGGGCTGTACTGAGCCGGTCATAGGCGCTGAAGGTGCGTAAACGGCTGGTGTTTACACGCTGCGGAAATAACAGGGCATAGAGTTTGCGCGCGGGCGAGACAATGCCTTCAAGGTCGGCTTTTTGTTTCTCCGGCAGGGCGAGGTCGAGCAGAAAAGGGTCGTTTACTGTGGCCGCTTCGGGAACCAACGGTAGCGCATGTGCACGGCTGGCACTTGACTGGGTCTCATGATACCAGTGGCTTTTGCCTTCAATCCGGCGTTGTTCCATGGTCGTTCCTTGGTCTGAAAGTGGCGATCCGGATACGACGGCATATCATTGTCGCCGGATCTTTTTTGCTGCTTAATCCTGGCGTAATGAAGGGGAGGGATGAAAGATTGTTAGGTGATAATAAATATCAGAATGGCATATCGAAAAACGCCCCTTCAGGAGAAGGGGCGGTGGGGATTATTTAATTTCCAGCTCGTTCATGGCAGCGATATTGAAACCACCGTCCACATGAACCACTTCACCGGAGATACCGGCAGAGAGATCGGAGCACAGGAACGCGGCGGAGTTACCCACGTCCTCGATGGTCACAGTACGGCGAATCGGGGTAACCGCTTCGCAGTGTGCCAGCATTTTACGGAAATCTTTAATGCCGGAGGCGGCCAGCGTACGGATCGGACCGGCGGAGATTCCGTTAACACGCACGCCTTCCGGACCCATCGCGTTCGCCATGTAGCGGACGTTTGCTTCCAGAGAGGCTTTTGCCAGACCCATTACGTTGTAGTTCGGGATCGCACGCTCAGCGCCCAGATAAGAGAGCGTCAGCAGCGCTGAACCCGGATTCAGCATTTCGCGGCAGGCTTTCGCCATCGCCACAAAGCTGTAGGAGCTGATGTCGTGGGCGATTTTAAAGCCTTCGCGGGTTACCGCGTTCACGTAGTCGCCATCCAGCTGATCGCCCGGTGCGAAACCAATGGAGTGAACGAAACCGTCAAACTTCGGCCAGGTTTTTGCCAGGTCGGTGAACAGGGCATCGATGCTTTCATCTTTAGCGACATCGCATTCCAGAACGATGCTGGAACCCAACTGGGCGGCAAACTCTTCAACGCGGCCTTTCAGCTTGTCGTTCTGGTAGGTGAATGCCAGTTCAGCGCCTTCGCGGTGCATAGCCTGTGCGATGCCGTATGCGATGGACAGTTTGCTGGCGACGCCAGTTACCAGAATGCGCTTACCGGAAAGAAAACCCATAGCTCTAATCCTTATATTCATTGTTGTGGCGAGCGCCATCATATGGGGCGATCGTCGTTAAAACGCGGCGATTCTATCATGAGTCGCCGGATGAGTTAATCCGACCACTGAAACTATTGAATCAGCGGTCTTTTCGCCAGGCATCGGCTGTTAACGCTTCGCCAAAATGCCCGGCAATTAAACGTTTTGTTAAATCATGCAGCGGCGAGGCGAGCACATCGGCGGTGCTGCCGCGCTCGACGACTTCACCCTGATGCATAACCAAAACCTGATCGCTGATATGTTTCATCATGCCGATGTGCTGGGTGACATAAATATAAGAGATACCCTGTTTTTCCTGTAATTCCAGCATCAGATTAATTAACTGCGAACGCATCGACATATCCAGTGACGCCAGCGCTTCGTCAGCAATAATCACCTTCGGACGCAGGATTAATGCGCGCGCCAGTCCCAGGCGTTGTTTTTGCCCCGGTGCCAGCATATAGGGGTAATAACTGACATGATCCGGCAACAGGCCGACCATGCGCAGCGTCTCAAGGATGCGCTTCTGGCGAACTTCCGGCTCAAGATCCGTATTCAGACGTAACGGGAAATCGAGGATTTGCGACAGTCGCTGACGCGGGTTCAGCGAGGTGGTCGGATCCTGAAAAATCATGCGAATGTGCTGGCTGCGAAACGTGTAATCGCCGTAATGCAACGGCTTATCGTCAATCACCAGTTCGCCGGAAGAAGGCTCGACCATTCCGGCCAGCATTTTCGCCAGCGTTGATTTACCGGAACCGTTCTCACCAATAATTGCCAGCGTCTGTTTTTCCCGCAGAGTAAAGCTCAGCGGTTTAACCGCTTCAACGGTCTGGCGGCGGAACCAGCCAGTGCGATAACGGAAGGTTTTGCTCAGATTGCGCACTTCAAGCAAGGTTTCGACCATCTCACTCACTCTCCATATTCAGCGGGAAATGGCAGGCGAAGAGATGATTTCTTGCACCGGCTAACCGCGGCGTTTCCACACATTTACGCTGGGCGTAAGGGCAGCGAGGCCCCAGGCGGCAGCCGATCGGCAACTGCTCCAGCAGTGGAATTGCACCAGGCATCGTATTCAGGCGGCTTTTATGCGGCATCGCGCTGCCGAAATCCGGGATCGCGCGAATCAACGCCTGTGTATAGGGGTGATGAGGTGTGGCGATCAACTCTTCGCTCGGCGCGGTCTCTACGGTCTGGCCGCAATACATCACATTGATACGATCGGCCCATTTGCTCAGCATCTGCAAATCATGGCTGATCAACATAATGGTGGTGTTGTTGTTCTGATTAAGCCTGTCGAGCAGGCGAAAAATTTGCGCCTGGGTGGTCGGTTCCATTGCGTTTGTTGGCTCATCGGCAATCAGCAACCGCGGCTGGTTGGCCAGCGCGATGGCAATCATCACTTTCTGGCATTCACCTTCGGTCAGCTCATAAGGAAAACTGCGCATCGCATCTTTGTGATCCTTAATGCCAACTCGGTGCAGCAATTCAATGGCGCGGCGTTTTCGCCAGCCAAAACGCTGCCACAGACTACCTTTCCACGTCCAGCCGGGGATGTTCTGCATCAGTTGTTTGCCAACGCGCTCAGACGGATCGAGACAGGATTGCGGTTCCTGAAAAATCATTGATACGTTGTGGCCCATTAGCTTGCGCCGCTCGCGTGCGGAGAGCCGCAGTAGATCGATATCATCAAAGCGCATACGGTCTGCGGTGACGCGCCAGTTGTCTTTGGTAACGCCGCAAATCGCTTTAGCAATCAGACTTTTGCCGGAGCCAGACTCGCCAACCAGCCCGCGAATTTCACCTTCTGCCAGCGTCAGGCTGACGCGATCGACTGCTTTTACCCAGTCTTCACCGGTTTTCACCTCAATGGTGAGATTACGAATATCAAGAAGCGGCATTATTCCACCCCCGCCGTGATCGCGCGGCGAATACCGTCGCCAAGAATATTAACCAGCAACACGCTCACCATAATTGCCGCGCCTGGCAGCATTACCGTCCACGGCGCAACATAAATCAGTTCCAGCGCGTCACCGAGCATGGCACCCCATTCCGGAGAGGGGAGTTGCGCGCCCAGGTCGAGAAAACCGAGTGCGGCGATATCGAGGATCGCCATCGACAGCGCGCGGGTAATTTCTGTCACCATACCTGCGGTAATGTTCGGCAGCACGGCAAACCACAGAATATTCATGGTCGAAGCGCCATCAAGTCGCGCGGCGACCACATACTCTTTTTCCAGTTCATCATGCACCATGCTGTAAACCGAACGCACCATGCGCGGCAGCAGCGCCAGCCAGACGGCAAACATCGCGTGCGAAAGATGCGGGCCCGCGAACGCCACCACAATAATTGCCAGCAGCAGTGTAGGGAGCGACAGCAGCGTGTCGAGAATATGGTTCAGCACCGCCGAGCGCAGGCCGTGGGTGCAACCGGCGAAAACGCCAAGCGCCAGCCCGCAAAGGGTTGCCGCCAGCGTAACGACAAAGGCGCCGCCCACCGTTGGCGCTGCGCCACTCAGCAAACGGCTTAATACATCGCGCCCCAAATCATCTGTGCCGAGGAAAAACGAAACATCGCCATAGCGCGACCAGGAGGGTGGCAGCAATTGATAACCGAGGAATTGCTGGTCAATGCCGTAGGGCGCAAACCAGTGACCGAAAATACACAGCAGCAGCAACGCGCCGCAGCCATACAGGCCGATCATCGCGGTGGTATCACCATAAAATTTGCGCCATGCGGTTCGCAGCGCGCCAGGCGGGCGTTTTTCGCTGTAGACGCTATCGTAAGGCATACCATTCCTTATGTTTCAACGGATTAGCCAGTGCGCCGAGGATATCGGACAGCACGTTCACAATAATAACCAGTGAGCCTACCACCATTACGCCTGCGGAAATCGCCGCGTAGTCCTGCTGGCGAATCGCATTAATCAACCAGCGTCCCAGGCCCGGCCAACTGAACACCATTTCGGTGATCATCGCCAGCGTCAGCATGGTGGAAAATTGCAGGCCGAGGCGCGGGATCACCGGTGGCAGGGCGTTGTGCAAAACATGGCGGCGCAGAATCGTTAGCCGCGAAAGGCCGCGCGTCGCCGCCGCTTTGATGTAGTTTTTATCAAACACGTCGATGGTGCTGATGCGCATCAGGCGAATAACTTCGGTGGTCGGTGCCACCGCCAGCGTTAATACCGGCAACACCACATGACGTAACGCGCTGATAATCATCTCTTCGCGCCACGGCGAATCGGAGAGCCACGCATCAATCAGCGAAAAACCGGTCACCGTTTTGACTTCGTATAGCAGGTCAAAACGACCCGACACCGGCAGCCAGCCTAAATTCAGCGAGAAAAACAGGGTTAAGAGCAGCGCCAGCCAGAACACCGGGATTGAAAAGCCCAGCAGCGCAAAGGCACTGATCATTTTATCCTGCCACTTGCCGCGCATCACACCGGCTAGCATCCCGACCGGAATGCCTACCAATAATGCGGAGCCAAACGCCAGCAGGCACAGCTCCATAGTGGCCGGAAACACCTCTTTAAGCTGTTCTGAAATCAACTGGCCGTTAATACTGGAAACACCAAAATCCCAGTGCAGCAAACCGTTAAACCAGAATACCCAGGCATTCCACAGCGAAGCGCCCTGAAGCGGGGCGTGGGGCGTAAAATAGCTCAGGCTAAAGCCGACGAACGTCAGTAAAAAAAGCGTGACCAGCAGCAATAACAGGCGGCGCAGGGTAAAGATAATCATGGTGGCGAAACCTCTTGTTTTTCCCGCGAAACACCAGCAAAAGAGGCGCTACCAAACGGGCTCAGCACCAGGCCTTTAATGTCATAGCGATACGCCTGCAAACGCAGGGAAGACGCCAGCGGCAGCACCGGTAATTCACGCGCCAGTATTTGCTGCGCCTCATCATAATCATCAATACGGGCGGCAAGCTGCTGCGAAGCCAGCGCTTTTTGTAACACCTCGTCGAACTCACGGTTGCACCAGTGTGCGAAATTAGTCTGCGAGTTAATTGCCGCGCAACTGAGCATCGGGCGGAAGAAACTGTCCGGATCGTTACTGTCCGTTGCCCAGCCGGCAAGGGTTAAATCGTGATTCATATCCATCAGTCTCGCTTCCTGGAAACGGCCTTCGACCGGGACGATCACCACTTTAACGCCAACCTGCGCCATATCTGCCTGAATCAGCTCAGCGGTTTTCAACGGGCTTGGGTTCCATGCCTGTGAACTGGTCGGCACCCACAATTGCAGCGTCAAATTTTCCAGCCCCAGCGCTTTCAGGCGTTCGCGGGCCTGCGCCGGATCGTACTCGGTGATCTTCGCTTCGTTGTCATAAGCCCAGGAGGCACGCGGCAGTATCGAGGCGGCGGTTTCAGCGGTTCCGTAGTAAATCGACTGCATCAAACGCTGATTATTAATGGCCAGCGCCAGCGCATGGCGCACTTCCGGGTTATTCAGCGGCGGTTTGTTGGTGTTAAACGCCAGATAGGCAATGTTCATGCCCGGGCGTAACGTAAGTCGTAAACGCGGGTCATCGCGCAAAATCGTCAACTGGCTGGCGGCAGGCCAGGCCAGCACATCGCACTCACCGGTTAACAGCTTAGACAAGCGCCCGGTGCCGCCGGAACCAAGATCGACAACCACTTGTTGCATCAATGGGTTACCACGCCAGAACTTTTCGTGACGTTGTAACCGAATATATTGCCCGGCACGGTATTCATCCAGTTGATAAGGCCCGGTGCCGACCGGTTGTCGGTCTAGCAACTCCTGGTGATCGCTTTTCTCTAACTGGGCGGCGTATTCCGCCGACATCACCGAAGCATAGTGTGTCGCCAGATGCCATAAAAAAGAGGCATCCGGTTTTTTCAGGCGGAATTCAACCGTGCGGTTATCGAGTTTACGCACGCTGTCGACAGAATCGGCAAACTGCAAGCTGTCGAAATAGGGAAAGTTACCGCCGTTGACGTTATGCCAGGGATGATTGCGCGAGAAAATGCGCTGGAAGGTGAAGACCACATCATCGGCGTTCAGTGTGCGGTGCGGCGTAAACCAGGCTGTTTTCTGAAAAGCCACGCCGTCGCGCAGGCGAAAGCGGTAAGTCGCGCCGTTATCGAGCACTTCCCAGCTTTCCGCCAGCTCCGGAACCAGCCGGTAAGTATAAGGATCGACATCCAGCAAGCGATCATAAAGCTGTGCCGCCAGCGTATCGACAATCAGGCCGCTGCTGACTTTTTGCGGGTTAAAGGTATCGACCTGACCATTGACACAATAGACAAAGCCGCTGTCGCGAATATCCGCTTGCTCAAAAAGCGGTGTCGCCGCTTGCGCAAGACCTGTCGCCAGGCTTGCGGTCAATAGCAGGGAAGAGAAAACCAGACGCATGATTTTTTCAACGATTTTAAATTCATGTGCAAAGTGTATCGCACTTGCCATGGCTTCGTACAAATGTCTGCTTACGACTGCTGTTATTGTCGGCGATTTCAGCTGATTTGGTGTTTTTTCAGCAGCGCGCGCAGTTGGTGGTAAGTGAGCCCGAGTAACTCCGCCGCGCGTTTTTGGTTAAATTTCGCCTGTTGCAGACTGGTTTGCAGCAGCGTTTTTTCTTGATCGAACTGGAATTTGCGTAAATCCAGCGGCAACGCTGGCAGCTCTGCTGCTTCCCGCCCGGTTTGTGGTGGAGTGGTAATGTCACGGTTGAAAGGATCAAGGATGATGTCATCAAGCGGCGTATCGATGCTGCCGTGGCGGTAAACCGAGCGCTCCACCACGTTTTTGAGTTCGCGGATATTACCCGGCCATGAATAACCCATCAACACGTCGCGCGCGTGATCGGTAAAACCAGGGAAGAGAGGTAATTTCAGTTCACGACACATCTGGATAGCGAAATGATCGGCCATCAGCATGATATCGCTCTGACGCTGGCGCAGCGGTGGCAGGAGCACGACATCAAAGGCCAGTCGGTCGAGCAAATCCGCGCGAAATGTGCCGTCCTGTACCATTTGCGGCAGATCGGCATTAGTGGCGCAAACCAGCCGTACATTGACCTGTAATGGCTGGCTTCCGCCGACGCGCTCCAGCTCGCCATATTCAATCACCCGCAGCAGCTTTTCCTGCACCAGCATTGGCGCGGTGGCCAGTTCATCAAGAAACAGCGTTCCGCCATCGGCACGTTCAAACCGGCCCGGATGGCGTTTTTGCGCGCCAGTAAATGCGCCCGCTTCATGGCCGAAAAGTTCGCTATCCAGCAGGTTTTCATTCAGCGCTGCGCAATTGAGCGAAATGAATGGTCCTTGCCAGCGCGAAGAGAGAAAGTGCAAACGGTTTGCGATCAGCTCTTTACCGGTACCGCGTTCGCCGATGATCAGCACCGGCTTATCGATCGGCGCGAGGCGCGAAACCTGTTCCAGCACCTCAATAAAGCTGTTGGCCTCGCCGAGCAAGTTATCCTTTTGTTCCGACATGATGAAATTCGCCACTAGTTAGTGATATTAACTACTCTAGCCTAAGTTATCGTTGCGGTAAAACTATTCATCTGCTTTATATTCAAAGGGATAAAAAGTTGGCACGGAGTTTGTAATAGTCCAGCAGCAGGGCTGAGCCCGATTACAGAAATCAAGAGGAACAGATTATGGGTATTTTTTCTCGTTTTGCCGACATCGTGAACGCCAACATCAATTCACTGCTGGAAAAAGCCGAAGATCCACAAAAACTGGTGCGTCTGATGATCCAGGAGATGGAAGATACGCTGGTGGAGGTTCGTTCAACTTCAGCGCGTGCGCTGGCGGAGAAAAAACAGCTGACGCGTCGCATTGAACAAGCGAGCGCGCAGCAGGCCGAGTGGCAGGAAAAAGCCGAACTGGCGCTGCGTAAAGATAAAGACGATCTGGCACGTGCGGCGCTGATTGAAAAGCAAAAACTCACCGCGCTGATTGAAACGCTTGGGCAGGAAGTGACGCTGGTGGATGAAAGCCTGACGCGGATGAAAAAAGAGATCGGCGAGCTGGAAAATAAACTCAGCGAAACCCGTGCCCGCCAGCAGGCATTAACGTTACGCCATCAGGCTGCCAGCTCATCGCGCGATGTTCGCCGCCAGCTCGACAGCGGCAAACTGGATGAAGCGATGGCGCGCTTTGAATCGTTCGAACGTCGTATCGACCAGATGGAAGCCGAAGCGGAAAGCCACGGTTTTGGAAAGCAGAAATCCCTGGATCAGCAATTTGCAGAACTGCGTGCCGACGACGAAATCGGCGAGCAACTGGCGCAGTTGAAAGCCAAAATGAAACAAGACAACGAATAATAATAACGGCGGCATCAGAAGATGCCGCTCCTCATCCGCTGTAAGGAGTACACATGAGCACGCTGTTTCTGGCTATACCCCTGACACTTTTCATCCTGTTTGTGTTGCCGGTCTGGTTATGGCTGCATTACAACAATCGCACTTCACGCGGCGAACTTAATCAGAACGAGCAGCAGCGCTTACTCCAGCTTTCCGAAGAGGCCACGAGGATGCGCGAACGTATTCAGGCGCTGGAAGATATTCTTGATGCTGAGCACCCGAACTGGAGAGACCGCTAATGGCAACCCTCGATCTGAATAAAAAATTATGGCGCATCCCGCAGCGCGGAAAAATCGGTGGTGTTTGCGCGGGCATCGCGCAGTATCTGGATATTCGCGTTAAAGTCGTACGTATTCTTGCCATTCTGGCGATGTTTTTCGGGCTGTTTTTCTTTGTCGTGGCGGCGTACATCGTGCTGTTTTTTGTGCTGGATCCGCTGCCGGACAATTATGCCGAGAGCGAAAATGTACCGAGCAGCAGCGAATTGCTGGACGCGGTAGACGCCCAGCTCGCCGCCGGAGAGACCCGTTTGCGCCAGATGGAACGTTATGTCACTTCAGATACGTTCTCGCTGCGCAGCCGTTTCCGTCAGTTGTAGGAGAAAAATATGAATCAACGCTGGCAACAAATTCACCGCAACGTCAAACCCGGTTTACAGATTGTCGGTAAGCTGGCGTTGCTGAGCGCGCTGCGCTTCGGCCCGGCAGGTGTTGCGGGATGGGCGGTCAAATCCGTCGCCCGACGCCCGGTGAAGCTGCTCCTGGCGTTCGCGCTGGAGCCGCTGCTTAAACGCGTTGCGAATAAGTTTTCTCGCCGCTTCCTGTCGCAAAACGAGATAAAATAAGGAATTACGGCTAAAGCTCTAAGGCAAAACGCAATGGCGATGGATCGATTTCGTAACGAATTGAATGCGCTGGTTAACCGCGGAATGGACAGGCATTTGCGTCTGGCGGTGACCGGCCTGAGCCGCAGTGGCAAAACCGCATTTATTACCGCACTGGTTAATCAATTACTGAATATTCACGCAGGTTCACGTCTGCCGCTGCTAAGCGCCGTGCGCGAAGAGCGGCTTCTTGGCGTGAAACGCGTGCCGCAGCGTGATTTTGGTATTCCCCGTTTTACCTACGACGAAGGGCTGGCGCAGTTGTATGGATCGCCGCCGGTCTGGCCGACGCCGACGCGCGGCGTCAGTGAAATCCGCCTTGCGCTGCGTTTTCGCTCTAACGATTCGCTGCTGCGCCATTTCAAAGAGACCTCCACGCTCTATCTGGAAATTGTCGACTATCCTGGCGAATGGCTGCTGGATTTACCGATGCTGGCGCAGGATTACCTGAGCTGGTCGCGGCAAATGACCGGCTTGTTGCAAGGGCAGCGTCAGGCGTGGTCGGCACAATGGCGCGCCCTGTGCGCGGGGCTTGATCCGCTGGCGCCGGCGGATGAAAACCGGCTGGCAGAAATTGCAGCGGCGTGGACGGACTATTTGCATCAGTGCAAACGCGAAGGTCTGCACTTTATTCAACCTGGCCGTTTTGTTCTGCCTGGTGATATGGCAGGCGCGCCTGCGTTGCAATTCTTTCCGTGGCCGGAGGTTGACGGCACCGGAGAAGCGAAACTGGCGCAGGCCGGTAAACACACCAACGCCGGGATGCTGCGCGAACGTTACAACTACTATTGCGAGCATGTCGTAAAAGGTTTCTATAAACACCATTTCCTGAAGTTTGATCGCCAGATTGTGCTGGTCGATTGCCTGCAACCGCTTAACAACGGGCCACAAGCGTTTAACGATATGCGGCTTGCGCTCACGCAACTGATGCAAAGTTTCCACTATGGTCAGCGCACGCTGTTTCGCCGCCTGTTTGCGCCGGTTATCGACAAACTCTTATTTGCCGCCACCAAAGCCGATCATATTACCGTCGATCAGCACGCCAATATGGTGTCGCTGTTGCAACAGCTTATTCAGGACGCCTGGCAAAACGCGGCGTTTGAAGGCATCAGTATGGATTGTCTGGGACTGGCTTCTGTGCTGGCGACGCAAAGCGGCATCATTGATGTGAATGGCGAAAAGATCCCTGCGCTGCGCGGGCATCGTCTGAGTGATGGCGCACCGCTAACCGTCTACCCTGGTGAAGTGCCTGCGCGGTTGCCGGGGCAGGCGTTCTGGGATAAGCAAGGGTTTAATTTTGAGGCGTTTCGCCCGCCGGTGATGGATGTCGATACGCCGCTGCCGCATATCCGCCTGGATGCGGCGCTGGAGTTTTTGATTGGAGATAAATTGCGATGACCGAGCCGCTAAAACCGAGAATCGATTTCGCAGGCCCGCTGGAAGCGGAAAGCAGTGCGCAGTTTAAACGTGCGCAGACTTTTAATGATAAGCAAGCGGAAAACTTTGCTCCCGCCCTGGTTGATGAACTACCGGAAGAGGGGCAAGCCGAGGCGGTGGTTGAGGCTGCGCTGCGGCCAAAACGCAGCCTGTGGCGCAAAATGGTTACCGCCGGGTTGACGCTGTTTGGCGTAAGTGTGGTCGGGCAAGGTGTGCAGTGGGCAATGAACGCCTGGCAAACACAGGACTGGGTTGCACTGGGCGGCTGTGTCGCCGGTGCGTTGATCGTTGGCGCAGGAGTCGGCTCGATTGCCAGTGAGTGGCGACGGCTGTGGCGTTTGCGCCAGCGCGCGCAAGAACGCGATGAAGCGCGTGATTTATTGCATAGCCACGCGACCGGAAAAGGGCGGGCTTTTTGCGAAAAGCTGGCGCGGCAGGCTGGGATCGATCAGGCGCATCCGGCGCTACAGCGCTGGTATGCCGCAATCCACGAAACGCACAACGATCGTGAAATTGTCAGCCTGTATGCGCATCTGGTTCAGCCCGTGCTGGATGCGCAGGCACGACGTGAAATCAGTCGCTCGGCGGCGGAATCCGCGCTGATGGTAGCCGTCAGCCCGCTGGCGATGGTCGATATGGCTTTTATCGCCTGGCGCAATCTGCGGCTCATCAACCGTATCGCTACGCTGTACGGCATTGAACTCGGTTACTACAGCCGCCTGCGTTTGTTCCGCCTGGTGCTGCTGAATATCGCCTTCGCGGGTGCCAGCGAACTGGTGCGTGAAATTGGCATGGACTGGGTATCGCAGGATCTGGCGGCCCGGCTTTCTGCGCGCGCAGCGCAGGGGATTGGCGCCGGGTTGTTGACAGCGCGGCTCGGGATTAAAGCGATGGAACTGTGTCGTCCGCTGCCGTGGCTTGACGACGATAAACCGCGCCTTGGCGATTTTCGCCGCCAGTTGATTAGCCAGTTAAAAGAGACGCTCCAGAAACGACCCGCCGATTAAAAAATCGGCGCTGCGCGCTTACCTTTACGCCGCAGTGCCGCTTTTCTCCGCAAACTGTCAATATTTGTTGACAGATATCTTCCTGCAAACCGCGAACTGGCTTATCATCCCTTCATTACGTGAATGAATAAGGGCGAACTCCCATGCGTCTTGAAGTTTTTTGTGAAGACCGGCTTGGTCTGACTCGCGAATTACTGGATTTACTGGTGCTGCGCGGTATCGACTTACGCGGGATAGAAATTGACCCTGTCGGGCGAATCTACCTGAATTTCGCCGCGCTCGAATTTAACACCTTCAGTAGTCTGATGGCTGAAATTCGCCGCATCCCCGGCGTGACAGATGTTCGTACCGTGCTGTGGATGCCCTCCGAACGCGAACACCGCGCGATGAGCGCGCTGCTCGAAGCGCTGCCAGAGCCGGTATTGTCGCTGGATATGAAAAGCAAAGTGGAACTGGCGAACCCGGCCAGTTGCCAGCTTTTTGCTCTCGATGCCGATAAACTCCGCAATCACAACGCGGTACAGCTGATTGCGGGGTTTAATTTCCAGCGCTGGCTCGAAGGTAATCCGCAAAATTCGCATAACGAACACGTCGTTATCGCCGGGCAAAATTTCCTGATGGAGATAACGCCAGTGCACCTGGAAGGCGAGACCGGCGAACCGGTGTTGACCGGTGCGGTGGTGATGCTGCGTTCGACCATTCGTATGGGGCGCCAGTTACAAAACCTGAGCCAACAGGATCTCAGCGCGTTCAGTCAGATTGTTGCCGTGAGCCAGAAAATGCGGCAGGTGGTGGAACAGGCGCGGAAACTGGCGATGCTCACCGCACCGCTGCTGATAACCGGCGATACCGGCACCGGTAAAGATTTGCTGGCGCATGCCTGCCATCTTGCCAGCCCACGCGCAGCGAAACCTTATCTGGCGCTCAATTGCGCATCCATTCCGGAAGAGTCCGTTGAAAGCGAGCTGTTTGGTCACGCACCGGAAGGCAAAAAAGGCTTTTTCGAACAGGCGAACGGCGGCTCGGTGCTGCTTGATGAGATTGGCGAAATGTCACCGCGTATGCAGGTGAAGCTGCTGCGTTTTCTAAACGATGGTACCTTCCGGCGTGTCGGCGAGGACCACGAGGTGCATGTGGATGTGCGGGTGATCTGTGCAACACAGCGCAATCTGGTAGAGCTGGTGCAAAAAGGGTTGTTCCGGGAAGATCTCTACTATCGCCTGAATGTGCTGACGCTGAACTTACCGCCGCTGCGCGATCGTCCGCAGGATATCATGCCGCTGACTGAGCTTTTTGTGGCCCGTTTTGCCGACGAACAGGGCGTTCCTCGACCAAAACTGTCGCAGGATGTGCATCAGTTGCTCAACCGCTATGGCTGGCCGGGTAATGTGCGCCAGTTGAAAAACGCCATTTACCGGGCGTTAACGCAGCTGGAAGGCTACGAGCTGCGCGCCCAGGATATTCAACTGCCGGATTATGACGCCGCCACGGTGCCGGTGGGCGAAGATGCCATGGAGGGATCGCTGGATGAGATCACCAGCCGTTTTGAGCGCTCGGTGTTGATCCAGCTTTATCGCAACTATCCCAGCACGCGTAAACTGGCGAAGCGGCTCGGTGTTTCGCACACCGCGATTGCCAATAAATTGCGGGAATATGGCTTGAGCCAGAAGAAGGGCGACGAGTAGAAAAGAAAAAGCCTCCATTGCGGAGGCTTTTTTGTTGGCGTCAGGTTAATTAACCTTTCAGCACGTCCAGCGCGGCGGTGTAATCCGGCTCGTTGGTGATCTCATTCACCAGTTGGCTGAAAATAACAGTGTCGTTTTCATCAATCACCACCACAGCACGCGCTGCAAGGCCTTTCAGCGCGCCATCAGAGATGCCAACACCGTAATTTTCGAGGAAGTCAGCACTGCGCAGCGTCGAAAGGGTAATGACATTGCTCAGACCTTCAGCACCGCAAAAACGGGATTGGGCAAACGGCAGGTCAGCAGAAATGCACAGCACCACGGTGTTGTTCATCTCGGTTGCTAACTGGTTAAATTTACGCACAGAAGCCGCGCAAACGCCGGTATCGATGCTTGGGAAAATGTTCAGCACTTTACGTTTGCCAGCGAACTGGCTCAGTGCGACGTCAGACAGATCCTTAGCCACGAGCGTAAACGGCCTGGCTTTTGCGCCAGCCTGCGGGATAGCGCCTGCAACGGGAACCGGGTTGCCCTGAAAATGAACGAGTTGTGACATAATATCTTCCTGTTTACATATAGTTAACGTCGGCGCTAGTTTATGCCATCCGCGAAGAGCACGGCAAACCAATTTTCATATCTATACTGGTTTAGATCTGCGGCAGAGGAGTGAGGAATGAGAACCGTCAAAGTGTATGAGGAAACCTGGCCGCTGCATACGCCATTTGTGATTTCGCGCGGTGCGCGCAACGAAGCGCGCGTGGTGGTGGTCGAGCTGGAAGAGGATGGCGTAAAAGCCGCCGGTGAATGTACGCCGTACCCGCGTTATGGTGAAAGTGAGGCCTCTGTCGTGGCTCAAATTATGACGATTGTGCCGCAACTGGAAAACCGCCTGACGCGCGAAGAGTTGCAAACACTCCTGCCGCCGGGCGCTGCGCGAAACGCTGTTGACTGCGCCTTGTGGGATCTGCAAGCGCGCAAAGCGGCTATCACGCTGGCTCAGTCCGCAGGCGTCAGTTTGCCGCAAACCATTATCACCGCACAAACGGTGGTGATTGGTACACCGGAACAAATGGCGGCCAGCGCCGCCGCGCTCAGTGAAAAGGGCGCACAACTGCTGAAAATTAAGCTGGATGACCATTTGATCAGCGAAAGGCTGGTGGCAATTCGCGCCGCCGCGCCCGATGCGACATTAATTGTGGATGCCAATGAGGCCTGGCACACGGAAGGGCTTGCCGCACGATGCCAGTTGCTGGCAGATCTCGGCGTTGCCATGCTGGAACAGCCGCTGCCCGCCGATGAGGACGATGCACTGGCGAATTTCATCCATCCGTTGCCGATTTGTGCGGATGAAAGCTGCCACACCCGCGAAAGCCTCGCTCACCTGCATGGGCGCTATGAAATGGTGAATATCAAGCTGGATAAAACCGGCGGATTAACCGAAGCGCTGGCGCTGGCGCATGAGGCGTCTCAACAAGGATTCACGCTAATGCTTGGCTGTATGATCTGTACGTCGCGCGCCATCGCGGCGGCGCTACCGCTTGCCAGCCAGGTGCGTTTTGCCGATCTTGATGGCCCAACCTGGCTGGCGGTGGACGTTGAACCGGCGCTGCATTTCAGCACCGGTAAGCTTCACCTTTGAGGATCCCAGTGCAGTAGCGCCGTCATTGCCGCAAGGTATTTCTCGCTGGCCTCGTCAGAAGAGATCGGCGGGAATTCAACGGTAATACAGTGCAAATTGATATCTGCACACCAGCTGCCAAATGAGCCCGGCGTTTCGTAACCGACGCTGGTGACCAGCGGCAGGGAAAACCCATCTGCCAGCCATTTACCCAGCGCGCTTTTGCGGGGATCTTCCACACAGGCCAGCGGATCGTGGAATGTCACGACCCATGCCGGATGAATACGATGGATAAGCTGGCAGAGCGCCTGCGTTTCCGGTTCTGAACCGGGCGCGTCACCGGTCAGCAGCACGACATCACGATCTTCAGCCGCACTGTTCCAGCGATACACCGTTTCACCGGCTTTCCAGTTGGCGGCGGGGAAATTACGATTGAGATCAACCCCGTTTGCATTTGCGCGCAGACCAAGCTGGCAGCCATCCGGGTTGACCGCCAGCACTACGTGATGGTGACGTAAATCGGTATTAAGTGTGCGCAACGCGCAGGAGAGCGTTACCACAGAGGAATTTTCGTCGCCGTGCGTTCCGGCGATGATGAGCCCGCTTTCACGCGTGGCAATTGGCGCGGGAAACCAGATCAGCGGCGCGCCTAACAGCGAGCGACCAAACTCTTCACTGCCGGGGGCAAATGCGCCTCGTTGAGCACGCGGGCGTGTGGCTGGCATAGGCTTCCCTTTTATTGTCGTTTACTTACAGCAAGTGTTGAGCATAAAGCGATGCGACGCAAATCATGCCATGAGGGTTAATTTGGCGTCCAGCCTCAATTTTCCGCTGTCCTCTGTTTGCATTCTCCCAAGTTAAAACAAATAATTACCTCATCTTTTGTCGGGAAGGCATACCAATGAGGGGATCCCATGAAGCATCAAATTTCAACGCTGAGCTGCGCGCTCTGGCTGTGCGGTTTTTCTGCAAGTGCACTGGCAGCCGATGTGCCGCCGGGTACCCAACTGGCCGAGAAACAGGAAGTCATTCGTCATGTTAAAGATGAACCCGCCACGTTAGATCCGGCGAAAGCCGTTGGTTTGCCGGAAATTCAGGTCATCCGCGATCTCTTTGAAGGGCTGGTGAATCAGAACGAGAAGGGCGAAATCGTTCCGGGCGTTGCCAGTAAATGGCAAAGCAGCGATAACCGCACCTGGGTATTTACGTTGCGGGATGACGCGCGCTGGTCCGATGGTTCACCGGTGACGGCAGAGGATTTTGTCTACAGCTGGCAGCGGCTGGTTGATCCGAAAACCACTTCCCCTTTCGCCAGTTTTGCTGCGCTGGCGGGCATTGCAAATGCGAAGAGCATTACTGAAGGTAAAGAGGCGGTGGATAAACTTGGCGTTAGTGCCGTTGATGCACGCACGTTGCGGGTACAACTGGAGCGGCCATTGCCGTGGTTCCCAAGTTTAGCTGCCAGCTTTGCCTTTTACCCGGTGCAAAAAGCCAATGTGCAAAGCGGTGCGGAGTGGACGCGCCCAGGCAACCTGGTGGGCAATGGCGCTTATGTACTTGCCGATCGCGTGGTGAATGAAAAGCTGGTGCTCGAACGCAATAAGCACTATTGGGATGATGCGAAAACGGTTATCCAGCAGGTCACGTTTGTACCGATCAATCAGGAGTCGGCGGCCACCAAACGTTACCTGGCGAACGGTATCGACATTACTGAATCTTTCCCGAAAAACCTCTATCAGAAGTTGCTCAAAGATATCCCCGGACAGGTTTATACGCCGCCGCAGCTTGGCACCTATTATTACGCGTTTAACACCCAGAAAGGGCCGACTGCCGATGCGCGCGTGCGGCTTGCGTTGAGCATGACGATTGATCGGCGGGTGATCGCGCAGAAAGTGTTGGGCACCGGTGAAAAACCGGCCTGGCGCTTCACGCCGGATGTTACCGCCGGATTTACGCCGCAGCCCTCGCAAATTGAACAGATGAGCCAGGCCGAGTTGAATGCGCAGGCAAAAACATTATTGCAGGCGGCTGGCTACGGCCCGCAACGTCCGCTGAAACTGACGTTGCTCTATAACTCGTCAGAAAACCACCAGAAAATCGCGATTGCGGTGGCGTCAATGTGGAAAAAGAGCCTTGGCGCGGACGTCAAATTGCAGAATCAGGAGTGGAAAACCTATATCGACAGCCGTAACAGCGGAAACTTCGATGTGATCCGCGCGTCGTGGGTCGGAGATTATAATGAACCTTCCACTTTCCTGTCGGTACTGAACTCGACGAACAGCGGCAACATTGCGCGTTTCAACGATGCGGCGTACGACAAAGTGCTGGCGCAGGCGGCGCTGGAAACCAACGCCAAAGTGCGAAACGCTGACTATAACGAGGCCGAGCATATTCTGGCGGAAAAAGCGCCAATCGCGCCGATTTACCAATACACCAACGGGCGTTTGATTAAACCGTGGCTGAAAGGTTATCCGATCAATAACCCCGAAGATGTGGCGTATAGCCGCACGCTTTATATTTTGAAGCACTGATAAAAAAAATCCCCTTACGTCACGGGAAGTAAGGGGAAACTCATTGATTACGGAATGGTTCCTGTCTAAGCAGGAGTGGTGAAAATTTTACTTAGGGAATGTGAAGGGACAATGGAGGAAATAAGGAGACGTATTTTTACTCTTTTCCCTGACTTTTCAATAAAAAGCCCGTTTTGTTGAGTGGACGAAAATGCGCGAAGCAATGTGAGCAAAATATTTGGGACGTTTACTCCACCCTTCGTTATTGAGGAAGATAATCTTATCGTTCAAGTGCACCCCTTTTAAAACGAGGGTTGCTTAAAATTCTCTTCCCCTCGCGAAATGCCGCCTTTATACGATTTTGGTCAAAAAACAGACAGCGCAGTGTGCTATAGTGGTCAGGTTTTCACCACGAAAGAGGATGCTATGGAGACTGAATTAGACCCAACCCAACTGGCAATTGAATATCTGCGTCGCGACAAAAGCACGCTCACCCCGGCAGAATACTTAAAAAAACTCAAACAATTGCGCCTGGAGTTTGCGGATTTGCTAACGCTGTCGCACAGCGAGTTGAAAGAAGAGATTGATTTTGCCTGGCGTCTGGGTATCCACTAACTCAGCAATATCACTGCAATGCGCCCGTCAGACGGGCGCTTTTTTTTGCTTGCACTCATGCGGCTAACACCCGGTTTCGCCCGTTATTTTTCGCCAGGTATAAAGCCTCATCCACACGTTTAAAGAGCGCATCCATGTCTTCATCAGGCAGGTGGTGTGCCACACCAATACTCACCGTAAAACCAGGTAGATCCGCGATGTTGATACTGGCAACGGCCTGACGTATCCGTTCCGCTACGTTCAGGGCCATATCCGTGGTGGTATGCGGCAACAATAACAAGAACTCTTCGCCACCCCAGCGGAAAACATAATCGCCTGAGCGGCAGTTCGCCTCAAGCATTCGCGCCAGTTCAACCAGTACCTGGTCACCTTTTTGATGACCAAACTGATCATTGATATTTTTGAAATGATCGGCGTCGACCAGCAGCAAAGTGAAATCCAGCCCCGTCGGTAGAATGTGTTCCGTCAGGTGATAAAACTGGCGGCGGTTCAGCAGGCCGGTGAGTGTGTCCCGGTGCGCGGCGTATTCCAGTTCCTGCTCAAGCCGTTTTTGTTCGGTGATGTCGTGAATAATGCACAACATTAAACGCTTGCCATAAATCTCAATCGGTCCGGCGTAAGTTTGCACATGGCGGGTGGAACCATCAGCGAGTTGATGGATAAAATTCAACGGCTTATGCCCGCCAGGTAGATGCGAAACCTCCTGCATTACCGGTAATACGCTGCGCCCAAGCGTATTGATCTCCCAGGTGTGTTTCTGGCACATCTCTTCATGGTCATAACCATAAAAACGCAGCGCAGCGAGGTTAGCATCGACAATCAACCCATCACGAATGGGATCGATAAGCAGCATTGGCGCGGAGGTTGTGTAAAAGAAGCGGGCGTAAAAACCTTGCTTATGCGGGCGATAAGTTGGCGAGTGGTGCGCTTTTAGCGCCGCCGCAGCGGCACCTGAAACGCCTTCAAACAGCAGCACTTCACCGGCATTTTCGAGTGTGCGCAATACGATACGGCAACTGATGGTGGTTTCTTCACCATCCGGGCAAACACTCAAGATTTCGACCACATCTTCATGATTTTGCAAGCTGGGCAGGTACATGGCCAGGCTGAGTTGCGCATAAGCAGAATATTTTCCGTTTCGCATCTCATTGAGTGAGCGTCCCGCCGCGATTTTCAGCGCTTGCGCATTCGCGAAAAGTAACGCTTCTGTGTCAGGAGCAACCACCCAAACCGGGGTGGAGAGCACATTCAACGCATCCAGGTGATGTTTAAGCATTGCGACTCCCCCTTAATCATGTATGTTGCAACGCGGTCACAAGTGACACATCAGCGGCAATTTAATGACTTTCTTGCAACATACCTGAAAATTAGGGGTTTATGCGGGCTTTTTTTGTGACGAATCTGAACATTCCAGCGATAAACTAAATCTTTTTTGCTGTAGCAGCACAGCAACTTTCTCGACGGGTAAAGGACGAGCGAAAAGAAACCCTTGTAGGTAAGCACAGCCCAGATTGGTCAGCAACGCCTGCTGCTCGGCCGTTTCGATACCTTCCGCCACGACATGCATGTTCATGGAATGTGCAATATCAATAATCGTTGAGACAATCTTCACGTTGCGGCTGTTATCGCGAATATCCTTCACAAAACTTCTGTCGATTTTAAGCTCTGTTGCCGGTAACCGTTTTAGCATCAGCATGTTGGAGTAGCCCGTACCAAAATCATCAATCGCAACCGTGATACCCATTTGTGCGAACTGATTAAGCAACAGCACACTACGCTCAATGTTTTTCAGCGCGGTGTTTTCCGTGATTTCAAGCGTCAACTGCATGGGATCGATATGGTAGCGTTGCAGTGAATCGGTGATTTGGTCGTAAATATCATGCTGCTCAAACTGGCTGGGTGAGAGGTTGATAGCAAGCGTAAGATGTCGAAACCCCTGGTTATTCCAGTGGTGCAGTTGCCTGCATGCCGCATCAATAACCCAGCGCCCGACAGAGATGATTAACCCCGTTTTTTCCAGCATAGGTAAAAAGGTTGCAGGCAGCAAAACCCCTCGTGTCGGGTGACGCCAGCGCAGCAAGGCTTCGAAACCTGCCAATGCATGCTCCGGTGCGTGGTACTGCGGTTGGTACCAGAGTTCAAACTGGTCGCGCGACAGCGCCTGCGATAAATCCTGCAAAAACAGCGGATCGTCTACGGTTTTCTGTGCCATGCCAGCATGAAACACAGCCCAACTGTTACGGCCTTCCTGTTTTACGCTGTACATTGCCGTGTCGGCTTTCAGTTTCAGCTCGTGGGCGGTATCGCCATGCTGCGGGTAGTAACTGATCCCGGCGCTGAGTGAAACATTAATGACATGGTTCAGCTCGCAGAAAGGCTGTTGAATGGTGGTCACAAGATGTTTTACCAGCGCCTCAACCTCGTCTTCGTGGGTATCCGGTACCAGCAGGGTAAATTCATCGCCGCCGAGGCGCGCCAGCGACATTTTATCGCTGATACAGGCAGATAATCGCCCGGCAACCGCCACCAGCAGTTGGTCACCTATGTGATGCCCCCAGGCATCATTGACCAGTTTAAAGCGATCTAAATCCATATAAATCAGTGCGAAAGTGCTGCGTGTCTCCGTGGCCTTGCTAAGGCAAGTATCAAGAAGGTTGTCGAGCTGGGACCGGTTTGCCAGTCCGGTTAGCGGGTCATAATAGGCTTGTTTTTCAAGTTGTTGATTAAGCTGGCGCAGGCTGTCCGTCAAACGAGATGTCCGCAGTTGGGAATCAATCATCGAAATAAACAGCATGATGCCGAAAATCACCAGTGTCGTCGTGGCAACCCACAATGACAGCCCCAATTCGCCGACGTCATGGCTCATCAGTGTCGTTGCATGGCTGCGGATCACAATGCCTGTGCCATCGCTACTGAACGTGGCGGCACTCATTGCAGTGTAATGCATGGCACTGATAGAGCCTCCCATCACCAGAGCAGCGAAGACGCGGTTAATAAAGACGCCATGGGTATTTTGCCGCAGGCTAAAGGACAGCCAAAGAGCAACCCAGGCACTGAGAAATGCAATGGCTACCGAAAGTGCAATCAGCGCAACGTTCCAGTAAATCGTGATGAAACCCATCATCGACGCCATACCCAGATAGTGCATGGATACCACGCCGGTACCGAGCAGCACTGAAGCGAACAGTAGACGTCTTGTCGGGAGTGTTTTGCCCGCCACGGCAATATTGATAGCAAGTATGGATGTCAGCATGGCGATAATAAATGAGAGGAGGGTCAGTTCTAAATCGTAATGCATTATCACCGGCATTTTCATCGCCAGCATGCCCACATAATGCATCGACCAGATACCGATGCCCAGGGTGGCACCACCCGAAAAACGCCAGAATATTGCGCTACGCGGTTCAGACGTCGCAACTTTGCCTGCGCTATCCAGTGCGACAAATGAAGCAATGAATGCGACCAGAAAAGAGATGCCGATCAAAATGGGGTCCCACGAAACGTAGAGCATCATGCAATCCACACAGGCAAAAAAAGGTGATATGTAATCCTGGCACTAATTTTAGCAGCTAACCTAATGAATTTAATGGCTACGCTAATTTTATTATTGCAAGGGCGAATAAACTAATAATAGATCTTCATTTATTCATCGGCAGGAGCGACAATAACTTAAATAAAGTGAATGATTTAACATATGATGAATTTATCTTAAGCCGAAAATATAATTTCATTACTCTAAAATGCATCTTTTATTATATGATATATGTTAACAAGCCATTTCGTTTTCTCTGTATATTGTTATATCAGTATCTGCTTAATGGTGCCTAAACTTCTCATTTGCGTCGACTTAAGTGAAATTGAAATTATTAAAAGGTAAACATTATTCGGCATCAATTTCGCCGTGTAAAAGTACATTCCGAATGCTATAAGGATCTTACCGTCCCCGATGTTCAGGTGGGTTCCCTATGTTAAGAAATATTAGTGTAAGAACATTTATTATTTTATATGTTCTGGTCTCTTTTATTATCCTGGATGTATTAGTGATCGCTGTCTCAAAAAATATCGTTTTATTTATCATGACAAGTGTTGTTTCCCTCACATCATTGACTCTTCTCTGGTTTTATATGACGCAATATTTGGTGACGCCGATAAACACGGTAAAAAAAAGCATAGAAGAAGTCACATCGGGAAACCTGTCTATCGTTATTCCTGAGTTTGGTAATAATTGCGCGGGTCGGTTAATTCCAGGTATTAACAGCCTTTCTGCCAGTATCGCGAGCCTGGTGAAAGAAATTCGCGCGTCTTCGGATACCGCACTGGAGCTTTCGGCGCAGCTCGCCTCACGCAGTGCCGATCTGTCCGTTAAAACGGAAGAGCAATCAGCCGCGCTGGTGCAAACGGCATCGAGTATGGAGCAGATGGCATCCAGCACCAAAAACAATGCGGACAATACCCGCCTCGCAAGTACGCGGGCAAAAGATGCCACAACCTGCGCGCAAAAAGGGGGGGATTTAATGGGGCAGGTGGCGAAAAATATGCAATCGATAACCGATTGTGCCGATCAGATGACCGAAATTATCTCCATCATTGATGGTATCGCTTTCCAGACGAATATTCTGGCGCTGAATGCGGCAGTAGAAGCGGCGCGCGCCGGGGTTCATGGCAAAGGTTTTTCCGTCGTGGCGGGCGAAGTGCGCAGTCTCGCGCATCGCAGTGCGGAGGCAGCGAAAAACATTCAATCGCTGATTGCGGTCACCACCGATAACGTTAATCAGGGCGCGACTGTCGTCGGCGAAGCCGAGCAGAACATGCACGAGATTGTTTCGGGTGCGAGTGTGGTGAGTAAATTAATGGATGAAATCGCCGTCACGACGCTACAGCAGGAGAAGGGGATCTCGCAGATCACGCTTGCGCTGGCAGAGCTGGAAAAAGTGACGCAAAGTAACGTCACCATGGTGGATGAACTGGCGGGCTCGTCGGATGTATTACAACACCAGGTGGAAGGTTTGCTGCAACGCATTGGCAAATTCCGCCTGGCAGCGGTAAAAGCGCAGGGTGAGGCGCTGCCGGCAAATGTTTCCCCGCCACGCGTCAATGCTCCCCTGCTGGGTAAGCAGGAAAATTACTGGCACTCGTTCTAATTCTGCTCATTGATGCAAAGGCCCGGGAAACCGGGCCTTATTTTTTGCATTGTTTGTTAATTTGTTAATAAATTCAGCGTGATGATTGCTTAACGTTGCCATATGGCTAGACTTGCCAAAACACCATGCGGATTGTGGAGGTCCTGTGGAAGCAATTAAAGGAACTGATGTGAACGTTCCGGATGCGGTATTTGCCTGGCTGTTGGACGGAAAAGGCGGCGTGAAACCGCTGGAAGATAATGATGTTATTACCGCAAGCACCCCGTGTTGGGTGCATCTGAATTATACCAACGCGGAGAGCGCTCAGTGGCTGGAAACCACGCCGGTGTTGCCGAACAGTGTGCGCACGGCGCTTTCCGGGGAGAGTATGCGCCCCCGGGTAAGTCGTATGGGCGAGGGGACGTTAATTACGTTGCGCTGCATTAATGGCAGCACGGACGAGCGGCCGGATCAACTGGTGGCGGTACGCGTTTATATGGACGAGCGCATGATAGTGTCGACACGCCAGCGCAAAGTGCTGGCGCTCGACGATGTGGTCAGCGATCTGGAGGAGGGAACAGGCCCGGCGGATTGTGGTGGCTGGCTGGTGGATGTGTGCGATGCGCTGACCGATCACGCCAGCGAGTTTATCGAATCGCTGCACGACCGGATTATCGACCTTGAAGACAATCTGCTCGATCAGCAAATCCCGCCGCGCGGCATCCTGGCGCTGTTGCGTAAACAATTGATTGTGATGCGCCGCTATATGGCACCGCAGCGGGATGTGTTTGCCCGGCTGGCCAGCGAACGCTTGCCGTGGATGAGTGATGATCAGCGCCGACGCATGCAGGATATCGCCGATCGCCTTGGTCGTGGACTTGATGAGATTGATGCCTGCATCGCCCGTACTGGCGTGATGACTGATGAAATCACCCAGGTAATGCAGGAGTCGCTGGCGCGGCGAACGTATACGATGTCCTTGATGGCAATGGTGTTTCTGCCGAGCACGTTTTTAACCGGGCTGTTTGGCGTCAACCTTGGCGGTATTCCCGGCGGCGGTTGGCATTTTGGCTTTGCGCTGTTTTGCATAATGTTGGTGGTGCTGATCGGTGGTGTTACCTGGTGGTTGCATCGTAGTAACTGGCTGTAAAAATTCACTTTTTTAACAAAAATTGAACATAAAAACGCCGAATTAATTGAGCGAGGTCAATAAACGAAACACCTGTTCAGGGCAATATTCATCTCGCAGGTGAATGCAACGTCAAGCGATGGGCGTTGCGCTCCATATTGTCTTACTTCCTTTTTTGAATTACTGCATAGCACAATTGATTCGTACGACGCCGACTTAATAGTCGGCTTTTTTTTGCCTCTACGTTCTCGCCGTCTACCCTTAACGAGAAGCCCACAAAAAGGAGGCAATGATGAACGCACTCTATTTTTCTTCCTCACAGTTAAGCGATCCGGTACCAACGGATCCGGTTCCTGTTCCCGATCCGATCCCACGCCCGCAACCGATGCCGGACCCGCCGCCGGATGAAGAGCCGATTAAAATGTCGCGTTATAAAGGCAGATCTGAGAGGATACGCGCCTGCTAAACGTAAGCCTTTTTATCGCGAGAAAACATTGTGACCGCTTTTTCAACCCTGAATACTTTGCCCGCAGCCCAGATCGAAAACCTTAACGAACTGGGCTATCTCACCATGACGCCCGTCCAGGCGGCGGCGCTGCCCGCTATTCTTGCAGGTAAGGATGTCCGGGTACAGGCGAAAACCGGCAGCGGTAAAACAGCGGCGTTTGGCTTAGGGGTGTTGCCGCACATCGATGCCAGCCGTTTTCAAACGCAGTCCCTCATTTTATGCCCCACGCGCGAACTGGCGGATCAGGTGGCAAACGAGCTGCGTCGCCTGGCGCGTTATATGCCGAACATCAAAATATTGACCTTGTGCGGTGGGCAGCCTTTCGGCGCGCAGCGCGACTCGTTACAGCACGCGCCGCACATTATTGTTGCCACGCCGGGCCGCCTGCTGGATCACCTGCAAAAAAGCACTGTTGCTCTCGATAATCTGCAAACGCTGGTGATGGATGAAGCGGATCGTATGCTGGATATGGGATTTAGCGACGCCATTAATGAGGTTATCGCTTTTGCCCCGGCTTCGCGCCAGACGCTGCTCTTTTCTGCGACCTGGCCGGAAGCCATTGCCGCCATTAGCGGTCGTGTGCAGCGCAATCCGCAAACGATTGAAATCGACACCGTTGACGCGCTGCCGGCAGTAGAACAGCAATTTTTCGAAGTTTCCCGCAGCGGCAAAGCCAGTTTGCTGCAAAAGCTGCTCAGCGAACACCGCCCGGCATCATGTGTGGTGTTCTGCAACACCAAAAAAGATTGCCAGGAAGTGTGCGATGCACTGAACGCTGCCGGGCAGGATGCACTGGCGCTGCATGGCGATCTGGAGCAGCGCGATCGTGATCAAACGCTGGTGCGTTTCGCCAACGGTAGCGCCCGCGTACTGGTTGCCACTGATGTTGCCGCGCGTGGGCTGGATATCAAATCACTGGAACTGGTGGTGAACTACGAGCTGGCGTGGGACCCGGAAGTTCACGTACACCGTATCGGGCGTACCGCGCGTGCGGGTAACAGCGGTCTGGCCATCAGTTTCTGTGCGCCGGAAGAGGCGCAGCGCGCGAATATTCTGGCCGAGATGCTGCAACTGAAGCTGAACTGGCTGAATCCACCGGCTAACGTCAAAGTCGTTCCGCTGGAAGCCGAAATGGCAACGTTGTGCATTGATGGCGGCAAGAAAGCCAAAATGCGTGCCGGTGATGTGCTCGGGGCGTTAACGGGAGAAATGGGGCTGGATGGCGCGGATATCGGCAAAATCACCCTCCACCCGGCACACGTTTATGTAGCTGTGCGTCAAAGCGTGGCGCGTCAAGCGTGGAAGCAATTGCAGAACGGAAAAATTAAGGGCAAGACCTGCCGTGTGCGGTTGCTGAAATAAAGCAAATAGCCTCTCTGGCGCGCCAGAGAGGCATAATGTTATTTCACTTCAATAACGTTGAGGCGCAGCTCATCGAGTTGCGAATCATCCTCTTCCGGCTGCCATCCCGCCGGTTGCAACGGGATCTCTTCCCGATCAAAAGCCAGATCGCCGCCGTTCACTACTTCAGAACCGTGGGTGATGCCTTTAAAGTCGAACAAATTAATGTCGCTAAGGTGTGAAGGCACCACGTTTTGCATCGCGCTGAACATGGTTTCAATGCGTCCAGGATAGCGTTTGTCCCAGTCACGCAGCATATCGGCAATCACCTGGCGTTGCAGGTTCGGCTGGGAGCCACACAGGTTGCACGGAATAATGGGGAACCCTTTGGCTTCTGAGAAACGCTCAATATCTTTTTCGCGGCAGTAAGCCAGCGGGCGAATCACGATGTGTTTACCGTCATCGCTCATCAGTTTTGGCGGCATCCCTTTCATTTTTCCGCCGTAGAACATGTTCAAAAACAGCGTTTGCAGGATGTCGTCGCGGTGGTGACCAAGGGCGATTTTTGTCGCACCCAGTTCCGTCGCTGTGCGGTAAAGAATGCCGCGACGCAAGCGCGAGCAGAGCGAACAGGTGGTTTTGCCTTCCGGGATCTTCTCTTTAACGATACCGTAGGTGTTTTCTTCAACAATTTTGTATTCCACGCCCAGCGTATCCAGATACTGCGGCAGAATATGTTCCGGGAAACCTGGCTGTTTCTGATCGAGGTTAACGGCCACCAGTGAAAAGTTTACCGGCGCGCTCTGTTGCAGGTTGCGCAAAATTTCCAGCATGGTGTAACTGTCTTTGCCGCCGGAAAGGCAAACCATAATGCGATCGCCTTCTTCAATCATGTTGAAATCGGCAATGGCCTCACCCACGTTACGACGCAGACGCTTTTGCAGCTTGTTGAGGTTGTACTGTTCTTTCTTTGTAATCTCTTGCTTTTCAATCATTATTTTGTCTCTGGAAGCAGGGGCACCGCAGGGGCAAACCACATCATAAAACGGCAACTGTTAATTAGCATGCCTCTCTGATCCTGGTTCATTTCCTCTCGCCATGCACCGTAAATTTCGTAAACCCTTTGCCCTTTCATGCCTGTCAACTGGCGATGAAAACGGGCTTGTGCCGGCAGTCAAAAACCAGCAGGCAAAAGTATGTCGCGTATGGTACGGATTCCGGCGGCGAATACCAGCACGTTTTACGGCTGCTGCCAGGCGCAGGCAATAAATGAAAGGGTCATCGCTCACCTTTTTTTAGGTGCGGTATAAAACCTGGTCATCAATACAGGAGTAGAATCATTTTCGCCAGGATGTGAAATCAGTTTGTGAAGAAACAAGCGGTTATCTAATTATCGAAGGGAGGTCAAAGTGATAAGAGCAATGATTGTTCGCGCAGGAGTGTTAATTCTTTTCTTTTTTTCATTTCAATTACAGGCAAAAGAAGATGCCGGAATGACGCTGGAGCGCGTGGTGATCGTTAGCCGTCACGGTGTGCGCGCGCCAACCAAGTTCACGCCACAAATGCGCGAAGTGACACCTTTTCAGTGGCCCCAGTGGGATGTGCCGCTGGGATGGCTCACACCGCGAGGAGGACAACTTATTTCTGCACTGGGGCATTATCAGCGTCTTCGGCTGGCAGATGCCGGGTTACTGACAGATAAAACCTGCCCGGGTGTGGGGCGTGTGGCGGTGATTGCCGATACCGATCAGCGAACCCGCAAAACAGGCGAAGCATTCCTCGCGGGGCTGGCGCCTGAATGTCATATTCCTGTGCATTATCAGCAAGAAAAATCGAAGACAGATCCGCTTTTTAACCCGATAAAAACGGGTAAATGTGCATTTAACACAGCGGCGGTGAAAGCGGCAATTTTAACGAAAGCGGGAGGAAGTATTGAGCAATACACGCAAAGATATCAGCCAGCTTTTCAGACTCTGGAACACGTTTTAAATTTCCCTGACTCAGAGAAATGCAAAACCGTCGGGGAAAGCCATGTGTGTTCATTCACCCACGATATTCCCACTAAACTTAACATCAAGCCTGATAACGTCTCCTTGCCAGGCGCGTGGGGGCTTTCTTCAACGCTCACGGAAATCTTTCTCCTCCAGCAAGCACAAGGGATGAAGGACGTGGCATGGGGAAGGATCGCAGGTGACAAAGCGTGGCAATTGTTATTAAGCCTGCATAATGCCCAGTTTGATCTGTTACAAAGAACACCTGAAGTGGCGCGGAGCAGGGCGACGCCCTTACTTGATTTAATACGCACGGCATTAACTACCACCGGCTCTGATCAAAATCACTACGGCATCACGTTTCCGGTTTCTGTGCTGTTTATTGCCGGACATGATACCAACCTAGCCAATCTCAGTGGCGCATTGGATCTTAACTGGTCGCTGCCATCACAACCCGATAATACCCCGCCGGGCGGAGAGTTGGTTTTCGAACGCTGGAAGCGGGTAAGCGACAACACGGACTGGGTTCAGGTCTCATTCGTTTATCAGACCCTGCAGGAGATGAGAGAGATGCGCGCTTTCTCGCGGGATAACCCGCCGGGTCGGGTGGATCTTGCGCTCAAGGCGTGCAGTGAGAAGAATGCGCAGGGCATGTGTTCCTTAGACAGTTTTGCAAAGCTGATTGAATCAGTGCGCGTCGCTGATTGCGGCTTATGAAACACGGCTTTTCGCCAGGAAGTGTGCTGCGAAATCCTGTGCCCTGAATATTGATAGAGAAACGGGGCACAGGCGATGCGTGCTTAATATGCCATTGAGTCTGTTTGTCGTTAGCGAAAAACTGAAGGTTCGGCGCCGTAGCGTTTACTGAACTGACGGCTGAAACTGGCGACCGACGCATAGCCAACACGCGCGGCGACCGTTTTTATCGGTATGCGGGTTGTCATTAGTAACTGAAGTGCATCGGCAATCCTCGCATCGGTGATCACCGCGCTGAGCGTGGTATTTTCTGCCGCAAGACGGCGACGAAGCGTGGCGCCGCTAATATTGAGCCGCTCTTCAATCTCACCGGTAGACCAGTGATGCGCCGGATCACTGCTTACCATGTTGCGTATCGTCATGGCTATACCCGGTGGCTGAAGACGCAACAAACCGTGATGCCCCATCTCAAACAACCTGAGCACAATCTCAAGCATCGCATGAATTGATAGTGTGCGGTTTCCTGCCCGCAGTGCGGCGACCCAGCGGGTCATTGGGGCGATAAATTGTGCCAGCGGTTCAGCAGCAATGTTCCCGGGCTCTGCCGGAGGTAAGACGCGCAGCAAGAGCCGGGCGGCCTCCAGTTGCTCTTCTGCCATTAACACTGTTAGCGCGAGAAACTCGCCGCTGTCGGGATCGGGCGTACACTCAATATCAATGCTACGGGCGTTGGGGAATACCAGCATCTCGCCGGGCGATACGCAGAGCCACTGATTCTGCTCGCGGTAACGAAACGTGCCGCGCAGGGGAAAAGAGAACGTCGCACCGTCGACCTGAAACTTATTAACCTGCCAGCTTTGCATGGCGCGCAGGCAACAGCAGGGAAAGGCGTGTTCGGAACGCACCAGATCCAGCAGCGCATTGAGCAATATTTCTGTTTCGCGCGCATCGGCGTGTAAAGCGGGGCTTATCATTCGATCTTCTCTGCAAGGCCGGTTCCGGCAGGAATACACGGTTGTTTTCCGGCCGGAGAAACTCACATCGCGTAATGCAACGCATAGCTTTTACCGCTACGGCTGAGTTTTGCCGTGGTCGGCAGGTTAAAGTGCATACCGCAAACGGCAATATTATCTGTCGCGACGCGATCCAGCAGGGCGCAGCGCGTTTTTGCTGCCAGCACCGGGTCGCGATCGTAGGCAATCGAGACGTCAGGCCGGGCTATCTGGATATGCGGGAAATGAACAATATCTCCCCAGATAAGCAAAGCGTCTTTTTCATTGCCAAGCAGAAAACCGCTGTGACCAGGGGTATGGCCAAAAAGCGGCACCGCCTGAATACCGGGCAGAAGATCCTCTTGTTTAAAGGTCACCAGCCGGTCGTCGTAAGCGCTGAACGCATTCCTTGCGATGTCATATGAGCGCTTGAGACCCTCCGGTGCGCTGGCATACAGCGTTTCATCACGCCAGAAGGCGAGCTCTTTCTCATGCACGAACAGACGCTGCACGTTACTGAAAACCGGGGTCTGCTGCGGGCCGGCAAGACCGCCAATATGATCGCGGTGGCCGTGGGTCAACAGGATGGTGTCGATACACAGTGGGTCAATGCCCGCAGCGGCAAGGGCAGCCGGTAACTCGCCGCTTGCGCCGTCAGGCGTACCGGTTCCGCTATCGATAAGAATGGTGTGTCCGGCGGTTTCGACCACGCAGGCATTAATATTCATGCGCGGCAGGGGCGAAACGCTACTCGCGGTCAGTAACGCTTCGGCATGGTCGGTTTCAATACCCTTCAACAGGGTAAAATCGCCTTCAAGGTAGCCGTCACTGAGTATCGTGACGGTGATGTCCTGCAACTGCAGGCGTTTGATTGCGGGCGTTTGCTCAAGCGTCCGGGACGTCATCATAATCCTCGCTTTGTTTTCATCACATTCCGGTGAATGTCGAATACAGCGTAACGAAAAAGCGTGCGCTTATTTGTTCAATGCGGTGCGTATTGCGCTCATTGTACGTGGTGCGCGGCACATAGTTACTCGTCCAGCGCCTGAAAAGAATACTCTTTTTCCACCCGGCAGATGCGGGTAGTGAACGAGTGATACCACTTTTCACGCCCGGTTTTCTGCGCGATGAGATGCCCGGCGTTCATCTTCCAGTTTTTGATGGCCTCAAGCGATGCCCAGTAAGAGACGGTAATGCCAACCTCTTCTCGGGCGGAATCCACGCCGAGAAAACCGGGTTGGTTCACCGCCAGTTCCATCATGCGATCGGACATTGCGCCGTAGCCATCATCAACAGCGGTGCGCACGGAGGTGAAAATCACTGCGTAATAGGGGGTGGGGTGATTGAATGCTGACATTGTGGTTCCTGATACAGGTTGTCTGATCTCCATCCTGACAGGAATTTTACGCAGCGGTAGCTACCTGTTCAGGCGACTTTTCTTTCCGGATATTTGCCTTTTACCACGCCATCATAAAAACGGCCTTTGGAAACCACGGTAAGAAACAGGGAAAAGATACGTTCCGGCACGCCCTGATACTGGTAGACGCTTTTATCGTGAAAGCAGATTTCCAGCGTGCGGGTGCGTTGGTCATAACCGACAGAAGCGATGCGTGATGAGGTAACTGCGTGATGCTGCATAAATTCGCTCCTTGCCGTGCGGGCTGAAACGGTGATTATCAGCGAGCTTCCTGCGGGTGTCATGCAAAATCGGTGCGTTAAAAAAGCCACCGGCGTCAACCGGTGGCTTTTCCGGCGGCTGGCTTATTCTGCCGCGTTTTTCTCCGCTTTACCTGCCAGCTGAGCCAGGAAGTCGTAGCGTTTTTGCAGGTCGGCTGTGGCATCTTTCCATAGCTGTTCCGCCACCTCCGGCTGCTGCGCGTTCAGGCGACGGAAGCGCTGCTCATTAAGTAAGGTTTCTGCCAGCGCATCTGACGGCGGCCGAGAATCCAGCGCCAGTGGAATTTTCCCTTCCTCTTCGCGACGCGGATCGTAGCGGTACAGTGGCCAGAAGCCGGTAGCGGTGAGCTGGCGCATCTGATCGTGGCTCAGCGCCAAATCATAGCCGTGCTCTTCGCAGGGGCTGTAAGCAATAATCAACGACGGGCCGGGGTAGGCTTCTGCTTCCTGAATGGCTTTCACCGTCTGGTTAAGTTGCGCGCCCAGCGAAATCTGCGCGACGTAAACGTGGCCGTACATCATCATGCTGACGCCCAGATCTTTGCGCGCCTTGCGTTTGCCATGCTCGCCAAACTTGGTCACGGCGCCCAGTGGCGTGGCTTTTGAGGCCTGGCCGCCGGTGTTGGAGTAACACTGAGTATCGAGCACCAGAATATTGACGTTCTCGGTCAGGCTCAGCACATGATCGAGGCCGCCAAAGCCGATATCGTACGCCCAGCCGTCGCCGCCAATCAGCCAAATCGATTTTTCGACCAGCGCATCGGCATCGGTCAACAGTTGTTGCGCGCCTTCCACTGACGCCAGCGCGGTACGCAGCTCTGCCACTTGTACGCGACGTTCTTCCGGGGTCGCTTCCGCGTGCAAGGCCGCGTTCAGTTCCGCCGGAAGATGCTCTGCGAATTGATCAACTAATCGCATCACCCGCAGACGGTGCTGATCCACACTTAAACGGAACCCAAGACCGAACTCGGCGTTATCTTCAAACAGCGAGTTCGCCCACGCCGGCCCGCGCCCGTTTTCATCGGTGGTGTAGGGCGTCGAGGGCAAGTTACCGCCATAAATCGATGAACACCCGGTAGCATTGGCGATCATCATCCGGTCGCCATACAGTTGCGTCAGCAGTTTGATATACGGCGTTTCGCCGCAGCCTGAGCAAGCCCCGGAATACTCAAACAGCGGCGTAATAAGCTGTGAGGTACGAATGTCGATGCGCTCGAGTTTGGTGCGGTCGATCTCCGGCAGATCGAGGAAGAAGTCGTAATTCACTTTCTCTTCTTCAACGTGTTCAAGGCGCGACATCATATTGATGGCTTTGATATCCGGGTTCTGGCGATCTTTGGCCGGGCAAACTTCCACGCACAGGTTACAGCCGGTGCAATCTTCCGGCGCGACTTGCAGCACATATTTCTGCCCGCGCATATCGCGGGATTTCACATCCAGCGAATGCAGACTTGACGGCGCGTTTTCCATTGCCTGCGGCGAAACCACTTTGGCGCGGATCGCCGAGTGCGGGCAGGCGGCAACGCAGTGGTTACACTGGGTGCAAAGCTCTTCTTTCCAGATAGGGATCGCTTCGGCGATATTGCGTTTCTCCCAGCGCGTGGTGCCCACCGGCCAGGTACCGTCCGGCGGCAGCGCGGAGACCGGCAATGCATCGCCAAGACCGGCCAGCATTGCCGCCGTCACGGTTTTCACGAAATCAGGTGCAGAATCAGAGACCACCGGTGGGCGATGGGCGCTTTGCGCATTAACCGCTTCCAGCGGCACTTCAAATAACGATTCGCGGGCCATCGCCAGCGCCTGCCAGTTTCGTTCCACCAGTTCCTGACCTTTACTGCTGTAGCTTTTGGCAATCGCGCCCTGCAATTCAGCCAGCGCGCTGTCGCCCTGCAGAATATTTGTGAGATGGAAGAACGCCATTTGCATGACGGTGTTAATGCGGGCGGCAAGCCCGCATTCGCGGGCGATTTTCGCGGCGTTAATCACATAGAATCGGGCTTTTTTCTGGTTTAGCACCGCCTGTACTTCCTGCGGCAAACGTGACCAGACTTCGTCGGCGCTGTAGGGGGTGTTGAGCAGGAAAATACCGCCCGGTTTCAGGCGCTCGGCCATCGGGTATTTATCGATAAACTGCAACTGGTGGCAACCAACGAAATCCGCCTGTGACACCAGATAAGCCGAGTTGATCGGTTTTTCACTGACGCGTAAGTGCGAAACGGTCAGGCCACCCGCCTTTTTCGAATCATAAACAAAATAGCCCTGCGCATACCACGGCGTAGAGTTACCGATTATCTTGATATTGTTCTTAGTCGCCGAGACGCTGCCATCACTGCCAAGCCCATAGAACAGCGCTTCTAATTTGGCATGCGATGGCAGGGTGTTTTCCGGTAGCGGCAGAGAAAGGTTGGTCACATCGTCGTAAATACCGACGGTAAAACGCGGTTTGGGCTTTGCAGCATGCAGCTCGTTAAAAATGGCCAGCACGCACTCGGGGCCAAACTCTTTTGACGAAAGGCCGTAACGCCCGCCAATCACGCGCGGCAGCGTTTCCCGCTCGCCGTTATTAAACGCTTCTGCCAGCGCGGTCATCACATCCAGATAAAGCGGTTCCGCCTGTGCGCCCGGTTCTTTAGTGCGATCCAGCACGGCAACGGTTTTCGCGCTTTCCGGTAACACGGACAACAGATGCGCGGCGCTGAACGGGCGATAGAGGCGCACTTTCAACACGCCGACTTTTTCCCCGCGCGTCAGCAGCTCATCGACCACCTCTTCGCAGGTACCGATCGCCGAGCCCATCAGTACGATCACGCGATCGGCTTGCGGGTGACCATAGTATTCAAAAGGTTTGTACTGCCGCCCGGTGGCGATGGCGAAATCGACCATCGCCTGCTCAACGTGCGCGTACACCGCGTTGTACCACGGGTTGGTCGCTTCGCGAGACTGGAAATAGGTGTCCGGATTGGCAGAAGTACCACGGATCACCGGATGCTCCGGGTTGAGCGCGCGGGCACGATGCGCATCAATTTCCGCTTGAGGAAGCAGGTTGCGGATCGTGTCATCCGCCAGCGGCACGATTTTATTGATTTCGTGCGAGGTGCGAAAACCATCAAAGAAATGAATGAATGGCACCCGGCTTTTCAGTGTCGCCATATGCGAAATTAGCGCGAAATCTTGTGCCTCCTGTACGCTCCCGGCAGCGAGCATTGCACAACCGGTCTGGCGAACCGCCATCACGTCGGAATGATCGCCAAAAATAGAGAGCGCGTGGGTGGCAACGGTGCGCGCGGCAACGTGCAGAACAAACGGTGTTAATTGACCCGCCAGCTTGTAAAGGGTGGGGATCATCAGCAGCAAACCCTGCGATGAGGTAAACGAGGTTGAGAGCGCGCCGGTCTGCAACGCCCCGTGTACAGCGGCAATTGCGCCCGCTTCCGACTGCATTTCTACGACGCGTGGCGTGTCGCCCCAGATATTTTTCAGGCCGTTTCCGGCCCAGGCATCTGCCTGTTCAGCCATCGTCGAGCTGGGAGTAATGGGATATATGGCGATAACTTCACTGGTGCGGAAGGCGACTGAGGCGACCGCGCCATTACCGTCAATAGTAATCATATGGCACCCTTACATTGCTCAATAGGAGGGGGCTTGTGTAACCTCGACAAACCCTGTAGTTATCCACTTATTTTAGCAAACCAACGTCTGGGCAATTTTCGCTTTTGTGTCCTGAGGTATAACGGGAATCAATGAATTACGATTTAACGGTAGGGTATCGCGAAGCCTTATGCCGCTTGTGCCGGCATTTTCCTGTTACCCTCACGCTGGTATGCGCTTGCAGACGGAGAAAAAAGCAATGACAAAACAACTGTTGTGCTGCCCTTGCTGCGGCGGCGAAACGCTTGCAGAAAGCGGTGCGTGGGAGATCTGTCCTGTTTGCCACTGGGAGGATGATCCGCTGCAGGCAGAAAATCCTGATTTGGCGGGCGGGGCGAATGCGCAGAGTCTTAATGATGCGAAAACAGCGTATCGTCGGCAATTCCCAACATAACGGCGCAGCGATGGCTGCGCTGCACGATAATAGAATGTGGAATCATCTTAATGACCATGTACTGGAAATGATGGTGGTGGGCAATAGCGCGCTGTTTAAGAAAGGGATGGTCATCTGTTCTTAACAAACAGGGTTTTGCAATACTGCTATTATCAGCCGTTGCGTTTGAGTGCGGTAAATAACTTATTGAATTAAATCTTCAGATGTGTGTTTCTTGATAATTGAGATTTACAGTTACAGTGGTTCTTGTGAAGGAGTCGTAACGGGTAAAAATAAGATGAAAAAAGAGACCTTTTTTGCGGCAACTTTCATTACTGTTGTCTTTTTCGCGATATCCATTACCTTGATTGTTCAGATCTTGAGTACAAAAACCCATACGCGGAACGAACTTAATACGAATATATCCAACCTGAGTCATACCCTCGATACCTATTCGGAGGGGATTATTCGGCAAAGCGAGATGTTGATAAAAAACATTTCTGACGTAACGGAAATATATGGCATGGATCCCGGGCAGTTATTGAATATTAAGAAAATACTCGCCGACCAGAATCAGCTTCTCACCCAGTTGAATAACATCATTATTTATGATGATAAGGGAAATAAAGTTATCGCTTTGCAGGAGAATTTTTTGGGCAGGAGTAACAGCGCTGACCGGTTTTTCTTCATCCATCATCGGGATAATAATTCAAAGGAGATCTTTATCGGCCCGCCTGTAGTGAGCCGAACGAATGGTCAGTGGGTGATCACCGTTAGCCGACGGCTGGAAGATAACGAAGGGAATTTTAAAGGTGTTGCTGTATTGACGCTGAATATTGCCACTTTTTTGCAAACCTATGGAAAGCTGGACATTGGAAAACAGGGCGCGATTGCGTTAACGAGTGACTCTGGCATCGTGCTTTTACGTTATCCTTTTGATGCTAACTATATGGGCAGGGAAATTTCGGACTCGCCATTATTTACGGATTATTTAAAAAGAGGGAATTCCGGGATCGCAACGTCTGTTTCGCGTTTCGATAAAATAGAGCGTATTTATTCATTTCAAAAAAATAAACGCTATGGTTTGGTTACCACCGTTGCCGTTAGCGTCGATGAAGCTATGGCCTCGTGGCGTCGTCAGTCTGAAATTCTTGCTGCTATCATCCTGTTTCTTATCGGCTGCGTCAGTTTCTCCAGCTATTACCTCATTCAGGATGTTCGCAACCGTATCCGCATCGGTAAAGAGCTGTCGGCAGCAAAAGAATCTCTGGCGTCTGAGAATGCCGAGTTGCAAGTGATGGCGACGGAAGATGGTTTAACCGGGCTTGCGAATCGGCGCAAATTCGATGAGGCTTTAGTGGTCGAAGTGGCGAAATGTGCCAGTCACAAACAGCAGATTGCACTGCTATTAATTGATGTCGATTACTTTAAAAAATATAACGACAATTACGGGCATATTGCCGGTGATAGCTGTTTACAGGTAGTTGCCGAAACGTTGAAAAAGACCATTAGCGAGCCGCCTTTTCTGGCCGCCAGATATGGCGGAGAAGAGTTTGTGGTTATTCTGCCTGAAACGGATGCGCGCTCCGCAGAGAATATGGCCAGAAAAATAGGCCGTAATATTAAGGCCGGGAATATTCCCCACGCGCAAAGCCCTCTTGGCGTCGTGAGTGTGAGCATTGGTGTTGCCGCCGGGTTTGCCGCCGCACTAAAGGGTAACGAAGCGACGCTCATCGAATTCGCGGATGAGGCGCTTTACGCAGCGAAATCTTCAGGACGTGACCGCGTGGTCACATCACGCCGTGAAATAGTGTGATGTGAGCACAGTTGTCACACGTGCCGAAGCAGCTTGCTGCGCAACCTGGATATCCGCCACTGGCGCTAAGTTGACGTACCATGTGAATCCCTGTTTGCGATGAATTGTGTTCACCCGTCCCAAAAAGCGCAAAAAAATGTTTCCAGGTCGCATAAAGATGCTTTTCAGCTCTCGACGTATTGCGTCTTGCTGCCTATGATGCTTGGGTTTCGCTTTTTTTAATTATCCTGAGGACACAGGGGCAGGGGGAGAGAAATGCGCGCAGCGTTTTTAGTAGGATGTGCCGCTTTATTATTATCGGCATGCAGCAGTGAACCCGTTCAGCAAGCGACCGCAGCACACGTTGCGCCAGGGCTTAAAGCCGCGATGTCAAGTGGTGGTCAGGCGAATTGCGCGATGATTGGTGGTTCGTTGTCAGTTGCCCGGCAACTCGATGGTTCAATGGTGGGAATGTGTGCTTTGCCAAATGGCAAACGCTGCAGTGAGCAGTCGCTTGCCACCGGGAGCTGCGGCAGTTACTGAGCGTTCGCCGCGCGCGTGTAAATCAGGGTTTGCGTCGCCGTCGCCAGCGTCAGCTGGTTGTCAGTCAGATCAACCTGTGCGCCTTCGCTGAGCATCGCATTAATGGTGTGATCCAGTTCGTTACGTTGCTTGTCAGGGCAGAGCATCATGGTCATGCCCATCTGTTTGACGGTCAATTTGCCTTCAGAGAGTTTTCCCTGGCCCATAAAGCCGTTGCACATTTTGCCGGATACGCGCAGGTCTTTATCAAAACGGATTTCCGGTGCCGGGCCATTACCCTGCACGGACTGGCCGTTTACGGTGGTCAGCACAAATCGTTGGTCTGCCAGTTGCTGTGGTTTCAATGTGTCGGTGCGGGAACTCACGCAGCCAGAAAGCGCTACGCTCAACGCAACCAAAGTCATAATTTTCTTCATCTCGTCCTCTAAGGGGTTATCCATTACGTGGGGGATTCTAACAGGCTAAGCCTGGGCGTCATCGGGGTTTGTCCGAAAGGGTTCCCGTGCAGGCAGGGGAACCCCGGACAATCAGGCCAGCGCATTCGGGCAGGTTTCGCCGTCGCGTAACTGGCGCAGGTTTTCCAGCGTTGTTTCGGAAATGCTAATCAACGCTTCGGCCGTCAGGAATGCCTGATGACCGGTAAACAGCACGTTGTGGCAGGCTGATAAACGACGGAACACGTCGTCCTGAATAACATCGTTGGATTTATCTTCAAAGAAGAGATCGCGTTCGTTTTCATACACATCCATTCCCAGCGCGCCGATCTTTTGCGTTTTCAGCGCTTCTATCGCAGCTTGCGAATCCACTAATCCGCCACGGCTGGTATTGATGATCATTACGCCATCTTTCATCTGATCAAAGGCGTCGCGGTTAAGCAGGTGAAAGTTTTCTGGTGTAAGCGGGCAGTGCAGGGAGATAACATCCGCCTGCGAAAACAGCGTTGGCAGATCAACATACTCCACGCCAAGCTCCAGCGCTGCAGCGCTCGGATACGGGTCGAATGCCAGCAGGCGCATGCCAAACCCTTTCAGAATACGCAGCGCCGCAACGCCAATTTTACCGGTGCCGATAACGCCCGCCGTTTTACCGTACATGGTGAAGCCGGTCAGCCCTTCCAGGGAAAAGTTAGCATCGCGGGTACGTTGATACGCGCGGTGAATGCGGCGGTTCAGGGTCATCATCATGCCAATCGCATGTTCCGCCACCGCTTCCGGGGAGTAGGCCGGAACACGCACGACCTGCAAACCCAGCTCTTTTGCCGCATCGAGATCAACATTGTTGAACCCGGCACAGCGCAGGGCGATAAATTTCACGCCGAGCTTTTTCAGCTCTTCCAGCACCGGGCGGCTGCCATCGTCGTTAACAAAAATGCAGACCCCATCACAGCCATTCGCGGTTTTTGCAGTCTTTTCGGTTAACAGAAAGTCGAAAAATTCAAGATTGTAGCCATATTTCTCGTTTACCTGCTGCAAATACTTTTTATCGTATTGCTTTGTGCTGTATATCGCGAGTTTCATAAGACTTTCTCCAATGGTTTTCTACCCACATTATCACGTTTTAAAATTATTATGTAAATGTTCAAATTTTATTGACAACCATGGGTGCGGTGAATGTATCCAGTTCAGTATATCCGCTGTATGACACCTGTTAGCGCAATTGTTTTAATGCGCTGCGCGTGCTCCAGCTAATAACCGTCGCTGCAATAACCCCGATAAGCCATGGAATTTTGGAGTCGTGAAAGTAATTAGCGCTGAGATAATCGCTGAAGGTAAAGCAGGTGAAAACGGTGGTGCCAGTAAACCAGCCGCGAATTAAAGAGCCTTTGGTGAACATACGTTGAATCCATAAATTAATGATATTAAAACACTATTCTCTGTAACTACTGAAAATGCAATCGCCAGACTATGATTAAAAGGGCTCGCGCCTTCAAAGGGGCGGTCAAACATGCCACAATAACCGCCAGAATCGGCTTAATCACATGCAAAATCAGGATATTAGCTACCCATGAAGGGTAAATACAAAGCCGCCATCGCCCTGGTGTTACTGTTCATTCTGTTGCCGCTTACGCTGCTACTGACGCTTGCGCAATGGGTGCCGACGCTGGTCGGTATCTGGTTGCCAGCCGGCACGCGCATCGCCATGGAAGAGAGCCCGCGATTCACCCGACATGCGTTAAAAATCCCCGATCTGCGCTATCTGGTCGCTGATTGTCAACTGGCGTCATTACAGGACGCCGAACTGACACACCCCAGCCGCTGGCAGCTTCATATTGGCGCGCTGGATATTAACACCGCCTGCCTGAATAAACTGCCACAAAGTGAAACTGTTTCTGACGCGCCGCGCACGCTGGCGGAATGGCAAGCCTTGCTTCCTTATAGCTGGCTGACGGTGGAGCGTTTTACCGTCTCGCCGTGGAAAACATGGACAGGCAAATTATCCGCGTCGTTGACACCGGATGTGCAGCAACTCACTTATTCTGGCGAGCGCGTTGAACTCAGTGCCCGCTTAAAGGGGCAGGCGTTAACGGTTAGCCGCATGGCGCTGCGTCTTGTCGATGATCAGCCGCCGTTTACGCTCGGTGGTGAATTTACCCTGCCGGACGTTCCAAATAGTGTTCCCGTTAACGGACATATGGAAAGCACCTTAACCCTGTCGCAGCAGCCGGGCGTGGTGGATGTCGATCTCGACTGGCGCGATAACGAAGGGCAACTGGTGGTCATGGCGCGCGATCAGGGCGATCCGCTGCTCGATCTGCCGTGGGAGCTTACGCCCGACCAATTGACCATCAGCGATGGGCGCTGGAGCTGGCCTTATCAGGGCTTTCCGCTGAGCGGTCGCGTTGGTTTAAAAGTGGATGACTGGCAACAGGGGCTGGAAAAGGCGCAGTTCAGTGGCCGGTTAAACGTGCTGACGCAGGGCGACGCCGGGAAAGGCAATGCGGTGCTGACCATTGGCCCTGGCCGTCTTGGTATCGACAATAACGATATGCCGCTGCAGCTGACCGGCGAAGCAAAGCAGGGCGATCTGGTGTTTTATGCGGTACTTCCCGCCCATCTGAGCGGCAGCGCTGACGATCCGCAACTGACTTTTACGCCTGGCGCGCTGCTGCGCTCGCGCGGACGGGTGATTGATTCGTTAAATATTGATGAAGTGCGCTGGCCGCTGGCGGGCGTCAAGCTGACTCAGCACGGTATTGACGGGCGTTTGCAGGCGATCCTTCGCGCGCATGAAAATGCGATGGGGGACTTCCGTCTGCATCTTGATGGCCAGGCGCAGGATTTTCTGCCGGATAACGGCCTGTGGCGCTGGCGCTACTGGGGCGACGGCAATTTCACGCCGATGAACGCGCGCTGGGATGTCGCGGGTCGCGGCGAATGGAATGACAACACGATTACGCTTAACGATCTTTCGACCGGCTTTGACCAGTTGCAATATGGCGTGATGCACATGGCTACGCCCCGGTTAATGCTGGATGCGCCAGTAAAATGGGTGCGTGATGCAACAAATCCGCAGTTCACCGGCGCACTGACGCTGGATGCCGGGCAAACCAGTTTCAGCGCGGGAAGCGTCTTACCGCCATCGACATTGACATTCAGCGTTGAAGGCGACGATCCGACCATGTTTCAGTTTAAGGGCGCGTTGCAGGCCGACACGATTGGCCCGGTGCAGGTTAATGGCCGCTGGGATGGCGAGCGTTTGCGTGGGCAGGCGTGGTGGCCGCGTCAGGCGCTGTCGGTATTCCAGCCGCTTATTCCGCCGGACTGGAAAATGAAGCTGCTGGATGGCGCACTGTATGCGCAGGTCGCCTTTTCCGCCGCAGCGGATCAAGGCTTTGAAGCAGGCGGTCACGGCGTGCTAAAAAGCGGCAGTGTCTGGACGCCAGACAACCAAATTCGTGGCGTCGATTTTGTGCTGCCATTCCGCTACCACGAAGGGCGCTGGCAACTGGGAACCCGCAGACCGGTTTCGCTGCGCATCGGTGAGATAACAAACCAGGTGACGGCGAAAAACGTCACCGCCGATTTGCAGGGCGCGTGGCCATGGAGTGAGGAAAATCCGCTGGTATTAAGCGATGTCAGCGTCGATGTGCTCGGCGGGAAAGTGACTATGCAGCAGTTACGTATGCCGCAGCACGATCCGGCGCTGCTGCGTCTGAAGCACATTTCTGCCAGTGAGTTAATCAGCGCGGTGAATCCGAAGCAGTTTGCGCTTTCCGGGCCGTTTGACGGCGCGCTGCCGCTGTGGCTGGATAACCCGCAATGGATCATTAAAGATGGCTGGCTGCACAACCCCGGGCCGATGACGCTGCGGATCGATAAAGATACCGCCGATGCGGTGGTGAAAGACAACATGGCGGCGGGGGCGGCGATTAACTGGCTACGCTATATGGAAATTTCCCGCTCATGGACGAAGATCAATCTGGATAATTTGGGGCTGTTGACGCTGCAGGCCACCCTGCGCGGCACCAGTTTTGTCGATGGTAAAAGCAGTACCGTGAATTTGAACTATACCCATGAGGAGAATGTATTCACCTTATGGCGCAGTTTACGTTTTGGCGACAATTTGCAGTCATGGCTTGAGCAACACGCGGCGCTACCGCAAGCCCGCTGCGCGAAGGGCGAAGAGTGTGAGGATAAAAAATGAGAACCCTGAAAGCCGTGCCCGTATTGATGGCGATAATGCTGCTGGCCGCCTGCACGCCGCGCATTGAGGTAGCGGCGCCGAAAGAGCCGATCACCATCAATATGAATGTGAAGATCGAGCATGAAATTCACATCAAAGTGGATAAAGACGTAGAAACCCTGCTGAAAACCCGTAGCGACTTATTCTGAGGCGATGATGAAAAAACGTGTCATAAGCGCGCTGCTGGCCGTTGGCCTTTTCAGCGCAACCGCTCAGGCGCTGACGCTTGATGAGGCCCGCACCCAGGGGCGCGTCGGTGAAACGCTCAATGGATATGTCGCGCCGATAAGCCAGGATAAAGAGACGCTGGCGCTGGTTGAACGCATTAACAAAGCGCGCACTGAGAGCTACCAGCAACTGGCCGATCGCAACAACATCGCCGTCGATGACGTTGCCAGAATGGCCGGGCAGAAACTGGTGGAGCGCGCGAAGCCCGGCGACTATGTGCAGGGCATTAACGGTAAATGGCTGAAGAAACAGTAAGCGGCGCGTTACCTTCCTGGGCAAGATGCTGGCGCAACCACGCCAGCGACTCCTCGGCCCGGCGGGTTAATGGCCACTCGGCACGGTGAATCAGCCACAGAGTATCCACCACATGAACCGGATCGCTGTCGACCTGCAACAACGCCTGGCGAGGATAAGCCAGCCGCGCGTAGCGGGGCAGCACGGTAAACCCCAGCCCGCGAGCCACCGGTTCGGCAATCAACCCGATATGATTAATAAACCCGCTCACCGGCAACGTATGAATGCCCGGATTGCCGGGAAAGCGGCGGCTTAACAGACGCGTCGCCATCGCATTGCCATCCGGGTGGTTAATAAACCCGAGCGTGTGCAAATCCTGCCAGTTATTCAGCGCGAATCCGGCTGGCAATAACAACTCCAGCGGTTCTTCGGTAAATTTATCTGCCACCAGACGGGTGTCATCCGGCTGCTGAGTCACCAGACCTAATTCAAAACGGTTCTCTGCAATCGCCGTGATCACCGTGTGATCGGGAGCAAAGCGATAGCGGATGCTCAGCTCGGGGCGGGCTTGCTGCAAATTGAGCAATAACGGGTAGATACGCAGGCCGATACTGCCTGGGCTTATCACGCTTATCTCTCCACCGTGATGCGCTTTATCATCCAGCCGGTGCATCAGGCGTTTGTTGGCCTGCTCCAGTTCCAGGCAATATTCACGTAACGCAATACCCTGCGGGGTTAATTCCAGCGTGCGTTTGCCGCGTAACATCAGCGTACCGGTTTGCTGCTCCAGTTGGCGTATATGCTGGCTCACCGCCGCCTGTGTAATGCCAAGCCTGTCGGCGGCGCGGGTGAAAGATCCCGCCTGGATCAGCGCCGAAAAAGAACGTAACAGATGCGGATTAAACATAATGAATATTTATAGAAATGATAAGTGATTGGCTATTTTCATTATAATTAGCCCGGTATAGGCTTGTCGACGCGTCTTAACCAACGACGCTGATTAACGTGGTGAATCCCCCTATGCGGCGGGGCGCTTTGGTCGGTTTTACATTGCTGCGCAGGCTATGGGATCAAACGTAGCCTACCTGGAGGCACCCGGCGCCACGCCTCTTATGCTGTATTTCCAGGATCGATTATGGACAACCCGGGACTCTTATCGAATGTACATTTGCTGTATCTGGCTTCGCATAACTTACGTCTGCTGATCGATGAGAAAATAAAAGAGTACGATCTCGGTTTTAATAGCTGGATGGTCCTTGTTTTGATCCGCAACGAGCCAGCCCTATTAACCCAGCGGGAAATCGCCGCGCGGCTGGGGCTGAAAGAGCCGAGCGTCGGCGAGCTTATTAAGCAATTAATGAAACGTAAATACCTGGCCAGAGCTGTGGATGTGCACGATCGTCGTAAATATGCCATCAAAATCACTGCGCCAGGAATGGCAGCCTATGATGCCGTTCAGCAGGCGTTAATACCGGTGCTGGGGGATGTGTTTAATGATCTGGATTTATCACATCTGCAGAAGGCGCTTACCACCATTCTGTTGACCACCAAAGAGTACATTGCGGAAGGCGAATAGCCTGACAAGCGGGGAAAAGCACCCTCCCACCAAAATAGGTGAGAGGGGAAAATGTTAGGCAGCCACCAGGCTGTCGATGGCGGCTTTGGCGTCGGTCTGCGCTTTGGTCGCCACTTCCGGACCGTAAGCAATGCCTTCTGCGAAGACAAAGTTCACATCCGTAATGCCGATAAAGCCGAGGAACAATTTCAGGTACGGCGCAACCAGATCGGACGGGGTATCTTTATGGATACCGCCACGGCTGGAAACCACGACGACGCGTTTACCTTTCACCAGACCTTCCGGACCTGCTTCGGTATAACGGAACGTTACGCCAGCACGTGCCACCAGGTCGAAGTAGTTTTTCAGCTGCGTCGGGATGTTGAAGTTATACATCGGGGCGTTAATGACAATCACGTCATGCGCTTGCAGCTCAGCAATCAGCTCGTCGGAGAGCGACAGTGCTTCCTGCTGACGCGGTGTCAGCGGGGCATCGCTCGGGCGCAGCGCGCCAACCAGTTCGCCATCCAGCACAGGGATCGGGTTAGCGGCCAGGTCACGCACGGTAATGTGATCCGCTGCGTGTTTTTCACGCCACTGTTCAACGAAATAATCGGCCAACTGACCAGACTGTGAGTACCCTGCCAGAATACTGGATTTAAGAACTAAAACTTTGCTCATTGGGTGTTTCCTTTATTGTATTTGCAATGGGTTGCCCCGTGACGTCATGACACTCTATTCACAAAATCTCTACATGAATAGCGCAATATATCGAATCCTATGTTCGAATTTCTTGAACAAGAAAAGGATTACTGCGATGTGCTATCCTACTGCGATTGCGAACTTAAGATGTTTCCCGGCAGTGCTCTGCCCAATAACGCTATGACAGAACAACAGAAATTGACGATTACCGATCTCAGCGCGCAGCTCAACACCCTGATGCTACGCGACCAGCAGCGCTTCGCCCGCCGCCTGCATGGCAGCAAGAAAGTTAAAAATCCTGAATCTCAGCAAGCACTGCTGCAGACGCTGGCGCAAGAGATAAGCGAAGCCGCCGGAAAAGTGGCGCAGCGTGAAGCTGCGCGCCCGACCATTGATTACCCGGACAACCTGCCGGTCAGCCAGAAAAAACAGGCAATCCTCGAAGCTATCCGCGATAACCAGGTGGTGATTGTGGCCGGAGAAACCGGCTCCGGTAAAACCACGCAGTTACCGAAAATTTGCATGGAGCTGGGGCGCGGCATTAAAGGGCTGATTGGTCATACTCAGCCGCGTCGTCTGGCGGCGCGCACCGTTGCCAACCGTATTGCCGAAGAGCTGAAAACTGAACCAGGCGGCTGCATCGGCTATAAAGTGCGTTTCAGCGATCATGTCAGCGACAACACCATGGTCAAGCTGATGACCGACGGTATTCTATTGGCGGAAATCCAGCAGGATCGCCTGCTGATGCAATACGACACCATCATCATCGATGAGGCGCACGAACGCAGCCTGAACATCGATTTTCTGCTGGGTTATCTGCGTGAATTACTGCCGCGTCGCCCGGATCTGAAAATCATCATCACCTCCGCCACCATCGATCCGCAACGTTTCTCGCGCCATTTCAATAACGCGCCCATTATCGAAGTGTCCGGGCGTACCTATCCGGTGGAAGTGCGCTACCGGCCGATTGTCGAAGAAGCGGATGACACGGAACGCGACCAGTTACAGGCGATTTTTGATGCGGTGGACGAGCTTGGGCGCGAAAGTGCAGGCGATATTCTGATCTTCATGAGCGGTGAACGGGAAATCCGCGACACCGCCGATGCCCTGAGCAAGCGCGATCTGCGCCACACAGAGATCCTGCCGCTGTATGCGCGTTTATCAAACAGTGAACAGAACCGCGTATTCCAGCCGCACAACGGGCGACGCATCGTGCTGGCGACCAACGTAGCGGAAACGTCTCTGACGGTACCGGGCATCAAATATGTCATTGATCCGGGTACGGCGCGCATCAGTCGCTACAGCTATCGCACCAAAGTGCAGCGCCTGCCGATTGAGCCGGTTTCGCAGGCTTCCGCGAACCAGCGTAAAGGGCGCTGCGGTCGCGTGTCGGAAGGGATCTGTATTCGTCTCTATTCAGAAGATGATTTCCTGTCACGCCCGGAATTTACCGATCCGGAAATTCTGCGCACCAATTTGGCGTCAGTCATTCTGCAAATGACGGCTTTAGGGCTCGGTGATATCGCCGCCTTCCCGTTTGTTGAAGCGCCGGATAAACGCAATATTCAGGACGGTGTACGCCTGCTGGAAGAGTTGGGCGCGATCACCACCGACGAACAGCAGACGGCGTATAAACTGACGCCGCTGGGCCGACAATTATCGCAACTGCCGGTCGATCCGCGCTTAGCGCGTATGGTGCTGGAAGCGCAAAAACATGGTTGTGTGCGCGAAGCGATGATCATTACCTCGGCGCTGTCGATTCAGGATCCGCGCGAACGGCCGCTGGATAAAAAGCAGGCTTCAGACGAGAAGCATCAGCGCTTCCATGATAAAGAGTCAGACTTCCTCGCGTTTGTGAACCTGTGGAACTACCTGGGCGAGCAACAAAAAGCGCTCTCGTCAAACCAGTTCCGCCGTCAGTGCCGGGTGGATTACCTGAACTATCTGCGCGTACGCGAATGGCAGGATATCTACACCCAACTGCGCCAGGTGGTGAAAGAGTTAGGGATCCCGGTCAACAGTGAGCCTGCGGAATATCGCGAAATTCATATTGCGTTGTTAACCGGTTTGCTGTCGCACATTGGTATGAAAGATGCCGACAAACAGGAATTTACCGGCGCGCGGAATGCCCGTTTTTCCATCTTCCCCGGTTCTGGTTTATTCAAAAAACCGCCGAAATGGACAATGGTGGCAGAACTGGTGGAAACCAGCCGTTTATGGGGGCGCATCGCCGCGCGTATCGATCCGGAGTGGGTTGAACCGGTAGCGCAGCACCTGATTAAGCGTTCATACAGTGAACCGCACTGGGAGCGGGCGCAGGGTGCGGTGATGGCAACGGAAAAAGTGACCGTTTATGGTCTGCCGATCGTTGCGGCGCGCAAAGTAAACTACAGCCAGATAGACCCGATGCTTTGTCGTGAACTCTTTATTCGCCACGCGCTGGTCGAGGGTGACTGGCAAACCCGGCATGCTTTCTTTCGCGATAACCTGAAACTGCGCGCGGAAGTGGAGGAACTGGAGCACAAATCCCGCCGCCGCGACATTCTGGTGGACGACGAAACACTGTTTGAGTTTTATGACCAGCGCATCAGCCACGAGGTGATTTCCGCCCGCCATTTCGATAGCTGGTGGAAAAAGGCCAGCCGTGAAGCCCCCGATCTGCTCAACTTCGAAAAGAGCATGCTGATTAAAGAGGGCGCAGAGGGTGTCAGTAAGCTCGATTACCCCAACTTCTGGCATCAGGGCAATCTGAAGCTGCGCCTGAGTTACCAGTTTGAACCGGGCGCGGATGCTGATGGCGTCACGGTGCATATTCCGCTGCCGTTATTAAACCAGGTTGAAGAGAGCGGATTTGAGTGGCAAATTCCCGGCCTGCGTCGCGAACTGGTGATTGCGCTGATTAAATCGCTGCCAAAACCGACGCGGCGCAACTTCGTTCCCGCGCCGAACTACGCCGAAGCGTTTCTGGGGCGCGTCACGCCGCTGGAACAGCCGTTGCTGGATGCGCTGGAGCGCGAACTGCGCCGGATGACCGGCGTTACCGTCGACCGTGACGACTGGCACTGGGATCAGGTGCCCGAACATCTGAAAATCAGCTTCCGCGTGGTGGATGACAAAAATAAAAAGCTGCTCGAAGGTCGCTCGTTGAGCGAACTGAAAGAGCGCCTGAAAGGCAAAGTGCAGGAAACTCTTTCTGCGGTTGCTGATGATGGTATCGAGCAGAGCGGTTTGCATATCTGGAGTTTTGGCCAGCTGCCGGAAAGCTACGAGCAAAAACGCGGTAACTACAAGGTAAAAGCCTGGCCTGCGCTGGTCGATGAACGTGACAGTGTCGCGATCAAGCTGTTCGATAACCCGCTGGAGCAGCAACAGGCGATGTGGCGCGGTATCCGCCGCCTGCTGTTGCTGAATATTCCGTCGCCGATTAAATATCTGCACGAAAAATTGCCGAACAAAGCCAAACTGGGGCTCTATTTCAACCCGTACGGCAAAGTGCTGGATCTGATTGATGACTGCATTTCCTGCGGCGTGGACAAACTGATTGATGAAGCGGGCGGCCCGGTGTGGACGGAGGAGAATTTCGCCGCGCTGCATGAAAAAGTGCGCGCCGAACTGAACGAAACGGTGGTGGAGATCGCCAAACAGGTCGAACAGATCCTGACGGCGGTGTTCACTATCAACAAGCGGCTGAAAGGGCGCGTTGATATGACCATGGCGCTCGGGCTGTCGGATATCAAAACGCAAATGAGCGGTCTGGTGTATCGCGGATTTGTGACCGGCAACGGTTTCCGCCGTCTGGGCGACACGCTGCGTTACCTGCAAGCCATCGAGAAGCGGCTTGAAAAACTGGCTGTCGATCCGCACCGCGACCGCGCGCAGATGCTGAAAGTCGAGCAGACGCAGCAAGCCTGGCAGCAGTGGCTGAATAAACTGCTACCGGCACGCCGGGAAGATGAGGATGTCAAAGCGATCCGCTGGATGATCGAAGAGCTGCGCGTCAGCTACTTTGCGCAGCAACTGGGGACACCGTATCCCATCTCCGATAAACGTATCCTGCAGGCAATGGAGCAGATTAGCGCATGATGACAGGTGTTAGCCCGGTAGCCGGGCTAACTCGATCACTTCAGCTATCGCCGGATAAGCGAGTTCACCATCCGGCAATGACTGGCACCGGCAACCTTACGCATTTACCCAGGCAAGCGTAAAGCCATCCCAGCCTTTGACGCCGACCGTTTGCATGGCGGTGGCCGTCAGGCGCGGATCGGCACCAATCATCTCAATAAATTTGCGCACACCCTGCACGCTGGCATCGGTGGTGGTGGGGTTAGTCACTTCACCATCGCGCACTACGTTATCGCCAATAATCAGCGTACCCGGACGGGCATAGTGCATTGCCCATTTCAGATAGTTCGGGTTATTGGGTTTATCGGCGTCGATAAAAATCAGATCGAACGGCGGGCGTTCGCCGAGGTTTTCCAGCGTCTGCAGCGCCGGGCCTTCGGCGACGGTGACCTGATGCGCCACCCCGGCAAGCTGCAGGTTTTCGCGCGCTATCGCCGCGTGTAGCGGATCGGCTTCCAGCGTCAGCAGTTCGCCGCCGGTTGGCAGCTCGCGCGCCATCCACACCGTGCTGTAACCGCCGAGCGTACCGATTTCAAGAATGCGCTTCGCCCGCACCATGCGCACAAACAGCGCCAGTAATTGCCCCTGAGCGGGCGAAACATCAATGGCCGGAAGCCCTGCGCGCTGGTTATTTGCCAGCACCTGCGTCAGGATTTCATCTTCCGGAATCAGCTGTTTTACTAAGTATTCGTCAACCGCGGACCACTTCTGCTGCATAGCATTACTCCTGGTTTATTAGAAACTTAATTCAGCCCGGACCAGCCGCCTCCCAGTGCGCGATAGAGATCCACCTGCGCCAGTAACAGATTGTTTTTAACCTGCACCGCGCTTAGTTGAGTGGAAAACAGCGTGCGCTGGGCGTCCAGCACGTCCAGATAAGAGGAATAACCGTTGTGATAACGGTTTTGCGCAATGCGTAACGTCTCCTGCGCGACATCGACTTGCCCGGCAAGCTCGGTGAGTTGCTCGCCCAGACGGGTGATGGCATCGAGGCTATCGTTCACCTCTTTGAATGCGTTGCGCACGGTTTTTTCATAGGTATAAAGCGCCTGATTACGCTGCGACATGGAGACATCGACCTGCGCATTCAGCGCCTGGCGGTTGAGCAACGGGGCGAGAATGCTGCCGCCAATGCTCCACAGCCGCAGCGGATTATCCAGCAAACCGGGCAGCGTATCGTCCTGCATGCTGCCGGTTGCCGTCAGGTTAATCGACGGCAGTAATTTCGCCTGCGACGCGGCCAGCGTTGCGTCGGCGGCAATCAACTGGCGCTGCGCCTGCACAATGTCCGGCCGTCGGTTAAGTAAACTCGATGGTAACTGTGAGGGCAATTTCAGCGGCGTTAAGGTTGCAAATTCACCACGATTCACCGCGCCCGGATTATGACCCAGCAACACACTCAAGGCATTTTCCTGCTGGCTTATCTGATGTTGCAGCACCGGGATCTGCGCGCGCGTGCTGCGCAACTCGGAATCCGATTGCATCAGCTCCAGCCGGGAAGTATAGCCGGTCTCATACTGTCGCTGGGCAAGTTTGAGCGCATCTTCCCGCGCTGCCAGCGTGGATTGCGTGACCTGTAATTGTGCATCCAGCGACAGTAGCGTGAGATAACCGGAAGCGACATTTGTCGCCACCGTCAAATCAGCCGCCGCTGCCGCTGCTTTCTGGGCTTCCAGCGAGGCGTCTGCCGCACGAGACGCGCTGCGGCTGGCTCCCCAGATATCGACGTTATAACTGGCCGTCAGATTGCCCTTGTACAAGGTGCTGTGAATGGGTAAACCCGTTGAGGCAGATTGCGACCGTGCACGAGTGCCGGAAATGCCCGCGTCCAGCTCGGGAAAAAGGGCGCTGTCGGCGGCATAAACCCGCGCCTGATATTCATTGACCCGCTCGCGGGCAATCAGCACGTCGCTGTTATGGCGCAGTGCCTGGTCGACATAGCGGTTTAGCTGGCTGTCGTGAAAGTTGCGCCACCAGACGCTATCCGTTTTGCTGACCGGACCCGCCTCGCTGCGCCAGGCTGCCGGGATCTGCAGCGACGGTTGGGCTTGCTGAACATCGGCGGACTGGCAAGCGGCAAGGGTGAGACTCAACGCGACAACGGTGAGGCGCCGCTTCATTGCTCTGCCTCCCGCGTATCAATATGCACCTGCACCGACATCCCAGGGCGCAGCCTTGCCAGCTCGTCGGGTTTCGCCTCCACCTGGATGCGCACCGGAATGCGCTGGGCGATTTTGACAAAGTTACCGGTGGCGTTATCCGGGCTGATGGCGCTGAATTCCACGCCGGTGGCCGGCGAGATACTCTCTACGCGCCCGTGGTAGCTGCGCCCGTCCAGCGCATCAACGGTAAAACGCACCGCTTGCCCGACAACCACATTTGCCAGTTGCGTCTCTTTCAGGTTAGCGATGACCCAGCGTTGCGACGGCACCAGCGAGGTCAGGTGCGTTCCGGCGGTGACATACGCGCCAAGTCGCACGCTGATTTGCCCCAGTTGCCCATCGCGAGGGGCGACGATACGGGTGTTTTGCAGATCGATTTGCGCCAGTTCAAGCGCGGCTTTGGCGTTTTCCACATCCGCCTGTAACGATCCGCGATTAACGATAGCGGTTTGCAGATCCTGCCGCGACATCTCAAGTGTCGCTTGTGCCTGGGCAATACTGGCGGTGTTTTGCGCGGCGGTGGCGAGTGCGGCGTCGCGTTCACGAATAGAGAGCGAGCCGTCTGCGGTCAGCGCTTTAACGCGTTTTAAATCCGCCTGCGATTTCAGATCCTGTGCTTTCGCACTGGCAAGCGCGGCTTCGTTGCGGGCAATGACGGCCTGCGCGCTTTTTCGCTGCTGGAGGTTGTTATCCAGCGCTGCCAGCTTCATCGCCAGCGTGGCTTTCGCCTGATCGACGCGCTGGCGGTAGATTCGATCATCGATCTGCATAATCAGATCGCCTTTTTTCACGACCGCGAAATCCTGTACTGGCACTTCAGTGATATAGCCGTTCACCTGCGGGCTGATAAATGTCGTCTGACCGCGCACATAGGCGTTATCGGTAAACTGGGTATGGCGCGTAAACGGCGGCAACTGCCAGGCGTAAAGAATGACGAGTACGCCCACCAGGCCAATCGCGGCGGCGGAAAAAAGAGAAACCACACGTAAATTGCTGCGGGTATTGGCCCGCTCTTTGGCGGCATCCTGCTGGCTCATAGACACTCCAGTAACATTATTATTTGCTCCCAGTGGCCCGCTTCAACACAAGGCGGGCAGTAATGCGCAGGCGCAACAAGCGCCATAAAATCCAAATCAGCGTGGCGGCGGCAATGCTGGCCGTCAGCAGATACGTATCGTTGTAAGCCAGAATATTCGCTTCCAGCGTCGACACCGTTTGCAGTTGCGTCACCGCTTGTGTGCTAAGCAATGAGCTGTCGCCAAGCTGGCTTTGAAACATCTGGCTGTAATATTGCAAACGCTCATTGACCAGCGGGTTCAGGGTGGTGAGCTGGTCCGCTAACAGGCTGGAGTGATACTTTTCCCGCCAGGTCTGAAACGTGCCGAGGATCGCCGAACCCAGCAGCCCGCCGATATTCTGGCTCATGCCAAACAGCACCGAGAAACTGACCAGGTTGCGCGGCTCCGCCACTACGCCGCCAATTCCTGCCAGCATCGCCGGTGCGATAAAAAACGCACTGGCAAAACCGAGTAAAAACTGGCTTAACATCAACTGACTGGGCCGCGTCAAACTGGTGGACTGGCTGTCGAGCAGCGAGGCGATAATCATTAACGCCAGCGAAGTGACAATCGGCCATGCCAGCCGCTGGGGTTTAATCGTCAGGCAACTGGCGGTAATACCGCAGACAATGCCCGCGAGGATCGACCACGCCAGGCTGGTCATTTGCTCGTTTTGCAGACCGACATATTGCAGCCAGCCAAACACGCCGGTGTTCTGCTCGGCGAGCACAATGCGGATGAGCAGCATAATTAACCCAAGACGCACAATGCTGCCGCTGGAGAGCCAGCGGGTGTTGAGCAGCGGGTTACTGCGATTGTGTTCAAAGGCAATAGCCGAGACGATCAGCACCACGGCGCCTGCCAGTGACCAGCCGATCCAGGGCGCCTCAAACCACCAGTCCAGCCGACCCAGCGACAGCACCGCGCACAGCAGCGCCATACCGGGCGCGAGCAGGAAGAAGGTAATGAAATCTTTCTTTTCAAATACTTTTTTACGATCGCCCGGCGGCAATTTTAACGCGATCACGCAGCCAAGCGAGAGCAGCGCCAGCCCAAGTTCAAACAGATACAGACCGCGCCATTCATCCAGTTGCAGCAGCTCGGTAGAAAAAAGGCGGGCAATCGGAATCGCCAGCGTCGAACCGGTAATACCAATGGTCAGCGCTTTTAAGCGATGTTTCGCCGGCCAGGCCTGGATTTGGTAGTAAATACCCAGCGAACTGAGCGCCGCCGCCACCATGCCGTGGGCGGCGCGGACAAACAGGGCAGAACTGAGATCGTTGATAAACAGGTGGAAGAAGGTCACCAGTACATACAGCACCAGAAACCCTTCGGTAAATGCGCGCAGACCATATTGCTGGCGAAACTTTACCAGCAGCAGGTTAATCGACACATTGGTCATCACATACACGGCGGGCAGCCAGGCGATTTCCATCGACCAGGCGGCAAACGTGCCTTGCAGGTTTTGCAGATTAGCTGTCACCATCGCGTTGCCGAGCGCGCCAGTCATACAAACCAGCAGGCCAACGACACCATAGGCGATGCGGCGCGGAGTGCTGTGATAGGGCGTGGAAGGCGAACCCAGCAGCATCGGTTTTTCATGTGGCTGCCATTCGCGTGGGCTATACGGGTCGCTTTTCGGCAAACGCATTACATTTTCCTGAGCGGGGCTAATGGTGATCCTTCGCGACGGTAAGTTGTGCGCGCATGAACATGTCGGGGAGAGCAGTTATCCATATAAAAACAAAGGTTGTTAATGTAAATGGTTAGCGGGCTAACGATTCTACTTGCGCCGTCAAAGGCAATGCAAGCGCATAAGAAAAATATAGGTTACTGAAGTTAAGTGATCTGCTTTATTGATAAAAATAAACGATTAAAGGTGACAACGTCACAATGTGTGCGATAACCATTACGCTTACCCAGGCAACCGATCCCGCGTGCCTGCAACTTCAGGACGCGCTTTCTGATTATCTTCAACAACTCACTGGCAGCAGCGGCAGAGCCTCGTTTGACGTTTCAGCCTTAGGTGAGCGGGGCTTCTTTTTGCTGGCACAAGAAAACGCGGTGGCGGTGGGCTGCGTTGCGGTTCGTGAATTGTCCGCCGGGATCGGCGAAATTAAGCGCATGTATGCACGCCCCGGCACGCGCGGCGTAGGCGCGCAGTTGCTCGGCGCGCTGGAGCAACATGCACGGGAACGCGGATTTCAGGCGCTGTGGCTGGAGACGCGCAAAATCAACCAGCGTGCCGTTGATTTCTATCAGCGCAACGGCTTTCGGATCCGTGAAAACTACGGCAACTATAGCGGCAGGCCGGAAGCGGTATGTTTTGAGAAAACGCTGTGACCGGTTCATGGTGAAGATGCGCAGTGTCGTTAGCACGAGCGGCAACAGATAAAACGTATGCCGTTTTTGCCAACTTAACACCGGATCACTGGCGCTGCCTTCAATGGGAGCAGATACAGCGGCAACCCGTACATCAGGTTATTGCGCACGTTTCAAACAAGGTTACAGAAACTTACCTGAACCGCTAAGAACAGGATTCGGAGTGATCCCCTGTTCTGCGGGTGTTGACGCGGTAGGCTGTAAGTTAAAGCGAAGGAGGTTCTATGCTGATGACGACTTTTCCCACCGTAGCAGAGCGCACGCTGGCGGCGGCAAATACACTGGGCGCGTGGCTGGCGCAAAATGATTTTGTCGGTAAACCCACGCCCGTGCGGGCTGATGTGGTCATTCTCGCGGGTAATGCTGTCATTCCAACCATTGATGCCGCCTGCGCGCTGGCGGCGGCGCAACAAACGCCGTTACTGATAAGCGGTGGCGTCGGGCACTCCACCACGTTTCTTTATTCCGTTATCGCCCGGCATCCCCGTTATAACGTCGTGCGTACCACCGGGCGCGGCGAAGCGGCGATCCTGGCCGATATTGCGCGCCGGTTCTGGCAGATTGATGCGAAACAGATCCTAATTGAGGATAAATCCACTAACTGCGGTGAAAACGCCAGGTTCAGCATCGATATGCTGATGTCGCAGGGGGTAAAACCGAAAACCGTGATGGTGGTGCAGGATCCCACCATGCAGCGCCGCACAATGGCGACGTTTGCCCGCATCAGCAAGCAGTGTCACGATGCGCCGCACTGGCTGAGCTGGCCCGGTTTTATTCCCCAGTTAACCAACACGGCTGAAGGTCTCGCATTCCAGCCGCAGCAGCGAGGCTTATGGTCGGTTGAGCGTTATTTGTCGTTGCTGCTGGGGGAAGTGCCGCGCCTGCGCGATGATGCTAATGGCTACGGGCCAAATGGCCGTGATTTTATCGTTCACGTTGATTTTCCAGAGGAAGTCGACGCTGCCTGGCAGGTTTTAATGGCAGATAAAACCCTTACTGCTGCGCTCGGCAGCCGCGCGTTGTAACCTTAATGCCCGTTTGCGCAGACGTTGCCGCAAACGGGCATTTCCTCCGCTGTCCTTGTCACTGTTTTGTTGCTTTTTCACGCCTCTTTTATGCGTTCTCTCACAAAAGCTGCCCCTGGCTATGGGAATAATGCCGCGCGCAGATAGATTTTTAACAACAAATTCACTTGTTAAAAACAATGTTATTACAGGAGCGAGGCATGACAGCACCGGTACAGCACCCTATGTTTATCGATGGTCAATTCGTCAGCTGGCAAGGCGATACGTGGTTGGATGTCATCAACCCGGCAACCGAAGCTATCCTGGCGCGTATTCCCGATGGCACCGCCGAAGACGCGCGCAAGGCCATTGACGCCGCCGAACGTGCGCAGCCAGGCTGGGAAGCGCTGCCCGCTATCGAACGCGCGGGCTGGTTGCGTAAAATCGCGGCGGGTATTCGTGAAAACGCGCGTGAGATTAGCGCGCTGATTGTCGCCGAAGGGGGAAAAATCCAGCAACTGGCGGAGGTGGAAGTCTCCTTTACCGCCGATTACATCGACTATATGGCCGAGTGGGCGCGGCGCTATGAGGGCGAAATTCTGCAAAGCGACCGTCCGGGCGAAAATATCTTCGTGTTTAAACGCCCGTTGGGTGTGACCACCGGCATTTTGCCGTGGAATTTCCCGTTCTTCCTGATTGCCCGCAAAATGGCACCCGCGCTGATTACCGGCAACACAATCGTGATTAAACCGAGCGAGTTCACGCCGAACAACGCGATCGCCTTCGCGAAAATCGTCCATGATGTCGGCTTACCAAAAGGCGTTTTTAACCTGGTGCTCGGGCGCGGGGAAACCGTTGGGCAGGAGCTGGCGGGGAATCCAAAAGTGGCGATGGTCAGCATGACCGGCAGTGTTGGCGCGGGTGAGAAAATCATGGCGGCGGCGGCGAAAAATATCACCAAAGTGTGCCTGGAACTGGGCGGCAAAGCGCCAGCGATTGTCTTTGACGATGCGGATCTTGAGCTGGCCGTGAAAGCGATTGTCGATTCCCGCGTCATCAACACCGGGCAGGTGTGTAACTGCGCCGAACGCGTGTATGTGCAAAAAGGGATTTATGACCGTTTTGTCAATCGACTTGGCGAAGCCATGAAGGACGTGCAGTTTGGCGATCCGGCGCAGCGCAACGATATTGCGATGGGGCCGCTTATCAATGCGGCAGCACTGCAACGCGTTGAAGAGAAGGTTGAGCGCGCCGTGTCTGAAGGCGCACGTGTGGTGCTGGGCGGCAAAGCGGTCACTGGCAAAGGCTATTTTTACCCGCCGACGCTGCTGCTTGATGTGCGCCAGGAGATGGCCATTATGCATGAAGAGACGTTTGGTCCGGTGCTGCCGGTGGTTGCCTTCGACACGCTGGAAGAGGCGCTGGCGATGGCCAACGACAGCGATTATGGCCTGACGTCGTCGGTTTATACCCGCGATCTGACGACCGCAATGAAAGCCGTGCGGGGTCTGAAGTTTGGTGAAACCTATATCAATCGCGAGAACTTCGAAGCGATGCAGGGCTTCCATGCGGGCTGGCGCAAATCGGGCATTGGAGGGGCGGATGGACGCCACGGCCTGAATGAGTACCTGCAAACGCAAATGGTTTATCTGCAGTCCTGATATACGCGCCCCCGCTGATGGCGGGGGCGCGTTTCAAACTTTGGTTGCTATCCACGCCATCATCAGTTCCGGCCATATTGCTGCGGGTAAACCCAGCGCATCGCGAATGCCAAAACCGTGTTTCCCCTGTTCGAACAGATGCATCTCAACCGGCACGCCAAGGCGGCGCAGGGCAGTGAACATGACCACGCTGTTTTCCACTTTCACTGCCGGGTCATCGACCGCATGCAACAGAAAGGTCGGCGGCGTGTTTTCATCGGCCATTTGCTCTGCAGAGTAGCGGCGGATCTGTTCGTCGCTCGGCGTATCGCCAATCAACTGCTGGCGCGACATCGGGTGGTCAATCTCCTGGTGCATGGTAATAACCGGATAAACCAGCGCCATAAACGCCGGGCGGGCGCTTTGTTTATCCATCTCATCAACGGGGTGGTAGACGTTTTCGTGGTAGCGCGTGCCAAGGCTGGCCGCGGCGTGGCCGCCAGCGGAAAACCCCATAATGCCAATACGTTCGGGGTCGAGGCGCCACTCCTGCGCACGGGCGCGAATGACGCGTATCGCACGTTGCACATCTGCCAGCGGCGCGTTCGCACCTTCATCATGCCCATCGCCTGGCAGGCGGTAGGTCATCACAAACAGGGTGTAACCTTTGGCGTTAAAGCAGGGCGCCAGCGCGCTGCCTTCTTTATCCAGTACCACACGACGATAAGAGCCGCCAGGCGTGACCAGAATGCCGACGCCGTTCGGGTTTTGTGGCGCGTAAACGGTAATGTGCGGTGCGCGCACACCGGTGACGGAGCGATCAAAGAGCGAGGGGCCGGTATGATGCTCTTCAAGTTGAAACTGCACCGGGCTTCCCGCAGCACCAGGGGCTTCTCCGGTCGGCCAGACGGGGAACGTCGTGGCGTGTTGTACTGCCACGTTCATCAGGGTGAGTAAATCTTCCGGGCTGATATTTCTCATATGTTGCCTGGTTTGAATACGCCGGGTTATTACCCGGCGTGGATGGAGAGATTACAGTGCGCGATATTTTTCGAGCACGCGAACCAACTGAGTGACAAAACCGTATTCGTTGTCGTACCAGGATACGGTTTTGACCAGTTGTAGATCGCCAGCTTCGGTGATCTCGGTTTGGGTGGCGTCAAAGACGGAACCGAAATGGCTACCAATAACATCCGAAGAGACGATCTCATCGTCGGTATAGCCGAAAGATTCATTGTTTTCGGTGGCTTTTTTCAGTGCCTGATGAATTTCATCGACCGTCACTTTTTTCTCTAATATTGAAACCAGCTCAGTAACGGAGCCGGTTTTCACCGGTACGCGCTGCGCGTGGCCTTTCAGCTTGCCGCTCAATGCCGGGATCACCAGACCGATGGCTTTCGCCGCACCAGTAGTGTGCGGAATGATGTTTTCCGCGGCGGCGCGGGAGGCGCGCAGATCTTTACCGCGCGGGCCGTCGACCAGCGCCTGCGTACCGGTGTAGGCGTGAATGGTGGTCATGGTGCCAACTTTAATACCGAAATTATCCTGCAATGCTTTGGCCATCGGCGCGAGACAGTTAGTGGTGCAGGAAGCCACAGAAATAATGGTGTCCTGCGCATTAATTGTGTCGTCGTTAACGTTGTAGACGATAGTTTTCATCTCGCCTGCCGGGGCGGAAATAAGCACTTTTTTGGCACCCGCGTCGATGTGCGCCTGCGATTTTTCGCTCGATGTATAAAAACCGGTACACTCAACGATGATCTCCGCACCGGCGCTGCGCCACGGAATATTTTTCGCCTCTTTCTCCGCATATACCGTGATGGTTTTGCCGTTAACAATCAGCGCATCTTCGGTAAAATCCACGCTCCAGCCGAATGGACCGTAGTTGGAATCATGCTTTAACAAATAGGCCAGCACTTTGGGTGAGGTCAGATCGTTGATCGCTACCACCTCCGCATCGCTGTTGGTTTCCAGCAGGCGACGTAACACCAGGCGCCCAATGCGCCCAAATCCATTAATGCCAATTTTGCTCATAGATCTTCTCCATCAGAATGTAATGAATCACTGTTTTGCACTTATTTAGTGATAACCTGGCGGGCGTTATTGGGCAAATGAATCACATTCAGACTGCGGTAAGTGCCTGAATAGTTAAAAAGTAAAGTTAATGAATTTTTAAGGAAAGCCCGGTATGTTGAACGCCGGTTCGTTCGTTTTGGGGTTCCTTATGCGTAGCAAATATTCCGGATTACAAATCGCCATTCACTGGCTGGTGTTCCTGCTGGTTATTGGTGCTTATTGCGCCATGGAACTACGCGGATTCTTCCCGCGCAGCTATCGTCCTTATTTCAATCTCGTACACGTTTCATGCGGCATTTCGATTCTGGTACTGATGGTGGCGCGTCTGCTGGTGCGACTGAAAAGCCCGACACCGCCGATTGTGCCGAAACCGTCAGCGATGATGACCGGGCTGGCGCACCTTGGGCATCTGGTCATTTATCTGCTGTTTATTGCCTTGCCAATTCTTGGCCTGCTGATGATGTATAACCGCGGTGGTCCGTGGATCGCTTTCGGTATCACGATGCCGTACGCCGCAGAAGCGAATTATGATTTGGTGGATACACTCAAAGAGTTCCACGAACTGTTGGCCAACGTCGGTTATTTTGTCATTGCGTTACATGCCGGTGCAGCATTGGCGCATCATTACTATTTTAAAGACAACACGCTGCTGCGCATGATGCCAAAAAAACGCGGCTAACTGTGCCTCGTTATCTGGCCCCGCATCCTGCGGGGCTTTTTCATTTCTGCGCGTCTAAAATGTGATCCTGTCGGGTTTTCCACACTGCAAAGCAGGGTGGAAATCACATTTTACGCCATCCGTACTGTGCGTAATTCGTACAAGCAGTGTAGATAGTATATCTATTATAGAAACACTATCGGGCGGAGGGGATATGACACAGCCAGTACAGGAGTCTCTTGATCGGATGGCAACACAAGAACACGCTGCCGGATCGCGCAAATTACGCAAAGTGCTGCTTGCCACCGGCATTGGTCATTTTGTCGAGTGGTTTGACTTTGGTCTTTATGGCACGCTTGCCGCCATTATCGGCCTGCAGTTTTTCCAGGCGGGCGATCCCAGCGTGGCACTGCTTTCGTCGTTCGCGGTCTTTGGCGCGGGCTTTATCATGCGCCCCCTTGGCGGGCTGTTTTTCGGTTCGCTGGGCGACAGAAAAGGGCGACAAAAAGTGCTGGCAACGGTGATCCTGCTTACCTCCGGTGCCACCTTTGTGATGGGGCTACTACCGACTTATCATCAGATTGGTATTACCGCGACGGTGCTGCTGGTGATAACGCGCCTGGTTCAGGGTTTTGCAGCCGGGGGCGAAAGCTCGGGTGCGACAACCTACCTTGCTGAATATGCCCCCACGGAGCGCCGTGGCTATTTCACCTGCTGGATCGATAACTTTGGTTTTATGGCTTTTGTTGTAGGCTCCGGGCTGGTGTTTCTGCTGACGGCAACGCTCGGTGAAAGCACAATGAGCGACTGGGGCTGGCGCATTCCCTTTTTGATCGCCGGGCCGCTGGGCTGGGTCGGGCTGTACTTGCGAAAACATCTGGAAGACTCACCAGAATTTCTCGACGCCATGAAGAACGGGCAAACCGAAGCTGCGCCGCTGCGTAAAGCGGTTACCACGGCGTGGGGTGCGTTGCTGTTCTGTGTCGGTTTTGTGGTGATCAAAGCGGTCGGGCACTGGACGCTGCAAACCTTTATGCCGAGCTATCTCTCCACCGAGTTGCACTTTTCAAAACTTAACGCTTATGCCATCACCACGATTGGTCTCTTTTCCGTGGCGGTGCTGGTACCGTTTATGGGCTATCTGTCAGATAAATATGGCCGTAAACCGTTAATGCTGGCCGGGTGCGCCGGGTTTATTCTGCTGAGTTACCCGGCGATGATGGTGATGGCGAACGGCGATGTGTTCTCTGCTGTACTGGCGATGGTGATGCTGGGGGCGTTTATCGCCGCGTTTGATGGCGCATGTACCGCCGCAATGGCAGAGCTTTTCCCCACCAATGTGCGTTATGGCGGTTTGTCTATCGCCTATAATTTTGCCGTCGCCTTCTTTGGTGGCATCACTCCGTGGTTTTCCGCCTGGCTCATTACCAGCACTGGTGATAAATTCTCGCCGGCCTTCTATGTGATGGGCGCGGCGCTAATCACCTTCCTGACAGTGCTACGCGCCCGTGAAACCGCAGGGCAACCGCTAAAACGCTGACGTTTTGCCCGGAGGCTTCCTCCGGGTTATTAGGTAAATCTGAAACAGGGCATTGCGCGTAGCCGTTACGGAGCAGGGTTCACCTGCTGCGCGCAACAATCGATAATTTTCTTTTACTTTCATCAACAGAGGATTATTTATTCGTCCGGTCAGGGAATAAATATCAACGTAATATTAACCTAGGAAATCATTTTTATTCCATAGGGACAAAGTTCGAATAAACACGTCTGCTGCTTTTCACAATTTCGTAATGAAACGTTATCATTACCGGGGCAATGACAACTATTTTTTAAAGTCCGCCAGATAGCAGGGAAAAAGGGCATGGTATGAATAACGCGAAAGTCCTGTGGTTTTCCGTCAATGGATACACGTGCGCCATCAGTATGTAAGTAATTGTTTGGTCGCAAAAAATAGTTGCCGCGATACCAAACGATAACTGATAGATGCTCACTATTCCTGGCGACGGCAAACGCCGTGCCGGTCGTTGGGGAAAGTAGCATATCCATAATATCCCAGCGCATAAATTCTCCTTGCTAATAGCATAATGCCTAACTAAGAAAAATCTTATCAAATAATTTATGCCAATCCTAAGTTAAATTTTATATTTAATATTCCATTGATTAACCTGCGATATATTTAATTAATTTTACTTAGGATTTTGATATCAGACAAAAATGGCGAGATTTTGTACAATATATTTTAATGATTCTTATCCTTTCCAGATGAATACATTATGTTTTCACTCTGCTACAGTCATCACGTCACTTCATTCTCGCCTTGCCAGGAGGTTTCCCGTGCTTTTGTCCAGTCTGATTGCGATTGCCGCTGTGTTGATGATGGGGGTAATGAGCCCTGGCCCGAGTTTTATTTACGTTGCGCGTAATTCACTGGCGCACTCACGTGTGCATGGTTTAGTGACTTCGCTGGGAATGGGGGTTGGCGCGGCGACTTTTGCGCTGATGGCGATGCTCGGATTACAAAGGGTACTGAATGCGGTGCCGGAACTCTATATGGCGCTTAAGATAGCAGGGGGCGCGTATCTTATCTGGATGGCAGTGAAGATTTTTCGTGGCGCATCGCAGCCCTTGACGCTCTCTTTAAGCCATAACGACGCACCCAAAGGGTTATGGAAGACGTTTCGCGATGGTTTGTTTATTCAGTTAAGCAACCCAAAAACGGCGATCGTTTTCGCGTCCATTTTCACCGCACTGCTGCCAGCCACTATTCCAACGATCTTCTATTATGTGATCCCGCTGATGAGCTTTGTGATAGATGCGGGCTGGTATTCGCTGGTGGCGTTGCTGCTCTCAGCCGAGAAACCGCGCCGCGTATATTTGCGCATCAAAACGGCGGTGGACAGAACATCGGCCACGGTACTGAGTATTTTGGGGATCAAGCTGATTTATTCATCGCTGGCGAAATAAGCGTTGGGAAACGGGTACTGATTTTGTCACAAGGCTCGGGATAAGAGCGTTGTGACAAAACTTGCTATTACATACTGGCACGATTAATCAAGGATAAGGATCTAAATCAACGTTAGCTAGCTTGCGAATATCTTATAGAAGTGAGCGGAATGCTTTCTTCATCATCCTTGTTGCGATAAACGATGCTGTTTTGTGAAAAAACAATAGTATTGTCGGGTACGTTTTTATTAATGAGCGACAAGGCACCAATTGTTACGTTATTTCCAATACTGATATCACCAATAATGCAGGAGTTAGCGCCGATTTCGACATTATCACCAATTCTGGTCAGACCTTCGTCGGTGCTATTTCTGGCACCTATAGTTACGCCCTGGCGAATGACCGCATTTTTACCAATAACTGTATTTCCGCGTATAACAACGCCAGGAAAATGAACGATTTTAAACCCTGCGCCAATGAATGCACGAGGATTAATATCAGTTGAATATTTACGGTTAAGTTTTGTCATTCTGTGCTTTGCAAACTTACCTAGGCCGTATTTATTTGTTTTAAAAAGGTAACACCACACTCTAAACCAAAAGTAAAAACGGCGATCTGCACACTTAAGCGCGCAATGCAAAGTTCGTCTCCAACTGAATGATTTTTTTCCTTTTTGTACCTCTGCTTTGAGGCATTGAGTTAACTCATCGTACATGCATGATACCTTGATGAAGTTCATAAAAACTTCGCTTAGTTTACATGATTGATGTTCAGGTTTCTCTTAAAAATTTTTATTCTGCGATCAATTGCGCACCTTTGGCAATGTTTGCAGACGAATCAGTGGTAGCAAAATAGTAGTGTTAATTTATTTAGGGAATTTTGTTTGGTATTTTAGTTTAAGTTTTATAACCACATCGATGATAGATGTATAGTTTTTATCGACAGCACCTTCTTATTAAAACCTGTCTTTTGATATTGCATGTTTACATGAATAAGTGGAAAAAGTTACCATACCCCCCTATAGTATCAAGGAGGTCACATGCCCCATTCACCAGAAGATAAAAAACGCGTGCTTACGCGCGTGCGTCGTATCCGCGGGCAGGTTGATGCGCTTGAGCGCGCGCTGGAAAGCGGCGAGCCCTGCATCGCGATTTTGCAGCAAATCGCCGCTGTGCGCGGCGCAGCCAATGGCCTGATGGGCGAAATGGTTGAAATTCACCTTAAAGATGAGCTGGTCACTGGCGAAACCACTGCCGATCAACGTGCGGTGCGCATGGCAGAAGTCGGTCATCTTCTGCGCTCTTATCTAAAATAAGCAATAAGCCATACACAAAAAGGAAGCGACTTATGAAATCACGTGCAGCTGTGGCCTTTGGGCCGGGCCAACCGCTCAAAATCGTCGACATTGACGTAGCGCCGCCAAAGAAGGGTGAAGTCCTGGTGCGCATCACGCACACCGGCGTTTGTCATACCGATGCATTTACGCTTTCGGGCGACGATCCGGAAGGCGTGTTCCCGGCGGTGCTCGGTCATGAAGGTGGCGGCATCGTTGTGGAAGTCGGTGAAGGGGTGACCAGCCTGAAACCAGGTGACCATGTTATTCCGCTCTACACGGCAGAGTGCGGCGAGTGTAAGTTCTGTAAATCGGGGAAAACCAACCTCTGTCAGGCCGTTCGCGCCACGCAGGGTAAAGGCCTGATGCCGGACGGCACAACCCGTTTCTCCTACAACGGCGAACCGATTTATCACTACATGGGCACCAGCACGTTCAGCGAATACACCGTTTGCGCGGAAATCTCACTGGCGAAAGTTAACGAACAAGCGCCGCTGGATAAAGTCTGCCTGTTGGGTTGCGGCGTGACCACCGGCATTGGCGCGGTGCATAACACGGCGAAAGTCAAAGAGGGCGATACGGTCGCAATCTTTGGTCTGGGCGGTATCGGCCTGGCGGCTATCCAGGGCGCAGTTCAGGCGAAAGCGGGACGCATTCTGGCGATCGATACCAATCCGGACAAATTCCCTCTCGCGAAAGAAATGGGCGCAACCGACTTTATCAACCCGAAAGATCACGACCGCCCAATCCAGGACGTGATTGTCGCAATGACGGACGGCGGCGTGGACTTCAGTTTTGAGTGCATCGGCAATGTGAACGTCATGCGTGCCGCACTTGAATGTTGCCACAAAGGCTGGGGCGAGAGCGTCATCATCGGCGTAGCGGGCGCGGGGCAGGAGATCAGCACCCGTCCATTCCAGCTGGTAACGGGGCGTGTATGGCGTGGTTCTGCCTTCGGCGGTGTGAAAGGTCGTACACAGCTGCCAGGCATGGTAGAAGACGCGATGGCGGGCAAAATTCGCCTCGATCCTTTCATTACCCATCGTATGCCACTGGAGCAGATCAACGATGCGTTTGAGCTGATGCATCAGGGGAAATCTATCCGCACTGTCATCCATTTCGGCGAAAAGTAGCCCTCCCTCACGCCAGCGGTGTCACCGCTGGCGCAACCAAACTCCAAATCTGTGACCGCTGACGCGCTTTTCGCCATAAGAATAATCCAATTATTGCCGATGCCTATATATCATTCCTGTTGTACGTATCAGACATATATGAGAGTCGATAGCCATGGATAAAAAAGCAGCGATGCAAAGAACACAAGGCATTGGATTTATGCACAATATTCGATTGGTTCCCCTGTTTTCTTCCATTCTCGGCGGCATCTTAGTGCTATTTGCATTAAGTTCCGGTCTGGCGGGTTACTTCCTGATGCAAGCGGATCGCGATCAGCAGGATGTCACACAGGAAATCCAGGTGCGCATGGGATTATCCAACAGTTCAAACAACTTACGCGTTGCGCGTATCAGTCTGATCCATGCCGGCGCGGCCAGTCGCATCGCCGAAATGGAAGACATGAAAAACAACGTGGCTGAAGCAGAAAAACGCATTAAGCAGTCGCAGGACGGTTTTAATCAATACATGGAACGCCCGGTCAAAACCCCGGCGGATCTCGCCCTGGATGGCGATCTCACCACCCGTTTTAATGCCTACATCGCGGGCATGCAACCGATGCTGAAATATGCCAAAAACGGCATGTTTGAAGCGATCATTAACCACGAAAGCGAGCAGGCGCGTCAACTGGATGCGTCTTATAACGAAGTGTTGTTAAAAGCCATTGATATCCGTACCGCGCGTGCACAGCATCTGACCGAAGAGGCGCACAGCCGCACCCAGCTTGGGCTGATGTTTATGGCTGCCGCCTTTGCGTTGGCGCTGGTGCTGACGGTCATCACCTTTACCGTATTGCGCAGCGTAGTGATTAACCCACTGCAACGTGCGGCCCAGCGCATTTCTCGCATCGCGACCGGGGATTTAACAGTAGCCGATGAACCTACTGGTCGCAGCGAAATTGGTCGTCTGAGTAGCGATCTGCAAGCGATGCAGCATTCGCTGGTCACAACGGTCGCGACAGTGCGTCAGGGCGCGGAAGAGATCTATCGCGGCACCAGCGAGATCTCCGCCGGTAACACCGATCTCTCTTCCCGTACTGAGCAACAGGCGGCGGCCATTGAAGAAACGGCAGCCAGCATGGAGCAGTTAACCGCTACCGTGAAGCAGAACGCCGACAACGCGCACCATGCGAGCGGGCTGGCGCGCGATGCCTCCGGCAAAGCGACCAAAGGTGGGCAGATTGTTTCTGGCGTTGTGCAAACGATGGGTAATATCACTACCAGTTCGCGGAAAATTTCCGAAATCACGGCGGTTATCAACAGTATCGCGTTCCAGACCAATATTCTGGCGCTTAACGCTGCGGTAGAAGCGGCGCGCGCTGGCGAACAGGGGCGTGGTTTCGCGGTGGTGGCAAGCGAAGTGCGTACGCTGGCAAGCCGCAGTGCGCAGGCGGCGAAAGAGATTGAGGCGCTGATCAGCGAATCCGTGAGCTTAATTGAGCAAGGCTCCGGAGAAGTCGTTTCCGCCGGTGAAACCATGGGTGAGATCGTCACAGCCGTTAAACGCGTGACCGATATCATGCTGGAGATCGCCGCCGCTTCTGATGAGCAGAGCAAAGGCATCACCCAGGTGAGTCAGGCGATCACGGAAATGGATAACGTCACACAGCAGAACGCCTCGCTGGTAGAAGAAGCCTCTGCGGCGGCAGCCTCGCTGGAAGAGCAGGCGGCGCGCCTGACCGAAGCTGTGGGTGCGTTCCGTTTAACTGGTGCAGCACCGGAGCGTCAGAGTAATGCGGCATCGCCAACCAGCAAAACCTTCAAGCCACAGCGCCCGGCGCTGGCGCAGGGTGATAACTGGGAAACGTTCTGAGTCGTCAGAAAACAAAAAAGAGGCCGAAAGGCCTCTTTTTTTATGGGCAAGTTCTCAACACTGGTTGGTGTTTAAGGCGCTGACCATGTTGTTATAGTTTTGCAGCAGTGATTGCGCGTCCTGCGTCTGCTGGGATTGCATCAGCTGAAACTGTTTGGGCTGTTTAGCATCTTTCTCGTACTCGCCATTTTCGGTGCGCTCAATAATGTCGCGGCCGGTGGAGAGATAGTCATTGGCTTTAGACAGAAGACTCGAACAGCCCGTTTTGTTGCTTTCGCGTATTTTGGCATCGTAAGCGGTAGCCATGCTGTTGAACTGATCGAGCGCATCCTTAAATGCCGCCTTCTTATCGCCCAACCCTTTACCATCCAGCACGCCACCGGCGGCATCCAGGCTCTCTTTCAAATAGTAGACCATCCCCATTTGCGCGTGCTCAAGCGTGCCTTTTTGCGCTCGTTCGAATTCCGCTTTGATGCGTGCACGATCTTTTGCCTCGATACCCTCAAAGAAATTCGCCTGCGCAACGACCAGCATCTGCATGCTGCTCAACAACGCGGGCTGGATCTCGCGACCATGAGCGCCATTATCGCTTTTGTATGTTTTTGCGCTGATGTAGTTATACATATCACGGCTTACCGGTTCGGCTTTTGCCAGCGCTTCGCTGTAAAGACGCGCCGGTTCATCCAGTTCCGGCATATCCGGCTTCATGCTGTGCGCTTTATCCAGATGTTCTTTAATACGCCCCATAGAGAGCGGTTCAGTAAAAAACAGATCATCCATTTTCTTTTTGCCATCGAAAGCGGGCTGCGTGTACTTCTGGTATTCAGCGAGTTGCTTACCGAAGGAGGCCGAGGTCATATTGGCCGCGGCAATGTATTCGTTGTACTTCAGCACTTCGGCCTGCTCGGCTGACGGCTGCGCTTCTTGCGTTTTGGTGGTTTTGTCGTCACAGGCTGACAGTGCCAGCAGGCAGGCGGCAACCGCCAGCGTGCGTGCGACAGGTTTGGCGATGAACATCCCATTCTCCTTGTCCGAAAAAAGAAAAAAACGACTCATTATTGCTGAGCGCGGCACAGGTTAGCATCAATGCCCGGCTGGCAAGGGGCATGCCACCTGAATTGGTAGGTTTTGAAAAACGGAGAAACTGCCCGGCAGACTGCGCCACCGGGCCGGGTTCAGGAATGTGCTGCGTTAAATAAAGCTGTCGTCATCGTTGCTGTAATCGGTGTCATCAAAATCATCGTTCTGGTAAGAGTCATTGCCGAACGAATCGTTCTGATCGAGAAAACGGGTGTCGGAAGCATTATTAAAGGTGTCGTTCTGCGAGTTTTCAAATGACGAATTACCCGCTGCCGTCGACGGTTCTTCAATAATATTCACGATCTCTTCCGGGCGGGACTGATGGAACATGCTGGTCAGCATTTCGGCCAACACCACGCCACCGGCAACGCCCGCCGCGGTTTGTAAAGCACCAGCCATAAAACCGCTCCCGCGTGGCGCAGGTGCCGCCGCACGCGAATAGTCCTGCTGTGGCTGCTGGGGAGCACTCCAGCTATTGTCCGGCTGCGGACTCTGGCTTCTCCCGCCACCAAACAGGCCGCCGAGGAAACTACCACCGCCAGTTTGCGGTTTGCTTTTTTGCGCCGCCAGTTCGCTTTCCAACTGCTGGACTTTGCTCTGGAGTTGTTTTAGCGCCGCTTCCTGAATCAGGATCGATTGCGCCATATAGTATGGCGCGGCAGGTTGCTGACGCACAAATTCCGCTATCTGACGTTCAGCCTCGACGTCGCGCTGACCGTTTTGTTGCTCGGTCTGTTTCAGGCGCTGGAAAAGGCCGTTGATAAGCTGCTGTTCTTCATATTGCATGGCAATAACCTTCCGATCGCTGTGATAGATACTCTTGAGTTTATCAGTGCCATGAATACGTGTCCGATGAGTGAAATGTTTGTTTAACATTGGTTGCAGCTGGGCAAAAAATTGATGTGAAAGGCCAGGTGTTCAGGTGATTTTCGTTGTCCCTTCAAAAAGCAATACATATGAATTACCATATCTGTTCTTTGGCGTTATTAAGGTAAAAGCATGCTGCAACCTGTTCAGCTTTTTAAAATTCTCGCTGATGAAACGCGGTTAACCATCCTGCTGTTGCTCAGAGAGTCCGGCGAACTTTGCGTATGTGATATTTGTGCAGCGGCGGGGGAGTCGCAACCTAAAATTTCCAGACACATTGCGATGTTACGTGAATATGGTCTGGTCATTGATCGACGGGCAGGGAAATGGATCCATTATCGGCTGTCACCTCATATACCCGCCTGGACGGCAGCAACCATCGATACAGCATGGGATTGCTTGCGGGAAGAGACGCGAGCCAAACTGCAATCGGTGTCTTTGGGCTCGTGTTGATAACAAAACATATGCATAAATCCGTATATCATGGAGTCTGAAATGTTACTGGCTGGAAGCATCTTTATTTTCACCCTCGTGCTGGTTATCTGGCAGCCCAAAGGGTTGAGTATTGGCTGGAGCGCAACGCTTGGCGCGGTGCTGGCGCTGGCCTGCGGTGTGATTCATATCAACGATATTCCGGTGGTGTGGAATATTGTCTGGAACGCAACGGCGACGTTTATTGCCGTTATTATCATCAGTTTGCTGTTAGATGAGTCCGGTTTTTTCGAATGGGCAGCGCTGCATGTTGCACGTTGGGGCAACGGGCGCGGGCGGTTGCTGTTCACTTATATTGTGTTGTTAGGAGCGGCGGTCGCAGCCCTGTTTGCCAACGATGGTGCCGCGCTGATCCTGACACCGATTGTCATTGCTATGCTGCTGGCGCTCGGTTTCAGCCCACAAGCCACACTGGCGTTCGTGATGGCAGCAGGCTTTATTGCCGATACTGCGAGTCTGCCGCTGATTGTCTCGAATCTGGTTAATATTGTATCGGCAGACTTTTTCCAGCTGGGGTTCACCGCCTACGCTTCCATCATGGTGCCGGTGGACATCGCGGCCATCGCGGCGACGCTTACCATGCTCCACCTCTTTTTTCGCCGTGAAATTCCGCAAACTTATGCCGTCGATAAACTGGCGGCACCGGCAAGCGCAATTAAAGATCCGGCGACATTTCGCACCGGCTGGGTAGTGCTGATCCTGCTACTGACTGGCTTTTTTGTGCTGGAACCGCTTGGTATTCCGGTGAGTGCGATTGCGGCTGTTGGTGCGCTTATTCTGTTTGCCGTCGCCAAAAAAGGTGCAGCGATAGATACAAGCAAAGTGCTGCGCGGCGCACCGTGGCAAATCGTTGTCTTTTCGCTGGGCATGTATTTGGTGGTCTATGGGCTGCGAAACGCGGGGCTCACCGAATACCTTTCCGGGGTTCTGAATCTGCTGGCCAATAAGGGCTTGTGGGCGACCACCATTGGCACAGGTTTTATTACCGCCTTCCTCTCGTCGGTAATGAACAATATGCCAACGGTGCTGATTGGCGCGCTATCGATTGATGGCAGCAGCTCAACGGGCGTTATTAAAGAGGCGATGATTTTTGCCAATGTGATTGGCTGCGATCTTGGTCCAAAAATCACGCCCATTGGCAGCCTGGCGACACTGCTTTGGTTGCATGTGCTGGCGCAGAAGAAGATTGCCATAAGCTGGGGATATTATTTCCGAACCGGTATCGTGATGACACTGCCGGTTCTTTTTGTCACGCTGATGGCGCTGGCCTTGCGCCTCTCTTTTCCTTTGTCGTGAGAGTATTTATGAGCAACGTTACGATTTATCACAACCCTGACTGCGGCACCTCGCGCAACACGCTGGCGCTGATTCGCAACAGTGGCGTGGAGCCGACGATTATTCATTACCTTGAGACCCCACCGTCGCGCGATGAACTCACAACACTGATAAGCGCGATGGGCAAATCGGTGCGTGAGTTGTTGCGCAAAAACGTTGAGCCGTACGAACACCTGGGGCTGGCAGAAGATCGCTTTACGGACGCGCAGCTGATCGATTTTATGCTTGAGCATCCCATTTTGATTAACCGGCCTATCGTTGTTACACCGCGCGGTACACGCCTTTGTCGCCCGTCGGAAGTAGTGCTGGAGATCCTGTCTGAGGCGCAGAAAGGCGCGTTCTCGAAAGAGGACGGGGAGCAGGTGGTTGATTACAACGGCAAGCGGATCGCGCCGTAATGCATCCGTAAACCGGGTAAATAGCTAAGCGCTTTTTTTGAGAACGCCCGCAGAACGCGGGCGTTGCGATCAGGCAATCCGCAGCGTTTCGCGTACTTTTGCCGGCATGATAATGACAGGAATGGATTTCGAGGTTGGCGTACCGGTGCCGTCGCCAAAACGCGTCAGCGGAACCAGTGGGTTCGTTTCCGGATAATAGGCCGCCAGGTTGCCACGCGGGATGTCATAAGCGACAAGGCGAAAATCCTCGACGCGGCGCTGCACGCCATCAGTAGACTGGGTTTCAATATCCACGCGATCGCCGTCATTCAGCCCGAGCGCGCGAATATCTTCCGGGTGCATAAACAGCACGTCGCGCTGCCCATAAACTCCACGGTAACGGTCATCAAGCCCGTAAATGGTGGTGTTGTACTGATCATGTGAGCGTAATGTCTGCAGGACAAATGGCGCTTGCGTTTCCGGGCAGACCGACAGCGGCAGGGCGGTTGCGCTGAATTCCGCTTTGCCGGAAGGCGTATTAAAATGTAAATCTGCGGCGGCATTTCCCAGCCAGAAACCACCCGGCTCTTCGCAGCGGACATTAAAGTTGTTAAAGCCAGGAATCGTGGCGGCGATATGATCGCGGATCAGGTTGTAATCACCGGCCAGCGCCAGCCAGTCGACCTTTTCACTGCCCAGCGTGGCATGGGCGATGCCAGCGACAATCGCGGTTTCCGAACGCTGTGTCGCCGCCAGCGGTTTGCCGATACCTTCAGAGGCATGCACCATGCTGAAAGAATCTTCCACGGTTACGAACTGACGCCCGCTTGCCTGCATATCTTCTTCGGTACGACCAAGAGTCGGCAGGATCAGCGACTGTTTACCCGGCATCAAATGGCTGCGGTTCAGTTTGGTGCTGATGTAGACCGTCAGCCCGCAGCGGCGCAGGGCTTCGCAGGTGAGTGGCGTATCCGGCGCAGCGGCGGCCAGGTTGCCACCGAGCGCAAGCAGCACTTTCACTTCATCACGCAGCATCGCCGAAATAGCTTCCACCGTATGATGCCCGTGCTCGCGCGGCGGCTCGAAATTGAAATGGCGGGCAAGGCTGTCGAGCAGGGCGACTGGCGGTTTTTCGTCAATCCCCATCGTACGGTTCCCCTGCACGTTGCTGTGCCCGCGTACCGGACACAACCCCGCGCCTGGTTTGCCCAAATGACCGCCAAGCAGTTGCAGGTTGGTGATTTCCCGCACCGTGTCCAGCGAGTGTTTATGCTGGGTAATGCCCATCGCCCAGGTACAAATCACCTGTTTTGCGCTCTGCCAGATGGCGGCTGCATCGCGTAACTGTTGCTGAGTGAGACCGGACTGCTGCTCAATGGTCTGCCAGTCGGTGGCATCGATTTGAGCAAACCACGCGTCAATGCCGTGGGTGTGCTGCGCAATAAAGGCATCGTCAAAAATGCTCGCTTCGCCGTTAGCCAGCCGCTGGCGCTGCGTTTCCAGCAATGCTTTCGCCATTCCGCGTACCGCCGCCATATCACCGCCGAGATTGGGCTGATAGTAAGAGGAGCTGATCACACCCGCCATCGGCGTAACCACTTCCAGCGGTTTTTGCGGATCGGCAAATCGCTCAAGACCACGTTCACGCAGGGTGTTGAAGGTAACAATGCGCGCGCCACGATCGGCGGCGTGACGCAGGCTATGCAGCATACGCGGGTGGTTAGTGCCGGGGTTTTGCCCGAAGACAAAAATAGCGTCCGCTTTCTCAAAATCAGCGAGGTGAATGGTGCCTTTTCCCACGCCGATACTGCGTTTCAGCCCCGCGCCGCTCGCTTCGTGGCACATGTTGGAGCAGTCCGGGAAGTTGTTGGTGCCGACCATGCGACCAAACAGCTGATAAAGCCAGGACGATTCATTGCTGGCACGACCGGAAGTATACAGTTCGAGCTGATTGGGGTTATCCATCGCCTTAATATGCTCGCCAATCATCGCCAGCGCGTCATTCCAGGAAATCGGTTCGTAGTGATCGGTTTGCGGGTTGTAACGCAGCGGTTCGGTCAGCCGACCCTGGTATTCGAGAAAATAGTCGCTCTGGCGGTTAAGCGCTGTCACGCTGTGTTGCGCAAAAAAAGTGGCGTCAATCTGGCGGCGCGTGGCCTCCCAGGTCACGGCTTTTGCGCCGTTTTCACAGAAACTGAAAGTGCTTTTATTGTCATCACCCCAGGCGCAACCGGGGCAGTCGAAGCCGCGCGCTTTGTTCATGCGCAACAGGTTGCGCATATTTTTCAGCGCGTTTTTACTGTCAATGACGAAGCGCGTTGTGGCTTCCAGCGAACCCAGACCACCGGCAGCAGCGTGGTAGGGTTTGATAGCGGTTTTGAATTTCATCTCTTCTTCCGGCTGCGGATTGTTACAGCGTTAGTGTAAGTTGCGTAACAACAACCCTTATTCAACAACTTATGTTTATCACACAATTAACGGGTTGTTTACCTGTTGCGCAACCGGAAGAGAAGATAAGCCAGCCGGGATCAACCCGGCATCGTTTTGCGAATCGCCGCAATCAGCGCGTGAGCGGCGGGTGGCAGGGGGCTATCCACGCGGGTGATGATGCCAATCGGATCGCCAATACCGGGCGGCGGTATTGGCAGCGCCACCAGCGAACCCAGCCGTAAATCATCTTTTACCGCACCGGAAGGGACAAACCACACGTAGTCATATTCCACCGTGAGCTGGCGCGATAGCGACGCGGAAAGCGTCTCCAGGCAACCAGACGGCAGCGTGCAGTTCTGGCTGGCGAGCAGATCTTCGGTGTTTTGCCGTGGCACGGTGCCTTCCGGCAATACCACCACCGGCCATTCCAGCACTTTGCTTAGCGTGACGGTGGTTTGCAGCAATGGATGTCGCGGGCGTACCACCAGTTTTAGCGACTCGAGAAACAGCAGCTCGTAACTCAAGCCACTCATCAAATCCGGGTCTGACATGCGACCAATACCGAGATCCAGTTCACCAGATTTCAACCCGGCGAGGATCATCGGATTATTGGCAGTGGCAACCTGAATGGTGATATCCGGCTGCTGTTTATGCAGTTGACCGATGACCGCGGGTAAAATCCCCAGCGCAGCGGTGGGTAGCGCGCCGATGCGGATCAGGTCGTTTTTGAGTTCGGTTTTGTGGCTTAGTGACTGCCCTGCAATGTTCACCGCGTCCAGTACGCGAACGGCGTGGGTAAGAAATTGTTCGCCGACCAGGGTGAGTTGCGCGCCCATGCGACCGCGTTCAAACAGGCGCTTACCGGTGAGCTGTTCTAGTTCGTTGAGGGTTTTCGACAGCGCAGGCTGGCTTAAGTTAAGGGTTTCAGCCGCGCGCCCCAAAGTTCCTTGTTGAGCGACGGCTACGAATGTATGCAAATGGCGCAGACGAATGCGCTGTGAAAACAGACCGTTTTTTTCCATAAGATGATGTTAAAAACCGTGCAGAACCGCTGGCAAGTTAAGTTGTTTAATTTTGATAACCAGATAGCAAAATATTATTAACATTTAATCTCTTTGAGTTACAAACGGATTCTGCCCGCAATGTGACGTAACCAGCATGTTGATAAGGGTTTTCGGCGGCGCTGTTCCATAATCTTTTGTTATGTTCGTTACCGCGCGGCGCACGCGCGTTTTCTGCCACGATCACACTTTGTAAATTTCCCATCACGCACGCAAAAAGGCTTCTCTACACTCCAGAGAGAACACACTGGAGGGATTACACTATGGCGTACAGCATCACGGCTGATGAGATTCGGGAACACTTTTCACAGGCGATGTCAGCCATGTACCAGCAGGAAGTTCCGCAATATGGCACGCTGCTGGAGCTGGTCGCGGATGTGAATCTGGCGGTGCTGGAGAACAACCCGCGTCTGCATGAACAACTGGCCAATGCCGATGAATTAGCGCGGCTTAATGTCGAGCGCCATGGCGCCATCAGGGTCGGGACGGCCGAGGAGCTTTCCACCTTGCGGCGCATGTTTGCCATTATGGGGATGTTCCCGGTCAGTTATTACGATCTGTCGCAGGCCGGCGTTCCGGTGCATTCTACCGCCTTTCGCCCGATTGAAGACGCGGCGCTGGCGCGTAACCCGTTTCGTATTTTTACCTCGCTGCTGCGCCTGGAGCTTATCGAGAACGAAACCCTGCGCAATAAAGCCGCCGCCATCCTGGCGAAGCGCGACATATTCACGCCAGCGTGCCGCCAGTTAATTGAGCTGCATGAACTGAATGGCGGTTTTACCCCGCAGCAAGCCAAAGCCTTTGTTGAGGAAGCGCTGGAAACGTTCCGCTGGCACCGCCATGCCACGGTGGATGCGCAAACCTATCAGGCGCTGCATGATGAGCACCGCCTGATTGCCGATGTGGTCTGTTTCCCTGGCTGTCATATCAATCACTTAACGCCACGCACGCTGGATATTGACCGTGTTCAGTCGTTGATGCCGGAGTATGGCATTGAACCGAAAATCCTGATTGAAGGGCCGCCGCGTCGCGATGTGCCAATTTTGTTACGCCAGACCAGTTTCAAAGCGCTGGATGAACCGGTGCTGTTTAACGGTGAGCATCAGGGCACACATACCGCGCGTTTTGGCGAAATCGAACAGCGCGGCGTCGCGTTAACGCAGAAAGGGCGCGCACTCTATGATCAACTGCTGACCAGCGCCGGAACCGGCAAAGATAACCTGACGCACCAGTTGCATTTGCAGGAGGTGTTTAAAGCCTTCCCGGATAGTGAAATGCTGCTGCGCAAGCAAGGGCTGGCGTGGTTCCGTTACCGTTTGACGCCAACGGGCGAAGCGCACCGCCAGGCGATTCATCCCGGCGACGATCCCCAGCCGCTGATCGAGCGCGGCTGGGTGGTGGCGCAACCCATCACTTATGAGGATTTTCTGCCGGTCAGCGCGGCGGGGATCTTCCAGTCTAACCTCGGCAACGAAACCCAGGCGCGTAGCCATGGCAACGCCAGCCAGGCGCAGTTTGAGGCCGCGCTGGGTTGCCCGGTGTTCGATGAATTCACACTCTATGCGGAAGCCGAAGCGCGCAGCAAACGGCGTTGCGGTCTGCTGTAAAACAGGTAATCTGCCAGAAATCAGTTATTTCTGGATATTGTTATGGAAAATCCATTAACGCCGCTGGCACACACCCGCCAGGGCAGTGTGCTGGGATGCAGTGAAGACGCCTTACATGTCTGGCGCGGTATTCCGTTTGCTGCGCCGCCCACTGGTGCGCTGCGCTGGCGCGCGCCACAGCCGCCGCAACCCTGGCAGGGCGTGCGCATCGCCGACACGTTTTCCGCCGCCAGCTGGCAAAACAGTGAGTATTGTCAGCAGCTCGGCGGCGGCGATCCGGGGCGTTTCTCCGAAGATTGTCTCTATCTCAATATCTGGTCACCGGCTTCGCGGACAAAACCGCTGCCGGTGATGGTCTGGCTGCACGGCGGCGGGTTCACTATCGGCTCCGGCGGGTTGCCGCCGTATGACGGAAAAGCGCTTGCGGCGCGCGGTGTGGTGCTGGTGACGATCAATTATCGCCTTGGCCATCTTGGTTTTTTCGCCCATCCGGCGCTTGAGCAGGAGAGCGATGAGCGCGTCTACAACTTCGGCTTGCTCGATCAGATAGCCGCGCTGCGTTGGGTGCAGGAAAATATCGCTGCTTTCGGTGGTGATGCGGCGAATGTGACGCTGTTTGGCGAATCGGCCGGTGCGCGTAGCGTGATGGCGCTGATGGCCTCGCCGCTGGCAGAAGGGTTGTTTCACAAAGCCATTATTCAGAGCAGTTATACCTTGCCGGATACGCCGCGCGAGGCCGCGCTGGCAAAAGGTGAGGCGATTGCCGCGCATTTTGGGCTGGAAAATGCCAGTGCCGAACAGTTGCGCGCACTGCCGGCAGAAGCGTTCTGGCCGCTGGAAGCGCCATTGAAAATTGCGCCCGCACCCATCGCGGGTGATTGCGTCTTACCGGAGCCGATGCTCGATACCTTTTTCGCCGGTCGGCAACATCCGATGCCGGTCATTATCGGTTCGAACAGTGATGAAGCCAGTGTGATGGCTGAGTTTGGCGTTGATCTCGCCGGGCAAATCGAAAAGATGCGCCGTGAACAGCGGCTCGGTCTGGGGCTGATCCGCCTGCTTTATCCGGGGGTGAAAGGGGATGCGGAACTGGGTCGCCAGGTGTGCCGCGATATGGCCTTTACCACGCTTGGCCTGGTGGTGATGCAGGCCCAGCAGCGTGTCGGGCAACCCTGCTGGCGTTACTGGTTTGATTATGTTGCTGAAGCGGCGCATGACACCTATATCAACGGCGCGTGGCACGGTAATGAAGTGCCGTATGTATTCGACAATCTTATGCTTTCGGAGCCGTCTTGCAGTTATGCCAACCCACGCGATCTCGCCTTTGCTGCACATATTGCCGATTACTGGGTTCGTTTTGCCGCTCAGGCCGACCGCCGTACAGAAGCGTTATCCGGCCCGGTCAACTGGCTGGCCTGCGTACGCGGGCGCGACCGGTTGTTACGTATCGGATTGAATAAACATGCAGGATTTCGCTTGGTTAACCGCTTCATGCGCGCCCGTCTGAGCTTCTTTCGCCGGGTTATGCGCCACCATGTGAAGCTCGATTAGCCCCCAGCAATCCTTCTCTGAATGCCGCCAGCCCGGCGGCTTTATTCTCCGTTACCCGCAGCACCAGGCGGTAACTCGCACCGGTTCTGACACTCTGTGAAAACGGGCGCAGCAAGCGTCCAGCCTCGATATCTTCCGCAACCAACGTCTCATCGGCGATGGCCATCCCCAGCCCCTGAATGGCGGCGGTAATGGCTAAATCCATGGTATCGAAGTGTTGATTTTTACTCATAGCGGGCTGAAAAGCGCTTTGTCTTGCCAGCCACAGCGACCAGTCAGTTTTATCCCGCGTCGGGTGCAATAACGTGGCGGTTTCCAGCACATTACGTTGCGCCAGCGCGTGGCTAACCACCGGCGTTAACGCTTCCTCAAACAGCAGATCCCCGGCGCTTAATTGGGTGCCAAACACAATCGCCGCGTCATAAGGTTCTGTTTTGAAGTTAATGGTGTGATCGGTAGTAGTCGTCAATGCCACCTGTAATTCCGGATAGCGTTGTTCCAGATTCACCAGCCTCGGCACCAGCCAACGAATCGCACAGGTTGGCGCTTTCAGGCGCACCACCGTTTGTTGCGAGCGTGCCTGAAAGGCGACCGTAACCAGTTGCTCATACGCACCGCGCAGCTCCGGCAACAGGGCGCTGCCCTGCGGCGACAGATGTAAACCACGCGCATGGCGCTCAAACAGCGGGAAGCCGAACCAGTTTTCCAGCGCGGCGATTTTGCGGCTCACCGCGCCCTGCGTCAGGCACAACTCTTTTGCCGCGTGCGTCAAATTGAGATGGCGGGCGGTGACCAGGAAAGCGTCGATGGCATTGAGCGGTAAAGATCGGTGCAACATGACAACCCCAGCTATGCAATTTATTCATGGCTATTATGACAACAATTCGGTTGTCGGCTCAACAGGGTTTAGTTTGAATGGTTATGCACTTTTTATGTGAAAGGAACAGGCATGACTCTGCGTACCCCGGTGAAAACTCGCTCCAAATTACCCGATGTCGGCACCACCATTTTTACCGTTATCGGCCAGCTTTCCGCCGAACATAATGCGATTAACCTTTCTCAGGGTGCGCCCAACTTTCCTTGCGATCCGCAACTGATTGCCGGGGTGACGCGCGCCATGCAGGCCAATCATAACCAGTACGCGTCGATGACCGGGCTGCGCCCGTTAAAAGAGCGAATTGCGCAGAAAATCAGCGAACTGTACCGCACAGATTACGACGTGGACAGTGAAATTCTTATCACCGCCAGCGCCAGCGAAGGGTTGTATTCCGCGATCAGCGGGCTGGTGCATCCAGGTGATGAAGTGATTTACTTTGAACCCTCGTTCGACAGCTACGCGCCAATTGTCCGTTTACAGGGCGCAACGCCCGTGGCTATTAAACTGACGGTGCCGGATTTCGCGGTGAACTGGGACGAAGTGCGCGCGGCAATCACACCGCGCACGCGCATGATTATCGTGAATACGCCGCACAACCCCAGCGGGCAGGTGTTTTCTCGCGCCGATCTTGAGCAACTGGCAGCGATTACCCGGCATACCGATATTGTGATCCTCTCCGATGAGGTCTACGAACATGTGGTGTTCGACGGCGAACCGCATCACGGTATGGCAACGCATCCGCAACTGGCGGAGCGCAGCGTGATTATCTCGTCGTTTGGTAAGACCTATCATGTGACGGGCTGGCGCGTGGGTTACTGCGTTGCGCCTGCGGAACTGATGGATGAGATCTGCAAAGTACACCAGTTTTTGATGTTTTCCGCCGATACACCCATGCAGTACGCCTTTGCCGATCATATGCGTGACCCGCAAGGCTGGCTGTCGCTGGCGGCGTTTTACCAGCGTAAACGCGACCTTTTGCAAACATTGCTCTCTGAGTCGCCGTTTCGCCTGTTACCCAGCGCCGGATCGTTTTTCCTGCTGGCAGATTACAGCCACTTCAGCGATGAAACTGACAGCGAGATGGTCAAAAGGCTGATTATTGATTGCGGTGTCGCCACTATTCCGTTGTCGGCCTTTTACACCGATGGTACAGATAACAATTTGATCCGCCTCTCTTTTGCGAAAGACGAGGCAACATTAAGAGCAGGCGCGCAGGCCCTGTGTCGTGTTAAGCCACGCTAAGGAGCGTTAATGATGAAATTTAAAGCACTCTGTCTGAGCATGGGTTTGCTCTGCTCATTCTCCTCGTTTGCCGAAAACGCGCTGCGTTATGGCGTGGAAGCGGAATATCCGCCGTTTGAAAGCCGCAACGCGTCAGGCGAACTCGAAGGTTTTGATATCGAACTGGGTAACGCCGTCTGCAAAGCGGCGCAACTGAAATGTAGCTGGGTGGAAACCTCGTTTGACGCGTTGATCCCAGGGCTGACCGCCAAGAAATTCGATGCCATCAACTCGGCGATGAACATTACCGAACAGCGGCGTAAAAGCATCGATTTCACCCAGCCGATTTATCGCATTCCTTCGCAACTGGTCGGCAAAAGTGGCGACGGCATGGAAGCGACCGCTGAGGGGCTGAAAGGCAAAACCATTGGCGTGTTGCAGGGATCGATTCAGGAAACCTACGCCAAAGAGCACTGGGAAAAGCACGGTGTCACGGTGGTGTCGTATAAAGATCAGAATATGGCGTGGGGAGATTTGCTGAACGGTCGCATTGACGCCTCACTGGTGATGTCGGCGGCGGGGCAGGCAGGTTTCCTCAGCAAGCCGCAGGGGAAAGGGTTTGGCTTTATTGGCAAACCGGTATCGGACGATACGATCCTCGGCAGTGGTATCGGTTTCGGGCTGCGCAAAGGTGACGAGGCCACCAAAAAGCAACTTGATGCCGCCATCGATAAAATCCGCGCTGACGGCACCATCAAAACGCTGGCGGAAAAGTACTTCCCCGGCATTGATGTTAGTGTCAGCGCACAATAACGCATGACCACTCTGGCGCCTGCCGTTGATGTCCGGCAGGCGCTTTTTTATTTCCGCCGCAATTCTTCGCCGTTATACAGATCTTTACGCCGCTTTCGGGCTGCTCTTATCGACAGAAAATATTTCATGTTTCGTTCATATATTCGGCAGCCAACAATTGGATTCTCAATGAATTTTGTCTAGAGTGATGCGTTCATTAATGAACGCTTTTGCCGCTGTTTCGCGCCATCGCGAAATGCCATTTGACGACCAGAAGGACGTGTTACCAGGCATGAACCGCAGACGATTTATTCAAGCATCCATGGCCCTTGCCGCAACTTACGGCACCACCGGTGTTGCATCGCTCTTTTCCCGCGCGGCGTTCGCGGCGGAAACGGACATCGCCGATGGCCAGAGCCGCCGTTTTGATTTCTCCGTGCTGCAGTCCATGGCGCACGATCTGGCGCAACAGCAGTGGGGCGGCGCGCCTAAAGCGCTCCCCAATACGCTGGCGAACCTGACGCCGCAGGCTTACAACAGCATTCAGTATGATGCGCAGCACTCGCTGTGGAACAACGTTGATGGTCGCCTGCTGGACGTGCAGTTTTTCCACGTTGGCATGGGGTTTCGCCGCCGCGTGCGTATGTTCTCCCTCGATCAGGAGACACACCAGGCGCGTGAAATTCACTTCCGTCCGGAGCTGTTTAACTACCACGACGCGGGCGTCGATACCAAACAACTGGAAGGGCAAAGCGATCTTGGTTTCGCCGGTTTCCGCGCCTTTAAAGCGCCTGAGCTGGCGCGCCGCGATATCGTCTCGTTCCTTGGCGCAAGCTATTTCCGCGCGGTAGACAGCACTTTCCAGTACGGTCTTTCCGCACGCGGCGTGGCGATTGATACCTTTACCGATACGCCGGAAGAGTTCCCCGATTTCACCGCCTTCTGGTTTGAGACGGCAAAAGCGTCCGATACCACCTTTACCGTGTATGCGCTGCTCGACAGCCCGAGCATTACCGGTGCGTACAAGTTCGTGATCCACTGCGAAGAGAGCCAAGTGATCATGGATGTCGATAACCGCCTGTATGCGCGCAAAGACATTAAGCAACTGGGTATCGCGCCGATGACCAGTATGTTCAGCTGCGGTAATAACGAGCGCCGCGTCTGCGATACCATTCATCCACAAATCCACGACTCCGATCGTCTGGCGATGTGGCGCGGTAACGGCGAGTGGATCTGCCGCCCGCTGAACAACCCGCAAAAATTGCAGTTCAACGCCTACCAGGATGAAAACCCGAAAGGGTTCGGCCTGCTGCAGCTCGATCGTGATTTCTCCCACTATCAGGATGTGATGGGCTGGTACAACAAACGCCCAAGTCTGTGGGTCGAGCCGCGTAACAAATGGGGCAAAGGGGCGGTCAGCCTGATGGAGATCCCGACCACCGGCGAAACGCTGGATAACATTGTTTGCTTCTGGCAGCCGGAAAAACCGGTCAAAGCGGGCGATGATTTTGCCTTCCAGTACCGCTTGTACTGGAGCGCGATGCCACCAGTGCGTTCTCCGCTGGCGCGCGTTTACGCCACCCGCACCGGCATGGGCGGTTTCCCGGAAGGCTGGGCACCGGGCGAACACTACCCGGACAAATGGGCGCGTCGTTTCGCCATTGATTTTGTTGGCGGTGACCTGAAAGCTGCCGCGCCGAAAGGCATTGAGCCGGTTATCACGCTTTCAAACGGGGAAGCGAAACAGGTTGAGATCCTCTATGTTGAGCCGTTTGACGGTTATCGCATTCTGTTCGACTGGTATCCGACCAATGATTCCACCGATCCGGTAGACATGCGTCTGTTCCTGCGCTGCCAGGGCGACGCGATCAGCGAAACCTGGCTTTATCAGTACTTCCCGCCCGCGCCGGACAAACGTAACTACGTTGATGACCGCATCATGCGCTAATCTCACTTCGCCCCCGTCAGGGGGCGAATGCTTTATGGAGCCGCAATGGACGATACCGTTATTCCGGTGAATGACCATCTCGCGCTGCATGCCGTCGACGAGCGGTTTGTGCACGATCTTCACCAGTTAATTGTCAAAAACCGCGACTGGCTACAGCAGTTTCTCAACTGGCCGCAATCGGTCACGTCGGTTGATGACACCCGCAAAACCGCGCAGAGCAACATGCTGCTGCACCAGCGCGGCTACGCCAAAATGTTCATGATTGTGCGCGACGATGTGCTGGTGGGCGTGCTGGCGTTTAATTCGATTGAGCCGTTAAACAAAACGGCCTATATCGGCTACTGGCTGGATGAAGAGTGCCAGCGGCAGGGGATTTTATCTCAGGCCATGCAGGCGATGATCGATTTTTATGCCCGCCGCGGCGATATCCGCCGCTTTGTCATCAAATGCCGGGTGGCGAATCATGCCAGCAATCAGGTTGCCGGGCGCAACGGTTTTACGCTCGAAGGCTGCCTTAAACAGGCGGAGTTTCTCAACGGCAGCTACGACGATCAGAATATCTGGGCGAAGATCGTCGATAGGACCTGATCAATCTAACTGGTGGCCTGCGACACCGCTTTGCGCAGGCCGTTTACCGCCGGTGAGTTCATCGGTGTTACCAGTGCGTAGTTGTAATGATCGTCACTCCAGTACTGCGCCATCACATCTTCTGCCTCGCGTTCCCCGTGGGGAAGTTTGACCGGGCTTAACGGGCGGATATACCAGCCGACCCGCGTTCCGTTCCTGTCCTGGTACATAATCAGCGCCGCCGGGCCTTGCGCGGTGGCGATAAGCCGCGCACCGGATAACGTGAAACCATACTGTTCAAGATTCGGCGGCTGGTTACCGTTGATGAAATACCGGGCGACCCAGCGGGTGAGTTCGGTTTGCTGGCTTGCCACTACATCCATTGGCGTGACGGCGGCATTATCAAACAGTTTATAGGCCTGAACCGCGTCCTCCATCGGCTGATGGGTCATTAACATCTGCGACTCTTTCAACTGCCAGCCCGTATAACCGCCCACGCTTAACGCCAGTACCAGCGCGAACGCGGTGGCCAGTTTCCATTGACGCTGCTGACGTACCTGGCGGCGTAAATAGTGTGGCTCCGGTTTTTCCGGGGCGATAGTTTGCTGGCTCATGGCCTGGCGGAGTTGCTGTGCGTCACGCCGCCAGCCTGCAACCTGTGCGGCGGCAGCGGGGTTTTCTGCCAGATAGCGCTCGATACGCGCTGAGGTCGCCTCATCGGTTTCGCCATCCATCCAGGCATGCAGATCGTGTTCATCCGGTGGCAACGTCATTTCAGTCTCCTCAGCGGCAGCGGCGCTGCCGTACCGTCTAATTTCTCATGTAGCAATTTACGCGCGCGCGACAGGCGCGACATCACGGTGCCGATCGGGATGTCGAGTGTCTGTGCGACTTCTTTATAACTCAGCCCTTCAATGCTCACCAGCAACAGAATGGCACGATAATCGGTCGGCAGCGTGGCAAACACCGCCAGCGTATCATCCGCCATGGCCAGTGACTCGGTTGACGCGCCGGTGGCCTCCTCGCCGGTGAAAAAGGCGAGGATTTTCATATACCGTCGCTTGCGCCGCTCACCGTCAATAAATTGACGGTAAAGAATGGCGAAAAGCCAGGCGCGCAGGCTCCGTTCACCATCACTATTTGGGCTACGCGTCAGCGCTTTCATCAGGCAACTTTGTACCAAATCTTCCGCGCTGTGCGGGTTGCGGGTTAGCCACAGCGCAAAGCGTTGCAAATGTGGCATCACCTGACGAATCTCATCATCAGTCAGTTGCATAGCTTGCCTTCATCGCTTGCGGGTTCCCGACATACTTTCAAAAACGCCATCGCGGAGCACGAGGGCATGAAACAGTGCGGCGGCCAGATGCAGCATCACCGTTGCGAACAGCGCCAGCGCCACCAGGGAATGCAGTGGCCGCAGTAACGCGTAAGTATCATTATTCACCGGCAGGATAGGTGGCAACACCCAACCGGCGACAGTCACCGGGTAGCCCGCCGCCGAAAGCATTCCCCAGCCAATCAGCGGTTGCGCAATCATCATGGCATAGAGCGCCCAGTGTGACAGGTGCGCCATGGCGCGTTGCCAGCCCGCAAGGGTTGCCGGTAACGCGGGCGTGGCAGTATAAAACCGTAGCCACAGGCGGACCAACACCAGCACGAAAATCATTAAACCCAGCGGTTTATGAATCGATACCAGCAAGCTGTGCAGGGACGAGACGGTAGAAACCATTACGACGCCAATAAACAGCATCGCGATGATCGCCGCCGCCATTAACCAGTGCAGCACGCGCAGCGCCGGGTGGAAATAGGCAACGTTTTTCATAAATGAGCTCCTGCCTGGGCGGATTGTTCACGGGTGCGCGCATTGTAAGATTTAGCATAAGCCGCAGAACGCGCATTGAGTAACGGATCGTCAGAGGCGGCAATGCCGTCCGGCAGGATCAGCGGATCGTAATTGATGTCATTACACGGCCCGTTTTGCTGTTCTGTTGCCTGGGTGAGAACCAGCGTTCCGGCGTTGATTGTTTGCCGGTCGGCAGGCCAGACTTTCGTCGCATTGCTGCCATCATCACCCGGCCGGGCGACGGTTATCAGCAGATCCCATTTCAGTGGCCCCTGCGCCAGACGCTGTTTGAGATCCGTTTGCAGGAAATTTTTATCGCTCTTTTCTTCGGCACTGATGGGCTGATAACCGGTGTGCGGCACCATGCTCCAGCGCACCAGATGCGCCATCCCGGATTTATCAATAAACCGGAACGCGTTCAGGCTATTAAAGCGATCGCTGGCCCAGCTCGACGAAGGGACATTCTGTTTTGCCCACGCCAGAAACGGCAGAATCTCCGGGTTCTTTTGCACGAAGGCTTTGAATTTCCCGGCATCCGGTTTGCCGGTTGCTGCATCGGGCAGCGAGGCAACCTGTAATTCATAGAATTGCTCAACGGTGGAGACCGGGAAGAAGGGCATTGCGTTCATACCGGTGCGCCACTGTTCACCGTTTGCTGACTGAAATGCCAGCGCCAGACTGCGCACAGGCACAGCATAATCCGGCGCGGCGGGGTTTCCTCCGGCAATGGCAAAACGTCCGGTTACCGGCGTTTCACCTGCGGCAAATACCGAAGCGCGAGACAGCGTGCTGGCATTGCCACTGGAGATAAAATTGCCCGTAACGCAGAGCCCTTTGGCGTGATTTCGCCGATAACCCGGATGTTCGCCGCCCGCTTGTTGTAAGACATTAACCAGTTTATCCGCGCTCAGGCGCTGCGGCGTTAACCAGCCGCCGCCCCACAGGAACAGCACAATCAACACCAGCGGAACAAGTGCGATCGCTATAAGACGTGCAAGGATCTGGCCGGTCGTAAAAGGAGTGTTTGTCATAGTCGCTCACCTGCTAATCATGAGCGGATAAGACGAAGCAACGGCGGGTTTATTCCACACGGAAGAAAAAAAATTTTTGTGAAAAAAGGCTGCAACAGAATTTTCGTTGCAGGCTCGCTGTTATCAAGGGTTCATCACTGCAAAGAGTGTGGCGAAGGTGCCGTCTTTTTCAGCCTGCCGGGGTGAACGCCGCTACTGTTTACAAAAAACGCGCAAGCATTGTTGAAGCGAAAATCCTGTCGCCGGGCCGGAGGAAAGTGAATAGCTCAGGGATTTTGTTTTCTCCGCCAGACTTCTCATTAATCGCCTGTAACAATATGAAAAGTCTCGGATAAACGATTCCGGCTTTGATAACAGGCAAGCGAATTATAAAGAGCCAACCAGCGGTGTGCGGGTAATGTGCTGCGCGTCGTTAATCACTTTCGGCCCGCGTAACAGAATGCTTTCGCCTTCCTGCGCGTCGACGACCGCATCGCCGCCAATTTCTATTTGATGCTCGATCAGCACATTGCCGTGAAGGCGCGCATTGCCCTGAATCACCACTTTTTCATCAAGCTGCAGTGGCCCGCCGCGTAACCAGGCGTGACCGCCCACCAGCACGTGGTGTTTTAAAATACAGTTGCCTTCAACGACGGCGTTTTCTGCCACCTGCGAACTGTAGCGAATGGTCGGGATCTCATCGTCAAGCGTCCCGGCGACCACGCGCGCGGAGCCATACACTTTGGCGCAGTCACACACCCAGACATCATTGAGCTCGTTGCCTTCGAGCAGGGCGAAATCAAAAACTTCGGCGCGGTGTTCAATAAACGCGTAATTAACGATGGCATCGCCATAAATTTGCGCCTGATGTACCACGCGCGAATGGCTGACGGTGGCGCGATCGTAAATCTGCAAAATCTGTTCGTTATCCAGCGTTAAACCTTGAGCGGCAATGATGTCGCAACCGCTGAGAATACGCGCATCGCCGCGTAAATGGCATAAACCGCGCACGGTAGAAGCCTGAACGGTGACATTGTCACTTAATTGCGCGCCGTGGCTTATCTCACTGCCGTCCACCCAGGCGTTATCCGCAATGACGACATCGTGGCAAATCACACATGGCTGGGTGATCCGTGCATTGTCCCGCACCGCGCAGCCATGAAAAACCATGCTGTTTTCATCGTAAATCCAGCAGTTTCCCTGCTGATCGAGCACGTTGTCATTATCAACCCAGCCACCGGCGCTACCCGCTTCAACATCGTTAAAATCGCGCAAGGCGATAATCTGGCGTAGCGCGACGGATCGCTTTTCGCCGCTAATCTGGTAATGCATTGTCCTTTGCTCATCACTGAGCCGATATTTATTCATGCTACATTTCCCCCATCTGCCTGAGTTAAACGTAGCAAATTTTACGCCGCTGGCTTTCCGCCAGCGAAACCAATAAAATGCACGAAAAATGCAACTTATAAATTCGCGACGTATTGAGGAACAGCATGACCACCCGCACTGATAACTACTTTACTGAAAAATACAGCATGACCCCGACCCATTCGGAAGTGCTTAACGCCGTTAATTATGTCCAGCCGGGTAAAACGCTGGATCTCGGCTGCGGTAATGGCCGCAACAGCCTGTTTCTCGCCAACCGGGGTTTTGATGTCACTGCGTGGGATAAAAACCCGAACAGCCTGAGCAACTTACAAAATATTCGTGAAACAGAAGGGCTGGAAAACTTACATATCGAGGCGGTTGATCTCAACAACCTGAGTTTTGACGGCGAATACGATTTTATTCTCTCGACCGTAGTGCTGATGTTTCTCGAAGCGAAAACCATTCCAGGGCTGATTGCCAATATGCAGCGCTGCACCAAACCGGGCGGCTATAACCTGATTGTCGCGGCAATGGACACGGCAGATTTCCCGTGCACTGTCGGTTTCCCGTTTGCCTTTAAAGAGGGTGAGTTGCGCGATTACTACACCGGTTGGGAGCTGCTGAAATACAACGAAGAAGTGGGTGAGCTTCATCGCACCGATGCCAATGGCAACCGTATCAAATTGCGCTTTGCCACGATACTGGCACGCAAGTCTGCGTAAGTTTTTCCGTTGCGACAGTAAAAGAGCCGGAAGGGAGGCCATCGGTTCTTTTATTGCCAGCCCGCCGTTTTTTCTATGAACACTCGCTGCACCACGCTTGTTCCGCTATTCGCAGGTAAACGCCACCGGCAAACTGTTTATGGTATTGCGTCGATGAAGTGTCATCGCTGGCGCAGCGAATGCCGGATGGCAGGGCCATCCGGCACATTCGTGGGATCCGCATCCGGCAGGTTAAAACGGGTCATCATTACGGAGTGTACTCCGATCCGACACCATCACCGGTCTGCTTTAACGCGCCGCCAGCAGGCAAAGTTGCAGCGCAACGTTATAAGAGGCTTCGAAAGCACGCAGCGGCAGGAACTCAAAACGCGAGTGGAAGTTATGCGCGCCGGTGAAGAAATTTGGCGTCAGCAAGCCTTTGGCAGAAAGCGCTGCACCGTCGGTGCCGCCGCGCATTGGTGTCGGTTTTGGCGTGATCCCCAGTGATTCCATGGCTGCAAACAGTAAATCAATTGCCCGGCGATCTTCGCCAATCGCGTTGCTGATATTGCTGTAGGTATCGCTGATGCTGTACTCAACTTTCGCGGTGGGATACTGGGCAGCAATTTTTGCCGCAACATCGGCAATTTGCTGTTTGCGTTTGGCAAAACTTTCGTTGTCGAAATCACGAATGTTGGCGTTCAGCGTCGCGTAACTCTGCACAGCATTGATACCGTTAAACCAGATATAACCTTCGCGTCCTTCTGTGTGTTCCGGCGTTTGCTGGCGATCGAAATGGCTGATGTAATCCATCGCCATCAACAGCGGGTTCACCAGCACCCCTTTCGCCGACATCGGGTGCGCGGTCACCCCGGTAAACTGAATTTGCGCGCTGGCGGCGTTAAAATTCTCGTAAACGATTTCGCCCAGTTCGCAGCAGTCGATTGTCCAGGCAAAATCAACATCAAAACGCGCTAAATCCAGCGCTTTCGCACCGCGCAGGCCCACTTCTTCATCGGGCACAAAGGCCACCACGATATCGCCGTGACGCTGTTCTGGCGTCAGATTTTCCAGCAGCGTCATCACCACGGTAACCGCGGCTTTGTTATCGGCGCCGAGTACGCTGGTGCCGTCACTGAAAATTATCTCCTCATTCGGATACGCGAGGATCTCCGGATACTCATCAACGCGCAGCCAGATATCCTGCGCGCTGTTCAGGCAGAGATCTTGTCCCTCAAAGCGCAGGATCTGCGGATGAATATGCGGGGATAAACCGACATCCACGGTGTCGATATGGGTGATAAAACCAATGCGCGGCGCACCGGGAACATTGCCTTTTTTGACGGCGGTGACGGTCGCGTGATCGTCAATAACGATCTCTTCAAGACCGAGTCTTTTCAACTCATTAGCCAGTTCGCGCGCCATATCAAATTGCCCAACGGTAGTGGGTAAGGTGGTGGCAGTGGGATCGCTTTGGCTGGTGATGTTGAGATAGCGAAAGAAGCGATGCGTTAATTGACTGGTGAGCGACGACGACATAGTGATTCCTTCTTTATTCGAATTATCAGGTGTTTGCAAATTCACTTTAATGTTATTTATGAGAGGGCAAACAACAAGCCTTTACAATAAAACAACAGGAAAAACTATGATTAGCAAACCGACAACACTTGCTCTGGCGTTGGCCGCGATGATAGTGAGTTCTTCTGTGGCGGCGAAAACGCTGGTCTATTGCTCGGAAGGCTCGCCGGAAAACTTCAACCCACAACTCTATACCTCGGGCACCAGCGTGGATGCCAGCGCGGTGCCGGTCTATAACCGGCTGGTGGATTTCAAAGTGGGCACCACGCAACTGCAACCCAGCCTCGCGGAAAGCTGGGATGTCAGCGAAGACGGTAAGGTTTACACCTTCCATCTGCGCAAAGGGGTGAAGTTCCAGAGCAATAAATACTTCACGCCAACGCGCGACTTCAACGCCGATGATGTGATCTTCTCATTTATGCGGCAAAAAGACGCCAATAACCCCTATCACAATGTCTCTAACGGTACGTACTCGAACTTTGAAAGCCTGGAGTTCGGGTCGCTGATCACCGCGATTGATAAACTCGACGACCATACCGTGCGCTTTACGCTGGCGCACCCGGAAGCGCCGTTTGTCGCCGATCTTGGCTGGTATTTTGCGTCGATCCTCTCAGCGCAATACGCCGATGCGATGTTAAAAGCAGGAACCCCGGAACGTGTCGATATGGATCCGATTGGCACCGGGCCGTTCCGCCTGGCGCAGTACCAGAAAGATTCGCGCATTCTGTTTACCGCGTTCGACGGCTACTGGCAGGGCAAAGCCAAAATTGATCGCCTGGTCTTCAGCATCACGCCGGATGCCTCCGTTCGGGTGGCAAAACTGGAGAAGAACGAGTGCCAGGTCATGCCGTTCCCCAATCCGGCTGATTTGCCGCGCCTGAAAGAGAACAAAGACATCACGCTGATGAGCAAAGCCGGGTTGAACACCGGGTTCCTGTCGTTCAATACGCAAAAAGCGCCGCTGGATAATGTCAAAGTTCGCCAGGCGCTGGCGATGGCGATCAACAAACCGGCGATCATTCAGGCCGTGTTCCAGGGGACCGGCACCGCCGCGAAAAACCTGTTGCCGCCGGGCGTCTGGAGCGCGGATAGCGAACTGAAGGATTACGACTACGATCCGGAAAAAGCCAAAGCGCTGCTGAAAGAGGCCGGGTTTGCGCCGGGAACGACCATCGATTTGTGGGCAATGCCGGTGCAACGCCCCTATAACCCGAACGCCAAACGGATGGCCGAGATGATCCAGGCCGACTGGGCGAAAGTGGGCGTGCAGACCAAAATTGTCACCTATGAGTGGGGCGAATACCTGAAACGGGTGAAAGGCGGCGAACACCAGGCGGCGCTGATGGGCTGGACCACGGCGACAGGCGATCCGGATAACTTCTTCGGCCCGCTGTTTACCTGTACCTCTGCCAACGGTGGCTCTAACTCGGCGAAATGGTGTTACGCGCCCTTTGACAAAATTATCGCCGAAGCGAAAGCCACCACCGATCATGAAAAACGCGTCGCGCTGTATAAAGAGGCGCAGCAGATGATGCATGATCAAATGCCAGCGGTGATGATTGCCCACTCAACGATTTTCGAACCGGTACGCAAAGAGGTACAGGGCTACGAAATCGATCCGTTTGGTAAACATATTTTCTGGCAAGTTGATTTGAAAAAATAACCAGTAACAGGCGAGCAAACCCAGCGCACTCGCGGTTTGCTCGCCCATTTCACTGCGCTTTATACGTTTTATCAAAGCCGCTGCCCGCCGAGACATTTTTACCCCTCCACAAAACGCCGCTGCGTTTGCTATACCTTAAGAGCAATTCCGCACTCACAGGGACATCCTCATGCGTACTCATGCATTGGTTAGCGTTGCCGTCTTTTCTAGCCTGCTGGCGTTATCTGGCTGCGCGTCAAAAGTGACGCAACCGGAAAAATATTCCGGGTTTATAAAAGATTATTCAGGGCTGAAGGAAACCACATCCGCCACCGGTAAACCGGTACTTCGCTGGGTGGCGCCGGGTTTTGACCCGGCAAAATACGACAGTATCGTTTACCACCCGGTGACCTATTATCCGCTGGCGAAGCCTACCAACCAGGTGAATCAACAGGTGCTGGATGGCGTTCTTAACTACACCAACAGCAAGCTGAAAGCTGCCGCCGCTTCGCGTAAACCGCTGGTGACATCGCCAGGCCAGCACAGCCTGATTTTCCGTGGGGCGATAACCTGCGTGGACGCCAGCAAACAGGGATTGCAGTTCTATGAAGTGGTGCCGGTGGCAATGGTTGTGGCGGGAACGCAGATGGCAACCGGTCATCGCACGATGAACACGCACCTCTATTTTGAAGGCGAGCTCATCGACGCGCAGACCAATGCACCGGTGTTGAAAGTGGTGCGCCAGGGGCAAGGGAAAGATGTGAATAATGAAAATGCGCCGGTCACCGTCGACTCTCTGAAACAAGTCATTGACGATATGGCGACCGACGCGACGATGTTTGATATCAGCAAGCGTTAGCTTTTCGCCGTGCTCCGCGCCCGCCCAGCCACGTTTCCGGGCGGGCAAACATCACCAGATTGCCGGTAAGGATCAGCAGTAACCCGGCAACGCCATTGAAATGCCAGATATAGCCTTCGAAGAACGTCGAAACCGTCAGCGCGACCAGCGGAAACAGCAGGGTGCTGTACGCCGCTTTGCTGGGGCCAATCCGACCAACCAGCGTAAAATAGGCGCCAAAGCCAATCACCGATCCGAACAACGCCAGGTAGACCAGCGCGCCAAGGTAACTGGCCGTCCATTGCGGGGTGAAATCGTCACCGCGCAACAGGCCTATCGCCCCCATAATCAACGTTCCGTAAAGCATCGCCCAGCTGTTGGTGGTGATGGTTTCCAGCCCTTTACGCTGATGGCGGAGGCTTATAATATTGCCAAACGAGAAGCCCAGCGTGCCCAGCGCCGACAAACCAATCCCCATCAGTAGCGTTATGCTCCAGCCGCTGGTGACCAGATCCTGCCAGAACAGCGTCACAATTCCTGTCAGGCCGAGGATCGCGGCGACAAAAAAGCGCGCCGGTGGCTTTTGGCCGAAAAAGAGATAACTGTTTACCGCGTTAAATAACACCGCCATGGAGAAGATCACCGACTCCAGCCCGGTGCTGATCCACGCCGCAGCGGTATAGAAGCACCAGAAGTTAAAACCAAACACACAGCCGCCCTGGAGCAGGCAAAACAGATGATCGCGCAGCGGCAGGGCGCGCAACTTACGCTGCGCCAGCAGCACCAGCATCATTACCGCTGTGGCCAGTGCAAAGCGCCAGAAGATCGACACCGGTGCGGCGACCGGTCCTTGTTGTAGATAAATCGCAATCCAGGTTGTTCCCCAGATAACCACCACCAAACCGTATAGCAATGCGTTCATGTTGAGTTCCAGTGCGTAAAACGAATGCTGAGTGTGGCAAAACAGCAACGCAGGCGATTGCACCGGTTTGCGCCGGACTTGCATATTCTTGCGCTTTTCTTTACACAACGCTGGTATCCGCCGCCAGCTATTCATAGACTGGGGTTCTGGTGAATTTATGATAATTTCCGTGAATGCCTGAGCACTACGAAGCCTTTGAAAACCTCAGTAAACACAACGCCGTGTTGCACAACTCGGTGGCGCTGCACTCTGGCATTCAACTGGCGGCCTGGTCGAACAAACGCGACAACATCACCCAGTATTGCAATCACCATACCCTGAGTTTGTACGTGGCCGACGGCTACGAGAGCTATCACAAAACCGCCTACGGCTGGAAAAACGGCGGCGGGCCGGATCGCTTTTGCCTGATGCCGAAAGAGAGCGAATCAGTGTGGGATATCCGCGATACGTTGTCTTTTGTGCATCTTTACTGTACCGATGAGCATCTGCGTGAAGTGGGTGAGCAGGTGTGGGATCGCAGCCCGGCATCGTTCACGCTGGATGAGAAAACATTCTCCCAGGATGCGCGTATTACCGCGCTCTATCGCCAGTTTTTGCTCGGTTGCGACTGGCAACAAAACGCCAACCAGTTAACGTTGAGTACCGCATCGACGCTTTTACTGACCCACTTAGTCCAGCACTACAGTAATGTGCAGTGGCAACTGCCGACGGTAACGGGCGGTTTGGCGCCGGTGGTGCTTCGTACTGTGCTGGAGTTTATCGATGCGCATCTGGCAGAACCGCTGCTGCTGTCGGATCTGGCCGCGCAGGCCGCGCTGAGCGAATACCATTTTGCCCGCATGTTCCGCCAGTCAATGGGCGTTGCGCCGCACCAGTTCGTGATGCAACGGCGCATGGCACGGGCGAAAGATCTGTTGCTTCATAGCGATCAGCCGCTGACCACCATTGCGCTGGCCTGCGGTTTTAACTCGGCCAGCCACTTCAGTAACCGCTTCAAAGCGGCGAAAGGCATCACGCCCTCGCAGCTACGCGCGTCGCGCTAAGTGCAATGCGCCGTAGCAGATCCCGCCGATCGCTAAGCCCCAGAATGCAGAACCAATCCCCAGCAGCGTGACGCCGCTGGCGGTAACCAGAAAAGTGACCATCGCGGCATCGCGATCGCGCTCAGCGATCAGCGCCTGGTGCAGGCTACCACTCATTGTGCCCAGCAATGCCAGCCCTGCCAGCGTCTGGATCCAGCTTAATGGCAAAGCGGCGAGTAGCGAAGTTATCGAGCCGCCAAACAGGCCGGCTAACAGGTAAAACACCCCGGCCGCCGCCGCGGCCAGCCAGCGTTTTTCTGCCTGCGGGTGAGCGTCCGGGCTTTGGCAAATCGCCGCCGTGATGGCGGCAATACAAATCGAATAGACGCCAAACGGCGAGAACAGCAGCGCCAGCGCGCCGGTAAAAATAATTAACGGTGAAACCGGAACGGGGTATCCCGCCGCCTGCATCGTGGCGAAACCGGGCGCATTCTGCGAGGCCATCGTTACCAGAAAGAAGGGAATTCCGATGCTCACCAGCGACGACCAGTGGAATTCTGGCGTGGTATAAGTCGGTACAACCAGCGCGATAGTGATTTTTTGCGTGACAACCTCACCGCTTAGCCACGCAACCAGCCCCCCGACCAGAAGTGTGGCGACAATGGCATAGCGCGGTGCCAGCGCTTTGCAGATAAGCCAGGCCAGCAGCATGCTGCCACACAAGACGAAATGCCCCTGAATATTGCTAAAAGCCTGCAAACCGAAGCGCAGCAAAATGCCCGCCAGCATGGCCGCCGCCAGCGTGTGGGGAATGATTTTCATCAGACTAGCGAACAGCCCGGTAATGCCACACAGGACAATTAAGGCATTGGCAAAGATAAACACGCCAACCGCTTCATTCAGCGAAACGCCTTGTAAGCTGGTCGCCAGCAGCGCGGCGCCCGGTGTCGACCAGGCTGTAAGCACCGGCATGCGATACCACAAGGTCAGCGCCAGCGTGCTGATGCCCATACCCAGACCGAGCGCAGTCATCCAGCCGGCAATTTGCACCGCACTTGCGCCCGCCGCCGAGGCCGCTTGCCAGATAATGGCGGCGGAGCTGGCATAACCGACCAGCACCGCGACAAAGCCAGCCATCACGCTGGAAAAAGGGAGGGTAGAAGCGCGAGAAAAGGTGGCGTGCGACATGAAATAATCCTTGTGCGTTATAGCATCCGCATAAAGTATCACTGGCCGTTATAGCGCACAAGCTGGCAGATCATTAAGGTATTTAGCGTGGTTATAGTTTCGCTCTCTAAAAAAGAAACGCTGCGCTATACTGCCCCGGATTTTTCTTCCCGGAGGCGTAATGAACATCGCAGACTACCTGGCAAGCACCTTAAAACTTCTCCGTCAGGGCCGTGGCTGGAGCCTTTCCAGGCTGGCAGAAGAGACGGGCGTTTCCAAAGCGATGCTCGGGCAAATTGAGCGTAATGAATCCAGCCCGACGGTGGCGACACTCTGGAAAATTGCCACCGGCCTGAATGTGCCGTTTTCTACCTTTATTGCGCCGCCCCAGAGCGATACCCCGTACGCCTACGATCCCGACCAGCAGGCGATGGTGATCACGCCCATTTTTCCGTGGGATGAAAAGCTGCACTTTGATCTCTTTTCCATCACGCTGGCACCGGGGGCGATAAGTGAATCGACGCCGCACGAAAGCGGGGTGATTGAGCATGTGATTGTCATTAATGGCGAGCTGGATTTATGTCTCGGTGGGCAGTGGAAAACATTTACCAGCGGAATGGGCGTGCGTTTCGCGGGCGATGAAGCCCATGCGTATCGCAACAGTTCCGCGCACACCGTGCATTTCCACTCGTTGATTCATTACCCAAAAGGAAAAGCCGCAAGCACGCCTGCGGCCAAAAACGACGACGATAAATAACATGACAACGTTGACCCGCGATACTCCGGGCTGCAGGAAAGTTCAGCCCCACCTGCAACCGGCAGTACGGTGGATAAAACGTGACGAGGAATGTCCGAGCCACCACTCTATCGCCGCATGAAACGCCGCGGAAATAGCAATTTCGACATTGCATTGCCGACAGACGCAAATTCCCCCTGCGGCAGGTGGTGAAACGCCCCGGTTGTGACTACAATAGCCGCCATTTTGCACATAATGGATAACGACAATTGTATGCGCCTGCACCCCCATCATCTTGAACTGTTAAGCCCGGCTCGCGACACCGCCATTGCCCGTGAAGCGATCCTTCATGGCGCTGATGCGGTCTACATTGGCGGCCCTGGCTTCGGCGCGCGCCATAACGCCGGTAACAGTTTGCGCGATATCGCCGAACTGGTGCCGTTCGCGCATCGCTACGGCGCGAAAGTGTTTATTACCCTGAACACGATCCTTCATGATGAGGAGCTGGAACCGGCGCAGAGCCTGATCCATGACCTGTACCAGGCCGGTGTCGATGCGCTGATCGTGCAGGATATGGGCGTACTTGAGCTGGATATTCCGCCGATTGAGCTGCACGCCAGTACGCAGTGCGACATTCGCAGCGTGGAAAAAGCCAAATTCCTCTCCGATGTCGGTTTTAGCCAGATTGTGCTGGCGCGTGAGCTGAACCTGGAGCAGATCCGCGCCATTCATAGCGCGACCGACGCCACCATTGAGTTCTTTATCCACGGTGCACTGTGCGTGGCCTATTCCGGGCAGTGCAATATCTCCCATGCGCAGACCGGACGTAGCGCCAACCGCGGTGACTGCTCCCAAGCGTGCCGCTTGCCCTATACGCTGAAAGACGATCAGGGCCGCGTCGTAGCTTATGAAAAACATCTGCTGTCGATGAAAGATAACGATCAGAGCGCCAACCTGGCGGCGCTGATCGATGCCGGCGTGCGCTCCTTCAAAATTGAAGGGCGCTACAAAGATATGAGCTACGTGAAGAATATCACCGCGCATTACCGCCAGATGCTGGATGCCATTATTGAAGATCGCGGCGATCTGGCGCGCGCGTCTACCGGGCGTACCGAGCATTTCTTTATTCCCTCGACGGACAAAACCTTCCATCGCGGCAGCACCGATTATTTTGTCAATGCGCGCAAAATTGATATCGGCGCGTTTGATTCACCGAAATTTATCGGCCTGCCGGTCGGTGAAGTGCTGAAAGTGGCGAAAGATCACCTCGATGTAGAAGTGACGGAACCGCTGGCCAACGGTGATGGCCTGAACGTGCTGGTGAAGCGTGAAGTGGTGGGTTTTCGCGTTAACGTCGCCGAAAAAACGGGCGAGAACCGTTACCGCGTATTCCCGAACGAAATGCCGGACGCGCTGCGAACGCTGCGCCCGCACCATGCGCTGAACCGCAACCTTGACCATAACTGGCAGCAGGCATTACTGAAAACCTCCAGCGAGCGTCGCATCGGCGTGGATATTGAGCTAGGCGGCTGGCAGGAGCAACTGGTGCTGACGCTGACCAGCGAAGAGGGTGTCAGCGTGACGCACACGCTGGATGGGCAGTTTGACGAAGCCAATAATGCGCAAAAAGCGCTGGAAAGCCTGAAAGATGGGCTGGCGAAACTGGGGCAAACCCGCTATTACGCGCAGGCGATCACCGTGAACCTGCCGGGGGCGCTATTTGTGCCCAATAGCCTGCTCAATCAGCTGCGTCGCGAAACGGTTGAGATGCTTGAAGAAGCACGGCTGGCGAATTACCAGCGCGGCAGCCGCAAACCGGTGGCGACACCCGCGCCGATTTACCCGGAAACGCATTTGTCATTCCTGGCTAACGTTTATAACCACAAAGCGCGTGAATTTTATCATCGCTACGGTGTGCAACTGATTGATGCTGCCTTCGAAGCGCATGAAGAGAAGGGCGATGTGCCGGTGATGATCACCAAACACTGTTTGCGCTTCGCCTTCAACCTGTGTCCGAAACAGGCGAAAGGCAATATCAAAAGCTGGCGCGCGACGCCAATGCAACTGGTGCATGGCGACGAAGTGCTGACGCTGAAGTTTGACTGCCGTCCGTGTGAAATGCATGTGATTGGCAAAATTAAGAACCATATTCTGAAAATGCCTCTGCCGGGCAGCGTCGTGGCGTCAATAAGCGCCGACGACTTAGTAAAAACGTTGCCAAAACGCAAATAAACAAAGGGTGGCGCTATGCCACCCTGTTTTTTTACTGCTCCCAAAACAATTCTTCCAAATAGCCATAAATTATCCCGCCGCAGTAAGAACAATCATGCGTTAATAACCGTAATACGTTAATCTAGCCGGGCGGAAATAATAAGAAATGGCTTATTGATGATATTCATGGAGAGGAAATGCGTAAATTTACGTTAAGTGCCTTGCTTGTCGCGGGTGCATTTTTGTTGTCTGCCTGTACGCCGGGCCCGCTTGGCACGCAGCGTTATCAGGCCTATACCGGTAGCGACGCGACAGTGGTTTACACGCAGGCTAATAAAGCTCATCAGGGGCTTTTTTATTTCCAGCGTTATAACAAAGAGGGTGACTGCTTTAATTCCGCCGAGATGATTTACATCAGCAATAATATGCTGGAGGGCGTGGTTGACAGGCTTTTTACCAGCCGACTGAAAGGCGATCAATACTGGACATTAATCGTTCAGGATAATTCCAGCGGCAGGATGTGGATCCATGAGACCGCCTTTTTCCTTGAAAAAGGCAAACACTATGTGGCGATAAGCTCCCGTGGTGCGGTTGAAATTCCGGCGGATTTGAATATCACCAGCCAGGACGATCTGGATAAAGTGTATGACCGCTATCAGGATAAACCGGCGAAACCGTGGAATTTGCGCCGTGGCATCTGTAAGTCCTGGTTATCCAAAGCGATGGGCTCGTAATCTCTTAAGCAAGCTTTCTTAAAAACCATGTCTGCCAGATAAAAAACAGGCCTTTCGTGATAGCGAAAGGCCTGTTTGCATTTCAGGCTGGATTAGCGGTCGTCACCCGGACGATGATTGTCCGGCAGTGGCGGTTTCTTACCGTTGTGTTTGTCGTTGTGTTTATTATCCGGACGCGGCGGCTTATCCTGCTTGTGTTTCGGCGGCGGTGCCTCGTGCGACGGTTTTTTATCTCCTTTATGGTGCTGGCCGTTTTGGTACTGTTCCGGCGGTAGCGGCGGACGTTCGTCAGCAAACACCATCGAAGAGAAGCTCACCGCCAGAATGGCAGACACCAGTGCAATCTTTTTCATCTTTTACATCCTTACTCGTGCTATTGCGTGGCGACGATTTGACGATAAAAAAGTGAAGGGATTATGGAGCGTTACGCCTTCGGGATTATTCCTGGAGGCGCGGTGGAAGATAGCGCCAGTAGGGCGGTGAACCGAAACTCGCCAGTAAAAAGTCGATTACCGTGCGGGTGTTAAGCGACGGGTATTTTCCGCCTGGGTAGAGCAACCACAGCGACTGCGGCGTTGCCGAATAAGTGACGGTGAAATCGGGCATGAGCGCCACAAGCTCGTTGCGGTTTAGCATTTCACCCACCTGCCAGTCCGGGAAGAGCAATATTCCCGCATCGCTCAGTGCGGCCTGTAATAACAATTCCGCGTTATCAGAAACGATTTTGGCCTGCGGCGAAAACTGGCAGGATTTCTCCGCTCTCTGAAAACGCCAGCGCTGCAAACCACTTTTCCCGCGATACGCCAGTAACCGGTGCGACTGCAACTCCTCCGGCGTGTTCGGTTGACCATAACGACGCACGTAGGCGGGTGTCGCCACCAAATGGCACTGCTGCTGCGCAATCAGCCGACCGTGCAGCTCGGAATCCTGCAGCGCCGCGATACGCAGCAACAGATCGGTACCGTCTGCAAACGGGTCGATATAGTCATCGTTCAGGTTCAGTTCGATATGCAGACGCGGATAGCGCTCGCTCAGTTCGCTGATTTTGGGGCCAATATGGCGCAGGCCAAACGAGATCGGCGCATTAATGCGAATGCGCCCGCCAGGCTCGTCGCGACGCTCGCCCACCTGAGTTTGCGCGTCCGCAAGCTGCTGCAACATGGCGCGAAACGTGTCGGCATAGATATGACCCGCCTCAGTGGCGATCACCGCGCGCGTGTTGCGGTACAACAACTGGGTTTCCAGCGCCTGCTCCAGTTGCTGAACCACGCGCGATAACGATGAGGCCGCCAGTCCTTCGTTACGAGCGACTTCGGATAAGTTTCCCTCGCGAACAATGGCGAGAAACAGCTGCATTGAGCGGGCGCTAATTTGACTGAGCTTATTCATCTGTGCGTAATCCGCAAAGGTCCATGGCGCATTGTAGTGTTTTTGCGAACAGGTTTCATCGTTAAGCTACGGGAACAATTAATACGGAGAAGAATCATGAGCACTGTAGTGAAAGCCTTCGATGAAACCGTCCGCCAGCGTTTTTCCGCCCGCGCATTTTTACCCACGCCGTTAACGGACGAGCAAATTCGGGACGTGTTGCAGGATGCGCAATTTTCGCCGTCTAACTGCAACACGCAGCCGTGGCATGTGCATGTGGTTTCCGGTGAAACGAAAAATCGTCTTGGAAAAAGGATGACGGAAAACGATCTGGAAGGGCACCAGACACCGGATTTCACCTTTTCCTATGATGATTTTCACGGCGACTATTTCGAGCGCGCTCATGAGCAAGCGCGGATTTATTACGATGCGATAGGTGTCGCGCGTGAAGATAAAGCGCGGCGCCAGGAGGCTTATCTGCGAAATTATCAGTTTTTTAACGCGCCACACGCCGCTTTTCTGTTTATGCCGTCTTTTGGCGACAACATCCGCGTTGCTTCAGATATCGGCATGTACGCGCAGAGCTTTTTGCTGTCATTGACGGCGCGTGGTTTTGCCGGAATTCCGCAGACTTTACTGGGTTTTCACGCCGATATGATCCGCGAAGAACTCGGTGTTTCCACTGATTATCGGCTGCTGTTCGGCATCTCGTTTGGCTATGCCGATATGTCTGCGCCGTCTGCGAAAACACGCATGCCGCGTATTCCTGTTGAGCAAAGTGTGGTGATGCACGGGTAACTCGCAGATGACCAGAGACGCTAATCGCGAGCGTCTCTGGTCGGTGTTACGCAGCACAAAGCGCGCGGGCGCTCTGTTTCCACTCATCAACCTGATCGGGGTGCAGAAAGGAGAAATAAACGGTGGTGTTATCAGGCAGGATATTTTGCAGCGCCTGCATGCAGTTGGCTTCGCAGGGGCGTAATTCGATATAAACGCTGGTGATCGGCAACTGTTCATCACCATTGCCGGATTTCTCAATGCGTCGTATCGCCGCAATCAGCGCCGCCATTTCGCCATGCAATTTTACCCAGTTATTGGTGTAAATATCCGGTGGCATCTCAATACGCATCTGGCTATTGCCAAAGGCGTAGCGGGAATTACCGCGCAGCGTGTATTCGACAGTGGCGCAGCACGATTCCGGGCCAAAACCATCATGTTTAACCAGCTTTTTTTGTCTTCCAGCGTACGGCGGACAATCGGATAACCCGATCGGAGGTTGTAAGGCGTCTGAACGAGGTTAATCATTATTTCTCCCTAAACGCATGAAAAATCGCAGCTCTAACGTAAATTGGTCAACAAAAAGCGTAGTGAACGATCCCGGAAATTTCTAGCCAGGATCGTCCGTTGCGAATGGCCAATTAGTGCGATTTAAACCCCGCCGCCGACATCAGAAGCCGGAACACCATACTGACCGCAAACAGTGCCAGTACGCTGCCGCCCCAGATTAATAGCATCCACATCAGGCGGTTGAAGAAGGAGTGTTTCATCAATGATACCCCGCGCCATGTTGCACCTTGCCGCGAAACACGTAGTAGCTCCACAAGGTATAAACCAGAATAATCGGGATAATCAGCAGGGCGCCGACCAGCATAAAGCCCTGGCTTTGCGGAGGTGCTGCGGCCTGCCACAACGTGATATCCGGCGGAATAATATGCGGCCAGATACTGATGCCAAGGCCGCTAAACCCGAGGAAAATCAGCCCCAGTGTCTGCACAAACGGCAGTGTGTGGGCGTCCGGGTTGCCGAGACTGCGCCACAGCCAGGCACTCAATACCACCACTAACAGCGGCACCGGCGAGAAGAAGTAGAGATTCGGCAAGCTGAACCAGCGATCGGCAATCGCGGAATGCGTCAGCGGCGTCCACAGGCTAATCACGGCAATCACCACTAACATCGCCAGCAACAGCTTTCTCGCGGCTTTGCGCATTTTTCCCTGCAGCGGCTCCTCGCTTTTCATCACCAGCCAGCTCGCGCCGAGCAGGGCATAAGTGATGACCAGCCCGACACCGCAAAACAGGTTAAACGGCGTCAGCCAGTCGAGCGCACCGCCGCTAAATGTGCGGCCCGTCACCGGAAAACCGTTAAGCACCGCGCCCACCACCACCCCCTGGGTAAAGGTGGCAAGCAGCGAGCCGGAGAGAAACGCTTTATCCCAGAACGGCCGGTGCGCGGGGGTGGCTTTAAAGCGAAATTCAAAGGCGACGCCGCGAAAAATAAGCCCGATCAGCATTAAGGTCAGCGGAATAGTCAGCGCATCGACAATCACCGCATACGCCAGCGGAAATGCGCCGAACAACCCCGCGCCGCCGAGCACCAGCCAGGTCTCGTTGCCATCCCAGACCGGCGCGACGGTGTTGACCATCACGTCGCGATCGTGAGCGTCACGCGTGACGGGAAACAAGATGCCGATACCAAGGTCAAAACCGTCCATCACGATATACATCAGGGTGGCGAAGACGATAATGACAAACCAGATTAACGAAAGATCGATGCCCATTATTTATCCTCATCTGCCTGGAGATGTTCGCCCACCGCAGACAGCGGTCGTGCCGGCGTACCTTGCGTGGCGTGCTCATCACGCTCCTGCGGCCCTTTGGTGATAAGCCGCACCATGTAGCTGTAACCGACGCCAAAAACGGAACAATAGACAACAAAGAACGCCAGCAAACTGAGGCTCATTTGCAGGTCACCATGCGCGGAAACCGCATCGGCTGTGCGCAGCAAGCCATACACCACCCACGGCTGGCGACCCACTTCCGTCGTGACCCAACCGGCAAGAATGGCAATCAAACCCGCTGGCCCCATCCATAGCGCGAAGTGTAAAAATGGCCGCGACTGATAGAGCCTGTCACGAAAACGCAGCCACAGTGCGGCGACCCCCAGCGCAATCATCAGCACGCCAAGCCCGACCATAATGCGAAACGACCAGAAGACAATCGGTGAATAGGGGCGCTGATCTTTAGGGAAATCTTTCAGCGCCGGCACTTGCTTATCGAGGCTGTGCGTCAGGATCAGGCTACCGAGCGCCGGGATTGCCACGGCGTAACGCGTGCGCTCCTGCTCCATATCAGGCAGGCCAAATAGCAGCAGCGGCGTCGCTTCTCCGGGCGGATTCTCCCAGTGGCCTTCAATGGCGGCAATTTTTGCCGGTTGATGTTCAAGCGTATTCAGCCCGTGCATATCGCCGACCATCGCCTGAATCGGCGCAACAACCAGCGCCATCCACATCGCCATAGAAAACATCTTGCGGATAGCGGGTGTGTTATTCCCGCGTAACAGATGCCAGGCGGCAGACGCGCCGACAAACAACGCACTGCTTAAGAATGCCGCAATGGTCATGTGCATCAGCCGGTACGGGAAGGAGGGATTAAAGATAACCTTGAACCAGTCGACCGGCACCACCTGGCCATTTTCGACGATAAAGCCCTGAGGCGTATGCATCCAGCTATTGGACGCGAGGATCCAGAAAGTGGACATAATGGTGCCCAGCGCGACCATACAGGTGGCGAAAAAGTGCAGGCCAGGCCCGACTTTGTTCCAGCCAAACAGCATCACGCCGAGAAAACCCGCTTCAAGGAAGAAGGCGGTCAGCACTTCATAGGTCAGTAATGGCCCGGTAATGCTGCCGGCAAACTGGGAAAACCCGCTCCAGTTGGTGCCGAACTGATACGCCATCACCAGCCCGGACACCACCCCCATACCGAAGTTAACGGCGAAGATCTTCGACCAGAAATGGTACAGCGTGCGCCAGTCCGGGTTGCGGGTTTTAAGCCACAAACCTTCAAGCACCGCCAGGTAACTGGCCAGGCCGATGGTGATTGCCGGAAAAATGATATGAAAAGAAACGGTGAAGGCGAACTGTATTCTCGCCAGGTAAAACGCGTCTAAACCGAACATGCACAACCCCAATGTCAATGTTGTGGTGTCAATGTTAATGAGCACAAGCGTGAACTTGCAGAAACAGATACAGGGAATTTTCGTATAACAGTTCCCTGTAAAGGGTATGGCAGGTTGCTGATTAGTCCAGACGAAGCGGTAACCGGTAACCATAACAGTGCGCATAATGAGCTGTTTTGTATAAACTGATATAGCAAGATAGCGCACCGCGTGCCATGATGTAGACGTTTTGTTAACACGTGAAAAATCATGAAAAAATACCAGCGCCTGGCGCAGCAAATCGCAGAACAAATTGAGCTTGGGGTCTGGCGACCTGGAGAGAAACTGCCGTCGCTGCGTGAGCAGGTGACCAGCAGCGGGCTGAGTTTTATGACCGTCGGTCATGCGTATCAGTTGCTGGAAAGCCAGGGACGGGTGATTGCCCGGCCACAGTCTGGCTATTTTGTCGCGCCAGCGCCCGGCTTACCGCGCGCGCCGGCGGCTAAGGTTACGCGTGATGAAGCGGTGGACATCAATACCTATATTTTTGACGTGTTACAGGCCAGTTGCGATGCCTCGGTGCTGCCGTTTGGTTCCGCCTTTCCCGACCCCAAACTGTTCCCGATGCCGCAGCTCAACCGGTCGCTGGCAAAGGTGAGCAAAAGCGCCACTGCCATGAGCGTGATAGAAAACCTGCCGCCGGGAAACAGCCAGTTGCGCCACGCCATTGCTAAACGCTATGCCCGCCAGGGGATGAACATTTCGCCGGATGAAATTGTTATCACTGCCGGTGCGCTGGAAGCGCTGAATCTCAGCTTACAGGCGGTGACAGAACCGGGTGACTGGGTGATTATTGAAAGCCCCTGTTTCTACGGCGCGTTGCAGGCGCTGGAGCGGCTCAAGTTAAAAGCGCTATCGGTGCCGACCGATGTAAAAGAGGGCATCGATCTTGATGCCCTGGCGCAGGCATTAACTGACTATCCGGTAAAAGCCTGCTGGCTGATGACCAATGCGCAGAACCCGCTCGGGTTTACATTAAGCGCTGCGAAAAAGGCGCAACTGGTCGCGCTGCTGGCACAACACAACGTCACGCTGATTGAAGACGATGTTTACAGCGAGCTTTACTACGGGCGCGAACAGCCGTTACCGGCGAAAGCCTGGGACACGCAAGATATGACGTTGCACTGCTCCTCATTTTCGAAATGTCTGGTCGCCGGGTTTCGCGTCGGCTGGGTCGCTGCCGGACGCCATGCCCGGCGCATTCAGCAATTGCAATTGATGAGCACCTTATCCACCAGTTCGCCGCTGCAACTGGCGCTGGTCGATTACTTATCGACACATCACTACGACGCCCATTTGCGCCGCCTGCGCAGACAGCTTGCCGAGCGCAAACATCTGGCCTGGCAGGCGCTGCTGCGCCATCTGCCGCCGGAAGTGAAAATCTACCGTAATGAGAGCGGCTATTTCTTGTGGCTGGAGTTACCCACCGGGCTGGATGCCGGTGAACTGAGCCAGCAGGCGCTGGCGCACCATATCAGCATTGCGCCGGGGAAAATGTTTTCGACATCCGATAACTGGCGTTCGTTTTTCCGCTTTAATTGCGCCTGGGTCTGGGGCGATAAAGAGGAGCGGGCGGCAATGCAATTGGGTCAATTAATTCGCCAGATGATGAATTAACCGCACCCGGCTTTCTTATTTTCTGAATAACTTATTCTCCTGTTAAAAATAACGGCGGCGTAAATATGACGTGCGCCGTCATTATTTTCTGCGCTCCCGAACCTGGTATTCATAGGAAATGTGAATAGCAACACAGATTAACGGACGTTCGCTAACCCCTTGTCTGTACTCCAAAAGAGCGCGCAATAGCATTTTCATTGTTAACGCAATGCGTCATCAGTCACATCCTTGCGAAATTTCCGACGGGCCACATTCATGCCGTCAGCGCGCCGTCTATTTTTATTAAGGGAGATATATTTACGGCAAGGCTGCCGCACTTTTTCATTGCGACAGGAGTAGAAAATAATGAGCAAGAAATTTGCCCGCAGCAGCCTGTGTGCGCTGGGTCTTACCGTGATGACTGCACACGCCGCCGAACCAACCGAAGTGGGAAAGGGAGAAGGTCGGCTGGATATTATCGCCTGGCCTGGCTATATCGAGCGCGGCCAGACCGATAAGCAATATGACTGGGTGACAGCCTTTGAAAAAGAGACCGGCTGCGCGGTGAATGTGAAAACTGCCGCCACGTCCGATGAGATGGTGAGCCTGATGGCGAAAGGCGGCTATGACCTGGTAACCGCCTCCGGCGATGCCTCTTTACGCCTGATCATGGGGAAACGCGTCCAGCCGATAAACACCGCGCTTATCCCCAACTGGAAAACGCTTGATCCGAAGCTGGTGAAAGGCGAATGGTTTAACGTTGCGGGGAAAACCTACGGCACGCCTTATCAGTGGGGGCCAAACCTGCTGATGTATAACACCAAAACCTTCCCGACGCCGCCGGATAGCTGGGCGGTGGTATTTGTGCAGCAAAACCTGCCGGACGGCAAAAGTAATAAAGGGCGCGTGCAGGCCTACGATGGGCCGATTTATATCGCCGATGCCGCGCTGTTCCTGAAAGCCACGCAACCGCAACTGGGTATTGACGATCCGTACCAGCTTACCGAAGCACAGTATCAGGCGGTGCTGAAAACCCTGCGCGATCAGCATTTGCTTATTCACCGTTACTGGCATGACACCACGGTACAGATGAGCGACTTCAAAAACGAAGGCGTGGTGGCTTCCAGCGCGTGGCCTTATCAGGCGAATGCCCTGAAAGGTGAAAATCAGCCGATTGCCACCGTTTTTCCTAAAGAGGGAGTGACCGGCTGGGCGGATACCACCATGCTGCATGCCGATGCGAAACACCCGAACTGCGCTTATAAATGGATGAACTGGTCGCTGACGCCGAAAGTACAGGGTGATGTGGCGGCGTGGTTTGGTTCGCTGCCGGTGGTGCCGGAAGGGTGCAAGGCCAGCACCTTGCTGGGTGAAAAGGGCTGCGAAACCAACGGTTACAGCTTCTTTGACAAAATCGCCTTCTGGAAAACGCCGGTGGCGCAAGGCGGCAAATATGTGCCTTACAGCCGCTGGACGCAGGATTACATCGCCATTATGGGCGGACGTTAACCTGCCAGGAGCGTGTTATGACCTATGCGGTAGAATTCCTGGATGTCGCCAGAGTCTATGGCGATGTCCGGGCGGTTGACGGCGTAACGTTCGCCGTCAACGACGGGGAGTTTTTCTCCATGCTGGGGCCGTCCGGCTCCGGCAAAACCACCTGCCTGCGGCTGATTGCCGGGTTTGAACAGCTCAGCGGCGGTGCCATTCGTATTTTTGGCCGCGAAGCCAGCGAGCTGCCGCCCTGGGAGCGGGACGTAAACACCGTCTTTCAGGATTACGCGCTGTTTCCGCACATGTCCGTTCTCGATAACGTCGCCTACGGGCTGATGGTAAAAGGCATGGACAAAAAACAGCGCCATGCCCGCGCCCGTGAGGCGCTGGAAAAAGTGGCGCTCGGTTTTGTGCACGCGCGTAAGCCCTCGCAGCTTTCCGGCGGCCAGCGGCAACGCGTTGCCATCGCCCGCGCGCTGGTAAATGAACCCAGAGTGTTATTGCTCGATGAACCCCTGGGCGCACTGGATCTTAAGCTGCGCGAACAGATGCAGCTGGAGCTGAAAAAGCTGCAACAGGATCTCGGCATCACCTTTATTTTTGTCACTCACGATCAGGGCGAAGCCTTGTCGATGTCCGACCGCGTGGCGGTGTTCAACAATGGACGTATTGAGCAAATCGATGCGCCGCGCGAACTTTACCTGCGCCCGCGCACGCCGTTTGTCGCCGGGTTTGTCGGCACCTCGAATGTGTTTGATGCGGCGCTTGCGGAAAAACTCTGCGGCATGAACGGCGTCTACTCGCTACGCCCGGAACACATTCGCCTGAATACACCTGGAGAAATCGAAGCCAGCGCGGTGGTGCAGGCAGTGCAATATCAGGGCGCATCGACCCGTTTTGAACTGGCACTGGCGCAGGGGGAAAAGTTACTGGTCAGCCAGGCGAACCTCTCCGATGCGTTACTGCCACAAACGCTGGCACCGGGACAACAGGTGCGGGTTTCCTGGTCGCGCGAGGCAATGGTGACATTACAGGGAGCGGGGTGAGAGGGTAATGAGCATTGCGCAACGTTCGCCGCGCCGCGTCAATCTGAGCGCCGTCTTCTGGCGCAAACCGGTCTACGGGCTGCTTTTGCTGCTGCTCGGCCCGCTAATGTGGTTTGGCATTGTCTATTTAGGTTCACTGCTCACGTTGTTGTGGCAGGGGTTTTACACCTTCGATGATTTCACCATGTCGGTTACCCCGGATTTGACGTTCGCCAATCTGCTGGCGCTGTTTAACCCGGCTAATTACGACATCATTCTTCGTACGCTGATGATGGCGATGTGTGTGACGGTGGCGAGCGCCATTCTCGCCTTTCCGATGGCGTGGTATATGGCCCGTTATGCGCAGGGTAAATGGAAAGCGTTCTTTTATATCGCGGTGATGTTGCCGATGTGGGCGAGCTACATCGTTAAAGCCTACGCCTGGACGTTGCTGCTGGCGAGAGACGGCGTTGCGCAGTGGTTTTTAAGCCATCTGGGGCTGGAGCCGCTACTTGCTGCGTTTTTGACGCTGCCCGCCGTGGGCGGTAATACGCTTTCCACTTCCGGGCTGGGGCGCTTTCTGGTGTTCGTCTATATCTGGCTGCCATTTATGATCCTGCCGATTCAGGCGGCGCTCGAGCGCTTACCGCCGTCGCTGCTGCAAGCCTCAGCCGATTTAGGCGCGCATCCGCGTCAGACCTTTCGTTATGTCGTGCTACCGCTGGCGATACCGGGCGTGGCGGCGGGTTCAATATTTACCTTTTCGCTGACGCTCGGGGACTTTATCGTGCCGCAGCTCGTCGGGCCGCCGGGATATTTCATTGGCAATATGGTTTATTCGCAGCAAGGAGCAATTGGTAACATGCCGATGGCCGCCGCGTTTACGCTTGTGCCGATGGTGTTGATCGCCCTTTATCTGGCGTTTGTGAAACGCCTGGGAGCGTTTGATGCACTCTGAACGCGCACCGTTTTTGCTCAAAGTCGCCACCTGGGGCGGCGTCATCTTTCTGCACTTTCCGCTTTTGATCATCGCCATCTATGCTTTCAATACCGAGGACGCCGCATTCAGCTTCCCGCCGCAGGGCTTTACGCTGCGCTGGTTTAGCGTGGCGGCGGCGAGGGGAGATATTCTCGATGCGGTGACACTGTCACTACAAATCGCGGCGCTGGCGACGGCCATTGCATTGGTTCTTGGCACACTTGCTGCAATGGCCTTATGGCGCAGCGAGTTTTTCGGTAAAAACGCCATTTCCTTACTGCTGCTGTTGCCGATTGCCTTACCGGGAATTATCACCGGGCTTGCGCTGTTGACCGCGTTTAAAACGATCAATCTGGAACCCGGCTTTTTCACCATCGTCGTGGGACATGCCACGTTCTGCGTCGTGGTAGTGTTTAACAACGTGATTGCCAGGTTTCGGCGAACCTCCTGGAGCCTGGTCGAAGCATCAATGGATTTGGGCGCGAACGGCTGGCAAACCTTCCGTTATGTGGTGTTACCCAACCTGGGTTCGGCACTCCTGGCGGGTGGCATGCTGGCGTTTGCGTTGTCATTTGACGAAATCATTGTCACCACCTTTACCGCCGGCCATGAGCGTACGCTGCCATTGTGGTTGCTCAACCAGTTGGGCCGCCCGCGCGATGTGCCCGTTACCAACGTTGTGGCGTTGCTGGTGATGCTGGTGACGATGATTCCTATTCTGGGGGCCTGGTGGCTGACCCGTGATACCGACACGATTGCCGGAACCGGCAAATAACTGACCACGCTGAAAGGACAGAACTATGCAACATCAACTATTTATCAATGGGGTACTGGTTAACGGCGAAGGCGAGAAGCAGCCCGTTTATAACCCGGCTACCGGTGACGTGTTGCTGGAGATCGCCGAAGCGTCTGCCGCACAGGTCGACGCCGCCGTACAGGCAGCCGATCGCGCGTTTGCCAGTTGGGGGCAAACTACACCGAAGGCGCGCGCAGAATGTCTGCTGCAACTGGCACAGATGATTGAAGATAATGCGGAAATCTTCGCCCGGCTTGAGTCCCTGAACTGCGGCAAACCCTTTCATTGCGTACTGAATGACGAAATTCCGGCGGTAGTGGATGTGTTTCGCTTCTTCGCCGGGGCCGCGCGTTGCCTGAATGGGCTGGCGGCGGGCGAATATCTGGAAGGGCATACTTCAATGATTCGCCGCGATCCGCTGGGTGTCGTCGCCTCGATTGCGCCGTGGAACTACCCGCTGATGATGGCGGCCTGGAAGCTCGGCCCGGCGCTGGCGGCGGGCAACTGCGTGGTGATCAAGCCGTCGGAAATTACGCCTCTCACCGCGTTAAAACTGGCGGAACTGGCGAAAGATATATTCCCTGCAGGTGTGCTGAATGTGTTGTTCGGGCGCGGCAGCACCGTCGGCGATCCGCTGACTGGCCATGATAAAGTGCGCATGGTTTCCCTGACTGGCTCGATTGCCACAGGCGAGCACATTATTGGCCATACCGCCTCGTCGATTAAGCGCACCCATATGGAACTTGGCGGCAAAGCGCCGGTGATTGTGTTTGATGATGCGGATCTCGATGCGGTGGTGGAAGGGGTTCGCACTTTCGGTTTTTACAATGCCGGGCAGGATTGCACCGCCGCATGTCGTATTTACGCGCAAAAAGGCATCTATGACGCGCTGGTGGAAAAGCTGGGTGCGGCGGTCGCCAGCCTGAAAATGGGCGCGCCGGACGATGAATCCACCGAACTTGGGCCGCTCAGTTCCGCAGCGCATCTGGCGCGCGTTAGCAAGGCAGTCGATGAGGCCAAAGCGCTCAGCCATATTCGCGTGGTGACCGGCGGTAAAAGGCATGAAGGCGCTGGCTATTATTACCCGCCAACGCTGCTGGCAGGGGCAAAACAGGAGGATGCCATTGTTCAGCGGGAAGTGTTTGGCCCGGTGGTAAGCGTCACGGTGTTTGATGATGAGGAGCAGGTGCTGGGCTGGGCCAATGATTCGCAATATGGGCTGGCATCATCGGTGTGGACCAACGATGTGGGTCGCGCGCATCGCCTGAGTGCGCGTCTGCAATATGGCTGCACCTGGGTAAATACGCATTTTATGTTGGTGAGCGAAATGCCGCACGGCGGACAAAAACTCTCAGGCTATGGCAAAGATATGTCGCTCTACGGCCTGGAAGATTACACCGTCGTACGCCATGTGATGATCAAACATTAATCCACGAATAAACGCCACGGACGGCGTTTATCGCATTTATTCCCTTATGAAACATGAGGTAAATCGCATAGTAAATTAAGTGTGTTGTTATTAATGAAAAACTGGTTTAATAATAGCCAGCCATCAGCGGAGTGGCGAAATAAAAACATTTAAATAAAACCGCATACAGACATTGCCCGATTGCTTGTCATATGAATGTCATCAACGCGAAAAATGGCGGTCATTGCCATGGGTGAGAATGTCTGGCTTTTAAAAAAATCAGGCAAGGAAAATAGAGTAATGAGTAAAATCGTAGTCGTGCTCGTACCAGGGGGCGCGTCTGAATTTTTGACCGTTGAAGATGGCGAAACCTCGGTACAATGGGCGATAGCGGGGCTTGATGGCGGGGCGGCAAGTGCGCGTATGCCAATTGAAACCTACTATTGCGAAGGTGAAGAGTTTTATTTTGCCCGCGTTGAAAGTCTCGCGGGTAATGAAACAGCACCCTCCATGCTGAATTAAATAAATAAGGGCTCATCTGAGCCCTTATTTATTTAACAATGCAATTAATTTGCAGGCTTACCTTTTCAGGAATACCTCATTTTCACGCGGTGCCCAATCTTTCTCTGAAAAATCATATGTCGAGAAGGGCTCATCTTTTACACCCTGCGAACGCAGAACGGCGCGCACTTCCGCTGGCAGCGTTTCCTCGCGGAATAACTCCGCCAGCACGAACATGGCATCAATAAACGAGAGTTGTTTTACTTCAAAGGGTTTCCAGCCGGTGCGTTTGAATATTAAATGATAAAGCGCCTCTTCACCGGCAAGCGGAACGAAACTGCTGGCATATTTTTCCCGATGACGAGAGAGCAACACTTCGAGGACGAATATCTGCGCGATGCGCTGCCGGGCCGCATTGCCCCGGGCGGTATCAGTGGTCATATCAACGTGCGTTATATCATTGTTTTCACGCACCCGAACTTCTATGGCTTGCCACAGGTCGTCATATTTCTGCATAACCTTACCTTGTTTCATCTGATGTCTGCCTTGCCGGTAGACAATATCAGAGATGATCCCAGCTCGCCAAACTTCCCGACGTTATTATCGGTCGCAATAACATATCAGTTAATCCTTAAGTTAAATTAATGGATATATCATTTCATTACGCGCGGAGTTTGTGTTTAATCATTTTTCACCCGCCACAAAATAATGATCAACCTGGCCTGGATTCGCCGGAAAATAAACATGAAAAATATATTGCTGTTGTGGGCTGCGCTCGCCGCCACAGGTTTATGCACGACATCTGAAAGTTATGCCAAATCGCAGCGCCTGTCGGATGCGCAGGTGAAACAAGCGATCATTGCTGAATCTATTGCTAACTACCCCGGCCCATGTGCCTGCCCCTACAATCATGCCCGGAACGGCAGCTCATGTGGGAAACGCAGCGCGTGGAGCCGTGCAGGCGGTTATTCGCCCATTTGCTACGCCGAAGAAGTCACAAAAGAGGATATTGCACAGTGGCGTGACACACATCAGTAGGAAAAAATCCGACTGCAGAAAAAGAAAGTAGTTGCGGCTTCTTTCGCCCTCACAGCCAGTTAAATCAAAGCTGGCGGCTACACCTTTCGTGGTAATCCTTAATCGACTTGATATATATCAATAAATAGAGCATATTGCGTTCGTTTGTTATTTCTGGGTTAATGTTTGTTATGTCGTTATACCAAAAAATGTTGGTTTTCTACTTTGTCATGGCGCTGATTTGCGCGCTGATTACCTGGTTTCTTTCTCACGATCGTAAACGTATTCGCCTGCTGAGCGCGTTTTTAGTGGGGTCGACATGGCCCATGAGCTTCCCGGTTGCGCTGTTATTTTCCATATTCTAAATTTTGCCAACAAAGCGTGACGGCGAAAGCGATAACGCCTTGAAAATTAGTGCAACATGTTAGGCGGATGTTTTACCTAAGGACAGGAGACAGACGTTGGAACTCTACACCAAACTGCTTATTTTCTACGTTGTCATGGCGGTGTTATGCGCCGTGGCAACCTGGTTTCTCGCCAAAGATAGCCGCAAAATCCGCCTGCTTAGCGCGTTGTTAGTCGGCGCGACCTGGCCCATTAGTTTTCCTGTCGCGTTACTTTTTTCTCTCTTTTAATCGTGTCCTTGCCATAATGCTATGATACTGTATATAAAAACAGTATTGCGGCAGAGAGGGCAGTTATGGACAGTCTCTATTCACTCCACGCGCAGGCGCAGGTGCGCTGGCACGCGTTACCGGGCAAAGGCGATCCGGTGGTTTTTATTCATGGCCTGGGTTGCGCGTCTTCGTACGAATACCCGCGCATTGTTGCCGATCCGGCCTTTGCCGGCAGGCGCGCCATTCTTATCGATTTGCCGGGCTACGGTTACAGTGAACGTCCGGCGAGCTTCTCTTATCGCACCAGCGATCAGGCGCAAGTAGTGATTGAACTGCTGGATCATCTTGGGCTCGATGCATTCTGGTTATACGGCCACAGCATGGGCGGCAGTATCGCGATTGAAGTCGCTTCGCGTATCCCGCAGCGTGTCAACGCGCTGGCCGTTTCTGAACCTAATTTTCACGCCGGTGGCGGGGCGTTTAGCCGCATTATCGCGGCCCAGGATGAGGCCGATTTTGTCACCTGCGGCTACGCGGCAATGCTGGCGCAGGAAAAAACCGCCTGGGCTGGAAGTCTGCAAAGCAGCGCGCCCTGGGCGGTGTGGCGCGGCGCGAAGAGCCTGGTTGATGGCGTTGAGCCGTCGTGGATGTCGCTATTTGCCCATTTCCCGCGCCCCAAAACGCTTATTTTTGGCGAGCTATCGTTACCGGATAACGATGCCGACAGTGTGCTGCAACAAGGAATTGAACTGCGCATTATTCCGCGTGCCGGTCATTCAATGTCTGACGAACAGCCAGCCTTACTGGCGCAGACGTTAGCGGCATTTATTGCAGAACATGAGTAAAAAGAAACCCGGCACATTTGCATGGCCGGGTGATTTTCAGGGAAGCAGGGATTTGAGTTTTTTACGCGCCGCTGGGCTGATATCCAGCGGGTGGCTGTAACCAATGTTTTCGATAGCCCGGTGGTACAACGCCACCAGCCAGTCATACACATAGCGGGTGGCGGCGTGTACTGGCTGCTCGCTCAGACGGGTTAACCGCGCCTGGGTAGCGCCATCCGTACCGCTGGAAAAAATGGTGCTGCCTTTGTTTACCCGGCTTTCCGGGCGATCCGCCTGCGCGATCTCCGCGTATCCCAGCCAGGCGACAAAGTTACCAATTGCAGCATACAGTTGCGCGGCGCAGGCAGTATCGCGCTGCATAATTTTTTGCAACTGATCGGGTAAATTCAGCCGGTAGCTGCTGACGATAACAATCTCCGCCATCTGGCGCAGCGCGGCAGGGCTGAGCCCCAGGCGCGCAGCGTTATCATCGTTGCGGCTCCACTGGCGTACGTGGTTGACCCACAAAGCATGCGCCTGCTGACCGATATCTTTCGACACTGCCTGCGGTTCGCTGCTTTCTGCGGATTCAGCAAACAGATCGATTGATTCGTTAAACAAGCCGCTGACTTTCTCTTCGCGCGGCTGCTGAACTTTCCACAGCGTATCGAACTGCTGCATATCCGGCTGTAAACCTTCCAGCAATTCACCGTGGCGTGAAGCCTGGCCTTGCAACTCGCGCACCACGGACTCCGCGCTCGCGCGTTGCGCCGCTGCGTCTTTTACTGCGGTGGCAAGCCAGGGTTGTAGCAGATCGCGAAGGGCACGCTGATGACGCTCAGTCAGCGCTTTCAAACGCTGCTGACGTAGGCCAGGCGCTGTCGCCTGCACCAGCCACTCCAGCAGACGCTGCAAACTGCTGGCATCCAGCGCCTGCAACGTTCCCCAGTGCTGACCCGGTTTACCAATAAGCTGCTGAACGGCTTCGTCCAGATTCTGCGCCAGTGTAAAGCGCGCATCCTGTGGTGTAATTGCCCAGACCAGCCCCGGCAGCGCCGTTTCCTGACCAGATTGTGTCTCTTTGACCCAGTTTAATAATGCGCGCGCAGTGGCAGCGGTGGCTGAACGTTCCAGCGTCGCATTACAAATCATCAGCACATCCGGTTGCAGGCGCTGGCGGTAGCTTTCCAGCAACCAGCGGCATTTGCTACGCCACAAAGGCTGACCATCTTGTGGGCCCGGAGTCGGAATATCGAGAATATCCACGGCCGTTAACACCGCGTTTTCCACCGGCAAAACCAGCTCGCGCGTAATCAGCGCAAGGGTTGCCAGCGGAATACTGACCGCGTTGTGCAACTGCTCATTTGACCACGGATGCACCACCACTTCGTCATGGATCTCACCGCTACCGGGTTCCGATGGTGTTAAGAAACCGTCGGTTGGCAGGGCAAAAGTATCCACCAGAATACTCAGCGGTGCCGCCAGCTCCTGCGCGTTACCGGTCTGGTGAAGGGTATGTGCCAGCGACAACCACTGCTGCGTGAGTTCCTGCTGCTCGCCCCATAACAGCGACCAGGCGCTGGCGCGGGCGCTGAGATCCAGGGAAGGCAACAGGCAAGCAAACTGATACCACAACGCATCGTCCATCTGTTGCTGCGACGACGGCACCGCCGCGCGCCAGAAGCGGGCAATCGCGCCGATATCTTCCGCCGTGATCCCCGGCACCGCATTCGGTTGACGCAGTGAGCGCCATTTCGCGACGCGATCTTCAATTACCGATTTGTCAACGGCACGCAATTCCGGCTGCTGAATGGCATGCGCAATAAAAATCTGCACTAGTTCGGCTTCACTGATAATGCGCAGACACAGCGGGAAACCCTCATCCATCGGTGCAAGATGCTGGCTAAAGCGCAGCGCCATGCTGGTCAGGGCATGGCCGGGATTGATATGGGTGAAGTAATCCAGTGTTTTTTCGCCGGGACGCACATTAAGCCGTCCGTTACCGCTGCCGCACAACGCTGTCAGCAGATGCGCTTTGGCCGCTTGTGAATGACCATACAACCCAACGGTGCAGGGCGCGTCGACCGCTTCACGCAGCGCGCTTTCCTCGGCGGCGGCAGTCGTCAGACGCGACAGCAGCGCGTCGGCATCATCATCCAGTAAAGGTGCGTGCTGGCGGTTGTCGTTGATCCATGTCGCCAGTGCCTGGGTGGTTTTTACGCTCGCACTCATTTCAGATACACACTCCCGCTGTCGATCCAGTAATGGCTGCCGCTATGGCGGCGATCGGCCAGCGTATTCAGTTTAAAAGTTAACGCGTCTGCGGCGACCGGCGTACCATCCTGGAGCCAGGCCTCACTTAAGGTGAACGATTCCGGCCCGTGCTGTTTATTGCCGCCGCTGAACTGCAAACGGACATTCAACACGCCGTCACCCGCGATGGTTTTCGCCAGTTCCTGCGAGTTGATACTCAACGTGTAGAGCGGCGTAGCCGGCCAGCGGGCGTTTGCGAGCTGGCGGAAACCGAGCGTAACATTGCCGCGCAGCGGGAAATGTAAACGCGCGTCCAGTTTCGCACCGGGCTTATCAAGGTCGATATCGTGATACCAGATATTCTCATCGCGCAAGGTATTGACGACGTTATCCAGCACACCGAGGTAACGCACGGTGGAATAGGCACCGATATCCGCCGCTTTAAAGTTAAAACGCGGCAGACGCAAATCGAGCGCCAGGCTGCACAACATCGCACCCACGGCAGCGGTTGATTTCGGGTTACCGATCTTACCCTGCTGGCTGAATGGATACCACTCATGTACGCGGTATTTATCAAGCCAGATCATGCGGTTAACCGGCACAGGTTGCAGGTGACGAATCAACGCCTGCACGCCAGGCAAGCAGCCAGGACGACCGGTAATTAACAGTACATCGCAGCAGTAGTGGCTGATGGCTTCGCAAACCGCATGCAGCGGGGCGGTCAGGGTAAATTGCCCGGCCAGCATCGCATCCTGCAACTCACGGAAATTCACCTGCAACGGGACAGCCAGCACATCGAATTCTGCCGAACCAGACGGCAGCGCATGATCGATTGCCTGTTTCAGGTAGTTCATGACATTGCGCGTTGGCAGTTGCGTGAGCAGTTCGCCGAAGGTGGCATGCAACCCGGCAAGCGGATCGTTAATGTCACTCTCTTCCCACGCGGCAAGAATGGCATGACCAATCGGCATAAACAGTTGCAGCGTCGTTTGCTGGCGCAGCACGGCCTGGGTATCAATACGCCCGGAATCGCCAAACAGCGTCGCCATGATCGCTGCGGCATCGGTAATGCCCGCTTTCTGCATCTGCGTTTGCAACGCCGGCAGCACACAGCGCTGAATCACATCCAGCAGAATGTCATCGCCGGCGACTTTAAACCCTTCGCGAAACAGCAGTTGCGGGGTGATTTTGACGTTACTGCCGGTGCCATCATCCAGTTGATAATGGGTGATCGCCATATCTGTCGTACCGCCGCCGATATCGACGGAGGCCACGCGCAGCGAACGGCCTTTTACCGCGCCCGGTGCTTCTTCGCGATCCGGGCGGGCAAGCGAGGCGAAAAACGTTTCAGTTTGCCCGGAAAAACGGGAAATCGCTTCGTTATACAGCCACACCAGTTGACCACAGCTGGCTTCGTCCCACTCCATCTGAATGTGCGGCACAGGTACGACGCTTTTTTCCTGCTGCTTGCGGTTAGCAAAGTCTTCATCCTGCGGATGCCAGCCCATGGCTTTCCACACCAGCGCGATGGCTTCGAACATGCGGCGACGGAAAATTTCACGCTCCTGCTTCGGCATCGCCGAGGGCAGGGTAAGAATAATGGTGCGCAGCTGGCGCGGAGAGGCCGGAAAGCCCAAACGCAGACGCGTGGCGACACTGTTGATCTGCCCAAGTGCCTGCGACAGCAATTCGCACAGCATGTGGGTCATCAACGTGCTGCGGCTGTACTGCGGGGAAAAGACCGGTAAACGCTCATCCAGCGGCAGGCTATATAGCGGCTGACCTTCATCATTCATCAGGTTCATGAGCGGGAAGGCGGTCGCCAGCGGTTCGCGCTGGGTTTTGCTGTTCATCTGGCTAAAGCGCCAGTCCTGTAATACCGGTGTTTCGTCCCACAGGTAACGGCGCGGGCTGGAGATGCCGCTGTTGCCTTCGGTGCCAAGGCGCTGCGTTGCCAGCTTGCGGGCCTCATCGCCCACGCGCACGATCGATGGCCAAATAAAGGCATCTTCACGACCACTTTCCACTGAGAAGTGTTGTTTGCCGAAGCGCGCTTCAGAAAACTCAAGACGGCTGGTAAACAGCGGCTCATTAAGGAACTGAGGTTCACTGAGCGAGCGTACCTGCAATTCTGCCGTCTGGCGCAACCCATCATTGGCATCGCCGTGATCTTCAATGATCACGCCGCAGGTGTGGGTGTTGCCGACATCCAGAATCAGATCGACCGGGATCGCCGGTGTACTCAGCGTGTGCGTAACGATTTTGACTTCCGGCACCTGCAATTGCATGCCGAGCAGGCTCATCAGATTAAGCCAGTGCGCCTGATATTCAAAACCGCGCAATGCCTGATTAATTTCGCGTTCGCTGCGGGTTTCATGTTGCGTAATGAATTGCAAAAATGCTTCGCGCAGCCAGCCATCGACCCAGGTCTGATCGAGGAAATCTGCCACTTCATCGTCACGCCAGGCCAGCGAGAATCGCGTGCCATTGAGAATATCGTTTTCCAGCGGCGCCAGCGCGGCAGGCGAGTTACCGTTAATTTGGCTGTCGAGCGCCAGCGCCACGCGGTGAGTGTTTCCGGCGCTGTCCGGTTCGCTGAGCTTGCGGATCTGCACGCGTGCCCAGTTATCCGGGCCTTCAACGAAAGTGCGGGGCGGGTTAAAGCGCAGGAAAGGGATCGGCAGCCAGACGCCATCGAGGATCGACAACGAGTATTGCAGCGAGTGCGTGCTTTCGGGTTTTACCACTTCCGGCTGACCGCCGTCGCGGTTTGGCAACGTATAACGTTCATTGACCAGATCGAAATCAAGACGCAGCAGCGGGCCGTTGGCGGTTTTACGCACAAATTTGCCGCTGTTGGCGGAATCCTGCGGTGTCAGGCCAAAATCAAGAAACTGCACGCCGCTATTGGCAATCAGCGTCACGCTCTGTTTGTAGTCGCAAAGATTAACCAGCATAAACTCAGTCACCTGTTTTTCTGAACGTCACCGGAACGGTGGTGTTGGCGTCAAAACGCGCGCTGCATTCCGCGACGTCGTTGCTGCTTGCTTTACAGGAAATTTCCGGCATCGGGTAACGCGTCCCGTCGCTGCAACGTGCGTTGCTGCGGCTCTTAATCAGCAGTTCGCCGGTTTCATGCAGGCCGGAGAACAGATCGGCGCGACAGGTTACATTTTTACCCATCACAATACGCGCCGTCCCTTTGTTGTTCTGGATCTGGTAACGCACGGCAGGGGCTTTGCCAGTGACCGGATCTTTCACATCCATCGCCACACGCCAGTTACCGTTAAGGAATTTGGTGGAACCGATTTTCACCTCTAACGCATCCATCACCAGTACATCTTTCGGGATAGAGGCGATAACAACCGGCCCTTTATCAACCGGTTTGACTTCCGGTGCTTTGACAGCAGGCGCAACAATTTCAGCCTGATGCAGCGGCAGTTTCACCGCCAGTTCAGGCAGCGGCTCGGCTTGCATCGGCGGCGGCGCAATTGCGACCGGCTCTGCTTTGGTTACGGCAGGTGCAGGCGCAGGTTCTTGTTGTTGCTGATTGAGCACCAGCGGCACGGCAATTGCCGCCGCGACAGCCGCAGCAACGGGCAATGCCCACAGACCATAGCGGCGGCGTTTTTTCACCTCTGGTACGGGTTCGGGCTGCGAAGCGGGTTCAGGTGCAACCACGGGTGCTGCTTCCTGCACGGGCGGTGCGGCAACGGGCTGCGGTTTGATTTCCGCTTGCGGCATTAATAGCGGCGCATCCGCCTGGCTGAAAGTTACCTCGACGGCAGGCTCTTCTTCCGGCTCTGGCTCCGGTTCGATAATAATTTCTGGGATTTCTGGCTCTGGTTCTTGCAGACACTCAAGCACATTTTCACGGGCGCTTTCATTGAGATTCACAAAGCCCCAGAAGGTGATGACCGGTTTGCCATCAACGAGGAAAACATGGTTTTCGCCGGGGAATTGCAGCGCTTTTTCCAGCAGCGAGCCAAACAGTTGCTGCGCGGTTTTCGGTGATTGCATGCATTTGCGGCTCAGCGCGGCGGCGCTGTCCAGCGTGCTCTCAAGGTAACGCAGCGCGCGGGCGCGCGCCTCCGGTTCCGCCGCTTTCCATGCCTGGGCGCGACCATCAATGGGTGAGTACCAGTCGACCCGATCGCCTTCATCATTGACCTGGGGTATTGCCAGGCAATCTACCAGCGCCTGCTGCTTACGCAGACGCAGTGCTTCACGAATTTGCAATGCCGAATCGAATACGGCCTGACCGCCGCCGCCAACGGCCTGGAAATCATCCAAATCGCCGCTACGCAAGAGAGTTTTTGCCACGTTTTCATCCCATAGACTTCTTCACGCGTCTACTATACGCAAACTTCCTACCAGTAAAAGGCAGAGGAAAGCGCAAAACCATTGAATTCTCGACGCATTGAGCGCGCCGAACCCGCTTGACGGCACGAAATTTATTTAACACAAATTTATTCATTAATAATGGTGGATATTTCAGCAAAAACAAATGCTTTAGAATAACCTGATGCGGAATCGTTATTTGCCAGTTCCCATCTGCTGTGCTGAGATTAATGCTCCATATAAAAAAAGAAGGCTCCTGATAATGTCCACGGGAAAAACGCTGCTCGCCCTTGCGCTGAGCACACTGTTACCGGCAAGTGCCGCATGGGCGGCGTCCAACGATACAATCATTTACTGCTCCGAAGCGTCACCGGAATCCTTCAACCCGCAAATTGCCAGCTCCGGGCCGACATTTGTTGCCAGCTCGCAGGTGCTTTATAACCGCCTGGTCACCTTTGACCCGGTGAAAAACACACCGGTACCGTCGCTGGCGACCGACTGGAAAGTCTCTGAAGACGGAAAGACCTGGACCTTCACGCTGCGCCAGGGCGTTAAATTCAACAGCAATAAATATTTCAAACCGACGCGCGACTTTAACGCCGATGACGTTGTCTTCTCTGTGATGCGCCAGATGGATCCGAAACATCCTTATCATAATGTTTCGCAAGGTAATTACGAATACTTCACCGATGTTGGCCTTGATAAGCTGATCAAAGAAGTGAAAAAAATCGATGATAACCATGTTCAGTTTGTACTGAATGAGCCGAATGCCGCATTTCTTGCCGACTGGGGAATGGATTTCGCTTCCATTCTCTCTGCGGAATACGCGGATGCGATGCTGAAAAAAGGCACGCCGGAAAACGTCGATAACTGGCCAATCGGCACCGGCCCGTACGCCTTGCAGCAGTACAAAACGGACGCGCAAATCCGTTATATTGCCAACCCAAATTATTGGGATGGCGAAGTGCCTACCAAACATCTGATCTTCTCTATTACACCGGATGTGCAAACCCGTCTGGCGAAACTGCAAACCAATGAATGCCAGATAATTCCCGCCCCGGCACCGGTGCAGTTTGATCAGATCAAAAACAACAAAGACTTAACGCTGCATACCATTGATGCGTTGAATGTCGGCTACCTCGCGTTTAACACCGAGAAAAAGCCGTTTGATAATGTGCTGGTGCGTCAGGCGTTGAACTATGCGACCGACAAACAAGCCATTGTCAATGCGGTGTTCCTCGGTTCCGGTACGGTGGCAAAATCACCGCTGCCGCCGAACATGCTCGGGTTTAACAAAGATCTGAAAGATTACGGCTACGATCCGGAGAAAGCCAAAGCGCTGCTCAAGCAGGCCGGGCTGGAAAAGGGCTTTGAAGCCACGCTGTGGTCAATGCCGGTGCAGCGACCGTATAACCCGAACTCGCGGCGCATCGCCGAAATGATCCAGGCAGACTGGGCAAAAGTCGGCGTGAAGGCGAAAATTGTTTCGTATGAATGGGGCGAATATCTGGCCGGTATGCGTAAAGGTGAACACGATACCGCATTGTTCGGCTGGATGTCGGATAACGGCGACCCGGACAACTTTGCCGATGTGCTGCTCGGTTGCAACAGCATCAAAACCGGATCTAACGCCGCCCGCTGGTGCGATAAAGGCTATGATGGCCTGGTGCAGAAAGCGAAGCTGACGGCGGATCCTGCCGCCCGCGCCAAACTTTACGGTCAGGCACAGGAGATTTTCTACCAGCAGGCACCGTGGATCGCGTTGGCTAACGGCAAAACGTTTTACGCCACCCGCAGTAACGTTAGCGGTTATACCGTCAGCCTGATGGGCAGCGATTTTTCGAAAGCGAAGCTGAATTAAAGGAGAGGCTATGTCACATCTGGATGAGGTTATCGCACGTGTTGACGCGACTATCGAACAGGGCGTTATTATCGGCATGAATGGGTTGCTGGTTGAACTCAGCGATGATGCGGCACTGAGCCGGGACGAACGCTACACCCAGCAACAGCGCCTGCGTCAGGCAATTGCGCACCACGGTCGGCAGCATAAAGAAGATATGGAAGCGCGACGCGAACAGCTCACCAAAGGTGGCGAGATCCTGTAATTAAAACTGGCGTCTGGCTACCAGCCAGGCGCCAATCACCAGCAGCACCGCGCCACATATCGGGCTAATCAGCGCTTTGAGCGCAACGCCCTGGCTTCTCACCACATCCATTACCAGACCGCCGATAAGCTGGCTTGCGACCAGCACCGCAATAGTTGTTGCCGCGCCGACATATTGATAGCCGCTAATACTGGCAAAGACAAAAAACGACCCCAGCAGACCGGGAATGAGCGTCCACCATTTCACGCTGGTGTACAACTCCTGAAAACCGGCGACACCGTGTTTGATCAGCAAAATAGAGACGAACAGCACAATGCCGACCAGCGAATTCAGCAGCATGGCGATAAGAATGGTCGACGCCGACTGGGTAATGCGCACCATTAAGGTGTTTTGCACCACCAGGCCAATACCAGCAGCAATCAAAAAGGTGAGGGTGAGCGACTGATTCATGAAATGGCGTCCGGTTCGGTGCGGTCATCGAGTTGCAGCTGCATAAACGTCAGATCCAGCCAGCGGCCAAACTTCGTGCCGACCTGCGGCATTTGCCCGGTAATCACAAACCCAAGTTTGCTGTGCAGATGAATTGAGCCGTGATTCTGCGCTTCGATACCCGCGACCATGACATGTTTGCCGATGCGTTTGGCTTCGTCGATTAAGCGCTCCATCAGTGCCAGGCCGATGCCTTTGCCCTGGTGTTCCGGATGAACATAAACAGAGTGCTCAACCGTGTGGCGAAAACCGTCAAAAGCGCGCCAGTCGCCAAACGAAGCATAACCGGTAACTGCACCATTTTCTTCGCTGACCAGCACCGGATAGCCCAGCGAGGCGCGCGCTTCAAACCAGGCGATACGGTTGTCGACATCGACCGTCTGGTCATTCCAGATGGCGGCGGTATTGACCACCGCATGGTTGTAAATGACGGCAATTGCCGCGCAATCGTCTTTCCCGGCGTAACGAATATTCATGGTTGAACCTCAAATTTGTACACTATAGTATTACGTTATGAATACTATCTCAGACAATATAAATCAACGGATCAGTGCGCGAATTCGCGTTGAACGTGAATCTCGCGGCTGGTCGCTGAGCGAACTGGCGGAGCGCGCCGGTGTATCGCGGGCGATGATCCACAAAATTGAACGCGGCGACAGTAACCCGACGGCGGCGCTGCTGGCGCGGCTTTCCGGCGCGTTTGGCATCAGTATGTCAACGCTAATTGCGCGGGCAGAAATGCAGGAGGGCAAACTGCTGCGCCACGCCGATCAGCCTGTCTGGTGCGATCCGCAGAGCCACTATCTGCGCCGTCATGTTTCGCCGCGCAGCGATTTGCCTATCGACCTGGTGCAAATCGAACTGCCCGCCGGGAGCGATATTCCAATGCCGGCGTCCGCCTATGCGCTGGCGCGCCAGCTTATCTGGTTGCAGGAGGGGGAACTGGTGTTCGTTGAAGGCGACACGCGCCATGAGATGTGCGCCGGAGATTGTCTGGAGCTCGGCCCGCCAAATGATTGCCGCTTTATCAATGAAAGTGACACACCTTGCCGTTATCTGGTGGTGCGGCTGAATCCTTCCAGCTCGTAATGTAAACGCGCTCCTGGCCGTCAGAGACTAGTATCAATAGTTAGTCTGACACGTACAGGAGCGAACAATGAAACAAGATCCTCACCGCAACCGCCGCTGGGTGCTGGCTTCCCGCCCGCATGGCGCGCCCGTCGCGGATAATTTCCGCCTTGAAGAAGATGACATTGCCACGCCGGGCGAAGGGCAGGTGTTGCTGCGCACGGTTTTCCTTTCGTTAGATCCTTATATGCGCGGGCGTATGAGCGATGCGCCATCGTATTCACCGCCGGTAAAAATTGGTGAAGTGATGTGCGGTGCCACCGTTAGCCGCGTCGTCAAATCGCAGCACCCGGATTTCGCCGAAGGTGACTGGGTGCTGGGTTACAGCGGCTGGCAGGATTACGACATTTCGGGCGGCGAAGGCCTGGTCAAATTGGGAGACAATCCGCCGCACCCGTCGTGGTCGCTTGGCATTCTTGGTATGCCAGGGTTTACCGCCTATATGGGCTTGCTGGATATTGGCCAGCCGAAATCCGGTGAAACGTTGGTTGTTGCCGCGGCAACCGGTCCGGTAGGCGCGACAGTAGGGCAAATCGGTAAAATTAAGGGTTGTCGCGTAGTCGGCGTGGCCGGCGGCAGCGAGAAATGCCGTCATGCGGTTGACGTGCTGGGGTTCGATCACTGTATTGATCACCATGCGGAAGATTTTGCCGAACAACTGGCTGCGGCCTGCCCGCAGGGTATCGATATCTATTTTGAAAATGTCGGCGGAAAAGTATTTGATGCGGTACTGCCGTTATTAAATACCTCCGCGCGAATTCCGCTTTGCGGATTAGTCAGCGGCTATAACGCCACCGATCTTCCCGCCGGTCCGGATCGTATTCCGTTATTAATGGCAACCCTGCTGAAAAAACGAATCCGCTTGCAAGGTTTTATTATTGGTCAGGATTACGGCCACCGTATTCATGAATTTCAACAAGAAATGGAACAATGGATTCGACAAGAAATAATTCAGTACCGTGAGCAATTGATCGACGGGCTGGAAAATGCGCCAGACGCTTTTATTGGCCTGCTCGAAGGGAAAAATTTCGGTAAAGTCGTAGTGCAAATCGGGCCTATCAGCTAAAAGAATGATGGCGGTGAAAAACCGCCATCAGAAATCGTGCAAATTTTTGAGAAACGTCTTTAATTAGATAAGCATAAGGAACTGATGACCTTGTGAAGGCGGTTCCTGGTAGTTGTGCATAATAAATACAAATTGTTTTAACTTTTACGCGACCATCCAAGACCAGGCATGTGTATATAATATATTCATTGACACAAATCACGGACACGCTACCAGGCTGAGAATAAATAAGAAATTATACGGGATACAAACATGCTTGATTTGGAAAAAGCGCAGCGGACCAGTCTCACCATGCAAGTTGAGGCGAGTCTTAAGAGTGCGCTTATTATTGGTGCGCTTAAACCGGGCGCGCGACTCATCACAAAGGAAATAGCCGATCAATTAGGCACCAGTATTACACCGGTGCGGGAAGCGTTACTGCGGTTGGTCTCCGCAGGCGCGCTGCATGCCACCCCGGCGCAGGCTTTTCTGGTGCCGGAAGTCAGCCTTGATCGCTATAACGAAATTAACCAGATTCGTAAAAATCTTGAGGGCATGGCCGCACGCGCAGCCAGCCAGCATATGACGAAGGAGAAAATTCGTGAGTTGCGTATCCTGGCGGCGAATTTCCATGAAGCAATGAAAAGCGGTAACACCGAGCAGGGCTTACAAGCTAACCGCGTGTTTCGCTTTAGTGTTTACAGCCACGCCGGGATGCCGACGCTAACCGCCTTGATTGAGCAGTTATGGGTTCGTATTGGCCCTTGTTACAATTATCTTTATCCAAATTCTGAGGATTTAACGCGCGTCGAAAATTACGGTGATTTATTGGCGGCGTTAGAAGAGGGAGACGCTTTCGCTAGCGAACGCGCGTTATGGCGTGCGATTGATGAGGGCGCAAACATCGTTCACAAACAATTCTATCGCTGAGTTCCAATTCAACGACATAATCATTCTATTTATATATTGATGCTCCCCGGGAAAATTTGCGAATGGGGCGCATCAATATCACGTTTTTGACTGATAAGACCAGCCAGCACCTGAAATCCCTGCTTTCTTTGCCGATAACAATGTGTGCGTGCAGTTGTTGGGCGCTAACATTGGGGTTTAGCAAGGAGTCCGGAATGTCATTTAGCCAGCGGTTAAGCAATATAAAAATTAGTAGGAAGCTGTCAGTCGGTTTTGGGTTAGTTCTCTTTCTGGTTGCTATTGCCACCGTCCTCAGCGTATTGCGCTTCAAAGAAATACGCGACGTCTACGAAAAAACCAATCTTATGTACAACATCAACATTGAAGTATTTCAGGCCAAAATTAACCGTCTGAAATACTTCTATGGCGATGATAAATCAGGGCAGGTGATGTCCAACTACGTGCGCCACGCTTCCGAGCTGACCGCCAGCGCCGACGATATGTCCTGGTCTGCAAACGAAAAACAAATTATTAACGATGTCGCCAGCCACCTGGAGCAATTCCAGGGCGCGATTGGCGAGATGCAAAAAGCCACCGGTGATATCAAGACCGTGCGCGAATCACTCGACAAACTGGCCGCACAAGATCTCTCTGCGCGCTACACCACATTGGTGCGCACGCCGGTGGCCGACCCTGCGCTGATGGCGCAAATTTACGAACAGTTGTTTGCGATCAGCACGGTACGCGACGCCGCGCTGGTGGTTCGTTACAGCCCGGGTAAAGAGTCTAAAGAGGCGCTGGATGCCCGTTTTGGCGCAACGCAAAAGAGCGTTCAGGCACTGGTAAGCCAGTTACCGGGTGAGCTGCAATCACCGTTGCAATCCCTGTGGGATGACACAGTGAAATACCGCGATTTGAGCCTTAACTATCTCACCGCTTTCCAGGCATTAAAGGCGTCGGAAGATAAAGTCAAAGTGGGTGGAGATGAGAGCAGCGCCTCGCTCAAACAGATCATTACGCTGGTGAAAGCGCATAACGATGAACTGGCATACACCTCCAGCACCATTGCGGCGATTATCGGTGTGATTGCTATCCTGCTTGGCGTGATCGTCTCATGGTGGGTTATCCGTCAGATTACGCGTCCTATCGATCGCAACCTGGCGCTGGCGGAACGTATCGCCAGTGGCGATCTCAGCTCGAAAATTCGTGCGCAGAGCACCGATGAACTGGGGCAATTAACCGGTGCAATGGGCCGGATGAACGATACGCTGCGCGACATGATTTTCGAAGTGCGCAACAGCGTAAGCCAGGTTTCGCGTGCGGCGACGGAGATTGCCGAAGGCAATACCGATCTCTCTTCCCGCACCGAGCAACAGGCAGCGGCAGTCGTTGAAACCGCGGCCAGCATGGAAGAGTTGACCGCCACGGTGAAAAACAACGCCGATAACGCGCGCAATGCCAGCAGCCTGGCAGCCCAGGCGTCGAAAACCGCCAGCGAAGGCGGTACGGTGATGCGCGAAGTGGTAAATACCATGGGCGATATTCATAACAGTTCGAACAAAATTGCCGATATTACTGCTGTGATTAACAGCATCGCCTTCCAGACCAACATTCTGGCACTCAACGCCGCAGTAGAAGCGGCACGCGCCGGTGAACAGGGGCGTGGTTTTGCGGTAGTGGCAAGCGAAGTGCGCAGCCTGTCGCAACGCAGCTCACAAGCGGCAAAAGATATCGAACAGCTGATTAGCGAGTCAGTTTCGCGCATTAATGTCGGTAGCGAACTGGTGGCAAAAGCTGGTGAAACCATGGATCAGGTGGTGCAGTCTGTTACCCGTGTTAACGATATCATGGGCGAAATCTCGTCTGCTTCCGAGGAGCAGAGCCGCGGCATTGAGCAAATTGCCCGCGCGGTGGGTGAACTGGATAGCACCACGCAACAGAACGCCTCACTGGTAAGCGAATCCTCTTCGGCGGCGGGTTCGCTGGAAGAGCAGGCGCGTTTGCTGGAAGAACTGGTCGCCACGTTCCGTCTCGATCAGAATGGCGCAAAACCGGCAGCCAAAACCAGCAAACCAACAGCCAAACCCGGCGTGAAGCAGAGCGTCGAACCGCGTGAAACCGCCACGAGCGATGAGGGCTGGACCACGTTTTAACCTTTGATACGCGCATCAGTAACAGCCCGGAAGCGCGATGCATCCGGGCTTTTTTATGGGAAACGGCGGCATGAAATACCCTCTGGTAAAACAACTAAAACAGCACGACATATTGCGCCAAAGCTTTATTGATTTAGCCGTAGATACCTTCGATTTATCCTTCGAGGCCTGGTATCAGGCGGGGTTCTGGACAGAAAACTACATTCCCTACGCGCTGGTGGATGAAAACCAGGTTATTGCCAATGCCTCGGTTAATGTTATCGACACACGCTGGATGGGCGCAGAAAAACGCTATATCCAGATAGGCACGGTAATGACCGATAAGCGCTATCGCAATAATGGACTTGCCCGTTATCTGTTGACGGAAATTATCGATGACTGGCAACACCAGGCCGATGCAATCTATTTGTACGCAAACGCCACCGTGCGGGATTTTTATCCGAAGTTTGGTTTTGAAAAAGCGCGGGAATATCAATACACCCTACGCGCCACGCCGGTGGCGAGTGACTTCCGCCGGCTGGATATGGACGACGACGCCGACAGGCAGCAGTTGCTGCACTATTATGCGAAATCCAACCCCTTTTCGGCGCTGCCGATGAATAACAACGTGGGTTTGTTGATGTTTTACTGTGCGTCGTATTTAAAAGCGTGCGTCTATTTTTCAGAAAAACATCAGGCTATTGCCATTGCCACGCAAAACAGAGGCACGCTGTTGTGTTTCGATATTTTTGCCGAACCGGGCACGACATTAACGCAAATCGTTAATGCCTTAGCTAACCAGCAAACCCAGCGTGTGGTGTTAGGTTTTACGCCCAAAGAAACCCGCGAATGCGAATGCACGTTAATTGACGATGAGGACACGCTGTTTCTGTTCAGCGGCAAAGAGAATGTGTTTCGCCACCATCAGGTAATGTTCCCGCTGTTGTCACATGCCTAGTTGTTCCACTCCTGGTTGTCACACGCCTGGTCGTTATCGCTATAAAAAAAGCCCCTGCTAACAGGGGCTTTCATATTATTCAAACTGATACGCGACCGATAAGCCAACGCCGTAATTACGCCCCGGCGCCGGTTCGTAGTAACGGTTATTGCCTTCGTTAACGATAACGGAACCGACGTATTTGCGATCAAACAGGTTATCGACCCGGCCAAACACGTCCATCATCCAGTTGCCATAGCTGAATTTATAACCGGTATTCAGCCCAGTGACGTTATAAGAAGGCGCTTTGGCGCTGTTTTCGTCATTGGCCATAATATCGCTCATATAACGCACATCCGCGCCAGCGTACCAGCCCTGATCCGGGATCCAGCCCAGCGAGGCAAAGCCCATATTGCGCGCGATACCCGGGATACGGTTGCCATTACATCCGCCGTCGCACACCTCACTGCGATACGTTGCATCAAGATAGGTCCACGCCAGTTTTGCCCGCCAGTTCCCGGCGAATTGCTGATCGAGGGATAATTCCGCGCCCTGACGACGGGTTTTTCCGGCATTTTTATAGGTGGTGCGCCCACCGATGCTGGTATCGGTGACGATCTCATTATCGGTATCCGTGCGGAACAACGCGGCGGTCAGCAAACCATTGCCGATACGCGTTTTGCTGCCGACCTCCAGGGTGTCGTTCGTCGACGGTTTCAGTGCGAAGTTGAGACCATTTTTGCCATCCGCGCGGTAGGAGAGCTCATTAATGGTGGGCGTTTCAAAACCGCGACCAGCGGCGGCATACACATTCCAGCCCTCGGTCATGGCATATTTCAGCGACGCGGCGGGCAGCCATTTGTGATAACTGGCTTCGCCGCTGTCATCACCATTACGCGCTGTAATATAGCGATCGTTAGAGTCAAACCAGACGGAGCTGTAACGGACACCCGCATCCAGCGACAGCTTATCGGTCAATTGCCAGGCGGTTTGCAGATACGGATCGACGTTCCACATCAGGTTGCGTTCGTTACGGCGCAGGTTGCCTTTTTCGCCATACACCGGCGTGGTGCCATCCATGACAAAGTTTTCGTAACCTTTGCGCTCCTCGCTCATGTTTTCGTAATTCAGACCGCCGGTAAAGGTTACCGGGATGCCCAGTTCGCCACGGTGCGTCCAGCGCGTATCAATACCCTGATAGTGGCGCGTTAAATCGATCACGCCGCCCGCGTGGGTTGGGTTGAGCTGCGGCGCACGCGGGATCGATTGATATTGCGTGGTTTCACGCTCACCGGCGTACATCATCACGCTGAAATCATCCTGGCTGCTCATCTGGCGCTCATAGCGCAAGCCCGCCTGGGTTTGCTTAATGGTTTTGCGCGTATCATATTGCTGCGCACGCGGCGACTGGCGCGGATTATCTTTCCATTCAGATTCGGTTAATCCGCCGGCGTCGTTGGCTTTAATATCCACGCTGTTAAAAATCAGGCTCAGTTTGCTGACGTCATCAATACGAACGCCGAGTTTCGCGTTGGCGAGATTTTTCCGTGCGCCGCTGCGATCGCGATAGCCCTGGGTGACAAAACGGGTGCTGGATACGGTGTAATCGACATCGCCCGCGTGCGTTCCGTCACCCATCGCGCCGGTGGCTTTCAGCCCGTAGCGCCAGCTACCAAAGCTGCCGTAATAGCTGCTGGCTTCAATGGTGGCCGGTTCACGCCCGGTCTGGGTAGTGACATTCATCACCCCGCCAGACGCGTTACCATACAGCGCCGAGAACGGGCCGCGCAGCACATCTATGCTCTCCACACTATTTAAATCGATATTCGATGTCTGTCCCTGGCCATCCGGCATGGTCGCGGGAATACCATCAACATACAGGCGAATGCCGCGTACGCCGTAGGTAGAACGCGAACCAAACCCGCGAATCGACAGTTGCAGATCCTGCGCGTAATTTTGACGGTTTTGCACTTGTAAACCGGGAACGCTGTTCAGCGATTCTGAGAGATTCACGCGCGGCGCAGCCTGGCGGATGTCGTCGCCCTGAACGACGCTCACGGCGGCGGGGCTGTCCAGTTCGGAAACGGTCTGCGGTGTGGCGCTGACAATCATCGTTTGTTCGTTGTCGGCCGCATAAGCGGACGTGGAGAGCGCAGCCGGTAGCAATAACACCGGCAGGGTGACCTTTGTGGCAGAAATGATATTCATGACGGAACCAAGTTAAAAGACGAACCAAAAAGAGGAAATACGCCAATATGTTAAAGCGTATGTAAATTATTTGAAAACGTTAAACGCACATTACGTTAACGATGAGTGTAACGGAGGAAACGGGATCCTGCGTCGCGAAGATTAACGCTCCACTTTCTTGTCATTAATGATTACTATTCTCAACTATAACAATAAGCGAAACCGCCGTTTCGCGCACTGGACGCATGTGAAAACGTAACCACTAAGTTGAACAAAGGGAGTCGTCATGTCTTTACGTCAATTATGCGCACCGCGCTTGCGCCGTACGTTGGTTCTGGGATCGTTACTGCTGGCGGGGGCATTTAACACCCACGCCGCAGAGGAGATGCTGCGCAAAGCGGTCGGCAAAGGCGCCTATGAAATGGCCATCAGCCAGCAGGAAAATGCGCTGTGGCTGGCGACCGCGCAGAGCCGCAAAACGGATAAAGGTGGGGTGATTTACCGTCTGGATCCGGCCACGCTTGACATTACGCAAGCCATTCACAGCGATTTAAAACCGTTTGGCGCAACGCTCAATAGCCGCACGCAGACACTGTGGTTCGGCAACACCACAGACGGTTCCGTAACGGCGGTAGACGCTAAAACCGGCGTTATTAAAGGCCGCGTGGTGCTGGATGCGCGTAAACGCTCGGAAACGGTGCGCCCGCTCAGCCCGCGCGAGCTGGCGGTGGATGAAGAGACCAACACGGTTTACATCACCGGCGTCGGGAAAGAGAGTGTGGTATGGGTAGTGGACGGCGCGGCGCTGAAACTGAAAACGACCATTACCAGTACGGGAACATATAGCACCGGCCTTGCTATTGATAGCGCGGCGAAACGCCTCTACACCACCAACGCCGACGGTGAGCTAATTACTATTGATACCCGCAATAACCGCATCCTCGAACGCAAAAAATTGCAGGATGATGGCAAAGAGCACTTCTATCTCAACCTGAGCCTCGATACGGCCGGTCATCGTGCGTTTATTACCGACGCAAAAGCGCCGGAAGTGCTGGTTGTCGATACTCGTAACGGCAAAGTGCTGGAGAAAATCGCGGTACCAGAATCGCTGGCGGTGTTGTTTAACCCGACGCGCAATGAAGTTTACGTGACGCACCGCGAGGCGGGGAAAGTGAGCGTTATCGACGCAAAAAGCTATAACGTAGTGAAAACCTTCGCCACACCAACTCATCCGAACAGCCTGGCGCTGTCAGCGGACGGCACTACGCTGTACGTCAGCGTGAAACAGGCTTCAACGCGTGAAAAAGAAGCAACGCAGCCGGATGATGTGCTACGTATTGCGCTGTAATTGTTTGATATCTAAAGCTCCCTGCGGGGAGCTTTTTCTTTCACTACAACACTGAAGCGGCAGGGCATTTTGACGAGTACGAGCGCGTGCTGGCAACAGGGCTGCCTACGATCTACCACGTGGATAATAGCCGGGAAAACTACGCACTGATTGCGCCGGTCATCAGCGCAGCCTGGCAACGTTTTAAACAAGCGCAGGCGTAGCTTTTGCGCCAACAAAAAAGCCGCAACGTTTCCGCTGCGGCTTTTTGCTTTTATGACGCGTTACGAACGCGTCTTCGGTACGGCATCCGGGTGAACCGGCGCGGTGCTGTGAATTTCATTAACGCGTTTACGCACGCCAAACCAGCCCGCAACCAACAACACCGCAATCAGCGGAATCGAACCGATGGTGTATGTGCCGTTCGGGTAATCGAACGCCATCAGCACCAGCACGCTGAGCAGGAACAGCAACGTCAGCCATGAAGTCACCGGTGCGCCAGGCATTTTGAAGCTGACATCCGCCACTTTGCCTTCGTGGATAGCTTTGCGCAGACGCATCTGGCACACCACGATAAAGCCCCAGGACGCAATAATCCCCAGCGACGCAACGTTAAGCACAATTTCAAACACTTGCGACGGCACCAGGTAGTTCAGGAACACACCAACAATGTAGACGCAAATGGTCGCCAGAATGCCCGCGTACGGTACGTGGTGACGGCTCATTTTCGACATGAATTTCGGTGCGGAACCGCCCATCGACATTGAGCGCAGAATACGGCCCGTGCTGTAAAGCCCGGAGTTCAGACTGGAGAGCGCCGCGGTCAGCACCACCATATTCATAATGTCGCCAATATACGGCACGCCCAGCTTGGAGAAGAAGGTGACAAACGGGCTTTGTCCCGCCTGATACGCATTCCACGGCAGCAGCAGAACCAGCAGCACCACGGAGCCGACATAGAACAAACCGATACGCCAGATAACGCTGTTAATGGCTTTCGGCACCATGGTCTGCGGATCTTTACACTCACCGGCCGCCGTACCGACCAGTTCGATTGAGGCGAACGCGAACACCACGCCCTGAACCAGCACCAGCGCCGGTAACAGGCCGTGCGGGAAGAAACCGCCGTTATCGGTTATCAAATGGAAACCGGTCGCGCCGCCATCGAGCGGTTTACCGCTGCCGAGAAAAATGGTCCCGACGACCAGGAACACCACAATCGCCAGCACTTTGACCAGCGCAAACCAGAACTCCATCTCCGCGAACCACTTCACGCCGATCATATTCATGGTGCCGACAATCGCCAGCGCGCCAAGGGCAAACACCCATTGCGGCACATCACCAAACGCGCCCCAGTAATGCATATACAGCGCAACGGCGGTGATATCCACGATCCCGGTCATTGCCCAGTTGATGAAATACATCCAACCGGCGGCATACGCGGCTTTTTCGCCAAGAAATTCACGCGCATAAGAGACGAAGCTGCCGCTGGAAGGGCGGTGTAATACCAGTTCGCCCAGCGCGCGCAGAATAAAGAAGGAGAAAATACCACACACCAGATAAACGATAGCCAGCGACGGCCCCGCCATCTGCAGTCGGGCGCCTGCGCCCAGAAATAAACCTGTACCGATTGCGCCGCCGATAGCAATCATTTGCACCTGGCGGTTACCCATCGCGCGGTTATAGCCCTCTTCGTGAGAATTGAGCCAGCGTCGTTTCGCGGCGTGATGATCCGTGACGTTGTTGTCTGTTTTCATTGCGTTACCTGTTTACCTGTCTGAACCTTGCGGAATTCCTCAACCCGGCAGGCAGAAAACCAATCGATTGCCTGGCGCGGGAAAATGTTCTGTCTTTCCAGTGTTTCTTCGTATGGATAAGACCAAACATGGCGCAGCATCGTAACCGCAATCGATATACGACGCAAAACATACCAGTGCCATAGCACTCGACTATTAGCGGAAATTGTGAGGTTAAGGGTAACGAGCAGAGCAAATGATTTAACCCGATGAAAAATGCAACAGAAATAACCTGTATAAGTAAAACGAATGTGTAACAAATTTAAAGAATTATTGCGTGGTTGTTATCAGTCATGGTGGCGTCCGCAGCTCCGGCATCCATGTCTTTGCAAATTTTTTGCTTATTTAATGTAAATTAATTGTTTCACAGCATGCGCGCGTCGCCCTATTAATGGGGTTATCTCCTCTAACGCGAGTCAATTGCATGTCTTATCGCCTGAGTTTGCTCGATAAAAGCCCCATCGCTGAGCACGAAACCGCACAGGACGCCCTGGCCCGCACGCTGCAACTGGCGCAGCAGGCGGAAAACTGGGGCTATCACCGTTTCTGGATTGCCGAACATCACAACACTACCCAGTTGGCCAGCCCGTCGCCGGAGCTGGTTATCGCCTGGATACTGGGGCAAACGCGGCGAATTCGCGTCGGTTCCGGCGGAGTGATGCTGCAACATTACAGCCCGTTCAAAGTAGCAGAAAACTTCAACTTGCTGGCGACCCTTGCGCCGGGGCGCGTTGATCTTGGTGTCGGCAAAGCCCCCGGCGGTTTGCCGCTCTCCACCCGCGCGCTCCAGCAGGGAATAAACAGCGCCGAGAAGGGCAGTTTTGCCGATCAACTGGCGCAACTGGATAACTGGTTGTCCCTGTCAAAAGATGACCACGCGGAAGAAACCGTTCTGGCAACGCCGCTACCCCCGCAGCGTGCGGAAGGTTTCCTGCTTGGCGCAAGCCTCGAAAGCGCGGCGCTTGCGGCAAAACTAGGCTGGAATTTCGTTTTTGCTGCCCATCTCAACGGTGACAAAGTTCTTTTTCGTGACGTTGTCACGCAGTGGCAACAACAGAGCCAGCGCGACACATTGGTTGCCGTGCAGGTGATCGTCGCGGAAACCGAAGCCCAGGCGCATGCGCTGGCGCAACAGGTTGAAGTCTGGGGCGTTGAGCTGGCAAACGGCCAGCGCGTGAGCGTCGCCAGCGAGGCACAAGGTCAAGCGTTTGCCCGTCAGGCAGGCAGCCCGGCAGTGCGTATCACAAAACGCGAACCGTCATTGATCGCCGGCACGCCACAGCAGGTTCTGGCGGGGCTGGATCAACTGCATCAGCAGTTCGCCATTGATGAATTTATTATCGATACGCCGATCAGCGAAGGCAGCGCGCGGCTGACCTCTGTATTGCGGCTGGCGCAGGCCCACGCAAACACCAAAGCAACGCAGGAGGTGGCGGGATGAGCTTTGCCGAACAACTGATCGACTGGCGACGCGAGTTACACCAGCACCCGGAGTTGTCGTTACAGGAATTTGAAACCACCCGGCGCATTCGCCACTGGCTGGAGAGCGCCGGGCTGAGATTACTGCCGTTAAGCCTGCCGACAGGCGTGGTCGCGGAAGTGGGCAGCGGCGAAAAAGTGATCGCCCTGCGCGCCGATATCGATGCTTTGCCGATTGAAGAAGCGGTCGACGTGCCGTTTGCCTCGCGCAACCCTGGCGTGATGCACGCCTGCGGGCACGACGTTCACTCCAGCGTTATGCTTGGCGCGGCGCTGCTGCTTAAACAGAAAGAGCCGCAACTGACCGGCAGAGTGCGCATTCTGTTTCAGCCCGCGGAAGAGAATTTTGGCGGCGCGAAACGGTTAATCGACGCCGGCGCACTGGACGACGTTAGCGCCATCTTTGGTATGCATAACGAACCCGGATTACCGGTCGGATCGTTTGCCACGCGCGGCGGTGCGTTTTACGCCAATGTGGATCGTTTTTCGCTGACCGTCACCGGCAAAGGCGCGCACGCCGCACGCCCGCACGAAGGTAATGACGCTATTTTGCTCGCCAGCCAACTGGTGGTCGCGCTGCAAAGCATTGCCAGCCGTAACGTCAATACGCTGGAGTCGGTGGTGCTGAGCGTCACCCGCATTCAGGGGGGCAATACGTGGAATGTACTGCCGGAACATGTCGAGCTGGAAGGCACGCTGCGCACTCACCAGGCGGCGGTGCGCGAAACAGTGAAACGCCGCGTTGACGATATTGCCGCCGGTCTGGCGCAGGCGTTTGACGCCAATATTGCGGTGCGCTGGTTTGCCGGGCCTGCCGCGCTGGTCAATCACGATCGCTGGGCAACCTTCGCCCGCGATGTTGCCGACTGGCACGGTTACCAGACGCAGGAGGCGGATCTGCACATGGGGGGCGAGGATTTCGCCGTCTATTTGCAGCATATTCCCGGCGCGTTTGTCAGCATCGGCAGCGACAGCGATTACGGTTTGCACCACCCGGCGTTTAACCCCGATGAAGCATTAATCGAAGAGGCGGCGCGTTATTTCGCGCTGCTGGCAGAAAAAGCACTGCTGCAATCCTGATGTGAAATTTGTCTGCCTGGGGCTCACGCTCCGGGCCACCTGTTGCCTGAATATGAGGATCGATTATGTCTACAGCACGACAACTGCGGCTTGGCACCATATTACATGGCGCGTCGGGAAATATGTCCGCGTGGCGACATCCGGCGGCGCTCGCCGATGCCAGCATTAATTTTGGCTTCGTACAGGACACCGCGCGCCTTGCCGAGCAGGGAAAACTGGACTTTCTTTTTGTCGCCGACGGCTTATATATCAACGAAAAATCGATCCCGCATTTTTTAAACCGTTTTGAACCCATTACAGTATTATCCGCGCTCGCCAGCGTGACCTCGCACCTCGGTCTGGTCGGCACACTTTCCACCTCCTACAGCGAGCCATTTACCGTCGCGCGCCAGTTCGCAAGCCTTGACCATCTGAGCAACGGGCGCGCGGGCTGGAACGTGGTGACTTCGCCGCTGGAAGGCTCGGCGAAAAACTTTTCCCGCGCGCAGCACCCGGATCACGCCTTACGTTACCGCATCGCCGATGAATATCTCGATGTGGTGAAAGGGTTATGGAACTCCTGGGAAGAGGATGCGTTTGTGCGCAATAAAGCGACCGGACAATTCTTTGACGCCAGTAAATTACACCCGCTGAATCACCACGGTGATTTTTTCCAGGTTGCCGGGCCGCTTAATATTGGCCGTACACCGCAGGGGCGACCGATTATTTTCCAGGCTGGTGCCTCAGACGATGGAAAACAATTGGCCGCCCGTCACGCCGACGCCATTTTTACGCACCAGGAGACGCTTGATGAAGCCAAAGCGTTTTATCGCGATGTGAAAAATCAGCTAGAAAAATATGGTCGCCGCCATGATGACCTGCATATTTTCCAGGGTGTCAGCGTGATTGTTGGCGACAGCGAAGAGGATGCTGAACAGCAGTATCAGACCACCGCCGCGCTGGTCTCCATTACGGATGCGCTGAACTACCTCGGGCGCTATTTCGAACACCATGACTTCAGCCAGTACCCGCTCGACGAGCCGTTCCCGGATATCGGCGATTTGGGGCAAAACAGTTTTCGCAGCACCACCGATGAGATCAAGCGTAATGCACGCGAGCGTCAATTAACGCTGCGCCAGGTGGCGCTGGAGAGCGCCTCGCCGCGCCCACGTTTTTCCGGCACGGCGCAGCAAGTGGCCGATGGCCTGCAACAGTGGTTCGAAAGCTACGCCGCCGACGGTTTTATCATCCAGGGCGGTACGCCGGATACATTCCCGCGCTTTGTCGAAAAAGTGGTGCCGCTGCTGCAGGCTCGCGGCCTGTTCCGCACGGAATACCCCGGCACGACGCTGCGCGAAAGCTTGGGTTTACCGCTGCCTGCTCATCCTTCCTCACAACAATAAAAGAAGAAAACGCTATGCAGAAAACATCGCTATTGCTGGCGGCAACGCTGGCCCTGACACCGCTGGCCTGGGCCAAAGACGTCAATATCAACGGGACGGGCGTGAGCCTGGAAGCCAACAAAACGCCGATCACCACGGCGAAAAACGCGCAGGCCATTGCGCAGTTGCCGAAGGATTATCATTTTGTGGTGCCGGGAAAACTGACCGTCGCCGTGGCGGCGCTCAACTCTCCACCGCTGACGGTTTTTGCGGATGACAATAAAACCCTGCTCGGCAGCGAAGTGGACATCGCCCGCCTGGTGGCCAGCAGCTTAGGCCTGGAGCTGAACGTGGTGCCGACATCGTGGGAGGACTGGCCGCTCGGCGTCACTTCTGGCAAATATGATGCGGCGATCAGCAATATTACCGTCACCAAAGAGCGCAAAGCGAAGTTCGATTTCGCCACTTACCGCAAGGATTCACTCGGCTTTTACATCAAGTCCACCAGTCCGCTGAAATCGATTGAGAAAGCCGAAGACATTGCCGGGCTGCGCATTATTGTCGGCTCCGGCACGAACCAGGAGGCGATCCTGCTGGCGTGGAACGCGGAAAACGTGAAAAAGGGGCTGAAACCTTTTACGCCGGTCTACACCAAAGATGACGCCGCCCAGACGCTGGCGTTGCAATCCGGCCGCGCCGACGCTTACTTCGGCCCGAACGTGATTGGCGCGTGGAAAGCGGCGCTGACCGGCAAAACCAAACTGGTTGGCAGCGTGGACGGCGGCTGGCCAAAAGCCGCGCATATCGCGGTCACCCTGCGTAAAGGCAGCGGGCTGGTTGAACCGGTGCAAACGGCGCTTAATGGCGCTATCAAAACCGGCGACTACGACAAGGTGCTCAATCGCTGGGGCGAGGGCGTAGAGCGCATTCCGGCGTCGGAGGTGAATCCGGCGGGTCTTGGCGATTAAGGAGGTTGTCATGAGTGAACATTTTCGCGATGTCTCGCCAGACGCACCGGAATTGCAGCCGATTTTAGACGGGCTGTTTGGCGAATACGCTGCCCGCTATGGCGACTATTTTTCCCGCAGCGCCGAAGTGGAACTCACCGAGTGGTATTTAGCGCCGCAGGGGCTGTTTATCGTGCTGGAGCGTGACGGAGAAATTATCGCAACCGGTGCCTACAAACCGTTTGATGCCCATACGGCGGAGATCAAACGCATCTGGACGAAGCATGAACTGCGCAAGCAAGGGCTGGCAGCCAAAATCGTGCAGGAGCTGGAGCGGCGCGCGGTACTGGCCGGTTACAGCCATATCTACCTGACCACCGGCTTTCGCCAGCCGGAAGCGGTGCGGCTGTATCTGAGCCAGGGTTATCAGCCGCAGTTTGATGTCCATCGCCATCCGGAAGAGTACAGCCAGCCGCCGTTCGACGGTCGGTTGCGCTTTAGCAAAGCGTTGTCGGTTGAGCGTTTAAGCAAAACCGCCTGAGGAGCGACCATGAAAAATACAGAAACCATCAAAGTGGTGCCCGCGCGCTACCCACTGCGCATGGTCGGCGCACTTGTCGCCCTGTTTGTACTGGCGGCGATTGTTCGGTCGGTGGCTTTTAATCCGCGCTGGGAGTGGAAAGTGTTCGCCCGTTGGTTTTTCGACCCGGTGATCCTCGAAGGGTTAGGGCAGACGCTGTTACTGACCTTGCTCGGCACGGCGCTGAGCGTGATTTTCGGCGGTTTACTGGCGTTGGCCAGGCTTTCGTCTTCTTGGCTGCTGAGCAGTCTTGCCTGGAGTTATATCTGGCTGTTTCGCTCGCTGCCGCTGATTGTGGTGCTGATCATTCTTTATAACTTCTCCTATCTGTACGACACCTTATCGCTCGGCATTCCGTTTACCGGAATTCAGTGGGCGAGCTATCAAACCATCAATGTACTTGGGCAGTTTTCCACGGCGGTTGTCGGGTTGACGCTGGTGCAAAGTGCCTATACCGCCGAGATTATTCGCGGCGGCTTTCTTGGGGTTGATCACGGGCAGTACGAAGCGGCCGCCGCGCTGGGGTTACCCGCCTGGCGGCGCACGCTGCGCATTATTCTGCCGCAGGCGCTGCGCACGATTTTGCCGTCCGGTTTTAACGAGATAATCAGCCTCGCCAAAGGCACGGCGATGGTTTATGTGCTGGCGATGCCGGAGCTGTTTTACACCATTCAGATGATTTACAACCGCACGCAGGAAGTTATCCCGCTGCTGATGGTAGGCGCAGTCTGGTATCTGGTGATCACCAGCGTGCTGTCGGCTATTCAGTATCTGGTTGAACGCTGGCTGGCGCGCAGCGAGCGGCGTTCAGCAATTTCACCCTCGCGCGTGCGTTCATATTCCACCGCCCGCGTGGCGCAATCGCAGGAGGCTGTTCATGCCAACCTCTCTTAATGGTCATATTTCGATTACCGGCGTCAGCAAATATTTTGGTGGCCATAAAGCGCTGGATGAGGTGTCGCTGGAGATCCCGCCCGGTTCGGTCACGGTGATCCTGGGGCCATCCGGTTCCGGGAAATCAACACTGCTGCGCACCATTAATCACCTTGAGCGCGTGGATGAAGGGTTTATACGCATTGATGGCGAATACATCGGTTATCGCCTGCACGGCGACAAGCTGTATGAGCTGAAAGAGAAGGAGATTTTGCGCCAGCGCGTCAACGTCGGATATGTGTTTCAGAATTTCAATTTATTCCCGCATCTGACGGTACTGGAAAACCTGATTGAAGCGCCGATTGCCCACAAAAAACTGAGCCGCAAAGAGGCCATCGATCAGGCATACGATCTGCTGGATGTGGTGGGGCTGCGTAATAAAGCCGATGCCTGGTCACGCCATCTTTCCGGCGGACAGCAGCAACGCATCGCCATTGCCCGCGCGCTTTCGCTGCGCCCGCGGGTGATGTTATTCGATGAGCCGACATCGGCGCTGGATCCGGAACTGGTGGGCGAAGTGCTGGATGTGATCAAAAAGCTGGCGCGCGCCGGTTCCACGCTGGTGGTGGTGACCCATGAAATCGGTTTTGCGCGCGAAGTCGCCGACCAGGTGGTGTTTATGGTCGATGGCAAAATTGTTGAACAGGGAAGCAGTGACGAGGTGCTGAATCACCCGCAGCATCTGCGCACACGCCAGTTTTTATCGAAGGTCTTATAAGGAGCCACCATGAAACGATTACTGGTGCTGTTGCTGGTCAGCGCGGGCAGTTTCGCCGCCGGGCAGCTTGATTTAAAGGCTAATGAACAGCCCATTACCGTGCAGCGCAACGCGGCGGCGATTGCGAAAATCCCGGCGGATTATCGCTTTGTCGATCCGGGAACATTAACCGTGGCGATCTCGGCGCTTAACTCACCGCCGCTGGCGCTGGTCGCCAGTGATAACCGTACACGCATCGGCAGCGATCCGGATATCGCCCGCTTACTGGCGCAAAGCCTCGGTTTAAAGCTCAAATTAGTGCCAACCGCATGGGAAGACTGGCCGCTGGGCATTGCTTCCGGGCGTTATGATGTCGCGCTGGTGAATATCGCGGTTACCGAAGCGCGCAAACAGAAGTTTGACTTTGCCACATACCGCGCGGATTCACTGGCGTTCTCGGTGAAATCCTCCAGTGCAATCCAGGCGATCCGCTCCGTCGAAGATCTTGCCGGGCGCAAAGTAATTGTTGGTTCCGGCACCAATCAGGAGCGTATTTTGCTGCGCTGGAATGAAGAGAATCAGGTTGCCGGTCGCCCGTTAGCACAGCCGATTTATCTGACAGATGACGCCTCGGGAAATTTGTATATTCAGTCCGGGCGAGCGGATGTGGTGTTTGGCCCGCAATCTGTCGCGGCCTATAAAGCGGCGCTTAACGGCAGCACGAAAGTCGTTGGACTCGGGCCGAAAAAAGCGTGGGTGGCGACCACCACGAAAAAAGGGAACGGTCTGGTGTATGCCTTGCAGGCGGCGCTGGATGGCGCAATCGCGCGCGGAGAGTATCAACAGGTCCTGGCTCGCTGGGGAGAGCAGGGGGAAGCGGTTGAACATTCGCAGGTCAACCCGCCGGGGATCACTTACGATTAAACCAAAAAAACGCTGTTCCGCCGGGAGTACAGCTTGCGGAACAGCGTGGCGCACCCGAGTCGCCAGTTTCAGGCTGTGGTCGGCGTAAGCGTAATTCGCTCCAGCGAACCAACAATAAACAGATAAGAGAAGAGACCAATCAGCCCCATTGAGCCAACATAGAGGATCGCGTAATCAAATGAGTGGGTATTGGCGAGGATCACGCCAATCACCAGCGGTGTAACAATACTCGCCAGATTGCCGCACATATTGAACACGCCACCGGCTATCCCCAGCACCTCTTTTGGCGACGTATCGCTAAGCACGCACCAGCCAAGGTTGCCAAACCCTTTGGCGAAGAACGCCACGCTCATGGCGGCAATCACCACCACTTCTGAATCGGTGTAATTAGCGAGCACAATCACGCAGGAGAGCAGCATGCCACAGATAACCGGGAATTTACGCGCGGTGGTCAGGCTGTAGCCGCGCGTCAGCAGCCAGTCGGATACCACGCCGCCCAGCAGGCCACCGACAAACCCGGCGATAGCCGGAATACTGGCGACAAAGCCCACTTTTAAAATCGACATCCCTTTGGCCTGATAAAGATAGGTGGGAAACCAGGTGAGAAAAAACCAGGTAATCGACGTCACGCAGAACTGACCAATATAAACGCCGATCATCATGCGATTCACGCAGACACTTTTAATTTGCGCGAAACTGATTTTCGCTGGTCCTTTTTTACTGCCTAATTCCGGTTCGCCACCGCCATCCCGAATATATTCAACTTCCTGTTGATTAATCTCTTTATGGGATAATGGATCGCGAACTTTAATTAACCAGAATATCCCCAGCACCACGCCAATCGCGCCAATATAATAGAAAACATAATGCCAGCTCAAGGTGTGTAAAATAATTGTCATCAGCGGGGTAATAATGCCTAATGAAATATATTGCGCAGCCTGGTAAACTGCCGTCACAAAACCACGCTCTTTATTAGGAAACCACTGCACGCTAAGACGGCTGTTGGCGGGGAAGGCTGGCGCTTCAATGGCACCCATCATCAGGCGCAGCACGACCAGCACAATGAGCGGGCTGGCATAGAGATAAATCGTACCCTGAAACATCGTGACGATTGACCAGCCAATTAACGCCGCACCATAAACTAACCGTGAACCATATTTATCCAGCAGCCAGCCGCCGGGAATTTGCATTACCACATAGGAGATGCCAAATACGGAAAAAGCAAGGCCCAATGCTTCGGGATCAAAACCTAACTCTTTACTCATAATTGGCGCGACAACGGAAAGCGTCGCGCGGTCGGCGTAATTAAATACCGTGGCAAGAAATAAAAATAACAGAATGCTGTAACGCACATTGGTGCGTTTAATTATTGTATTCATCACAACTCCTTTTACAGGGTTGAATGTCGGTGTAGGGAACAAAAAAGACGGAAGGAGCCTCCCGTCCGCAATCTATTGTTATGGGCGTTTGCCGAATTCGCAGCTTTGCTGAGTCCAGGCGCGTGCCTGTTCGCTCAGCGTGAAGCCCAGACCGTGGCGGTCGGAGACATACATTCGGCCATCGCGCAGTTCCAGCTGTTCGTTAAACAACGGATTCAGCCATTCGAAATGCTCCAGCCACGGTTCCAGCGGGTAGGCGGCGGAAAGGTGCAAGTGCACTTCCATGGCAAAATGCGGTGCCAGTTTGCGGTTGTGCTTAGCCGCCAGATCCATGATTTTCAGGAACGGCGAGATGCCGCCAACACGCGGTGCGTCTGGTTGCACAAAATCACTGGCGTTACCGAGGATCAGTTGCTCATGTTCGCGAAAACTGGTGAGCATCTCGCCGGTGGCGATCGGCGTATCCAGCGCCGCAGCAAGCTGGGCGTGGCCTTCAACATCGTAAGCATCGAGCGGCTCTTCAATCCAGATAAGGTTAAATTTCTCCATCTGGCGTCCCATACGAATCGCCGTTTCGCGATCCCATTGCTGGTTGGCATCCACCATCAGCGGGAAGTCATCACCCAGCGCTTCACGTACAGCGGTAAGGCGGCGAATGTCCTCTTTGGTGTCCGGCTGGCCAACTTTGATTTTGATACCGCCGATGCCGTTTTCACGCGAGATAATGACGTTTTTCAACACCTGATCCAGCGGCGTATGCAGGAAACCGCCCGAGGTGTTGTAGCACTGCACGGAGTCGCGATGCGCGCCGAGCAGCTTCGCCAGCGGTAAACCGGCGCGTTTGGCTTTCATATCCCACAGCGCAATATCGATAGGGGAGATGGCCTGCACCGCCATGCCGCTGCGCCCAACGGAGGCACCTGCCCACAATAGCTTGGTGTAAATCTTGTCGATATCGTTCGGATCTTCGCCGAGCAGGTTATCGGCAATCTCTTTGGCATGGGCGTAAATCCCCTGGCCGCCGGCGCGTTTGGAATAGCTAAAACCGACGCCTTCAAAACCGTCGCGGCTGCGGATTTCGGCAATAATAATCGCCACTTCGGTCAGCGGTTTTTGCCGCCCGGTCAGCACTTTCGCATCACTTACCGGCGTCGCCAGCGGTAAAAAGGCGAGGGAAAGTTTTACCCACTCGATGCGGTCGCCGGTTTCAGCCGCGGTTTTGACACCGGACGCGCGGGCGTAGGTTACAGCATCGGAATTAGCACTTACGGTCATGGTTTTGCTCCTGTGAACAACAATAATGTTTGCGCTAACATTTGTAGATCGACAAAAAAATAATCACCAGTGAAACGAGAAAATTTTGTACAAGCGATCACAAACTTAGCGCTAAAAATGGGGATTATTGCTACGTTAATCACATTTTTTAGGCGATGATGTCTCGTCACACTTCAAAATGATAGCGATAACATTTTGTGAGTAATATGCGTGTTAACTCACTGATTTATGAGGGTCGACAGGTAATGAAAGGAGAAAAGGGTATAATACAAAAACTCAAATTATTAATAGCCAATAACCGTCTGGTTCTCTGTGAGTGAACATGTCGAAAACCGCCCGTCCTGTGCCGCCGCGCGCGCCCACGCTGGAAGATGTTGCCCGTGCTGCGGGGCTTTCCTCAATGACCGTAAGTAGGGCGCTTAACACGCCGCAACTGGTGCGCCCAAAAACGGTGGAAAAAGTGCTCGCCGCCGTTAAAGCAACGGGCTATATCCCGAATGCGCTGGCAGGTGGCCTGGCGTCGCGTCGCAGCAAATTGATTGCCGTGGTTGTCCCGCAGATTAACAACAATATGTTTGTCGATACGATCCAGGCCATCAGCGATGAACTGGCTAAGCGCGGTTATCATATGCTGCTGTGCGTCGCCGGTTATACCCAGCAAACCGAAGCGGAGCTGGTCGCAGCGCTGTTGTCGCGCCGCCCGGATGGCATTGTGCTGACCGGTATTCACCACTCAACCGATTTGAAAAAAGTGATCCTCAACGCCAGTGTGCCGGTAGTGGAAATCTGGGATTTAACGCCCACACCGCTGGATATGCTGGTCGGTTTTTCGCATGAGAAAGTGGGGCAGGCTACCGCAGAATATCTGCTGCGCAAAGGGTATCGCCGTCCAGGGTTGCTATGGACGGTTGATAAGCGCGCCTCGCAGCGTAAAGCAGGGCTGTGTGAAACGCTGGCGCGTCATGGCATTACCGATCCGCTCAGTGTGGATGTGGCGCTGCCGGCACGCTTTACCTCAGGGCGCGAAGGGTTGTCGCAGTTACTGGCGCTGGGTGAGTCCGACGTGATTGTTTGCAGCTCCGACACGCTGGCGCAGGGGGCCATTGTTGAAGCGCAAGCCCGTGGCCTGCGCGTACCGCAGGATGTGGCGGTTATTGGTTTTGGCGATCTCGATTTCGCCGCCGGGAATAATCCCGCCATCACCACGGTGAGCGTCGACAGGCAAATCATTGGCCAGCGCGCGGCAACCCTGCTGATGGAGCGTATCGAAGGGACAAGTTCCGGGGAGGAGATCGTGGATATCGGTTTTCACTTTATTGAACGGGAATCAGCGTGATCTCATGAGAATTAATGTTATCGGCACCAGCGGCAGCGGAAAATCGACGCTAGCGAAACGTCTGGCCAGCCAGCTCAATGTGCCTTACATCGAAATGGATCTGCTTTACTGGCGTTCCAACTGGCAGGGGACGCCGGATGAGGAGTTGTATTCGCGCCTGGAAAAATTGCTGGAACAACCCGGCTGGGTGCTCGATGGCAACTATAACCGCAGCCGCGACATTAAATGGCGGAACGTTGATCTGGTGGTGTGGGTCGATTACGGCTTCTGGCGCACGTTGCGCCAGGTGACGCTGCGCGCCATTGCACGCGCCAGAAGTGAACAGGAGTTATGGCCGGGAACCGGCAATCGCGAAAGCCTGCGTCGCGCTTTTTTGAGCCGCGAGTCGATCATTCTCTGGTCGCTAAAGACCTGGCGCCAAAACCGTGAACGTTATGCGCGGTATATGGCCGATCCGCGCTATCAGCATTTGCGCTTTGTCCGCCTTACCACGCCTCAACAAGTTGACGAATTTCTCGCCAGTTTGACCTAAGCTTAAGGCTCATCCTGAACTTAAGGAGCCCTTATGATTACGGTTTATGGTGTTCCCGGCTGGGGATCGGCCATCAGCGAAGTGATGCTGACGCTGGCAGAGATCCCTTATCACTTCGTCAATGTCGATGGCTTCGACAAGCCCGGCCCACAGCAAGATACCCTGCGAAAATTAAACCCGTTGTGCCAGGTACCAACCCTGCAACTGGATGATGGCAGCGTGATGACGGAATCCGCCGCCGTAGCGCTGATGATCCTTGACCAGCGCCCGGATTTCGCTCCCGCCGCCGGCACCGCGCAACGCCAGCAATTCTGGCGGCTGCTGGTGTGGCTCGTCGCGAATGTCTATCCCACTTTTACCTACGCCGATTACCCGGAACGCTGGGCTGCGGATGCGCCGGATCAACTGGTAGAAAATTGCCAGAAGTACCGTAAATCGCTCTATTTGTGGCTCGACACGCAATTGCAGGCGGCACCTTATGCTTTTGGCCAACAACTGACGTTGCTGGATATTTATCTTTGCGTTATGCGCACATGGGGGCCGCGTCATGCATGGTTTGCCGAGCACGCGCCAAATATTACCGCCATCGCCGATGCGGTATGCCAGTTACCGCAATTGCAAACCGTGCTGCGAAATAATGAAATTATCCGTTAACCCGTAATTTCGGATTATTTTAATATTCTTAGCATCTCGTATAAGTTGAAGCGGTATATAAACAGAGGGCGAGAAAAAATAATTTGAAATCGCCCCGCTTATATGAGACAACATTTGGCGAATTTTCGTAGTCGACGCAATATTGCATCTTTACAGCAAAATCGGAATAGTAATTTAACAGGGTGAAAGTGATGGAATATATTCATTCGTATTTGAAAGGTGGTTCATGGTTTACACTTGGCGACAGCATAACAGAACGAGGATGGTATCAACCAATCGTTGCAGAGAATTTAGGGCTGGCACACTGGACAAACTATGGTATTGGTGGAACCTGTATCGCGCAAAAAAATGAGCATGATAATTCCGCTATCTGCTTACGCTATAAAACCATGGGGGAAGATCCTGACCTTATTACTATCTGGGGTGGAGGCAATGATTTCGGTTTTAACTTCGGCTCGGAAGGCGGCACCGAAATAGGCGACAGAAACGATAAAACGTCATTAACCTTTTATGGCGCAATGGATCTACTGCTTACCGGGGTCATAAAAAAATATCCGTTGGCCAGAGTAGGGTTTGTTGTTACGACACCCGTTTCAATTGCGCGTGGTCATAGGCAAAAAAATGCCAAAGGATATTATCTGGCCGATTATTGTAACGCTAGCAGAGAAAAGTGTGAGGAATATTCCATACCTTATCTCGATCTGCAAAAGAACTCCGGCTTTAACGAACTCAATATGGATATTATGACCAGTAATACAACTGGCGTGATTTCCGATGGTTTGCACCCTTCAAAATTAGGCATGGAAAGGCTGGCAACTAAGATTACGCACTTCATCTTATCGCTGTAGGAGAGGTGGCTATGAGAATTGCTTCCATCGACCTCCTGAAGATACTCGCCATCTTTCTTGTCATCCTGGCGCACGTGACGTTGTTTTTTCTCAATCGCGACGAAAGCGATGTCGTGTTGTGCTTTTTCAGACAGGCAGGGCTATCTGGTGTTGCCCTGTTTTTTATCTGTAGCGGCTATTTTTTATTAAATAACAAACACGAAAATCAAGCGAACTATGTCATTGCCAAAATTAAAAGCATCGTTGGTGTATTGATTTTCTGGTTACTCTTTTATTACGCCTATGACACCTGGTGGATAAGTCGATTTACCGATATGCCGGAAATAGATCTTTTTAATTACCTGAATATCAGCAAAGTCACCACGGAAGCAACACCGCTCTGGTTTATATTTGCCATTATCCCGCTGTATGTTTTTACGCCTTTAATGCGACATGCTTTTAAGAAAGAACGCGCAAATGAAATTCTCAAAGTTGTTGTATTAATGGTGATCATTGCCAACCTGACATTAATCAATGCATGGACTGAAGCCAGTTTCCATTTCTCGCTATTTGCATTTAACTTACTCATTCCTTTCCAACCCGAAGGACTGATCTGTTTTTTAATTGGCGGTTATCTCGGGCTGGTTAAACCAATCCTCAGGCCATTCTCCGTTGCGCATATTATGACATTAATCGTGGCAATTACCGCATTGCTAATATTGGCGTTCATTTCGTCCAGCGCGGGAATTGCCATCTTTTATGGTAAGTTTTATAACCTATTATTACTTATCACATCGGTCGGTTTGTTTTTATTTGTGGTTAATCTGAATATTAACGCCTTGCCGCGCTGGGTCAGTAATGTGAGTGACAGTGTGTTAGGGATCTACCTTGTACACAACATCTTTGTCGTGGAAGTACACAGCGCGTTTATTCATGAAAAGCTGTTGAGAATCATCCCTGGAGCGAACCGTTATCTTTATATCATTGCTTATTCCTTGCTGGCTTTTACCCTGGCTTACGGCCTCTGTGCGCTGCTAAAAAGATCAAAGATAACAGCCAGAATTGTCACACTTTGATAACCTGTAGGCGGCGCAATGAGCAGTCACTTGTGCTACTGTCACTCTCTTTATAAAACAAGGAGTTTGCTATGCCGCACGTTGATATCAAATGTTTTCCCCGCGATCTGACCGAGGAGCAAAAAACCGCGCTGGCGAGCGATATCGCTGAGGTGATTATTCGCCATTTAAACAGCAAAGATAGCGCTGTCAGCGTCGCCCTTAACGAAGTCACGCCGGACGACTGGAAAGCGCTGGTGTGGGACACCGAGATTGCGCCGCATATTGACACGCTTATCAAGAAGCCTGGCTATTCACTGTAGATTTCCTGCCGCCTGCGCCTGTTGCGCGGGCTTTTTTTTATCAATAGGTAAAAAATACTGTTGTTAGTTTGAACTACCGCCAGGAATATATAATACGCGGCAATCTGATTATGCATGTAAGCGCATCAGTTTTTTCATTATTTTTTCTTTCAGAAAATTCATATTTGCGCGATCTTAAATACAATTCTAGAGTTTTTATTATCTCGCTCAGGCTAAAAACCAGAGCACTATAATTATCACGGAAAGCGCTGATTCGATTAATTTTGTCAGCAACATAGTAAACAAGGAACGTCTTTCATGAAGCCATCCCGTTCTTTCATATTATTATTGCCCCTGTTTGCAGCATTGCCGTTGCAAGCTACAGAACCTGTAGCGGAATCACAAAACTGGTATCCCTCAATTTATGGTGCAAATGACGAAATAGGTGCCGCGAACTTGCTCACGCCCGAAGTGGTTTTACAAGCCGTTCACCTTGTAAAACAAGGCGTTGTGGTGCCGCTGGCGGTGCCAATTGATAAGAATTTCCCGGCGTTTCGCCACCGCAGTTTTCATCTCTACAATATTCAGCCCGGCCAGCAGGATGGGAAAACGCTTGGGCCGAATAAATTCACCTTTAACGATGAACTGGTCAACGCATGGACAGGCGTGGGTACGCAATTAAACGGAATCGGCCATATCGGCATTAATAATATCTATTACAACGGCAATAAAGCGGTGGATTTCGTCACTATTGATGGTGTTAAAAAATTAGGCATTGAAAAAGTCCCGCCGATGGTAACGCGAGGCGTGGTGTTAGATATGACCACTTATTATAAACAAAAGATTGTTCCCGGCGGCACAGAGTTTAGCGTCGAGGATATTCAGTCAGTATTAAAAAACCAGGGATTAACCTTAAAGAAAGGCGATATCGTTTTATTTAACACAGGATGGCTGGAACTTGTTGGTAAAGACAATAAACAGTTTCTGGAAAAGGAGCCTGGTATCGGCATGGAAGCAGCAAAATGGCTGGCGGACCAGCAGATCGTCGCGTTTGGCGGCGATACCTGGGCGTCTGAAGTGTATCCAAACCCTGCAACTAAGGAGGAATTCCCGATCAATCAATATCTGTTAGCAAAACGGGGGATCTATAACCTGGAGTTGATCGACACACGTCCACTGGTAGGCAAACAAGTTTGGGAATTCTTGTTCGTCCTTGGCCAACCGCTGTACACCGGTTCAACACAGGTCAACATCAACCCTGTGGCGATTTATTAGTTGTTTGTTGTTAGCGCTACCCTGAAGTGTTTTTCATTTTTAGTAAAACATTGTTCTGTGGAGCGGCTCGAATTTCATTTACCGGGTTAATGGTACATAAGCATCTTTGACATGGAGATGATTATGTTCCGGAAACTCAGTTCACTGACATTCGCGCTGCTCCTTTTTTCGCACCCTTCATTTGCCGCTCAAGAGAGTTTTTCTATCTGGCCGCAGGGCGATGCGCCAGGCGCCAAAAATAGCCCGGTCAGTTTCGTGTTAACCGAACGCAGTAAAGATCCTGCGCTTCCTGACCGCGCTGTGACCGGCATCCGCGCGCCACAAATCACCGTTTATCAACCGCAAAAACCCAACGGTATTGCCATTCTGGTGATTCCGGGTGGCTCCTATAAACGCGTGGTGCTGGATAAAGAGGGCAGTGATTTAGCCGCGCCATTCAATGCGCGCGGTTACACCTTATTTGTGATGACCTACCGCATGCCGGAAGATGGCCACGCCGAAGGTTCAAACGCACCGCTGGCGGATGCACAACGTGCGTTGCGTACCTTGCGCGCGCAGGCGGAATCACGCCATCTCAATGCGAAAAAAATCGGTGTAATGGGTTTTTCTGCGGGCGGGCACGTTGCGGCAAGTCTGGAAACGCGTTACGACGAGAAGGTTTACACGCCGGTGGACAACATTGATAACCAGCACGCGCGGCCAGATTTTGTGGTGTTGGGTTATCCGGTGATTTCAATGGATCAGGCGATTGCCCACGCCGGCTCGCGAAAAGCGCTTATTGGCGAAACGCCAACGGCGGAGCAGATCAAACACTACTCGCCGGAACAGAATGTCACCGCGCAAACCCCACCGACATTTTTGCTGCATGCCGTGGACGATCCCTCCGTGCCGGTTGCCAACTCGCTGGTGATGTTCAACGTGCTGCATGCGAATAACGTGCTCACCGAATTGCATCTGTTCAGTAAAGGGCAGCATGGGTTTGGCGTACGCGGTGTGAAACACCTACCGGCAGCGGTCTGGCCAGAACTGACGATGAACTGGATCGAGGCACTGCCGGAGTAAATGCTTCGTTACTCGCCAGCGGTAATGCGCTTGCCGCTGGCGACGAATGTGCCGCCGCCAAGGTGATGAATGGTGTTCAGCTTATCGTCATCAAAGTGCCAGCGCCCGTTGATAAACGCCCGTTCATCGGCGGCGGCGGAAACCACTTCGCCAAACAGCGTGTCATATTTCTCCTGCGCGGCGGTCGGCGGAAGCAAACGGCACTCCATCCACGCCAGGCACTTCTCTTCGATAACCGGTAAGCCCAGCACCGGCCCGGCGAACGCGGGAATGCCATAGCAATTAAACTTATCTTCATCGCGCCCGGTGACGCTGCCGACCGCGTAACTCCAGTTGGTTGCCGCTACGCCCGGCACCACAATGCCAAACATACCGCTGCGTTCAATTAATTCGCGCGACCAGGCGCTTTTATCCACCACTATTGCTATGCGCGGCGGAGAGAATTCAACCGGCATCGACCACGCGGCTGCCATCACATTGCGCCGGTCAATCTGCTCATCGCGGCTGGTAATCAGAATGGTCGGACCGTGGTTTAGCAGGCGGCTGGCATGTTCTAACGCCACCGGGCGGAAATAGCTCATAGCGGTTCCTCTGTGTAAACGTTTCTGCCATTAAATGACCGAACAAGCAGCAAAATCAAGGCAAGGCGCATTATCCGGCACTCCTGGCCACCACAATCTGGCCGCGACCTTGTTCTTTCGCCAGATAGAGCGCCAGGTCGGCCGCCCGCACCAGATTATCCGCGCGCGCGTGGCGCGGCCAGGTCGCCAGCCCAATAGAAACAGACACCGGGCCAATATCCTGTGATTCATACAACATGTGATGATTGAGGACATTATGCAGCAGCGTCTCAGCCACTTTTTTCGCCTGTACTTCATCCGCGCCGGGCAGAACAAGCAGGAACTCTTCACCGCCATAGCGGAACGCAACACTGTTGTCATCCAGCGTTTCGGTAATCAACCGTGACAACTCGCGCAGCACTTTGTCACCCGCGTCGTGACCATATTGATCGTTGAGCTTTTTGAAATAATCCACGTCGACCATCAAACAGCTCAGCGTTGTGCCTTCCACCATCGCCTGGTCGAGCATGTTGCGCAGCGTCTCATCCAGGCTGTGGCGGTTGAACAAGCCGGTCAACGAGTCGTGCATGGCGCGTTCCGTCAAGGTATCGCGCAGGATCTGGTTTGCCAGCGCCAGCGCCAGCGTTTCCGCCAGCAGTTCCAGGTAGATATAGGGCGGCTCTTTGTCCGGCGTGTAGTTATCGAAGGTGAGCAAACCAATGCTTTTATTCTGCGCATTAAGCGGCACGCAAATCGCGCGGGAAGCGAGCTCAGGTTTGATATGTTCACAGGGCATATCAACGCCGCCTTTCGCCGGGCTATGCAACTGCCCACGTTTTAACGCCCAGCAGTGTTCAGCCGGGAAGGGGGCATCTTCGCCCGGCGGCAAACCCCAGCGCGCCACACATTTCATGCGCTTAGTGCGGGAATTGAGTACAAACAACCGGCCGCCCATATCGGGGATGATTTGCGGTGCAAAGCGGCTGACCACACGAAAAATCGCGCTATGGGAATCACACCCCTGCAGCCGCTGCGTCATTCGCGCCAGCAAGGTACGTGTGGCCCACTCCGCATCACGCTCCTGTTCCAGCCGCTGGCGGGTCAGGCCATTTTCGCGAAATATGCGGATCGCCTGTGCCATATCGCCAATCTCATCGACCTGCGCCAGCACCGGCGCTTCCACATTGTAATCCTGAGTCGCCAGGCGGTTAACCACATCGCTTAACGTCACCACCGGGCGCAAAATGCGGTGTTTGATAATAAAACCGAGCACAAACAGGAACAGTAGCGCGGTCAGCCCGACCATAATTTCTGACAACGTACGCAAGCGTAAAGAGCGGTCAGTTGCTTCGGTTATCGCCGTCTGGACACGCTGATCCGACAGGCTGCGGAAGTGGGCGAAACGGTACTCCGTTTCGGAAAGCCGCTCTTCATAGCTTGCGCTATACAAAAGATTCATCGCCTCGTCCGTTTTTCCGGCGTCAATATCGGCAATGGCGATGCGCTGCTCATCTTCAAGCTGATCCAGCGTCGACAGCCCATCGCGCAGGATCAGTAGCTCTTCATCGGAAGCGCCGCGGTCACGCAGGGCAACCAGATGATTTTCCAGGTCGACATCCTGCTGCTGGCGGGTTTTCCAGCTTTGAATCACTTCCGGCTGCTTTTTGATCACCGCTTCACGCGCCAGTTCACTCAGCGCGTAAGCCTCTTTTTCCAGATCGTCTATCAACTCGTCGAAAATGCGGTTTTGCGCCACGGCGTCACGCTCGGCACGTTCCGCATTCGACGCCATAAACAGCGCCACGCCGGAGGTCAGCGTTAATACCACGGTCGCGGTATAAGCAAAATTGGTGATCGTCGCGATGCGCACGGGGGATCCTTTTCGACTTGAGTGCGGGAATATGCCTATCAGTTTAGACATTCAGTTAAAAATCAATGCGCAATATTGACGTCATTTCTTCGTCATATTCGCTGCCTATAGTCAGCCGCAATCAAATCCCAAAGAGGATAACAATATGTTTGCTCCCCTGACTTTTGTGCAGGTGGATGCGCCCCGTCGGATGAAGACCACGGGAACGTCACGGCTTTCTGCTACGGGAGGGCGTGGATGAGCGCATTCACAGACATCCGCTTACAAGGCGTTTCCTACGCCTTTGGCGCATATACCGTTCTTAATCACATCGATTTACATATTCAACCTGGCAGCATTGTCGCGCTGCTCGGCCCGTCCGGCTGCGGCAAAAGCACGTTGCTGCGCTTGCTGGCGGGGCTGAGTGAACCGGCGGAAGGTGAGATCTGGTTTGGCGATCGCCTGGTGGCGAAAGCGGGCTGGACGCTACCGCCGGAAGCACGCGACATCGGCATGGTATTTCAGGATTACGCGCTGTGGCCGCATATGAGCGTCGTGCAAAACGTCGCTTTCCCGCTGAAAATGCGCAACGTACCGCGCGCAGAGCGCGAACTGCGCGTATCGCAGGCGCTGGAAAGGGTTGGGCTGGCGGAATTGGCCGGGCGTAAACCCGCAGGTCTTTCCGGCGGGCAGCAACAGCGCGTTGCGCTGGCGCGCGCCATTGTTGCCGAACCCAGCGTTCTGTTGTTCGACGAGCCGCTCTCCAACCTCGACACCGCGCTGCGCGAATCCTTATGTCTTGAGATGGCGCGTCTGCTGCGCCAGCTCGGCACCACCGCCGTGTATGTCACTCATGACCACCGCGAAGCACAGCTACTTGCCGATCGCATTGTGCATTTAGCATCCGGGACCGTTGAATCTGTACGAACCGTTACTTCATCCTCAGGGGAAATTGCATGAAAGCCTTACTGTCCGTGAAAAAAGGAGTCGCTTTAGCCATGGTGCTGTCGTCGATGATGGTGTCCAGCGCGCACGCGCTGACTGTATACACAGCCGGTCCTGGCTCGCTGGCAAAAAGCCTGGCCAGCGGCTTTGAGCAAAAAACCGGCGTTAAAGTCAATATCTTCCAGGCCACCACCGGTAAAGTGATGGCGCGTCTGGAAGCTGAACAGGCCAATCCGCAGGCCGATATTCTGATTTCTGCCTCATGGGACACCGCCGAAGATCTGCATAATCGTGGCTGGCTGCTGCCGTTTACCAGTGCCAATGCCGGAAATGTGCCGCAGACGTTAAAAAGCGCCGACTATGTGGCGCAGGGCATCTCCGCACTGGGGATTGTCTGGAACACCAAGAGCGGCACCCCGGAGCCAAAAGAGTGGAATGATCTGACTTCTCCAGACTTTAAAGACAAAGTGACTACGCCGGATCCGTCACTTTCCGGCGCATCGCTTGATCTGCTGATCGGTCTGCAAAATGGCATGGGCGACCGCGCCTGGCAGTTGTTCGATGCGCTGAAAAAGAACGGCATGGTGGTGAGCGGTCCGAACGCCCAGGCGGTAACGCCGGTGATGCAAGGGGCGAAAGCGGCGGTGTTTGGCGCGGTCGACTATGTGACGTATGGCAATATCGCGCAGGGCGAATCGCTGAAAGTGATCTTCCCGGCCAGCGGCACCGTCATCGCTCCGCGCCCCATGATGATCCTTAAAACCACTCATCATGCCGACGATGCCAAAGCGTTTATCGATTACGTGCTGTCACCGGAAGGGCAGAAAATGGTCGCCGATGCCTGGCTGATGCCGGCCCGCACGGACGTGGAAGCGAAACGTCCGCTATTTACTGAGCTAAAAATATTGCCGACACAAAGCAGCGGCACCAGCGAACGCGGCGAAGTGCTGAAGCGCTTTAACGCGCTCTTTGCACAGTAATCCTTTCGATTTTCGCGGGGGCAACCCCGCTTTCAGGATACCCGTTGTGAACCAAAGATTAATTGCGCAAGCAACGCTGGCGCTGCTGCTGATACTGGTCGCGCTGCCGCTGCTGTTTATTCTCTTGCAGGCGGTATTTCCGCACTTTAGCGCGGGCGAGTTTGGCGGCGCTTTTTCCGCCATCCCCACATTGCTGGCCGAGCCGCAACTGCCCGCCATGTTCGTTGGCACACTGCAAATTGCCTGCGGTGTGGCGCTTTGCAGCGCGCTGATTGGCTTACCGCTCGGCGTCGCGCGCGGCTTATTTGATTTACCGTGCCCGAAACTGTGGGATCTGCTGTTTTTGATTCCCTTCTTAACCCCGCCCTATATTGCCGCGCTGTCGTGGATGCTGGTGTTGCAAACCCAGGGCTACCTGATGCAGCTCACCGGGCTGGATCTCAATAATCTGCTGTTTAGCAAGAGCGGTATCATTCTGGTGATGACGCTGAATATTTTTCCGGTGGTTTACTTTGCCGTATCGCGCAGTTTGCTCGCCAGCGGGCAGCGCCTGGCACAAGTCGCCCGCGTTCATGGCGCCACGCCGTGGCGCGCTTTTTGCCATATCACGCTGCCGTTACTTTCTCCGGCGCTGGCGGCAGGTATGTTGCTGGCGTTCACGCTGGCGGTGGAAGAGTATGGCGTGCCCGCCGCACTGGGCACCCGTTCCGGCGTGGTGATGCTGACGGTCGGTATCGAAGAGAAACTCGCCGACTGGCCGATCGATTTGCCCGGCGCGTCGCTGCTGTCGGTGGTGCTGATCGCCATTGCGCTATGCGGATGGTGGCTGCAGCGCAAACTGACCGGCGATAAAGATGTCACCAGCGTGTCCGGAAAACCGACCGAACATGTCGGAGCGAAACTCGGTGTTGCCGCCTTGCCGGTACTGCTGGTGATGGCGGCGGTCGGCTTTCTCGCCGTGGTGCTACCGGGATTGTCGATGGCACTAACCGGCTTCAGCGCCACGCTTTCCGGCGGCGTGTCGCTGGATAATCTCACGGTGAAACATTTTGCGGCGCTGTTCGCCCAGCGCGGTGACGCGCTGCCCGCGCTGGGCACCAGTTTGTCGCTGGCATTCGGCGCGGCGCTTATTACCGGCGCGCTGGGCTTGTGCGCGGCCTGGTTGGTGGTGATGCAGAAGATAAAAGGGCGCTCGGTAATGGATGCGCTATCGCTGATGCCCGCCGCGTTGCCCGGCGTGGTGGTTGGCGTTGGCTTGATTTTGCTGTGGAACCGCAGTTTCTGGCCGGTTTCACCCTACAACAGCTGGGCAATTTTGCTCCTCTCTTACTGCTGCCTGCTGTTGCCGTGGCCGGTGCGTTATATCGGCAGCGCTATGCGCCAGTTGGGCGGCAATCTGGAGCCTGCCGCGCGGGTTCACGGTGCCAGCGCGTTTCAGGCGCTGCGGCTGATTGTACTGCCGCTGATTTTCCCGGCAATGCTCGCTTCCATGTTAATGGTGTTCGCCATTGCCTCGCGCGAGCTGGTCACCTCGCTGTTGCTGGCTCCGGCGGGTACACAAACCGTGGCGGTATTTATCTGGCGGCAATTCGAGCAAGGCTCGGTAGGTCAGGGGATGGCGATGGCCACACTGACGCTGCTCACCGGGCTGGCGTTGATGCTCACCGCGCTCGGCATTATGCAACGCAGCACAAAGGGATAAATCGAGGGCACGAAATCGACGGTAAAGCGAAAAAAATGCGCTATAACAACGGAACACCATTCGCAAGGAGCCTGTATGACCCCTTTTTTGACCGCTTATCTGGCCCGTATTGGCTGGGAACAAACGCCCGATGTCTCTCTGGAAACGCTGCGGGCGCTGCATTTGCATCACAACGGCGCCATCCCTTTTGAAAACCTCGATGTCGTGTTGCCGCGCGAAATTGAACTGAACGATGAGGCGATTTTCCATAAACTGGTGGTCGCCCGTCGCGGCGGTTACTGCTTTGAGCAGAACGGGCTGTTTGAGCGCGTGCTGAAAGAGGTTGGTTTTACGGTGCGCAGCCTGTTAGGGCGGGTAGTGATTGCGAATCCACATCAGATGCCGCCGCGCACGCACCGTATTCTGCTGGTGCAGATTGCGGGCGAGCCGTGGATCGCCGATGTCGGTTTCGGCGGACAAACGCTGACTGCGCCAATTCGCTTGCAGGAGGATATCGAGCAGACAACCCCGCATGGCGTCTACCGCTTGCAGCGTAAGGAGGAAGACTGGGTGCTCCAGTTCCGTCACCACGAGCGCTGGCAATCGATGTATCAGTTTGAGATGGGACAGCAGTATCAGGCCGATTTTGTCATGGGGAATTTTCACTCCGCGCACTGGCCGGCATCCCATTTTCGCCATCACCTGTTGATGTGCCGCCATCTGCCGGACGGTGTCAAACTGACGTTAACCAACTTCCATTTTACCCACTGGAAAAACGGCCAAGTGCTGGAAGAGGTGACCTTTGCGGATGTTCCGGCGCTGTATGACGCGCTGCAACAGCGCTTTGGGCTGGGCGTGAGCGACGCACAGTACGGCTTTAGCCTGCAACAGCTGGAAACGGTAATGGCTGGTTTCGATTTGCACGGCGAAAAAATTTAACCAAGCTCTTTGTCGATCATGACGACCAGATGGCGATTGAAGGCGGCTTCATCGACATCTGGCATGCCCAGCATGCAAATGCCGTCCAGCCCGCAGACCAGCGCAATCAGGCGCCAGGCAATGTTCGCTGCCGTATCGTTATTCGTAAATTCACCTGCCGCACGGCCTTGCTCAATCAGTTGTACCACTTTGACGTGCCACATCTCCATGGTCAGCAGATATGCGCCTTTGATTTCCGGCTCTTTACTCGCCAGCAATAACGCTTCGCGCCACAAATGCACATATGGTTCGAGGCCACCTTCATCGCTGCCTAACATCGCATGCAACTGTTCGCGCCATGGCGCGGTCGCGGGTACCACTTCCACCTCCAGCAGTTCGGCAATCAGGCGGATAAACGCCTCAGCTTTTAATGCATTTCCCGAGGTGAAATGGTGGTGAACCTGGCCGGTAGCCACCCCGGCAACGGTTGCGATCCGCCGGACAGTCATGGCGGCAAAACCGTCTTCCAGCGCCACGCGCATCGCGGCTTTGAGGATCACTTCACGGCGATCGTCCTTGTTCAGGTAGCGCATACAACCTCGGCTAAATAGGGGATAAACGGAGTGTAACAAAAAGCTGGACATGCGTTCAACTTCCCGTAGGATCGCCATTCTGGACATCTGTCCAGGAATGAAAAACGATGGAGAGAAGTATGTTTCGTCAGTGGTTAACGCTGGTCATCATTGTGCTGGTTTATATTCCGGTCGCTATCGATGCGACGGTGCTGCATGTCGCCGCGCCCACACTGAGCGCGGTGTTAAATGCCAGCGGAAATGAGCTGTTATGGATAATGGATATCTACTCGCTGGTGATGGCCGGAATGGTGCTACCAATGGGTGCGCTGGGCGACAAAATCGGTTTTAAGCGCCTGTTGCTTATCGGCAGTGGCCTGTTTGGCGCGGCCTCGTTGCTGGCGGCTTTTGCCGCGAGCGCCAGTTGGCTTATCGCCACGCGCGCGCTTTTAGCTGTGGGCGCGGCGATGATCGTGCCGGCAACGCTTGCCGGAATTCGTAACACCTTCTCACAGGCACAGCAGCGCAATACAGCGCTCGGCGTCTGGGCGGCAATTGGTTCCGGCGGCGCGGCGTTCGGTCCGCTAATTGGCGGTATGCTGCTGGAGCATTTCTACTGGGGTTCCGTCTTCCTGATTAACGTGCCTATTGTCATTACCGTAATGGCGCTGACCGCGCGCTTCGTGCCGCGCCAGCAAGGCCGCGCCGAGCAGCCGTTACACCTGCACCAGGCGTTGAGCTTAATTATCGCCATTTTGCTGCTAGTGTGGAGTGCAAAAACGGCAATGAAAGGCACGCTGCCGCTGTGGATCGTGGCGAGCACATTGCTCGCGGGTGCCACCTTGCTGACCGGGTTTGTCCGTATTCAGCTGGCCGCCAGCACGCCGATGATCGATATGCGGCTGTTTACGCATCGCGTGATTTTAAGCGGTGTGCTGATGGCGATCACCGCGATGGTCACGCTGGTCGGTTTTGAGCTGCTGATGGCGCAAGAGCTGCAATTTGTCCACGGTTTCACGCCGTTCACCGCCGGGGTGTTTATGTTGCCGGTAATGCTGGCGAGCGGATTTAGCGGGCCGATTGCCGGGGTTCTGGTGTCAAAACTGGGTTTGCGCCGCGTTGCCGCAGGGGGAATGGCGCTCAGCGCGGTGAGTTTTCTTGGTCTTTCCGCGACCAATTTTGCCACCCAGCCGTGGCAGGCCGGAGCATTGATGGCACTGCTGGGCTTCAGTGCGGCGAGCGCGTTACTGGCTTCAACGGCGGCGATCATGGCCGCTGCGCCCAAAGAGAAAGCGGCAGCCGCCGGGGCGATTGAAGCGATGTCTTACGAACTGGGCGCCGGTCTTGGCATTGCCGTGTTTGGGCTGATTTTGAGCCGCAGTTTCTCTGCCTCGATCCAGCTTCCGCAGGGGTTAAGCCGCGAGGCCGCCGCGCAGGCGTCATCGTCCATTGGCGAAGCATTTCGCCTGGCGCAGGAGGCCCCGCCCGCAGTTGCCGAGGGGATCATCGCGGCGGCGAAAACGGCGTTTACCGGTTCGCACAGCGTGGCATTGAGCACCGCCGGCGCGCTGTTAATGCTGCTGGCGGTGGGGATCTGGTTTAGCCTGGCGCGAGTGGAAAACGCGTAGCGTTTGGCCTGATCACGCGCGCTGGCGGGTTGAGTACCAGCAGAGCAGCGATCCGGCACACACCATCAGCGCGCCCTGCCAGAAGGAGAACGAGAGCGGGGCGCTTAGCACCACCGCCGCCAGTGCGGAAGAGAGCACCGGGGTGAAATACGATGCTGCCGCCAGCACCGTGACGTTGCCGTGCAAAATCCCGATATTCCACGAGGCATAACCAAAACCTAGCGCAATGCCGGTCATCAGTAATTTCACCACCACCGGCAGCGTAAAAACCATTTCCGGTTGCGGTGTGAGGGCGAATTTGACCCATAATGTCGCGGCCGTCAGCAATACAAATAGCGTAATGCCGTTCGCGCCGTTGGCGTATTTAGTGGTCACCGTACAGTAAATTGCCCAAATAAATGCCCCGGCAAATGCCAGTGCATAGCTCAACGGGCTGGAGATAATATTTTGCTGGATTTCAGTAATATCAAGACCGCGCTCGCCGCCAAGCACCCAGCACACGCCCAATATCGCCAGCAATAAACCGGGGATAACCCACAAACTCGCTTTTTGACCGTTGAATAATATTGCGCAAAGGATCGTCAGGCTCGGCCATAAATAGTTAACCATGCCCACTTCAATCGCTTGTTGTCGCGTCGCGGCAAAGCCCAGCGAGAGCGCCAGACACAGTTCATAACTGACAAACAGCACGCTGCCGGCAATAAGATAACGCACTGAAAAACGGCGTAAATCCGGGAGGCCAACGGTGACAATCAGCAGCAACCCGCTCAGGGTATAGATCATCGCTGCGCCGCCAACCGGGCCAAGACCTTCACTGACGGCGCGGATAAAACCGACCATCGTGCTCCAGAGTAATACCGCCAGTAAACCAATTAACGTTGCGCGTTTTTTATTCATTACTGCCATTAACCGCCGGGAATAAACGCACATTTTATAACACGGCTGAATGATTAAGCGAAATTCACCGTGCCACACCTACTCCTTTTGAGGGAGAAAAATTCGACACGCGAAACTATTAGGTATCAAGCGCCAGGCGTTATTGATTTACCGCAATTAATTCACCCTGTGAAATGTTTAGTTTTCCGGCCGCAGTCGAAGACAATAATTGAGGAAAGCAATGGACGTCAGCCGCAGACAATTTTTTAAAATCTGCGCGGGCGGAATGGCAGGAACCACAGCGGCCGCGTTGGGATTTGCTCCCAAAATGGCGCTGGCGCAAGCGCGAAATTATAAATTGCTGCGCGCCAAAGAGACGCGAAATTCCTGTACATACTGCTCCGTGGGTTGCGGGTTATTAATGTATAGCCTGGGTGATGGTGCGAAAAACGCGAAAGAGGCCATCTATCATATCGAAGGCGATCCGGATCATCCGGTCAGCCGCGGCGCGCTGTGCCCGAAAGGGGCAGGTCTGCTGGATTACGTACACAGTGAAAACCGCCTGCGCTACCCGGAATACCGTGCGCCAGGCTCTGACAAATGGCAGCGCATCAGTTGGGATGAAGCCTTTAGCCGCATCGCCCGTCTGATGAAAAACGACCGTGATGCCAACTTCGTCGAAAACAACGCCGCAGGCGTAAAAGTGAACCGCTGGCTCTCTACCGGCATGTTGTGCGCCTCGGCGGCGAGTAATGAAACCGGTATGCTGACGCAAAAATTCGTGCGTTCACTCGGCATGCTGGCGGTAGATAACCAGGCGCGCGTCTGACACGGACCAACGGTAGCAAGTCTTGCTCCAACATTTGGTCGCGGTGCGATGACCAACCACTGGGTTGATATCAAAAACGCCAACGTGGTGATGGTGATGGGCGGTAACGCCGCTGAAGCCCACCCGGTCGGTTTCCGCTGGGCGATGGAAGCCAAAAACAATAACGACGCCACACTGATTGTGGTCGATCCGCGCTTTACGCGCACGGCTTCAGTTGCCGATATTTATGCGCCAATACGTTCCGGGACGGATATCACTTTCCTCTCCGGCGTGCTGCGCTACCTGATCGAAAACAACAAAATCAATGCTGAATACGTCAAACACTACACCAACGCCGCGTTGCTGGTGCGGGAGGATTTTGCCTTCGAAGACGGCTTGTTCAGCGGCTACGACGCGCAAAAACGCCAGTACGACAAAACGTCGTGGAACTACCAGCTTGATGAAAACGGCTACGCCAAACGCGATGACACACTTAGCGATCCGCACTGCGTCTGGAATTTGCTGAAACAGCACGTTGCCCGCTATACACCGGAAACGGTGGAAAATATCTGCGGCACGCCAAAAGCGGATTTCCTGAAAGTGTGCGACGTGCTGGCCTCAACCAGCGCGGTGGACAGAACCACCACCTTCCTGTACGCCCTGGGCTGGACGCAACACACCGTCGGCGCGCAGAACATCCGTACCATGGCGATGATCCAGTTGCTGCTCGGCAACATGGGGATGGCCGGCGGCGGGGTAAACGCCTTGCGCGGGCACTCCAACATTCAGGGGCTGACGGATCTGGGTCTGTTATCGACCAGTCTGCCGGGTTACCTGACGCTGCCGTCGGAAAAACAGACCGATTTGCAACAGTACCTGGCGGCGAATACGCCAAAAGCGCTGTTGCCGGACCAGGTGAACTACTGGAGCAACTATCCCAAGTTCTTTGTCAGCCTGATGAAGTCGTTCTACGGCGACGCGGCGCAGAAAGAGAATAACTGGGGCTTTGACTGGTTGCCGAAATGGGATCAGGCCTGGGATGTGATCAAGTACTTCAACAAGATGTCGAAAGGCGAAGTCAACGGCTATATCTGCCAGGGCTTTAACCCGGTGGCGTCGTTCCCGGACAAAAACAAAGTTGTCAGCACGCTGAGCAAGCTGAAGTACATGGTGGTTATCGATCCGCTGGTGACAGAAACCTCCACCTTCTGGCAGAACCACGGCGAGATGAACGATGTTGATCCATCGGCTATCGCCACCGAAGTGTTCCGTCTGCCATCGACCTGTTTTGCGGAAGAAGATGGCTCGATCGCCAACTCCGGTCGCTGGCTGCAGTGGCACTGGAAAGGCCAGGACGCGCCGGGCGAAGCGCTGAACGATGGCGAGATCCTCGCCGGGATTTACCACCGCCTGCGCGAGATGTACCGCACCGAAGGCGGTAAAGGCGCGGAACCGCTGCTGAAGATGTCCTGGAACTACCGTCAGCCGCACAACCCGCACTCGGAAGAGGTGGCGAAAGAGAACAACGGCTACGCGCTGGCGGATCTCTATGACGCCAACGGGCAACTGCTGGCGAAAAAAGGCCAACTGCTCAATAGCTTTGCGCTGCTGCGCGATGACGGTACCACCGCTTCATCGTGTTGGATCTACAGCGGCAGCTGGACAGAGCAGGGTAACCAGATGGCGAACCGCGATAACGCCGATCCGTCAGGACTTGGCAATACGCTCGGTTGGGCGTGGGCGTGGCCGCTGAACCGCCGTGTGCTCTACAACCGTGCGTCTGCGGATGTGCAGGGCAAACCGTGGGATGCGAAACGGATGCTTATTCAGTGGAACGGGGCGAAGTGGGTCGGAAATGATATTCCGGATTTCAACACCGCGCCGCCGGGCAGTAATACCGGGCCGTTCATCATGCAGCAGGAAGGGCTGGGGCGGTTATTCGCCCTCGACAAGCTGGCGGAAGGGCCGTTCCCGGAACACTACGAGCCGATGGAAACTCCGCTTGGCACCAACCCGCTGCACCCGAACGTGGTCTCCAGCCCGGTGGTGCGTCTGTTCGAGGACGATGCCAAACGGATGGGGAAAAAAGATCAGTTCCCGTATGTCGGCACAACCTACCGCCTGACGGAGCATTTCCACACCTGGACCAAGCATGCGCGCCTGAATGCCATCGCCCAGCCGCAGCAGTTTGTCGAAATCAGCGAAACGCTGGCGGCGGCAAAAGGCATTGCCAATGGCGATCGCGTGACGGTGAGCAGCAAGCGCGGCTTTATTCGCGCGGTTGCAGTGGTGACGCGTCGTCTGCGTACTTTGCAGGTACACGGTCAGCAGGTGGAAACCATCGGTATTCCGCTGCACTGGGGCTTTGAAGGGGTGGCGCAGAAAGGCTATATCGCCAATACGTTGACGCCAAACGTCGGCGATGCAAACTCGCAAACGCCGGAATACAAAGCGTTTTTGGTCAATATCGAGAAGGCGTAAGGGAGCGAAATAATGGCTATGGAAACGCAAGACATTCTAAAACGCTCCGCCACCAACCCGGTCACGCCGCCTCCACGGGCGCGTGATTACAAAGCGGAAGTCGCCAAGCTTATCGACGTTTCCACCTGCGTGGGCTGCAAAGCCTGCCAGGTGGCCTGTTCGGAGTGGAACGATATTCGTGATGAGGTCGGACATTGCGTCGGGGTTTACGATAATCCGGCCGATTTGAGCGCCAAATCCTGGACGGTGATGCGTTTTAGCGAAACCGAGCAGAACGGCAAACTGGAGTGGCTGATCCGCAAAGATGGCTGTATGCACTGCGCGGAACCGGGCTGTCTGAAAGCCTGCCCGTCGGCGGGGGCGATTATTCAGTACGCCAACGGCATTGTTGATTTCCAGCAAGAGAACTGCATTGGCTGCGGTTACTGCATCGCTGGCTGTCCGTTCAACGTGCCGCGCCTCAACAAAGAGGATAACCGCGTTTACAAATGCACGCTCTGTGTCGATCGCGTCAGCGTCGGCCAGGAGCCTGCCTGCGTGAAAACCTGCCCGACCGGCGCTATCCATTTCGGCACCAAAGCCGAGATGCTGGAGCTTGGCGAGCAGCGCGTAGCGAAACTCAAAGCACGCGGTTACGCCAGTGCGGGCATCTACAACCCGCAGGGCGTGGGCGGCACCCATGTGATGTATGTGTTGCATCATGCCGATCAGCCGGGCCTGTACCACAACTTGCCGAAAGATCCCCAGATCGATACCTCGGTCAATCTGTGGAAAGGGGTACTGAAGCCATTGTCGGCGGCGGGTTTCCTCGCCACCTTCGCCGGGCTGATTTACCACTACATCGGCATCGGGCCGAACAAAGAAGTGGACGACGATGAAGAGGAGCATCATGAGTAAGTCAAAAATGATTGTGCGCACCAGGTTTATTGACCGCGCCTGTCACTGGACGGTGGTGATCTGCTTTTTCCTTGTCGCGCTGTCCGGCATTTCGTTTTTCTTCCCGACGCTGCAATGGCTGACGGAAACCTTCGGCACGCCGCAGATGGGGCGCATTTTGCACCCGTTCTTTGGCGTGATTGTCTTCCTGGCGCTGATGTTTATGTTTGTGCGTTTTGTGCATCACAACATCCCGGACAAGCAGGATCTGCCGTGGCTGAAAAACATTGTCGAAGTGCTGAAAGGCAACGAACATAAGGTGGCGAAAGTCGGGAAATATAATGCCGGACAAAAAATGATGTTCTGGACCATCATGAGCATGATTTTTGTGCTGTTGGTGACCGGGGTAATTATCTGGCGTCCGTACTTTGCGCACTACTTCCCGATTCAGGTGATCCGCTACAGCCTGCTGCTGCACGCCACCTCGGCGATCATTTTGCTGCACGCTATCCTGATCCATATGTATATGGCGTTCTGGGTAAAAGGCTCCATCAACGGCATGATCGAAGGGAAAGTGAGCCGCCGCTGGGCGCAGAAACACCACCCGCGCTGGTATCGTGACGTGGAGCGTCTGGAAGCGAAGAAAGAGAGCACCGAAGGCATTAAATAATCCCAAACCGCTCCGGATAACCATTCGGAGCGGTTTTTTATTTCTTCGCACCCGCACGTCCCATTTATTGATCGCACTCTCCCGTTTATTCATAAACCTGCCCGAATCCATGGATTTATAGGTCAGCCGGGCCATTTCAACTGGTCGCTGTGGCATGAATAGTCAATAATGCTTGTCGCAAACTTTTAACAAGTGGTTAGTGGTATGAAAAAAACCGTTTTTTCGTTGGCACTTGCGACCTTTGGTCTGGGCATGGCGGAGTTCGGCATTATGGGTGTATTAACCGAACTGGCGAATAATGTCGGCATTTCAATTCCTTCGGCGGGGCATCTGATCTCTGCTTACGCGTTTGGCGTGGTGATTGGCGCGCCGATCATGGCGCTTTTTTCGAACCGCTTTTCGCTGAAAAACACGCTGCTGTTTCTGGTGGCGCTGTGCCTGGTGGGTAACGCCATTTTCACCTTCTCCAGCTCCTACACCATGCTGATTATCGCCCGTCTTATCTCCGGTTTCCCGCATGGAGCGATTTTTGGCGTGGGGGCGATCATCCTCTCTAAAATCGCGCCGCCAGGAAAAGTGACGATGGCAGTGGCCGGGATGATAGCCGGGATGACCGTTGCCAATCTGATTGGCATTCCGCTCGGCACGTGGATCGGTCACGCGTTCAGCTGGCGCTATACCTTCTTGCTGATCTCCGTCTTTTTCGCACTGGTGATCGTCTCGGTGATTGTCTGGGTGCCGTCACTGTTTGATACCAGCGAAAGCCGGCTGCGCGAGCAATTTCACTTCCTGAAAAAACCGGAACCGTGGCTGATTTTCGCCGCCACCATGTTTGGCAACGCGGGCGTATTCGCCTGGTTTAGCTATGTGAAGCCGTTTATGGTCAATGTCTCTGGCTTCACCGAGAGCGCGATGACGCTGATCATGATGCTGATGGGGCTCGGCATGGTGCTGGGCAATATGTTCAGCGGTCGCTTATCAGTGAAATTCAGCCCGGTGCGCATTGCGGCGGTGACGGAATTACTGATTATGCTGGCGATGCTGGCGCTGTTTGTCGCCGGTGAAAGCAAAGTGGGGGCGTTGTCACTTGGTTTTATCTGCTGCGCCGGGCTGTTTGCGCTCTCTGCGCCGCTGCAAATCATGCTGCTGCAAAATGCGAAGGGCGGTGAAATGCTCGGCGCGGCGGGCGGGCAGATGGCGTTTAACCTCGGTAACGCGGTCGGTGCCTGGTTCGGCGGGTTGATTATCGCGTTTGGTTTCACTTACAGCTACCTGACGTTACCGGCGGCGGTGCTGACGTTTGCCGCCATGACGTCGCTTCTGATCTATGGTCACCGAAAAACGAAGCATCAACCGGAACAGGTTGTTCAGCACTAACCTGCAACCCGGTGAATGCACGCCGGGTGACATGCTAAAAAGTGTTATCGGTGTCTTAACCCCGGATTTATCATCCGGTTCGCGCGAAACATTCAGGAAAGCGCAAAACCGGGGCATGCCCCGGTTAGACCGCGCGTTAACGCAGCCAGGGCGTAATGGTCAACCCAACCAGTACCCCTTCAGGCGCAAGCAGGCGCGTGACGCTCTGCCCCCAGGGCTCCAGACGGTTAGCAACCAGCAGTTGATACCCTTTATTGACCAACACATCGGTGGCGATAGCCAAATCCTGCACTTCGAATTCAACCCAGCTTTGCGGAATGGGGTGGGAGTCCGGCCATTTCTCTGCGCCAAAGCACGACGCGGCGGCGTGATGCAGCGGCCACAGGGCAAAGTGTTTTGCGCCGTCGAGCGCATCGTGATCGGCGACAAGGTAATCGCTCGCGCCCTCCATCGGTTTCAACGGCAGCCCAAGGGTGTGCTGGTAAAACGCCTGGCTGTCGGCCACGTTCTGGGGAATTGGGCCGAAACCGGCGATAAACAGCACTTCAAGCCCGGGAATAGTGGGGGTCATAAGCACCTCTGTGTCAGAAAAAAGGGGGCAGTAACGCCCCCGATTATAGGCAATGCCCGGCGATTAATGGCGGAGATCGATCACCATACGACCGCGGATCTGGCCTTGTTCCATCTCTTTAAAGATGGCGTTGATATCTTCCAGCGGACGCAGCGCCACTTTCGGCACCACCTTGCCTTCAGCGGCGAACTGGAAGGCTTCGTTCAGATCCTGACGCGTACCGACCAGCGAGCCAACGACCTGAATGCCATCCAGCACCAGGCGCGGAATATCAAGGCTCATCGCTTCTGGCGGCAGCCCCACGGCCACCACGCGCCCACCGGCGCGCACGGCATCAACGGCTGAATTAAATGCAGCTTTCGCCACCGCCGTGACCACAGCGGCATGCGCGCCGCCGGTTTTTTCATGTACCACTTTTGCCGCATCTTCGCTGCGCGAGTTGATGGTCAGATCTGCGCCCATGCTGGCAGCGAGCTTAAGCTGTTCATCATTTACGTCGATGGCGATCACTTTGGCGTTAAACACATTCTTTGCGTATTGCAGCGCAAGATTGCCCAGCCCGCCGAGGCCGTAAATAGCAATCCACTGGCCCGGTTTGATCTGCGAGACTTTCACCGCTTTATAGGTGGTCACGCCTGCGCACGTAATGCTGCTGGCTGCGGCGGGATCCAGCCCGTCCGGCACTTTCACCGCGTAATCCGCGACCACGATGCACTCTTCCGCCATGCCGCCGTCAGCCGTATAACCGGCGTTCACCACCTCACGACACAAGGTTTCATTGCCGCTGTTACAGTACTCGCAGTGGCCGCAGCCCTGAAAAAACCACGCCACAGAAGCACGATCGCCCACTTTCAGCGAGCTCACGCCTTCGGCCACCTGGGTGACAATGCCAATGCCTTCGTGTCCGAGGATCACCCCGGTTTTGTCGCCGAAATCCCCGTTTTTCACGTGCAAATCCGTATGGCAAACGCCACAGCACTCCATTTTCAGCAACGCTTCGCCATGTTTCAGCGGACGTAAGGTTTTTTGTGTCACTTCTACCTGATGATCTTTTGTAACAACAGCAGCCTTCATGGTGTTTCTCCTGTGATGAGGCATGGAACTGAGATCCGGGTGTGGCGTCTGGCTTCATCCGTAATATACGTCTTTAGAATTAATGGCTTAGGAGTGAAATACAAGAGCAGGGCAACATGCTGTAATACTTTCTGCGCCTTACCCCTGGTTTAGGTAGGGTAAACAATCAGTAACCATGCTGTTAATAAGGTTATAAAGTTCGCAGCATGAATGTCACGCCACTGTCATCTATTGCCGCCAATTTGTTGCTTTCTATAACAAAAAAGTAATTAACAATGCATCTGGTGAAAAAACTGCTGACCGCCAGTATTCTCTTATCCGCTTCGGCCGGATGCATCAGAAATAGTCTGTCTGCTGAGTTTTGTCCCCTCCGCGGTATATAAAATATCGGGTAAGGAGTAACCCGTATTTTCTTTGTCAGTGGACAAGGCTTATTTAAATAAAATTTCGCTATTCTGCACTTTGATTAATTCTACAAATCTGACAGGGAGTCAGCATGATAATCAGCCCGCCATTTGTCCGCCCCCGGAACGCCGCAGAAAGTGACCTGTCATGGGTCAGCAGAATGATGCCCGTGGATATAAACCGGGATTTCCCCCTCAACAGACACGCGTCATGGCACGGTGGGGTGCATGTTCTCCACACTGACCGCCGTGAGGAAGGCTACGACCGCATTGAGTTCGTCCGCGCCATTGCGGACGGGGAAGTGGTTTCTTTTCGTTCTCCGTCTTCTACAGCTAAACGCGATACTTTCCCGCTGAATTATGATGGCAGAACCGATGACGGGTATGTGCTGCTGAAACATCAGAACGATATCGGTGAAAACTGTCGTGTCGAGTATTACTCCCTGTACATGCACCTTATGGACCGGCTGGACCCGGCAATCAGGGACGGAGCAAGGACCGCATCGGGCAGAGTGGTATGGTTAGCGAAACCAGTGCCTTTCATTTTCAGGTGTTCTGTGACAACGAAAACATGCTGAAGCTGACCGGACGCACAACACCCGAACTCGATATCACCCGGGACGGCCGGACGGACACGGTTTACGGCGATATCCATTTTTATCTTCCTCCCGGTACACACTTTTACGAATCAGTACCTGACGCTGCCTCACCGGACACGAACCGCCTGAATGCCGTTCATACCAGTACCGAACCGCTGTTTGTCAGTATGACCTTCGACAAAGGCGACTGTACGATGCTCACCCGCAGGCAGAACGCCACCAGAGAGGCACTTTTCGACACGGTGGGGGAGCCGCTGACCAATACTGATGCCAGTCCGGCAGACAATTCCATTGCCGGGACATCGCTGAAATATGAATACAATCTGTACCGGACAGCCTGCCGTCTGTACCCGCAGAACCCGTCTGCCGGGTTCGAACTGCTCCGCTTCGGCCGGGTCATCAGCGCAGAATATGAAACTCTGACACCTGCTGATGCCCCGCTGTGGCGTACCGTCAGCTTCCCCGGCGGAACGGGTATGGTCAATCTGGCGTCTTCTGATATCAAAAAATTCAGCGATGCCGACTTCCCGCACTGGACGGGCTGGCGGATGGTGGACGATGACACGGACAATAACAGCCAGTGTCATTCCCCCCTTATCGCCGGATTGCAGGAAAGCGGGCGCCTCAGCGATCTGAACAGCTATCTGATCTGTCATTTTCCGCTCGAATGGAATGCCGCCACCTTTGACCAGCGCTATGCCTGGCTCAGAACCGGTACCGACGATGTCCCGGCCATATCTGAGGAAGACTATGAACGGCTGAAAAGTCATGCATCCGCGCTGTGTTTTGACTCGGGTGAACCCGGCACTGGCAGACTGTGGCATTTCCATCCGGTGGCCTTCATCACCCATTTCCGTAAGTGCTGCTGGCTCAGCAAATCAGAGCTGAAGCAGCTTGTTCCCCGGAACGCATTAAGAACGGCCGGGCGGAATGATTACCGCTGGGAGGCCATCAACACCTACCGGGACGGCGCCGGCAGCGTCGCGGACAACATCCGTACGCACATGAACAGGACAATGCAGAAACATCTGATCACCACCCCGTTGCGTATCGCCTGCTTCCTGGGGAACGGCATTCAGGAAACTGGCTGGCTCGGGACGATGGAGGAAGGGTACCGCTATATGGAAACAGACCCGCGCACACATCAGGTCATTCGCCGCTACAACATCTGGTATTACCCGTGGTACGGGCGCGGTCTGTTACAGCTTACCAGCCCAGTGAATTACTTTGAGTATTTCAGCTTCAGAGGAAGGGTCTGCCCTGCAAATATTAAAAACACGCTAAACGATGAATATAATCGCCTGTATTCACACAGAAACATTCGTTATATCGACAATCACCTGTCTGACACCGAAAACCACGTACCTGAGAACATTATCCGGTGGCGGGATAACGTCAGTAGCGACCTCCATGAGGCGGCCAGCAGCGCCGGGTTTTACTGGGTGGCAAGGGATATGGCCCCGTACGCAGATGCCGAACATGTACTGGAGCGGTGCAGCGTTACTCCCCAGCGGAGCGGAATAAAGATTTACTATCGCAGCCCAGCCTTCTGGCGGGCCAGCGCCGCCGTTAACCTGCCAAACCAGGTCAGCAACACTGAATATCAGGAGCTGAATGGTTTTGATACCCGCTGCTGCGTCTACGGCAGCGCGATAGCTGTCCTCACCGAGCAGAAATTTCCGGACAGCCATAACAACCCGGTCAACGAAAACCCCGAATCAGACCAGCTAAGGAGAGGCTGATGAATAAATTATTACTGCTGATGGCAATCCCGTTTTTTTCCTCCGGAAAAATAATGCCGGAGATAACCACTCCAGTCAGCTTCAGTGAGTTGTCTTACGACCAGCTAACATTACACAGAGGCAACTATCTGGCGAATACGGCTGACTGCGGAATTGTTTCATTAAAATTATTCCACCCAGCAGAGCATAATAAATACCCGCCACCAGCATCCTGGCTTTGCCTGTTCCCTGTTGATGTCATCAAAGACGGATATGGCCCAGGAAGATCGCTTGCTGAAAAGGTCTATTTTGATAAAAAAACGGATCTGTGGAAAAAGAAAAAATATAACCGGAACAGAGAGGAAACCCGGCGTTCTCTGGACGTTTATGGCATCAAAAGCCTGAGCGAGTTGCAGCCTCTGGAACTGTATAATATTAAGTCAGTTAATGGTCGTGGCTATGCTGTTATCGACAGCAATATTCCCCTGTGGGAAAAACAGAAAGGGGTGAAAAAAAATCTCTCGTTCTGCCTGATACAAAACCAGAGCTATTCAGCATTCTGTGGCTCAGGATCAATCATTGATGAAGAAAATGGAAAGGAAATCGATTTCACCCCCTACATGCTTAAATCTCTTGAAACGGTCGAAATGGGTCTGCCGGAAAAATCAAATAACTGACGGTAACTGAAATTCGTCATAAGCCCAGTGCAGAGCCATATAAACAGCTGAAGTTCTCATAAGCAAAAGGAGCTTTTTGCGTATATTGGCTTAACATACAAGTAGTAAAAAACAGGCGCCTTGCGGCACCTGTTTGCTGTGATCGATAACGAACACTATCAGGAGCTGAATGGTTTTGATATCCGCTGCAGCGTCTACGCTAGCGCAATAGCCGTCCTTACCGAGCAGAAATTCCCGGACAGTAATAACAATCCGGTCAACGAAAAACCCGAATCAGACCAGCTAAGGAGAGGCTGATGAAGAAATTATTACTGTTAGTGGCTATCCCGTTTTTTACCTCCGGAAAAATAATGCCGATGATTACCACTCCAGACAGATTCAGCGAGCTGTCTTTCGACCAGCTAACATTACACCGAGGTAACTACCTGGCAGATGCAGTTGACTGCAAAATTATTTCATTAAAATTGTTCTACCCGCCTGAGCATAAAAGATATCCACCATCAGAGTCATGGCTTTGTCTGTTCTCTGTTGATGTCATTAGCAATGGATACGGGCCGGGACAAGTCCTGCCTGAAAGGGTCTACTTTGATAAAAAAACAGGACAGTGGAAAAAGAAAAAGTATACCTTGAGCAGGGAAAGCACAAAGCGTTCTCTGGAAGTTTATGGCATCAAAAGCCTGAGCGAGTTGCAACCTCTTGAGCTGTATAATATCCAGTCCGTCAATGCCCGAGGTTATGCGGTAATAAACCGCAATATTCCCCTGCGGGAAAAACAGAAAGGGATGAGGGAAAAATTGTCATTCTGTTTGATACAAAATCAAGGATATGCGTCTTTTTGTGGTTCAGGCTCAATGATCAACGTCGTCGACGGGAAAGAAGTCGATTTCACCCCCTACATGCTTAAATCTCTTGAAACGGTCGAAATGGGTCTGCCGGAAAAATCAAATAACTGACGGTAACTGAAATTCGTCATAAGCCCAGTGCAGAGCCATATAAACAGCTGAAGTTCTCATAAGCAAAAGGAGCTTTTTGCTTATATTGGCTTAAGATAAATTGTCTTTCCTCTGAACCTCAGACCCGGGGATCAAACAGGCATTGGATACCTGGAAAGCGAAAAACTCACAGTAGTAAAAAACAGGCGCCTTGCGGCGCCTGTGTGCTGGGGTACTACAACCTCTGTTGAAGGCGGGCAATCTCCTCGCGCCACTGCGCCTGAAGCTGCGGTTTCTGGTGCTTCACTTTACGCGCCAGGTCTTCTGCCAGTTGGGTTTCAAGCTTAATTAACCGCTCCAGAAGGGCATCAATATCCTCTGGCTCAGCGGCGACGCTAAGCGCCTCCGGCGCAGCCTGTTCGTGACGGACACTTTCGCGCAGACGTTCAAACACTGCTTCAGCATCATGCCATTCGCTCAGTTCACCGCTTTCCACCAGCCAGAAACGGTTACAGCTACTGCTGATAAGCGCTCTGTCGTGGCTGACCAGCAATACGCCGCCGCTGAACTGTTCAAGTGTTTGCGCCAGCGCCTCTTTGCCTGCCATATCCAGATGGTTGGTTGGCTCATCCAGCATCAGCAGGTTAAAGCGCGCCAGCGACAGACCGACAAACAGCAACCTGGAACGCTCACCACCGCTCAGTGTCGCTACGCGTTGCCCGTGGCGCGCCCAGGCAAAACCGGCGCTGATGAGCGCCATTTTGCGATCCTGCGGCGTGGGAGCAAACGGCTCTAACGCGTCAAACAGCGTAGCGTCATCTGGTAACTGATGCAGCGTCTGGTCGTAGTAACCCGCGTTCAGCCGGGGATGCAAACGCAACCCCGATGTGCTTTCCTGCAGGTAAGCCCGCCAGATAAGACGCAGCAGCGAGGATTTCCCGCAGCCGTTACGCCCAACAATGGCGACCCGATCGCCGCTTTTCAGCCGCGCGATGGGCACCTGAAACAAGTCGGGTAATCCTGGCGCAGGCGGAACAGCGAGCTGTTCCATCTCCAGCAGACGGTCAGCCCTGAGCTCCTCGCCATGCAACGCCAGCCGCCACTGACTGCCCTCGGTTAGCTCAGTCTGGCTCTCTTTCAGGCGCTCGACCTGGCGCTCCATCTGTTTCGCTTTGCGCGCCAGATCTTCGTTGTCATAGACGCGCCCCCAGGTGGCCAGCCGTTTGGCGCTGGCGGTAACGCGGTCTATCTCCTTTTGCTCCGCTTTGTGACGCAGGGCATCGCTCTCATCGCGCGCTTCCAGTGCCTGACGCGCCGCGCTACAGGGGAGTGCGAAGTAGTGCAGCGTATGATCACGCAGGATCCAGCTGCCATTGGTCACCGCATCCAGTAACGCCGCGTCGTGTGACACCATCACGAAACTGCCGGACCAGCTTCGCAGAAACTGTTCCAGCCACAGTAACGTGGGCAGATCGAGGTGGTTACCGGGCTCATCCAGGAGCAGCAGATCCGGTTCGCGGATCAGCGCCCGCGCCAGCAACAAGCGGGTATGTTGCCCGCCGCTCAGCGTGGCGGCCGTTAGGGTGATTTCCTGCGGACTCAGCCCCATGCTGGCCAATAATGCTTCGCCGCGCCAGCGCTGGATGTCGCGCTCCGTCGACGGGATCTGCGCCAGTACCGCATCAAGCAGCGTCATCGATAACAGAGCATCGGGCAGATGCTGCTCGACGCGCGCCAGCAGGCACTGGTTCGCCACCGTCACATTGCCGGAAAGCGGGGACAGCGAACCGTCCAGCACTTTTAGCAGCGTACTTTTGCCGCAGCCATTGTCGCCAATAAGCCCAAGGCGATCGCCTTTTTTCAGGGTGAAGGAGAGATCGGAGAATAACGGACCAAACGCCGTTTCAACACGGATTGATTGTGCAGATAATAATGTGCTCATTGCTTACTCAAGAGTTACAGGCACGAGCGTGCCTCGTCAAACATCGCTGACGATAACCTGGTAAGCCCAAGGGAAGGGATTGTTGTCTTCGCTCAAGCAGAAGTTATCGCAGCACGATACCGATAACGCTTGAGCTGGCGCGATCGCCAAAGGCATGTGAATAGTCAAACAATTCACAATACAGCATAAGTAGCCTCCTTTTTTATATTCAGTAAGTTAATGGGTGAAAAGGAGTTTAGCGGGGAAATGAATGTTTTACCAGCAAGGAAAAACCCGGCGCACAGCGGCGCCGGGTGCGGAGATTAAATAGAAGTACGGCGGTAGCTGCGGTACTTCGGCTCCCAGAAGTTCTCATCAATGGATTGCTTCAGCGCTTCGGCCGAGGTTTTTGCCGCCAGGCCTTGTTGTTGCGCCATTTTGCCAACGGCAAACGCGATGGCGCGCGAAACTTGCTGAATGTCTTTCAGCTCCGGCAGTACCAATCCTTCGCCGTTCAGCAGCAGCGGGGAGTATTCCGCCAGCGTTTCGCTTGCCGCCATCAGCATTTCATCCGTAATGCGCGATGCGCCACTGGAGATAACGCCGAGGCCAATGCCCGGGAAAATGTACGCGTTGTTGCACTGGGCAATCGGGTAGGTTTTGTCTTTCCACTGCACTGGTGAGAACGGGCTGCCGGTGGCAACCAGCGCCATCCCATCCGTCCAGCTGATAATATCCTGCGGCGTTGCTTCCACGCGCGAGGTCGGGTTCGACAGCGGCATGATTATCGGGCGCGGGCAGTGTTTGTGCATTTCGCGGATGATCTCTTCCGTGAACAGCCCGGTCTGGCCGGAGACGCCGATCAGAATATCCGGCTTCACATTACGCACCACATCCAGCAGGGAAAGGGCTTCGTTCTGCGTGCCGGTGTCCCAGTTTTGCAGGTTTTCGCGTTTTTGCACCAGCTTGCTCTGGAACGGGAGCAAATTCGGCATTTCGTCGGTCAGCAGACCGAAACGGTCAACCATGTAGACTTTCTGACGGGCGTCCGCTTCGCTCAATCCTTCGCGCTGAGTCTGGGCAATGATCTGTTCGGCAATACCGCACCCGGCAGAACCCGCGCCAAGGAAGACGATTTTCTGCTGGCTGAGCTGGCTGCCCGCCGCGCGGCTGGCGGCGATCAGCGTACCGACGGTCACTGCCGCCGTGCCCTGGATGTCATCGTTAAAGCAGCAGATTTCATCGCGATAACGGTTCAGCAACGGCATGGCATTTTTCTGCGCGAAGTCTTCGAATTGCAACAGCGCGTCCGGCCAGCGTTGTTTCACCGCCTGGATAAATTCATCCACAAAAGCGTAATACTCGTCGCCGGTGATACGCGGGTGACGCGAGCCCATATAGAGCGGATCGTTAATCAACTGCTGGTTGTTGGTGCCAACATCCAGTACCACGGGCAGGGTGTAAGCCGGGCTGATGCCGCCGCAAGAGGTGTAAAGCGACAGCTTACCAATGGGAATGCCCATGCCGCCGATGCCCTGGTCGCCAAGCCCGAGGATACGTTCCCCGTCGGTCACCACGATCACTTTGATGTTGTGGTTAGGCACGTTTTGCAGGATGTCGTCCATGCTGGCGCGGTTCTGCCAGGAGATAAACACTCCGCGGGCGCGGCGGTAAATATCAGAGAAACGCTCACACGCCCAGCCAACGGTGGGGGTGTAGATCACCGGCATCATCTCTTCGAGATGGTTTTCTACCAGCCGATAGAAGAGGGTTTCATTGGTATCCTGAATATTGCGCAGATAGATGTGCTTATCGATGTCGGTTTTAAAGCCCTGATACTGCAACCAGGCGCGTTCGGCTTGTTCTTCAATGGTTTCAACCACTTCTGGCAGCAGGCCAAGCAGGTTGAAGTTGCTGCGTTCTTCCATGCTGAAGGCACTGCCTTTGTTCAGCAACGGAAATTCCAGCAACACAGGTCCAGCGTAAGGGATATATAACGATCGGTTTTTATTATGCTTTGCATTCATCTTACAGCTCCTTGTTCAACTTTCTCCCGTGGGGGTGCGTCACGGGCGGGTACTGCGGCGGGCGCAAGTATAAAGCATCGCTTCAGCAAATACTTCCCGATCGCGGTATTCGTTGATTGAATTTTTAGCAATAGCAAGGAGAGGGGGGGCAAAACACCACCCCGGATGGGGTGGTGAGGGGGCAAAATCAGCCAGCGCGGCGATGACGCCCGGAGCGGTGAGCGATCACTGTCTCTTCCTGATTGTCTTTCGTGACAACTTTGCGGGTGTTCGACACTTTGTAATCCAGCCCCATAAGATGACGTGCCTGACGGTTCGATTTCATGCTTACTCCTTAATCCAGTTCAATGTTTCAAGGACAAGCCCGGCGACTGACCGGGCGAAATTCAATCTCATCATTGCGCGGTACAAAAAACATACCGAACTGTTATCCTCGGACATCCCAGCACAAAGTGCAATAAGAAAAGTTACCTTTAGGCTTTATAGCAATAAATAACGAAAGCATCGCTAACAGATTTAATTCCTGCACACCATAGGGTTTACGAGTAAATACTCCGAACAACCTCAATTAAAGTAGAATATTCTTGAGCTTAAGCGCCTTCGCGTAGTTACTTAATGGTTACAACAATTAAAGTGATATATTAAGGATGAAACATCATTTCGCTTTTTTGTGTGACGAAAAGTAAAAAAAACAACATTATCTTCAATATTGCGATACCCACCCCTTTAATCCCAGGCTGTAATATGCTTTTCTTAACGCCAATGGAATAATTAAAAAATATCTTCGCAATGAGAAAGAGGTAATTCCATGGACGTTCGAAATGGAGCTATTTTTATATCTTTTGATGCTGTTGCTTTTTCAGGTATCACTGTTGAAGCATTTAAAACGGCACAAGAGTTAGTACACAAGGGAATTAAGCCTTATCTTGATCTGGGTTACGACATCAAGATAGATAAGGGTAGATTCAATAAACCATATGAATGGGAGAATGCTATATATAAAGGTGGCTTTACACTTGTACGAATAAATGACATTACCAGTTTGCCTGATTACAACACCCATTTTATCGAGTACTCGCATAATGTATTGATTAGCCAGAAAATATCCGTTTCATCAACGGAGCGTGAAAGAATCCTTTCTGTTATTGATAAAACAGCGTACCAACTGGCAAAAAAAATCGTACGGCAATGGGAGCAACTCAATATCGGTACTGTTTTCGTCGAAAACGGAACGCTTCCGGAAAATATTATCTATACAAAAGCTCTATATATTGCGATTGACGCATATGGTAAACGCTATTATTTAGAGCAGTTCGTTACCTGGCGTGACCATGATTTAATGTGGAATAGCGAAAAAACGGTGATGAAGTATGGTGCTTATCCATACCCTTATGCCATCAAACCCATCAATTCTCGCTATATCACGTACTTTACGCTTAATGAGGATTTGAAAGAAAAACTTGAAGAGTGGTGCAATTATGCCGTTGAAATTAAAGTTAAAAAGAATGCTTATAACTTTACAGACGCGCGAAGTCATAGTGACATGAGGCGCAGTCTTGGTATTGACTGTAATGATATATTGATTGCCCGAACCACACGTCTTATCCCGCAAAAACGGCTTGACCGTGATATTTACCTGGTTTCAAGGCTTAACCAACTCTTTCAACAACACGGACTTGAGCAGCGCGTATTTCTGGTCGTCGCAGGCGATCCCCATGAGGCACCAGAGTGTTATCAATCCCTGATTGATTTATCCAGAAAATTACAGACTGAACCGTTTATACATTTTATTGGCTGGTTGCAGCACGGTTATATGCCACCGGGCATGAACACCTATACAATTGAAGATTTGTATTACTCGTGTGACATCGTCTCTTTTCTGACGTCGTGGGATTATGACAGTTATGGAAATCCTATTGGTGAAGCGATTAGTCATCGGCGCTGTTACATTTCGACACGTTACGAATATTATGACGAGGTCTATGGGCAATATGGATTCTTTGCGCCAATTATGGATATCTCAGCCGAGAAAGATGATTTACCGGACGGTGAATTTATTCTTAACGTTTATAAACTCATCACCAACAAACCGTTAATGTCAGAAATGGCTTATCAAAACTTTCTTATTGGTAAGAAAGTGCTTAATAGTAAGAGCGTTGAGTCTTAATTATTACTCAGGGAGAGTATATATGCGTAACAATGTTTATGTTTCGATTGTTTTGCCCGTTTATAACGAAAGCGACAGAATTAATTCTGTGCTTGTGTCGTTACTTAATCAAAGAACGCGTAATAACATGCTGACACAGGATAATTGGGAGTTAATCGTGGTGGATAATAACTCCACCGATGATTCAGTGGCGCAAATACATGATTTCCATCGACTCAATCCGGCAATGGATATTCATATCATCAAGGAAACCACGCAGGGTGTCTCCTCCGCGCGAAAATGCGGAATGGACTACGCGTCGCTGCGTTCAAAAGCGCGCGATAAACGCCTTGGCACAGACCGAAAGCACTATATCGTTTCGGCCGATGCGGACTGCACCGTGGACAGCTGGTGGCTGCATACGCTGATTGAAAAAATGATCGAGGAAGAAGGGGACTTAGGCACCTGTAATTACTACTACAACGAAAACGACTTCCGGCTGCGCCCGAATCTGTTTGCCGAGATCCAGAAAACGCTGCGCTGCCGCGATGTCTCATTCTCGCTGTTTGGCGGCTTCCCGGATGGCAAAGGCTTTGCGGTTGAACGTACAATGTACGACAACGTCGGCGGCATAGAGATCTTTTACCAGCTCAATAACGGCCGGTTTGTCGAGCATCTTTCGGATGACTGGGATTTCGGTATTCGCGTCATCGCCGCAGGCGGAAAACCCGTCTACGCGCGTGATTCCCACGTTGAAATCAACAGCCGCCGCGTAGACACCATTCTGCAGGAAGTGATAACCGGTGTCGCCTACGGGCAAGATGGCATCATCATCATGAAAGATGTCCGCCCTGAAGGGGGGCAGCAAACCTCGCTGAGCGACACGACACCAGAACAGTCATTACAGGCCTGGCACTACTCCATCAAAGATTACGTGCCGAAAAATATTGTGCTGCCGGTGCTCCTCAACCCGCATCTGCTGTTGGATAGCGATGCCGTGCGTGACTTCTTCGGTCCGGTGGTGGCCGACCGTCTGTTCCGGCGCATTGAGGCCATTAAACACGAAACGCGCATTATCGATTTCACTCCTATCCATGCTTATAAAACGCCCGCTTACCGGCTCTATTTCGAGTTTCGCGACGAGATTTTCAGCGCCATGCGTCGCGCAATGGGCGAAGAAATTGGTTTTCCACCGCCGCTGCCAGCCTGTTTTGACGAGGTTCAGCAACACGATTTCCAGCGTTTCGTCTGGTATTTCTGTGAGGATCGCGAGTCCGGCATGGCGCATAACTACTTTGCCAACGGGGGAGTCTTCTGATGAACAGCACGCTTCTGGATTCGTTGAACGATCTCGACCCGCACTACCCGATGCCGCGCGTGTACGATTTTCTGGCGGCGCCGGAAAATCACACCTTGCTGGAGTATGTCTACCGGGATCCTTTTGGCTGCCACGTATTTCCGGGCGACATCAAAGACTACCCGCAGGACGCCTTTTTCCGCGAGATGGAACACGACATCAAACAGGCAGCACAGATCCATCTCTGGGCGTCGATTCCCACGTGCCGCTACCGCTGCCATTTCTGCCAGTTCCCAACCATTATCATTAACCCGCAGAGCGCCCCCTCGCGGGCCGTTTTTCACCGGGTCGTGGATCAGAACATTCAGGAAGCGAAATTGTGGTTGCAAAACGTGCCCGCGCTGGCTCAAGCAGAAGTGGGCGAATTTAACGTTTTCGGCGGCACACCGTCGTTGCTGCCGGAAGCGGAACTCCGCCGTCTGATTGCGTTTTACCAGCAAAACTTCAATTTTTCTGCCGCCACGCTGCGTTTTGAAGGGGAACCGGCAACGCTGACAAAATCCTATCTGCAACTGCTCAAAACGATGGGTTTCAGCAAAATCAGTTTTGGCGTCCAGTCGTTCAATAACCAGCTTATCGAGGCCTGCGGACGTAAACATAGCGCGGAAACCTGTGAAGAGACGATAGCCAACGCCCGCGAAGTTGGTTTCGACTGGATAAGCGTGGATCTGATCTACGGTCTGCCTGGGCAAAGCGTCGATGATGTGAAATTTGATATGGAGAAGTGCCGCAAACTGGCGCTTTCTCATGTCGTCTGCACGAAGCTGCATATGGCGGAATTTATGAAGCAGCGCACCGGGGTATCGGGGCAGCGCCAGAGCTTATGGCAGAAAAAAGGGGCCAACAGCGTCTTTCCGGGGCTGGGTAAGCAGTACCAGATGCGTGAACTGATCGAGCGCTACTTCACCGATGATTACATTGAGCATCCCACCATGTATTTCCATCGGCACACACAACCTGCGGAGAAATGGAAAGGACTGATTACTGACCTTGATAAACAGTATCCGGAAGTGGCGATTGGCCTTGGCGGCAGTTCGAAATGTACGCAGTCGGAGGCTATCAACATTACGGATTACAAACGCTACTCCCAGGCGCTGGAAGAAGGGCGCTTACCGATTGAATCGCAGCAGGGTTTTTCACCGCGCCAGCGCGAAGTTAATGCTTTCAAAATGGCGCTTTCCACGCTGCGTCCGGTCAACGATAGCGAATTCCGCCAGCGCTTCGGCGGCCGCAGTTTTTTCAACAACCCGGTTATCCACCGTGCGTTAGAGACGTTAAGGCAAAAAGCGCTCATCACCGTGACTGGCGATGACGTCACGCTCACGCCAAACGGTGTCACGTTAGTGGAAGCAATCATTAATACCCAATTCACCATGGAGCTTGCACATGAAACACACTGACGCATCCGCACCGGTTTTTAGCCTGTATTACATCGCCATTGACACCGAAGCCGGTGTCACCAATGCGCAATTTGAGCAGTTTGTTCGCGAGAAAGGGTGCCAGATCCCCTGTTATCCCGGCTGGCGCTGGACGTTACTGCGCGGCCTGCGGGGAGAACGCGCCGGGCAATTTCTGATGCTGTATGAAATCAAAAACGCCGACATGCGCGATCGTTACCTGTGCGCAGACGGCAATCTCACCGAGCTGGCGCGCCAGTTCTGGCGCGACCGCCCGCACGCACAGCAACTGCTGCGCGAATGGCAACAACTGGGAACATTCAGCGCGTTACCGACGATCTACACCGATTATCGGCTGCTGGCGGAGAACAAAAAAAGCACCGTGCTGGATGGGCCTCGCTATCGCGAGCGGCCGGGCGAGGAGCCGGAGGCCAGGGTGATTGGCATCCATAACCTGGCGCTACGCGCTGATGTTGAGGCCGCGACCTTCGAGACCTTTATCGCTGAAAATTATCAACGCATTGAAGATTACCCGGACTGGAAATTCCGTTTACTGAAAGGCGAGCGCGGCAACCGGCTGGATCAATATGTGGTGATGATGGAGATAGCGAGCCTTGCGGCGCTCGATGTTTTCTATCCAGAACCGGATATCGCCACCGATCAGGCGGCTGTTTTCGCTAAAGCGCATCGGGACACCAAGCAGATGTATGAGGAGTGGAAACAGCTCGCGTCTTTTTCGGGCTCGCCGCAGATCTACACCGATTATCTGGCCGTGGCCGAAAGCCAGAATTGTGGGGATGAGCAGGGAGTGTAGCCAATGACCAATCTTTACCCGGCAACAAATAGCGGCGCACAGCATGCGACGCGGGCGATATTTTTTATCGCTGGTCTGGCGGTCTCGGCGTGGGCACCGCTGATCCCGCTGGTGAAAGCCACGCTGCACATTGATGATGGCGCGCTGGGTTTGCTGCTGTTTTGCATTGCCGCGGGCTCAATGCTGGCGATGCCGTTCAGCGGCAGTTTAATCAGCCGCTTTGGCTGTCGGGCCGTGATCCTCTGCTGCGCCCTGGTGTTGTGTCTCGATCTGTCCTTCATGTTGTTTATCGATTCCCCCGTCGTGATGGGCGGGGTTCTGCTCGTTTTCGGCGCGGCAAATGGCCTGCTCGATGTGTCGATGAACAGCCAGGCGGTGGTGGTTGAGCGTGAATCCGGGCAGGCAAGAATGGCCGGGTTTCATAGCTTTTATAGTCTGGGCTGCATCGCGGGTGCCGGAAGCGTCAGCCTGTTGTTGTGGACAGGTGTGGCACCGCGACACGCCATTTTACTGATTGCGCTGCTGATTCTGGCTATCGCGCTGGCTTCATCCAGCCATTTATTAGCCAGACGCCCGCCACAAACCGGCGCGAAGGGGAGCCTGCTGCGAACGCTGGCGCATCCGCAGGTGCTTTTCATCGCCATCGTCTGTTTTTTTATCTTTCTGATCGAAGGCGCGATGCTGGACTGGTCCGCCGTTTTCCTGCATAGCGAACGGCAGATGCCCGCGCAGCAGGCGGGCCTGGGTTTTACGCTCTTCTCCATTACCGTCGCGCTGGGGCGGATATACGGCGATCGCGTTATCAACACGTATGGCGACGTGCGCGTGCTGCTCTTTGGTGGAGTGTGTGCCGCGGCGGGGCTGCTGGTGATGGTATCACTGCATAGCGCCATGCTTTCCCTTGCCGGATTTGCGCTGGTTGGCGCGGGGCTGGCGAACATTGTGCCAGTGCTTTTCTCTGGCGCGGGGAATCAGCCCGGCGTGCCGTCGCACTTCGCGCTTCCCGCCGTCACGTTATTCGGCTATGCGGGGTTGTTGAGCGGCCCGGCGCTGATTGGCTCCATAGCCCAACACTTCAGCCTGAGCACGGTGTTCAGCGCCGGCATTGTGCTCCTGCTGCTGGTTAGCTTGCTGGCGCGCAAAATCATCCATTAATTCACGGACGTGTCCGTGTTATCTCAACGGTACGAAGAAAGGAGTCTTTATGAATAACCCATCTCATGCAGTTTTTAGCGTGCACTACATTGGTCTCAACCTGAAAAAAGGGGTAACGGCGGGAGATTTTGAACAATTCGCCCGCGAGCGCGGTGCGCAGATCCCGGCGTATCCGGGCTGGCGCTGGACGTTGCTGAAAGGTTTACGCGGCGAGCGTGAAAACGAGTATCTGATGCTGTACGAAGCGCCGGATGCGCAGCAGTACGCCCGCTTTGTGACAGCCAGTGGCGAACAAACCGCTGAAGCGCAACGTTTCTGGCAGCAACACCCGCAGGCGCTGGCACTGATTGCTGAATGGAAAACCTTCGCGACGTTCGCCGAACTGCCGACCATTTTCACCACCTATTCCCTGGTGGCGGAAAATACAAACAGCTCCCTGCCGGAAGGGCCAAACTACCAGGCAAAAGAAACGGTGGCGCGCGTTGTCGGTTTCCACAATCTCGCACTGCGCGCGGGCGTACTGCCGCAAACCTTCGAAAAATTCATTACCGATAATATCCACCGCGTCGAAGATTACCCCGGCTGGAAATTCCACATGCTGAAAGGTCGGGGCGGTAATCGTCTCGATCAGTACGCGGTGATGCTGGAAATCGAAAGTCTGGCGTCGCTGAACGCCTTTCATCCGGGGCTGGACGTCTCCACGGAAAAATCACTGGCCTTTGTCGCCGCACATCAGGATACGGAACGCATGTATGACGAGTGGCGCACGCTCGCGTCGTTTTCCGGTGCGCCACAGCTCTATACGGACTATCTGGCGATAGCCGGAAACGCCGGTTAACTTCATTTATTCCTGTCGGGCGGTGGCGGTCATCAGATGGCTGAGATCACCGCCCAGACGGGTGTTTTGCAGCGGGCGCAGGGGCGCTATACGCTGGCGCAGCGCATCATCACATCTATAAAGCTGGCACCAGCCTTCAAGCCAGGCCAGATTGGTCGGGTGCTGTAAAAACGACACATCCTGCGTAACGCCCGTTTTTTGCGCAAACGGCTGCGCATCGGTTAATCCGCCAATTACTTGTTCCCCCAGACGCCGCAGCGCGTCGTGATTTTCTGCCTTTGGATCCACGCCGTTCGCACGGGCAAACAGCGCAATCATCACCAGCGGCTGGATAGCGTAATTGTGGTAAGAGAACGCACGCTGACGACGACGCAGTTCGTTGGGTAAAAAACCTGCTTGATCAATTTGCTGCATCGCCGTGTGGTAAATATCCAGCGCGTCGGTAAAGAGATCGCGCCGCTGCGTGACGACCGCGGTTGCCATAATGGCCCAGGCTGCCCAGTAGCTGTGGTTATTGACTTTATTCAACGGTAAATCATGCCATTCGTTAACGGTTAAATCGCCAAGTGTACTGAGCCAGCGCTCAATATTTGCCTGCTGATCCGGATAAGCGCGCAGCGGATGCAAAGGCGAATATTGCAACTGCAGCCAGGCAGAAGAAAAGGTAGCCAGCGCCCATTTACGCATGGATCTGCCGGTATGGTTCTTCGCATCACCCGTTAACGCACCCGCGCTGGCCCAGCCCGCCAGGGCGTTGACCAAGCAGGCGACATTCGACGGGTTCCCGTTTTGCGCCCAGACGGTAACCTGGCGGCTGACAAAGCGTTCCATATCGGTAATTGGTTTTGTTTGCTGGCGAAAAGCGGCGTCGGCTTCAGGGTTGAGCGTGGCGCGCGCGCTGTCGGAGCCTTCATACTTGCTTTGAAAATCCAGCACGCCAGTAAAAGGAGCGGGTGCAGTGGGGCAGTTAACCGCTTTTGCTGTTTTGTGTTCCGGCGGTTGCATAAACCCGGCGGGAGGAGAAAGGCGATCGGCGCCATGGGCTGCTGTCGAAAGGATGAAGATCAGCACTGCTCTGAGAAACACCATGCTATGTCCTGTTTTCCGCGACCGGGGAGCAGCACTATAGCATGGTGTTCGGGGCTATCAGCTACCGCCGAAAACATGCACCGCGCGATGCAGGCGGGCAGCGCGTTCAGAGAGATCTTCCGCCGCGCTGGTGACATGCTCCACCATGCCGGTGTTGTTGTGCGTCATGGTGCCGATACGCGAAACGGACTGGTTAATCAACTCCAGCGCCTGCGTTTGTTCGTGGGTGGCGATACCGATCTCTTTGATCATCGCCGACATATTGATCACGCTGTCGATCATCGCCGTCAGGTGCGTTTCGGTGTTCTCGACCATCTCAACACCGCTTTTCACGTTCGCCACGTTGTGTTCGATAAGTGTCTGAATTTCACGCGCGGCTGAGGCGGAGTGTTGCGCAAGGTTACGCACTTCCGCTGCAACCACCGCAAACCCGCGCCCGGATTCACCGGCACGCGCCGCTTCTACCGCCGCGTTCAGCGCCAGAATATTGGTCTGAAAAGCGATACTGTCGATGACGCCAATAATGTCGACGATTTTATTATTGTCCGCCGAAACAGACTGCATCATGGCAATGGTCTTTTTCATCACATCGCCGCTTTCCATCGCGCTAGCGCTGGTCTCATCCGCACGTGTCATCGCGTCTGTTGCGGTTTCCGCTGTTTGCCTGACTGCGCTGGCAATCTCTTCAACTGCCGCCGCGGTCTGATGCAGATCGCCGGAGGTCTCTTCCGTACGTTGGCGCAGAGAGTCGCCCTCGCTGGAGATGCGCCCGCTAATGACGCGAATCCCTTTTATTTGCGCGGAAACATCGCCAACCAGCGAGTTAAGATTTAACCCGGACTGATTTACCAGACGCATCAGCAAACCGATTTCATCCACGCGGTTAAAATGGCGATAGTCGGCTTTTCGCCCGGAGACCACTTTTTGCATTTGGGACAGAACTATTTTTAATGGTCTTGATATTTGGCTCTGTAAAAAAGCAGAAAGCAATCCCAGTGCAATAACTGTTACACCGGCTTTTTCAGCAGCATTAAATGGCAAGAATTGCAATACCACTAACAGAGCAGCGGTAATAATAGCGCCCAGGTTAATACGTTTTGAAACACTAATCCGCTGGAAAATTGAAAGGAAAGAAAATAAACCACGACGAACCACTAAACCTTTATAAAAACGGAAGCCGCGAAATTTGTTTTCATTCACGCGATCATAAAGCGCGGCGCTGGCGTCAATTTCTTCGCGTTGTGGAATATTCCGCACTGAGATATAACCGGTCAATTCGCCTTGCTGATAAACGGGCGTTACGTTAGCGCGCACCCAGTAGTGATCGCCGTTCTGACGGCGGTTTTTCACCATCCCGGTCCAGCTGTCACCTTGCTGGATGGTAAACCACATATCACCAAACGCGGCGGGTGGCATATCCGGGTGGCGAATAATATTGTGCGCTTCGCCCATCAACTGGTCTTCGGTAAATCCGCTGGCGTCAATAAATGCCGTATTGGCATAAGTAATATGGCTGTGCGTATTTGTGGTCGACAACAGCGTCGCCCCATCGTTAAGCAAATACTCTTTCTGTGTAACAGGAGTGTTACGCTTCATGAAAAACCCCGTAATGTACCGCGTTCAATAAATTGCTGACGCGGTAATAGGCTTTTTTATAATTTACCGGCCAGTGAGTTTTTGTTATTACCCGTGCATTCTCCACAAAGTTATCGGCAACGGAAAGTAGCTGCGTTAAATATTTTTTTAGTCATACTTACGACTCAATTTATAAATATTGTTATGATTTTGCGAAAGAAAAATGACGACAAAAAAACAAACCAGCCATAAGTACATTCTTAAGTCAAATTAATAGCCGGTGATGCAGCAAAGGCGAATAAATAGACGATCAAAAATAGAAACATTAACATCGCAGGCTAACATTTTTACTTTTGGATAAAGTCCAGAGTATAAGAAAAGGACAATACCATTATTTTATTTATGGCTATTAGCGATGCTGGAGAATATCTATTGCGGGCGGAAGTGCGGCGGAAACCCGCCGCATTATGATTAATGGCTGAGGATTTGATCGAGGAACTGGCGGGTACGCGGATGCGCAGGCTGGGTGAAAAACGTTTCCGGCGGCGCAGACTCAACAATGCGACCGTCGGCCATCAAAATCACGTTATCCGCCACGGTACGGGCAAAGCCCATTTCGTGCGTGACCACAATCATTGTCATGCCGCTGTCCGCCAGATCCAGCATCACATCCAGCACTTCTTTGATCATTTCCGGGTCCAGCGCCGAGGTTGGCTCGTCAAACAGCATAATCTCCGGTTGCATACAGAGCGCGCGGGCAATCGCTACACGCTGCTGCTGACCGCCGGAGAGCTGCAACGGGAACTTATGCGCCTGGTTGGCGATCTGCACTTTTTCCAGATAGTGCATCGCCAGCTCCGTTGCCTGCGGGCGGCTCATCTTGCGCACCAGCGTTGGGCCAATAATCAGGTTATCCAGCACGCTTAAATGCGGGAACAGATTAAACTGCTGAAACAGCATCCCGATGCTCAAACGAATGCGGCTAATGTTGCGCACGTTATCATTCATTTCTATACCGTTCACCAGAATCTGGCCTTTCTGATGCTCTTCCAGCCGGTTAATGCAGCGGATAAGTGTCGATTTGCCGGAACCAGATGGGCCGCAAATCACCACGCGTTCACCTTTTTTTACGCTGAGCGAGACATCATCCAGCACCTGAAATTTCCCGTACCATTTGCTGACGGAGGTCATTTGAATGATTGCGTCGTTCGCGGGGGGTGTGGTGTGCATCAGGAAACTCCTTCAGGGTTGCGGCGTTCATCGATGCGTCCTTCGACCCACACCGCGTAACGGGAAAGCGAAAAGCCAAACAGTAAATACAGGCCGGCGATAAACACATAGGTTTCGATGTAGTAACGTCGCCAGACGGGGTCCTGCATCACTGCGGTGGAGGCGGTCAGGACATCGAACAGGCCGATAATGATCACGAATGACGAGTTCTTCATCGCCGCAATAATATGGTTGGTCACCGCCGGCAGGCAGATGCGCAGCGCCTGCGGCAACACAATTTTGGTGGTGGTGTGCCAGTATCCCAGATTCAGCACCGCCGCCGCTTCATACTGGCCGCGTGGCACAGCCTGCAAACCGCCGCGGATCACTTCAGCCTGATAGCAGGCAAAGAACAGGGCGATGCCAATAATCACCCGCAGTAGCTTGTTCACCTCCATCCCGGCCGGTAAAAACAGCGGAAAGACGTTCACGGCGACAAACAAAATCGTGATCAACGGTACGCCGCGTAACCCTTCAATAAACACTACCGACAAACCACGCAAAAACGGCAGCGGGGAACGGCGGCCCAGCGCCAGCACCACCGACACCGGCATGCCAATAATCACCGTCCCGGAAAAGAGCAGCAGCGTCAGCGGCAGACCGCCCCAGTCCGCAGACGAGACCGCCGGCAGCCCGAACAGGCCGCCGCTCATCAGCACCGACATGACAACCAGCGAGACTATCCACAGCGGCCACAACAGACGCGAGTGCCAGCACATCGGCGACAACGAAAGCCCGACGGTGACAAACCACACCAGCACCGCCAGGGCGGCACGCCACTGCTCATCATACGGATAGAGCCCGAACAGGATCGGACGATACTTCTCGCCGATCACCGCCCAGCAAGCACCTGTCGCCGCCCGGCATTGCTCAGCCGTACCGCTGAAGCCGACTGCGTCTATCACGCCCCAGCGCAGCAGTGTTGACCCCACGAGCGCCAGCAGCGCTAACAGCAACAGCGTCAACACGCTTTGCGCAACGCTGCTGAATAAATGCTGTCGCAGCCAGAAAACCACAGAGTTTTGCATAACGGTTCCTTAGCGCTCTTTAATGGCGACGTAGCGGTTAAACAGGTTCATCAACAGCGAGGTGGTGCCGCTAATAACCAGATACACCACCATCATAATGGCAATAGCCTCCAGCGCCTGGCCGGTCTGGCTCATCATGGTGTTACTGATATTCGCCAGTTCCGGGTAGCCAATCACCACGGCTATCGAACTGTTTTTCGCCAGGCTCACATACTTGCTCGCCAGCGGCGGCACCATCACCCGCATCGCCTGCGGAATAACGACATGGCGCATGACATGCCACGGTGAAAACGACAGCGCGCGCGCCGCTTCAAGCTGCCCCTTTGGCACGGACTGAATCCCCGCGCGAACAATTTCGGCAATATAAGCAGAAGAGTAGAGCGAGATCCCCAGCAGCAACGCGGTGAATTCCGGGCTGATGGTAAACCCGCCGCGAAAGTTAAACCCGCGCAACTCCGGCGTGTTCAGCGCATGCGGCGCGCCGGACAACCACCACACCAGTAGCGGCAGGGCAATAATCAGCGCGAAGCGAATGCGTCCTGTCGGCAGCACTTTACTGCGCCGCTCGCGCCAGTAACGCGCAAGCAGTGAAAACAGCAGGCTTAACACACAGCCAGCCAGCAGCGCGAGCAATGTCCACTGCCAGCCGCTGTGCGCCGCCGGAACGCTGAATGTTAAGCCCCGGTTGGTAAGAAAACCGCCCGGCAGTGCTATCGCCTGGCGCGGCGCGGGCAGGTTGCGGATCACCATTGACCAGAAGATCACATGCAGGATCACCGGGACATTACGCAGCAGCTCCACGTAAGTGACGCACACTTTCATCAATAACCAGTTTTTGGAAACCCGGCCAATACCAACCAAAAATCCGAGCAGTGTCGCCAGCACAATGCCGCACAGCGTCACATAGAGGGTATTAAGAAACCCCACCACCAGCGCGCGGGTGTAGGTGTCGTTCGCGGAATAGGGAATTAATGTTTCCCCGATGGCGAACTGCGCAGGCTGGTGCAGAAAACCGAATCCGGTCGAAATGCGTTGCGCATGCAGGTTTTCCACCACGTTGCTGTAGAGCCAGTAGCTAAACCCTGCAAGCAGCGCCGCCAGCAGCAACTGGTAACAGGCGCTGCGCACGGACTGACTGCCAAAAAAGGTGAAAAGGCGAAACGCGGTGGCCTCGCGCGTCGCATCCGACGCCAGAACACCGGAGTTGTCAGACTGTTTCATCATTAAAATTACGACTGTGGCAGGAGTGGAGAAGGGCCGCCCCGCAAGACGGAGGCGGCCCGGCGATTAACGGATCGGCAGACCGTAAAGCAGGCCACCTTTGTTCCACTGATTATTCAAATCGCGATCCAGCGGTTCAGCGCTTTTCGGGCCAAAGTGGCGGTTGTAAATATCGCCATAGTTGCCTACCTGTTTCACGATGTTGTACACCCATTTGTCATCCAGCCCCAGTTTCTGACCGAAGCCGCCGGTCACACCCAGCAGGCCCTGAACATCCGGATCGGTGGATTTCAGTTTTTCATCGACATTGCTCTGGTTAACATCCATCTCTTCGGCGTCAAAGGTGGCATAAACCACCCATTTCACGATGTCATACCACTGGTTGTCGCCTTTGCGCACCGCCATCGCCAGCGGCTCTTTGGAGTACATACCCGGCAGGATCACATGATCCTGCGGTTTGTCAGTATCAAACGCCAGGATGCCGGGCAGCGCCACTTTATCGCGGGCGATCACATCACAGCGCCCCGCGAGGTAGGCGGCGACATACTCTTTGTTGTTTTCAATAACCACTGGCGTGTAGTGAATGTTGCGCGAGCCAAAAATCTGCGCGACGTTACGTTCGGTACTGCTTGGCGTGACACAAACGGTTGCGCCATCGAGATCTTCGAGTTTTTTCACGCCGCTGTTGGCGCGCACCATAAAGCCGGTGCCGGTGTAAAAGTTAGGTGGAGCAAAACTGATGCCGAGCGCCACGTCATTGGTGAGCGTCGCGGTGGTGTTGCGTGACAGCACGTCCACTTCGCCAGACTGCAGCGCCATAAAGCGTTGTGCGGTTGAGAGCGGTGTGAATCGCACTTTCGAGGCGTCGCCCAGCACGGCGGTTGCCAGCGCACGGCAGAAATCAACATCAAGACCTTCCCACTGGCCTTTGCTGTTAATCGCGGCAAAACCGTGACGGGCAGGGTGAACGCCACACACCAGTTCGCCACGCGCTTTGATTTTTTTCACGGTATCGCCATTAACAGCAGGCGCGTTTTCCGCCTGGGCAGGCGCAAGGAAACTGCCGAGCGCCAGCAGCAAAGCAGAGGCGGCAAGGTGAGATTTTTTGAGCATGACCGATCCTTTTTAAAAGTTGCTATCCGATTAATTAACTGTATTTATTACTGATTTCACTAACATATCCGTTTGTATACGTATGTTCCTCATCCATGACCTCTTTAGCAAAGAACGAATTCAGTAAAGCATATCCAGAAACCGACGATCGAATTATTGCAGCCATCCCCGCACACCTTGCCACAGCAACTGTGCGCTGAGCAGGATCATGGTAATGCGAAACAGTATGCGGAACAGCCGCTCCGGTACGTTATCCAGCACCCGCGTTCCCAGCCAGGTACCCAGCGCGCCGCTGATAATCATTGCCGCCAGTACCGGTAACCAACTGGCCCAGGCAAAGCCCATCAGCCCGAAAGCGAGGATCTTTAACCCGTGTTGCAACACCATGCAGGTCGCATGTGTGGCAATCAGCGGCTGGCGTTTTAGCCCTTGAGAACTGATAAGCCCGGCGACCATCGGCCCGGTTGCGCCAACAATCATCGTTCCAAGACTACTCACCGCGCCGCCAATAATAAACAACGGACGGCTCAGCGGTTTCTGTTCGCCGCGTTTACGCAGTACCGACCAGAGAATAAACAACCCCAGCGCAATGCGGGCGATACTGTCCGGGATCACCGCCGCAACCGGTGCGCCAACGGCAATACCGACTGCGCTACCCAGCAAAAACCACAGCACCAGCGGCCACACCACATGGACGCGCTGAATCAGCGTCCGGCTAAAATTGGAACCAAGCTGCACCATGCCGTGTACCGGCATCAGGCTGCTCACCGGCATCCCCAGCCCCATGATCGCCAGCAGCGCCGTGCCGCCGCCGAGGCCCATGGCGGCCGTCAGCGCCGAGGTCAGAAAACTGCAAAACACCATCACCCCGGCAAATAACGGGGAAATCTCCGGCGGAATCAACGTCAGTGTCATACTCACATCCGTTTAACGAAAATCATCCTGCAGCAGGCGATGATACAGCGCCTGAGCCTCTGCCGCTGGCAGAATGCGGCTGGCGCAATCAAGGAATTTCTGTTCAATCAAGTTATCCGGCAGCGGGATTGCCGGGCTGGAACCCCGTGCCCCGGCGACCCGCAAGGCAAACTGCCGCCCGTCGACGGTGGTCAGCGTGACGAAGGCGCTGTGTGTAATCTCTTCGTCATGGTGCTCCAGCGTCACTTTCTGCATTAACGTCTGTGTCGCCGGATCCTGAAAACGCGCGTCGTCGATAAAATCATCCAGCGTCAGGGTGCCGGTGACAAACGCACGCGCCACGCAATAATGCAGGCTGAATTTACCCGCCAGCGGATTTTCCGGCTGCGGAATATTGATATGCGGGAAGCGGATCGGGTGAACTTTCACCTCGATATGTTCAATCTCATGCGGCTGCAACCCGGTTTCCTCACGCAGCGCCAGCACGCCATCCAGCGGCGACAAAATAGCGTAACAGCATGGGAAGTATTTGTAATTGTTACTCTTCACGGTATCGAGAATAAACGGCGTTGCATCCCAGTTTTCAGTTAACGGTAGCGGGTCGACATTCGCCTGGCCGTTATAAACGTGGAAATACCCCTGATGATGCTCGAACGCATTAGCGCCTGCGCTGAAATCCTCTTTTGCCAGTTTGCAGGCCATCACAGCGCTGCGCGCCGCCTGACCGACCGCCAGGGCTTTGGTTTCCGTACCGAAATTCGACTTAATGCCGCTGGCGAGCGAAGCGGTCATCGCCAGCGCCGTTGCGGTTTGCTCTTCATTAAGATCGAGTGCCACCGCGCAGGCCGCCACACCGGCGAAAACACCAACCGTGGTGGTCGGATGCCAGCCATGACGGTACTGAAACGGGCTCACGGCTTTACCCATGCGCACCGCGGTTTCATAGCCGGTAATATAAGCACGCAGCACCGCTTCGCCATTGATGTCCAGCTCATCCGCCAGCGCCAGCAGCGCAGGTAAAACGGCGACAGAAATATGGCCGTGCAGCCAGGAGTTGGAATCATCAAAATCAAGCAGGTGCGAAGAGACGCCATTTAGCAGGGCGGCATCGAGCGCGTTCAGCTTCAGGTCGGTGCCAAATACGCGGCTGTTGCCGGTCGCGGCAGAAGGGACAATCACCGCACGCAGTTTGCGCGAGCCATCCTGCACACCGCCGGCAAGCGTCACACCTAACGTATCAATTATCGCGGTACGCGCCTGGGCGTACGCGGCCTGCGGGAAAGCCTGCCGGGAGAACGCCAGTAAATTACCGGCAAGTTGTCGGGCAATGGTCATGAACAGATTTCCTGTACAAAAAAGAATTAGTGGTCGCCGGCAAGTAATCCGGTGATGCGCGCCAGTGAACCCGGGCGCTCAAAGTGCAGGGCGGCGTCATATAATTGTGCGCTTCGCGCCGCGCCGAGGACAGGGACGGTGAGGGCGTCAAATTTGGCGCGCAACTCGTCATCGCTCAGTGGATTTTGCGCGTGGCCGCGATAGACATCCGTATGCGCATGTAACACGCTGCCATCATCCAGCCAGACGTCAATAAAGGCGGAACTGGCGGACTGCCCGTCAACCGCTTCGACTTCGAGCAGCGGCAGCAGCGCGCGCGGTCGCGGATCATCAACCGTCGCCTGCGTGAAATCGGTATCTGTCAGCGCGTAGCCGCTTAAGGCGAGGGTGATACAGTGAGGAATACTGAATTTACTCTCCAGCGGCGTACGCGGATCCATAATTCCGGCGTTAACCATGCCCATCGGGTGCACTTTTGCCGAAATTCGGGTGATAGTGCGCCCCTGCAATTGTGGGTAGAGTTTACGTGCGGTTTCAATGGAAGCGTGCGTACCACGGCAACTGGCATAGAGCTTGTAGCCGTTGGTGAGCAGTTCCCAGCTCTCGCCGAAATCAAGCGGGGGAATTTCCGCGCTGCCATCCTGGATAAAGATTTTTACCCAGCCGTCAGCTTCATAAAAATGGTGGGCACCGACAAAATTTTCCGCTGCCAGTTCAGCCGCCAGAATACCGTCCATTGCCGCTTTCCCGGCGTGAAACGGTTTTCCGTGGGTGCCGGAAGATTTCTGCAAACCGCCCATCATGGTTGCCGCCGCGCCTAACGCGTTGCGAACCTGTTCTTCGGAAAGACGCAAAATCGCCGCTGCAACAGCTGCCGCGCCGGCGCGACCGACAACAGAAGTAGGGTGAAAACCACGACGTTGCAGGTTACGTCCAACGCCCGGCACCCAGCCGCCGCCCAGTTTCGCCATCACTTCAAAACCGGTGATGAAGGCCAGCAGGATCTGTTCCTCGTCAACCGGATGCGCCTGCGCCATCGCCAGCGCCGTTGACCAGCACGGCCCGCCGGGGTGGCCTGCGCCCGCTGGATGGGTATCGTCGTAATCAGCGGCGTGTGCCATGGTGGCGTTGACTAATGCGGCAAGTGCAGGGGTGGTAGTAGCAGAAAGGAAAATTCGCGCATCACCGGCGGCGTTCCATTTTTTCGCCACCTGGCGAACAGCGTGAACGGCATCGTCATTAACGGCACCGATCGCCACGCCGAGAAAATCAATTAATGCGCGTTTTGCTTCGTGCCGCACGGCAGGCGGCACAACGAGTTGATTAGCATGGCTGATAAAATGGCTTAGCTGTTCTCCACGGGTTAATGCAGTTTCTGCTTTCATTGTCATGGTAAAACACAGTTTCCCTGGTGTTGACTTGCAAATACGGTGTTGGCTTACAAAATAAAAAGCAAATATTCGTTTTGTGTATTGTTGAATTCATTTGTATACAATGAATTTAAAATAAACATAGCAGCGATTTCGTAAACGTCAAAAGATGTTTTTTAAAAAAGCAAAGAATAAAAAATGCAAAAGCCTCCCCGTTAGTGTGGCAAGATGAACGACGGCAGGGTGCAGACTTTGCAAAGCCATCATCAGTACATACGAAAGGAGCTAAAACGTGAAATCGACGGGTCGCGATGCGGGCTTAACGCCGTTTGAAATTCTTATTTCCGCCATTGAAGCGGGAGAGTTGCTGCCGGGAGAGCGTTTGCAGGAGACGCGACTGGCAGAGCAGTTTGGCCTGAGCCGAACGCCGATACGTGAAGCGCTCCACCGCCTGGAAACACTCGGGCTTGCCGAACCGGGACCGCAACGCGGGCTCATCATCGCCCATATCAGTTACGAGCGTTTGCGTCAGTTGTTCGATGTACGCGAAGGGCTTGAGCGGCTGGCGATGGCGCTGGCAGTCAATGCCGCCTCTGACGCGGAAATCGCACTGCTACAGGAGATGGTTCACGCCGAAGCCTCACTCACCGACAGCAAAGCACTGCACGACCACAACCGCATGTTCCACCGCCAAATCTACCGCGCGACACACAATCCCTATCTCAATGAAATGCTGGACAACTTACGCATCCATTTGTCGTTATTGCGCAGCACCACCTACGAACTGAAAGAGCGTACCGAAGAGTCCAAACGCGAACACCAGGCCATTGTTGACGCGCTGTCGCGACGTGATAGTGCCGCAGCGCAGGAAATCGCCTGCGAGCATATTCGCCATGGCTATCGCGCACGTTTGACAATTTTAAGCCAACGAGAACGCTAACAGATTGCCCCTTATTTGACGGACGGGAATCCTCAACCGCTGATAGACTCCGAAATGGCGTATTTTTAATCGGGCTTTCTGTGGGCATTCTGAGGGTAGCATTTCGTGTTAGCGACTTTGATTTACCGTAGCCGACTGAATCGAACATTAGATCCCTCACAACTGGCAGGCCTTGTCGAGAGAGCAAGCCTGCGCAACGCGCAATTGCATGTAACGGGAATTTTACTGTTCGACGGCGATCATTTTTTACAGGTTCTTGAGGGGCCGCAGGCATCGGTTAACGCGGTGTATGAGCGGATTGGCGACGATCCCCGTCACGGTAACGTGGTCGAGCTGCTGCGTGATTTCGCGCCGCGCCGCCGCTTTGTTGACCGGGGAATGGTGTTGTTCGACTTGCGGGTGATGAAACCAGCCGTCGCGCTACGCGCGATCCTCCGCTTTGGCACGCTGAAATATAAGCTGGCCAGCAATGATCGGGTCTACAAATTTATTCGCACCTTTATCGCCTCGCCCAACACCAATGGCGGGGTGCGTAACACATCGCCCGAACAGTGGCGTTTCGCCATCAAAACATCACCTTTCGCCAGTGATACCCCGATATTTCATGAGCAGCCGTGCCAGTTTGCCTTCCAGCCCATTATCGAACCGTTGCGCGGCAATATTTCGTCACTGGAAGCCCTGATCCGTGGGCCGGATGGCGGCAGCCCGCAGGAGTATTTCGCAACGATTGCGCCAAACAAGCTGCACGAAGCCGACCTGGCATCGAAAGGCTGGGCGCTGGCCATGGCGCGTCGCCTCGGCATTGGCAACCACAAAGTCGCCATTAACTTACTACCAATGTCACTGGTCAAAATTCCCGGCGCGGTGGACATTCTGCTTAATCACATCACACGCAACCAGCTTAACCCCGGACAGATCATCGTCGAAGTGACAGAAGATGAAGTGATTTCCGGTTACGAAGAGTTTACCTGGGCCATCCGCCAGCTGCGCGCCGCCGGCATTGGTCTGGCGATTGACGATTTTGGTTCCGGTTTTGCCGGGCTGTCATTGCTGGCGAAATTCCAGCCAGACAAGCTAAAAATCGACCGCACCATTGTCACCGACATTCATCTGCATGGCCCGAAACAGGCTATTGTGAAAGCCATTCTCGATTGCTGCGCCGAACTGCAAATTACCGTCGTCGCCGAAGGGGTGGAAAAAGTGGAAGAGTGGTGCTGGCTGGAGGCCGTTGGCATTCAGCGCTTCCAGGGGTTCTTGTTCGCCCGCCCGATGCTTAATGGTGTTTCGGCAATTAACTGGCCACAGCGCATTCTTCACAAAATCTAATCTTTTCCGGCCAATCTCACACATAAGGAGGATCCTCGCGGTATTCTCCTTTTTTTGCCTGCGCCGCGCGTATTCCGCCGGAAATAGCGCAAACCCCTGCGTTATTTGGCTTATAAATCATCGTTCTTCTATGCTTAACTGAATAACAGTGGATGTGGTTGCGGGGGAGTGATGAAATTCAAAAGACGTGTTGCGCGGGCGCTGGCGCTCCATTCCTCCCTCGGGCGCAGTATCACTTTTTTTATGGTTGGTCTGTTACTCGCTGGCAGCGCGACCAGCGCATGGACGCTATCGCGGGCATGGGAACGCGTCGTCGAAGACAGTGAACGCGATGCGATTAACCTTTCAGTTTCCCAGGCGCGCCAGGCGGAAGATACCTTTTTGCAAACGGAACTGGTGCTGCGGGACATTCGCCGCAACCTGCCAACAGACAGCATTGAAGGCATTGATGTCAACCAGTTCGGCGTTTATCTCGCAGAGCTGGCAGAGCGGTTACCGCAGTTGCATGGGCTGATGGTTTACGACACCCAGGGCAATATGAAAGCCACCTCGTTTGGCAAAATGCCGGTGATGTCGAACAACAGCGACCGCGAATATTTTGTCTACCACCGCCGTAACGGCCACGGCAGTATTCACATCGGCCATGTTATTCGCAGCCGCTCAACCGGCGATCTGGTGATCCCGGTATCGCTGCGCATCAGCGACAGTTCCGGCGGTTTTGCTGGAGTTCTGCTGGCAACGGTAAAAATCGACTATTTCCGCCATTTTTATGGCTATTTTGAGTTGCAAAGCCGCGACCAACTGGCGCTGGTCAATACCGATGGCACCGCCGTGTATGTGCGCCCCTATGGCGATGAAATCATCAACCGCAATCTCTCTGCCAGCCCGTTATTTACCCGCGAGCTGGCGAAAAAAGACCGGGGCAATGGCACCTGGATTTCCGCACTGGATCACATTGAGCGCATTTATGGGTTCGCCCGGCTGGAGCGCTATCCGCTGGTGGTAGCGGCGGGTTATGACAAACCCGCACTGTGGCATAGCTGGCTAAAAGACAGCCTGCCGGATCTGGTGCTTAACGCTTTGCTGTTGCTGGGCACGTTGCTGATGGGGGCGATCATCTTCCGCCAGGTCAGGCTTAATGTGCGCAACCAGACTGAACTTGCCGTCCTGCGGGATGAACTGACCAGCATCAACCACACCTTGCAACTGATGGCGCTGGCCGACGGGTTGACCGGGCTTGCCAACCGCCGCCAGTTCGATCTGTTTCTGGCAAAAAGCCTGAAAGCCTCGGCAGTAACGCAAAAACCCGTCTCGCTTATCATGCTCGATATCGACTATTTCAAGCGTTATAACGATTTTTACGGCCACGTTGCCGGGGATAACTGCCTGCGAATGGTCGGCGAAATTATTGCCAAACTGAAAGTGCGCAGTCACGATTTGATTGCCCGTTATGGCGGCGAAGAGTTTGCCATTATCCTGCCCGATACCGGCCCGGAAGGTGCGCTGTTTGTCGCGCGTCAGGCTGTTGCGTTGGTGCGCAGCGCCAAAATTCCGCACACCAAAACCAGCGGACAAGACAATGTTGTCACCATCAGCGCAGGGTGTTACAGCCTGATTGCCGATGCGAATTACGATGATGCCATTCGGCTGAAAGAGGGCGCAGACAAAGCGCTTTACCAGGCGAAAATAGAAGGGCGCGACCGCGCAGTTGCCGCAACAGAGGCGTTGTTACGGCAACCAGGTTGAATATCAGCAAAGGGATTTCGTTAGATAGTGGCGCTGCATGCCGGTGTGCGGATAATCCGGCAGTGACATTTGCAATGCATAACCGAGCTTTTGATAGAAAGGCAGAGCCTGAAAACTGAAGGTATCCACCAGCGCATGGTGGCAACCCAGCGTTAACGCTTCCTGCGCGGCGCGCTGCATCAGTTCTTTGCCAAGCCCGCTGCCACGCCGATCCTCATGAACCCATAAATAGTGGATATTCAGCCATCCACCTTCCTGGCGGGCGATCAAACCGCCCTGCATGACGCCATTTTCATCGCGAAAATAGACGCCCAGATGCGCCCATTCGCTCAGATTAACAAACTGCTGATTGTAGCGGCGCAAGCCGGTAAAGAGTTCCTGCTGATCCTGCTCGGTCACTTCGTGTTTAACTATCAGCGCCATTTCTCTCTTCTCCTTTTTGTATTTATCAGAATGATAACAGGTCGGTCAGCGGCGAGCGTCGTCTACCCTTAAAGACTGTTACCAATTCGCAAGGAGAAAGTACAGTGAGCATGAAAACCAGTGATTTCTTTGTTCAGCGTCTTAAAGAATGGGGCGTGACTCGCATTTACGGTTATCCAGGCGATGGCATCAACGGTGTGCTGGGCGCTATCCAGCGCGCTAATAAAGCAGGCGACGGGATTGAATTTATCCAGGTTCGCCATGAAGAGATGGCCGCGTTTATGGCGGTCGGTCACGCGAAGTTCACCGGTGAACTGGGGGTCTGCTTATCAACAGGTGGTCCGGGCGCCACGCATCTGCTCACCGGCTTGTATGACGCCAAAATGGATCACGCGCCGGTGCTGGCCATCACCGGGCAGGCGGAAACTACCGCGCGCGGTGCCAGTTATCAGCAGGAGATGAACCTGGATCGCGTTTTCGCCGATGTCGCCAACTTCGTGCAGGAAGCAGCATCGCCCGCGCAAGTCCGCCATCTGGTCGATCGCGGTGTTCGTGTGGCCATGGCGCAAAACGGCGTTGGCGTGGTGATCATCCCCAAAGATGTGCAGGATGAAGCCTGGCAACCGCCCCAGCACGCGCACGGATTTACCCATTCAGGTTCGGGTTACCAGCGACCGCGCGTGATCCCACATGAAACCGACCTGCAAAGGGCGGCGGAGGTGCTGAACGCCGGGAAAAAAGTAGCGATATTGATTGGCGCGGGTGCCCGCAACGCGGCGGTGGAAGTGGTGCAAACAGCAAATTTACTGGGCGCAGGCGTGGCGAAAGCTCTGCTCGGCAAAGATGTGCTGCCCGATGATGCGCCGTTCGTCACCGGCTCCATTGGTCTGCTGGGCACGGAACCGTCGTGGAAGCTGATGCAGGAGTGCGACACGTTACTGATGATCGGGAGCGGTTTTCCGTGGACGGAGTTTCTGCCGCCGGAGGGCAAGGCGCGCGCCGTGCAAATCGATATTGACCCGGCAATGCTTGGTCTGCGCTACCCCTGCGAAGTCAATTTGCACGGTGATGCAGCCGAAACCCTGCGCGCGTTGCTCCCGTTACTGACGCACAAAAGCGATCGTAGCTGGCAGGAGGAGATTGCCCGCCAGGTGCGTGACTGGTGGCAACTGATGGAGCAGCGCGCCATGGCGCCTGCGAAGCCGGTCAACCCGCAACGCGTGGTGTGGGAAATGTCGCCGTTGTTGCCGGACAATGCGATTGTCACCTCGGATTCCGGTTCCTGCGCGAACTGGTTCGCCCGCGACTATCGCGTTAAGCAGGGGCAGCGCGCCTCGCTTTCCGGCGGGCTGGCCTGTATGGGTGCAGCGGTGCCGTATGCCATTGCCGCGAAATTTGCCGCGCCGGAAAAACCGGTGGTGGCGCTGGTGGGCGATGGCGCCATGCAAATGAACAATATGGCCGAACTCATCACCATTCAGAAATACTGGCAACAGTGGCAGGATCCCCGCTTAATCATCTGCGTGTTCAACAACCAGGATCTAAACCAGGTCACCTGGGAGCAGCGAGTGATGGAGGGCGATCCGCGTTTTGAAGCGACGCAGCAACTGCCGGATGTGAGGTATGCCGAGTTTGCCAAATCGCTGGGATTACAGGGAATTTTTGTGGATACGCCAGAGGCGCTGTCTGGCGCATGGCAGCAAGCTTTGCAGGCCGATCGCCCGGTGGTGCTGGAGGTGAAAACCGACCCGGAAGTCGCGCCGCTGCCGCCGCATATTACGTTGAAACAGGCGAAAGCGTTTATGGCGTCGATGGTAAAAGGGGATCGCGGTGCAGTTCAGGTGCTGAGCGATACCGCCAGCCAGTTGTTCCATAAGAAGTGATAAAAAAGCCCGGTGCGCATGGCGTACCGGGCTGAGGTAACATCCGGGGCAATTAGAGTTTATTCAGAAACGCCAGCAGATCGGCGTTCAACTGGTCCTGATGCGTGACCGCAAAGCCGTGCGGGCCATTCTCATAGACTTTCAGTTCCGCGCCTTTAATCAGTTCAGCCGATAATTTACCGGTTGCTTCAAACGGCACGACCTGGTCGTTACTGCCGTGAATAACCAGCGTCGGCACATCCACTTTCGCCACATCCGGGCGGAAGTCTGTTTCCGCAAACGCGGTAACGCAATCCAGCGTGCCTTTCAGCGACGCCAGCAGGGCGATATTCAGCGTTTGCGTCAGCACACCGTCAGAGACTTTCTGCCCGGCGTTCAGGCCATAAAACGGCGTGGCGAAATCGCTGATAAACTGGGCGCGATCTTTCAGCAGACCTGCTTTAATCCCGTCGAATACGCTTTTATCAACGCCCTGCGGGTGATCGTCGGTTTTGCCAAAAATTGGCGTCACCGCGCCGAGCAGCACCAGACCGGCAACGCGCGCGCTGCCGTAGCGGCCGATATAACGGGTAACGTCGCCACCGCCCATCGAGAAGCCAACCAGCGTCACATCGTGCAGATCCAGCGCAGTGATGAGATCGTTAATATCGGAAGCAAAGGTATCGTAGTTGTAGCCATTCCACGGCTGATCGGAGCGACCAAAACCGCGACGGTCGAACGCAATCACCCGGTAGCCGCGCTCAGCAAGAAAATTCAGCTGGCTGTCCCACATATCGCCATCTAATGGCCAGCCGTGGCTGAAAAGAACCGGCTTACCCGCACCCCAGTCTTTGTAATAGATCTGAGTACCATCCTGCGTCTTGATTGTGCTCATGTGTTTACCTCATTGTTGTGTTGTGGTTTTTAACTGCATAACGCTTATCGTTGCGCGGGCGCGACCAGATGCCGGACCACCGGCGGTTCATCACCCTGATGAAAGGCCAGCACGCGCTCTCTAATCAGTTTGTCATTGACCGTGTGACGTTCATGCTGGCGCAAATGCTCGATCCACGATCCCATCACCCAGGTTTCAACAAACAGGCCAGCATGGTGGGCATCTTCATATACCGCCCAGCCCATCGCGCCGGTACGCCTGCGCACGCGGCGCATCTCCTGCATCGCACAGACAAAATCATGCGCATCTTGCGGGGAGACCCGATATTCGCAGCTAACCATTACCGGCCCGCGCTCATGCGGAATGTCGGTTTCGGTAGCGAAGCCCGCCGGATCAACCATGTCGAGATCCAGCGCGGCGTCTTTTTCCAGCCGCCAACGTAAAACTGTAGCAGTTCCCAGCACCATCCCCAGCGTGGCGGCACAAAGTGCCCATGTCACGCCGAATTCCGACGCCAGCTTGCCCCAGATGGCACTGCCGACCGTCATTGAGCCGAAGAACACCGTCAGATAGACCGCCAGCGCGCGCGCTTTCACCCAGCGAGCCGCGCTGCGCTGCGCGCCGACGTTCAGCGTCGAGAGCACGGCAATCCACGCGAAGCCGGTAAAAAACTCAAAGGCGTTGAGCAGCCAGACATGGCGAATAAATGCCAGCGCCACCATGGTGACGGCAAACAGCAAACTGGCGGCCACCATCATCTGGTCGGCATTCAGCCGCTTGCGCAATTTTGGCAGCAGCACCGCGCCACAAATCGCACCGAATCCGATACAGGCCAGCATGATGCCGTAACCGCCAGGTCCGAGGCCCAGCTCGCGGCGCGCCACCAGCGGCAGCATGGCCCATCCGGCGCTGCCGAACAGGAAAAACGCCACCGTACGCGCCAGCACATTGCGCAGCACCGGTGCGGCGTGAACATAGCGCAGCCCACCGCGAATGGCGGTAAAGAAATGCTCCGGTGGCAGACGCTGAATAGTCACCTGCGGCTGCCAGCGATAGAGCACAAACGCCACACCCAGCACCGACAGGGCGTTCAGAAAGAACACCATCCACGGTCCGGCGAAAGAGAGCAGCAGCCCGCCCAGCGCCGGACCAATCGCGCGGCTGATATTGATGCCCAGTGAATTGAGGGCAATCGCCGGGCTCAGTTCGCGTTTTTCAACCAGATCCGGCACCACCGCCTGGAAAGCCGGTGAGCTAAGCGCCGCCCCGGTACTGAGTAAAAACGTCGCCGCCAGCAGCACTTCCGGCGTGACATTCCCGGTAAACGACAACAGCGCCAGACCGGCTGCCGCGCAGAACGTCCAGGCTTGCGAAAAGAGCAGGATCTTGCGCCGTTCAACGATGTCCGCCAGCACGCCAGCCGGCAGCACGAACAGGAACATTGGCAGGCTGCTGGCCGCCTGCACCAGCGCGACCGCCAGCGGATCGGCGCTCAGTGAGAGCATCGTCCAGTTCACGCCGATGTCGCTCATCCATGAGCCGACATTCGATACCACCGTCGCTATCCATAGCATGCGGAAAACGCGCTGGCGCAGCGGCTGCCAGGCAGAAGCGGCTGGAGCAGCATCAATATCAGGTGACACTGTCACCGCTGCGTGCAGTTCGTTTTGTTGCGTCATGCCAGTGCTCCTCTCGCCGCCACGCGCAGCCGCCAGCTTCCCGGCCCGGTTAACAGCAAAGTGGTGAAGATAATCAGCAACAGCCAACCAAATTGCCCCTCGGCCAGCGACCAGTCCGCATGCACCACCAACATCGCGACCAGTAGCACCACGATGATTGGGATACAGGCCAGCCGTGTGGCGATACCGGCGATGATCAGCAGCGGGCAAACCACTTCGGCGAAAATCGCCGGTAGCAGGCTCATCCACGGCCCGAGGCCAAACGGATCTTCGATATGCGCCAGTTCGTTACTGAAATGCAGCACCTTCGGCAGGCCATGCACATACAGCAACAGCAGGCTGCCGGTCAGGCGCAGGAAGAACAGCCCCGCATCAACGCGGGGCGAAACAGCTGAGAAAGTGGATGTTTTCATGATGTCAGAACGCAAAGCAGCTGCAGCCGAGCGCGCCCCAGAAGGCGTTCTCATCGGAAACCGGCATAGCGGAACCGCGTGCAACATCGTGTTGATGGATATGTACACCGCACGGACCAGAGCAGTGGTGTACACCCGACGCCTGGCCTACGCGAGCGGCCTGCGGCGGCGCGCTGCGGTAATGACCTGGGATCTTCACGACCGGCGACCAGTCTGGCAATACCGGGATCGCTGGCGGTGCCAGCGGACCAAAGGCGCCAGCAGCATAAACAATCTCACCGCCGACCACCGTCAGCACTGATTCAATCCCTTTGATCTCTTCCTCCGGCACACGGAAGTAGTCCTTGCTGAGGATGGCGAGATCGGCCAGTTGACCCACTTTGATCTGGCCTTTTTTCCCCTGTTCGCTGGAGAACCACGCGCTGCCTTGCGTCCAGAGCAGCAGGGCGGTATCACGATCGAGACGCGCGCTGTGATCGTACATTTGCATACCGCCAACCGTTCGCCCGGACACCAGCCAGTAGAGCGCTGTCCACGGGTTGTAGCTGGCAACGCGCGTGGCGTCGGTGCCCAGACCAACCGGCAAACCGGCCTCCAGCATTTTCGCTACCGGCGGCGTCTGTTTGGTGGCCTGCTGGCCGTAGCGTTCGGCGAAATATTCGCCCTGGAAGGCCATCCGGTGCTGGACCGCAATCCCGCCGCCCAGCGCTTTTACGCGCTCGATATTGGCTTCGGTGATGGTTTCCGCATGGTCAAAGAACCAGTGCAGACCGTTAAACGGAATGTCGCGGTTCACTTTTTCGAACACATCCAGCATGCGGCTGATCGATTCGTTATAGGTGGCATGCAGGCGGAACGGCCAGCGGTGCTCAACCAGATGGCGCACCACGCGCTCCAGTTCATCTTCCATACCGGGCGCCAGATCCGGGCGCGGCTCAAGGAAATCTTCAAAGTCGGCGGCGGAAAAGACCAGCATTTCACCCGCGCCGTTGTGGCGGAAAAAGTCGCTGCCCTGGCCTGGCGTTAACATATCGGTCCATTTTTCGAAATCTTCCAGCTCATGCCCCGGACGCTGGGTGAACAGGTTATAGGCGATGCGAATGGTCATCTGCTGTTTGCTGTGCAGTTCGGCGATCACTTCGTAATCTTCCGGGTAGTTCTGGAAACCACCGCCTGCATCAATGGCGCTGGTCAGGCCCAGACGATTCAGTTCACGCATAAACTGGCGCGTGGAGTTGACCTGCTGCTCCAGCGGCAGTTTTGGCCCTTTCGCCAGCGTCGCGTAGAGGATCATCGCGTTTGGTCGCGCAATCAGCATCCCGGTCGGGTTGCCGTTGCTGTCGCGCTGAATTTCGCCGCCCGGCGGGTTAGGCGTGTCTTTGGTGTAGCCCACCACTTTCAACGCCGCACGGTTGAGCAGGGCGCGATCGTACAGATGCAGGATAAACACCGGCGTGTCCGGCGCAGCCTCGTTAATTTCGTCCAGCGTTGGCATACGGCGTTCGGCGAACTGGAACTCTGTCCAGCCGCCCACCACGCGCACCCACTGCGGAGAAGGTGTGCGCAGCGCCTGTTCTTTCAGCATTCGCAGGGCATCCGCCAGCGACGGCACACCTTCCCAGCGCAGTTCAAGGTTGTAATTAAGCCCGCCGCGGATCAGGTGCAGGTGCGAGTCGTTCAGCCCCGGGATCGCCGTATGGCCTTTCAGATCCACCACTTTTGTGCGTTCACCCCGGTAAGCCATCACCTCGGCTTCGGTCCCCACCTGGACAAATTTTCCGTCGCGGATAGCCACCGCATCGGCGAACGGGTTTTCCCGATCAACTGTATGAAACTGACCATTCAGCAATATCAGTTCTGCATGTACGAGCGAATCCATACTTCCTCCAGTCTGGCGGCCTCATGGGCCGGATAAGCGTCTGGGCGGATTATGCTAAGCGTTGGGAAAGAATGAACAGTTATACGAACGTATAGGTATACGAAAGGATAGTTATACCTTCAGATAATAGTTATGCCGGGGAGGGATACCTAACATACAGCCAACGATAGCGATGGCGCGTGAGTTGCTGTCTGAACGTAACGTAACACTCCTCACTTTAACCTCTAAGGATGCTTGTATGACTACCGCGAAGCTTGAAGTTCTGACCCCGGCGAACTGTCAGTTAATCTTTATCGATCACCAGCCGCAGATGGCGTTTGGTGTGCAGTCTATTGACCGCCAGGTGCTGAAAAACAACACCGTCGCGCTGGCAAAAGCCGCCAAAGTGTTCAATATTCCGACCATCTTCACCACCGTCGAGACCGAAAGTTTCTCCGGCAACACCTATCCTGAACTGCTGGATGTGTTCCCGGAGAAAGATATTCTGGAACGTACCTCAATGAACTCCTGGGATGACCAGAAAGTGCGTGATGCGCTGGCAGCCAACGGCAAACGTAAAGTCGTGGTGTCCGGCTTGTGGACCGAAGTGTGCAACAACACTTTTGCACTGTGCGCCATGCTGGAAGGCGACTACGAAATTTATATGGTGGCAGATGCCTCCGGCGGCACCTCGAAAGAGGCGCATGATTACGCCATGCAGCGCATGATCCAGGCGGGCGTGATCCCGGTGACCTGGCAACAGGTGATGCTGGAGTGGCAGCGTGACTGGGCACACCGCGAAACGTACGACGCGGTAATGAATATCGTGAAAGAGCATTCCGGCGCATACGGCATGGGCGTCGATTATGCCTACACCATGGTGCACAAAGCGCCTTCACGCGCGAAAGCGGGCCATCGCACGCTGGCACCGGTTCCGGCGAAATAAGCCTCTTGCTGGCCGGTTAGCTCCGGTCAGCTTGTCTCTTTCACGGCAGGAGAATGCCATGAGTATTGGACTTATCTCTTTCGCCGCAGGCGTGTTGATTGGCGTGATGTACGCCTTGCTGAAGGTGCGATCGCCCGCGCCACCGGCGATTGCGCTGGTCGGGTTGCTTGGTATGTTGATGGGCGAACAGCTCGTCAGCGCACTTATCACACATGCTGCTGCGGGGTGAGCCTATGAAATCCTGGATCCTCTCCCTCCTGGTCGGTCTTCTGGCAGGAGGGATTTATGCTTTACTGGGGACGCGTTCCCCCGCGCCGCCGGTGATTGCTTTGCTGGGGTTATTCGGCATGCTGGTGGGAGAGCAACTTGTTCCGATTACCCGTCGGTTACTTGCCCGGCAACCGTTAACCATGGCATGGTTTCGCCATGAGTGTGTGCCAAAGATTAGCGGTACGCCGCAACCTGAACCGCCGGACGCACCGCCGCGCCGGGATTAATGCCCCCGAGGATAACCATGACGCACACCCTGCGTATTGCCATTGTTGATGACGAACCGTCCGTGCGTAGCGGGTTAAGCAATTTGCTGCAATCGGCGGGATACGCCACGCTGACCTTCGCGTCCGCCGAGGCCTTCCTTAACGATGGTAGCGCGCAGCGGCAAACCGCACTGGTCATTGCTGACATTAAACTTAAAGGCATGAGCGGGGCGGCGCTGTTCGAAAAACTTCAACACAGCCCGTGCCCGCCGCCGCTGATATTTATTTCCGGTCACGACGATGAAACCTGGCAACGGTTCGCGGGACATCCCGGTGCCGTTGCTTTTTTGCATAAACCGATTGATATCGACATGTTGCTCGATCATATTTCGCGCACGCTGGCGGGAGGTGAAGAGACGCCATGACCGGAAACGCAAAATCACCGCCGTGGCCGCTGAGGGTGGCCGAAAACCAACCGTTTACGCTGCAGGATGATGCTATCTACACGCCGCTGGCGCAGGAGGGCTGCATTGTCTGGATGAATGCACACTACCCGTGGGCGAGCGATGCGTTTATTCTCGCCACGGCAGTAAGCGACGATACCGAGCCGCGCGCCAGCCAGTTGCTGAACAACGAATTGGCGCTCTGCCCGCAGCTTGATAGCCGCTGGGCGGTAAAACCCGTTGCCAGCACGCAGTATCACGGCCGCGTCGCGCTGGTTTATCCCACATTCGCCTTTCAACCGCTCACCCGTCTGACCAATCAGCCGATGGCGTGTATCGCCAGCTGGCTTGAACTGACCCTGCGTGTCTGCACGCCGCTGCGCCAGATGCATCAGAGCAACCTGATCCATGGCGATATTAAACCCGGCAATATTTTTCTCACCGATGAAGGCTGCCGGCTGGGCGGGTTTGGTCTGACGACCCGTACCGTCGGGGAACCGGCGCAGAGCTGGCTGCCGCTTTCCGGCGGTACGCTGGCCTACATGTCACCGGAACACACCACGCGCACCCATCACGCCGTGGACAACCGCAGCGATCTCTACAGTCTGGGCATTGTCTTTTATGAGCTGTTGACCGGCACGTTGCCGTTCGATCTCAGCGAAGGCGGACAGGCGGAATGGGTGTTGCACCACATTGCGTCTGAACCTTCACCGCCGCATAGCCTGCGCGACGGGGTGCCGGAGATGCTCTCCACCATTGTGCTGAAGCTGCTGGCAAAATCGCCGGAAAAACGTTACCAGACGGTCGATGGCCTGATGGCGGATTTGCGCCGCTGCCAGGCGACGTTAACGACCGATGGCGAGATAGCCCACTTTACGCCGGGTCTACAGGATCGCTCACCAGCACTGCATTTTGCTAACACGTTGTATCGCGCCCATCCGCAGGCCAAATCGCTGGCAGACGCGCTGGATGCGGTTGTGCAAAGCGGTACGCAAACGCTGGTCACCATCAGCGGCCCCATCGGAATGGGGAAATCGTCGCTGATGGCCTCATCGTTGAAAGCTTTTCAGAGTCGCCCGTCGCTTATTGCACTCGGGAAGGTGGAACAAAACTCTGCGATTCTGCCGCTGGGTGTGCTGACGGCCGCTTTCCGCTCGCTGGCGCTGCATTTACTGGGTTTGCCCGCAGAAGAAGTGGCGCGCTGGAAGGCGCGGCTCAGCAGCGCGCTCGCAGGTTATGAAGCGCTGGCGGTGAGCCTCGCGCCGGAACTGGGGCTGCTGATTAACAGTAAACCCGTGCTGTTTGTCGACACCTTGTCACTCGATTCACGCGCGCGGTTCAATCACATGGTGCTGCGCCTGGTGAATGTTTTCGCCACACCGGGTTGTCCGCTGATTATCCTTATCGATAACCTGCACTGGATCGATGACGCCAGCCTGCATTTACTGGAATACCTGTTACAGCACAGCCATGCATTGCCGCTGTTGATGGTGGTTTCACACCGCGACTTAGCCTCGTTAGACGATCCGGCGTTTGCCACCGCGCTGGCCCGCTTGCGTAGCGCCGCCAGCCGCGTGATGGAGTGCGTGCCGCAGCCGCGCTCGGCGAAAGCAATCTCGCGCTGGCTGGCGACCGTTTTTCAGACGCGCCCGGCATCGACCCTTGAGCTGGCGAAACTGATCCATGAAAAAACCGGCGGCAACCCGCTGTTCGTGCATGAGTTCTTTAAGCGTATTACCGAAGACGGTCTGGTGAGCCATAACAGCTACCAGGGAAAATGGCAGTATGACCTGGCGGCGATAAGCACCCGCTACCACCGCGAAAACGTCCCCGACTTGCTGCTCCAGCAGCTGGCGCAAATGCCGCCTGAAACCCGTATCTTGCTCGGGAGCATGGCCTGTCTTGGCAGCGCGGGGAATATTACGTTAATAAGCCGTGTGCTGAATCTTTCTGCTGGCGAGGTGCATTACCGCCTGCATCCTGCGCTCACGGTACAACTGGTCACGCTTAACGCCGCCGAATACACGTTTACCCATGAACGGATCCACGAGGCAGCCTGCGCACTGCTGGAGCCTGCGCATTGCCGCCAGTTGCATCTGGCCACAGCCACGCTGCTGGCGCAAACGGCAGCCGAAGCCCCAGGCAATGAGCTGCTGTTTCGCGCCATTCACCACATCAATGCCGCTGGCGACGACATTTTGCCGCCGCAACGCCAGCGCTTCAGCGAATTGAGCATGCTTGCCGCCAGGCGGGCAAAACATACCGGTGACTACACCTCTGCCTTGAACTATTTACATCTCGCGCAACGGCTTCGTACTGAGACGGGGCATGATTTTGCGCTGTCGCTGGAGGAGACCGCCTGTGAGTTTTTGCTCGGCAACCTCTCAACCGCGCGCGGTCTGTGCGAACGGTTACTGGCTTCGCCCGGCGGGCTGACGGAAAAGGCGCAGGCCGCGACATTGCTGGCAGAAGTACATATTCGCCAGTCCGGTTATCAGCTTGCGCTGGAGACCACACTCAGCTGGTTGACCGTGTTTGGCATTCACCTCAGCCGTTATCCTGACGATGCGGCCTGTGATCATGCGTGGCAGGAGATGCACGCGCGTGTTGGCGACAATCCTGCGCATCTGTTCACCGCGCTGCCGCGCATGAACCACCAGGAAACCGACGCGCTGATGAACCTGCTGGCAAGCGCCAGTCTGTATGCCAGTTTTAATTGCCCGCGCCTGCATTTCCTGTTGCTGTGCCAGATGCTGCAACTGACGCTGGAACGCGGGCTAACCGGCGCATCCACCTCGGCACTGGCGTGGTTTGGTGTGCTACTCGGCGAACGCTACGAAGAGTACGAACTGGGCTACCGTTACAGCGTACTGGCGCAGGAGCTGGTGACGCGCCACGGTTTACATGAATTTGCCGCAAAAGCCCTGGTTCCGCTGGGGCGTAGCTGTGTCTGGACACAACCGCTGTCGCGAAGCGTGGAGTGCGCTAACGCCTGTTTTACCGCGGCCGTTGCGCATGGCGATCTGACGATTGCCTGTTTTGCTGCTTTTCGCCAGGTGATCAACGCCATGAGTCGCGGCGATCACCTCGACACGGTATTAAGCCATATTGATCGCGGTCTGGCTTTTATTCGTGAAACCCAGTATTCGGACATGGATCATCTGCTTCTGTTACAACGTCACTTTGTCGAATATCTGCGACAGCCGGATAGCATGTTAAGCGGCAAAGAAATCCTGCCCCGATCGCTGCTGCCACCGACGCCGCCCGCCACGATGCTGTTCTGGTTCTGGCTCTATCGCGGGATGGCGCACTTTTTCACCGGGGCCTGTTCTCGCGCAGAATCGTGTCTGAAAGAGGCAGGGAAATATGCCTGGTCCGCACCGGGGCATATCAGTCTGCTGGATTATCACCTTTACAGCGCGCTCGCACTGTCGATGCAACTTACGCCAGAGACGTTTTCCGCCGGACACCGTCTGCGGCTGAACCAGCACTACAACAAAATCGCCCGCTGGGCGCGTGTCAATCCGGGAACCTTCAGCGATAAAGAAGCGCTGGTATACGCAGAAATCGTGCGCCTCGACGGAATGAACAGCATCGCGCTCGAACAGTATGAGAAGGCGATTACGCTTTCCCGCGAAGCCGGTTTTAACCCCAGTAATGCGCTGGCGCATGAACTGGCCGGGCGTTTTGCGCTCTCCTGTGGGTACCAGACCGCGGCCGACGCGTATTTTCGCGGCGCGATGGCCGCCTGGGGACGCGCCGGGGCGCAGGCCAAAGTCCGTCATTTGCAGCAGGAGCATCCTCATCTTTTCACGCCAGTGGAAAGCACACCCTATGACACCATCTCCTTTGCGCAAAACGATGAAATCCGCGATCTGCAAAGCATTATCAAAGCCTCCCGCGCCTTATCTGAGGAGATCAATCTCGAACGGTTGATTCAGATCCTGATGACCATGCTGCTGGAGCGCGCCGGTGCGCAGCGCGGCTTACTTATTCGCGTGCTTGACGACAACATTGCGGAAATCGAAGCCAGCGCGCACACCAGTAAAGAGGGCGTGCTGGTGCGGGTGATGAAAGAGATGCCGCTGGCAACAGATATGCCGTTATCGGTGCTGGCGGCAGTGATCCGCACCGGGCAGGAGATCCGCACCGGACGGCCGGAAGAGTACAGCCCGTTTAGTCAGGATCCTTATCTGGTCTCTTCCGGGGCGGCGGTGATGTGTGTGCCGATGTTCAAACAGGCGCGGCTGGTGGGGGTGTTATATCTGGAAAACCGCCTGATGCCGGAGATGTTTACCGCCGGCCAGTCACGCGTCGTGAACCTGCTTGGCGCGCATGCCGCAGTGTCGCTGGAAACCGCGCGGCTGTATGCCAAGCTGGTGGAAGAGAACATCCAGCGTCGGCGCGTCGAAAAAGAGCTGCGCGCCAGCCAGACCTCGCTGATGCTGGGCGAACAAATCAGCCACACCGGAACCTGGCGCTGGGAGCTGGAACAGGATTTGATGCATATGTCGGATGAGTATGCGCGCATCCTCGGGCTGGAAGAGAAGCGCAAACTGATCTCCATGGCTGAGTTTTTAACCTTTGTTCACCCGGACGATCACCCGCATATCAGTGCGCTGGTCACCCGCAGCGTTGCGCAAGGGTTAACCATGCAGGCGGAATTTCGCATTATCCGCACCGATGGCGAGTGCCGGTATATCCTTGGCATCGGCGATCCGGTCTCTTCCGGTGATGAGGTGCATGAATATTTTGGCACCATTACCGATATTACCGCCCAGCGGCAGAGCGAAGATGCGGCGCGCGTCGCCCAGGCCGAGCTGGCGCGGGTATCGCGCGCCACCACCGTCGGGCAGTTAACCTCGTCGATTGCCCATGAAATTAACCAGCCACTGATGTCGATTGTCTCCAACGCCGGTGCCAGTTTGCGCTGGCTTAATCGCTCACCGATCCCGGTCGATAATGTGCGCGTCGGGCTGGAGGAGATTATCAGCGAAGGGCAACGCGCCGGAGAGGTGATCCGTAGCCTGCAATCGCTAACGCGCAGGCAGGAGCCAGTGTTCGAGCGCATCGATCTGCATTTCTTACTGCGCCATATCATGACACTTTCGCGCAGCGAGCTGGCGCGGCGGCAGATAGCTGTTGAGTATGCGCTGGAGGCGCACAACAGCTTTATTTATGGCGATAGCGTACAGATCCAGCAGGTGCTGCTTAACCTGGTGATGAATGCCGTTGAAGCGATGGCGGACATCGACGCTCGCCCGCGTGTGTTAACGCTCTCAACGTTAACGCAGAATCCGCAAGAGGTGATTTGCCAGATTGCGGATACCGGAAGCGGGATGAGCACAGAGGTGCAGGCGCGGCTGTTTGAGTCGTTCTATACCACCAAAGCGCAGGGTATGGGCATGGGATTGACGATCAGTTATGCCATTATCGAGCGGCATAAAGGCAAGCTAACGGCGAAATCCAGGCTGCCGTTCGGCAGCGTGTTTGCCTTTACCTTGCCGGTGGCTGCGGATTAGCGGCTGCGGGATTTAGCGATATGCAGATGGCTTGCGGCATGTACCAGATCTGCCAGCGAGCGGGCCTGCATTTTGTCCATCACCCGGCGGCGATGGACTTTAACGGTGATTTCGCTGACGCCCAGCTCGGCGGCAATCTGCTTGTTAAGCAAGCCGCTGATCGCCAGTTCAAACACTTCCTGTTCACGCGGCGTCAGGGATAAGTGGCGCTGCTTGAGCGCAAAATTTTCCTGTTGTTGCTCGAAATCTTGCGCCGCAACCGTCAGCGCATCCGCGACCGCCGACAGCAGACGTTCGGACTCTACCGGCTTCGTTAAGAACTCACGCGCCCCGGCTTTCATTGCCCGCACGGTCAGCGGGATGGTGCCATAGCCGGTCAGAAAGATTATCGGCAGTTCGCGTCCGCGATCTTTTAACGCGCTGGCGACATCGAAACCGTCCGCAACCGGCATATTCATATCGAGAATCAAACAAGAGGGTACGGAAACCAGTGGGTGAGTGAGAAAAGATTCCGCAGAGGCGAAATCAATGGCGCGGTAACCATCTGCTGCCAGGAGCCGGACAATTGATCGTCTGACGGCGTTATCATCATCGACAACATATACGATAGGTTCCATTATCTATCAGCCTCGGTAGGAAACGGCATGCAAGAAAAGCGCGCCGTGATTGTGCATAACATACAGATAACACAAAATTTAACTGGATGAAATAATTGACATTTCCACAGCTAATGTGGGCTTTTTATCGGGCGACATACATGATGTGTGATGTGAGAAATCAAGACAGGCGAGCATATTTTATGCCCGATAAGAGTTTGAATGCTGTATAAATTTTACTCACCTGTTTTTACGCCTTTATCCCGTCAACCGAAACCGCAGCAACGGGTTGACAAGTTAATACTCAAAATTCAGAACTTTTCGCACGTGCTTTGTCGTTTTTTATGATGAGAAAAGGGGATAACTATGCAACTCAGACAGGCCCGGCCCGAAGAGGCCGAAGTGATATGGCAGATCCGTAACCAGGCTATCCGCCACGGTTGCAAAGGTGTGTATGAGGACCAGGTTATCGCCGCCTGGACACCGGATAAAATGCCGGAAAGCCAGCGTACGATGATTACCAACAACCCTTTTTATGTTGCAACCACGGTAGATGATAAGCCCGTTGCCACGGGTTTTCTCGATCTCGCCAACGCCAGCGTGGAAGCCATTTTCACGTTGCCGGAGTGGGAAGGAAAGGGACTGGCGACGCAGATAATAGAGGCGATTAAGCAGGAAGCCACAAAGCGCGGCTTGGTACGCATCACGCTGGCATCAACACCTAACGCCTGTACGTTTTACCAAAAGCAGGGGTTTGTCATATTACGGGAAAGTCTTTACCCCTCTGCGCTGGCGCGCGCGGAATTACGCTGCATTGAAATGGAATATAATTTTCCTGTTGATAAATAAAGAACATTTATTCACGAAATGGATTGATATGAAGAAAATTCCTATTAAAATAAACAGGTTACTTAACACTTCATCATAAAATACCGTCCTATAATAATAACGCTGCGCTATCGCGTGGCTTTATTTCATGATTCATTACATAAAGGGACTTTTTTATGAAAATCCGTGCATTACTTTCCATTTTATTATTTGGTTTATCAATGAATGTCTTCGCCGCCAGCCAGACTGAATGTGAGGTGAATGGCGAAATGGACTGGAACTGCATGTGCCAGATCCTGTGCCAGGCGGGCGAGGGCGGCGCAGCCTGTAATTGCGATGGCGTGCCATAAGCCGATATAGCAAAGGGGATATTAATTTAAATATCCCCTCTATTTCTCCACCGCCGATTCCTCTGAAACCCATTTCGCCGCCAAATAGATCCATCCGATTACGCTCTTCACATGCTACTCTGCACGTCTGAAATCCAACAGGGAGAGCTGTGATGTCGGCGATTAAAACGCTTGCCACAACCGAAGTGTACCGCAACAAGTGGATGCGTCTGCGTGAAGACAAAATCCTGCGGGCAGATGGTAACGAAGGCATTTACTCCGTGGTTGAAAAAGCCGATTTTGTCGTGATTATCGCCCGTGAAGGCGACAGCCTGTATGTGGTTGAGCAGTTTCGCTATCCGCTGGGCAAGCACACCATTGAGCTGCCGCAAGGCGCATGGGAATGCGCGCCGCAGGCGGATCCTCTGCGTGTGGCTGCCGGTGAACTGCGCGAGGAAACCGGGCTGGTGGCGGGAAAGATACGCCATGTTGGGTATCAGAAGCTGGCGCAGGGCTACTCCAGCCAGGGTTACCATATCTTCCTCGCTGAAGCGTTGGTACATCAGCAGCAGGAACTGGATCCTGAAGAGTTTGGTCTGACGACGCGCAAAATTACCCTGAAAGAATTTGAGTCGTTGATTTGTGAAGGAGAGATCAGCGATGCCACGTCAGTCACCGCGTATTTACTGGCAAAGCTCAAAGGCATGCTGGAATAGCGCAGTTATTTTGCTTCACAACAGAGCGGTTCGTGTCCATTCCTGGAATCTAAGCGAGATAAACATGAGCAACAGCGCCGCACAACATATTCTTTCGATCTATCAACGCCACGCTCAAACATTTGCTGAGCAGCGCTCACAGTCGTTGTTTGAACAACGCTGGCTGGAAAAATTCGCCAGCCTGCTTCCTGATGCTGGCAGCATTGTCGATATCGGGTGCGGTAACGGGCAGCCGATTGCGGGCTGGTTTATCCGCCAGGGTTTTCAACTCACCGGTGTTGATGGCGCAAGCGCAATGCTGGAGCGTGCGCGTCAGCAGTTTCCCGCTCAGCGCTGGATCCAGCAGGATATGCGCAAGCTGTCGCTCGGCGAAACCTTCGATGGGCTTCTGGCCTGGGACAGCTTTTTTCATCTGAAACATGAAGATCAACGCAGTATGTTCGATCGTTTTGCCGAACACAGCCATGTGGGCAGCGCGTTAATGTTCACCAGTGGAACCGACCACGGGATCGCAATGGGACAGTTTGCCGGTGAACCGTTGTTTCATGCCAGCCTTGCTCCAGACGAGTATCGCGCGTTATTAGCAAATAACGGTTTTGAGGTTATCGACATGGTTCAGGAAGATCCGCACTGCGCCGGGCATACCGTCTGGCTGACGCAGCGCGCTCGCTAAAGCGGCGGTGCAGATATCTGCCGGATGCGGCTCAGGCTAAAGAGGATCGCAAGCAGCGTTGCCGCAGCGGCCAGCCCTAAGCCAAGCCTGACAGCAAAAGCCTCCTGTTCCACATTGCCGGAAGGGGCATAGAGCGAAAGTATCCCGCCAAGCAGCGCCGCGCCAAGACACTGGCCGAACGTACGCATAATCGCCAGTACGCCGGACGCGTAACCGCTGTGCTCCCTTGAGGCGTTCGCCATCATCTCCTTATTGTTCGGGCTCTGGAAACAACCGAAGCCAATGCCACAGATCAGGCTGCGCAGGCTGATGTCCCACACCGGCGGGTTATGCGGTAACCGCGCCAGCAAAATTAACCCCACCGCAAAAAGGCACAGACCGACGGTGGCAATTAAGGAAGGTGCGTAGCGGTCAGCAAGCCGCCCGGCATGGGGCGCAACCAGCATGATACCAACAGGCCAGGCGGTAAACAGCAGCGCCGAGGTCAACGCGCTGTAACCATACACGCTCTGAAACAAGAACGGCAGGGCGACAAACGTCATCCCCTGGCTGATAAAAGAGGCCAGCGATGTCAGTGCCGCCAGTGAAAAACGCGGCGAGGCAAAAAGCGTCAGCGGCATCAGCGGCTGCAATGCCTGACGCTGGCGAAAAACAAACAATGCACCGGCAGCCAGCCCAACAAGCCCGTAACTCAATGCAGTTAGCCCTGATCCGGAACGGGAAACGGCGCTCGATGCCATTACTACCGAGCCCAGCATAAGAGCCGAAAGCAGCGCACCCGGCGTATCAAATGGCCCGCGCAGCGCAGATGTTGCAGCCGGGATCACCCGTAATGTGAAGAGCAGGGCAAGGATGCCCAGCGGAAGGTTAATGGCGAACAACCATTGCCAGCTTAACGTTGCCAGCAGGGTGCCGCCCACTACCGGCGCAATAGCGGTACTCGAAGCGATTAACAGCGCATTCATTCCGAGGATGCGCCCCAGCAACCGATTGGGAAAGACAGAGCGTAAAATCGCCGGTGCAATGCTGAGTGTTGCCGCCCCGCCAATCCCTTGCAGGATACGCATCGCGACCAGTGTTTCCAGCGATTGCGCCAGCGCGCAGCCCAGCGACGCCAGCGTGAAGAGTCCCAGCCCGGCCGCGAATAATCGGCGAAAGCCAATATGTGCAGCTAATGCAGCGAAGATCGCCAGTGTCATAGCGGCGGAGAGCAGATAGCCATTCGCCACCCAAACAGCTTCTGCGGCGGTAACATCTAATGCCCGCGCAATTTGCGGCAAGGCGATATTCACCATCGAGCCATCAAACACCGCCATTGTGGTACTGATCATGACCGCAATCATGGCCAGCAACCGCTCTCGCCCGGGCAATCCTTCATCGCCGGGTTTATCCAAAAATAGTGTCATAAACAACCTCTGCTGATTTTGTGCTTGCGATAACTATAATTTCGCGGGATATATGGCGGAAGGCGCAGCATTTGCATTAATACGTTGCAGCAAACGCCATATCTGATCCTTCTGTTGTGGACACGACGATGAGTGAACCCGATCTGAATTTGTTATTTGCACTGGATGTGCTGATTGCCGAGCGCAGTGTGGCGGCGGCAGCGCGGCGGCTTGGTTTGAGTGCCTCGGCGATGAGCCGAACACTTAGCCGTCTGCGGGAAACCACCGGCGACCCGCTATTAGTGCGCGCCGGGCGCAATATGGTGCTGACGCCTTATGCAGAAACGCTTCGGGCGCGTACGCAGAACGCTGTTTTCGAGGCGCGGGCGTTGCTGCGGCCCGCTCAACCCGAACTCAATATTGCCTCGCTGGAGCAGATGTTTACCTTGCGTGCCAACGATGGTTTTGTTGAAGCATTCGGCCCAACGCTGATTGCGGAAATGGCGGCTGTTGCGCCAGGCGTAATGCTGCGGTTTACGCCAAAGCCGGAGAAAGGCTCCAGCGCCTTGCGGGAAGGACGGGTCGATCTGGAAATTGGCGTGCTGGGCGAAATGGGGCCAGAAATTCGCGTGCAGGCACTGTTCCGGGACCGCTTTGTGGGCGTCGTCAGAGATACGCATCCGCTGGCGCAACTTAGTGGTGTGACGATCAACGAGTATGTCGCCTGGGGTCATGTCGTGGCATCGCGTCGTGGGTTAACAAGCGGCCCGGTTGATGAAGGGCTGGCAGAGCAGGGCGTGCGCAGGAAAATCGCCGCCGTGGTACCGGGTTTCCCTGCGGCGTTAGCCGTGGCGCGAGCGTCCGATCTTATCGCACTTATCCCGGCCTCATTTCTTCTCAACCCTGCGGCCAGGCATGGAGTGGCAATGTTTGAGTTGCCGGTAAAAACGCGCGCCATTACCGTATCTCAACTGTGGCATCCGCGTTCAGAAGTCGATCCCGCGCATCGCTGGCTGCGCCAGTTTATGCTGGGAGTGTGTCGGCGTTTCGTGCCAGATGAGTAGGGGAAGTAAACATTTCCCCCGGCGGATGTTATTAGCGTTTGAGAATTTGTGCTTGCAGTGCCTCTATTTTTAACTGTTTTCGCCAGACTCGATTATGTAACGACAGCGCGATTGACCGATAAAACAGTGAGGAATTTATCCATTTAACATTCAGCAAAAAGAAGATTAACCCGAGGAGTGATGTTATCTGCGGAGTGTAATTATCCACCGAGCCGAATAAAAGTGAGAAAAAGGCGGAGATAAAATACAAAATAGCTATTGCACCCGTCAACATAATGATAAACAGGTGCAATTTCAGTCCCGCCAGAGAGCCACGCGCAGTAAGCAACATGGTGGTCATAATCAGCACACAATAAACAGCCGCCGCAAAGAAAACGCCGATCAGCACTTTATATTCAGGTATGGATAACCAGTTAAAAATAATCATCCACAGAGATACTTGCGGCATGGCGTAGCAGAAAATAGCAAGTATCATACTGATACCTAAAGGAATACCAGTCATATGCATACCGACAGGCACGCCAAACCGAGTTTTTAGTCGATCCTTTAGCAACTCAAGTTGTTGTGGATCGTTAGTCGTTATTTTCTTTGCGATAACATTACTTAGCGCAAGGCTTTTTCTTATATATTTCATCATTGCCGGGTCAATTACTTCCTGTAAATGAGAATGACTGAATTAAACCAAAAATATATTTACCGGATTGCGTTATATTCTGCGGGTTTCGAATGGTGCCAGAAATCGCACTGCCGATAAATGCAGAAGAGTTTGTTACGGCATTCATCAATTCGCGTTGCAAAACTAATTGCAATGCCTCTGAAGGATAACGCTTAGGATAAACACCAGCTTTCATTGCCGCTTTAATACCCGAATTAGAAATGCCGGGGTTTCGGATTCGGATAATTTCTTCCGTCAATCGAGTCCGGTCAGCGCGGCTCATTTTCTGCAGCAAAGAAAGAAGGCTCTCAGATGTTGAACGATTCAGGAGCCGATAGGTTAATAGCGCGCTTTTTAAACCCGCAGCAGCCCCGGCAAGTGAAATGAGATCCAACGCGGTGTTGGTTGCCGTGTACCACTCCTGGGAATCCAGCCAGCCGACATAATCATCATGATTCATTGCGATTAATGAGAGCCGACCAAGCCCATTAGCACACTGTAGCCCGGTCGCAACACCTCCGGCAATAATTACCGCGGCAACAGCCATGGAGGAACCGGCGGTAAGGGGAATTGCCATACCTGCACCGGCAGCCAGTACGACAGTAAGTATCGCTGCGCCGCAGGAAATTGCCGTCGAACCGATTTCGGTGGCTAACGAGGGAGACTGGATCGTATTAGTGGTTGCCTGAACCGGATTATTCGACGACGCGTTGACTTTTGTCACCACAACATGGCTTACCGAACTTTCGTTCGGTGTCGCAATCCGCCTGGATGGTCTGACCAACCATTGGCGCGAACCGTCTGAATAAATTATCCCAACCTGGCTGAAACTTCGGCTACAGTCCAGTTGATTAGCAAGCGCAGTGAAATCAATATCACCCCCAGAGGCAAGACCAAGACTGCGAGCAAAACCGTAATCGGGGAGGTCGTTTGAGAGCTGTCCAGGGAATGTCATTCAATCTCTCCATGTGCGAATGTTCTTATGTCGTTGAGAATTTAAGAGTAAAGGGCACAACTTTGTAATCAATTAAGAATAATCTGAATAAAATTTGTGCGTAGCGATACATTCAAAAATGTGTGATGCAAACACAAACAGGCCGGAAGGAAGATGATGAACAAAGAAGATGAGTTACTGGCGATGCTAGTGAGATATGAACAGCAGCTTCATGATCCTGAAATTCGATGCCAGCCCGAAGTTGTTGAGAGGCTTTTACATCATGACTTTTTTGAGATTGGCCGATCAGGCAGACGATACAGCAGAGAACAAGTGATCGCTGCGCTGGCAAATGAGGACGCTGAACCGATCGCATCAGATGATTTTGCATTGTCGATGCACAACAATGGTTATGTGTTGTTGACGTATCGAAGTTTTATCCTCAACGGACAAGGACAGATGGTGAAGCAAACATTGCGGGCATCGTTGTGGGAGGCGTGTAAAACAACACCAGGCCGATGGCAGATGCGATTTCATCAGGGAACACCCATGGCGGAATCAATGCTGTAAACTGCGAAGCACATAGGCAAGAAAATCAGCGATAAATGACCACGGCAATCATGATGGCAAACGGCTGGATTCTATTCAATGTCATGTTAGTTCGCATAATGTATATTATGTTAAATATGATGTGAGCTAATAGCCTCGACAAAACCCAGTCCAAGCTGAGCTATCTACCCAGCGCTCTGGCCGCTCACCTCTCCTGCATCGCACTTCCGATTAACGGGCTTCGCTGTTCATAGGCTGTTCTTGACCGGAAGTCAGTCGTAATCAGTTTTGCGGTCGAATTATTAAGAATAACGTTTATAAACGCAGCAGCCCACCATCAACCACGTACTGGCTGCCCGTGACATAACTTGCATCATCAGATAACAAAAATAACGCGACAGCAGCCGCTTCCTCCGGCGCTCCAGTCCGCTTCATCGGCACAATGGCGCGGATCTGCGCGTTATATTGATCACGAAATGGCGCCGGGATCGCCTCAAGCAAACCGGTTTCTATCGCGCCTGGAACCAGCGCATTTACCCGGATCCCTTGTGCTGCAAAGGCCGTTGCCCAACAGCGAACCAGCGCCAGCTGCGCCCCTTTACTGGCAGCGTAAATCGCAGCAAGCGGTGTTCCTTCATATGCGGCGGTCGATGCGGTCAGCACCACCGACGCGCCCGCTTTCAAAAAGCGGGCAAGACAGGATATTTGCAGTACCGCGGCGCGAACATTGTTCTTCATCATGCTATCGAACAGCGCGGCACTACCCTTTTCGGCAGGTGCAAAAGCCAGCTGCCCTGCATTCAGCCATAAGCCATCCAGCATGCCGAAGGAAGCTACCGCTTCAGCCAGCGCTTGCGCCGCTGCCGGATCGGCTCCGTCGTTTTGCAGCAATCGGGCATCAGGTGGCAGCACCTTGCGAAGGCGCGCCAGTTTGTGCGCATCACGCCCGGTGATCATGACTTCCCCCTCTTCCGCAACAATGCGTTTCGCCCCAGCCAGACCAATACCACTGCTGGCTCCCGTAATAACAATTTTCTTACCTGTGAACCTGGCCATCCCGCCTCCCTGAAACCGTTTCTGTGCCAATGCGCGTTTTTATCCTCAAAGATGATTAAAGTAAAACAATAAAAACTTATTGTAAAACGATAAACACCAGGTTAGCCTGCATCCACTTCAACCACCTTTGCCAGGAGAGGCATCGAATGAAAAGAAGTCTGCAACAGGGTGTTTTGTTCTCTGGATTACTCATCTGTGCGCCTACACACAGCGCAGAGTTGTCCGTTTTTGCCGGGCTGGGCGTCAGCGCACGCCCCATTTACTCCGGTTCAAACCACACGGCCGTGGGACCACTGCTGAAAGCGGGCGTAAATCTTCATAGCGAAAACTGGGGGCTATTCGGTTTGTCTACCGGCGGGCTGATATGGGGACTGACGCCGGATTCGCCCTTCAGCGTGAGCCTGCTGTTAACGCAAGATGAGGCGCGAAAAGAGGTGTTTAACTATCCGTTTTCCGGCAGAAAAAACCGCGATCTGCAAGGGATGGGCAACCTGTCGGCTGCCGTGATGGCAGGTACAGACCTGCGTTACCAACACGAAAACTGGACGTTGTGGCTGTGCCTGTTAACCGCCACGGAAAAGCAGCGATATGGCGGCGAAGCACCGGGCAGAAGCCTGATTGTCACGAGCGGCGCGGAAAACGAACTCTGGCGCTGGCAGAGTGCCGCGCTCTCGGTCGGTGGCGACATAAGCTGGGCGAACAGTGGCTACCAGCAACGCCACTACGGCGTAACGGCGCAGCAGGCGCAACGCACCGGTTTTGCAGTTTATTCCCCTTCGTCAGGCCTGCAGCAAGGAGGTTTGTACGCCGAAGTGATATGGCATTTTGATAAAAATCTGGCGGCAGGATTGACCAGCCGCGCGCAGTATCTGTTCGATGAGGCGGGGAGCAGCCCTCTGGTCAACAGCCGAATGCAGTACACCCTGGCGTCACTGATTCAATACACATTCTGAGGCGGCGCCATGAGCAAATGTCACTTTCGCAGCCGCGCGCGGCTGCTTGCTGCGGGCGCGGTATTTATCGCACTGATTGCCGCCGGTATTTACCTGCAACCTGGTTTCAGCACCCCGTCTCCTCGCCAGACGGGAGACGCCAGTTTGGTGTCGTTTTTAACGCCGTTATTGAAAGGATCGCGAGGCAGCGTCGCCGCCGCGCTAATCACGCCGCGCGGTGTGCAGTACGCCCTCTGGGACAGCGATTACAACCAGCAATATGAAATCGCCAGCCTGACCAAAACCATGACCAGCAGTTTACTGATGGACGCTTTTCGCCGGGGTGAAGCGACAGCGCAAACCCGCGTCGGCGATCTTATTCCGGAAATCAGCGGCCCGGCGCGAGAAATTACCCTTGAGCAACTGGCATCGCATCGCTCTGGCCTGCCGCCACTGGCCTCATCGCTGCGCCAGAAGATCCGGGTGATCAGCCAGATGATCCTGCGTGAAAACTTCTGGGAGTATGACGAAAAATCAGTCATCGAAATGGTGAATAACACCCGCTTAGCCACGCCCGCCAGATTTGATTATTCCAATACCGGCTACGCCTTACTGGGACTGGCGCTGTCGCGAGCAGCACATCAGCCTTTTAATTCGCTGTTGCAAACGCGGGTTTTTGCGCAGGCGAAAATGACAAACACCGTTGTTGCCGAAGCATTAACCCCTGACACGCCCACGTTTCACCACGGTTGGGCGGTGTCCGGATTTGCCGAAGCGCCATGGATACAGCACGCGTTCACGCCGGCTGCCGGTGTGCGGTCGACCATCGTCGATATGGCGCATTATGCGCAGGCCTTACTGGCGGGCAAACTTGCCGGTAGTGCGGCAATGCAGCCACGCTTTGCCACTGACGATGCAGATTCGCGCGTGGGTTACGCCTGGTTTACCACCCGTATTCGTGGGCGGGACATCACCTGGCACGACGGTGAATCCTCCGGTTTTGCCTCCGCGATTGCGGTCGATCCACAGCAACAATCCGCCGTAGTGATCCTCTCAGATACCGCATGGCCCGTTATTGGTCCGGCCATGCGCCTGCTGTTAACGCAGATCCCTGCTAAAACGGACGCTCATCATGAACTGGATTGATATGTTGTGGGCAATATTAACCTTTGTCTCGGTTATTCTGTTTATTTGCGGCTCATGGGTCGCGCGTTACAAAATACGGATATTGAACTATATCGTGCTGGCTTTGATTGTCATTTATTGTGCCGAAATGATGCAGACAATCACGCATCTGACCAAGACCGGTTATCTGTTCAGAATGCTGACATGGACCGTTCAGGCGTCGTTTATTGCCATAAGTATTTATCGCGCGTGGCCAGCGCCCTGGTTATCGCGCAGCCCGCGCGTACTGGCGGCTGGCAAGATTGCCATTTCGCTGATGCTTATGTCATGCTTGAGCATGCTGGTTTTAAAATAGAATCCTTAATTCAGGAAGGTACCAAGTGAAAGGTGTACGAAATAAACTCAGCCTGATATTTATCTCAGGGATATTACCGCTCTTTTTCATCCTCGCCTTAATTACACCGCTGTGGTTATATTTTTCCGGTGAGTCGTTTTTTATTTCCAGCATGCTTAAATTTGCCGAGATGCAAGCAGAAAGCCAGCCAGTGGCTGCCGTATCGTCGCTTCGCCAGTTACTGCTGTTGATTATTCTCTATTTCCCCGTTGGGTTATTTGCTTTTGCTATCTGGCAGGGAATGCAGGTGATGCGCCTGGTTGGTAAACGGCAAATCCTCAACCTGGCGATGGCGCGTTGTGTGCGTACTATTGCATTGATGATGCTAAGCCTTGGCATTGTATTGCCGGTGTGCCGCTTTTTAATACCGCTGGTCGTCTGGTGGCCGGAAAAATATTACCAGGTCACCGTGCTGATTGGCGATGTGATCCTGTTACTCACTGGCGGCTTGTTATTTGTCACGTTTCACGCCATGCTCGCGGGGATCAAAGCGGAAGAAGAAACCAGGGAGTTTATCTGACTATGGCTGTGGTGGTTCATCTGGACAAACTGCTGGTAGAGAAAAAAATGACGTCCAGAGCGCTGGCGGCCTTTATCGGTATCACCGAGCAAAACCTCTCACTGCTCAAATCCGGTAAAGTAAAGGGGATTCGATTCGATACGCTGGCGAAAATTTGCGAAGCCATGGAGTGTCAGCCCGGTGACATTATCTCCTGGGAACCCGACCCCGCTGCGCCAGACGAAGAGTGACGCACCGGGACTCGTTTTGCAGACAATAAAAAAGCCGACAACATCGCTGCTGTCGGCTTTTTTTATTTACGACGCGAATCAGGCGTTCTGTAACTGCTGACCACAGGCAACCACACTTGCCAGCAGAACTTTGATGTCCTCCAGGCAAACAGTCGGGTTCAGCAACGTCAGTTTCAGGCAGGTCACACCGTCCGCTTCCGTTACGCCAACGTTGGCACTCCCGGAGGCCAACAGCGCATCGCCGATACGCTGGTTCAGCAACGCAACGCTTGCCGTATCACCCTTTTCCGGGCGGAAACGGAATAATACGCTGGCCAGTTGCGGCTGCATCACCAGTTCCAGCTGCGGCTGTTCGCCAACAAATTGCGCCACCTGCTGCGCCAGCGTGACGCCGTTATCAATAATTTCGGCGTACTGCTTTTTACCCAGCGCTTCAAGACCCATCCACAACTTCAGCGCATCGAAACGGCGCGTTGTCTGCAAGGATTTCGACACCAGGTTTGGCACGCCCTGCTCTTCGTCAAAGTCAGAGTTCAGGTAAGCCGCCTGGTAACGCATCAACTGATAATGGCGCGCATCTTTCAGCAGGAACGCGCCACAGCTGATGGTCTGGAAGAATTGCTTATGGAAATCCAGCGTCACGGAATCAGCCAGTTCAAGGCCATTGAGGAAATGGCGATACTTCTCAGAGAGCAGTAACGCGCCGCCCCAGGCCGCATCAACGTGAACCCAAATTTGCTGTTCAGCGGCCAGCGCGGCGATTTCCGCTAACGGATCAATCGCGCCCGCATCGGTGGTACCGGCGGTAGCAACAATCGCCATCACTTGCTCACCGTTGGCTTTCGCTTCGGCCAGTTTCTGCGCCAGATCGTTCAGATCCATGCGCGAGAACGCATCCGTTTTCACCAGCGTGACGGACTGGTAACCCAGCCCCATCAGCGCCATATTCTTCTGCACCGAAAAGTGTGCATTTTCAGAACATAACACTTTAATTTTGCTGAGATTACCGGTTAAACCGTGCTGCTGAACGGAGTGGCCCTGGCGTGCAAAAAACGCATCGCGCGCCAGCATCAAGCCCATCAGATTGCTCTGCGTGCCGCCGCTGGTGAACACACCTGCGTCACCGGCCGGATAGCCAACCTGTGCGCGCAGCCATTCGATGAGTTTCATCTCGATGATGGTTGCCGACGGGCTCTGATCCCACGAATCCATGCTCTGGTTCGTGGCGTTGATCAGCACTTCCGCCGCCTGGCTAATCACCAGGCTCGGGCAGTGCAGATGCGCCACACACTGCGGGTGATGCACGGACAAGCTGTCTTTAAGGAAATATTCAACAGCGCGCTCAATAGCGGCCTGGTTGCCCAGGCCCTGAGAAGTGAACTCTAAATTGATGCGCTCACGTAATTCCGCGACAGTTTTACCCTGATACATTTCAGGTTGCTTGAGCCACTGCACAACCGCTTGCGTGCTCTGCTCAATCGCTTCCTGATAGGCAGCAATACTCTGCGCGGAACCCGAGAGAATCGGATTTAAATCAGACATTCGCTCACTTACTCCGATTAAACAGGCTTCACGCCAGCGCTCAGTAGCGCGTTTTCAAACTTATCGAGGAAAATTTCCAGCTCTGCGTTGCTGATAAGCAGCGAAGGCAGCAGACGCAGTACGCAACCGCCACGGCCGCCGCGCTCCAGGATCAGACCTGATTCGAAGCATTTTTTCTGCAACAGTGCAGAAAGCTCGCCGTCTGCCGGGTAGCAACCCATGTGATCCTGCGCTTCGTGCGGCTTAACGATCTCAATACCGATCATCAGGCCCAGACCGCGGACATGGCCCATTACCGGGAAACGTTTTTGCATTTCAGCCAGTTTGCCTTTCAGCCATTCACCCTGCTCTGCCACTTTATCGGCGATGCGATCTTCTTTGAGGATCTTCAGCGTAGTGAGGCCAGTCGCCATCGCCAGCTGGTTACCACGGAAGGTACCGGTATGGTGGCCCGGCGCCCAGGCGTCGAACTGTTTTTTGATGCCCAGTACCGCCAGCGGCAAACCGCCACCGACCGCTTTGGACATCACAATGATATCCGGCTCGATACCAGCGTGTTCGAAGGCGAACAGTTTGCCAGTACGGGCGAAACCAGCCTGCACTTCGTCCAGGATCAGCATAATGCCGTGTTCCTGGGTCACTTTACGGATGCGCTGCAGCCACTCGATTGGCGCCGGGTTCACGCCGCCTTCGCCCTGCACCGCTTCCAGAATCACGGCAGCCGGTTTACGTACGCCGCTTTCAACGTCGTTGATCAGGTTTTCGAAGTAGTAAGTCAGCGCTTTCACACCGGCTTCGCCACCGAGGCCCAGCGGGCAACGATACTGGTGCGGGTAAGGCATAAACTGCACTTCCGGCATCATGCCGTTTACCGCTTCTTTCGGCGACAGGTTGCCCGTCACGGAAAGCGCGCCGTGCGTCATGCCGTGATAACCGCCAGAGAAACTGATAATACCGGAACGACCGGTCACTTTTTTCGCCAGCTTCAGCGCCGCTTCCACGGCGTCCGCGCCGGAAGGCCCGGTGAATTGCAGGCAATATTCTTTGCCCTGACCCGGCAGCAAAGAGAGCAGATATTCTGAAAACTCATCTTTTAACGGCGTGGTCAGGTCGAGCGTATGTAACGGTAAGCCACTGGTAATGACACTTTGGATGCTTTGAATCACATCAGGATGATTATGGCCCAGCGCCAGAGTACCGGCGCCTGCAAGGCAGTCAAGGTATTGATTATTCTCAACATCGGTGATCCAGACGCCCTGCGCTTTGGCAATCGCTAACGGCAATTTGCGCGGATAGCTTCTGACATTGGATTCAAATTCGGCCTGTCTTGCTAAAAAGGTCTCATTGCTTTGCGGGAATGATTTAGCACTCAAAGAATCAATACGGACTTTATCCGTCATCATATCTCTCCTACAACCTGGGTTGGTTTAACACCGGGTTGAATAAGGGTTTAAGGGGGCTTGTAAAAAACGCGGCTAATATATGTGTTTTCAGCAACGGACTCAATCTTTTATTTCGCCAGGCTGTTTATGTCATTTTCTTTAAAAATCAATGACAAAAATTATTTATGCGCGGGGATTGCTCAGCATGAATTGTAACCAATTCTGTTACAAGAATATTCCAGGCGGCATTGCGAACAACGCGGTGATAAGACTCGATTTTTAATATTTATGCTCTTTTTATGTTATTAGAACGTTATTTAAGCCAAACTTCGCCAGCAAGCACTGAATAAATCATGATATTTTCCATTGGTTTATTGCAAATGCTGAGGAAAATATCGATTCAGCGAGTTAAATCACTTACTATGCCCGCGATAAAAATCCCTGAGCCGAAAAAAGGAAGCCTCTATTTAACCATTAATGCGCATCACCCCCGGTAACTCGTGAGAGGCAATACAGGTTATCGACAACGGGAGCAGAATCCTGGGTTGTAAAAAGAAATGTTCGCGGGCGGACATTTCGTAAGGCGAAGCGTTCTTCCCTTATGCCGAGAATGAAAATTTTCATGCCATTAAAATTATGGCGCCCTGATATGAGATTGTTATGACTCGCATTTATCCACACACCATCGTTGCCAAATTTGGCGGAACCAGTGTCGCCGATTTTGACGCGATGAGCCGCAGTGCCACCATTGTCCTTGCTGATAAAGATGTTCGTCTGGTTGTTTTGTCTGCCTCCGCAGGCGTCACCAACCTGTTAGTTGAACTCTCTGGCGGTCTGGAAAGCCACGTTAGACAAGATAAGATCGCCACCCTGCGCACCCTGCAATACAACATTATTTCACGCCTGAAACAGCCAGAAGCCATCGGCCAGGAGATCGACCGCCTGCTCGATAATATCAGCCATCTTGCAGCCATGGCCGTTGATTCCCGCTCAGACGCGCTATGCGATGAACTGGTGAGTCACGGGGAGCTGATGTCCTCGCTGCTGTTTGTGGAAGTCCTGCGCGAACGCGACGTGGAAACGCAGTGGTTTGACGCGCGCAAAGTGATTCGCACGAACGACACGTTCGGCTGCGCGGTACCCGTTATAAGCGAGATTGCAGAACGGGTGGAAAAGCATTTGCGCCCGCGCATTGCGCAGTCTCTGGTTGTCACGCAAGGCTTTATTGGTAGCGACGCGGCGGGGCAAACCACCACGCTTGGCCGTGGCGGTAGCGATTACACTGCCTCATTGCTGGCGGAAGCGTTGCAGGCAGCGCGAGTGGATATCTGGACCGATGTCGCCGGGATTTATACTACCGATCCCCGAATCGTCCCCCAGGCGAAACGCATTGATACGCTCTCATTCTCGGAAGCCAGTGAAATGGCGACCTTTGGCGCGAAAGTTTTGCATCCGGCAACCCTGCTACCGGCGATGCGTAAAAATATTCCGGTCTTTGTCGGTTCAAGCGCTCAGCCGCGCGCGGGCGGAACGCTGGTGTGCCGCGACACGCACGAACCGCCGCGTTACCGTGCGCTGGCCGTGCGTCGCCAGCAAACGCTATTGAAATTATCCAGCGTCAATGCGCAACCCGCTCACCGCTTTTTAGCCGAGATGTTCAACATTTTGTCGCGTCATGATGTGGCGATGGATCTGGTGACCACCTCAGAAGCCAGCATTGCGCTTATCCTCAACTCCACCGCCTCGACGTCCGGCGAAGCGGACACGCTGACTACCGCGCTGCTTACCGAACTGTCGTCGCACTGCCATGTCGAAATCGAGACCGGGCTGGCGTTAGTTTCGCTTATTGGTAATACGCTCTCACAGGCACCGGCGGTGTGCAAAGAAGTGTTCGCCGAACTGGAAAATCATTCCGTGCGGATGATTTGCCACGGTGCCTCCAGCCATAATCTTTGCTTCCTGCTCCCTGCGGAATTCGCTGACAGCGCAGTCAAAACGTTACACCGTAACCTGTTAGAATAACGGCGGTTAATGCGCCCCATTCACGGGCACAGTTGAGTGCTGGCCGCGCTTCTGCCAGCACTCAACTCATGACCAATCGCCCGCCGCTTCCTCTCTTTATCCGTGATAGCGACACGCTAAATGTGTGACTTGCAACGATGAGCGAAATAGCCATTTTCCGCAGAAAGTCGCCCTTACCTGTCCGGACGCTAACGTTTAGCGGTGCAAAGCCCGTGACGCTCAGCGGGCTTTCTTGTAACCTTCCGCAAAACTTTTCCCGAAAACCGGACTTCACATGGCCGCTCATATTTCAAAAGATCCTTTGCATGGCGTGACGCTTGAAATGCAGGTTAACGCGCTGGTCGCCCGCTACGGTTGGCCAGAACTCGGCAAACGCATCAATATCAATTGCTTTAAAAACGATCCAAGCGTTAAATCCAGTTTGAAATTTTTGCGACGCACGCCCTGGGCGCGCGCGGAAGTTGAGGCGCTGTATCTCGAATCGCTGGAAGAGCGCGCCCCGGCCAAATCAGACGAACCTGCGTTTAACCCGTGGACCAGCGGTCGAACGCCTAAGAGCTAATTTTCAGATGTCACTAAAAAAGTCAGGCGTGCTTATTGCCACTGCGCTTTTACTCGCCAGTTGCGCCTCTAAAGCGCCGAAATCTCTCGTCACGCCGTTGCCGCCAGTGGCAAAACACCCACTCGCAACGACGCCTGCAAAAAATACACAACCCGTGCGAGGTATCTGGCTGGCGACCGTGTCGCGTCTCGACTGGCCGCCGGTAAATTCGGTGAATATGAGCGCCCCGTTGCGCGTTAGCCAGCAGCAAGAGGCGCTGAGAAACAAACTGGATAAGCTAAAAAGCCTCGGCATCAATACCGTCTTTTTCCAGGTCAAACCCGACGGCACCGCGCTGTGGCCGTCGAAGATTTTACCCTGGTCAGATATGCTGACCGGCACAATTGGGCAGGATCCGGGTTACGATCCGCTGCAGTTTATTCTCGATGAAGCCCACAAGCGCGGCATGAAAGTGCACGCGTGGTTTAACCCCTACCGCGTTTCAGTCAATACCAAACCGTCGACCACCGCAGAGCTTAACCGCACATTATCCCTGCATCCGGCCAGCATTTTTGTGCTGCATCGTGACTGGATCCGCACGGCGGGCGACCGTTTTGTGCTCGATCCCGGCATTCCGGAAGTGCGCGACTGGATAACCAGCATCGTTGCAGAGGTGGTGGCTCGCTATCCGGTCGATGGCGTGCAGTTTGACGACTATTTCTACTCTGAAACCCCGGGTTCTGCGTTGAATGACAGCCAGACTTACCGGCAATATGGCCAGGCGTTCAGTTCAAAAGCGGACTGGCGGCGCAACAATACGCAGCAGTTGATTGAGCAGGTTTCACGCACCATTCGCCAACTCAATCCCAATGTCGAATTCGGTGTCAGCCCGGCGGGAGTCTGGCGTAACCGCTCATTTGACGCAGCTGGTTCGGACACGCGCGGCGCAGCGGCGTATGACGAATCATTTGCCGACACGCGCCGCTGGGTGCAACAAGGATTACTGGATTACATTGCCCCGCAAATTTACTGGCCCTTCGCCCGCGATGCGGCACGTTACGATGTGCTGGCAAAATGGTGGGCGGATGTCGTGAAACCGACAAAAACACGTCTCTACATCGGCGTGGCGCTGTATAAGGTGGGGGAATATTCGAAGAATGAGCCCGACTGGACAGTCAACGGCGGCGTGCCTGAGCTGAAAAAACAGCTCGATTTAAACGAATCGCTGCCGCAAATTAACGGCACGATTTTGTTCCGTGAAAGTTATCTGGAACAGCCGCAAACTCAGCAAGCGGTGAATTATTTGAAGAGCCGCTGGGGCGATTAAGCAGGCATCAACCAGGACATGCGTAATGGCGCATGTCCTGGTCGTGATAATTAATAAAAAAGGAATGGATCTGTGAAATCAAAATTAGCGCATCTGGATAATATTCTTTTTTATACGCTTTGCGCTGCACCGTTGCTGATATTCGTAATTCTGGGGTTTAAACTGCTTGCTTTGGTTTATAACTATTCAAGCCCGGACTTTGGCTCATGGCCGGATTGGTTAAGCCTGCTTGCTAATATCGTCATTGCATTCTTTACGTTTGTTGTTGCTAAAAATGCAAAGAGTTTTTTTAACGATAAAATCCATGCAGAAGGGTTCAATCGAACATCTATGTTGATGGATAATCTTGATAGCCTATATAAAAAAGTTAATAAGGCTTATTTCAAAACACACACTATTGCCTCCAGGTTTGATCTATCTCTCAGTAAGGAAAACAATGGAAAAATCCATTATGAGAAAGTTATAGAAAATGCGGAAGCATTACTGGATGAGATATCAGATTTACAATCTGATCTTTTTAACATTAAAGTAAATACAAGAAAACTTAGTCGCTGGTCTTTACGCAACAATAAAAAAGATGATTTCAATCAATTGATAATCTCCATCACTAAATTTCTCGAAGATTTAAACTCCGTAGTTAAGTATGTTTATCTCATCAAAAACCCAGATGAAATAATTAGTAGCGATGAATACCACGAAAAAATAAGAAATAGTCACGACCAAAAACATGCGATTGACATTTATTATAACTACTTAGCAACCATCCCTTTAAAAGAGCTCTTTTCAATTGTAGAAAAAGACGTGTGATTATAATTCGACGCAGGTTTATAACCTTAAGCATTGGTTATATTTCAGTCAGCGCATCATAAACATTGCGCAGCCTGCTGCGCAGATAGAGCACCGCCTTGTGCTTACGGGACAACAGCGCCTGCATGCTGACGCCCGTCTCCTCCACCAGCGCCTTATAACTCAAGCCTTCAAGCTCGGTCTTTTCGAACACCTCGCGCTGGGCGGGTGGAAGTTCCGCCAGCGCGCTTTCCAGCTCTTGCCATAACAGTTCTCGCAGATACTCCTCTTCCGGCGTTTGCGGCACGCCAAACAGCGTTTCCGCCAGTTCATCTTCCGCAAAATCGCTCTCATCGTCACCACTGCTGAAAAAACCGGACAATGGCAGCTCGCGTTTTTTACGCGCCCTGTCGGTCATTTCATTACGCGCGGCGCGAAACAACCAGGCTGCAACATTCTCCACCGGTTGTTCCACATTCATCAGTTGGTAAGTTACTTCCTGCAAAATGTCGTCGGCGTCATCGCGCACTGCCGTACGCCCACGAATAAACGCTTTCAGGCGTGAGCGACAGGCATTCAGCGCGTTGACCAGCAAAGACTCGCCGTCCATGGTTTTCACCGTGCTCACTCAGCGTCCGGTTTTTTTGTGCTGCTCTCATCAGGCTGATAGCGATCATCCGCCCTTTCATCCCAACGTCCACGCCAGCCGCAGCGATCGCGGCGACCAAAACCTTCGCGGCGCTGCTGGATAAAGGCTTCACGCTGCTCCGGCGTCATTTGCATCCAGCGTTCGTGCATACGCCGACGTGCCATGCCAAACATTCCCCCATGGAATCCCAGCCCGCCAAACAGAATGCGGCTCAGCACTAAAAGCCCCAGCGCTTGCCAGAAACCAATGCTTTTCATGCCAAGAATGGCCGGTAACAGCGCGTTCCACAACGACATCACCAGCAGCCCTAACGCGATGAATACCACCACGCCAATGATCAACGGTTTCATCATACGGTGCCGACCAAAGCCGTGACCGTGTCTGTGCCCATGCATATCAAAATCTCTCATCTTTAATCTACTCCATCAGGTTAGTGAATAATTGCTTGTGATGAAGTAGACGGATGAGCGGTAAAAATATTGCCAGGGAAATGCAAATAAATGCCACCACAGTGCAATAATTAACCAACCACTTGAAAAATAATGATAAATTTATCTCAGCCGCAGCCCGACGGGGATCCTTGACGTCATGTTTCTGAAAGTACTCAGGTTAAGTCGTGGCACCGGAAGCGAGCGAGATACAGGTAACCTCAGAAGATCCTCAACACGAATACCGGCTGTTCGATATTCCCGATAAGTCCCTGACGCAACATGTCGACGAATATAGTCCCGAAGTAAACCCAGGTAAGGTTTTTCCGGCTCAAACATATCCAAAACATCGTTCATTAACTCGGTAATTTGATTTTGTTTGATTACCCGTTTATTGACATGTCTGAGAGGTATTTGCGTTAACTCCTTAACCGGCAAGCAAAGATGAAAAAACAGACGCTGTAACCGTACCAGCGTCGCTTTTCTCGCTTCAACCAGTGCCTTACGCTGCAAGGCATAGACATGTATTGAACATATTGCTTTCATGTCATTGGCGTTTCTGGGGTGAATCAGCCCTTCATCATCATAAATAAAATAGTCTTCCGGATCTTCGATGCATGGGTTGATCAGCAGGCGTTGCGCTTCTTCGTTAGCAATTTGAACGGCACTGCAACTATGGACACGCAAACGCGCATTTTCATCAGCTATCGGAAACTGTATATCCTTCCCAAGGTTTACCATTGCTGGTTGACCGGGAACCTCATGTTCTCGTCGGCGGTTACAATCCGGGCACGACACCAGTAAATTGAGCCACTCAACTGCGAGCCAGTAATAGCCTGGACGAAGTATTGCTTCGCCATGAGTTTTTATTTCACTTTTCGGCCTGAAGTGTTCGATATCTTTTGGTGTGACGGCACCAAAGCAGCTTTCACAATAGGCACACTTATTACCAAATATTTTTCCCAGTTCAGCAACCAGTTCTTTGTCTTTATAAACATTAAACTTAAATTTACTGTCAGTTATTTTCTCTTCATTGAGGTAGTGAGATACATTAGTGTGAAAATCAATCGATTCATTATATTCCCGCACCGCTTGAGTAAGCCCAATGCTTCTACCACGAGTCATCGCTCTCACGTAAACCGGAATATTTGGCGTTGCCTGGCTACGATTTATTTTAATCATTTCTTTAGCAACCTTTTATTTAAAGCATCTTGCCAGAGGTTGCTGACTGTATTAATAGTTTCCTGTTTCATGTCATGGATTTGCAAAAAGCCTTTCTGTTTATTGTCGGCAATAATATGATCGATTGCTTCAAACATCAGCTGTTCGCGCGGCGTCTCGCCAATATAGCGTCGATCCTTCAACTCAATCTTTAATTGCTCAAGCCGCCCAGATTGTTCTCGATCCTTTTCAGGTAAAGCGAGCAACGCATAGTATTCATCGAAGATCGCCTCATTTTCCGGATCCTGCGTACTGTTCAGGCCAAAAAATGCAGAGGTTAATAACTGTTCCACACGGAAATCCGCCGGGTTTGGCAAATCGCTCAGCAAGTTGATACTTTCACCATCACGCTGCATCACACACACCTCTCCCGCTCCAAGGCCACGCAAACAGAGCGGATCATGGGTGGTGCAAATAAATTGCATTTCCGGGAATGCCCGTTTTAACGCGCTCACAATGCGCATTTTCCACGTTGGATGCAGGTGGCAATCAAGTTCATCGAGCAAAACTATGCCTTCTGCATTGCTCGGGTTTCCCCAGAGTTGTATTGCTACCGCCAGAATATCAATGCAGAGCGCAATCACACTTTTAAAACCATCGCTGAGGGCTGAAAGAGGCGTGCGCTGCCCGTTTAACGTCACCATGACCTTCCCTTTTTGTTTAAAGAAAAGTGTGTCGTTATCTAAAGCCAACAGATCTTTTAGTACTCTGGCACTGAGATCGAAAATTCTCGTCGACTGCTCTACAAGCCAAGCCTGTGCTGAAATGAGGGGAGAAAAAGGACTGTATAAGTTGTCCAGACGAACATAACTAAGAACGTTATGATTAGTCGGTTCTGAATCTCTTGGTAAGAGTCTCGTTGCGCCATATCCCAATAAGACAAATTGCACATCTTTTGCTTCTTTCTCGCCAGAAACCGTCGCCTTGGGCTCAGCGTAATTTACCGTCGCCGTTTTATTTTTAGTCCGTATAAAGACAGCTTCACGGTGAGAAATGGTAAGAATATGTGATTCGATGAAACCACTCACTTTAATTTTAATGGTGGCTTTTTTACATTTATCTCTAATTAAATCTACTGGATTTATATGCTTTGCATTAAGCAATTTTAAAAAATTATCTGCGCCACCCAGGCATAATGCCACTGCCTGCAATACCGAGCTTTTGCCGGTTCCGTTTTCACCTAATAACATTTGCCAGTTGCTGGCAACGGTGAAAGTCAGCTGACGAATGCCTTTAAAGTTTTCAATCGTTACCTGTTCAATTCGTCGTTGCCGAGAACGTGAAATAGCAATACCGCGACTACTTGTTAAGGAGAAATCTGACTGTTCCACCTCAAACGCTTTTAGCTCTTCTTTTTTCTTAAGAATATCTTTTTTTGTTACCACATGAATGGAGTCCAGCCATTCAAAACGATACCCGGTTTTCTGGGCGAGTTTTCTGAGCTCGGGCACCAGCAGTTGGCGCTTCATGGCAGCATATTCGGCATCATCAGCGGTTAGCTGGGCGAGTTGGTGAAGCCCGGAAGTGAGTAAGTTCTCAAATGCCTCCTCGTTTTCAGCGTAAGCACGAACCATATCCAAGGTATAACCTAATTCAGTCATTGCTCTTTTGCGCGCCACAATCAGTGAGGACCGGTTAAGACCAAGGGTGGTTATCGTCATCTTTCCACGCAGCGTATCACTGAACACTTGCCCTTCCCAATCGTACGCCAGATGGTCAGCAGGGTTATCAATGGTAGGGTTGAGCAATAATGGTTTTTCCCGTACTTCTTCACCTATATCGAACGCTCGTTTTGTTTCATCTTCCAGCGGAAAACGGTTAGCTTTCCCGCTCGCAACGCCTTCGTGTCTACGGGTGCGGTTACAATCCGGGCAACTTAATAACAAATTTTCCCATTCGCTTGCCAGCCACCAATAACCAGGGTGAGCAGGGCTTTCAGCAACGCTACCTTTCGGACGATACTGACATACATCACCGGGTGTTATTGAACCGAGCCGCGACTCACACCAGGCACATTTCCCATGAAAAAGCGCATATAGAGCATCTTTCACATCATTTGATTTATAGACTTTGAAATCGAACCAACGTTGAGAGCGATACTTCCCGTTATAAAAATTTACCGCTTTCTCTTTTTCCGCCTCTGCCGCACCATCAGGCAGTAACACGGATGGAATGGCGACACGCCCCCTGTCTACGAATAACATCGTTATTTCCCTTTAAATATATATACGCAGGCACGCTACCGCCCGCAAAACAGACAGATTGCGAGAGAAAGCATTCACCGAATGGATAAATGATTTTGCCAAACCAACAAGGGAAATCAAGGCATATCAGGGGAATGAGCCGTTTCGGCGAGAGACAGGAGCGCCGAAGCACTCCTGCTAAGAGGAAAACGCCTTAGCCTACGTTTTCAAACCATTGCAGCTGGAAAAATGAGTCATTGTAATCTTTGTCGGTTGAATCCTCGCTGGCGAAGATATATTTGCCGAAAAAGACCGACGCGCCGCGGGTAATAATATCCTGCGTCCAGAGAACGTTTGAATAACGCTGCCCGCCGTTGGTGCCGATCCAGACAGTATAATTCCCCACGTTATCCGCCTGAAAAAAACCGCTGCCAATTTGCGTTGGCGTCCCGCCACTGGAGCTGGCGCCCTGCACGGTAAACACCACATTAGAAAGGCTGTCTTTCAACTGAATAAACTGGTTTGCCGAGCTTTGTACCAGCACCGACCAAAACACGACTTTACCCGGCGGAATAACGATAGCAATGCCATTGCCACTAACAGGTCCTGGCGACATGTTTTTCTCCTCAGCCAATGCTGTTAAACCAGGTTAATGTCAGGCAGGTGTCGTTAAAGTCCTGGTCGGCACCATCTTCGGCAATAAAATTGAAGCTGCTGAAATAGATCTGGCTACCGATATTGAGCGTCATCTCCTCCCACATCACTTGCGACCAGGATTGCCCATTGTTGTAGCCAAGGTAGACGGTATACGCACCCGTGCCGGACGCCACAAACGTTCCCTGGCCGATCTGCGTCGGTGAATGCCCGCCTGTCGACGCGCCATTGGCCTGAAAGACCGGGTTATTCGAGAAATCCCTTACCTGAACGTATTGCGCCCAGGATGCCTGCACATTTGCCGTCCAGAAGACCGTTTTTCCTGGCGGCAACGTTATCGCGATGCCATTTCCTGAAACCGGGCCGACACTCATAGTTTGCTCCTGCTTTCGCCTGAAGTTGGACGCGGCTGCGTCTTCGCGTGGCCGGTCGCGAGCAAAGTTTTCGCGCTGTCGCCACAGTCAAATTGCGGGCGCTGTGCTTTCAGCGCGGCGCAAATCTGGGTATCCATCGTCGTTTGAACGGATTCGGTGAAGTTGTTCGGGAACGGTGCGGCCGTATCAAATATCGGGCGCAGTTGCTGGTAATAGGCGTTATTAACAATCTGCGACTGCTGCCAGAAAGGTTGGGTGGCCACCAGCAGCGTGCGCCACGGCGTGCCGGCAGGAAGATCCTGCGACTGCACAATATAATTTTTCATAGCCACGCCGGTCATCATGGTGGTGAATGCCTGCGCGTCGCGGCTGCACTGACTGCCCGGCTTGCAGGTGGCCGCGCTGGAAACGAAACTATCCTGGAACAGCAGCGGTTGGGCGTTTTGCCCCCACGGTACCGGAATGACATACAACGGAGCGCTTTGCGACGGGCGATAAAGGTTCACGTAGAACGACTGTTCAGAAAATCCCATCTCGGTGCTGGATTGTCCGGTGGCAAATGCCTGCTCAGGCGTAACGCCCGTCCCGTTGTAAAAATAGCCATTGGTACATTGATTGATACCGTTTTTCTGGCAAGTGTCCGATAAGGCCACCAGTTGCGAAATCACGGCGTTATCCGGCGGCATTTGCATGGCCTTCGGCATTGCATTCAGGCCGTAACGTTGCACATACGCATTGATGTAGTTGGAAGGCACCGCCCAGTGACCATTAAAACTCCCCGCCAGCGCGGGAACCGCAGAGGGCAGCGAGTTCATATAGCTCAGTAAATTATCCAGCGTATTTTGCCTGGTAATCGCCTTGTCAAACGCATAGATAAAATTCATGCACAGCCAGCTTGGAATACCCCACAACTGGCCTTTATAGGTCGATCCGGCGAGTGCCACCGGCCACGGCGCATCTCCGCTGATTTGCGCGGGGTTGATAAGCTGGTTATCCGCCAGAAAGCCCAGATACAGCACATCCAGTTCGACAACATCAAAACCGTCATTTCCCAGAATGGTACGCAGCTTCGTAAAGTCATAAATCTTGACCTCCTGGCTCAGCACGGCATTGAGCAACACGTCCGGGTGCTGTGCCTGCCAGCTTTTCACCACATAAGCGACCAGGCTTTCAAAATTATCCGTCGGCAATGTCGGCAGGTACGAATAGAGCGAGACATTAAGCACACGCGTTTGCCGACCATTGAGCACCAGCGTCTGGTTCGGCCCTTTCGGCGTCAGCGTCATGGCGCGGGTTTGCAGGTTATTACAATTCGCCCAGTTAATGATCGGCGGATTTGGCCGGCTGGTATTTTGCCCGACATAAAAACTCTGCCCCGGTTCAACCTTAATAAACCAGTCAAAGCTGCCGCCAGACGCGCGGGTCCAGCCGTCAACCGTACAGGTTATCGGTGATGATGAGGTGTTTTTAAGGATTAACTGACCTGCAAACACGCCAGCGCTGGCAAAGATAAATAAAACGATGGCAAAGACGCGCATCGTCATTCTTGAGATGACGCCCATATAAACTCCTCTATTACTGCGGTAGAAAAACGAAAATAGGTGCGCAGGTGTATTCACGCTGCGCACCACTATATTTAGTTAAAAAGAATATTTAATTTAAAAGCTATCTATTACGATATTCGATATATTCAGATCAGATTATTTCGCAAATAAAAGCCTCCCACGAGGGAAGGCTTTATTCTGCTATTTTTTCTTGTAAACATCGGCCGTTGCGTGAATTTTTTTCCTTGTCTGATCGGAGGTTACGACATACACATCACCACCCTTTTCATCCGCCAGCTTGCTCAGCGCATGGCGGGCATCCATGGGTGACATCTCATCGGATGTAGCAATTTCGCCAACCTTTTCATATTGCGAGGAAACTTTATCAAATTCTGCTTTTTCCATTAATTTGGCGGCCCAGGCATTACTCGCCAGTAATGTTAACGCGCTAATAATCACTAAACTTTTTTTGTTCATCAGGCATTCTCCGGATTGTTTTGAGATGGCTGTAAATAACAGAAAAGCACAGTCGATTATTTACTCTTTAACGGTAGACCAAGCCAAAAATAATTCAATGCCATTAATTAATCGGTTATTTAATCAACATATTAAGCTGAATAAAAAGTGAAACGTGCATATGAAATGTCATATATAATGGCGCGCGTCTTACTTCAGGGTTTACACATTTCAGGAGTCTGGTGATGAAAGATTCACACCTCAACCTGCCAGCGGGCTACTTTGGCATCGTGCTTGGCATTATCGGGCTGGGCTTTTCCTGGCGTTTCGCCGCCACTATCTGGCCGGTCACGCTACTGCCTGCAGATGGCTTAATCATTCTGGCGATGGTCATCTGGGCGCTATTGATGCTGGCATTTATTAGCCGAATGTTTCGCCACGGCGCAAGCGTGCTCGAAGAGATCACCCATCCGCTGAAAAGCAGTTTTGTCAGCCTGGCACCGGCAACCTCGATGCTGGTCGCCATTGGCCTTGCGCCGTGGTTCCACACGCTGGCGCTGGGGTTTTTTCTTGTTGCTGTTGTTATTCAGCTCACCTACTCAGCCTGGCAAACCGCCGGGTTATGGCGCGGCCAACACCCGAAAGAAGCGACGACGCCGGGGCTTTATCTGCCCACGGTTGCCAACAACTTTATCAGCGCGATGGCCTGCGGCGCGTTCGGTTTTAACGATGTCGGGATGTTGTTTCTCGGTGCCGGGATCTTCTCCTGGCTGAGCCTTGAGCCTGCGATCCTGAGCCGGATGCGTAATCTTGATGAAATGTCGCCCGCCGTGCGCACATCGCTTGGCATTCAGATGGCACCTGCATTCGTGGCCTGTAGCGCCTGGCTGAGTGTCAACGGCGGGCAGGCCGATGTGTTCGCCAAACTGTTATTCGGCTATGGCTTGTTACAGATGCTGTTCATGATAAGGCTGATCCCCTGGTACAGTTCGCAGCCGTTCAACCCGTCGTTCTGGAGTTTTTCATTCGGCGTGGCGTCGCTGGCGACCACCTCGATTCGTCTGGGGCACGGTACGCCGGGTGGCGCACTGTACTGGATGTCATTCCCGCTGTTTATCGCGGCTAACCTGGTGATCGCGCTATTGATGGTGAAAACCTTCGCGCTGTTACTGCGGGGTAAGTTACTGATCCGCGCATAAAGCAGAATGCGCCAGGCAAGCATGTCGCCTGGCGCATTCTGCTTACGGACGACGGAACAGCACGATACTGCGTCCTTCGAGTTCGAAATCCTTCTCTTTGGTGATAACAATCCCGCTTTTCGCGCTATCGGCGGTGGTCAGCTCCAGCACCCAGCCGCCTTCGCCGAACTGCGGAATGCGAAACGGCACCGTGCCTTCGAACGGGTTAAACAGCATCAGCACGTCATGCCAGATCCCCTCTTCTTCCTGCAAATCCGGGCGTCCGATATAAACGCCGAGCGTCGTACCTTCATCCCACTGTTCCGGCAACTGCTCGCCGCCGCCGGCGTTGTACCAGCGGATCTCCATACCATCGCGCCAGTTTTCTCGCCGCAGGATCGGCTGCGAAGCCCGGAGCGCAATGACATGACGGGTAAATTCCCGCAGCGCTTCACCGTTGCCGCTGTGCGGCGCGTCCCAGTCGATCCACGAGATTTCGCTGTCCTGGCAGTAGCCATTATTGTTGCCCTGCTGGGTGCGGCCAAACTCGTCCCCGGCCAGCAGCATTGGCGTACCGTGGGAGAAGAATAGCGTCGCAAGGAAGTTGCGTTTTTGCCGTTCGCGCACGGTGTTGATGCCTTCGTCGTCGGTCACCCCTTCCGCGCCGTAGTTATAGGAGCGGTTGTCATTGTGACCATCGTTATTGTCTTCGCCGTTGGCTTCATTATGTTTTTCGTTGTACGACACTAAGTCGTTCAGCGTAAAACCATCGTGGGCAGTAATAAAATTCACGCTTGCCCACGGGCGACGCCCGCGCTGATCGTACAGATCGCCGGAGCCCAGCAAGCGGGCGGCAAAATCCGTCGAGACGTTATCGCCCTTCCAGTATTCACGCAGCGTGTCGCGGTATTTATCGTTCCACTCCGCCCAGCCTGGCGGGAATCCACCCACCTGATAACCGCCGGGGCCGATGTCCCACGGTTCGCCAACCAGTTTCAGCCGGGATAACAGCGGATCCTGCGTCATGGCATCGAAAAAGCCGCCGCGCTGGTCAAACCCTTCCGGCTCGCGCCCAAGAATGGTGCCCAGATCGAAGCGAAAACCGTCGATATGCATCGATTCTGCCCAGTAACGCAGCGAATCCATCACCATCTGCAATACGCGCGGATGTGACGTGTTCACCGTGTTGCCGGTGCCGGTGTCATTAATGTAGTAACGGTGTTGATCCGGCAATGTGCGGTAATAAGAGAAGTTATCGATGCCTTTAAACGACAGGGTTGGCCCCAGTTCGTTGCCTTCTGCCGTGTGGTTATAAACCACATCGAGGATCACTTCGATACCGGCATCGTGAAATGCCCGCACCATATCGCGAAAACCCTGAATACCGCGTGGCCCGTAATAACGCGACGCCGGGGCGAAGAAACCGAGCGTGTTATAGCCCCAGAAGTTGCGCAGCCCCTTATCGAGCAAATGCTGGTCGTCCGGGAACCAGTGAACCGGCAGCAGTTCAACAGAGGTAATGCCGAGGCTTTTGATGTACTCCACCGAGGCTTTATGGCCCATCCCTTCAAACGTGCCGCGCAGCTCCGGCGGCAGCGCCGGATTAAGCTGGGTGAAACCTTTGACATGGGTTTCGTAGAAAACCGTGCGCGGCCAGGGAATATTCGGTCGTGCGCCGTCCTGCCAGTCGAACGCGTGGGGATCGATAACCCGGCATTTGGGCGTAAACGGCGCGCTATCCTGGGTATCAAAGGTCAGGTCTTTATCTTCATGGCCTAAATCGTAAGCGTAATGGGCCGCGTTCCACTCGATATCACCGGCCAGTTCGCGGGCATAAGGATCAATCAATAATTTATTCGGGTTAAACCGGTGGCCGTTTTCCGGCTCAAACGGGCCATGCACCCGGTAGCCGTACAGCGCGCCAGGTTGCAGGCCTGGCACATAACCGTGCCAGATCTCGTGCGTGTTTTCCGGCAGATCAAACCGGGCGATCTCCTGCTTACCATCGGGCGCGTATAAACAGAGCTCCACACGATGCGCATGCGCTGAAAAAAGGGCAAAGTTAACGCCCTCACCGTCGTAATTCGCACCGAGTTGCTGGCCGTGCCCCGCCGTAATATAAAACTGTTTTCCGTCAGACATTGCTTCCCCTTGATCGCCTGTAAAGTCTCACCAGACATAACGATTGATGAACCGCACCCTTTTCTTCGATCACGCACTGACCAGTACCGCAAAGGTGAAACCGCCTATCGATCGCAGGTTCACTTTGTCGGTGAGAAAAACCTCCTCTGAGCTGAGTATGTCCCGGTAACGCCGATTCGCCAGTTCCGGCGGTAAAGCAATATTGGCGCCCGCCAGACTGCCGTCGATGGCATCGAACAGCAGACGCGGGGCGAGCACAATTAACGCATCCTGGTTTTCCAGGCGCGCATAGGCGATCAGGTGCTCAGCCTCTTCGCCCGCAGCGGTCAACGGCAGATAGGCTCCCCGGCGGAACAGCGACGGCATCTGCTGGCGTAAATGCAGCAGCCGGTAGATGAAAAACTGCTTTAATTGCCCGCTCGACCAGCTCTCCTGGGAGTGCGGATCGGCCTGCTCTTCGTCTACCAGCAAGCGCTCCAGCTCGGCGTAATCCGGCTCCAGCCGGTTATCCGGGTCGACCAGACTGAAATTGAGCGCTTCGCTGCCCTGATAAATATCCGGCACGCCGGGTGCCGTCAGTTTGATCACCGTTTGCGTCAGGCTATTGACCAGCCCGGCGCGGATAAACGGCTGTAGCGAGGCGGTAAAATCGGTTAAAAACTCGCGCTTATCCGGTGACAACAAATGCCGCACGTAATCGAGCACCGCCTGTTCATAGGCATCGTTAGTTTCGATCCAGTCGGTGCGCTGTTTCGCTTCGCGCAGCGCTTTTTCGACAAACGCCACAAAGCGCTCTTCCAGCGCGCGCAAACCTTCCACGTCATCGGCTTGTAAGTTGACCGGCCAGACACCTGCCAGCGCCTGGTAAATCATCCACGCCACCATCGGTCGCGGCGCGTGTCCATCATCCAGCAGTTGTACTTTGCTATGGTTCATCTGTCGCCAGCGCGCCACGCAATCGGCCCAGCGCTCGGGCGCTTCCGTCAGGGTATAGAGCCGCGCCCGGGCGTCTTCCCCGCGTTTGGTGTCATGGGTTGAGGTGCCGGAAAGCGCATCCGGCTGGCGCTCAAGCCGGGTTTGCATCTCCGCGTGGAAACGATCAAGCGAAAAGGTGCGCGGTAGTGGTTCCGCGCCGACTTCGTTAAGCGCCAGATCGACATGCTGGCGGAAAAAGAGCGTATCTTCGACGGACTTCGCCATCAGCGGCCCGGTGAGCTGCTGAAAACGCGTGCGAAAACGTGCCGCCGCGCCGAGCGCGCTTTTCGCCACATCGCCGACTAAAATGCGGCGTACAAAATCGAGCGCGGCCGCGTCCGGCGCATACGGGCTGCGCTGAACGCTCTCGACCACCTTGTGCAGCAGCGCAGCGTCAGCCGCCGGTAGCCCATCTTCCGTGCCATAGGTGCGATAAACCGGGAAGGCGATCAGCAGTTCGCGCAGCGCCTGGCGCACCGCGTCCTCCTGCGGCACCGGGATTTCCGCGTGACCAATAGTGAGCGCCAGCGACACCAGCACGCTGAATTCGCCGTTAAAATTACGATCGACCATCAGCAGCTTGGCGTCGCGCAGCTCCTCGTGCATATTCACGCGCCGCCCGGCAACGCTGTCATAGGCTTTGCGCAAGTTACTGAGCTTTGCGTCATCGACCAACACATCCGATAGCGCGGCGATAAATTCATACCCGGTGGTGCCGGAAACCGGCCAGTCCGCCGGGAGATGCTCGCCTTTGCCGAGGATCTTCTCCACCGTGAGGTAACACTCAGGCCCTACCTTCTGGCGTAAGCGCATCAGATAACCCTGCGGATCGGCAAGCCCGTCGACGTGATCGATTCGCAAACCATCTACCGCGCCGCTGTGCACCAGTTCAAGGATCAGCCGGTGCGCATCATCAAATACCGCTTCATCTTCCACGCGCACGCCAACCAGGCCGGTGATTTCAAAAAAGCGCCGGTACGAAAGGTCATTCGCCGCATCGCGCCAGCTCATCAACCGCCAGGGCTGCTGCGCATGAATGTCAGCGATTAGCGCGTGATCGGTCTCGCCGATAAGTGCCTGCTCCCGCCCTTGCCAGCTTTCCGCCACCAGCGGATAAACGTTGTCGTAATAGGCCAGCGCCGGTTCACCGGTCAGCGGATCGGCTTTAATCGCCAGCTCGCCGTTTGCAAGCACAGTGTCAAAATCATCGCCGAGAAACGGCAGCGTCAGCCGCCGCGACCAGTCGATGTCGAAATGGTGGGCATACGGGCTTTTTTCGCCTTTGGCTATCACATCGCGCCACCAGGCGTTTTCCAGTGAGGCGGCCATATGGTTTGGCACAATATCGAGAATCAGCCCCAGCCCGGCGTTTTTTAACGCGTTCACCAGCCGATCAAACCCGTCGCGCCCGCCAAGCGTCGGGTCTATCTCATTGGCGTTGGTCACGTCATAACCGTGGGTAGAACCGCTGGCGGCGGTGAAAATGGGCGAGGCATAAAGATGGCTGATGCCCAGATGTTTAAGATACGGAACCAGCGCCGCGGCGCGATCAAACGTCATTCCGTTACGAAACTGCAAGCGGTAAGTCGCGGTTGGCGTATTCACATTCCCTCTCCCAAAGCCAGACGAACAATGAACGCATTCGGCGGCAAGTCATCTTGTCCGCGCGGCCAGGCAGCCAGCGTTTTACCGGGAAGATCCGGCAACGGTTGCGTCGCCTCGCCAATATTGAGCGCCAGCGATAATGTCCCTTGCGGGAAGCGCCAGCGGACCGCGACAAACCCCGGCGCGGTGGCGATCACTTCCCCATTTTGCCGCTGCGCATGAGTCAGCAGCGGCACCACATATTTCTGGCGCAGCGTCAGCCAGTCGCGGGTTTGCGTTAGCCAGCGCTGGCCTGTTTCCTGCTGCGTTTTTGCCCAGTCCAGTTGTGAACGGGTAAAGGTTTCAGGCGCGTTTGGGTCGGGAACCGTTTCCCCCTCATGTCCGGCGTGGCCCTGGAATTCCCGCGCCCGCCCTTCGCGCACGGCGCGCGCCAGATCGCCGTGAAAATCGGTAAAGAACAGGAAAGGATTGGTTTCGCCATACTCTTCGCCCATAAACAGCAGCGGAATATGCGGGGAAAACAGCAGCGCGCCCAGCAGCACGCGCGTTCTCTCCTCGCCCGCCAGCGTGATGAGCCGCTCGCCCTGCGCGCGGTTGCCGGTCTGATCGTGGTTCTGGATAAAATCGACAAACGCCACCGGCGGCTGGTTACGGCTGTCCACCCCGCGCGATTCACCGGTTGACGGGGCAATTTCCCCCTGAAAAGCGAACCCTTCAGTTAACGCCCGCGCCAGCCACACTTCGGGCTTATCCGCAAAATCCTGGTAATAGGCATGGGTTTCACCGGTGGCAAACACATGCGCGGCATTGTGCAGATCGTCGTTCCACTCGGCGGTAAACAGCGGCGCCCGCCCATCCGGATCGCGCGGATGCAGCGCAATAATGTTGCGGCAATCTTCGGTGGTCAGATGCACCGGCCTGTCAGTAATCTCCTCGCGAATACGGCGGGCAATCTCCACCAGCACCGGCGGTTCGGCGCTGTCTTCAATCTGATCGATGGCATCAAATCGCAGCCCGTCCAGGTTGTATTCGTTGAGCCAGTAGAGCGGTGCTTCAACGATGTAACGCCGCACCGCGTCAACGTCATACGCGATGCCCGGCCCCCACGGCGTCTGGCGTTCGGCGTGGAAAAAATCCGGCGACAGCGCGGGTAAGTAGTTACCTTCCGGGCCAAAGTGGTTGAGCACAATATCCAGCACCACTGAAAGGCCGTAGCCGTGAGCGGCGTCGATAAAGGCTTTAAAATCATCCGGCGTGCCATACGCCGAGTGCGGCGCATAGAGCAGCACGCCGTCATAGCCCCAGCCGCGATTGCCGCCAAAGTGGGAGACGGGCATCACTTCTATCATGGTGATGCCGAGTTGCGCGAGGTACGGCAGTTTTTCCATTGCCGCGCGAAAAGTGCCCTGCGGGGTAAATGTCCCGATATGCAGTTCATAGACCACGGATTCTTGCCATGGGCGACCCTGCCACTGCGGGTGTTGCCAGACGTAATGATCCGGGTCGACAACCAGCGAAGGGCCGTTAACGTCGGCGGCCTGCGCGCGCGAGGCGGGATCGGGAACCGCCATACCGTTGCTCAGGACAAACTGGTACGCCGTACCTGCGGCGATATTATCGACGGTCAGTTCAAACCAGCCGTCATCAAGGCGTTGCATTGGCAGTTCGCCAGCCGGTAAACGCAGTGAAACCTGCTGCTGCCCGGTGGCCCATAAGCGAAAACGCACGCGACCATTCGCGAGGTATTCGGCTCCCCAACTTTTACAAAACGATTTCGACGCCATGCAATTACCTCTCCACGATGTCACGAAGAACAATCATAGTCGATAATCTGCAAAGCCATTGGCGGGCCGCCCGGTGATGCACGCGCATACCGGGCGGCGAGTTGTGTTACTGCTGGTGTTTTTCTTCTGCGGCTTCGACTTCGCGATACCAGCGCGGATGGTGCTTCTTCGCCCAGCGGCGGCTCACTTTGCCTTCAATCATGCCTTTGATCGACCCTTTCACCCAGAACGCCATATACATGTGCACCAGGATGGCGAGCATCAGGATAATGGCGGAAGTGGCATGCGCCAGCAAACACCAGCGAATCAGCCAGATAGGGAAAAAGTGAGCAAAGTACGGGCGCCAGATCACCACGCCCGACGCCAGCAGCAGCGAAATCATGCTCATGATGGTCCAGAACATCATTTTCTGTCCGGCGTTATATTTGCCGACATCCGCAACCTTGTGCTCATTGCCTTTCAGCACTTCGACAATGTTTTTCAGCCACGGCAGATCTTTCTTATCCGGGATGTTGTGATGCACAAAACGCACAAACATAAACATCAGGATCAGAAAGATCAGCACGCCAAAGAACGGGTGCAGAATGCGCCCCATCTGCGGCGTGCCGAAGGTTTGCGTCAGCCAGTGCAGCGTCGGGAAAAAGAGCGCGATACCGGATAACGCCACCAGAAAGAAGCAGATCACTACCGTCCAGTGGCACGCCCGGTCGATAAATTTGGTGCGCAGGATCATTTTGCTTTTATTCATGGGCGTGCTCCTCTTCATCGTCATCCGTCTCTTTGTTCGGGCCTACACCGATATAGTGGAACAGCAGACCGGCAAAGGTGGCGATAAACCCGGCGGCGGAGAGCGGCTTGAGAATGCCCTTCCACAGAGTAACCGGTACATCGATTTTCGGTTCCGCAGGCAGGTTGTGATACAGCCCCGGCTGGTCAGCATGATGCAGCACATACATCACATGCGTACCGCCCACGCCCTGCGGGTTGTATACCCCCGCACTGGCGTAACCGCGTTTTTGCAACTGCGCCACGCGCTGCTCGCCAAGCTGCAGCATCTCGGCTTTAGTACCGAAATGGATCGCCCCGGTCGGACAGGTTTTCACGCAGGCAGGCTCCTGACCGACGCTGACGCGATCGACGCAGAGCGTGCATTTGTAAACGCGGTTATCATCCGGGTTCAGACGCGGCACGTTGAACGGGCAACCGGCAATGCAGTAGCCGCAGCCAATACAGTGCTCCGACTGGAAATCGACAATCCCGTTGGCGTACTGAATGATCGCGCCCGCAGACGGGCAGGCTTTCAGACAGCCCGGCTCCGCGCAGTGCATACAGCCATCTTTGCGGATCAGCCACTCCAGTTTGCCGTTTTGCGTGGTCTCGCTAAAGCGCATCACCGTCCAGGATTTGGCGCTTAAATCGAGCGGGTTGTCATACACCCCGGCGCAATACCCCACTTCATCGCGGATATCGTTCCACTCGGAACAGGCCACCTGACAGCCTTTACAGCCGATACAGGTGGACACATCAATCAGCTTTGCCACTTCGGCACGGAAATCCCGTGCCTGCGGCGGCGGCGTAAAACCGTTGGTCGCTGAACGTTTAATAATGTCTTGTGATTGCATGGACATGGTTTCGCTTCCTTACGCCTTCTCAATATTGACCAAAAACGCCTTGTATTCCGGCGTCTGCGAGTTAGCGTCGCCAACAGACGGCGTCAGCGTGTTAGCAAGGAAGCCTTTGCGCGTGGCCCCTTCAAAACCCCAGTGGCACGGAATGCCGACGGTATCGATGCTGCGCCCGTCGATAGTCAGCGTCTGCAAGCGTTTGGTCACCACCGCTTTGGCTTTGATAAAACCGCGTTTCGACATCACTTTCACGTCGTCTCCGGCGAGAATGCCCTTCTCTTTGGCCAGCGCTTCGCCAATCTCCACAAACTGATCCGGCTGTGCGATAGCGTTAAGGCGGGCATGTTTCGTCCAGTGGCGGAACAGCTCGGTTATTGAGTAGGTGGTGGCGACATACGGGAAGGCATCTGCTTTGCCCATATTGGCGTTGTCGGCAGCAAAAATACGCGCCACCGGGCTGGAAACCACTTCCGGGTGCAGCGGGTTGGTGCCAATCGGCGATTCAATCGGCTCGTAGTGTTCCGGGAACGGGCCGTCGTTCATCTTGTCGATGGAGAACAGGCGCGCCACCCCTTCCGGGTTCATGATGAACGGCCCGACATTGCTGCCTGGCGCGGCCTGGCTGTAGTCGGCAACGTCCATGCCTGTCCAGCGCTGACCATCCCAGTGCAGCAGCGCACGTTTCGCATCCCACGGTTTTCCCGCCGGATCGGCAGAGGCGCGGTTGTAAAGAATACGTCGGTTCGCCGGCCACGACCACGCCCAGCCCGGCGTGCAGCCCAGCCCGTACGGATCGCTGTTATCACGATTCGCCATCTGGTTACCGCGCTCCGTCCAGCTACCGCAATACACCCAGCAGAAGCTGCTGGTGGAGCCGTCATCGCGCAGTTGCGCAAAGCTGCTTAACTGCTCGCCTTTTCTGGCAATCAACGTGCCTTTGTCGTCATACAGATCGCGCAGCGCTTTTCCGTTGGCTTCGCGGGCGACTTCTTCCGGATGCGGATCGTACGGATCGTTATAATCCCAGGACATGTTCAGCAGCGGTTCCGGGTTGGCTCCGCCTTCGGCCTGATACAGCTCGCGCAGGCGCATAAACAGGCGGCCCAGGATTTTGGCGTCGTGCAACGCTTCTCCCGGCGGCTCGGCGGCGGCCCAGTGCCACTGTAACCAGCGCCCGGAGTTGGCGATGGAACCGTCCTCTTCAGCAAAGCAGGAGGATGGCAGACGGAATACTTCGGTCTGGATCTCCGCCGGATTGACGTCGTTCATCTCACCATGGTTCTGCCAGAAGGTGGAGGATTCGGTCGCCAGCGGATCGATAACCACCATGTATTTCAGTTTCGCCAGCGCGCGTGATGACTTGTTCTTATCCGGGAAGGCCGCCAGCGGGTTGAACCCCTGCACGATATAACCGTTGATTTTACCTTCGAGCATCAGCTCGGCCTGGGTCATCACATCGTAGAGACGATCCCATTTCGGCAGCCAGTCATAACCCCAGTTGTTCTCCACCGTGGCGCGATCGCCCCAGAAGCTCTTCATCATGCTGATGAAAAACTTCGGCGTGTTCTGCCAGTAGTTCACTTCGTTCACCCCCAGTGACGGCGGCGTGATCTGTGAAATATAGGTCTGGTAATCCGGCTGTTTTTCCGAGGGTAAGGGCATATAACCCGGCAGGTTGGTCGACAGCAAACCTAAGTCGGTATAACCCTGAATATTCGAGTGACCGCGCAGCGCGTTCACGCCGCCGCCCGCCATGCCGATATTACCGAGCAGCAGTTGCAGCATCCCCGCCGCACGAATGATCTGCGCCCCGGCCGAGTGGTGCGTCCAGCCCAGCGCATAAAGAATGGTGGCGGTGCGATTCGGGACACTGGTGCTGCCGAGCACCGAGCAAACATGGGTGAAATCTTTCACCGTGGTGCCGCACAGGCGGCTGACCATTTCCGGCGTATAGCGCGCAACGTGGGCTTTGAGCAAGTTCCACACGCAGCGCGGATGGCTCAGCGTCTCGTCGCGCAGCGCATTGCCCTGAGCGTCGAGTTGGTAGAACCAACTGGATTTGTCGTACTGGCGTTTTTGTGCGTCATAGCCGCTGAACAGGCCGTCGTTAAACGCGTAATCCTCGCGAATAATCAGGCTGGCATTGGTGTAATGACGCACATATTCATGCTGGATCTGGTCATGTTCAATCAGATAGCGGATCGCGCCAAGCAGGAACGCGGTATCGGAACCGGCGCGGATCGGCGCATAGAAATCGGCCACTGCCGCACTGCGGTTAAAACGCGGATCGACGACCATTACGGTGGCGTCGTTTTTGGTTTGTGCTTCTACCACCCACTTAAAGCCGACCGGGTGCGCTTCAGCGGCATTACCGCCCATGATCAGCACCACGTTGGCGTTTTTGATGTCCACCCAGTTGTTGGTCATCGCGCCGCGACCAAAGGTCGGTGCCAGTGCGGAAACGGTCGGGCCGTGGCACAAACGCGCCTGGCAGTCGATCGCCACCATGCCCAGCGCGCGGGTAAATTTGCCGTCAAGGATCCCGGTCTCATTACTGGCGGCGGAAGAACAGAGCATACCGGTGGTGGTCCAGCGATTGACCGTTACGCCCTGCGCATTTTTTTCAATAAAGTTTTCATCGCGATCTTTTTTCATTAACCGCGCAATTTTATCAATTGCTTCATCCCAGCTAATTCGCTGCCATTTATCTGAACCCGGCGCGCGATATTGCGGATGTAATAAACGATTTTCGCTGTGAATATAGTCCAGAACGCCAGCGCCTTTTGGGCACAATGAACCCCGGCTCACCGGATGATCGGCGTCGCCTTCAATGTGATAAATACTTTCACTGACATTTTTCGCATTATCACCGAGGCTGTACATCAGCATGCCGCAGCCGACTGAACAATAGGTGCAGTTATTTCGCGTCTCTTTTGCTTTTAAGAGTTTATATTGACGGGTTTCCGCGTGAACGGAAAAAGAAGATAAAAATCCGAGAGATGCGACAGTGCTTCCTGCCAGACCGCCCGCGCAGATCCGAAAGAACTGCCTCCGGTTGAGCTCCATTTGTCCTCCAGCTTAAACTTAAGACATGAAAAGGGACGGAGATTATAAGGATATTCTCAACACTTAACCATTATCCATTTATGGTTATTTTTGCGGGTAATTTGGGGCAGATACTTATTTAACTAAAATTAGTGGCAGAGATTTTTCTCTCTGCCCTTTTTATTACTTCGTCGCGCTGAATATGGCTTTACCGATGCGGGCAATGGCGTCATTACTTTGCGCGATTGTCGCTTTTGTATCCGTTATATAAATAGATACAATACGAGGCGCGCCTTTTTTCGGCCAGACAATACTGATAATCGACCGCGAACCATATCCGCCCGCCCCGGTTTTATCGCCAATAACCCAGCCTTTTGGCAATGTGGAACGCAACAACGCATCAGCGACTTTATCCTCTTTCATCCACTGCACCAGTTGCGCACGCGAACGCGGCGTTAATACCTCGCCAAGCGTCAGCTTTTGCAGCGTGTGGCTGACGGCAAGCGGCGTGGTGGTATCACGTAAATCGCCCGGTATGGCGCTGTTCAGTTCGGGTTCCGCGCGATCGAGTCGCGTGACACTGTCACCTGAATCAGCAAGGAAACGCGTCACCGCAGCCGGACCGCCGAGCTTCTTCGCCAGCAGATTTGCCGCCGTGTTGTCACTTTCAGTGATTGCTGCGCTGCACAGTTGCTGCCAGCTCATCGATGAAGGCGCAACAAACTTGCTGGTTACCGGCGAATAGGCAACCAGCTCGCTTTGCGCAAACTGGGTGGTCTCATTTAACGCCAGTTCACCTTTGTCGACCTTGCTCAGCACCGCACCGCACAGCAGCGCTTTGTGGGTGCTGTTTAGCGGAAAACGCTCATCGCCCCGGTAGCTCACCGTCTCACCGCTGGCGGTATCCACCACCGCAATGCCGATGCGCGCGCCTAAGTGCTCTTCCTGCAGGCGGGCCACCGCCGTCAGCGTGGCGTTATCAATATTGGCGGCGCTGGCGGCAAAGGCGCTCAACAACAGTAAAGAACAGATTGATTTCACTGGGAAAAACATAGGTATAATCCTTGTTCAGACAGAGCAACATCACGAGTGGGCATCATGTATAACACCGCGTTAGTGTACAGAAGTTTCGGTGAACCGCAGACTGTTCTGCAAGCTGAAACCACCGCGCTGGCAGCGCTTCCGGCAGGACAGGTTCGCGTCAAAATGCGCCTTGCGCCGTTGAACGCCTCGGATTTGATCCCGGTCACCGGCGCCTACAGCCACCGTATCACCCTGCCCGCTATCGCGGGTTATGAAGGCGTGGGCGTGGTAACAGAAACGTCTGGCTCAGACGCGCAGCTGCTGGGCAAACGTGTGTTGGCGCTGCGCGGTCAGGGCACCTGGCAGCAGTATGTGGATTGCCCGGCGGAACTGGCTGTGCCGGTGCCGGATGATATTGACGATACGCTCGCCGCCCGCGCCTACATCAACCCGCTGGCCGCACAGATGATGCTGGAACATTACCCGGCTCACGGCCAACATGTGCTGGTCACTGCGGCGGGATCTGGCTGCGCCGGTTACCTTGCGCAGTGGGCCAGGCTTCAGGGGGCGAAAAGCGTGACCGGCATTTATCGCTCCGCCATCCACGCCAGCCGCCTGGCGGCCTGCGGCGTGAAAGCGCTGGCCGATACGGAGATCGCTGCCATCAAACAGGCGGCGGGTAAAGCCGGCGTTATCTATGACGCCACCGGCGGCTCACTGGCGGAAACGCTGCTGCAATCAATGCCGAAAACGGGGCAATTTATCAGCTACGGTTTGCTCTCCGGACAGCCATTCAGCATTCGCCAGCGCTTACCCGCGGTCCACTGGTTCCACGTGCGGAACTATCTCGACGCAATGACGGCAGATGGCTGGCAGCAGGCGTTTTGCTCGCTCTGGGAGCGACTGCGCACAACGCCTGTTAGCGAGGTCATGCAGGTTGATTTTCAGCAGTGGCAACAGGCTATCACGCTGTACCAGACGCCAGGCCGGATAGCCAAACCGCTGCTGTCGTTTTAATCCCTGTCGGCTGAATACGCCACATCGCGCTGGCGCTCAATTTCCGCTAATCGGGTGCGGAGCGAGGCCACCAGGTGCTCCCAGGCAAGGCTGCCCAGTGGCACCCGGAACGGCGGCTCGGGGGCGTCTGCCGTCGCGATAATCGCATCCACGGTGCGCTGCGCATCGCCTTTTATGTCAAAACTGCCACTGGCGATCCCCCGGCGCACCTTGCCCGCAGGCGTATCGTCATAGACGGCGAGCGGCGTGGCGTGATCGAGCCCGGCACCGAAACCGGTTTGCGTTGGGCCGGGTTCGGCAATCACAATATCGACACCAAACGGTTTCACCTCCTGCGCCACCGATTCCAGAAAGCCTTCAATACCCCATTTGCTGGCATGGTAAAGGCTGAAATTGGGGTACGCCACCTGACCGCCTTCCGAAGAGACCTGCACAATTCGCCCGCCGCGCTGCGCACGCAGCCACGGCAACACGGCACGCACTAACTGAATGGAGCCGGTAAGATTGGTAGCGATCTGCCGGTCAATTTGCGCATCGCTCACCTCTTCCGCCGCGCCAAACAAGCCGTATCCGGCGTTGCTTACCACCCGTTCAATCACACCAAAAGCGGTAAACGCGGCGTCCACTTCACTGCGCAGTGCGGCGCTATCGGTCATATCAAAACAGCTAACGTGCAGCCGCGACGTATATTGCGCCTGTAATGCACTCAGCGCATCCGCGCGCCGCGCGCAGGCCACCACGCGGTCGCCGCGCGCCAGCAACGTTTGCGTCATCAATAATCCCAGCCCGGACGAAGCGCCAGTGATCAGCCATGTCATCATAAATACCTCCACATGTTTTCCGGTGAGTGGATAGCGTAAGCAACCGGCGCTGCTATGATAAGACGCACCAATCGGCATGCAGCGGTGAAAAATATTCAACAATGAAAAATGTCAGTCTCGCAGATTTAAAAGCGTTCCTGCTGGTCGCACAGCACCGTAGCTTTCAACGAGCCGCCAATGAACTGGGGGTGTCGCGTTCCTCGCTGAGCCACGCCATGCGCGGGCTGGAAAGCCAGCTAGGCGTGCGCTTGTTACATCGCACGACCCGCAGTGTCTCGTTGACAGAAGAAGGCGCGGCGTTATTGCAGCGCATTGATCCCCTGCTCAACCAGTTAGATACGGCGCTGGATGCCACCCGCTTTCGCCCGCAGGAGCTGCACGGCACGCTGCGCATCAACGCCAATGAAGGCGGCGCGCGCTGGCTGCTGGCGCACGTGGTTGATGGTTTTTTACAGGCACACCCGCGGGTGGTGCTGGATATCGTGACCGAAGGTCGACTGGTGGATATCGTCGCCGACGGGTTTGATGCGGGCGTGCGGCTGGCAGAAGCAGTACCACTCGATATGATTGCGGTGCCCTTCGGCGGGCCAATCCGCTTTATCGCCATCGCCTCACCGCAGTATCTGAACAGCGCAGGTATACCGCAAAGCCCGGCAGATCTTTTGCAGCATCGCTGTATCGCCCAGCGTTTGCCGAGCGGAAAACGCTATCGCTGGGAGTTTATGCAACATGGCAAACCGCTCACGCTCAACGTACCCGGCAATTTATGCCTTGATAACAGCGCGCTGATAGTCGAGGCGGTGGTAAAAGGCTTAGGCATTGCTTATGTCCCGGAACCCTATGCCCGCGAAGCCATCGACAGCGGGCTGGCGCAACAGGTGCTGTCGCCGTTCAGCCCGCCGATTGCAGGTTTATGCCTTTATTATTCCGGTCACCGGCAAATACCGGCGACGTTAAACGCATTTATCGCCGCTATCCGCGAGGCCAACGAAGCCGCACTGTAACGATCAGCTGTCAAGTAACTGCCCGGTGTGCAGATCCAGCGGAAATCGCGCCCGCCGTCTGGCGGATCCCAGTCGCCGGAGCCTAATACCACACCGTCTGATGCAATCACTTATGCCGTTTCTACAGTGGGCGTGCTTAGGCTACGCTTTGACGGTGAAAACGGATAAAGCGGAGAGAGAATGCTGATTGCCCAACTGAGCGATATTCATGCTGCACCGGATAATGACAACCTTCAGCGCCTGCACCGCGCCATCGACTGGTTGCTTGAGCTCAAACCCGATCTGCTGGTGGTGAGCGGCGATTTAACCGATGACGGCTGGGGTGTGGGCTATCGCGCCATTGACAGCGCCTTACAGCGTCTGGCGTGCCGCTCGCTGATCCTGCCCGGCAATGCCGATGATAAAACCGTGATGTGTAAAAATCTGGCTGCTTTTGCTCACCGCGCTGCGCATGACGCGCTGCATTTTCATGAGTACATAAATAACGTGCCGGTGATTGGCGTGGATGTGACCGTAAGCGGTGAAAGCCGGGGCGATATCCGCCCGCATCTGCACTGGCTGGAAGCGGCGCTACGCGCGCAGCCGCAACCGGCAATGATCTTTTTGCACCAGCATCTTTTTCCGAGCGGCATTACCCCGCTGGATAACGCCATGTGCGAGGGCGGCGAAGCGCTGGCACAACTGCTGGCGCGCTTACCGCACCCGCCGCTGGCGCTGTGCGCCGGCCACGTCCACCGCGCGATGTCCGCCACCTTTGCCGGTATCCCGGCGTATCTTTGCGGCTCCATCTGCCCGGCGAACCCGCTGATGATCAATGCTCAGCACATCCCGGCGGCAAGCGATCCGCCTGCGCTTCTCATACACGAACTGCGCGATGATAGCCGGGTTAGCCATTTTGTCAGCCTGTAGCGGGCATCACCCATGCGCCGGTTTTCTCTGCATGGGCGATAACTTTCACGGTTCGCCTTCCCAGTAATCCACGTTCTCACCGCGAAAATTGAGCTGGCGAAAATCTTCGCGCCCGTGGCTGTGCGCTTTCGCCAGAAATTTATCCGCATCCGGGTATTCGCAGATTTCCGGGCTTTCCATAGTGCTAATCGAGAGATAACGCAGCGGTTGATCGGAGGTATTAATAATCTGGTGCGGCCACGCTTTGCCTGGCGGAATGCAGATAACATCCCCTTCCTGGATGGGCCGCTCTTCATCGCCGATGCGCAACGTACCGTTGCCGTTCAGCACAATAAACATCTCTTCCTGCGCATGATGGAGATGAAACGGACAGGCGCGTTTGCCGGGCGGCACAATATCGACCGACGCGCCGAGTTTACTGGCGAGAGTGCCTTTGGTCAGCGAGCCGCCGAGCGATTCATACAGCGGCGGGCGCACGAAATTTTCCATTTCAATATGATTAAAATTGCGGATCACAAACGCGGGCGGGGTTTTGTCGTTCATAAACAGTTCCGGTAGAGGGTTCCTGTTCAGTATTGAAACGCCCCTTCGGCCTGTCAATCTGTTCTGCCAGCGTAGTGAGAATGATCGGGTCGCCATTCATAACGCCGCTGGCAGAAAGAGCTTATCCGCAATATCTTCTGCGGATGTATATCAGCCCGGTCGCTGCGCCGCCAGGCTTCATCGTCTTACTCTCCCGCCAGCCGCTGATACTGGGCAAAACGCTGCTTCGCATCCTGTTCAGTTTGCGCAAACAGCTGCTCAGCCAGTGAAGGTGAGATGCGCTCGAGCGAGGCATAGCGCACTTCGCCAAGCAGAAACTCACGAAAATCCTCTTCTGGCTCGTCGGAGTCGAGAATAAACGGATTTTTCCCTTTTGCCAGCAGTTGCGGGTTATGGCGCCATAAATGCCAGTAGCCCGCGTCAACCGCCCGTTTCGCCTCACGCATACTGCATCCCATACCGGTTTTTAACCCGTGGTTGATGCACGCAGCATAGGCAATCACCAGCGACGGTCCCGGCCAGGCTTCCGCCTCGGCAATCGCCCGCAATGTCTGGGCTTTATCCGCGCCCATCGCCACCTGCGCGACGTACACATTGCCGTAGTTAACCGCCATCATGCCGAGATCTTTTTTGCGCGTACGCTTGCCTTCAGCGGCAAATCTGGCGATGGCCGCCGCGGGTGTCGATTTCGACGACTGCCCGCCGGTATTGGAGTAAACCTCGGTATCAAACACCAGAATATTGACGTCCTCGCCGGAGGCCAGCACATGATCCAGCCCGCCAAAGCCAATGTCATACGCCCAGCCGTCGCCGCCAAAAATCCATTGCGAGCGCTTGGCGAAATAGTCGCGGTTTTGATAGAGCCGGTTGAGCAGCGGGTCATCGCCCTTCTGCTGTTCAAGTAACGCGCTAAGCTGCCCGGCGCGTGCCTGCGTCCCGTCGCCGAGATCTTTATGTTCCAGCCACTGGCGCAGCGCCTGCTCAAGGTCTGCGCCAAGCGGTAACGCCAGCGCGTTTCGCGCATCGCTGGCGATCTGTTCGCGTAATGCGCGACCGCCCAGCATCATGCCAAGGCCATACTCGGCGTTATCTTCAAATAACGAGTTCGCCCACGCCGGTCCCTGGCCTTTATGGTTTGTCGTCCACGGAATGGACGGCGCGCTGGCACCCCAGATTGACGAGCAACCTGTAGCATTAGCGATCATCATGCGGTCGCCAAACAGTTGCGTGACCAGCCGCGCATACGGCGTCTCTCCGCACCCGGCACACGCGCCGGAAAACTCCAGCAACGGCGTCTCAAACTGGCTGCCTTTGACAGTCGTTTTGCTAAAGGGATTGGCTTTGGGCGATAGGCCTACCGCATGATCCCAGACAGGAACCATCGCCTGCTGGCTCTCCAGCGGCTGCATGGTCAGCGCCTTGCCTTTCGCCGGACAGATATCCGCGCAGTTACCGCACCCGGAGCAATCCAGCGGCGAAATCGCCAGATGGTATTCATACCCGTTCGCCCCCTGCGCAGGTTTGCTCAACAGCGCAGGCGGCGCGGCTTGCCGCTCGGCCTCATCCAGCAGCGCCGGGCGCACCGCCGCATGCGGGCAAATAAACGCACATTGATTGCACTGGGTGCAACCTTCAGGGTTCCAGACCGGCACCTGCATGGCGATACCGCGTTTCTCCCAGGCGGCGGTGCCGGGTGGAAACGTGCCATCTTCCCGGCCAATAAAGGCGCTGACCGGCAGTTTGTCGCCGCACTGGCGATTCATTGGCTCAAGAATATCGCGAATAAAATCCGGCATCAGGCGCGTATCTTCGCTGACATTATCTTCCAGCCACGCCCAGCGCTCCGGCACCATCACTTCCTGCAGCGCTTCCATGCCAAGATCGATAGCGGCATTGTTCATATCCACCACTTTCTGGCCTTTGCGCCCGTAAGATTTCTCCACGGCCTGCTTCAGATAACCCGACGCTGTTTGGGGTTCGATAATGCCCGCCAGTTTAAAAAACGCCGCCTGCATCAGCATATTAAAGCGCCCGCCCAGCCCCAGCCTGCGGGCGATATCCACCGCGTTGAGGGTATAAAAACGGATCCCCTGGCGCGCAATGTAGCGTTTCATCGCGTTGGGCAGCCGCGCCTCCAGCTCTTCGCCAAACCAGGTACAGTTGAGCAGAAATGTCCCGCCGGGGTTTAACCCCTCCAGCAGATCATATTTATCGACATACGATTGCTGAGAGCAGGCAATAAAATCGGCTTTATTGATCAGATACGGCGAGGTGATGGGCCGTTCGCCAAAACGCAGATGCGACACGGTAATGCCGCCCGATTTTTTCGAGTCATAGGCAAAATAGGCTTGCGCATACATCGGCGTGTTGTCACCGATTATCTTAATCGCGCTCTTATTGGCGCTGACGGTGCCATCCGATCCCAGCCCCCAGAATTTACAGGCGGTTATCCCCTCGCGTGAAACCTGCACGTCATACGCAGGCACCGGCAGCGAGGTGTGGGTGATGTCGTCAAAAATACCCAGCGTAAAGCCATCTTTTGGCAGCGGTTTTTTCAGGTTTTCAAACACTGAGACGATATCCCCCGGCAGCACATCTTTACCGCCCAGCCCGTAGCGACCGCCGACAATTAACGGCGCGTTATCGTGGTGGTAAAAGGCGTTTTTCACATCCAGGCATAACGGCTCGGCCTGCGCACCGGGCTCTTTGGTGCGATCGAGCACCGCAATGCGTTTCACGCTTGAAGGGATCCGGGCGAAGAAATGCGCCAGTGAAAACGGTCTAAACAGATGCACCGTCAGCAGACCGACTTTTTCGCCGCTATCGCAAAGCGCGTCCACGACATCCGAAATGGTGTCGCACACGGAGCCCATCGCCACAATAATTTGTTCGGCATCTTGCGCGCCGTAGTAATCAAACAAATGGTATTCGCGCCCGGTGAGCGCAAAGATTTCCGCCATATAGTTTTCGACAATTTCCGGCAAGGCATCGTAATAGCGGTTAGCCGCTTCGCGCGCCTGAAAGTAGATATCCGGGTTTTGCGCCGTCCCGCGGATCACCGGATGTTCCGGGTTAAGCGCATTGCGGCGAAAGCGGTTCAGCGCATCGCTATCCAGCAGCAGAGCGAGTTCGTCATACTCCAGCACCTCGATTTTCTGGATCTCGTGCGAAGTACGAAACCCGTCGAAAAAGTTGATAAACGGCACGCGGCCTTTGATTGCCGACAGATGCGCCACCGCCGAGAGATCCATCACCTGCTGAACGTTGCTCTCGGCCAGCATCGCGCAGCCGCACTGGCGCACAGCCATCACATCCTGATGATCGCCAAAAATGTTCAGCGCATTTGTCGCCAGCGCCCTCGCACTCACGTGAAATACGCCGGGTAACAGTTCACCGGCGATTTTGTACAGATTAGGGATCATCAATAACAATCCCTGCGACGCGGTGTAGGTGGTGGTGAGCGCTCCGGCCTGGAGCGCGCCGTGGACTGCGCCAGCCGCCCCTGCTTCCGACTGCATCTCCATTAAACGCACCGGCTGACCAAACAGGTTTTTTTTGCCCGCCGCGGCCCACTCATCGACGTTTTCCGCCATCGGCGTGGAGGGCGTAATCGGGTAAATCGCCGCGACATCGGTAAAGGCATAGGAGATCCAGGCTGCCGCTGCGTTGCCATCCATCGTTTTCATCTTTCCGGACATTGCTCGTTCCTCGGTTCTTAGAGGTGGTGATACCGTCGCTATTGCACAGCCTGTGCCATCTCGATTATTTCAGTGAATACAAGCAATTAGTAACCGGCGCCGGAAAGGTTTTGCGTGGAATAAGACAGCGGACGCGACAGCTTGTTGAACTGCCGACAAAGTGTCACGCCGGGCAGCGCGGGTAACGAGCGCAAACAGAATTGTGTTGTTTCGTACAATTGGTCTGATGATTGTGAACTCTTTGTTCCTTCCCTCTTCTGCGTCAAAATATAAAAACTATAAAAATCAAACCATTAACCACTCTGGCATGGCTGGTATGTTCCCTGCACAAGGAGATGTGGCAAACACATAACCAACAGGAGAAACACCATGACCATGCGTCAATGCGCCATTTACGGCAAAGGTGGGATCGGCAAATCGACCACCACACAGAACCTGGTCGCCGCGCTGGCGGAGATGGGTAAAAAAGTCATGATTGTCGGCTGTGACCCGAAAGCCGATTCCACGCGTTTGATCCTGCATGCGAAAGCGCAGAACACCATTATGGAGATGGCTGCTGAAGTCGGCTCCGTGGAAGACCTGGAGTTAGAAGACGTGCTGCAAATCGGTTACGGCGGCGTGCGCTGCGCAGAGTCCGGCGGCCCGGAGCCAGGCGTGGGCTGTGCCGGTCGCGGGGTGATCACCGCGATTAACTTCCTCGAAGAAGAAGGCGCTTACGTGCCGGATCTCGATTTTGTTTTCTACGACGTGCTGGGCGACGTGGTATGCGGTGGTTTCGCCATGCCGATTCGTGAAAACAAAGCGCAGGAGATCTACATCGTTTGCTCTGGCGAAATGATGGCGATGTACGCCGCCAACAACATCTCCAAAGGCATCGTGAAATACGCCAAATCCGGCAAAGTGCGCCTCGGCGGGCTGATTTGCAACTCGCGCCAGACCGATCGTGAAGATGAACTGATCATTGCGCTGGCAGAAAAACTCGGCACGCAGATGATCCACTTTGTTCCCCGCGACAACATCGTGCAGCGTGCGGAAATCCGCCGTATGACGGTTATCGAATATGACCCGACCTGCAACCAGGCGAACGAATATCGCAGCCTTGCCAGCAAAATCGTCAACAACACCAAAATGGTGGTGCCCACCCCCTGCACCATGGATGAACTGGAAGAACTGCTGATGGAGTTCGGCATTATGGATGTGGAAGACACCAGCATCATTGGTAAAACCGCCGCCGAAGAAAACGCCGTCTGACCACAGGAGCACACCCATGAGCAATGCAACAGGCGAACGCAACCTGGAGATAATCGAGCAAGTGCTCGAGGTTTTCCCGGAGAAGACGCGCAAAGAACGCAGAAAACACATGATGGTGACGGACCCGGAGCAGGAAAGCGTCGGTAAATGCATCATCTCTAACCGCAAATCGCAGCCAGGCGTGATGACCGTGCGCGGCTGCTCGTATGCCGGATCGAAAGGGGTGGTATTTGGGCCAATCAAGGATATGGCGCATATCTCGCATGGCCCAATCGGCTGCGGCCAGTACTCCCGCGCCGGGCGGCGGAACTACTACACCGGCGTCAGCGGCGTGGACAGCTTCGGCACGCTCAACTTCACCTCCGATTTTCAGGAGCGCGACATCGTGTTTGGCGGCGACAAAAAGCTCGCCAAACTGATCGAAGAGCTGGAAGAGCTGTTCCCGCTGACCAAAGGCATTTCGATTCAGTCGGAATGCCCGGTCGGCCTGATTGGCGATGACATTGAGGCCGTCGCGAACGCCAGCCGCAAAGCCATTAACAAACCGGTTATTCCGGTGCGTTGCGAAGGCTTTCGCGGCGTGTCGCAATCCCTCGGTCACCATATTGCCAACGATGTGATCCGCGACTGGGTGCTGGATAACCGCGAAGGCAAACCGTTCGAATCCACCCCTTACGATGTGGCGATCATCGGCGATTACAACATCGGCGGCGATGCCTGGGCTTCGCGCATTTTGCTCGAAGAGATGGGCTTGCGGGTGGTGGCACAGTGGTCTGGCGACGGTACGCTGGTGGAGATGGAAAACACGCCGTTCGTCAAACTGAACCTGGTGCATTGTTACCGCTCAATGAACTACATCTCGCGCCATATGGAGGAGAAGCACGGTATTCCGTGGATGGAATACAACTTCTTTGGTCCGACGAAAATCGCGGAATCGCTGCGCAAAATCGCCGACCAGTTTGACGACACCATTCGCGCCAACGCCGAAGCGGTGATCGCCAGATACCAGGCGCAAAACGACGCCATTATCGCCAAATATCGCCCGCGTCTGGAGGGTCGCAAGGTGCTGCTTTATATGGGCGGGCTGCGTCCGCGCCATGTGATTGGCGCCTATGAAGACCTGGGGATGGAGATCATCGCTGCCGGTTATGAGTTCGGTCATAACGATGATTACGACCGCACCTTGCCGGATTTGAAAGAGGGCACGCTGCTGTTTGATGATGCCAGCAGTTATGAGCTGGAGGTGTTCGTCAACGCACTGAAACCGGATCTCATCGGTTCCGGCATCAAAGAGAAGTATATCTTTCAGAAAATGGGCGTGCCGTTTCGCCAGATGCACTCCTGGGATTACTCCGGCCCGTACCACGGCTATGACGGCTTCGCCATCTTCGCTCGTGATATGGATATGACGCTCAACAATCCCGCCTGGGGTCAGTTGACCGCGCCGTGGCTGAAATCCGCCTGATTTTTATCCTGTTATCCCGTTTGTTCACCGATTTGTGGCGCGGGAGGAGAACACCATGAGCCAGACTGCTGAGAAAATACAGAATTGCCATCCCCTGTTTGAACAGGATGCTTACCAGACGCTGTTTGCCGGTAAACGGGCACTCGAAGAGGCGCACTCGCCGGAGCGGGTGCAGGAAGTGTTTCAATGGACCACCACCCCGGAATATGAAGCGCTGAACTTTAAACGCGAAGCGCTGACTATCGACCCGGCAAAAGCCTGCCAGCCGCTGGGCGCGGTGCTCTGTTCGCTGGGGTTTGCCAATACCCTACCGTATGTGCACGGTTCACAGGGTTGCGTGGCCTATTTCCGCACGTACTTTAACCGCCACTTTAAAGAACCGGTGGCCTGCGTGTCGGATTCAATGACGGAAGACGCGGCCGTGTTCGGCGGGAATAACAACCTCAATACCGGCTTACAAAACGCCAGCGCGCTGTATAAACCGGAGATTATCGCCGTCTCTACCACCTGTATGGCGGAAGTGATCGGTGATGATTTGCAGGCCTTTATCGCCAACGCCAAAAAAGATGGTTTTCTTGATGCCGCCATCCCCGTGCCCTACGCGCACACCCCCAGTTTTATCGGCAGCCATATCACCGGCTGGGACAACATGTTTGAAGGTTTTGCCCGTACCTTTACGGCAGACCATGAAGCACAGCCCGGCAAAATTTCACGTATCAACCTGGTGACCGGGTTCGAAACCTATCTCGGCAATTTCCGCGTGCTGAAACGCATGATGGAACAAATGGAGGTGCCGGCGAGTGTGCTCTCCGATCCGTCGGAAGTGCTGGATACTCCCGCCAACGGGCATTACCAGATGTATGCGGGCGGTACGACGCAGCAAGAAATGCGCGAGGCGCCGGACGCTATCGACACCCTGCTGCTGCAGCCCTGGCAGCTGGTAAAAAGCAAAAAAGTGGTGCAGGAGATGTGGAATCAGCCCGCCACCGAGGTTTCTGTTCCCGTTGGGCTGGCAGGAACAGACGAGCTGTTGATGGCGATCAGTCAGTTAACCGGCAAGGCCATTCCCGATTCACTGGCGCTGGAGCGCGGGCGGCTGGTCGATATGATGCTCGATTCCCACACCTGGCTGCACGGTAAAAAATTCGGTCTGTTTGGCGATCCGGATTTTGTCATGGGATTGACCCGTTTCCTGCTGGAGCTGGGCTGCGAACCGACCGTTATCCTCTGCCATAACGGTAACAAGCGCTGGCTGAAAGCGATGAAGAAAATGCTCGACGCCTCACCGTACGGCCAGGAGAGCGAGGTGTTTATCAACTGCGATTTGTGGCATTTCCGCTCGCTGATGTTTACCCGTCAGCCGGATTTTATGATTGGCAACTCGTACGGCAAGTTTATTCAGCGCGACACCTTAGCCAAGGGTGAACAGTTTGAAGTTCCGCTGATCCGCCTCGGTTTTCCGCTGTTTGACCGCCACCATCTGCACCGCCAGACCACCTGGGGCTACGAGGGCGCCATGAGCATTCTCACTACCCTTGTGAATGCGGTACTGGAGAAAGTGGACAAAGAGACCATCAAGCTCGGCAAAACCGACTACAGCTTCGATCTTATCCGTTAACCATTACATGCCCCGCGCCACGCGGGGCCAGGGAGGCTCTATGCCGGTCATTATTCTTCGCCAGCGCGGCGCGGATCTCTATTGCTATATCGCGAAACAGGATCTGGAAGCCCGCGTATTGCAGATTGAACATGACACGCCGGAACACTGGGGCGGCGCGCTTGAACTGGAAGGTGGACGCCGTTATTACGTCAATCTGCAACCCGGCCGCCCGGCTTTTCCGCTCAGCCTGCGCGCCACCCGCGATGCGCAGGTATAAGGAGGTGCGCAATGTCCGACAACGATACGCTGTTCTGGCGGATGCTGGCGCTGTTCCAGTGCCTGCCGGAGCTGCAACCCGCACAAATCATGGCCTGGCTTACCCACAGCAGTGATGAAGTGCTGACACCCAATGTGCTGGCAGCACTCGAATTACCGCAACTGGAAGCCCGGTTTCCGTATGCGGAAGCCCTGATGTCCAGTGGCCGCTGGGCGCGGGTTAAAGCCTGCCTGCGCGGCGAACTACCTGCCCATTTGCAGGTGCAGGAAGGCAAAACCCGCCGTCCGCAATTGGTTGTCGCCTTCTGCTCACAGGATGGGCTCACCATCAATGGTCATTTCGGCCAGGGGCGACTTTTCTTTATTTACGGGTTTGATGACCAGGGCGGCTGGCTCCATGATCTGCGCCGCTACCCTTCTCACCCGCAAAACCAGGAGCCGAATGAAATCCGCGCGCAGTTACTCCACGACTGCCATTTGCTGTTTTGTGAAGCGATCGGCGGCCCGGCAGCCGCACGGTTGATTCGCCATAATATTCACCCGATGAAAGTGTCACCGGGCAATACCATTTTGTCCCAGTGCGCCGCTATCCAGAACCTGCTGGCCGGGCCGTTACCGCCGTGGCTGGCGAAACGGCTGGAACGCGCTAATCCGCTGGAAGCGCGGGTGTTTTAAACCGCCCCCTGATGGGGGCGTTTTTTGGCGTGGGCATTGCGCCAATTGTCTGTTTTGTCACAAAGCGCACAACACTTTCCCCTTAAAAATCAATCACTCTTTTCTGGCTTGCGATTTGCACCATTAACGCTAACCCAACCAGAAAATGAGGTGATGATGAAGGGGAACGACATCCTGGCCCTGCTCGATGAACCGGCCTGCGAGCATAACCATAAACAGAAATCCGGCTGTAGCGCGCCAAAACCCGGTGCGACTGCCGGAGGCTGCGCCTTCGACGGCGCACAGATCACCCTGCTGCCACTTTCCGACGTGGCGCATCTGGTACATGGCCCGATTGGCTGCGCCGGTAGCTCATGGGATAACCGCGGCAGCCTGAGCTCCGGCCCGCGAGTTAACCGGCTCGGCTTCACCACCGATTTGAACGAGCAGGATGTCATCATGGGACGCGGCGAGCGGCGGCTGTTTCACGCGGTGCGCCATATTGTCGACCGCTATCATCCGGCGGCGGTATTTATTTACAACACCTGCGTTCCGGCAATGGAAGGCGATGACATTGAAGCCGTCTGCCAGGCCGCAGCGACCGCCACCGGTGTGCCCGTGATTGCCGTAGATGTGGCCGGTTTTTACGGTAGCAAAAACCTGGGTAACCGCCTGGCGGGCGAAGTGATGGTGAAAAAAGTCATCGGCGGACGCGAACCCGCGCCGTGGCCGGAAAATACCCCTTTTGCCCCGGCGCACCGCCATGATATTGGCCTGATTGGCGAATTTAACATCGCCGGCGAGTTCTGGCATATCCAGCCACTGCTTGATGAGCTGGGGATTCGCGTCCTGGGAACCCTTTCCGGCGACGGGCGCTTTGCCGAGATCCAGACGCTGCACCGTGCGCAGGTCAATATGCTGGTTTGCTCCAGGGCGCTGATTAATGTCGCCAGATCGCTGGAACAACGCTACGGCACGCCGTGGTTTGAAGGCAGTTTTTATGGCGTTCGCGCCACTTCTGATGCCCTGCGCCAGCTGGCAACACTCACCGGCGATAGCGATTTAATGGCGCGCACCGAACAGCTGATTACGCGTGAGGAGCGCGCAACAGAACAGGCACTGGCCCCGCTGCGCGAACGTTTACGCGGCAGGAAAGTGCTGCTCTATACCGGTGGCGTTAAATCCTGGTCGGTGGTTTCGGCACTGCAGGATCTCGGCATGACGGTCGTCGCTACCGGAACCCGCAAATCCACCGAAGAGGATAAACAGCGCATCCGTGAACTGATGGGCGATGACGCCATTATGCTGGACGAAGGCAACGCCCGCGCCTTGCTGGATGTGGTTTATCGCTGCAAAGCCGACATGATGATCGCAGGCGGTCGCAACATGTACACCGCCTATAAAGCGCGTCTGCCCTTTCTTGATATCAACCAGGAGCGTGAGCACGCCTTTGCCGGTTATCGCGGCATCATCACGCTTGCCGAACAACTTTGTCAGACCCTGGAAAGCCCGGTCTGGCCGCAAACGCATGCCCGCGCGCCGTGGCAATAAGGAGCGTTCAATGGCCGAAATTCTGCGCAGTAAAAAACCGCTGGCGGTCAGCCCGATAAAAAGCGGCCAGCCGCTGGGGGCGATCCTCGCAAGCCTGGGTGTCGAACAGTGCATACCGCTGGTACACGGCGCACAGGGATGTAGCGCGTTCGCGAAGGTGTTCTTTATTCAACATTTTCACGATCCGATCCCCCTGCAATCGACGGCGATGGATCCGACTTCCACCATTATGGGCGCCGATGAAAACATTTTTACCGCGCTCAATGTTCTCTGCCAGCGCAACGCCGCGAAAGCCATTGTGCTGCTCAGCACCGGGCTTTCAGAAGCCCAGGGCAGCGACATTTCGCGGGTGGTGCGCCAGTTTCGTGATGATTTTCCCCGGCATAAAGGCGTTGCGCTGCTCACCGTCAACACACCCGATTTCTACGGCTCGCTGGAAAACGGCTACAGCGCCGTGCTGGAAAGCATGATTGAACAGTGGGTACCCGCACAGCCCGCCGCCAGCCTGCGCAACCGCCGTGTCAACCTGCTGGTCAGCCATTTACTGACACCAGGCGATATCGAACTGTTGCGCAGTTATGTTGAAGCCTTCGGCCTGCAACCGGTGATTGTGCCGGATCTGTCGCTGTCGCTGGACGGGCATCTGGCAGAGGGTGATTTTTCGCCTGTTACCCAGGGGGGAACATCGCTGCGTATGATTGAACAGATGGGGCAAAACCTGGCCACCTTTGTGATTGGCAACTCGCTGGGCCGTGCGGCGGCGTTACTGGCGCAGCGCAGCCGTGGCGAGGTGATCGCCTTGCCGCATCTGATGACGCTTGAGGCGTGCGACATGTTTATTCATCGATTGAAAACCCTCTCCGGGCGCGATGTCCCCGCGTGGATTGAGCGCCAGCGCGGGCAAGTGCAGGATGCGATGATCGATTGCCATATGTGGCTGCAGGGTGCGGCTATCGCCATGGCAGCAGAAGGCGATCACCTGGCGGCGTGGTGCGATTTCGCCCGCAGCCAGGGCATGATCCCCGGCCCGATTGTCGCACCGGTCAGCCAGCCGGGATTGCAAAATCTGCCGGTGGAAACCGTGGTTATCGGCGATCTGGAAGATATGCAGGATCGGCTTTGCGCGACGCCCGCCGCGTTACTGGTGGCCAATTCTCATGCCGCCGATCTCGCCGCGCAGTTTGATTTGTCACTTATCCGCGCCGGGTTCCCGGTGTATGACCGGCTGGGGGAATTTCGTCGCCTGCGCCAGGGGTACAGCGGCATTCGTGACACGCTGTTTGAGCTGGCGAATGTGATGCGCGAGCGCCATCACCCGCCTACAACCTACCGCTCGCCGCTGCGCCAGCACGCCGACGACAACGTTACGCCTGGAGATCTGTATGCCGCATGTTAATCGTCAGTTCAGCACCATTTGTCAGGGCGAATGGTCAATGAAAGTCGCTTTTGCCAGTTCGGATTATCACCATGTGGATCAACACTTTGGCGCCACGCCAAAATTGGTGATCTATGGCGTGAAAGAGCACGACGTCACGCTGTTGCGGGTGGTGGATTTCTCGGTGCTCGCCGGGCACCAGCAAGAGAAGCTCGATTGTCGCATTCACGCGCTGGAAGATTGCGTCACGCTCTACTGCGTGGCGATTGGCGAAGCGGTTTTTCGCCAGCTTTTGCAAATCGGCGTACGTGCGGTTCGCGTGCCGCAAGCGACCACCATTGCCGGGTTGTTGCAGGAAATTCAGCACTACTGGTATGACAAAGAGCAGCGTAAAACCGCCCGCAATCCGCAGCGCTTCGCCCGCATGCTACAGGAACAAACATGGCAGGAAGAGGATGAGCATTAGTCACACGCCGTGTCGGTTGTGTGACAAAGCCAACATAAAATCGCGACACAGCACCGGGTTTTATGTTGGCCATTCAATTTACTTCATTGAAATACAACGTTTTTCCCTTCTGGTATTGCTTTTGCTTGATTGTCATCACCCGCCGTTGATTGAGGCGGTGAAATGCGCCACGGCGCTTTCCGTCATCTCTCATGGGAGCCAGCACATGTGGAATTACTCCGAGAAAGTGAAAGATCATTTTTTTAATCCCCGTAACGCACGGGTGGTGGATAACGCCAACGCCGTGGGCGATGTGGGTTCGTTGAGCTGTGGCGATGCGCTGCGGCTGATGCTGCGCGTGGATCCGCAAAGTGAAACCATCCTCGAAGCCGGGTTTCAGACGTTTGGCTGCGGCAGCGCGATTGCCTCCTCTTCGGCGCTCACCGAGCTGATTATCGGCCGCACGCTGGCACAGGCTGAGCAGGTAACCAACCAGCAGATCGCGGATTACCTCGATGGCCTGCCGCCGCAAAAAATGCACTGCTCGGTGATGGGTCAGGAGGCGCTGCGGGCGGCGATTGCCCACTACCGTGGCGAAACGCTGATCGATGAGCACGAAGAAGGCGCGCTGATTTGCAAATGTTTTGGCGTCGATGAAGGGCAAATTCGCCGCGCGGTGCTGAGTAACGGGCTGACCACCCTTGACGAGGTGATCAACTACACCAAAGCGGGCGGTGGCTGCACCGCGTGTCATGAAAAAATTGAACTGGCGCTGGCCGATATTCTCGCTAAGCACCCGCAGGCCGCGGCTGTCGTCACTGCTGAAAAAGATCCGCACTGGCAGGAAGTTGTCGATGCGATCACCGAATTACGCCCGCACATCCAGGCCGATGGCGGCGATATGTCGCTGCTTAGCGTCAACAATCATACCGTCACCGTCAGCCTTTCCGGCAGTTGCAGCGGCTGCATGATGACCGATATGACGCTCGCCTGGCTCCAGCAAAAACTGATGGAGCGTACCGGCTGTTATATGGACGTCGTGGCCGCCTGAGCCACCACATGTCAACCGTTGGGGGAGAAACTATGAAACAGGTCTATCTGGACAATAACGCCACCACCCGTATCGACCCGATGGTGCTGGAAGCGATGATGCCATTCTTAACCGAACATTACGGTAACCCGTCGTCGATTCACGACTTTGGCACCCCCTCCCGCGCCGCGCTTGAACGTGCTCGCCAGCAAGTCGCCGCGCTGCTGGGGGCCGATCACACTAGCGAAATCATTTTCACCTCTTGCGCGACCGAGGCCACCAGCACCGCGCTGCACGCCTGCGTTGAGCTGATGCCGGAGCGCCGGGAGATAATTACCACCGCCGTTGAACACCCGGCTACCCTCGCCGTGTGTGAACATCTGGAACGCCAGGGCTACCTTATCCATCGCATTGGTGTGAATGCCAGCGGCGCACTGGATATGGAACAGTATCGCCGCGTGCTGAGCACGCGTGTGGCGGCGGTCAGCGTCATGTGGGCGAATAACGAAACCGGCGTGCTGTTTCCGGTGATCGAAATGGCCGCCATGGCGCAGGAATATGGCGCGCTGTTTCACTGCGATGCGGTACAAGTGGTGGGCAAAATCCCGCTGGATATCGCCCGCACGCAGATCGATATGCTCTCCTGCTCGGCGCATAAACTGCACGGGCCAAAAGGTGTGGGTTGCCTCTATTTGCGCCGTGGCACCCGCTTTCGTCCGCTGCTGCGCGGTGGGCATCAGGAGCGCGGCCGCCGCGCCGGTACAGAGAATATCGCCGGGATTGTCGGCATGGGCGCGGCGTGCGAACTGGCGCAGATCCACCTGCCGGGTAGCGCGGGCATCGCCAGCCTGCGCGATCGCCTGCAAGACGAACTGGTGAAACAGGTGCCGTCAGTAATGGTGATGGGCGGCGATCAACCCCGCGTCCCCGGCACGGCGAACCTGGCGTTCGAATTTATCGAAGGGGAAGCCATTTTGCTGCTCCTCAACCAGGCCGGGATCGCCGCCTCCAGCGGCAGCGCCTGCACTTCGGGTTCGCTGGAACCGTCGCATGTGATGCGGGCCATGAACATTCCCTACACAGCAGCGCATGGCAGTATTCGTTTTTCACTCTCGCGCTATACGCGGGAAAAAGAGATCGACTATGTGATAGAGACGCTGCCAGCCATTATTACGCGTCTGCGCGCGCTTTCTCCCTACTGGCAGGACGGCCCGACCCCCGCCACCTTTACGCCGGTTTACGGCTAAGGCGGCGACATGTCCAGGGTCGTGATCAATGACACCACGCTGCGCGACGGCGAACAGAGCCCCGGCGTCGCCTTTTGCGCCAGCGAGAAAATCGCCATTGCCGAAGCGCTGTTTGCCGCCGGGGTGACCGCGCTGGAAGTCGGCACCCCGGCGATGGGCGGCGAAGAACGCCAACGGATGCGCCAGGTGCGCCAGCTGTTGCCTGACGCCACGCTCATGGCCTGGTGTCGCATGAATACCGATGAAATCAGCCAGAGCGCCGATCTCGGCATGAACTGGGTGGATATCTCGCTACCGGCTTCTGACAAGCTGCGCCAGTACAAATTGCGCGAACCGCTGCCAGTGGTGCTGGATAAGCTGGCCACGCTGATTGCCCAGGCGCGACGCCAGGGGTTACAGGTCTGTATTGGTTGCGAAGACGCATCACGCGCCAGCGATCGGACATTAGCGGAGATTGCGCACGTCGCCCGCAGCGCAGGCGCGCAGCGCTTGCGTTTTGCCGATACCCTTGGCCTGCTCGATCCCTTCACCACCGCCCAGCGTATCAGCGCCCTGCGTCAAAACTGGTCTGGTGAAATTGAGATGCACGCCCATAACGATCTCGGTATGGCGACCGCCAATACGCTGGCGGCGGTACGCGCCGGAGCAACCAGTGTCAATACGACCGTGCTGGGTCTTGGCGAACGCGCCGGTAACGCCGCGCTGGAAACCGTTGCGCTCGGTCTGAGCCGCTGTCTGGGGCTGGATAGCGGCGTGGATTTCACGCAATTACCGTTGCTCTGCCAGCAGGTCGCCGATGCCGCCCGGCGCCCCATTGACCCACAGCAACCGCTGGTTGGCGCGCAGGTATTTACCCACGAATCCGGCGTGCATGTCGCCGCCCTGCTGCGCGATCGCGAAAGCTACCAGGCCATCGACCCGGCGCTGATCGGGCGCGAATACCGGCTGGTGCTCGGTAAGCACTCCGGACGCCAGGCCGTGGAAGGTGTGTTTACCCGGCTGGGCTATCACCTTAACGCCCTGCAAGTCGACCTGCTGCTGCCCGCCATTCGCCGCGTGGCGGAAAACAGCAAACGCACACCGCAAGACGATGAACTGATTGCGCTTTACACCACGTTGTGTGGCACAAGCGCCCCACACCTGGCGAGGGGCTAAAGATGGAATGGTTTTATCAGATCCCCGGCGTGGCTGAACTCGACAGCGCCGAGTCCTTTTTTACTTTTTTCTCCGTACCTTATGAACCGCTGACGCTGCGCCGTTGCTGCCTGCTGGTGCTGCGCGAATTTCACCAGCGCCTGCGTGACCATGTGCCGCTGCGGAATCTGCTCGAAGCCACTCCCCGCGAGCCCTGGCTACTGGCGCGCAGACTGCTGGCAGAAAGCTACGAGCACTGTGCAACGGAGCCGACATCATGAAACCACTGTATGCGTTTGGTGAGGAAGTTCGCGTTAGCCGTACTATCCGCAACGATGGCACCATGCCGGGTTACCGGCGCGGCGATTTGCTGGTGCGCCGTGGTAGCACGGGTTTTGTCCGCGAATGGGGTACTTTTCTGCTGGAAAAAGTGATTTATCAAATCCATTTTCCCGACTGCGGTTTGATTGTGGGTTGCCGTGAGCAGGAACTGCTGCCGCTTTCCGCGCCCTGGCACGCCGGACAGTTCCAGTACGGTGATACCGTCGCCTGCCGCCACGCGCTGGCCATCGGTGATAACATCGTGGTGGCCGCCGGAGAACAAGGCCAGATCACCGCCACGGGCCAGGGAGACGATGAAGAGAGTTACACCGTCACCTTTTCCGGGCGCTGGTTTCAGGTTCCCGCCCGCGCCATGATCTTGCTGGAGACGCCGCTATGATGGCGTGGGAGCGTTTCGCCCGTCGACGGCTGGCGCTGACCCGCTGGCACTGCGAGCCGGAAAACATCCCGGCGGCACACCAGCAGGCATTTGACCACGCCTGGGCGCGCCAGCGTCAGCTCGAACGGGCGGTCGTTGCTATTACGCGCGACGCCATCATTCCTGACGAGCTGCGTAATGCCGTGGCTACATCGCTGGCACCGCAGCTTGATGAATGCCCTTTTACCCCTGCCGAGCGCCAGGCGGTGATCGCGCATCATGCCTGTCTGGAAAGGCAGTTTGCTGAAGTTGCCAGCAAAGCGCCGGTTCCGGACGATGCGAGTGTGTTGCGCTGGTATCAGCAACATCAGGCGCAATTTATGCGCCCGGAACAACGCTTAACCTCGCATCTGCTGCTGACCACAGAGCAAAACCACGCCGGAATAAGAAAACAGATCACCCGCTTTTATCAGCAAATCCGTGACAACCGCGCGGCCTTTCCCCGGCTGGCGGCGCGCCATTCGCACTGCCCCAGCGCGCTGGAAGGTGGGCGTCTGGGCTGGGTAAGCCGTGGCCTGCTCTTTGCGGAACTGGAAAACGCGCTGTTTGCGCTGCAAACGGATGAGGTCAGCCAGCCGGTCGAAACGGCGCTGGGCTGGCATTTGTTATGGTGCGAACAGATCCACCAACCGGCACTGATGGCGAAGGCTGATGCGCTGGCGAAAGCGCGGGAGTATTTGTTCCGTCAGTCCCAGCAACAGTGGCAACGCCAGTGGCTGGCGTCATTATTACAGGCGAGCTGAAAGCCCGGTGATCGGTTATCAACCGGGCTTCAGGCATTAGAAGATCAGCGGTTTGAGCGTATCCAGCCACGCTTCGATGCGTTCATCGGTCAGGTCGTACTGGTTATCCTGATCCAGCACCAGACCGATAAAGTTATCAGCCTCAAGCGCGGACGATGAACCAAAGGTATATCCCTCATTGGGCCAGTGGCCGACCATCTGCGCCCCGCAGCTTTTCAGCGTGTCGTATAACGGGCGCAGGCCGCTGGCGAAATTATCCGGGTAACCCACCTGATCACCCAGACCAAACAGCGCCACCGTTTTACCACGCAGGCTTTCGCTTTGCAGTTGGGTGACAAATTCACTCCAGGACTCATCCTCGCAACCGGCAGCCAGCCCCGGCAGTTGCCCGTCGCCGAGCGTCGGGGTGCCTAATATCAGCACCGGATACGAGAGAAAAGTGTCTACATCGGTTCGGTTGATATTGACCGGCGCATCCGCCAGCCCGCCCAGTTTCTGGTGGATCTGTTTGGCGATTTTGCGGGTCTTGCCGGTGTCGGTGCCGAAAAAAATACCAATATTTGCCATAACACACGCTCCTGTTGAAAAAGAGATCCCGCCGGGAAATGCGGTGAACGTGTCTGATATTGCGAAGAGTGTGCCAGTTTTGGTCGCGGGCAAAACCTGCACCAGTTTGGTTATTAATGCACCAGCCTGGCGCTTTTTTTCGCCGGGTTTCTCCTCGCTAATGCCCGCCAGGCACGGCTTTGGTGCTGATAGCGCGCTGAATACCGATCTGGATCAAGGTTTTGTCGGGTTATCAGCCAAAAGGTGCACTCTTTGCATGGTTATACGTGCCTGACATGTTGTCCGGGCGACAAACGGCCTGGTGGCACAAATTGTCAGAACTACGACACGACTAACTGACCGCAGGAGTGTGCGATGACCCTGAATATGATGATAGATGCCGGCGCGCCCGAGGCAATCGCCGGTGCGCTTTCGCGACACCATCCTGGGCTGTTTTTTACCATCGTTGAAGAAGCGCCCGTCGCCATTTCGCTGACTGATGCCGACGCACGCATTGTCTATGCCAACCCGGCTTTCTGCCGCCAGACCGGCTATGAACTAGAAGCGTTGTTGCAGCAAAATCCCCGCCTGCTTGCAAGTCGCCAAACCCCACGGGAAATCTATCAGGATATGTGGCACACCTTGTTACAACGCCGACCGTGGCGCGGGCAATTGATTAACCGCCACCGCGACGGCAGCCTGTATCTGGTCGAGATCGATATCACCCCGGTGATTAACCCGTTTGGCGAACTGGAACACTACCTGGCAATGCAGCGCGATATCAGCGCCAGTTATGCGCTGGAGCAGCGGTTGCGTAATCACATGACGCTGACCGAAGCGGTGCTGAATAACATTCCGGCGGCGGTGGTTGTAGTGGATGAACGCGATCATGTGGTTATGGATAACCTTGCCTACAAAACGTTCTGTGCCGACTGCGGCGGAAAAGAGCTCCTGAGCGAACTCAATTTTTCAACCCGAAAAGCGGAGCTGGCAAACGGCCAGGTCTTACCGGTGGTGCTGTGCGGTGAGGTGCGCTGGTTGTCGGTGACCTGCTGGGCGCTGCCGGGCGTCAGCGAAGAAGCCAGTCGCTACTTTATTGATAACAGGCTGACGCGCACGCTGGTGGTGATCACCGACGACACCCAACAACGCCAGCAACAGGAACAGGGCCGGCTTGACCGCCTTAAGCAGCAGATGACCAACGGCAAACTACTGGCGGCGATCCGCGAAGCGCTTGACGCCGCGCTGATCCAGCTTAACTGCCCCATCAATATGCTGGCGGCGGCGCGACGTTTAAATGGCAGTGATAACAACAATGTGGCGCTCGACGCCGCGTGGCGCGAAGGTGAAGAGGCGATGGCACGGCTGAAACGTTGCCGCCCGTCGCTGGAACTGGAAAGTGCGGCCGTCTGGCCGCTACAACCCTTTTTTGACGATCTGCGCGCGCTTTATCACACCCGCTATGAGCAGGGGAAAAATTTGCAGGTCACACTGGATTCCCATCATCTGGTGGGATTTGGTCAACGTACGCAACTGTTGGCCTGCCTGAGTCTGTGGCTCGATCGCACGCTGGATATTGCCGCCGGGCTGGGTGATTTCACCGCGCAAACGCAGATTTACGCCCGCGAAGAAGAGGGCTGGCTCTCTTTGTATATTACTGACAATGTGCCGCTGATCCCGCTGCGCCACACCCACTCGCCGGATGCGCTTAACGCTCCGGGAAAAGGCATGGAGCTGCGCCTGATCCAGACGCTGGTGGCACACCACCACGGCGCAATAGAACTCACTTCACACCCCGAAGGGGGAAGCTGCCTGACCCTACGATTCCCGCTATTTCATTCACTGACCGGAGGCTCAAAATGACCCAGCGAACCGAGTCGGGTAATACCGTCTGGCGCTTCGATTTGTCCCAGCAGTTCACTGCGATGCAGCGCATAAGCGTGGTACTCAGCCGGGCGACCGAGGTCGATCAGACGCTCCAGCAAGTGCTGTGCGTATTGCACAATGACGCCTTTTTGCAGCACGGCATGATCTGTCTGTACGACAGCCAGCAGGCGATTTTGAATATTGAGGCTTTGCAGGAAGCCGATCAGCAGTTAATCCCCGGCAGCTCGCAAATCCGCTATCGTCCGGGCGAAGGGCTGGTCGGGACGGTGCTTTCGCAGGGCCAATCATTAGTGCTGGCGCGCGTTGCTGACGATCAGCGCTTTCTTGACCGGCTCGGGTTGTATGATTACAACCTGCCGTTTATCGCCGTGCCGCTGATAGGGCCAGATGCGCAGACTTTCGGTGTGCTGACGGCACAACCCATGGCGCGTTACGAAGAGCGATTACCCGCCTGCACCCGCTTTCTGGAAACGGTCGCCAACCTGGTCGCGCAAACCGTGCGTTTGATGGCACCACCGGCAGTGCGCCCTTCCCCGCGCGCCGCCATAACACAGGCCGCCAGCCCGAAATCCTGCACGGCCTCACGCGCATTTGGCTTTGAAAATATGGTCGGTAACAGCCCGGCGATGCGCCAGACAATGGAAATTATCCGTCAGGTTTCGCGCTGGGACACCACCGTTCTGGTACGCGGAGAGAGCGGCACCGGCAAGGAACTGATTGCCAACGCCATCCATCACAATTCGCCGCGCGCCGGTGCGCCATTTGTGAAATTCAACTGTGCGGCGCTGCCGGACACACTGCTTGAAAGCGAATTGTTCGGTCATGAAAAAGGGGCCTTTACCGGTGCGGTACGCCAGCGTAAAGGCCGTTTTGAGCTGGCCGATGGCGGTACGCTGTTTCTCGACGAGATTGGGGAAAGTAGCGCCTCGTTCCAGGCGAAGCTGCTGCGCATTTTGCAGGAAGGCGAAATGGAACGCGTCGGCGGCGACGAGACACTGCAAGTGAATGTGCGCATTATTGCCGCAACGAACCGCAACCTTGAAGATGAAGTCCGGCTGGGACACTTTCGCGAAGATCTCTATTATCGCCTGAATGTGATGCCCATCGCCCTGCCGCCGCTGCGCGAACGCCAGGAGGACATTGCCGAGCTGGCGCACTTTCTGGTGCGTAAAATTGCCCATAACCAGAGCCGTACGCTGCGCATTAGCGAGGGCGCTATCCGCCTGCTGATGAGCTACAACTGGCCCGGTAATGTGCGCGAACTGGAAAACTGCCTTGAGCGCTCGGCGGTGATGTCGGAGAACGGTCTGATCGATCGGGATGTGATTTTGTTTAATCATCGCGACCAGCCAGCCAAACCGCTGGTTATCAGCGTCTCGCATGATGATAGCTGGCTCGATAACAACCTTGACGAGCGTCAGCGGCTGATTGCAGCGCTGGAAAAAGCGGGATGGGTACAAGCCAAAGCCGCGCGCTTGCTGGGGATGACGCCGCGCCAGGTCGCCTATCGCATTCAGACGATGGATATTACCCTGCCAAGGCTATAAACAGCGGTTGTGGCATTCGGTACATTGTCAGCCAAATGCCACAAAACCGACAACCCCCACAAAACAAATACTGCTATTTTTCAATATGTTGTATCAGGAACAGGATTTGCAACAACCTAGAATAATTCCGTAAACGGAGGTACTTCCATGATGTCCTGTTCATCCGCCGCGGGCGGTTCCCGCTGTCAGCCAACGCCGTCTGAGCCGCTTTCTGCTGCCATCGCCGGTAAAGTGGCGCTGCACCCGTGCTACTCAAAAAGCGGTCATCACCGCTTTGCGCGGATGCATTTACCGGTAGCGCCCGCCTGTAACCTGCAATGTAACTACTGCAATCGCAAATTCGATTGCAGTAACGAATCCCGGCCTGGCGTCTCCTCCTCGCTGTTAACCCCCGAACAGGCGGTGGCGAAAGTACGACAAGTTGCGACGGCTATCCCGCAACTTTCGGTGGTTGGCATTGCCGGGCCGGGCGACCCACTGGCGAATATCGTACGCACCTTCACCACGCTGGAGATGGTGCGTGAACAGTTGCCGGATATGAAATTGTGCCTCTCCACCAATGGATTAATGCTGCCTGACGCCGTTGATCGGCTGGTCAGCCTCGGTGTCGATCACGTGACGGTGACCATCAATACGCTCGATCCGCAGATTGCCGCGCAGATCTACGCCTGGCTTTGGCTCGATGGTGAACGGTACAGCGGACGTGAAGCGGGTGAAATATTGATAGCCCGCCAGCTGGAAGGCGTTCGTCGCCTGACGGCGCAAGGCGTGCTGGTGAAAATCAACTCGGTGTTGATCCCCGGTATTAACGATTTCGCGCTGGCCGATGTCAGCCGCGAACTGCGCGAAGCTGGCGCGTTTATCCATAACATTATGCCGCTGATAGCCCGCCCGGAGCACGGCACGGTGTTTGGTCTTAACGGCCAGGCGGAACCCGATGCAGAGATGGTCGCGCGCGTGCGCGAAAGCTGTGGCGAAGTGATGCCGCAAATGACGCACTGTCAGCAATGCCGCGCGGATGCGATTGGTATGCTTGGCGAAGATCGCAGCCAGCAATTTACCCTGCTACCTGTAGAATCCGCTCCCCAGCCGTGGTTGCCGACGCTGTTTCGTCGCGCGCAGCTTCACGCCAGTATCGTCACCAAAGGAGAATCCGAAGATGCAGAGGCCTGTCTGGTGGCGGTGGCGTCAACGCATGGCGAGCTGATCGACTGCCATTTTGGTCATGCGGATTGCTTTCGAATTTACAGTTTATCGGCCTCGGGTGCCGTGTTGGTCAACGAGCGTTTCACACCCAAATATTGCCAGGGGTCGGATAATTGTGAGCCGCCGGAAAACGACGCGCGAATGGCGACAGTGCTCGACTTGCTGGGCGATGTGAAAGCCGTTTTCTGCGCCCGCATCGGCTACGAACCGTGGCAAAAATTGCAATCGCGCGGCATTCAGCCCTGCGTCGATGATGCCTGGCAACCCATCACTTCCTCGCTGTTACGCTGGTGGCAGGCTGCGCCGACAAAGGGGCAAAACAAGGGGGTGGCATGATGCCCGTTGATGACTGGCTACGGCGCTTGTTGTGGCTTTATTTGCACGGTGAAGGTTGCTACCCGGAAAGAATGGGTTTAAGCGTGAGCGACTGGGAAAATTTGCAGGCGCGTTTCGCCCCGCCTGCGCCAGAAATGCCTGCAGACTGCCGTCTGCGGCAAAAACTGATGAGCGAACTTAACGCCACACGCACCGCAGAGCGCGCGGAGCTGGCACAGTGGCTGGCGTGCCATATGTCGGCGGATGCCGCACCGATGCAGCACATTATTGCCAGCGTCTCACTGGCTTTTAATCACCTGTGGCAGGATCTGGGACTCAGCTCGCGCGCAGAGTTGCGGGAGCTAATGAGCGATTGCTTCGCCCCTTTAGTTGAGATGAACAGCAACAATATGCGCTGGAAAAAGTTTTTCTACCGCCAGCGTTGTCTGCATAGCGAAGGCGAAGTGGTGTGCCGCTCGCCGAGTTGTGATGCCTGCTGCGAACGCCCGCTCTGTTTTGAACCTTCGTAATGTAACCAGCCTGATATCGCAGGTAATCAGGCTTTAACACCGCGCAAAAACCCGCGCCGCCTGTACACTTACCGCTTTGCTGTCCTATTCTTTCACAATAAAAGTCAAATATTTTGCCGCAGTCACACGGTTCCGGTAGCCAGGGTGTTAATGTTGCTTATATATTTGGAAAACATATACAAAAGTACACGGTGTGCGAGGTGGCGAATGTATTCTTTTGTGGCCAGACAGGCGATCTTTGATAACCAATTGAACACCGTCGGTTACGAACTCCTCTTTCGGAACAGCATGGATAACCGCTTCCCCGATATGTCTGCGGAACAGGCCACCACGCAATTAATCGAAGAGCAGTTCCTCAGTGCACCGGTGGGCCGTAAGAGCGACAATAGTACGGTTTACGTCAATTTTCCCTACCAGTTGCTGGTGGAAGGCCTCGCGGAAACGCTGCCGATAAACCGCGTGGTGATTGAAATTCTGGAAAACGCCGAACCGGATCTCAAACTGCTGGAAACCGTCAAACGAATGCACACGCTGGGATTTCGCATTGCGCTGGATGATTTCGAACCCGGAAACCAGTGGGAAGCCTTTATGCCCTATGTCAACGTGATTAAATTTGACATAAGGAGAAGCCCGCGCGAAAAAATTAGCGACTATATCCTCGCCAATCGGGAATTATTACGCCATGCGGTTTTTCTGGCCGAGAAAGTGGAAACCTATGAAGAGTTTGAGACCTTTAAAAAATTAGGTTTTCATCTTTTTCAGGGGTATTTTTTCAGCAAGCCGGTGGTTACTAAACGAAATAAACTGGCGCAAAATCGTGCGTTTGCCCTGAAGCTGATGCAGGAAGTTAACGTTGAATCACCCAATTTAAACAAAATAGAAGATTTGCTGAAACGCGATGTTTCACTCTCTTTTAAAATTATGCGTTATGCGCAAAACATTTTATATAACACCCGCGGCATTAGCGGTTTTCGCAATCAATCACTGCGCGACATCGTGGTCTACCTTGGCATCAGCGAAATGCGCCGTTTTGTACTGGTGGCGTGTCTGACCTCCTTCGAGGATGTTACCAACACCGAAATCTATTACCTGAGCCTGATCCGCGCCAAGTTCTGCGAACTGGTAGCGGCGCGCACCTCGGCCAATAACATCTCTAACGACGCCTTTATGGCGGGTCTCTTTTCGCTGCTGGATGTGATCCTCGGGCTACCGCTGGAAGAGCTGATGGCGCAAATCGCTGTCTCGCCGGAAGTGGCAAAAGCGCTAGAAGCGAACAGCGGTGAACTCTACCCGTATGTGCGACTGGCGCGTCTGTACGAGCAGCGAATGTGGGATGAAGCCAGCGACGTGGCGCACGAAATTGGCTTACCCAATTCGGCGATTTCCGAGATGATGAACCAGGCAGCAAAATGGGCAGATGAACTGCCGATTACTATTTCTCATTAATTTTTTCTGCACACTAAAGGCAGTGTGCAGAAAATAAACCCCAGCACAAAGACACTGTTTGAAACAATATTTCACTTCACTGAAGTATAATTCACCCACCTTTTTAACAACCCCTCTTGCCTTAATCTAAATTAAAAATCCGATGTGTGCTATTGCACAAAAATCATAGCGATATGTGATTGAGATCAGATAAATAGATCAATTTTTCCTAAAATATTGCCGTTATTAATATTACCTTTCTTTACTTAGTTGTGGATTATGAAAAAAATAGCGCAGGCCACCGTATTAACCAAACTGCTTATCGGCTTCTCCATCTTGATCGTGATGATGTTGCTGCTGGGCGTTGTTTCTATTTATCAGCTTAACAACACCAATAAAAATATTGACCAGTTCCGCGAAAGCAGAATGCCAGGCGTTCGCTATACCCTTGAAATGCGAGGCGTCTTAGCAGAAATGCGTTTGCAACAGGTGCAGTATATTGCCTCCACCACGCCTGCGTCGCTGGATCAACACCGCGGCGAATTGCTGCAAAACCAGGCAACTTTCCTGAATGCTCAGCAGCAGTACGCAAAAATCTCGGCCAATGAGCCGCAAGAGATGCGCGCGCTGTTCACTACCGTGGTGGATAACTTTAAAAACTTTGTCGACGTTAACGCCAAAGTGATCGACGCTATGAATCGCGGCGATGCGGCGGAAGCGGCCAAAATCAGCGGCGCGGTATCCGCAAAATATCGTACCCAGTTGATGAAAGATCTGGCGACGCTGGTGGATATGGAAGTCGCGATTGGTGATAAAGCCGGGGAAGATTCTCAGGCGGGTTATCGCCAGGCGCTTTATTTGCTGAGCGGCTTGCTGCTGCTGGCGCTGATCGCCACCGGCGTGATTGCGCTGTTTATTTCGCGTAATCTCTCCCGCCAGCTTGGCGGTGAACCGGCCTATGCGATGTCGATTATGAAGGCAGTCGCTGACGGCAAACTGGGCACCCAGGTTGCGCTGCGCGAGGGCGACAGCGAAAGCCTGCTGGCGACCATCCATTTAATGAACAGTAAACTGGCGGAAATTATTACCGGTATTATTGACGGCAGCGAATCGATTTCCCACGCCGCAGGCGAAATTGCCGAAGGCAATAACGATTTGTCACAGCGTACCGAAGAACAAGCGGCCTCGCTGGTGCAAACGTCGTCGAACATGCAGCAAATTACCGAAAACGTGAAGAGTAACGCCGAAAACGCCCGCAAAGCGAGCGACCTGGCGCGCCAGACGTCACAAACGGCGGTTAAAGGCGGCAAAGAGGTGCATGACATGCTGAAACGCATGCATGAAATCTCTGACAGCTCGCAGAAAATTGTCGACATCATTTCGGTGATTGAAGGCATCGCTTTCCAGACCAATATCCTGGCGCTGAACGCTGCTGTTGAAGCCGCGCGTGCCGGTGAACAGGGTAAAGGTTTTGCCGTGGTGGCTGGTGAAGTGCGCAACCTGGCGCAGAAAAGTGCCGATGCGGCGAAAGAGATCAAACAGCTGATTGAAGGCACCGTTGAGAAGATAACTGACGGTTCCCGCTACGCCGACACCGCCAGCCGCGCGATGGAAGAGATTGTGACCTCCGTAAACAAAGTGACGGATATTGTTGCTGAGATCTCTGCCGCCTCTACCGAGCAACATCAGGGGATCAAAGAGATTAGCGTCGCGATCGATCAGATGGACCAGGTGACCCAGCAGAACGCCACGCTGGTGGAACAAGCGGCAGTTGCCGCCCAGTCGATGACCGAACAGAGCGAGATACTGCGCGACTCCGTGCGCTTCTTCCAGCTGGCGCGTTAATCGTAATCCGTGCCACTCGCTTTGAGTGGCACGGCGTTTTCCTGTTACATGACGATGCTTTTCGGCTCCATAAAGGCCGCCAGTCCCCAGCGCCCCATTTCACGCCCGATGCCTGAATGTTTAAACCCGCCAAATGGCGCGGCAGCCTCGTGCGCCAGCGTATTGACCAACACCCGCCCGGTGGTGATTTGCCCGGCAACGCGACGTGCGCGTGCGGGATCGCTGCCCAGCACCAGCGCGCTCAGGCCGTAATCGGTGTCGTTAGCGATAGCGATCGCCTCGGCGTCATCCCGATACGTAATTACCGATAACACCGGGCCAAAAATCTCTTCCCGCGCAATACGCATGCTGTTTTTTACCTCGCTAAACAGCGTAGGCCGCACCGACCATCCGCGCTCGCACCCGGCTGCGCGCCCTTCTCCGCCCGCTAACAGGCGTGCGCCTTCCTGCTGACCAAGACGAATGTAGGACTGCACGCGTTGCCACTGTTTTTCGCTGACCATCGGGCCAACTTCCGTGGCGGGATCGTGCGGATCGCCCGATTTTACCCCTGCGACTGCCTGTGCCAGCGCCGCTTCGCACTCGGCTTTGCGCGAGGCAGGCACCAGAATGCGCGTTCCCGCGACGCAGGCCTGGCCGCTGTTCATAAATCCGGCCTGAATCGCCAGCGGCACGGCGTCGGCTAAATCGGCATCCTCCAGAATAATGGTCGGCGACTTGCCACCCAGTTCCAGCGTGACGCGTTTAAACGTTTCTGCTGCGTTACGCAAAATGGCTTTGCCCGTCGCCGTCGAGCCGGTAAAAGAGATTTTCGCCACCTCCGGATGACGGCTGAGCGTCTCGCCAACCACCTCGCCGCGCCCGGTAACAATATTGAACACACCCGGCGGCAACTGCGCCTGATGCAGTGCCTGCGTGACAATGTGGGTTTGCAGCGCACTCATCTCGCTCGGTTTAACCACCGCCGTGCAACCTGCGGCTAGCGCCGCCGCCAGTTTGCCGCAGATGAACCCGGCATCGCTGTTCCATGGCGTGATCAATCCGGCGACGCCGAGCAGTGTCATCACCACCCGCGCCTGACCCACCACGGATTCGAACTCAAACGCTTTCAGCGCGCTGATCGCCGCCTCGATAACCGAAACCGGATAATGCGCCATCCAGCTGGCACGTGACGCCGGCGCACCGTATTCCTCGACAATCGCCTGCAACAACGCGGGCTGGCAGGCCTCCAGTGCGTCGCGCATACGCATCAGGGCGGCAATGCGTTCATCGCGGCTGGTTTGCGACCAGCCGGGAAACGCCGCTTTTGCCGCCGCAATGGCGTTAAGCGCATCGGCTTCATTAGCGAGCCGCACCTGACCGGTGACGTCGCCGGTTGCCGGGTTAAACAGGTCGAAACGCTCTGTGCCCTGCGGCGTGACCCATTCGCCATTTATTGAGATCTGTTCAATCGCATGCATAACCACCTCCTGTTCACAATAAAGCCAGTGTGGCACGCCTTTATCGCGCTGATAATCCACGCTATGCTGCAAAGGTTGTTGCGAAATTCGGGATAATCTATGCATCGTTCAGGTTTGATTGAGCTGGAAGTGGTGATGGCGGTGATGCGCCGGGGCAGTTTTCGCGCCGCCGCGCAGGAGCTGGGAATGTCGCCAACGGCGGTGAGTAACGCTATTGCCGGGCTGGAGAGCCGCCTGGCGATTCGGTTGTTTCACCGCACCACCCGCAGCGTGGCGCTGACCGAAGCCGGGCAGCGGTTTGTTGCACGTATTGGCCCGGCGCTGCGCGAAATCCAGCACGCGCATGAAGAGATCCACAGCGTGGCGGAAGAACCTTCCGGCACATTGCGCCTGAATGTCCCGCAAGCCGTCGGACAACTGTTCTTAGATGATCTGCTGGTGCGTTTTCTGGCGCGCTACCCGCAGATACGCATGGAGGTCGCCGCTGAAGCGAAGATGATCGACATTGTGGCCGACGGTTACGATGCCGGGATCCGTCTGGCGGAGTCTGTCCCACAGGATATGATTGCCGTGCCGCTCACGCCGGATATTCGCATGCGAGTGGTGGCAACACCTAAGTGGTTTGCCACGCACGGCACGCCGCAGACGCCAGACGATTTACGCCAGCACCAGGGCATTTGCATGCGTATGTCCAGCGGCGGAAATTACCGCTGGGAGCTGTCGCGCCACGGTGAGCGCATGGCGGTTGCCGTTCCACCGCGGCTGTCGACCACCGATCTGTTTACCTCGATTGCCGCCGTGCGCGCAGGCCTGGGCGTGGGTTTTCTGCCGGGGTTTTACATTGAAGAGGATTTGCGTAACGGAACGCTGGTGAGCGTGCTGGATGCGTGGACACAGCCGTTTAAAGGACTGTGTTTGTACTATCCCGGACATCGCCACATCCCTGTGGGGTTGCAGGCGTTTATTGCCTTTATCCGGGAGTCGCGTTAATTACTCAAGGTGTGCGCGATCGAGCCCATAGGCTTTATCCAGCGCGCCAGGTAAGGTTTGCGACAGAACCATCAGGCGGTTCCAGCTATTAATGATGGCAATGGAAAACGCCAGTTCGGAAAGCTCCACTTCGCTGAAATGCTCCCGCGCCTCACGGTACAACTCATCAGGCACGCCATGCGCGTCGAGTTTGGTCAACGCTTCACATAGCGCCAGCGCGGCTTTCTCTTTGGCGGTAAACAGCGGCGATTCACGCCAGATAGCCACATGGTAAATGCGCAGTTCGCGCTCACCGTGCAGTTTCGCCTGTTTCACATGCATATCCAGGCAGAATGCGCAACCATTGAGCTGCGAGGCGCGGATATCAACCAGATTTTTAATACCAATGTCCAGACTGCTGGCGTGCGACGCCTGGCTGGCATCGCCGAGGGTTTTAATTAATGCCGGAACGGTCTGGAACAGATTTACGCGATTGCTCATCGTCTTTAGCCTCGTTTATGGATTCAACAGCCGCTATAGTACGCTTTTATGCCATAGTAAAAAGATGCAAAAACCGTAAATAGAGGTAGGACATGAGGCCGGGTTATAAAGCCATTTATGAGCAGTATCGGCGCAGCATTGCCAGCGGGTTGCTAAAACCGGGTGATAAGGTGCCTTCGGTGCGTGTGCTGGCCAGCGAATTGGGGGTCGCGCGCAAAACGGTGGAAACGGCCTGGGCAATTCTGGTCGGCGAAGGCTATCTGGTAAGCCACGGCGCGCGAGGCACGCGGGTCAACCCGGATCTGGTGCTGAGCGAACCCTCCACCCCGGATATTGCGCCGCAGGCAGCAGACGCGCCACCGGGCATTGCGGATGTACTGCGCGATCGCCCCGGTTTTTTGCGTCCCGGCATTCCGTCTCTGGATGCTTTCCCCTACAAAAAATGGCTACTGTTGTGCGGCAAAGCGGTGCGATCGATGTCGCCAATGGAGATGACCAACCCGCCGCTGCTGGGTTACACGCCGCTGCGTGAAGCGATTGCCCATTATGTGAATGTGTCGCGCGGCTTATCCTGCACGGCCGATCAGATTTTCATCACCAGCGGGTACAGCAACAACCTACGGTTAATCCTCAATGCGCTGACCACGGCACGGGATAAAGTGCTGTTCGAAGATCCCGGTTACTATTTTGGTACCCAGGCGCTGAAACGCGCCGCCAATAATCTGCACTTTGTCCCGGTGGACAGCCAGGGCCTGAATGTCGACTATTTGCAGCAATACCACCGCGATGCGCAGCTGGTTTTTGTGACACCGTCACATCATAGCCCACTGGCGGTAACCCTTTCGCTCCCGCGCAAGCAGCAATTACTGGCCTGGGCCAGCCAGCATAACAGCTGGATTATCGAAGATGATTACGACGGCGAGTTTCACTACACCCGCAAAGTGCTTCCGTCGCTGAAAAGCCTTGATACTGATGATCGGGTTATCTATATGGGCACTTTCAGCAAGACGGTGATGCCTGCGCTGCGCATTAGCTATATTGTGATGCCGCGCGCGACACTTGTCGCGTTTCGTGAAACGGCAGAACTTACCGAAAGCGGTCAGCCGGTGCTGACGCAGAAAATCCTCGCGGCGTTTCTCGGCGAAGGTCACTTTTATAAGCATTTAAAAAAGATGCGTACGCTCTATTCGCAGCGCAGAAAATATGTGCTGGACGCGCTGGAGCACATTTATCCGGGGCTTTTTACCGTGGAAGTGAGCGATGGCGGCATGCATATCGCCGCGTTTTTACGCACCAGCACGCAGGATATCGCGCTGGCGGACATCTGGCAGCGGTTTCAATTGCAGGTTAGCCCGCTCTCGCGCTGGTATAACACTCCCGCCAAACGCTACGGCGTGATTATCGGTTATACCAATGTGCGTTCAGCGGAAGAAGCACTGGCGCTATTGCAGCGCCCGGCTGAAGAAACACGGGCGCTGCTGGCGGCCAATGATATTAAGGCAAGCTACTGACGAAGGAGAGATCCCACGCCGTGGCGAGAAGCGAGAAGCTGACCAGCAGGGTCAACGCAAATGAGATAGTTCTGTCGGACTTTTCCATCGCACGTCCCTCTCTGTTGTGGGTTTCGCTATCAGACTGAAAAAATCGAAAGATCGATGACTCTCCAGAGCAAAGTTTAGGTTAATTGATAATTTTTGCCTGGTGTCATTTTGTGCGGAAGCACATCGGCATCCACCATTTGCAGTAAATCAATCTCGATGGCGTTGCTGATAGCATCCAGCGGCAGGTCGTTATCCTCTTCGCCAAACGGATCTTCCAGCTCTTCTGCCAGCGTATCGAGCGAAATAAAGGTGTAGGAAATCAACACTGAGATAAACGGGGTCATAAAGTGCAAATCCACCACCAGCGCGAACGGCAGCATGATGCAAAACAGATACACGGTGCGATGCAGGATCAACGAATAGGCAAACGGCAGCGGCGTGGTGAAAATGCGCTCGCAGCCAGAGAGCACGGCGGACATATCATGCAGCCGCTGATTAATGCTGCTGAATAAAACATCCGAAAGCGCGCCCTGCGCCCGGCGCTCACCTAACCATTCACCCATTAACAACAGAATGCGGTTGGCCGGTGAATGCGCGTTCAGCACGTTATGCAGATCGTTTTGGCTCAGATATTTCGCCAGCACGTCACCCTGTGGCTTGCGGCGCAATGTCATGCGCAGAGAGTGCGCAAAGGCGATTTGCAATTGAATAAAGTGCCGTAATCCCTCGTCGTCTGGCAGCGTTGTTTTTACTTCACGCAGCAGCGAACGCGAGGCGATCATCAACTGTCCCCATAACACCCTTGCCTCGCTGTAGCGGGCAAAACAAGCGTTGTTACGAAAACCTAAAAAGATAGCGATAGCGACACCAAGAATGCTGAACGGGGCAACGGTCAGCTTGATACCCAGCGAGGTGTACCACGGCAGCATCCAGATCACGGCGATGGAGAGCAGGAAATTCATCAGCAAACGCGACGTGATTTTAGGCAGTACGGAACCGTGCCAGACGAAAAGACGGGTAAGCCAGTGTTGTTGAGGTCGAACGATCATCTTGAATTGTGTGCATTAGGGAGAGCGGCACTATTAAACGTGATCGCAATCACGGTTGCAAGTTTGATAACAAATTGTGACGAAAGGTCGCCCTGGGAGACTTTTGCTGGCGCAGAGGTTGCTGAAACCTGTTATACAACTATTTTAATAGTATGTTGTAACTAATGGCCGATAAATACAACATTCCCGCGAAGTTATTCCTCTTGCCGCTCAGCGGCTGCACAGCTAGCCATGATTAAAAAAGAAAAACCCGGCCGGAGCCGGGTTAGATATTCTCTTAATAACGTGCTATTAGCACAGCGGTTTAACCGCATCGCGCATGCCGCGCAGCAGGATAGCGTCCAGATCCAGCGAAACCTGCTCCACCAGACCCGCCACTTTACTCAGATCTTGTTCCCAGTGATCGCTTACGGACAGCACCGCTTTTACCAGTTCACTGGTGCTGATCTGGCGATCGCCATGCTGGCTCCACAACTGCTGGTAGCGCTCGATCCAATGCGCATCATCCTGCACCGGATACGTCTGCCCGTTACGTTCACCGCGATAGAACGCAATCAACGCCGCCAGCGCAAAAGTCAGGCGCGCAGGCAATTTGCCGTGGGCTTTTTGCCCTGCCAGCAATTGCGGCAGAATACGGGTGCGGAATTTGGTCATGCCGTTCAGGGCAATCGACAGCAACTGGTGTTTGATGTACGGGTTACGGAAACGCCCGGTCACTGCACTGGCAAAAGATTCCAGCTCATCGCGCGGCAGATCCAGCACCGGAATAATCTCTTCGTAAATCGCTTTTTCTACAAACGCACAGATTTCGCTGTCGTTCATCGCCTCGCCGACAGTATCAAGACCCGCCTGATACGCCACCGGCACCAGTGCTGTGTGCGCACCATTGAGGATCGCCACTTTACGCTCTTTATACGGTTTAATATCGTCAACAATCAGTACGTTAAGCGGGAATTTATCCAGGCGCAGCTCAGACGCCAGTGATTTCGGCCCCTGAATTACAAACAGGTAGAAGTGTTCAGCGGTATCAAGGAATGAATCCTGGTAGCCCAGCTCTGCTTCCAGTTTCGCCACTTCATCACGCGGGTAACCGGTAACGATCCGGTCAACCAGCGTGGAGCAGAAGGCGTTGGCGGTATCCAGCCACTGAGTAAACTCCGCGCCCAGCGCCCACTCCTGCGCATAACGCAGCACCAGCTCGCGCAACGCGTCGCCGTTGTAATCAATCAGTTCACAAGGGATGATCACCCAGCCTTTATCCGCCGCGCCAGAGAAATGGGTGAAGCGTTCGAACAGCAGGCGCGTCAGTTTGGCCGGGTAGCTAACGGCCGGGGCATCTGCAAATTTATCACCCGCGTGGTAACTAATACCCGCTTCAGTGGTGTTTGAAAAAACAAAGCGGATATCCGGATTATGGGCAAGTTTCAGGAACTCGTCGTACTGGGAATAGACGCTGATTTCACGGTTTACAGAGCGGATCAGGCGCGCGTCGCTCACCGCTTCGCCCTGCTCATTCAGGCCGCGAATAATGGTGGTATACAGGCCATCCTGAGTACTCAGGGACGGCGGGAAATCACTTTGGATCGGGCGAACAACCACCACACCGGCGTTGAGGTCGGTGTGCTCATTCAGCAGATCGATTTGCCAGTCGACAAAAGCGCGCAAAAAATTCCCTTCGCCGAACTGAATAATACGTTCAGGGTATTCAGCGCCGGGAAAGTTGCGACGGTTTAATGTGTTCACAGTGGGTTCCTTTTTTGATTAGTCATACAACCTGGGAAGATTGGTGTAATAACTTACCAGACTTTTAGACCATGAAACCCTGTTTTGATCAAAATGGGATGTCTTATTAGCGCGAATTATAAGAACTTGTAAAAAATTGTCGTCGCCGTCACATTTCCATCCGGCATCAGCGCGAAGCGCGGGATCTCACCCACCCGCTGCCAGCCGCATTGCTGGTAGAAATGTTCCGCCCCGCTACCGGTGGAAGTATCCAGCACCAGCACGGTTTTACCGTGCGCCAGCGCCTCACTTTCCAGCGCATCCATCAGACGGCGCGCCAGCCCCTGGCGGCGGGCTTTTTCATGTACCAGTAACTTTGACACATCGGCGCGATGTGGCTGGTTTTCAGGTTGTTCCAGCACCACCTGCACGGTGCCGACAATCTCATCGGCGTCATCTTGCGCCACCAGTACAATGCGTTCCCCACGCGCGGCACTGGCGGCGACGCCAGACCAGAATTGCAGGGATTTCTCACGCGAAAGCGGGTGCATGAAACTGACAGAAGCGCCGCCGGAAACACAGTTTTCCAGCACTTCGCAAAGGGAATGAATCTGAGACGCGAGCGCTTCGCCCGCCAGCGAATGGATATGATAAGTGGTCATTTTTGTTCCTTAAAAACAACCACTATCAGCTTTACAACTTGTTAACACAAGCTCAGCAAACATAGGTTTTTGTGATGATTCAGCGGCCGCGATGGTTGCGCTCTTTCATGGCATACATCTGTTGATCTGCTGCCTTCATCCACGGCTTCAGTTCACCGCAGCCATCATGATCAAACTCACTGATCCCCCAGGAAAACGCCAGTTTCCACGGTTTACCAGAGGTCTGATTCCACGCCTCAACCTGTTCTACCAGATGCTGCATCGCAATCCATGCGCCCTGTTCATCGGTATCGGAAAAGAGGATCGCGAATTCGTCGCCGCCATAACGCACTCGCAGATCCGCTTCGCGCAGGCTGGCGTTCATCACCGAGGCCATCGCTTTCAGCGCTTCGTCACCTTCGCCATGGCCCCAGGTGTCGTTAATCGTTTTAAAATTGTCGAGATCGATCCACGCCAGCGTTAATGGTTCCGCGCGACGACGCGCGCCCACAATGGCGAACTTCGCCAGGCTTTCAAAACCGCGACGGTTAAATAAACCGGTCAGTTCGTCCGTAGTGGCCGCGCTCATCACCGCGAACTCATCTTCAACGATCATGGCAAAATCTTTCAGGTAATCCCGCTCTGCATCCGTGAACTGTCGCGCGGTGCTATCCACCAGGCAGAATGCACCAACCACCGCGCCGTCCGGCAAACGTAATGGATACCCGGCATAGAAACGGATATCCATCTCTCCGGTCACCAGCGGATTATCGGCAAACCGATCATCGCCGTGAGTATCCGGAATAATTAACGGTTCAGTATGCAAGATGGTGTGACCACAAAAGGTAATCTTACGCGGGAGCGGTTCACGCACGGTACCCGACGTGGATTTGAAGAAGAGCATCTCTTCATCAACCAGTGTGATCAGCGCCGCACGGACATCAAACATGCGCTTAGCCAGCCGGGTAAGCCGGTCAAGACGCTCGGTTACGCCGGTTTCCAGAAGCCCGGAGTCGCGCAGCGACGCCAGTCGTTGTTCCTCATCTGCGGGAATAGCAGGTATTTTCATAAGGGGCCGTTTCCATTCTCAGGCGGTTAATGCGCAACACTATAAAAAGTGTCGTTAATTTCACGGCATACAGCATAAAGCGTAGCTTATTCAGCACGTTTGTCAGTGTGAGTAGATCTGGTTTTTTCCCAGTCGTTTAGCCCGATAAAGCGCGTCGTCTGCGGCTTTTAACCAGTCGGTAACACTGTTCATTTCCGGTAGCGCGCTGGCGATACCGATGCTTAACGTACATTTGAACGCATGCTCCTGCATCACTGTCATTACCGCAGCCGCATCCATGATCCGGGTTGCCACCGCATACGCCTCTTCGGCTGGCGTATCGGGCAATAAAATCACAAATTCATCGCCACCGAGGCGCGCGGGCGTGTCCGTTGTGCGGGTGGTGATATGCAAAATTTTCGACACGGTGACCAATAATGCATCGCCAATTTTATGACCAAAGCGGTCATTCACCTCTTTAAAATTATCGATATCGATAAACATCAACGAGGAGTGGCGCGGCGTCACGTGCAGTTTTTCAAGCTCGTACTGAATCCGTTTTTCCAGCAGACGGCGATTGGCGATATCAAGCAACGGATCCATCATCGCGATACGCTCAAGTTCGCGGCTTTTTATCCGCAACCTGACGGCAATGCTGTCGGTGAGTGCGCTGAGCGCCAGAATATAGATGCCGATGAGCGGCAACGTGGCGAACATCGTTCGCTGTGTCACCTGCAACTCCAGCGGTAAACCGAGCGCCAGCCAGGTAAGTAAGAACGCCGCAAGCAGGGCCAGCGTCGCTTTACGCATCAGCAAAAAACCGCCCGCCGATAAGCGGTCAGAGAGCAAAATGGTGGCAATCACCACCGACGGCAGCGGGTTAACCGCCATCAGCGCAATCCAGAACCCGCCTGCGCCAGCGTCAAAGACCAGGTTTTGATGTTCAATTTGCAGCGGCATCTGCGCGTTGCGCGCGCGCAAAAACGCGACGGTAGGCCATAAAAACGCATTAGCGCACAGCAACACCACGCTCCATACGGGGCGATGCAGTTCAAGAAGGACGGAAAGAATGGGGAAAAAGCAGAGTAGCGTTCCCAGAATACGCATCAGATACATCCGCCTGGCAAAACGCCTGCCTGGGATCCGCTCGTGTTTATTCAAATTATCCGATCCGCTCATAACGCGATGATTCCGCTACGTATACGCAATAATAGTATTGACGATAAAAATTAGTAGCAAGCAATTTAATAAGTTATCGATATTAATTGCCGCTATCGTCATCACCAGGTGCAACACGCGCGAGGAATTATCCGCCGATGGCACTTCCCGCTATTTCCGGCGCGTTATGTTCAGCATCTGTTGTGCAGTTACGACCGCGTTTTTTCGAGCGATAGAGATTTTCATCTGCCACCGCCAGCAGCGCGTTGAATGTTGACGTTAATTGCCCGGCGTCGGCTTGACCATGGCTGATACCAATACTGACGGTTAAATGCAGCGTTTGTTGACGCCATTTGAACGGATATAGTGCCACTTTTTCGCGCAGCGTTTCCGCCAGCTGTTTTCCTTCACTGGCGTCTTGTGTTGTCGCCACGACAGCGAACTCTTCCCCGCCCATGCGGGCGAGCACACCACGCGTGCCCAGCGCCTGCTGCACTTTTCGCGCAAAGGAGGTCAGCACCCGATCGCCACATTCGTGACCGTAGCTGTCATTGACACTTTTGAAGTAATCAATATCCAGCAACATCACGGTGATGTGTTTGTCGGCAAAGCGTTTTACGTCGCGGTTTAACGCCTCATACAAACCCGAGCGCGAGTACACGCGGGTCAGGAAATCGAAATCGGCGCGCAAGGAAACCTGATGCATCAGACGGTTTATCGCCTCAACGCTGACCGAGACAATCACCGGGCAAATGGCCATGGTGGCAATCCCCAGGCGCGCGGAGAACATATGCGGGATCTGCAGCGGTGAACTGACGAAAATATTGATATGCCCGCTGGCGACAAGGATTATCTCCAGCCCGCCGGTCAGCAGCGTCACCAGGCACGTCAGCGGCAGTGAGTAACGCACCGCACACCAGATCAGCGCCGGGAGCGGAAACGCCAGGCTGCCTGCGCCGCCAATCGCGACCGACGCGATAATCGATACGCCAACGGCGAGCACCGGCATAACATTGCGCATCTCGACGTTCAGTGGTTTACGCGGCCAGCTCATAGTCAGCATACAGGGCAGGATCAGCACGCCCGTTGAGAACTGCTCGCCAAACCAGTCGGCCAGCAGCAGGCCAAACCCCTGACCATTGATCCCAACGGAGCCAAGCGCGCCAAAAAACGCACACAGCAGCGCCGCAAGCAGACAGTAGCCGAAAAGTTTCAGGGCGTTAACCGGCTCCGGCGCGTTGGTCATCTGGTTACGTTCAAGCCCGATAAGCTGCGCCATGGTGATAATAAACACCATATTAGAGAAGTTGATAATCAGCGACGCCGTGCCCCAGGAAGTGGTGATGGCGTCATACGCCAGCATGGCAACATAGCTAATCAGATAGTACTGCCAGCGCTGCAACCAGGCATAACGCGCGAAAACACCGGCCATCACCGCATTGAGCGGCCAGAAGAGGGAAAGCTCTTCCACCAGGCGCATCATCGCACCCAGCAGATAAAACAGCGTTGTCAGGACAAACACCATGACCGCACTGGTGTACGGCGTCTCTTGCCGAAAAGGGCGGAAAGGGGATGAAAAAAATGCGCGCATCAAATCTCAATCCATATCACTAACGTTGCTATCGTCCCGAAGTACCAGCGGAGCAGGCTTACCCGACGCTTTTCAGCGCGACGCATTCATCTGAATAACCAGCCACTGGTAAATCACCTCAACGATGTACTGTTGTTGCGATTGTGTTAGCGCCTGACCATGCGGGATGTTATGCCACTTTTCCAGACATCCACGGCAGCAGGTGGCCGTGGCATGCTGAGCGATAAACACCGGGTGACCGCGCATTGGCGTCTGTTTGCCATCATTTTGCGGTTGCGCTGGCGCAAGGCGTTTTGCGACAAAATCCGCCGCGTGGGACGCAATCACCTCCGCACCTTTATCCAGGCAGTACTGGCGCTCTTTCACCCCAAGGCGAAAACGCGAACGGAATGTTGACCGTCCCAGCCGGGCAAACAACGGCGCGAAATCATTCATCAATAGACCGATCTCCCCAGTTTTCGCGTTAACGCTTCCAGCACCGCGACACCGGCCAGTGAGTTGCCCGCCTCATCCAGTTCCGGGCTCCAGACCGCAATCGCCATCTCATGCGGCACAATCGCCACAATGCCACCGCCGACCCCGGATTTCGCCGGTAAACCGACACGCCAGGCAAACTCTCCGGCGTTCTGGTACATGCCACTGGTCGCCATCAGGGCGTTAATCTGCCGCGCCTGCATCGGCGTCACCACCGGCGTCGCCTGCTGCGCGCTGTGTCCGCCATCGGCGAGAAATAAAAAGGTGCGCGACAATTCGGCACAGCTCATTTTGAGTGCGCAATAGTGGAAGTAGTTTTGCAACACGGTGGCGACATCGTTGTGAAAATTACCGAAGGACTTCATCAGCCAGGCGATGGCCATATTGCGGGCGGAGTGCTCGAATTCAGAGCGCGCGACCAGGCTGTCGTAGGCGATATCCGGCGCGGCGCAGAGTTTGCGCACAATTTCCAGCATGCGCTGGCGCGGCGCGCTAAGGCGGCTTTGCAGCATATCGCACACCACCAGCGCCCCGGCGTTGATAAAGGGATTACGCGGCTTGCCCTGCTCAATTTCCAGTTGTAACAGTGAGTTAAACGGCTGACCGGAGGGATCTTTGCCCACCCGCTGCCAGATCTCCTCTTCCGCGTAGTGGTTCATCGCCACCACCAGGCTCAGCACTTTGGAAATTGACTGAATGGAGAAACGCTCGTCGGCATCGCCCGCCTGGAAGTGTTCGCCCTGCACGGTGCTGATGGCAATACCCAACTTGTTGCCGCTCACCGACGCCAGCGCCGGAATGTAATCCGCAACCTTGCCACGCCCTAACAGCGGGCGTACTTCAGCGAGCACCGCTTCCAGTACGCCGTTATCCATCACCGTTGCCACTCTGACTCCTTGCCCACAGGCCAAAAATGGCCTGCGAGTATAACAGAGGCGAATGTGTTGCGTCAGGCAGGAAGTCGAAAACGCGCAACCGCTTGCATCAATTGATGAGAATCGTTGTGCAATTTTTCCGAGGCTTCGGTGGCCGTCGAGACCAGTTCCCCGGTACGACGAGCAACATTGTTAAGCGAGTGCAGGCGGCGCGTCATTTTGTGAATGCTGTCGCCCTGGCTGAGGGTGGCGGCAGAAATTTCGCTCAGTACGCCGCTTAAATGCCCGACCAGCCCGGTGACCTGTTGCAGGTTATCCTCAAGACGGCTTACTGCCTGGGTGCCGTCGTTGATGCCTTGCAAGGAGTGATTGATCAATTGCTGAATGGTTTGCGTGGAGTGGCTGCTTTTGCGCGCCAGCAGCCCCACTTCTTTCGCCACCACCGCGAAGCCGCGACCGTGGTTGCCCGCATGCGCCGCTTCAATCGCCGCATTCAGCGCCAGAATATTGGTCTGGAAAGCGACGCCATCAATCATCGCCACAATGTTGCGCATCTCCGCCGAGCGCTCGACAATCTCGCGCATCGATTGATTCACCGTATCCATCATTCGATCGCCACCGGCGGCGACTTCCCGCGCCTCATCGGCCTGTTTGCGCGCCTGTTCAGCAAAACCGGTATTGCCTTCAACATGCGATTCCAGTGTGGCGATATGCTCAGTTACATCCGTCAGTTCCTGCGCCTGTTTCGCCGACTGCTGATACAACGACTGATTGTCCTCAGCCAGACGGCGAATGGTATCGACCATCGACGAGGTGGCGTCGCTGACTTGCATCACCAGTTGCTGCAACCCCTGTTGCATAGTGCCGATACTGAGGCCGAGCTGGTCAACTTCCCGGTTAAAGCGTTTCACTGGTGGCAATGGTGTACCCAGATCGCCGGCCGCCAGAATATTAATGTGTGCTATCAGGCTGCGCAGCGGGGTAATCACCCAGCGCGACATGGCAAACCAGACCAGCACCGCAATCACCACCAGCAGCGCCGGCACCAGCACAAACACATGCTGCAATTGCGCAAGGTTAGCCATCAGCGCCTGGCGTCCCTGTTCGGCGCGCGCTTCGCTGGCCTGCTGGAAACGGGCATAGTTGTCATTGAAATCCGCCTGAAACGCCTGCGCCGGCACGGCGAAGAAGGCGTCAATCGACTGGGTTTTCACTAAGCCATCGGCCTGCTCTTTTAGCGCACCGTAGAAAAGCTGATAGCTGTTGATCAGCGCCTCATCTTTAGGCGGGTTGAGCGCCAGCCACGCCTGCCAGGCTTTTTGCGATGTCTCCAGCGCTTTATGGGTTTCATCCATCAGGCTGTGCCAGCTTCCTTCCGAGCCGGTCTCTTTATCCTGCATAAAATAGACGCCCGCCCGGTTGAGCAGATCACTTGCCGTCAGGAGCGCAATGCGCGCTTCGTCGACCCGCACCTGTTGCAGGTGCGCTTGCTGGTTGAGTTGTTCATTATGCTGGGCGTTACGTAGTGACGCGGAAAGGACAAACGAGGAGGCGATTTGCAGGGCCGAAAACAAGCCAATAATGCAGAAAATCCCGGCGAGCAAACCAAACTGTCGTGGAGAAACACGCCGCAAAATACGGCGGAAAATTTGCTTTAAGTTCATGATATTCTTCTATAACCACAAAGTTGCCGTGAGTCTACAAAAGGATCATGACAGGTCCATGACAGCCAGCAGTGACGCGCCCCGCCGGGGCGCGTTTCGCTTACAGACGATCTTTCCACACCGTCTGGATATTGCAAAACTCATGCAGGCCGAAGTGTGAAAGCTCGCGGCCAAAGCCACTCTTTTTCACGCCGCCAAAGGCCACACGGGCATCGCTGGCGCTGTAGCCGTTGATAAACACGCCACCGCACTCAAGCTGTTCGGCAAAACGTTGCGCCTGCGCAGGATCGGCGGTAAAGACGGTAGCAGACAAGCCGAAATCACTGTTGTTCGCCATCTCCAGCGCATGCTGTGCATCGCGTGCGGTTGCGATAGCCGCGACCGGGCCAAACAGCTCCTGGCGAAACGCCGTCATCTCTGGTGTCACACCGCTCAGCACGGTGGCCGGGTAGTAATTTCCTTCGCCCGCCATTTTCTCACCGCCGAGCAGCAACGTTGCGCCCTCGTTAATGCTGGCTTCGACCTGCGCATGCAGCTCGTCACGCAGATCAAAGCGTGCCATTGGCCCGAGATAATTCTCTTCGTGGTCCGGCGCGCCCTGCTTTAACGCGGCGGCGGCAGCAACAAATTTCTCCGTAAAAGCCTGGGCAATGCCCTCTTCGACGATAAAACGTTTGGCAGCGGCGCAGACCTGCCCGGTGTTCTGGTAACGTCCTGCCACTGCGGCTTTCACCGCCAGTTCAAGATCCGCATCGTTGAGCACAATAAAGGGATCAGAACCGCCCAGTTCAAGGACGCATTTTTTCAGCGCCGCCCCGGCCTGCGCGCCAATAGCGGCTCCCGCGCGCACGCTGCCGGTTACGGTAATGGCGGCAATGCGTGGATCGTTAATCGCCTGAGTCACGCCGTCGTTGGTGGCATTCACCCAGCCAAAAACACCGTGTGGGACGCCAGCGTCAGCGAAGATCTCGCCCATTAACGCCGCGCAACCCAGCACATTTGGCGCATGTTTAAGCAGGTAGCTGTTGCCTGCCAGCAGGATCGGCACCGCACCGCGCAGCACCTGCCACAGCGGGAAGTTCCATGGCATCACCGCCAGAATCGGTCCCAGCGGGCGGTACTCAATGGTTGCCCGCTGCTGTTCGACCTGCGTCGGCTCACTGTCCAGCATTGCCGGGCCGTGTTCTGCGTACCAGTCGCACAGCGCAGAAGATTTGTTCACTTCCGCGCGCGCCTGCAAAATTGGCTTGCCCATCTCCTGGCGGATCATCTGCGCCATCTCTTCCCCGCGCTTGCGCAGCGCGTCGCCGAGGCGACGTAAGGTTTGCGCACGTTCGCTGACGGCCAACCGCCGCCACTGGCGGTAACCGCTGGCTGCCAGTTCGATTGCCGTATCAACCTCTTCATGGCTGGCCCAGGGTGTTGCGCGCAGGGTTTCGCCGGTGGCCGGGTTGATGGAAAGCGCGTGCGTCGTTGAGGAAACAGGCATAAATACTCCGCTAAATGTGTTCAGGACTTGCGCAAGGATGGCGCAATTTGCTATTTCTGAAAACTGAATAATATTAACCACACTGTTCACAAAGAGAGAATGGCATGGACTTAACCCAGCTTGAGATGTTTAACGCCGTGGCGCAGACCGGCAGCATTACCCAGGCGGCGCAGAAGGTGCATCGCGTGCCGTCAAACCTGACGACGCGCATTCGCCAGCTGGAATCCGATCTCGGCGTGGATCTGTTTATCCGCGAAAACCAGCGCCTGCGCCTTTCTCCCGCCGGGCACAGCTTTTTGCGCTACAGTCAGCAGATCCTCGCGCTGGTCGATGAAGCGCGCATGGTGGTCGCCGGTGACGAACCGCAAGGGCTGTTCTCGCTCGGCGCACTGGAAAGCACCGCTGCGGTGCGCATTCCGGCCACGCTGGCGCACTACAACCAGCGCTATCCGCGCATTCAGTTTGATCTCGCCACCGGCCCTTCCGGCACCATGATCGATGGCGTGCTGGAGGGGCGGCTCAGCGCGGCGTTTGTTGACGGCCCGATTATGCATCCCGGCCTGGAAGGCATTCCGGTTTACCGCGAAGAGATGATGATCGTCGCGCCTGTCGGCCATGAAGTGATTACCCATGCGGCTCAGGTAAACGGTGCCAGCATTTACGCGTTTCGCGCCAACTGCTCCTACCGTCGCCATTTTGAAAGCTGGTTTCACGCCGATCGCGCCACGCCCGGTAAAATTCATGAAATGGAGTCTTACCACGGCATGCTGGCGTGCGTCATTGCCGGGGCGGGCCTGGCGCTGATCCCGCGCAGTATGCTGGAAAGCATGCCCGGTCATCATCAGGTGGAAGCCTGGCCGCTGGCGGAGAACTGGCGCTGGCTTACCACCTGGCTGGTATGGCGGCGCGGCGCGAAAACCCGTCATCTGGAGGCGTTTATTGCCCTGCTGAATGTGGCTCCACAACCAGCGCCTTCTGCATAAAAATACTTAGCGGATCGGCGCTGTACGGCGCGAACGCCTCACAAATTTGATACCCGCAGCGCTGATACAGTTTCACCGCGGCATGCTGTTCAATGCCGGTTTCCAGCCGCAAGGTATGACACGATTTCCCGGCGGCCGCCTCTTCCAGCGCCGCAAGCAATTTTTCCCCCAGTCGCTGACCGCGATGGCGGGGATCGATAAACACCCGTTTCATCTCGCCGCTGCCGTCGCCGTTCAGTACCACCGCGCCGCAGCCGACGGCCTCGTGGTGATGCACAATTTTACGCAAAATCAGCGTTCCGGCGGGTAATGCCGCGAGATCAAGCAGATGGTTACTCTCTGCCGGGTAAAGTGCGCTCTGGTAGGTGTCCAGGGCAGCAATCAGCGCAATCAGATCCGGTTGCGTGGTGGTGGCATCAACGATGCGGTACATAGCGGGCTCCTTGTTATTAGCCTGTTAAAAATAAACAAGAATTTGCTACCTCTGTCATATGAATAACCTATAGCTACGCCTGACGAGATTGCGCTGCGGAGAATATAGGTTGTACCTTACGCAACATATGATGCAGAAAATGGAATATTCATGAACACCAAAGCCCGGAAAGTGATGATTATCGGCACAGGCAATGTCGGCGCATCTGCTGCTTATGCCCTGCTGAACCAGAACATTTGTGAAGAGTTAATTCTGGTGGATTTAGACCAGCAACGTGTAGAAGGCCACGCCCAGGATCTGGCGGATGCCGCCGCGTATATGCCCGGTATGATGACCATTTCCACCCGCCCGGTTGAAGAGTGCGCGGATGTGGATATTGCGGTGATCACCGTTTCCGGCGGCGCGTTAAAGCCAGGGCAAACGCGTCTTGATGAGCTGACCAACACCGCGCGGATCGTTAAAAACATTGTGCCGTCGATGATGGCAAACGGTTTTAATGGCATTTTCCTGGTGGCAACCAATCCGTGCGACATCATTACCTGGCAGGTGTGGAAACTTTCCGGGCTTCCGCGCAACCAGGTGATTGGCACCGGCGTCTGGCTGGATACCACTCGCTTACGCCGCGCGCTGGCCCAGGCGCTGGATATTGGCGCGCAAAGTATCGATGCGTTTATCCTCGGCGAGCATGGCGACACCCAGTTCCCGGTGTGGTCGCACTCGTCGGTGTACGGTTCGCCAATTGCCGATGTTTACCGGCGCAAAACCGGCCAGCGGCTGGATGTCGACGCACTGGCGGACAAAGTACGCCGCCACGGCTTTGAGATTTACGCCCGTAAAGGCTGTACGGAGTACGGCATCGCCGGCACCATCGCCGAGATCTGCCGTAATATCTTCACCGGCAGCCACCGCGCGCTGGCAATCTCCTGCATTCTGGACGGGGAATATGGCGTCAGCGACGTGGCGATTGGCGTACCGGCCGTGCTGGCGCAAAACGGCGTTCAACAGATTATTGAACTGCAACTGGAAGGTGACGAAGTGGCGAAATTCAACCACTCCGCAGAGGTTATTAAAGCAAATATTGCCCGCTTGCCCTAACTGACACCGTTAACCGGCAAAGGTTAACCGGCCTGGCAAAGTGGCAAGCTGCTGGCGGATCTCGGGGCTAAGCTGCGTATCGGTAATGATATCGGTCAGCGAATCGAGATTCGCCACGTTAAACAACGACCACGCACCGTATTTACTGCTGTCTGCCAGCAACACCCGGCGTTTTGCATTGACGATCAAATCGTGTTTCAGCGCCGCTTTCTCCTCGGTCGGCGCGGTAATGCCGCGCTGTAAATCCCAGCCGTTACAGCTGACAAACGCCAGATCCGGCCAGATATTTTGCAGCAATTTACGCCCGTGCTCACCAATGCAGGACTGGCTGGAATCATCAATGCGCCCGCCGATGATCGTTACTTCTATCTGTTTAAATTCAGACAGAAACAGCGCAATGTGCAGATCGCTGGTGATCACCCGCAGCGGCAAGTGCGTCAGCTGGCGTGCCAGCTCAATCATTGTCGTGCCGGCATCAAGCACAATGGCGTCGCCCGCTTTCACCAGTGCTGCCGCCGCACAGGCGATGGCATGTTTCTCAGCCAGGTTGCGCTGCATTTTCTCGCTGGTGGTGGGCTGCGTGGGGATAAACCGGTTCAGCGTGACGCCGCCGTGCGTACGGCTGATCACCCCTTCCTGATCAAGCTTAATCAGGTCGCGGCGAATGGTCGCCGGTGAAGCGTCCGTAGCGGCCACTAGTTGATCTACCGTCACCAGATTATGCCCTTTCAGGTAGTCCATAATCTGCTCTAACCGGTTATATCCCTTCATATTATTCCCGTGTAATTTGCATCGCTAACTGGATGGATACCGCCATGCTTTCCGCTTTCGCTTTTCCGCGCCAGGCAATATCAAATGCGGTGCCGTGATCCGCAGAGGTGCGAATAAACGGCAAACCCGCGGTGATATTAACGCCATCGTAAAAGCCCAGCAATTTTAACGGAATATGTCCCTGGTCGTGGTACATCGCCACCACCATGTCATACATCCCTTCATGGCACTGCATAAACACCGTATCCGGCGGACACGGCCCGCTAACGTTCAGCCCTTCGCCTTTCATCGCTTGTACCGCCGGGCCGACAATCTTGATCTCTTCATCGCCAAACAGACCATTTTCCCCGGCGTGCGGATTGACGCCCGCCACCGCAATACGCGGGTTGTCATAGCCAACGCGACGCAGGAACGTATCGGCAACGCGGATCACCGTTTTCACCCGCTCCTGATTAAGCGTGTCGAGAAATTTTCGCAGCGCGATATGGGTGGTGATATGGATGACTTTCAGCTTGTCGGTATACAGCACCATGGCGTAATCTTTGCTGTCGGTCAGGTGCGCCAGCAGTTCGGTATGCCCCGGATAATGGTGCCCGGCTAAGTGCAGCGCCTCTTTATTCAGCGGTGCGGTGGCGATGGCTTTCACTTCGCCTTTCATCGCCAGTTCGGTCGCGCGTTTCACACAGCGGTAGGCCAGATCCCCCGCCTGCGCCTGCACAACGCCCGGTTGCAACCCGGCGGGATCGACCAGTGGTTCGTCAATGACGTTAATGATGCCGGGGGCAAAACGTGCGTCCGCCACCTGCTCAACCACTTTCAGTTCGGCATGCGGCGTGATATTGAGCGCCAGAATACGTTGCAAGGTTTGCGCACAGCCCACCACCACGACCGGCGCACCGGATAACTCTCCCTCGACCAGCGATTTAATAATAATTTCCGGGCCAATACCCGCCGGGTCGCCCATCGTTACAGCAATGATATTAGTCACTCGATTTCTCCTCGATAAAATGCAGAACCTTAAGCAAGGTAGTTTCGTCACCAAAGCCACCCGCTTTGGTCATCACCGGTCGTTGCCATTCGCAACCTGAAAAATAACCCCACGGTACGCACCCTGCGGCGCGTCCCTGGATACGAAAACGTGTTGCTCCTAACGCCTGTGCGACCGCCACCGCCACATCCCCGCCGGAGAGATAAAGCGCTGCGGGCGTCACCTCACGCAACACTTCGCAGGTGAGCTGTGCCAGAAACGTGCAGATACGCTCTCCCAACTCGCTACGGCTTACGCCCAGCCGCGCACAAAGTGCGGCTATCTGATGGCGCGCCTGTTCATCCGCGCAGGTGTGGACAATGCAGTGTTTCCCCTGTGCCAGCGCGGCCACAATTGTCTGGCGATACGCAGGTTGTGCGGCGCTAAACACCGTATCGATATCAATCAGCAGATGTTCCACGTTTGGTTGCTGAGCGACGCGCGCCACCTGCTGTTGAGCGATTTCACTCATTGAGCCGACCACCGCCAGCACCGCATGCGGCTTTTCGGCCGCCAGCCTGCGCGCCAGCGCGTCGCATAATCCGGCAGAGCCGACCAGCAGCGGCGTTGTGGCTGCGTTTGCCGCCTGAGCGATGATCGCATCAAGATCTTCATCACTCTGCGCATCGACCACCAGCAGCAACGGCGCATCTGGCGTAGCCTGTGCGAGTGCATTTGCCAGTTGCGCAGGCTGCACATTGCGACACTCTGCATTGCTGTGGGCTGCCAGCAGTGCGCCAATATCGGCGCTGGTCACTGGCGTTTTTGGGTCGCTGGCAAACTCGGTTTGCGTGAGCAGTTCACCATTGACATAGCACTGACCATTACGGGTGATGCGCCCGGCTGCCGGAAATGCCGGGGCAATGATCACCGCCGCCGCGTTGCAGGCTTGCCTCATCGCCGCGACTTCCGCGCCGACGTTGCCGCGCAACGTGGAGTCGATCTTTTTCACCAGCCAGCCGGGGTTGTAGCGTGCGGTTATCTCGTTGGCGAATGCCGTGACGCGCGCCATTGCCTCGCTCACGCTCAGCGCCCGGCTGTCGCTGTTAAAAATGATCGCCTGCGCCGTACTTACAAACGGTGTCGTTAACACGACATCGACCTGCATCCCGGTTTGCGCCAGGCTGACACCTGCATCATTCGCGCCGGTAAAATCGTCAGCCAGCATCACCACCTGTTTGTCCACGCGTTGTTCGTTCATCCCTTCTCCGGGTCATTATGCACTGGATATGATTATATTCAATCATGATTGATTATATGTGAGCAAGATCAACTTATTCAGTTTGCGAATAAATTATAAATTTAGGCCATGCAGTGACGGTGATGAATAAAAGATGATTGAGTTCAATCACCATAACAGAGACAGGAGAAGGTTGTGGTAACGATTAACAGCACCCTGATAAGCGGCGCGGGGGCAATTCCGGCGATTGCCCCGCTGCTTGCGGGTAAAGAGAAAGTGTTACTGGTCAGCGACGGCAACATTATCAAACTGGCTGCCACCCAGCAGATCCGCGCATTGCTGGAGACGAATGGTCGCCGCGTGCAACTCATTGATAATGTTCCGCCCGAACCCAGCCAGCACGATGTGGCGAATATTCTGCAGAACCTGCACGACACCGCCGTAGATCTGGTCGTGGGTATTGGCGGCGGCAGCGTGCTGGATGTCGCCAAACTGCTGTCGGTGTTATGCCACCCGGCATCACCGGGGCTGGACGCGCTACTGGCGGGAGAAAAACCGACTGACCGCGTTGCTTCGCTGCTGATCCCCGCCACCGCCGGTACCGGCTCGGAAGCCACGCCCAACGCCATTCTCGCTATTCCAGAGCAGGACACCAAAATCGGCATTATTTCACCGGTGATGCTGCCCGATTACGTGGCGTTGCTGCCGGAGCTGACCACCAGCATGCCCGCGCACATCGCCTCTTCTACCGGCATTGATGCCCTGTGCCATTTGATTGAGTGCTTCACCGCCACCATCGCCAACCCGGTGAGTGACAACGTGGCGCTGATCGGTTTAGGCAAACTGCTGCGCAATATCGAAACGGCAGTCAATGAACCGCACAACCTGACCGCCAGGCTTGAGATGCTGTGGGCCTCTTATTACGGCGGCGCGGCGATCACTCATGCCGGAACCCATCTGGTGCATGCGCTTTCGTATCCGCTTGGTGGCAAATACCACCTGCCGCACGGTGTGGCGAACGCCATTCTGCTCGCGCCATGCATGAAAGTGGTACGCCCGCACGCGGTAGAGAAATTTGCCCAGGTGTGGGATCTGGTACCTGACGCCGACACCACCCTGAGTGCGGAAGCGAAATCGCACGCGCTGGTGGCGTGGTTTGCCGCGCTGGTCAAACGCCTGAATCTGCCCGACAACCTCGAGGCGCTCGGCGTGCCGCGCGAGGATGTCCCGGCGCTGAGCGACGCCGCGCTAAATGTGAAGCGCCTGATGAACAACGCCCCATGCACCGTCAGCCACCAGGACGTGCAGGCCATTTATCAGACGCTGTTTTAACCCCAATTCGAGGGAGTGAGTCATGAGTAAGCAGATTAATGGCGTGCTGACCGCCATCGTGACGCCTTTTGACGTTGACGGGGACGTTAACCCGCAGGCGCTCAAACAGCAGATCAACCGCCAGTTGGCAGCCGGAAACGGCATTTTTTGCGGTGGCACCAACGGCGAATTCTTCGTGCTGAATGAGCAGGAAAAAGTGGCCGTCACCGCGACCTGCGTCGATGAAGTTGCCGGGCGTATGCCCGTGGTGGCGCATATCGGCGAAATCTCCACGCGCGACACCATTCGTCTGGGTAAGCAGATTGAAAAACTGGGTGTTGATGCGGTATCGGTTATCACGCCCTATTTTGTGCCGCTGAAACAAGATGAATTGATTGCCCACTACACCGCCGTGGCGGATGCGTTAAGCGTTCCGGTCTTTCTCTACAACATCCCGGCGCGCACCGGTAACACCATTGAACCGCAAACCGCCCGCACGCTGGCGGCACACCCGAATATCATCGGCATCAAAGACAGCGCAGGCAGCTATGAAAGCCTGAGCGGTTTTTTGCAGGCGGTGAAGGATTGCGAAAATTTTGACGTACTGAACGGCCCGGATTCGCTAATTCATCAGGGATTTGTCGACGGCTGCTCGGCCTGTATTTCCGGTCTGGCGAACGTCGCGCCGCAGGCGATCAACGCTATCTGGTCGCGCTTTAACGCCGGAAATATCGACGGTTCCCGTGCGGCACAGGAGAACGTTACGGGGCTACGCACCGATCTCTACCGCGTCGCGTTCTCTCCGGCTGCGGTGAAAAAAGCATTACATATCATGGGATACGACGTTGGCGACAGCCGTTACGCTGTCACGTTTAGCGAACAGCAACATCAACAGATCCGCCAGATAGTGACCCAGTACCTTCACTGATAGCGGGATTATTCGTCATAAGAAAACCGGGCGCCTGCGGCGCTCAGGATTCACTCGCCCTGAAGAGAGGCAAAGATGAACACCTTTACTGCTCAAGATACCCTGATAATCGTTGGCATTGTGGTGGCGTATATTCTGTTCACCACCTGGCTGACGTTTCGCTTACGAAGCAAGAACACCGGCGATTTTATGGAAGGCTCGCGCGCGATGCCTGCCTTTATCGTCGGGATTTTGTTGATGTCCGAATACATTGGCGCGAAATCCACGGTAGGCACCGCCCAGGCCGCTTTCGAAGACGGTTTTGCCGCGTCGTGGTCGGTTATCGGCGCGGCGATTGGTTTCCCGCTGTTTGGCCTGCTGCTGGTCAAACGCATCTATAACACCGGGAAAATCACTATCTCTGGCGCGATCGCCGAAAAATATGGCAACAGCACCAAAAATATTATCTCGATTATCATGATTTACGCCCTGCTGCTGGTTAACGTTGGCAACTACGTGAGCGGCGCGGCGGCCATCTCGACGGTGCTGAAAGTGAACCTGCCGGTGGCGGCGTTTATCACCGCGGTTGTCAGTACCTTCTATTTCGCCTTTGGCGGTATGAAAGGCGTGGCATGGGTGACGCTGCTGCACAGCGCGCTTAAATATTTCGGCATTCTGGCGATCATGGGTTTTGCCCTGTCGAAAACCGGCGGTTTCACACCGATGATCGAAAACATGCCGAAATACTACTGGACCTGGGACGGTAACTTCGGCGCGAGCACCATTTTTGCCTGGCTGATTGGCACTATCGGTTCCATCTTCTGTACCCAGTTTGTGATTCAGGCGATTTGTTCGACCAAAGATGTGAAATCGGCGAAGCGTTCCACCTGGGTCGCCTTCTTCTTCTGTTTGCCGATTGCGCTGGCCATTGCGGTGATTGGCGTGGCGGCGAAATACCTGCACCCGGAGATCAACAGCCTGTATGCGATGCCGATTTTTTTACAGGACATGAACCCATGGGTTGCCGGACTAGTGACAACGTCACTCGTTGCGTCGATCTTTGTCAGCGTCAGTACCGTTGCGCTGGCCATCGCCTCGCTGGTGGTGAAAGATTTCTACGTGCCGTACCGTAAACCCACGCCGGAACAAGAGTTTAAAGCCACTCGCTGGTTGTCGCTGCTGATTGGTTTCCTGCCGCTGATTTTCGTGCTGCTGGTGCCGGAAGTGCTGAAACTCTCCTTCTTTACCCGTGCCATCCGCCTCTCTATCTCTGTAGTCGCGGTGATCGCCTTCTATGCCCCGTTCTTCAAAAGCGCGCGCGGTGCTAACGCCGGTTTGATCGCCGCCTGTGTGGTGACCTCGGTGTGGTATCTGCTCGGCGACCCGTTTGGTATTAACAATATGTATATCGCGCTGGTGACCCCGGCCGTGGTGATGGTGCTGGACCGCTTAATCCCGAATAAAGCGGTACAAAAAGCGGTAAATAACGCGCCCACCCCTGTTCGCAACAATGGAGTTTGATATGTCCGTAACGGTAAATCGCGATGGTGTTTTACGCCCGCAAGCACAAGACGCTCAGGTTGTGACGGCAATGCTGCCATCCCCCTGCCCGCAAAACCACGCGGCCAATATTCTGCCACTGCCGGATGGCACGCTGATGTGCGTCTGGTTTGGCGGTTCACAGGAAGGCGTGGCGGATATTTCGGTATGGAGTTCGCGGCTGGCACCCGGTGCCTGCGCCTGGAGCGAGGCGGTAAAACTCTCGGACGATCCGACCCGTTCAGAGCAAAACCCGGTGCTGTTCCTCGCCCAGGACAACGTGCTGTGGCTGCTGTGGACCGCGCAGATCTCCGGCAATCAGGACACGGCGATTGTGCGCTATCGCCAGTCGCATGATTTTGGTGCCAGCTGGGGTGACATTAAAACCTTGCTCGACAAACCTGGCACCTTTATCCGCCAGCCAATCACCGTGCTGGAAAACGGCAACTGGCTGTTACCGGTGTTTTATTGCCGCACCCAGCCGGGGGAAAAATGGGTCGGCAATGACGACATCAGCGCGGTGAAAATCTCATCCGATCAGGGCAATAGCTGGCGCGATGTTGAAGTACCGCAGAGCCTCGGCTGTGTGCATATGAACATCACCGCGCTGCCAGGCGGGCAACTGGTGGCGCTGTTTCGCAGCCGCTGGGCGGACAACATTTACTACAGCCAGTCGACCGACGGCGGCGAAAGCTGGTCGGTACCGGAACCGACGACATTGCCAAACAACAACTCGTCGATTCAGGTGACAACGCTTGCCGACGGCGCGCTGGCGCTGGTGTTTAATCACATGAACGCCGCCGGAGCCAGCGAACGCCGTGCTTCGCTGTACGATGAAATTGACGACGGTGACGGGCGTAAAGAGCCGACGGTGACCAGCGGGCGCAGCGCGTTCTGGGGCGCACCGCGCGCGCCGATGACGGTGGCGATCTCGCCGGATGGCGGTAAAAGCTGGCCGTGGCAGCGCCATCTGGATGAGGGCGACGGCTACTGCATGACCAATAACTCGCAGGAAAAACTCAACCGCGAGTTCTCCTATCCGAGCATCAAACAAGGCGCGGACGGCAAGCTGCATATCGCCTACACCTATTTTCGCCAGGCGATTAAATATGTGCGCATCTCACCGGACTGGGTAAAGGAGTAACCGATGATTGTGGGCAACCTTAACGCCCTGCCGCTGGCAGGGTTACCCTTCCCGCTTCGCGCGATCCTTGCCTTACCGCAATGTTCGCTGGCGGCGTTACAGGCACGGGACGACGGGCGCTGGCAGCCGGAAAACGCCGACTGGTTTTGCACCATCGGCCCGGCGAACACACAACCGCAGGCGCAGCGTCATACGGAATATCACACCCTGTGGGCCGATATTCAGGTGGTACTGGCCGGTGAGGAAATGATCAACGCCGGAACGCACTACGCCGCGCGGGAAGAGGATGAGCAGCGCAAACCGGATCTCTACATCACCACACACGCGCTCTTACCGGTTAGCGTGACGTTACGCGCCGGGGATTTCGCCGTCTTTTTGCCCGGCGAACCGCACCAGGCGCTGTGCGCTGTCGATGCGCCCATGACGGTGCGCAAAGCGGTGTTCAAAGTGCCGCGCGCACGGCTGGAGGCCTGAGATGTCGCATGCCGTAGTAACCGGTGCCAGTTCCGGTATTGGCGAAGCCATTGTCGATAAGCTGCTGGCGCAAGGCTGGCAGGTTACCGGTTTATCCCGCTCGCCGGTAACGCGGGCGGATCAGGCGTTTCGCTGTGTACAGGTTGATCTCAGCAACAGCGAGGCGTTGCGCCAGGTAATAGCCACTCTGCCGACGCCGCAGGCGCTGGTTCATGCAGCAGGCATGATGGCCGCCGCACCGCTTGGTGAACTCGATCCCATGGCCAGCGAGCGTCTGTGGCGGTTGCATGTGCAGGCGGCAGAAACGCTGGTCAACCATTTTGCGCCCCAGATGTCGCAAGGTGGCCGAATTGTGGTGATTGGCAGCCGCACCTCGCGTGGCGCGGCGGGCCGCTCGCAGTATGTCGCCACCAAAGCGGCGCTGGTAGGGATGGTCAGAAGCTGGGCGGCGGAACTGGCACCGCGCGGCATCACCGCCAATGTTGTGGCACCGGGAGCAACACAGACGCCGATGCTCAGCGCGCCGGGGCGGGAAAGCTCGCCGCCGAATGTGCCGCCGATTGGCCGCTTAATTACGCCGCAGGAAGTGGCAGCGCTGGTGAGTTTTGTCTTATCACCAGATGCGGCCGCCATCACCGGGCAGGAGCTGGTGATATGCGGCGGTGCGTCGCTGAAGTGATTTCTGCGCAGTGCAGGAAGAGATTCGCCCGGCGTGACTGCCGGGCGGCTTTTAGCGTAGGAACACTTTGCCCAACAGATAGAGCGTTGCCTGACCGCCAATCAGCACGCGATCGCCGCGCCATTCACAGCGTAAATCGCCGCCGCGCGCGGAAACCTGCCGCGCCTGCAGGCTGTTTTTACCCAGTTTTTCGCCCCAGTATGGAATCAGCATGCTGTGCGCCGAACCGGTCACCGGATCTTCCGCCACCGACTCACCCGGGCAGAAGAAGCGGCTGACAAAATCAACGTTCTCACCGGGCGCGGTCACGCAGACCATTTTGCCAAGCGGTTTCATTGCCGCGATATCCGGCGTTAGGGCTTCTACCTGCGCCTGGCTTTCCAGCACCACCAGGTAATCCCGCGCCACACGCACTTCTTTTGCGCGTTCAATGCCCAGTGTTTTCAGCAGCAGCGCCGGAACCTCGCTTACCGTTTCCGTCGACCAGGCCGGGAAATCCAGCGTCAGCCAGTCGCCATTGCGGCTCACTTTCAGTTCACCGACAAAGCGGGTGGTGAACAGAATTTCGGTATCCGGGTAATCGAGATATTCAAAGATCACGTGCGCAGCGGCGAGAGTCGCATGGCCGCAGAGATTGATCTCATCCTGGGTGGTGAACCAGCGCAGCTCAAAACCGCTGTCGTTACGCACGAAGAAGGCGGTTTCGGACTGGTTATGCTGCTGCGCCATGCGCAGCAGCACATCATCGGCTAACCATTCGGTCAGGGGGCAGACGGCGGCGGCATTACCGCCAAAAGTGCGGTCGCTGAAGGCGTCGACCATATAAAAATCGATGGTTTGCATAGCATTTCCTCTTTTTCGTCTTCTGTTTTTGAGCGCTATTCGGAAACGTTGCAACAGGTATTTTCCACACGAATAAAAAGTGAGATCTACATCACAAAATGTTTGTATTTTCGCCAGCAAAGGCAGTAAGATCGTGGCCTCTTCTTTTCGCCAACCAACCCCAAATACCCTTATGACTACCAATACCGTTTCACGAAAAGTCGCGTGGCTGCGGGTAGTGACGCTTGCTGTCGCCGCATTTATTTTTAACACCACCGAATTCGTGCCTGTGGGTTTGCTGTCGGATATCGCGCAGAGCTTCGACATGGAAACCGCCCAGGTGGGGATCATGTTGACCATCTATGCCTGGGTTGTGGCGTTAATGTCGCTGCCCTTTATGCTGCTGACCAGCCAGATTGAGCGCCGCAAATTGTTGATTGCGCTCTTTGTGCTGTTTATCGCCAGCCATGTGTTGTCGTTCCTCGCCTGGAGTTTTGAGGTGCTGGTCATCAGCCGCATTGGCATTGCTTTCGCCCATGCGATTTTCTGGTCGATTACCGCCTCGCTGGCCATTCGCCTCGCGCCTGCCGGGAAAGGTGCGCAGGCATTGAGCCTGCTCGCCACTGGTACAGCGCTGGCGATGGTGCTCGGGCTGCCGATTGGCCGTATCGTCGGGCAATATTTCGGCTGGCGTACCACCTTTTTCGCCATCGGTATGGGCGCGCTGGTGACGCTGGTGTGCCTGGTGAAACTGCTGCCCGCGCTGCCGAGCGAACATTCGGGTTCGCTGAAAAGCCTGCCGGTGCTGTTCCGTCGCCCGGCGCTGATGTGCATTTATTTGCTCACCGTGGTGGTGGTTACCGCGCATTACACGGCTTACAGCTACATTGAGCCGTTCGTGCAAAATGTTGCGGGCTTTAGCGCCAATTTCGCCACCCTGCTGCTGTTAGTGCTTGGCGGTGCCGGGATTATTGGTAGCGTGCTGTTCGGCAAGCTGGGGAACCAGCACGCCTCTGGCCTGGTGTGCAGCGCGATTGGTCTGCTGGTGATTTCACTGGTGATGATGCTGCCCGCATCCGGTAGCGAAATGCATCTGGCGGTGCTGAGCGTGGTATGGGGCATCGCGATTATGATTATCGGCCTGGGTATGCAGGTAAAAGTGCTGGCGCTGGCACCGGATGCTACCGATGTGGCGATGTCGCTGTTTTCTGGCATTTTTAATATTGGTATCGGCGCGGGTGCGCTGGTTGGCAACCAGATAAGCCTGCACTGGTCGATGAACGTCATCGGTTACGCCGGGGCGATCCCGGCGATTGCTGCGCTGGTATGGGCGGTGGTGATTTTCCGCCGCTGGCCGGTGAAACTGGAAGAGCAAACCCACGCCAGCCACGTGTAAACCGCGCCGGTTACTGCGCGGCCGCGACAACCTCATCCATCACCGTGGTTTGCCAGTCAAACCACGGATTCCAGGTCAGGCGGGCATGAATTTTGTTTGCCTCGACCAGCCCCCAGTCTGAATACCACACCTCTTCCCCCGCCAGACAGCGCTTTGCCGCCTCTTCTGACTGACCATTCGCACAGAGCAGCACGCTGCCTTTGCGTCCGTACAGCGGATTACGAGGCGAAAAGAGCACCGACATATGGGAAAACTGGCTGATGCGATCCTGCGGCAGATAATCCGTTTTTACCCGTAAGCGGGACATTTTTGCGGCTTCTGGTGGCGGTGTGCCGTACCAAATCAGGCGGCTGGCCGGGTTGGTGAAACTGCGATCGAATTGATCGAGGATCCAGCGCGTATTGAGCACCGAATCATGTTCGGTTAACACCAGCAGCGCCGGTTTTGTCCACGGCTTACGCGCAAGCAGCCGCTGCGCGCTGGCGCTGGTGCGCCAGAACTGGGCGAAACCGTTGGTCGGCACACGCAAGTAGCGGGTGGCGATTTGCTGCGGGAACACAGCGCTCGGCGGGCGCAACCAGTCGCGAAACAGCGCCACTGTCGGCGCGAGAAAATCGTAACCGGTGCTGGATTTTAACGCCGGGGAAAACAGCAGCAGCCCCTGCACGTTGTCATGCGCCATCGCATATTCCAGCGCCAGATTTCCACCAGTGGAAAAACCGCCGAGCCAAAGGGCATCGACCTCTTTGCCCAGAATATCGGCCTGCTCGCTCACCACTTGCCGCCACTGAGAAACATCGACATCCAGCAGATCCGCAGGTCGCGTACCGTGGCCTGGTAACAGCACGGTGCGCACCAGAAAGCCCTGTTTTGCCAGTTCGGGGGCAATATCCACAAACGATCCTGGCCCGTCGCCCAGGCCGTGGATCAGCAAAATGCCTTTGTGCGCGGGCAGCGCCGGACGCCACTCCTGTGGTGTGTTGAGCCGCAGTTCGCTCGCTTTATCCAGCGTCTGAAACGCCCGGTGCGCGGCGACAAAATCACGCGTTTGCTGTTGATATGCCGTAAAGCTTTTTTGCGCCAGCGGCGGTTGAGCGCCGGGGCGCTGCTGACAGCCGGTTAGCGCAACCAGCGCCACGACCAGGCAGGAGAGAAATGTACGCATCAGGCTCCGGCATGAAAAGTGGTGATGATTTCCAGCACGCCATTAATGATAAATTGTACGCCCATACAGACCAGCAGAAAGCCCATCAGCCGCGAGATGGCTTCTATACCGCCCTTGCCCACCAGCCGCATGATCGCCCCGGAACTGCGCAGGCTTACCCATAATATCAGCGCCACAATGGCAAAAATTAGCGTTGGCGCAACGGTGATGACCCACTCAGGAAACTCAGCGCCGTGGCGAATGGTTGAGGCAGAACTGATGATCATGGCGATGGTACCAGGCCCGGCGGTGCTCGGCATGGCCAGCGGCACAAAGGCGATATTGGCACCGGGCTCCTCTTCCAGCTCTTCTGACTTGCTTTTCACTTCTGGTGCCTGATGCGGTTTTTGCGCCGGAAACAGCATGCGAAAACCGATAAAGGCCACGATTAATCCACCGGCAATACGCAACCCCGGAATGGAGATACCGAAGGTGTTCATCACCACCTGACCAGCGTAGTACGCCACCATCATAATAATGAAGACGTAGATCGAGGCCATCCGCGCCTGCAGGTTACGTTGGGCGCTATTCATATTGCCCGCCAGCCCTAAAAACAGCGCTACGGTAGTTAACGGGTTTGCAAGCGGTAGCAATACCACCAGCCCAAGCCCAATGGCTTTAAATAGTTCCAGCATCTGACGGTCACTCCTTGCAAGGTCAAAACCCCGCCAGTATAGCCATAACGCGGCGGCAATGGCATGCCCGGACTCAGGACACGTCCTGATTAGATGATTACTTTCAGTACGTTACGATTGTATTTTTTTGCTGACGTGAAACGTTTTAGCAAATAGTGGCATCGTGGATTCATTCGGTTGACTTATATTTGCCTGAGCAATAATATCTGCCGTGACTAATCTACTTGCCGGGGCAACCATTGTGAAAAGCACGAATGATCTATTTAACGACATCATTCCTCTTGGCCGCTTGATCCACATGGTTAACCAGAAAAAAGATCGTTTACTTAACGACTACCTGTCGCCGCTGGATATCACCGCCACCCAGTTTAAGGTGCTCTGCTCCATCCGCTGCGAAGTGTGTATCACCCCGGTGGAACTGAAAAAGGTGCTTTCTGTCGATCTCGGCGCCCTGACCCGCATGCTGGACAGACTGGTATGCAAAGGCTGGATCGAACGTAACCCGAATCCGAATGACAAGCGCGGCGTGCTGGTGCGGTTAACCGACGAAGGCGCGGCGCTGTGTGAGCAATGTCATCAATTAGTAGGGCATAACCTGCACCAGGAATTAACAAAAAACTTAACGACAGAAGAAGTGGCAACCCTTGAGTATTTGCTCAAGAAAATTTTGCCGTAAAAAAAACAAAGAGGTATGACGATGTCCAGACGCAATACTGACGCTATCACTATTCATAGCATTTTGGACTGGATCGAGGACAACCTGGAATCGCCGCTGTCGCTGGAAAAAGTGTCAGAGCGTTCTGGTTACTCCAAGTGGCACCTGCAACGGATGTTTAAAAAAGAGACTGGTCATTCGCTGGGCCAGTACATTCGCAGCCGCAAGCTGACGGAAATTGCGCAAAAGCTCAAGGGAAGTAATGAGCCGATCCTGTATCTGGCAGAGCGTTACGGGTTTGAATCGCAACAAACCTTAACGCGCACGTTTAAGAACTATTTCGACGTGCCGCCGCATAAATTCCGCGTGACGGATATCCCGGCAGAGTCCCGGTATCTGTTCCCGCTGAATCACGCTTGTTAATTTAATCGCCTGCAGTAAAAAGACGTATCGAGGAAAGTATGAAACGTATCGCCTGTGCCGCTGTCACCCTGATGGTGCTGTTATCCGGCCAGAGTTATGCGGAGCAAGTTAATCATCCCGCACAGCAGAACAACCGTGACGCGATGATTTTACCCACCGCCCAGCAAACATCGCCTTTTGATTTTAACCATATGGGCGTGGGTAGCGACAAATCCGACGCATTAGGTGTGCCGTATTACCATCAGCGCAGCTAAACGTCTCGCCCCGCATAATGCGGGGCTTTTTTTACTTATGCCTGCACCGCCCGGCGCAGACGAAAACCAAACACATTGATATACAGCCCCGCCATCACCAGTACGGCACCCACGAGTTGTAGCGCCGATAGCGTCTCACCCAGCAGTAACGCAGCACTCGCCATGCCGACCACCGGCACCAGCAGCGACAGCGGCGCAACATGCCAGGTTTCGTAGCGACCCAGCAGCGTTCCCCAGATGCCATATCCCAGAATGGTGGCGACAAACGCCAGATAGACCAGCGACAACAGCGTGGTGAAATCAATACTGACCACGCTTTGCAGCATCAGCGCCGGGCCGTCGAAAATCAGCGAGGCGACCATAAACGGCACAATCGGAATCAGCGCGCTCCATACCACCAGCGACATCACCGCCGGACGCGAGCTATGCTGCATGATTTTTTTGTTGAAGATATTGCCGCAGGCCCAGCTAAACGCGCCCGCCAGCGTCAACAGGAACCCCAACAGCGGAACATGCTGACCGTTCAGGCTGGACTCGATCAGCACCAGCACGCCCAGCACCGCAAGTGTGATGCCAACCAGTTGTTTTATCTGTAAACGTTCACCAAACACGCCTGCGCCAAGAATAATGGTGAAAAACGCCTGCGCCTGTAACACCAGCGACGCCAGCCCTGCGGGCATGCCAAACTTGATGGCGCAAAACAGAAAAGCAAACTGCCCGAAGCTGATCGTCAGGCCGTAACCGAGCAACAAACGCAGCGGCACCCTGGGGCGAGCAACAAACAGAATGGCCGGAAAGGCCACCAGCACAAAGCGTAACCCGGCCAGCATTAACGGCGGCATGTTGTGCAGGCCCACTTTGATCACCACAAAATTCAGCCCCCACGCTACAACTACCAGCATCGCCAGCAGGACATCTTTACGCGTCATTCTTCGACCTTTTGTTTTTTAAACTTTTGTAAAAAATTTACGTTAACGCAAAAAATTGTACAGCGACAGATCATTAATTCAGGTAGGTCAGTTTGGGCATTTCCCGACAAAACTGCGGTTGTGCATCACACTTTATGCATGTTAAAGCTGTATACATCACAAAAAAATATAACAACCGCATGTCGGGCAGGAACATGACCATCAAGCAAACACGCTCCACCGCCGCGTTACTGGCATCTTCACTTTTATTAACCATTGGCCGCGGTGCCACGCTGCCGTTTATGACTATCTACCTGAATCGCCAGTACGGGATGTCGGTCGATCAGGTCGGTTATGCGATGTCTATCGCGCTGACTATTGGCGTAGTGTTCAGCCTCGGCTTCGGCATGCTGGCGGATAAGTTCGATAAAAAACGCTATATGCTGCTGGCGATTGTCGCCTTTATTGCCGGTTTTGCCGCCATCCCGCTATCACACCATGCGGGGTTAGTGGTGCTGTTTTTTGCCCTGATTAACTGCGCTTATTCGGTGTTTTCCACCGTACTGAAGGCCTACTTTGCCGACACACTCGCGCCTGCGGCGAAAGCGAAAATTTTCTCGCTCAACTACACGGTGCTTAATGTCGGCTGGACCGTCGGTCCGCCGCTCGGCACGCTGCTGGTCATGCAGAGCATTAACTTGCCGTTCTGGCTGGCGGCAATTTGTGCGGCCTTTCCGCTGGTGTTTATTCAGCTGTTTGTTCGCCGTGTTGCGGTTGGCGAAAGCCTCGACAGCCCTGTGGCGTGGGATCCTTCCGTGTTGCTGAAAGATAAAGCGCTCGGCTGGTTTACTTTATCGAATTTTCTCGCCTCGTTTGTCGCCGGTTCTTTTGCGTCCTGCCTGTCACAATATGTGATGACGGTGGCCAGCAGCGAGTTCGCCGAACGCGTAGTGGCCGTGGTGCTGCCAGTCAACGCCGCCATTGTGGTCACGTTGCAGTATGCGGTGGGCCGTAAACTCACCGCCTCCAACTTGCGTCCAGCGATGGCAATTGGCACCGTCAGTTTTGTTATCGGCCTTATCGGTTTTATGTTATCCGGCGATAACTTGTGGTTCTGGGGGCTTTCCGCCGCGGTGTTTACGCTGGGAGAAGTGATTTACGCCCCCGGTGAATATATGTTGATCGATAACATCGCCCCTGCGGGAATGAAAGCGACCTACTTCTCTGCACAGGCGCTGGGCTGGCTGGGCGCGGCAATGAACCCGTTACTTACCGGGGTTATCCTGACCACGCTGCCCGCAGCCTCACTGTTTGTCATCCTGATGGTGACCATCATTGTGGCCTGGCTGATGATGCTCAAAGGCATGCAGGCACGGCCGCTCGGCGGATTGCAGGCGCAGTAATAAAAAGCGGCGCACTGAGCGCCGTTTTTTATTTACCATACCTGTTCGGCGATTTTCGTTACCAGCCGCACTTTGTCCCACTGCTGGGCAGGCGTGAGCGTGTTGCCCTCTTCAGTGGAAGCAAAACCGCACTGCGGGCTGAGGCAAATCTGGTTGATATCGACAAACTTCGCCGCTTCCTGAATACGTGCTTTTACCCCTTCCGGATTTTCCAGCTCGCCGTTTTTGGTGGTGATAAGCCCGAGAACCACCTGCTGTTTACCCGGACGGACAAAACGCAATGGGGCGAAATCGCCGGAACGGTCGTTGTCATATTCGAGGAAGAACGCGTCAACGTTCACGCTACCAAACAGCACTTCCGCAACGGGTTCGTAACCGCCTTCGGAGATCCAGGTGGAGCGGAAATTACCGCGGCACACATGCAGACCAATGGTTAAATCGTCCGGTTTACCTTCCAGCGCCCGGTTAATTACGCGGGCATAAATGCGCGCCAGTTCATCGGGATCGTCGCCACGTTCGCGGATCTGGCGACGCTGATCGTCAGAGCAGAGATAGGCCCAAACCGTATCATCCAGTTGCAGATAGCGGCAGCCTGCGGCATAGAACGCCTGGATCGCATCGCGCCAGGTGGTCGCCAGATCGTCAAAGTAGGCGTCAAGCTGCGGATAAACCGTCGCGTCAATGTCTTTGCGCCCGCCGCGAAAGTGCAGCACGCTTGGGCTGGGAATGGTCATCTTCGGTTGCGCGGTGCCGCTGATGCTTTTGAGGAAGCGAAAATCTTCCAGCATCGGGTGGTCGCCAAAGCGTAATTTACCGGTGACACGCACGCCGTGGGCTTTGGTTTGCACACCGTTAAACTGAATGCCTTTATCGGAATCGTAGCGCTCCACACCTTCGAGTCCGTCGAAGAAGTCAAAATGCCACCATGCGCGGCGAAATTCACCGTCGGTAACAACATGCAGACCGCAGGCACATTGCTGCTCAACCACCTGGCGAATCGCGCTATCCTCAACACTGCGCAACTGCTGAGCGCTGATTTCACCCTGCGCAAACTGCTGACGCGCCTGCTTGATGGCGTCCGGGCGCAGGAAACTACCGACTACGTCTGCACGGAATGGGGCCTGATGTCGCTGCATATTACTCTCCTCTGCGCCGGGGAATGATTTCCCAACGTGATAATTCATTATTTGAATTTTAGACTTCTGGATGGCTAAATGTCCAAACAAAATGTCATAGCGCAGGAAAAGCAGCAACCGAGAAAATTTCACGGCACATGAAAAAAATTCACCATCGCACCGTGAAAGATGAAGAAAAGGATCAGAAGGCCGCTTCGCTCTCGCCGCTGGCAAAGGTATACCCTTCATCTTCCCAGCCGGTGATGCCGCCAATCATGATTTTCACCGCCAGCCCCATGCGCGCCAGTTTCAGCGCGGCGCGATCGGCACCATTGCAGTGTGGCCCGGCGCAATAGACCACAAACAACGTATCTGCAGGCCAGCGGGCCATGCGTTCTGCACTCATCATGCTATGGGGCAAATGTAATGCTCCCGGCAGGTGACGGCGGGCAAAAGCCTGCGCGCTACCCACCACATGCAACAAGACAAAATCCTGCTCGTGATGGGTGATCGCATGATGGACATCGGCGCAGTCCGTTTCGACACTCAGGCGGCGGAAGAAATGGCTGGCGGCCTCTTCGGGTGATGCAGCGGGGACTTCAGATACATAACTCATCGTTTTTTCTCCTTGTTTGTGTTAACACTAATTTAACCAACACCGGACAACCTCGCTGCCCCCTTCTATGCCAGATAACACCAGGATAATGACAACTTCACGACACGCCCCTGCCCGCCACCGCGTGGTTGCGCTTGCCTATGATGGGCTGTGCACCTTTGAATTTGGCGTCGCTACGGAAATTTTCGGTTTGCCACGCCCGGAGCTGGGCGATAACTGGTACACATTTACCGTTGCCGCCGTGGATGAGGGGGAATTGCGGGCGACGGGCGGTATTCGCGTGATGGCGGAAGGCGGGCTGGAACTACTCGAAAATGCCGACACCATTGTGGTTCCCGGCTGGCGCGGCGCGCAAACGCCCGTACCGGCCGCATTATGTAGCGTGTTATATCAGGCCTGGCAGCGCGGCTGCCGTGTGATTTCTATTTGTTCCGGGGTGTTTGTACTGGCCGCAGCCGGGTTGCTTAATGGTCGTAAAGCCACCACCCACTGGCGCTATACCGACATGTTGCGGGAGGCCTATCCGGCGATTATCGTGCTGGATGACGCTCTCTATTACGATGAAGGAAATGTGATGACCTCGGCGGGCAGCGCGGCGGGGATCGACTTGTGTCTGCACGTCGTGCGCGAGGATTTTGGTATTGAGGTCGCTAACAATGTCGCCCGGCGGCTTGTGGTGCAGCCGCACCGGGATGGCTCTCAAACTCAGCAACTTCAACGCCCGGTTGCCCGCACGCGTGAAAGTCGCCAACTGGGACAGTTGTTCGATTTCCTTCATCAACACTTAGCCGGCAGCCACACAGTCGCGTCACTGGCGAAACAAACTGGCATGAGCCCGCGTACGTTTTTGCGCCGTTTCGAAGAGTCAACCGGAACCACACCCGCTCGCTGGATTTTGCAGGAGCGTTTACGCCGGGCCGAGGATTTACTGATTCATTCACGAATGAGCATTGAGCTGATTGCCGGGCACAGTGGATTCGCTACTGCGGCTTCACTGCGCCACCATTTTCAGCAGCAACGTGGAATATCCCCGGCGGCATACCGCAAAAAATATACCGCTGCGGCGAAATAATTCACGCTATTCATCATTTATTGACGTTTACCTGGCTATTCTTTCTCCATCGCGGCCACCAATTAAGGTAAGAGAGGCAAGTTGGTTAATTAAATGGAGAGTTGACACCATGGCAAATATGCATGTTTTTATCGCAGTACTGGGCATTATTGTTTTTTCCGGGTTCCTTGCTGCTTATTTCAGCCACAAATGGGATGACTGATGATCGCTGATAATCCCCCGCCGATATGGCCCCTTGCGAAAAAACGTAAGGGGCCATTTCTTTTTGCTCGTCCGGAACAAACAGGCAAAAAAAAACCGCCCTTAAAAGGCGGTCAATGCTTGCATGGATAGATTGCTATTGTTCTACGCGCTAACTCAAACGACAGGTTAACGACTGCCAACCAATCTAGCATTGCCTTCCTCAATAAAACCTAAACAAGCGTAGAACGATCCTCGCTCGCATCATTAGTGAAACGGGTTTCATCGAAACGTTTTTCTGTGGTGAAGTGTCTTTTGCTATTGAAATTACAGAAGATATATCTTTCGGCGTATAAAGTTTGTGATAACGTCGTATCTCCATTTCACAGACCGGAGGGGTTATCCCCAATATCAAATTTAAATGCCCGGTTTGCAGCAGCCAAAAGTTTTTATTTACCACATTCTGCCCGGGTCAACGTATGCCTCACGGGGCCATTTGCTCGGTTTGTGGCGCAAGACTTACAGCCAGATCCTGTATACCCGCACTACGAAGAAGGCGGTGGCCAAAACAAGTGTTATAGGAAGGGCCTCATTTGAGGCCCTTTTAATTTCCTTTATTCAGGCGTTTTTCGCTTTCCCTAAAGAAAAGCCGCTCACTTTCGCAATATGGACACGTAATATTGTCCCTTTTACGCTCGTCCAACCGCCAGTTCCCGTCATCCATGAGGGATCTTTAATATGTAAATAATTAAGCGGAATATCGTGCCCCTCTTCAACGCGATAATCATTAGCCAGATCATCAAAGAAAAGCGCGATGGAATTTTTCAGCGACGCGTCATCTCCCTGAATAGCTCGAATAGATTTCGCGGTATATAACGCATATTCCTGCCCGGATACGAGTTCACCCGCCACCACCTGGCCACCGACAACCAACGTCACCACCATACCTGCGCCAAGGTTGGCACAGGAGACCAGATGCGATAAGGCGCTATCCTGGGTGCTCACCGTAGGAGCGGCAGTGTCTGAAACTTCACGTTCATTTTCCATTTACATCTCCGCATACTGCATAAAAAAACCGCCCGCGGGCGGTTGTTGATCAGTAAAATTTCCGGATGGCTTGTTCAGTTTCCTGCTGGCTGACCAGGTCAGAAAATCGGGCAACGAGGAAGGTTTCTCCATCTAGTTCCCAGGGTTCAATTGGGATTTCAAGAAAAGAGCTTTGCTCATTTTTAAACGTGACCGATTTTGCATTATCTTCCACGGTCACGTTTTCAACCTTACCACCGGCGCGTATTACCACTACATTTTTGGTCATGTCGGTTACCTCAGTTGCTTAAATAGCACTCGACATTAGCACAGCCACTTTCTCACTGCCTGCGTAATGCCACAGAATGTTAAGCCGTAAAATCAGATCCTTTAATTTGGCTTAATGAGAGGGATAACGCTACGCCAGGAAGTGTGAACTAGCCCGCAATTTAATAAATGAAATGGGTAAAAACAGGGATTTGAGGCGTGGTGATTTAAGAAAAACGCCAGAGGCCTTTAAGAAAAAAAGCCTCTGGCGATACAGATTTCGGTGATGCCGGGTGCCTCCCGGTGAGTCTGCTCCAGCCCGCAGAACCCGCTTTCACCCCAAAAAGGTATGACTGGTAGCCCCTCCGCGCAGGGGGATTCATCACCACGTCCACGGTATTTGCCGGGCATATTCAGGTCAATGCTCTGGCGGGTTATGTAAGTTTTTAAAGCAATTTTCTCGCGCTATTCACTCAATCCCCGGTTTTTCAGCATCGGTTCGATCTCAGGATCGTGACCGCGCCACTGGCGATAAAGCGCAGCCAGATCTTCGCTGTTGCCACGGGATAAAATCGCCTCCCGGAACTTCTGCCCGTTTTCGCGCGTTAATCCGCCCTGCTCCACAAACCACTGATAACCATCATCCGCCAGCATTTGCGTCCATAGATAAGCGTAATAACCGGCCGCATAACCGCCGCCGAAAATATGGGCAAAATAGCTGCTGCGATACCGCGGCGGAACCGCTGCCAAATCGGGATGCTCTTTGCGCAGTGCTTGCGCCTCAAAACTCTCCACATCGCTTACGTTCTCGCCGTCCGCCAGCGCATGCCAGTTCATATCCAGCAGCGCTGCGCTTAATAGTTCGGTCATGTCGTAACCTTTATTAAACTGCGTGGCGCGCAACATCTTCTCGCGCAGTGCCTCCGGCATCGGTTCACCGCTTTGGTAGTGGCGGGCATAGCGGGTAAATACCTGCGGCTGGCTGGCCCAGTGCTCATTGATTTGCGACGGGAACTCGACAAAATCACGCGGCGTATTGGTGCCGGAGAGGCTGGCGTAACGTTGGCTGGCGAACAGCCCGTGCAGGGTGTGTCCAAATTCATGGAACAGCGTAATGACGTCATCCCACGAAAGCAACGCCGTCTGCCCGGCTGCGGGTTTCTGGTAATTACAAACGTTGTAGATCACCGGTTGTGTGCCGTTGAGCGTTGACTGCTCGACGAAATTGCCCATCCATGCGCCCCCGCTTTTTGAGTCGCGGGCGAAATAATCACCATAGAACAGCGCTAATCCAGCACCATCCGCGTCAAAAATTTCCCATACGCGAACATCCGGGTGATAGACAGGAATATCAAACCGTTCAGTAAAACGAAGACCAAACAGCTCGCTCGCGGCCCAAAAAACGCCCTCGGTAAGCACGGTATTCAGCGCAAAATACGGTTTGATTTGTGATTCATCCAGCGAATATTTCGCCAGACGCACCTGCTCGGCATAAAACGCCCAATCCCAGGCCTGCGCGGTAAAACCGCCCTGCTGCGTATCGATAACCTGCTGGATATCGGCCAGTTCTCGTTCGGCGCGTGCACGCGCGGCGGGTGCAATATCACGCATGAAATCCAGCGCCGCCTGCGGCGTTGCCGCCATCTGATCGGCAATCTTCCAGCTGGCAAAATCGGCAAATCCGAGAAGTTTGGCTTGCTTCGCGCGTAACTGCACAAGGCGCAACACAATAGCGCGGGTGTCGTTGGCATCCCCTTTTTGCGTTCGCAGCCAGCTCGCCTTAAACAGATTTTCACGCGTCTGGCGATCGCGTAACGCCGCCAGCGCCGGTTGCTGGGTGGTATTCAATAACGATAACAACCAACGGTTTTCCAGCCCTTTGGCTTTTGCTGCCTCGGCAGCAATGGCAATCTCTTCTGCACTCAAACCATCAAGCTGATGGGCATAATCCACCACCAGCCCGCCGGCTTTGTCCGCCGCCAGCAGACGCTGGTTAAACTGGCTCGTCAAAGTGGCTGATTCGGTGTTCAGCGCTTTCAGCGTCGCTTTGTCCTGCGCGCTCAGCGTTGCGCCCGCCAGCATAAAGCGCTGATAAGTGGTTTCCACCAGACGCAAGGATTCGGCATCCAGAGACAGCGCGTCGCGCTGCTTCCATACCGCTTCCACGCGGGCAAACAGGGCATCGTCGAGGTAAATATCGTTCGCCAGCTCTGCCAGTTCAGTTGAAAACGCCTCATCCAGCTGTTGTAAAAAGTCATTGGTATGGGCCGATGTCATGGCAAAAAAGACACTGGTGACATAGGTGAGCAGCGCGCCGCTGCGCTCCAGAGCCAACAAGGTGTTGTCGAAATCCGCTGGCGCAGGATCCTGCGTGATAGCGGCGATTTCAGCGCGTTTTTGTCGTATTCCTTCATCAAACGCCGGGCGGTAATGCTCCTGATTAATGACATCAAACGGCGGCGCCTGGTAAGGCAGTGTGCTGGCAGAAAAGAAAGGATTCGTGACCGACATATTTCGCTCCTGAATGCGTGATTCATCTCAGAGTAGGCATCCGCCGCGCGCATCGCAATCATTTCTCTGCTTTCGCGCATGAGCCAGCGTTTTTTGCCACACTGTATGCGGGATAAGTTGTGTTACCGCTATAAAGCGGTGCATGCTATGTCGCTACACCACAAAAAGCGTTGAGGAACAGTGAGATGATTATTCTGGTTACCGGGGCAACCGCGGGTTTTGGCGAAGGTATTACACGCCGTTTTATTCAGAACGGCCATAAAGTGATTGCTACAGGCCGCCGTCAGGAGCGTTTGCAGGAACTGAAGGACGAACTGGGCGATAACCTCTATACCGCACAACTGGACGTGCGCAACCGCGCGGCGATTGAAGAGTTTATCTCTACCCTGCCTGCCGCGTGGCGCGAAATTGATGTACTGGTTAACAACGCAGGTCTGGCGTTGGGTCTGGAGCCGGCACACCGAGCGAATGTCGATGACTGGGAAACCATGATCGACACCAACAATAAAGGTCTGGTGTATATGACGCGCGCGGTGCTGCCGGGCATGGTTGAGCGTAATCGCGGCCACGTCATCAATATCGGTTCCACCGCCGGCAGCTGGCCTTATGCAGGCGGTAACGTCTATGGCGCGAGCAAAGCCTTTGTACGGCAATTCAGCCTCAACTTACGTACCGATCTCAGCGGCACCGCCGTGCGCGTGACCAATATCGAGCCGGGTCTGGTAGGCGGCACCGAGTTTTCAAATGTGCGCTTTAAAGGCGATGACGCGAAAGCCGGGAAAACTTACGAGAACACCACTGCGCTGACGCCGGAAGACGTTACCGAAGCGGTGTGGTGGGTCGCCACGTTACCGAAGCATGTCAATATCAACACCCTCGAAATGATGCCGGTCAGCCAGACATATGCTGGTCTTAGCGTGCACCGCGAAGGGTAATTTCCCCGCCCGGCCTGCGGGCCGGGTATGGGATGTACGTTAAATTAATGGTATGGTAGACAGGTTAACCCTTTAAAAAGTAAGAGCGAATGGCCGCTGAAACGCAACTCAACCCTACACAGCCCGTCAATCAACAAATTTACCGCATCTTACGGCGGGACATCGTCCATTGCCTGATCCCGCCAGGCACGCCGTTGTCCGAAAAAGAGGTGTCGGTGCGCTTTGACGTTTCACGCCAGCCGGTACGCGAAGCCTTTATTAAACTAGCTGAAAACGGCTTGATTCAAATCCGCCCGCAGCGCGGTAGCTACGTCAATAAAATCTCCATGACGCAGGTGCGTAACGGCTGTTTTGTTCGTCAGGCCATTGAGTGCGCCGTCGCCCGCCGCGCCGCAACGATGATTGATGACAGCGCCTGTTATCAGCTGGAGCAAAACCTGAATCAGCAGCGTACCGCGATTGAGCGTAAGCAACTGAATGACTTTTTTGAGCTGGACGATAATTTCCACCAGAAGCTGGCGCTCATCGCCGACTGCCAGTTAGCGTGGGACACTATCGAAAATATTAAAGCGACCATCGACCGCGTGCGTTACATGAGCCTTGATCATGTTTCGCCGCCAGAAATGCTGCTGCGCCAGCACATCGATATTTTCACCGCGCTGGAAAAACGCGATGCCGACGCCGTTGATCGCGCCATGACCCTGCATTTGCAGGAAATCAGCGAGTCAGTAAAAACCATCCGCCAGGAAAACCGCGACTGGTTCAGCGAAGAGTAATCCTCCCCCTTTCTTATCTCCGCCAGGTCACATTTTTTTCGCGCAAAAAAGTGTGACTTTGATCAAAAACAAAAACTCATCAGCTCAGGGGCGTATTTATAAGGCGTCCATTTCGGGGACATCTTCTGCCCCGTTTCGTTTTGCGGATTTCAATAAGGAGAAACCACCATGATGACGTATGATCGTAACCGTAACGCTATCACCACCGGTACGCGCGTGATGATTAATGGCACTGGCCGTACTGGCAAAATCGTCGCGATTCACGCCGATGGATTAAACCCCGCGCAGGTGCGCCGTAGCAAAACGGTGGAAGTGGAAGGCTGCGAAGGTAAATTCGAACCGGTTGAATTGATTCGTCTTGGCTTGCACTAAGCGTTAAAAAGCGTGTGGTAAAAAAGAATGCCGCCATGGCGGCATTCACTGTTTCTGTATTGAATTAAAGGCTCGCAGTTAAAGCGCTGCGGCGTACTGCGCCACTGTGACTTTCGCGCCTTTCTCCAGCAATGTCAGATAGGCTTTTTTCACCTGAGCCACAAAGGTCGCGTCTTTGGGCATTTCATTGCCAAAAATCGCCTCAATTCCAAGCAATGCCTGCACACGGGCTTCACCTTGCGCGCTGCTGTTAACCGCGTTCTGAATCACTGTCAGCAACGGATCGCACACTTCGATCGCTTGCCCCTGCTCGTCGACGCCACCTACATAGCGCATCCAGCCAGCAATACCCAGCGCCAGCAGGGAGAAATCACGCTGATGCACTAAATGCCAGCGCACAGAATCCAGCATACGCTGCGGCAGTTTCTGGCTACCGTCCATGGCGATCTGCCAGGTGCGGTGACGCAATGCGGTATTGCTGTAACGCGCGATCAGCAGATCGGCGTAATGCGCCAGATCCACACCCTGCACTTTCAGCGTTGGCGCCTGCTCTTTCAACATCAACGCGTGCGCGGCGCGACGATAATTCTCGTCTTCCATACACTCGTTAATGTGCTGATAACCGGCCAGATAACCCAGATACGCCAGGAAGGAGTGGCTGCCGTTCAGCATGCGCAGTTTCATCTCTTCAAACGGCACCACATCCGCCACCAGCTCAGCGCCAGCTTTTTCCCACGCCGGACGACCCGCCACGAAATTATCTTCAATCACCCACTGGCGGAACGGCTCACAGGCCACGCCCGCAGGATCGCGGACACCGGTCAGTTGTTCGATTTTATCCAGCGTTTCGGCGGTCACAGCCGGAACAATTCTGTCTACCATGGTTGACGGGAACGTCACATTCGCTTCAATCCAGTCACCCAATTCTGCGCTCACCGCGCGCGCGTAAGCGCAGACCACATTGCGGGTGACATGGCCGTTTTCCGGCATGTTGTCGCAGGACATCACGCTGAACGCCGGTAAACCGGCGGCTTTACGGCGCGCCAGGGCTTCCACGACCACGCCCGCGGCCGATTTTGGCTGCTGCGGGTTTTGCAGGTCGCCGACAATTAATGGGTGATCGAGCATCAGTTTGCCGGTCGCCGGAGAGTGGCAATAGCCTTTCTCGGTGATGGTCAGTGAAACAATGGCAACCTGCGGTTCGCACATAGCAGCGAGCACGGTTTCCAGGCCATCCACCTGTGCGTGCAGGGCGCGTTTTGCTACGCCAACCACACGCGCAGTCCACGCGTCGGCAGACATTTCCGCCACGGTATAGAGGTTATCCTGCTGCTTGAGATCGGCAATTTGCTGCTCACCGCCAATCAAATTGACCTCGCAATAGCCCCAGTCACTGCCATGCTCTGCGGCAAGAATATCGGCATAAACTGACTGATGCGCGCGATGAAACGCGCCAAAACCGAGGTGCACAATGCGCGCAACCAGTTTGTTACGGTCATAAGTAGGTAACGTGGCTTTCGCCTTTAATAGCCTGTTTTCCATGGTGAGACTCATCTTATTAAGTGAAACAGTGGTTCAATAGATTACGGACTGCTGTAAAGCAGACTATGATTTGCGACAGGATTTGCGGACTACACTAACTAGAATGGTAACCAAATGTGTCAAAAAACCACATATTCAACTTTGCTTTAAACCGATGAATGTATTCAGCGCGAAAATGAGAGGAGTTAACGTGTTTGTGCAGAATGCGTGGCGATGTGGAATTGTGGAATTGTGGAATTGTGGAATTGTGGAATTGTGGAATTGTGGAATTGTGGAATTGTGGAAAAAGCGTTTTAAAAATAATAACGCTCGCGAGCAATACGCATGAAGAGTTCGACAAAAAATCAATCCGTTAGTATGCAGCGGACATCATTTTAAACAGACTTGCTGAACCGGCAATAGTGAAGAAATTCCCGCAAGGTCAAAATCTGCAACTGTGCGTCATAAGCACCATGCGCCAGAAGCGGCTTCGCGAGCCGGGTATCGCCTCTGGGGCTATTCAAACCGTCTCACAAAGAGCTAAAGCGTGGAGAGAAACGAAGAAGGCATGCGGACAGCCAGTCTGCCACACTCAGTATCGAAAACGGCGTACATTACGCGCGTCCCCAGCCCGCAACAATGATCAACATCCCGCACATGGCGATGAGCGCCCCAAGCCAGTCATAAACGCTGAGTTTTACGCCATCGACCACTCGTAGCCAAATCAATGCGGTACACACATAAACGCCGCCGTAAGCCGCGTAAACGCGCCCACTGGCCGCCGGATGCAGTGTTAACAACCAGACGAACATGGCCAGCGCGAACGCTGCGGGAATAATTAACAGTGGCGTAGCGCCGCGTTTTAGCCACAGCCAGGGCAAAAAACAACCGACGATTTCACACAGCGCGGTGGCAAAGAACAGGAGTGTTGTTTTCAGCATCAGAGACACGTTGATTCAAACTTGGTTGAACTATCATACCTGATAATGCTCTGAGAGTGAGTCCCGGCTGGCTATCCCGTGTGGCTGAGATCGCATAGAATAGAGTGATATGGGCATCTTGTTTCTCCCTCAAATTAAGGAAATCGCAATGACTAAAACACTTAGCAAACGCCTGTGCCTCACCGCAATGCTGACGCTGGGTGCCATCGTGTACACCACCTCCGCACTGGCCGAAACCAACCGTCTGGTGATTGAATCCGGCGATAACGCGCAAAGCCGCCAATCCGCAGCGATGGAAAAAGAGCAATGGAATGACACCCGCAGCCTGCGTAGCAAAGTGAACAAACGCGTGGAAAAAGAGTGGGATAAAACCGATGTCGCGTTTGATGCGCAGGACAAATGCCAGAAAAGCAGCAACCTCAACGCCTACTGGGAACCCAACACTCTGCGTTGTCTGGATCGCCGTACCGGACAGCAAATTCGCTAACCGCCCCGGGCGCTTGCGCGCCCGATTTCCGCTTACCTAAAAGGACTTTTCATGAGTGACGTTTACACCGTCCGCCTGCGCCCGCTCGAGCGCGAGGATTTGCGCTTCGTTCACCAACTGGATAACAACGCCAGCGTCATGCGTTACTGGTTTGAAGAACCCTACGAAGCCTTTGTTGAACTTTCTGACTTGTATGACAAGCATATTCACGATCAAAGCGAACGCCGTTTTGTGGTGGAGTGCGATGGTGAAAAAGCCGGATTAGTGGAGCTGGTCGAAATCAACCACGTTCACCGCCGTGCAGAATTTCAGATAATCATCTCCCCGGAATATCAGGGCAAAGGGCTGGCATCACAAGCCGCGAAGCTGGCGATGGATTACGGATTTACGGTACTGAATCTGTACAAGCTCTATCTGATCGTTGATAAAGAGAACGAAAAAGCGATTCACATTTACCGCAAGCTGGGATTTATGGTCGAAGGTGAATTAATCCATGAATTCTTTATTAATGGTGAGTACCGCAACACCATTCGCATGTGTATTTTCCAGCAGCAATATCTTGAAAACCACAAAACAAGCGGCCCGACGCTACTGAAACCCACCGCGCAATAAAGCACGGTGGCCAGCGGCATCAATAATACTCGATGGTGTTTTTGATGCTGTATTTATGCGTCACCTGCGGCGTAACACTTTCGTCCACAATCTCCAGGCTGCAACTCACCGGGTTATCATGGCTGTCGTATTCGCAGGCCTGTTTGACATTGCCCAGCGGCTTATCGTTCAGCGTGCTGACAGAGGTGTAATCGAGCTTTTTGCGCTTGTCTTTCGAAGGCGTAGACACAACAGACAACGTCGCGTCTTTCGATGCCGTGGTTTTCCCCAGCGGATACCCTTCATCGTCATAGCGGTATTTGACCTCTATCTCCTTGCCGGTTGCGCGAACCACAAATCCGTTATCGTCGGTGTCCCAGGTTACGCCCGCTGCCGGGAACTCCGCCAGTTGGCATTTGCCCTGCAAACGCAGACGTTTTTCCTTCGATTCCGCCTCGACATAGTAGTTGGCATCCAGCACCAGAGACACGCCGCTGTTGTTTTCGAGATCGTGCAGTTCAAGCGTATCGAAACATCCCTCTTTCGACATCGTTCCGGTAACGCGTTTCGTGACTTCACCTTTATCGTTAAGTAACGTCTGGCTGAAATCTTTAACCGGTCCACGCAACGGATCAAAATCGAATTCATTCGAGAAGCTCGCCATTTCCGGCGTGAATGAAACGGGTCCCTTCGGCTTATCACATCCGGCAAGCACCACCGCCAGAGAGATAAGTAACAGCTGTTTTTTCAATGGTTTCACCACATTTTTCTTTTGTAATGCGCTTATATTAGCAAAAGCTTTATAGCTTAGGGCAATGACTTCTTTGTGGCTATGCCTGGTGACTGGCGAGTAACAACAGCGAATAACTAACGCCGCTTACGCCTATTAACAATAAAATCAGCGATGAGAAGGTAGCAAAACGTCCACTTTGCCCCGTTGGTAGCCAGCGTTTAACGGCCAGGATATAGAGCGTCAAGACACTAAAATCCAGCACCACCCAGATAACAGTAAGCACCGAGATGCTGGCGGTGAAATCGCCAGTAATACCGATAAACTGCGGGAAAAAAGCGATAAAAAACAGAATATCTTTTGGGTTAGCGATGGCCGTCATAAAGCTCATAACAAACCCGCCTTGTCCGCCGTTTTGCGACATCTCTGTGCCTTTTTCTCGCCGCACGGCGCGCAATGCTTGCACCGCGCTAACCGCAACAAAGAGCGAACCCACCAGCCCTACCATATTTAGTAGCCAGGCCGAGAGCGTAACCACGCCGGCCAGCGTTAACCCCGCCAGCGCAATTAACACCAGCGAGGCCAGATTGGTGCCTGCCAATGTTAAAAACGCGCGCGCATGGTTGCCCCGCGCTGCCGCCGCGCACACCAGCGCCACCACCGGCCCGGGCGTTGCCAGTAACGTCAGTACCACACCAATGTACGTTCCCAGCAGCACCACATTCAGTGACCCCATCATCTCCCTCCTTTTATTTATTGACGGAGTATCGCCAGAAAGCGCGGGTCTGAAAAACGAGTTAAACTGCCGTTCGCTATGCAAAAAACTCACAATGGATAACGAACCGATGAACCAAAACCTGCCGCCACTTTATGCATTACGGGCATTTACCGTTGCCGCACAAATGGCATCATTTAGCCAGGCAGCCCTTTTTCTCAATGTCACACCCGGTGCGGTAAGCCGCCATATTCGCACCCTTGAAGAGTGGTTTGGGTGTCGTTTGTTTCTGCGCCATGGCCCGAAAATTACCCTGACCGACGCAGGAAGCCAGCTGGCTGTTCGTTTACAGGACGGTTTTTTGCAACTGGAAAATGCCTGCCAGACACTGCGCAGCCACCAGCATCAACTGCGGCTCAAAGCCCCGTCGACGCTGACGATGCGCTGGTTATTGGATGTGTTAAACGTTTTTCGCCAGCAACACAGCACGCCGCAGGTAGAGATCAGCAGTGTGTGGATGGATATCGACACCGTCGATTTCCGCACCGAACCCTTCGATTGCGCCATCCTGCTCGGCAACGGCCATTTTGGTGAGTACACGCAATGCCTGCATTTATTTGATGAGTGGTTGATCCCGCTCTGCGCCCCGGCGCTTAAAGAACTGGCGCAACGCGATCTGAGCAATTGCACCTTAATTCACCCTTCACGCGATCGCCGCGACTGGCGGCGCTGGCAGGCCGGGAGCGGTTTATTTCCCACGCTCGTCCCTGGCGGCGGCGCGGTGTTTGACACGCTGGAACAAGCCTACCAGGCGGCAATCGGTGGTCATGGTGTGGCGGTTGGCGATCTGCTGCTCAGCCTGTCCGCGCTGGCGCAAAATCAGCTAACGCTACCCTTCCCACAAGCAATAAGCACTGGCGACAGTTACTGGCTGGTGTGGCCAAAAGATTCACCGCGCAAAAAGAACATTGACCGTCTTGGCGAATTCCTGAGTACCGCCGTGCCGGTCAATTTCCCACCGGAGGTGCAATTATTAAAACAGCGATAGCGGCTTATTCAGATGATTCAGATATTTACCTTTTGTGGGCATCGCAGGTGCTAAGCTTAGAGCGGGTAAAACAAAAGGAGACGAGGATGCACTATTCACGTTGGCTTTGCGCATTACTGCTGGTGGGTTCTGTACCGGCGTTCGCTGCGCCGGATTCATGCGAACGGGTTAAAAGCGATATTCAGCAACGTATTATCAATAATGGCGTGCCGGAAACGGGATTTACGCTAACCATCGTGCCTAATGATCAGGCTGACCAGGCAGGTTCGCAGGTCGTCGGTCATTGCGCCAATGACACTTACAAAATTCTCTACACCCGCAACAGCGGTTCAGTTCAGCAGAGCGAGGAAAGCACCGGCACGCAGTAAATATAATCCCCCTCAATTTCAGGGGGATTTCCCTCTATTTGATCACGCTTAAGATTCTTCTACTCCCTAATGATTAACATGATCACTTCATTAGCCTGCTTTTAATACGCCAGGTAATTTCTTTTTATTATAAATAATAATGGAGTGAGCTATGTCCGACACTGAACACCAGGGTGGGATCAGCCGACGAACGTTGGTTAAATCCACTGCTTTAGGGTCGCTTGCGCTGGCAGCCGGAAGTTTTTCCCTGCCCTTTGGCCTGCGTTCTGCCGCTGCTGCCGTGCAACAGGCGATGCAACCCGCGCCAGACAAAGTGGTGTGGGGGGCCTGCTCGGTCAACTGCGGTAGCCGCTGCGCGCTGCGTTTGCATGTCCGTGACGATGAAGTTTACTGGGTCGAAACCGATAATACCGGCGAGGATATCTACGGCAATCACCAGGTGCGTGCCTGCCTGCGCGGGCGTTCTATTCGTCGGCGCATCAACCATCCGGATCGCCTGAACTACCCCATGAAACGCGTCGGTAAACGCGGCGAAGGCAAGTTTGAACGCATCAGTTGGGACGAAGCACTGGATACTATCGCCAACAGCTTGAAAAGCGTGGTGCAAAAATACGGTAACGAAGCGGTCTACATTAATTACTCCTCCGGTATTGTTGGCGGCAACATCACCCGCTCTTCCCCTTCAGCGTCGATTATTGCCCGCCTGATGGCGATGTATGGCGGTTTTCTCAACCAGTACGGCACCTACAGCACCGCGCAAATCTCCTGTGCGATGCCCTACACCTACGGCTCTAATGAAGGTAACAGCACCTCGGATATCGAAAACACCAAACTGGTAGTGATGTTCGGCAACAACCCGGCGGAAACCCGCATGAGCGGCGGCGGCATTACCTATTTCCTTGAGCAGGCACGCGAACGCTCAAATGCGCGGATGATCGTTATCGATCCGCGTTATACCGATACGGCCGCCGGACGCGAAGATGAGTGGGTGCCGATTCGTCCGGGTACCGATGCCGCGCTGGTTGCCGGCATGGCGTGGGTGCTGATTAACGAAAACCTCGTCGATCAACCGTTTCTGGATAAATATTGCGTCGGCTACGACGAAAAAACGCTGCCTGCCGATGCGCCCGCCAACAGCCATTACAAAGCCTATATTCTCGGCCAGGGCGAAGACGGCATCGCTAAAACACCGCAGTGGGCATCGCGCATCACCGGTATTCCCGCCGATAAAATCATCAAACTGGCGCGGGAAATTGGCAGCGCCAAACCCGCTTATATCTGCCAGGGCTGGGGACCGCAGCGCCAGGCCAACGGCGAGTTGACCTCGCGCGCCATTGCCATGTTGCCGATCCTCACGGGTAACGTCGGCATCAACGGCGGCAACAGCGGTGCGCGCGAATCCACCTATACCATCACCATTGAACGGATGCCGATGCCGGAAAATCCGGTGAAAACGTCGATTTCGTGCTTTACCTGGACCGATGCTATTGCCCGCGGCCCGGAAATGACCGCCAAACGCGACGGTGTGCGCGGCAAAGATAAGCTTGATGTGCCGATTAAATTTATCTGGAACTATGCCGGTAACACCATTACCAACCAGCACGGCGATATCAACCGTACCCACGATATTCTGCAGGACGACAGCAAGTGCGAAATGATTGTGGTCATTGAGAACTTTATGACCTCATCGGCGATGTATGCTGACATTCTGCTGCCGGATTTGATGACCGTCGAACAGGAAGACATCATCCCCAATGATTATGCCGGGAACATGGGCTATCTGATTTTCCTCCAGCCCGTCACCGCGCCGAAGTTCGAACGTAAACCGATTTACTGGATAACCAGCGAAATCGCTCGCCGCCTGGGGCCGGATATCTATCAGAAATTTACCGAAGGGCGCACGCAGGAAGAGTGGCTGAAATACCTGTACGCCAAAATGGTCGCCAAAGATCCGCAACTGCCCTCTTATGAAGACCTGAAAGCGATGGGTATTTATAAGCGCAAAGATCCGAACGGCCACTTTGTTGCCTATAAAAAATTCCGCGACGACCCGATCGCCAACCCGCTGAAAACCCCCTCCGGCAAAATTGAAATCTACTCCAGCAAGCTGGCGGAAATTGCCAACAGCTGGGAACTGGATAAAGACGAAGTGATTAGCCCGCTGCCAATTTACGCCTCAACGTTTGAAGGCTGGGACGATCCGGCGCGTGAGAAACTCCCGCTGCAATTATTCGGTTTTCACTACAAAGCGCGCACCCACTCCAGCTACGGCAACATTGATGTGCTGCAGGAAGCGTGTCGCCAGGAGGTGTGGATCAACCCGATTGACGCGAAACGACGCGGGATCAAACAGGGCGATATGGTGCGCGTCTTTAACGAACGCGGAGAAGTACGTATCGCTGCGAAAGTGACGCCGCGCATCATGCCGGGCGTCAGCGCCATGGGCCAGGGAGCCTGGCATCAAGCCAATATGGACGGCGATCGCGTTGACCACGGTGGCTGCATGAACACGCTCACCACGCACCGCCCTTCGCCGCTGGCGAAAGGTAACCCGCAGCACACCAATCTGGTCGACATTCAAAAGGTTTAAGGAGTAGCCGATGACAACCCAGTATGGATTTTTTATCGATTCTGCCCGGTGCACCGGTTGTAAAACCTGCGAGCTGGCCTGTAAAGATTATAAAAACTTAACCCCGGACGTCAGCTTCCGCCGCGTGTATGAATACGCTGGCGGCAACTGGCAAGAAGATAACGGTGTCTGGCAGCAAAACGTGTTTGCCTATTACCTGTCGATTTCCTGTAACCACTGCGAAGATCCGGCCTGTACCAAAGTCTGCCCGAGCGGTGCGATGCACAAACGGGAAGACGGTTTTGTGGTGGTGGACGAAGATGTCTGCATCGGCTGTCGCTACTGCCATATGGCCTGCCCGTACGGCGCGCCGCAATACAACGCCGCAAAAGGTCATATGACCAAATGCGACGGCTGTTATGACCGCGTTGCAGAAGGGAAAAAGCCCATCTGCGTGGGATCCTGCCCGCTGCGCGCGCTCGATTTCGGCCCGATTGAGGAACTGCGTAAGCAGCATGGAGAACTCGCTGCTATCGCCCCGCTTCCGGCATCGCACTTCACGAAGCCCAATATTGTCATCAAACCAAACGCCAACAGCCGCCCGACAGGGGATACCACTGGCTATCTGGCAAACCCGCAGGAGGTGTGAGATGGGAAACGGATGGCATGAATGGCCGCTGGTTCTGTTTACGGTGCTCGGCCAGTGCGTGGCGGGCGGATTGATTGTCACCGGCTTCGTCTGGATGAACGCCAGAGATGACAATACTGGCCAGGTGCGGATTGTCCGCAGCCAGTTTTTGCTGTGGGTGTTGATGGGCATCGGTTTTATCGCCTCGATGATGCACCTCGGTTCACCGCTGCGTGCGTTTAATTCGCTGAACCGCATTGGCGCATCGTCACTCAGTAATGAAATCGCCGCCGGATCGCTGTTTTTCGCCGTCGGCGGCTTCTGGTGGCTGCTGGCCTGGCTTGGCAAACTGCCCGATGCACTGGGGCGCGGCTGGCTGATTATCAGCATGGTGCTGGGGGTGCTGTTTGTCTGGGCGATGACGCGGGTTTACCAGATTGATACCGTGCCGACCTGGCATAACGGCTACACCACCGCCGCATTTTTCCTCACCATGTTGACGGGTGGGCCGCTGCTGGCGGCGTTGCTGCTGCGTCTGGCGGGCATGCGCTTTCCGGCCTCTCGTTTTGCCGCCATCAGCGTTGCGGCACTTATCGCAAGCGTTGCCGTAGTGACGTTGCAAAGCATACAGCTTGGCGAAACCCACAGCTCAGTGCAGCAAGCCGTAACGCTGGTACCAGATTACGGTCTGTTACAGGTGGTGCGTTTATTGCTGGTCGCTCTCGGTCTCGGTTGCTGGATCTGCCCGCTGGTGATGCGCAGACAGCCGAAAGTCAGCAGCTTGCTGGCGGGCGTTGTGCTGGTGGTAGCCGGTGAAATCATTGGCCGTGGTCTGTTTTACGGCCTGCATATGACCGTTGGCGTTGCCGTCGCGGGTTAATAACAGTGCGCGGGGAAACCCGCGCTTTTTGGAGAAACCATGACGGACGCAACCCGCGAGACTTTTATTTTTACCGCCCGCGTGCTGGGCGCGCTGTTTTACTATCCACCAGAGAGCGAACCGTTCGCGCCGCTCGTCGCCGCGCTACGCAGCCGCGAGTGGCTGGAACAATGGCCGTTACCGGAAGAGACACTTATTCCGCTGGCCGACGCGTTCGCGCAACCTTGTGACGAGCCGCTAAACGAGGCCTGGCAACGATTATTGATCGGCCCATGGGCGCTACCCGCGCCGCCGTGGGGTTCGGTATGGCTGGATAAAGAGAGCGTACTGTTTGGCGACTCGACGCTGGCGCTGCGCCAGTGGATGCGCGACAACAATATTGCGTTCGCTACCGGGCAAAACGAGCCGGAAGATCACTTCGGCACCTTGCTGCTGATGGTGGCATGGCTGGAGGAGCAAGGCAATCACGCCGCCTGCGATCAATTACTGGCCTGGCATCTGCTGCCGTGGAGCGGGCGATTTCTTACCGAGTTTTGTGATAACGCGCAGCACCCGTTTTTCAACGCGCTGGGGCAACTTGCACGGCTTACGCTGGCGCATTGGCAATCGCAGTTGCTTATTCCGGTGGCGCAAAAACCGCTGTTTCGCTAAAAATGTAAAGCGGAACGTCTTTTGACGTTCCGCTTTAAACAAATGGTGAACGATTATCCACCACGCGCCATTTATCCGTTCAAAAATATTCTTTATGCTTCAACGTTTATAAATGACTCATTAGAGATGTTGCATTTTATGTGAAATATAGGATTTCACATTCGGCCAATTGTGAACATTTTTCCCTGAGTATATTTCGCTAAATCCTTCAGCAAATGCTTCTTCCGCGCCCCCTCCACTACCGCCTTGCCAGTAATAATTATCAGCAGAGGCAGGATCGGTGTGCTCTAAATCTTGTTCCCAGGCAACGATGAAACTATTTCGCCTGCTTAAAAAGTCCCCAACTGCACCCGTCCCTTTTGGTCCCATCTGCGCCTTTTCACCGAAACTGCGATCAATAGCATGTGCGTATTCGTGTAACACTAAACTTGATGATGAATGCCCCTCAGCCAGCGACCAGCCGCCCTGTGCATTTTGGCTTAAGGCAATAATGGTTTCATCAGGATGAGATCCTTCCCCTGCGCCCTGGCCTACAGCCCCCACGCCAGGCACCGTATCCCATGTCATCCCTTCCGGCCAGCCTCTCGGCGTGACGCCTTTTAAATAACGTCTGGCCGGATGATTAGTAATATTATCATTCGTGGCTGTAATGAATTGGCCTAATGAATGTGCTTTTTCCAATACGTTCAGCGGTATTTTGTGCAATTCTTTTTCTATTTCACTGACATCAATGCTTATGTCCTCTGGCGTTGTACTCGCATAAATCATTCCTGAAACAATTCCCCTTTTTTCAATAAAATCAGCGACCGCTTCCATATGTTCCAGCGTAATCGCCTCTGAGCTGCTTAACGGAATAGTTGCACTGAGTGTTGCCCAAACATCGTTATATGCCGCCTCGCCATGAACATGGAATATGGCGTGAAAAACATCCTGATAGCTTTCTACCGGCTCGGCCTGTAAACCGGCGCGTTGTACATGCGCGGTAAGGGATTTTGCGACGGGTGCAAGCCCATTGTTATCGTGAAGCGTGATGGGATTGTTGCGTACCATTCTGAACAAATTCAGCCCGTCCATTCTGCCTGCCGGGTCAACACTCAACCACCGCCCCGCCCACGGCTGGTAATAGCGGTAACCGTAGTAATAAAGCCCCGTTGCGTCCTGCTCCTTGCCGGAATAACGAATCGTTTTGTAATCCGCCTCCAGCTGGCTGCGTGCAGCAAACAGCGCCGTGCCGCCGTACGGGTAATACTCTTCCTGGCTGATAAGTTCGCCGCTGCCGTCCACTTCCAGTGCGCTGCTGCCGGTGAGGTTGTCGTAGCTGTAACGAATCGGGTCGTTACTGATACCGGCGGGTTGCCCGCTTTCCCAGTGCAGCACCCGAACCTGCGCGCGCCCGGCAACGCCGACGGCTATTACCTGTAACTCTTCGGCTGCACTGCTGCGCAGCTCCAGTCCCGGCAGATAAATCACCCGTTTTGTCTGCGTGGTGCTGCCGGTCAGATGTGAGGTAATTTTCAGCACGCGCTGGCTGGCGGCGTCGTAGCGGTAACGTTCGCTGTCGTCGGCTGCGCCGTCGCGGGTTACGGGTGTGACTTTCTGCAGTTCCTGGCGCGCCGTCCACAGCAGGCTCTGCCCCGGTAAAAGCTGTTTCTGCTGACCACCGGCAGTGAACAGCGCCTCCACATCCGCCGGGTTTTCCGTGAGTGTGCTGAGCACTGCGCGGTTGCTACGGTCGGATACGGTGATGCTGGTGGTGTAGTTATTGCCGGACGCGGGTGCGCTGTGCTGAATCTTTGTCAGGTTGTCTGCATTATCGTAGGTGTAAGTGCGGGAGTAGTTCGTGTAGGTGGCGTCATCAAAAGAGGAATATGCCGGAAGGTTGCTGGTCTGCTGCACCGCACTGGCCATTTCGCTCCCAGTGGCGCTGACCAGCTGGTACAGGCTGTCGTAGGCGTAGGTGTTTTCGGGAACGACTTGCTGATTGCGCCAGAAACGCGTCTCCTCGGCATCGTTAGTAATCACCAGCACGTTACCCACCGGGTCGTACTCGTAGCGCAAATCCTGCAGCACTTTTGCGGCGGAGACTCGTTCCGTTTTAATGCCAACAAGGCGCTGCGTTTCCGCTTCGTACGAATATGTGGTGACCACACCGTTGCCGTGCTCCTCGCGCAATTTCTGCCCGGCGGCGGAGTATGTCAGGGATTTCACGATAATCTGCTCGGAACCGCCATTCATCATCAGCCAGCTGCCCTTCAGCAGACCCGCCACATCAAACGCCACGCGCTGGATATTGCCTTTCGCGTCGGTGGTGGTCAGTACATTCCCGGCCGCGTCGACCGTGCTGTTGGTAGTGTAGGTTTCGCCCGCCAGCAGGTCATTCCACGCCGAGGCGTCCGCGCCCTGCCAGTCCGCTTCTGCGTCATCCGGCAACAGCTGGCGGGTGACGGAAAGCGGTACGCCGCCAAGAGAAATGCTGCCCGTCGAAAGCAGGCCTGCCGGGTCGTAATGGCTGACCAGCTGACCGGCGAGATTGTGGCTCTGTTCATCTGCGGAATGACCACCCCAGACAAACCGCTCAGTGACGTGCGCGCTGTCGCCGGCAACCTGTTCGGTAATGCCCAGCAGCCGCCCCGGCAGGCTGGCCTCTTCATACTGAAAAGTGCGGGTCACGGCAGCGCTGCGGTCATTCGCCGCACCAATATTGCTGACCTGCAAAAACGTCCGCCCGGAGGCATCATTCAGGGCAACGGATGTACCGGCATCGGCACTCTGCGTGCGCAGCGTCATACCGTTCAGTCCATGGAGATAACTGAAATTCGCCAGCCCGGCAGCGTACAGGCGCGGATCAGCGCTTTCTGACGGCAGGCCACGCGCATCAAACTGATGGCGGGTGATACGCTCGTCGGTGATGTCCGGGGTGTCCGGATGGCGGTGATACGCGATAATGCGTACCGCCAGCGCGCGGTTATCAAGCACCGTGACTGACGGGGTTTTACTGTAAAGGGATGTGCTCATAAGATTCTCCGCTTAAATTGTCTACTTTTGCATCAAATGCAATAAAGAGTATAAGCGGAGAAACAGAAATAACGGGCTGTAGGCGAACGGCCGCGTCAGGCCAGAATACGGTCGGCAACTAGCATGCCGGTCGCCATTTGCAGATTGATGTATTGCGCCAAATCGCGCTGTTCCGGGCGCGGCAGATACGGCAATTCACCGACCAGCGGCGCGGGCAGTTTTTTGCTCAACACGTTAATAATTTCGGCGTAGTGTGCAAGGCCCGGATTGATACGGTTCGCCACCCAACCAATCAGCGGCAAACCGTCGCTGGCGATGGCCTGAGCGGTCAGCAAGGCGTGGTTGAGACAACCTTCCTGAATACCCACCACCATCACCACCGCCATCTGCTCCTGCACTACCCACTCCGAAAGCGGGCGTAAATCATTCATTAAGCTACGCCAGCCGCCGGTGCCTTCCACAACCACGTGATCGACGCGATTGCAGAGATCCGCCAGACCATTCGACAACAGGGTGTAATTGATGGGGCAACTGTGCGCGACGCTGCTCTCTTCTTCGCTTAATGCGATGGGGTTGACCGCCTGGTAAGGTAGCTCCAGCGACGAAACGCTTTGCAGCACCAGCGCGTCTTTATTGCGCAGCCCTTCCGGCGTCTCTTTGCTCCCTTTGGCAACAGGCTTGTAACCCGCCACCGTTTTACCACTGGCTGCCAGCGCCTGGAGTAGCGCGCGGGACGCCACTGTCTTCCCGACAGAAGTGTCTGTACCCGTTACAAAGAAACGCTTAAGCATCACTCATCCCACCGTTGTTCTACGAAAATATAAACCAGGAAAATAATTCAGTGGGGAAAGTCTAAGGTAACTGCCAGGGGGCAAGATTGAGGTAGCGCAATTTTTATGGCAACAGTGTAAAAATGTTACCCCTGCAACAAACGGATAAGTAAAGATCCGTTATACATCGCGTCTTTTACCAGCGCCGCACCGGCCATGGTGCCCTGGTTGGTAAATTGTGTGCTCTCTACGCTGATGTGCTGGCTGTACGCGGGCAACGCCTGCTGGCGAATGCAGGCGGCAATGGCGGGAAAAAGTACGTCGGCCGCTTTGCTGAGCGGCGATCCAATCAGTATTTTTTGCGGGTTGAACAAATTCACCATAATGGCAAGAATGCGACCAATGTTCGCACCCACGCCGCTAATGATATCTTTCGCTAATAGATCGCCCTGCTGTGCAGCCTGGCAAAGCCACTCCACGGTCAGCGGTTTTTGGTGCAGCATCGAACTCATTGACTGGCTCATGCGCAACTGCGCCAGCTCCAGTACGCTCTCGACGCTGGCAATGGTTTCAAGGCAACCGTGGTTGCCGCAATAACAGCGTTTGCCGTAGGGATCGACCTGTGTGTGACCGATCTCCACCAGGCTGCTGCTTCCCGCATGCAATAAGCGCCCGTCAGTAATCACCCCTGCCCCAACGTTGTGATCGATAACCACCTGAATCACATCCCTTGCCCCGCGCGACGCGCCAAACAGGGCTTCGGCCATCGTCCACGCGCTGATGTCATGCTGGACATACACCGGCACGCCAGTGTGCTTTTCCAGCGCTTCACCCAGCGGCATATCTTTAACATCGTCATAAAAGGGCATGCGATGAACGATACCGTTTTCGGTATCAATAATGCCGGGTAGCGTAATCGCGATGGCGGTCAAACGTTCCAGTTTGTTCTGATGGCGGGTAAAAAAGCGGTCAATATGCAGAATAATACGGTCCAGCAGCGGCAGTTCAGCCACCAGTGGTAACTCAAGGCGATCTTCGACGACCAGCTTGCTGCTAAGGTCGCGCAGGGAAAGAAAGATCTCTTCCCGGCTGATGCGCAAAGAAAGGTAGTGCCAGGCTTCGGTCTCGACCACCAGCCCGACCGCCGGACGCCCGCGGCTGCCAGGCTCCTGGATTTCCGTCTCCTGCACCAGGTGGGCTTCGAGCATTTCGCGCACAATTTTCGTAATACTGGCCGGGGCGAGTTGCGCCAGGCGTGAGAGATCGATGCGCGACACCGGGCCAAGCTGATCAATCAGGCGGTACACCGCCCCCGCGTTGGTCTGCTTAATTTGATCAATATGCCCAGGCTGACTATCAGCAACCACCTCTGACTCCCTTATTTTCACGCTTCGAAATAAACGTTCGGCTATGGTGAAACACTTCACTGGTCGCCGTCAAATATTTACCCCGGCGTGTGATTTACAGCACATTTTGCAATGACTTATGCGCAAAATTTATCCGTCAGCGGCGGCGATCAACTGCTGCTTAAAGCGTGCGGCCGCGCTGCCCTGCTCATGATGTTTTGACCAGACTAACCACATTTCCGATACCGCATCCGCTTCAATAATCGGCACCCAGCGCATTTCCGTTAGCTGAACACGCCGGAATGACGCCGGTAATATCGACACGCCTAACCCGGCCGCTACCAGGCCAATAATGGTCATCGCTTCGCCCACTTCTTGCGTAATGGTTGGCGTCAGTTGATAACGACGCATCAGGCCGAGGATCTCGTCATACAGACCGGTACCGACATGCGGGTCGAAAAAGACGAATGGCTCCTGTGCCAGTTCCACCAGCGACACCGCCGAACGCGCCGCTAAAGGATGATCTTTGTGGATCATCGCCAGCAGCGGCTCACGCAGAATCACATCCCAGGCCAGCGTTTCCGGCAACGGCGTGTTACGCATCAGCCCCAAATCCAGCAAGCCTTCATTGAGCGGTGAGATCTGTTCGCGGGTGTTGATTTCGCGCGTCTGGATATGCACATCCGGGTAATGCTGGCGAAACGAAGAGAGGGTGTCGGAGACCGCTTTTATAAACGGCGCGGAGGAGGTAAAACCAATGCGCAGCTCCCCGGTTTCCCCCTGATGCAAGCGCATGGCGCGAGCGGCGGCTTCATCGACCTGGCTTAAGATTTGCCGACTATCCGCCAGAAACTGCCGCCCGGCAGGCGTGAGCGACACACTGCGGTTGGTACGGGCAAGCAAGCGCGCACCGACTTGTTGTTCAAGGATCTGAATTTGCTGGCTTAACGGCGGCTGCGAGATATTCAGCCGCGCCGCCGCATGACCAAAATGCAACTCCTCGGCAACGGCAATAAAGTAACGTAAATGACGCAGTTCAATATTCATATTTAAAACATATTATTTGAGATTATTAATATATTAGACAGAATATTGCCACTTTCATACCCTTAGCGACGTGGTAAGCCCGTCACCAAAAACACGGGTATAAAACGTTAAGGATCTCCAGTGAGTCGTACAACAACCGTTGACACCGGGCCGGCAAGCGTCGTCGACGAAAAACCTGTCTCTTTGCCGGGACAATTTATTAAACGTGGTACTCCCCAATTTATGCGCGTCACGCTGGCGCTCTTTTCCGCCGGGTTAGCGACATTCGCCTTGCTCTACTGTGTGCAACCTATTTTACCGGTGCTGTCGCAGGAGTTTGGCGTCTCTCCGGCCAGCAGCAGTATTTCCCTCTCGATATCCACCGCCATGCTGGCGATTGGTCTGCTGTTCACCGGCCCGCTTTCTGACGCCATCGGGCGAAAAAAAGTAATGGTTACCGCACTGCTGCTGGCGTCGTGCTGCACGTTATTGTCAACGATGATGACCAGCTGGCATGGCATCCTGGTGATGCGCGCGTTGATTGGCTTATCGCTGAGCGGCGTTGCGGCCGTTGGCATGACCTATTTAAGTGAAGAGATCCACCCCAGTTTTGTTGCCTTCTCGATGGGGCTGTATATCAGCGGCAACTCCATTGGCGGCATGAGCGGACGTCTGCTGAGCGGCGTGTTTACCGACTTTTTTAACTGGCGTATCGCGCTGGCGGTGATTGGCTGTTTTGCGCTGGCCTCCGCGCTGATGTTCTGGCGGATCCTGCCCGAATCACGCCATTTCCGCCCGACTTCGCTGCGGCCAAAAACACTGTTTATCAATTTCCGCCTGCACTGGCGTGACCAGGGGCTGCCGCTGTTGTTCCTGGAAGGCTTTTTGCTGATGGGCTCGTTCGTCACCCTGTTTAATTACATCGGTTACCGCCTGATGCAATCACCATGGACGCTGAGCCAGGCGGTGGTGGGCCTGCTTTCCGTCGCCTATTTGACGGGCACCTGGAGTTCGCCGAAAGCCGGGATGATGACCAATAAATACGGACGCGGACCGGTGATGGTCGGTGCTACCGCTATCATGCTGCTGGGGCTGTTGCTTACGCTGTTCTCAACGCTGGGGGTGATTTTCATCGGTATGCTGCTGTTTACCGCAGGTTTCTTTGCCGCCCATTCTGTCGCCAGCAGTTGGATTGGCCCGCGCGCGCGGCGCGCCAAAGGCCAGGCCTCGTCGCTCTACTTATTTAGCTACTATCTCGGTTCCAGCGTGGCGGGGACACTAGGCGGGGTGTTCTGGCATAGCTATGGCTGGAACGGCGTCGGCGGTTTTATCGCCGCCATGCTGGTGATTGCCATTTTGGTGGGAAGCAGGCTCCACTCTCGCCTGCATTAATGCTGCGATAGTCAACGGCCCTGCGCATGCAGGGCTTTTTTTTACTTTTTGCTCGTGTGTGTCAAAGCAGACTCAAAATCGACGCCGCGCCCATTAATTCCCGCACCGCATCAAGCGCCAGCAGAGCAAATATTACCCAGAAAAATGGATTCATAATATTACTGCGTTACGCGTTGGCATTGGTTATTTAAATAGATTATTCCTATTATGGTACAGTTCAGGAAATGTATTGAATAACTACTACTTTTAGGTGGTTACACGATCACACGCTAAAAATCAGAGGCATTATGGACAAGCACAACTATCACCAGCTCACCCGCACTTTCCTGCGCCTGTCGCGCTTTTCACACCTCGCTTCGATTGCCAGTTGGGATATGTTTGCCATGATGCCGCCAGGCGGTAGCGTAGCACGCGGCGAAGCGCTGGCAGAATTAAGTGTCCTGCGCCACCAAATCCTGACCGACAAACAAGTTGGCGAGTGGATCGCCAACGCACGACAAGAAGATCTGGACGATATTGAGCAGGCCAACCTGCGCGAAATCGAGCGGCACTATCAGGAAGCGGCATTGCTGCCGGAATCGCTGGTTGAAGCGCAGTCGCTGGCGGGCAGTAAATGTGAGCACGCCTGGCGCACGCAGCGCCCCGCCAATGACTGGGCTGGTTTCTCCGCCAACCTGAAAGAGGTGGTTAAACTGGCACGCGAAGAAGCCAGACTGCGAGCCGCCGCGAAAGGGTGTTCCCCGTATGATGCGCTGCTCGATAAATTCGAGCCAGATATGACCAGCGCCCGCCTTGATGAATTGTTTGGCGAGGTAAAATCCTGGCTGCCGGATCTGCTGAAAAAAGCGGTGGCAAAACAGGAGCAGCAAGCGTTGATTGCCCCGCAGGGGCCGTTCCCGATTGCCGACCAGCGCGAACTGGGTTTGCAGGCGATGAAGGAACTCGGTTTCGACTTTAACGGCGGGCGGCTCGATGTCAGTGCCCATCCTTTCTGCGGCGGCGTACCGGAAGATGTGCGTATTACCACGCGTTACGATGAAAATGAGTTGCTGAGCGCGCTGTTTGGCGTGGTACATGAAACCGGCCATGCGCGTTATGAACAAAATCTGCCGCGCAGCTGGCCGGGTCAGCCTATTGCGCTGGCGCGTTCCACGGCGATTCATGAATCACAAAGCCTGTTCTTTGAAATGCAGTTAGGTCGCAGCGAGGCTTTCCTGCGCCGTCTGCAACCGGCCATTATTGAACGTTTCGGTATGCAACCGGCGTTTGAAGAACATAATTTTGTCGCCTGGAACCAGCGCGTAAAACCGGGTTATATCCGTGTCGATGCAGACGAAGTGAGTTATCCAGCGCATGTGATCCTGCGCTATGAGATTGAACGCGCGCTGATCGACGGCGAGATTGAGGTTGATGACATTCCAGGTTTGTGGAATGAAAAAATGCAGGCCTGGCTGGGGCTTTCCACCGAAGGCAACTACCGCAACGGCTGTATGCAGGATATTCACTGGACCGATGGCGGCTTTGGTTATTTCCCGTCGTATACGCTCGGCGCCATGTACGCTGCTCAGTTGTTCCACGCCGCGCGTACCGCGCTGCCAGGGCTGGACGAAGCGATTGCCGCGGGCGATCTTACGGCGCTCTTTGACTGGCTGCGACAAAACATCTGGCAGCACGGCAGTCGCTTCAGCACCGCGCAGCTTATTCAGAATGCCACCGGCGAAGCGCTAAACGCCGATTATTTCCATCAGCATCTTCTCCGCCGTTACCTCTGATAAACCCGCGCCGGAACGGCAGTTTCGGCGCGGTTCCTCGCTCTGTACATTACGTTACACGCCGAAACCAATCACTCACGGAAGGCGTTCAATTACAGGGATATAGTTCTTTCAACGGCCCCGCAGTGGGGTTGAATGAAGAAACCAATTCGAGGATATCGGAATGAAAAAAGTATTAGCTCTGGTTGTTGCCGCTGCTCTGGGTCTGTCTTCTGCTGCTTTCGCTGCTGACACCGCTACTTCTACCCAGGCTCCGGCTGCTGCTCCGGCAGCAACGACCGCTGCACCGGCTGCTACCACTAACGCTGCACCGGCTAAAAAAATGCATAAGAAACACAAAAAAGCGGCTAAACCGGCTGTAGAGCAGAAAGCTCAGGCTGCGAAAGTGAAAAAACACCACAAAAAAGCGGCTAAACCAGCTGTAGAACAGAAAGCTCAGGCTGCGAAAAAACACCACAAAAAACACGTTAAACACACTGCGACCAAACCGGCTGCACAACCGGCTGCATAAGTAAACGTGTCTGATACCGGCGTTCGTAGCAGAACGCTGTGACAAGTCGGCGCTGAACCCTTCGGGTGAAGCGCCGTTTTTCTCTGGAGGGCCTATGATGCTGCGACGTTATCGTTTTGAAGTGATTCTGGCGATGTTAATCATCTGCGCACTGATTGCCGTCCGCTTTTATCTTTATTAATGTAGCACGCTGATTTTACTCCCACTTTCTGCTCGTCCCGTCTATATTTGTTTACCTGGGCTTACGTTAATAATCATAATTACCCCACCAGAGTGTGATATGCGAAAAACCGTTGTGCTGTTGCTGGGACCGCTGTTTTTGTTTTCCGCTGTTGGACATGCTGACGATGGCGGCGATGACGCGATAAGCGCCCGTGATGTGAAAACGCTCTTTTTTGGTCATGATGACAGAGTTCCTGTTACTACCCCTACCAAAGCGCCGTGGGATGCGATTGGCCAACTGGAAACCGCCAGCGGCAATTTGTGCACAGCGACGCTCATCTCTCCGCACCTGGCATTAACCGCCGGGCACTGCCTGTTAACGCCGCCGCGCGGCAAAGCGGACAAAGCCGTAGCACTGCGCTTTGTTTCGCAACGAGGCAGCTGGCGGTATGAAATTCACGGTATCGAAGGCCGTGTCGATGCGTCGCTCGGCCACCGCCTGAAAGCCGACGGCGATGGCTGGATTGTTCCCTCTTCTGCCGCGCCCTGGGATTTCGGGCTTATCGTGTTACGTTACCCCCCTTCCGGCATTACGCCGCTGCCGATCTTCGTTGGTGATAAAGATGAACTCACCGCCGCATTAAAAGCGACCGACCGTAAAGTGACGCAGGCGGGTTATCCGGAAGATCATCTTGATAGCCTCTTCAGCCACCAGGACTGTGTCGTCACTGGCTGGGCGCAAAATAGCGTGTTGTCGCACCAGTGCGACACGCTGCCGGGCGACAGCGGTTCGCCATTGATGTTAAAAACCGATGCGGGCTGGCAGTTGATTGCCGTGCAAAGCTCGGCGCCGGCGGCGAAAGATCGCTGGCGCGCCGACAACCGCGCCATTTCGGTTACCGGTTTTCGTGACAAACTGGAAGCGCTGGCAAAAGAGGCAGACGAGTAATTCAGCCCTTTCGTAGCAAACGTAACTGCAAAATATCCTTAAGCGGCATCGGTTCGCTGAAATAGTAACCCTGCAGCTGGTCGCAGCCGGCCAGCCGCAGCAGTTTCATCTGCTTTTCGTTTTCCACACCTTCCGCCACCACCTGCATGCCCAGCGCGCTGGCGATACGGATCGTGCCGCTCACCAGCGCCGAGGCTTGTTCGTCATCATCCACCAGCCCGGCCAGCGATTTATCAATTTTGATAGTGTCGAAATTAAAGCGCCGCAGATAACCAATACTCGAATAGCCCGTGCCGAAATCATCCAGCGCAACCGCCGTGCCCAGCGCTTTGAGATTAGCGATGGCCGAACGGGCGCGCTCAGGGTTTTCCAGCACGTAGGTTTCTGTCACCTCCAGCTGTAAGCGGTGCGCCGGAAACAGGCAGGTTTCCAGCACCCGCGCCACTTTGTCTTCAAACTCCGGATCGCGAAACTGTGCGGGCGAGATATTGACCGACAACTTCAGGTGGTTAAGCTGCTGCAAATCGCTACAGGCGCGGCGCAGCACAAACTGCCCGAGCGCATAGATAAGCCCGCTGGTTTCGGCGACCGGGATAAAATCGTCCGGCCTGAGTTCGCCATCCGGACGGCGCGGCCAGCGCGCCAGCGCTTCAACGCCAATCATCATCTGACTTTGCGCATCGACAATCGGTTGATACCAGACATCAAACTCATCACGCTCCAGCCCGTCACGGATATCATTCTCAATGATTAATTGCCGTTCACGCGCGCTGTTCAACTCTGCGTCATAATGCGTCATCCGCGCTTTGCCGGTAATTTTCGAGTGATACATGGCGATATCTGCGCGGCGAAACAACTCTGAACTGGAACACTCCAGCAGCGTGCCGCTGGCAACACCGATGCTGGCACCAATATGAATAGTGCGTTTGCCAATGCGCACGGGCATCTCAAGGTAGCGCAACACGTTATGCGCAAAATCATCGGCCTTTTCCAGCGACCACGGGCCGCTCAGCGTCATGGCGAACTCATCGCCGCCCATCCGCGCCAGCATGCCGCCGGTCGGCACTTTTTGCCGTAACGTATCGGCTATCGTCACAATCAGCCGGTCGCCGACATCGTGGCCGTAAATGTCATTCACGTCTTTAAAGCCGTCGAGATCGATAAACACCACGCTGATCATTTCGGGATCGCCCATTGCGCTCAGGTTATCGAGGTGTTCAATCAGCGCGCGACGGTTAGGTAAACGGCTTAGCCAGTCCGTCAGCGCGATTTTGCGCGCCAGCTTTTCCCCACGCGCCAGTTTGTAAAGCCCGGCGCTGCTGAGTGCGATAAACAGCAGAATCAAACCCGCCGCCAGCGCGGCTATCTGGCGGATATTGGCCGCAGCCGCCTGCGCGGCCTCCGCGCCGGGTAAATGCGGCGTCCAGCTTAGATATCCCAGCGTTTCACCTGCCGATCCGCGTAGCGGTATGCTGGCGACGGCGGCATTTCGTGCCTGCAAGCGCAAGTCGTCAATCTGAAAGGTATTTCCCAGATCGCTGAGGATCTTTGCGTTGAGATGGCGGGTAATCACCAGGTAGCGGCGTGTCGCGTCATAAACGTTAAGCCGCCCGCTCGCCGGGCGAATAAGCCCGATACTGACAAATGCCACCCCTTCGCGCGTGCGGGTGATGCCCGCGAAAACCTCTTTCCCTTCGCGCAGCGGCTCGCTGTGGTTGCGAATCAGCGCGGCCAGCCCGTCACCAAAAAACGCGAGATTAGGCTCGGTAAAAGGCTGGCTGCGAAACGCCCCCCACAGCACGGCGAACTTCTCATCCAGCACAAAGGTGCCGTCGTACAGGTTATTGATTTTAAAGCCCGCACCCCAGGTGCTGTATAGCCACGCGCTATCCAGTTGTGGGCGATAGGCTTCCTGAACGGCTTCATCCCAGACGGCGTTATCAATGACCAGCGACCGGGTGCGGTTTACCGCCGTCTGAATCGCGCCCTGCACAGACAGCGCGGTGCGATGTTCATCAATTTCATTGGCCTTGGAGCTAATAAGGTGCAGCGAAAGATAGAGCAGCGCGACAACGGAAACAATCAGTCCGATGCCGGCCATAAAGAGCATGATAAACAGCGTCCTTGCCGTGGGGAGATTGCGCCAGCTTAACGGATTAAACATTGGCCGTCCCTTACTGGTGTCCGGGGAAACAGAGGTGTGAGAGATAGTATCCTAAGCGTAATACAGCCCGCGAATTTCATTGCCCACAAACGTGGGCAACTTAACATTAGGCGAGTTTTATCAGCGTCATACCGACAATCAGCAGGGCAAGTCCAATCCAGCCTTTATAATTCAGGCGCTGTCCAAAGAGCACCCAACCGGCGGCGAGCGTGGCGACGATGCCAAACCCGCCCCACAGTGCATACGCCACCGCAAGATCGATTCCTTTTACCGCCTGCGATAAGGCGCTAAATGCCGCTAACACAGCGAAAATGGAAGCGAAACCATACAACTTGCGGCGAAAACCGTCTGAGAATTTTAAAAAGATGTTCGCCGCGATCTCCAGCACAATCGCCATTGCCAGCCACAGGCCGTGAATCCACTCAAACTGCAGCATGGTTACGCTCCTGACGCACGGCTTTGCGCGTCCCGGATTTGATCAACACAATGCCCAGTACCAGCGTGGCCAGACCGGCGGCTTTCAGCGTCGATAATGGTTCATCAAAAAGAAAGACGCTACAAATAGTAATTATGAATATGCCAACGCCTTCCCATAATGCGTACGCCACGCCGAGGGCTATTTTTTTAACCGCGAATGACAGAAAGATATACGACAGCGCAATCATCACCAGCATTAAAATAAAACCGGTATGACTATCGCTAATACTTGCCCATTTCATCGACAACGTGCCAGTTATTTCAGCAATAATTGCCAGAGCTAATAAAATCCAGTAAATCATTTTTTTCTCCTGCTTGAGAACATACTTTCCTGCGGCTTACCGAATAACGGGAAACCGGAAAAACAACGATGTCAGCCGGGCACAACGTGCCAGCTCAGGCAGAGAGAAAACTACAGCGCAGAGCGCCAGTACTGGTCATCTGCCAACAGGCAGCAGGAAGAAGACGGGAGGGAAAAGTCAGGTTTTAAGACGCTGAACAGAATGTCCATATAATTACAATTATCCGCGAATTGCTTCTCATCGTGGCGGAAATAAATTGTCCTCGGTAGTTAAACACCGCCTATATTTATCACAGGATAAGATTTTACTCAAAGCCTTTGCATTTCTTTACGCCAAATAAAAAACGCCGCCCTAATTTAGCAGGCGGCGTTTTTAAATATTATTACGCTTGTTTTTGCGTATTCGCTCGCGACTGCGCCAGCAAATTCCATGAAGTAATAAACAGCGCGGCAATCATCGGTCCCAGCACAAAACCGTTAATGCCAAAGAACTGCAGCCCGCCGAGCGTAGTAAGCAGGATCAAATAGTCCGGCATGCGGGTATCTTTGCCCACCAGCAGCGGGCGCAACAGATTGTCAGCCAGCCCCACCACAATCACGAAGTAGAGCGTCAGGATGGTCGCCGTGACCAGCTCGCCGGTGGAGTAGAGAAAGAGCACCGCCGGGACCCAGACAATCGCCGTGCCCACCGCCGGGATCAGCGACAAAAACGCCATTAACGTCGCCCACAGCAGGCTGCCGTTGAACCCGGCAAACCAAAAACCGATACCGCCCAGCGCCCCCTGTACAATCGCCACGACCAGCGTGCCTTTTACCGTTGCGCGCGCCACACCGGCGAATTTCAGGAACAGGCGGCGTTTGATGGTCGCCGACAGCGGCACCACGTCGTAGATTTTGCGCACCAGCTCTGCGCCATCTTTCAGTAAAAAGAACAGCAAATAGACCATCAAACAGAAGCCGACAGTAATTCCCAGCGTGCCTTTGCCGATCAGTACCGCGCTGCCCGCCAGATAGCGCCCAACGCTCAGCGCCACGCCGGAGAGTTTTTCGCGGATCGCGGCGACCGAATCGAAATCATTTTCACGCAGCGAGTTTTTTGCCCACTCCGGCAAATGCGCGATCCCGTTGCTTAACAGCTGCGGCAAATCGGTGCCGTTATTCTGCAAGCGCTGGTACAGGCTGTTAACCTCCACGGCGATCGAGGAGAGCACCATCATCAATGGAATAAAGACAATCACGCAGATCAGCACTACGGTGATAAGCGATGCCACGCCGTTGCGCCCGCCGAGCAGTGCCGATAAACGCATGCGCAGCGGGTAAAAAATCAGCGCCAGGATCACCGCCCAGATAATGGCGGAGTAGTAAGGTTGGATCAGGCTGAAAAACGCCAGACTGACCAGTAATAACAGAATGATAAAGAAGAAATTATTACTTTTAAGTGTCGTCATCCGGGACATCCAATCGGGAAACTGCTCACCAGTGTAGAGCGTTACCCATTGATTGTAAAAACAGAGCCGCCTCAGGCGGCAGAGCCGTTTCGCTGTTCCGGTGTCAGCACGGCGACGTTGCTGTCAGCGCCCTCATCTATCTGTTTTACCTGTGCCAGAAGATTTTCTATCTCAGAAAAAGCTAATGCTTTGGAAAAATACCAGCCCTGCGCGCAGGATTCCGGTAAATTGCCTTGTAAAAAAAGATGCTGAGCTTCATTTTCAACGCCTTCGAAAACAATAGTGCGTGGCATATCTTTAAACATCGCAATAAGGCCAGGAAGTATATGTCGGTTAATGGACTGTGTACCGATAGAATCGGTTATTGATTTATCAATTTTTATTTCATCAACATCGAGCATGGACAGCCATTTTAAATTCGAATAACCGGTACCAAAATCATCCAGCGCAAATAATACTCCATGCTCTTTATATAAACATATTGACTGCATAATATCTTCTATGCGACCACTTTGCCTTTCGGTGATTTCCAGCATGATATGTTTCCCTGCCACGCCTTCCTGTTGCAGGGTATCGATAAGCCGTTGATAAAACGTCTTTGAACAGATATCTGAACAACTGACGTTAATACTTAGCGTGATATCTTTCTCTCGCAACGCGGCGCCACACTCTTTGATCGCATGTTCAACCACGTAGAGACTTATCTTATTAATTAAGCCGTTTTCTTCTGCCAGCGGAATGAAAATATCCGGACCGATATTGCCCATCTGTTTATCATTCCAGCGCAACAGCACTTCCACCCCGATGATACTTTTATCTTTTACCCGGTAAAGCGGTTGATAAACAAAATGCAACTCTTTATTAATAATGGCATTTTCTAACCTGGTTAATAATGACTGGTTCTCATGCTGATTTTTACTGATTAACGCGCCAACAAACAGCCCCACCAGCGAAGCCACGCAAAACAGGAAAAGAAGAATATAACCATTGTTATTAAATACGAAAGAGTGTCTGACGCCAGCCACAACGCAGATATCATGCCGCGCATCACATGACTTTTCAGTAATAAAAAAGAACTCATGCACTTTACCATGCTCTATATTTTCGAGCAGCGATGTATTATTGCCTACGAGGAAAAAATGTTGTTTGTGATTGTAGTCTCCGACCACCGCATTAAAACCCCACCGGATAGAATCTTCACGAAAACGGGTAAAAGCAAAGGGTGACACGGTGACAGAAAAATTATTATTATAAACGACATCAGCAGTAATATTATTCTCAATCAGCGCATCAAACACCCATGTATAACTGCCTCTGCTCACTTTATTTTTGAACACATTAAGAGATAACGGGACAGTATATTTCCCCCACAGCGCTGAACAGATTATTCTGCCGTCTTCAACATAGCCAATATCTTTTATCAGCGGATAAGGCCATAAGCGTTTTCTTAACGCATGCAGATAAGGATCGCTACACGGTGTGTAGACGGAAAACTCTTCGCGTAATGCGTTGATTTCGCGTACCTGAAGAATAATATTATCGCTGCGGGCAAGTATCGATTCGGCATAATCTTCTACCTTTTCCTGGATAAAAGCATAGTAGGCGACTTGCGCAACAATATAGAAAAAAGCAAAAGATAATAATAACGCTGCTATGTATAGGGAACCGCTTTTTTTCAGCACCTTTATCATTTTGAATACCTTTATGCAGACCGCCTCGCGCTGGCGGTCTGCCTGTCATCAATCCCTTTTGCAGAAAATTATTGGCAACATCCCGGTTACTTTATCTCTTCCGGCGCTGACAAATCCTGCATGCGCCCCACTCTCCTTATCGGCGCTTTTGACATTTACTTTAAAGGCATCCCAATCTGGCGTGTTATGACCCCTCCTGGCTCCCCCAATTAATGACGTCTTTCTTTATCCAGCAGCAGGCTGAACGCCGCCGGTAAAACGGTAAGCGTCACCAGCGTAGCGACAACCAGCCCGCCGATAATGGCATACGCCATCGGCCCCCAGAACACCTGATGTGAAATCGGGATCATGCCCAGAATGGCGGCACATGCTGTCAGCATAATGGGTCGGGCGCGGTGTTCGGCGGCAGCCACAATCGCCTCGTTCGCGGCCATCCCCTGCGCCAGATTGCTGTCCACTTCGCTTATCAGAATAACTGCGTTGCGAATAATCATTCCTGCCAGCGCAATCACGCCAAGCAAGGCGACAAACCCCATCGGCGTTCCGGTCGGCAGCATCGCCAGTACAATGCCCGGCAAACCGAAAGGTGCCATCAACAGCGCCAGCAACATGCGGGAAAAACGCTGCAACTGGAGCATTAACAACACCAGCATCACGATAAGCGTCACCGGTAGCACCGCATAAACCGAGCCGTTCCCCTTTGCCGATTCCGCGACCGTGCCGCCCTCTTCGATCCGGTATCCTGCAGGCAGTTGCGCACGCAATTTGTCCACCGTCGGTCGCAGGCCAGCCGACAGGTTTTCGGCACTCACGCCGGGCGCCAGATCGGTTTGAACCGTAATAAATGGCAGCCGCTGGCGACGCCAGATAACCGGATCGCCCACGCCCCAGCCCACGGTTGCCACTTCGTTCAGCGGAATCTTCGTACCGTTAGCGCCAGGCAACATCAGGGTCGATAACGTACCGATATCCAGCCGCTCACGATCGTTGCCACGGAGGACCACATCCACCAGCCGATCATTATCCCGCACTGTGGTCACCGTACGCCCGGACCAGACCGTATTAAGCATTTGCGCAATGCTTTGCGACGAAACCCCTGCCGCCCGTGCCGCAGTCTGATTCACCTGCAAAGTGATGGTTCTTTCCGGTTCACCGGCGGTTAAATTCACTTCGCGGGCAAGTGACGATGTGCCAATTGCTGTCGCCAGTTGGCGTGAAAACTTTTGTACCTGCGCATAATCCGGCCCGCTCACCCGGTATTTTACCGGCCACCCCACCGGCGGCCCTAATTCCAGCGGCGAAACGCGCGTGGTAAACCCGGCGAACTGGCTTTCCAGCACGCTATTCAGTTGCTGGCGCAGACGATCGCGCGCCGCCAGATCTTTTGCCACCACCACCAGTTGCGCCGTGTTTTCGTTATCCAGCAGGACATCCATCGGCAGATAAAAACGTATCGCGCCGGAACCGACATAAGTCGTGTAGTGATCGATATTTTTGTTACCGTTCAGCACGTTTTCCAGCCGTTCGGCTTGCCTTTCCGTTTCCTGCTGCGCGGTATTGGCGGGCAACGACAGGCTGACCAACAACTCGGGGCGATCGGAGGCCGGGAAAAACTCCCCCTGCATTCTGGTCGCGCCCACGCACGCCAGCGCCAGCGAGGCCACCGCGATGCCAATGGTCAATAAGCGGTGGCGCAACGCGCGCGTCAGTAATGCCTGGTAGGCACGCGCCAGGCGTCCGCTGCCTTTGCTGTGCCCTTCTATTCTGGCGGGCAGCAGCCAGGCGCCGGTCAACGGCGAGAACAGGATCGCCACCACCCACGAACAAAGCAGCGCTATCAGCACCACGGCAAACAGCGAAAAGCAGTACTCTCCAGCGCTGGAGGCGGCAAATCCGACGGGAATAAAACCGGCGATCATCACCAGCGTCCCGGTAAGCATTGGAAACGCGGTGGTTTTAAAAGCATAGGTGGCGGCGCTTTTGCGCGATTCACCAGCTTCCAGCCTGGCCACCATGGTTTCGACGGTGATCATGGCATCATCCACCAGCAGGCCAAGCGCAATGATCAGCGCGCCCAGTGAAATTCGCTGCAAGCCAATGCCGGCCAGCATCATTCCGGCGAACGTCATCGCCAGCACCAGCGGTATGGCGGCGGCAACCACCAGCCCTGCCCGCATCCCCAGCGAGACAAATGAAACAGCCAGCACAATCAGCACCGCTTCGACCAGCACCCGCACAAAGCCGCTAACCGCATCACTCACTACGGCGGACTGATCGGCGACTTTTGTCATCTCAATACCGTGGGGCAACCTGGTGTTAATCTCCGCCATCCTGGCATTGAGCGCCTGGCCGAAACGCAGCATATTGCCGGTGGAAGCCATGGAAATGGCCAGCCCTAGCGCGGGCTGACCGTTGACACGAAACACCGGCGCTGGCGGCTCGGCAAGCTGGCGGCTCACGGTGGCAATATCGCTTAAAGGGATATAGCGATCATTAATATGCAAAGTAACCGCCCGCAGGCTCTCTTCCGTGGTCAGCGCGCCGCTGACCCGCAGCGCAACGTTATCCTGCCCGGTACGAATAATACCGGCTGGCTCGACGGCATTTTGCGCGTTGAGCGCATCGCTCACCTGCTGGATATCGAGCCCCATTCCGGCCAGTTGCCGGGGAGAAAAAGCAATGACAATCTGCTCCTGCTGCTCTCCCAGCAGAGTGATTCTGCCGATATCGTGCACTGACATCAGGTTGCGGCGAATATCTTCCACCCGATCGCGCAGTTCACGCGCCGTGTAGCCCTCCGCCGTGAAGCCATAAATCGTGCCGAACGTATCATCAAATTCATCATTTACCGCCGGTCCCTGCGCCCCCTGCGGCAGCGAAGGCGCAATGTCCTGCATCTTTTTGCGCACCTGGTACCAGATGCCCGGTACTTGCGCCGGCGGGGTGTCATCACGCAGGTTCACATTGATAACAGCGCTGCCAGCCCGGCTTTCGCTTTCGATGTAATCCAGCCACGGCGTCTCCTGTAATTTTTTTTCCAGTACATCCGTGACCAGCCGGGTTGTGTCGGCAACTGTCGCGCCAGGCCACTGCGCGGAGACTACCGCCGTTTTGATGGTAAATGCCGGATCTTCATTGCGCGGCAGGTTTTCATAACAGAGGATGCCGGTGGCGATAATCAGCATCATAAAAAAGCTCACCAGTTGCTGGTGTTCAAGCGCCCAGGCAGAAAGATTAAAGCGCGATTTGGTTTCAACAGAGCTCATGGCTGCAGCTCTCCTGGAGTCACTTTTTCACCGGCGCGCAGTTTGCTTACGCCTGCGGTGATAACCCGGTCACCCGGACTGATGCCGGTTGCAATCACCGCAGACGAGGCGGTGTAGCTCGCAAGCGTGACCGTACGAAGCTGCGCCTGCGATTGTTTGTCGATAATAAAGACCGCCGGCTGGTCGCCAACGCGGCTCAACGCCGAGGCAGGCACCACAAAACCGGGCGATGTCGCCACCGGAATATCAACGATGGCGCTGGCACCCAGCGCCATCGCCGCTGGTGGGGACTGAAGCGTGAGCCTGACCTGCCATGTGCGCGTTTGCGGATCGGCCTGCGGGCTGATATCACGCAATACGCCGCTGGTTTTCTGCGTGGGATCGGCCAGCAGTGCGACCGAAAACAGGGGCGTTTTTGCTGACTGTGCGGGCAGTAATTGCGGATCGGCGATAGCAAAAACCACATCGCGCGCGTCGCTGGTCGCCAGCGTGAAGATGCTTTCCCCGGCGCTGACTACTTGCCCCGCTGAGGCGCTAACGCGGGTGATAACCCCATCGGCAGGCGCGGTCAGTTGTGTCCAGGCCAGATTATCCTGTGCATTGCGCAGCGCTGCAGCGCTGCTTTTAAGGCGGGATGCGGCGGACTGCCAGTCGGCACGGGCGCTATCAAGCTGCGTGCGGGCAATCGCGCCGGAGGGCATCAGTTTCTGCATCCGGTTCAGGTTCAGCGCGGCAAGCTGCTCGGCGGCGCGGGCGCTTTCCAGATCGGCGCTGGCGCTGGCCAGTTGATTCTTGCCGGTCTCACTCTCCAGCGTGGCAAGCACCTGCCCGGCATGTACGCGCGCGCCGATATCCACCAGCCGGCTGACCATGCGGCCATCCAGCCGAAAAGCCAGCACCGTTTCATCATGGGCGCGGATCTCGCCGGTTCGTACTGTTCCCAGGTTCGGGGAGGACGCCGCAACAACCAGATAACGCACAGATCTGGGCGGCGCAGCGTGGTCTGTTTTTTTCTCTCCGCACCCCGTCAACAGCGGAATGACCGCCGCCATAACCAGCAGCGGAAGCAGAGCAAGGAAGGATAACGCGCGTGCCGCATTAAAAAGGTGGTGCAGGCTCTGACGAAAATAATCGGTAAATTGTTCTGACATAACGCCACTCCGGATCGGTAATGGCGCCATTTAACGTGGCGTGCGTCGAGAATCACTCCACGTTTCGTCAAGAATTCATCAAGAGTGCAATTTTTTTTCGCCGCGCCCGTCCACAGGGAGCGTGATGCTGATCCGCAGCCCGCCTTTTTCCGGCAGTGCCGCGCTGATACTGCCGCCGTGGGCAACACATATCGCCCGCGCGATAGAAAGCCCCAGCCCGCTGCCGCCGGAATGCCTGGCGCGGGAGGTTTCCGCGCGGGTAAAGCGATCGAACATGATTGGCAGAAAATCGCTTTCCACGCCCGGTCCGTCATCCTCAAAATCGATCCGCCACGCGTTACCCTGCTTACTAAGGTGGATCGCAAGCTGGCCGCCCCGCCGGCCATAGCGCAGCGCATTTTCCATCAGCACGGTAAAGACCTGCCCCAGCCGGAAGGCATCGCCAGTAAACAGCGAAGATGAACGGGAGGTCACCACCATGGTCATTCCTGCGGCATCAGCCTGCGGTTTCAGCCAGGCGACCCGCTCACCTAACAGATCCTCCAGCGACAGCGGCTGAAGGTTAAGCGTCAGTTGACCAGCATCGGCAAGCGAGAGCAGATGCAGCTCATCCGTAAGGCGGCTCAGGTGCTGCAGCTGTTTCATCACCATCCCCAGTTGTTGCGGGCTGGGTTCGAAGACGCCATCAAGCATTCCTTGCAGGCGACCAATGGCGGCGGTTAGCGGTGAGCGCAGCTCGTGCGCCATCGCAACGTGCGACGCGCGCAGCTCCCGGTCGTAGCGTGCCAGTTGGCGGGTCATGTCGTTAAAATCGCTGGCAAAACGTACCACTTCGGCGGGCGCATCTTTTACCAGATCCGCCTGGCGGCCAAATTCGCCTTGCGTGACTTCATCGGCTGCATCACGCAGGTGGCTGAACTGTAAAGAGAGTGGCCGGGCGTAACGTAGCCCCATAATCACAATAAAGGGGATCATCACCAGTACCAGCACGCCAACCATGAGCCAGTCGGCCGAGGCAATGGACGGCTTCGAATAGCTTATCCCCCACCATTTATCGACGATTTCATGAAAGCGATCCGGGTTCGCCTGCGGATTGTCCAGCAGAATGAGGAACTCCGCCTTCACCGCAGACGGCATATCATGCAAAACCCAGTAGTTTTGCACGGCATAACGCAGCCACATACACAGGGCAATGACAATAACAGCGCCGATAGCCAGCGCGATAATGCGCGCACAAATCCAGCGCCACAGCGATTGATGAGCGGGATTTTTCATGGCTGGCGGAACCTGTAGCCAATACCGCGCACATTTGCTAAAACGCCTGTAACACCCGCGTTTTCCAGCTTTTTGCGCAAGTTGTAGACATGCGTATCGACCACGCGCTCCAGCGCTTCGCTCTCCGGCAAACAGTGTTCAAGCAAGTGCTGGCGGGAAAACGGCAAGGTCGGGTGGCGCATTAGCGTTATCAGAATAGAAAACTCCGTTGGCGTCAGCTCCAGGCTGCGCAAACTGTTTTCAGCCTGCGTGACCGTTGCGGTGATGGCGACGGTATCCACCTCCAGCGCTTGCCAGCGGAGCACCTCTTCTTGCACGGCCGTTCGTTTGCTGCGCCGCAACACCGCCTGCACGCGCGCCACCACTTCGCCAGGGTGATACGGTTTCACCACATAATCATCGGCCCCGTATCGCAATGCCCCTATGCGCTCAGAGGTATCCCCCATGGCGGTGACCATGATCACCGGAACATCGTTAATGCGGCGCAGCGCCGCCAGCACCTCGGTGCCATTCATGCCCGGCAACATGATATCCAGTAAGATCAGATCGGGTTTCCAGCGCTGCGCCATTTCCAGCCCTGTCAGCCCATCTCCGGCCAGCGAAACGTCATAGTTTTCACGTCGCAGATAGGCTTCCAGTACGCTGGCCGCATCGGCATCATCTTCAATCACAAGTACTCTACGGGATATCATTTGCTCACCTTGACCATTTCTTAATAATTCCCTGACCGTTTATTGATATGACCTGTCTATATTCCTTGTCAGGACATGGCGAACCTTCGCCGCAGCATACTATCCCACCAGCGAGATGTGATGATGATAATGAGAAAAACCGCGTTGTATAGCGCCTGTTCACTGCTGGCCCTGTTTGCCTCCACGGCCTGGGCCGATGACACTCCCGCCGTGCAAAACGGAGTGACGGTGGGCATTGGCGGCGAGTATGCGCCGCGCTACAGCGGTTCAGACAAGCAACGTGTACAGGTGGTTCCGCTGATTCAGGCCCGCGATAATGCGCTCTTTTTTGATTCGCAAAAAGGGCTGGGTTATGACCTGCAAACCGACAATGGTTTTTATCTGGAACATACGCTGGGTTATGCGTTAGGCCGGGCCGATCGTGATTCTGGCTGGCGGGACGGTGCGGAAAACTTAAAAGGCATGGGCAATATTGATGCCACGCTGAATACCGCGCTGGCGGTTGGCTGGCAAGCCACCGACTGGCTGGTGCTGGAAAGCAAAGCCACCCTGCCACTTACCGATAGCCAGGGCGTGCAGTATCAGGCGTCCCTCACCTTGCTGCCGGTGCAGACCACCCGCGATACGCTGGCTTTCCAGTCTGCCGCGCTGTTTGGCGATAGCCGATATATGAATACGTTTTACGGTGTCAGCCAAAAGCAAAGTCTGCGTTCCGGCTATGCGCGCTACCACGCAGAACAGGGATTTTATGGGATCGATAATAGCCTGACGTGGAGCCATCAATTTGATGCACACTGGGGAACATTGCTGAGCGCCAATTACACATGGCTGAACGATCACGCCGCAGACAGCCCAATTGTGCTGCGTCGTAACGAAGGCTCAGCGGTTATTGCCATTACGTATACTTTTTGAAAGGTGCGGGAAAAGATGGACAAAAACGATTATCAGTTTCTGGCAAAAATATGGTTTGCCTGTGGTGTCGTTTATCTGGCGGCTTATCTGACCTATATCAGCAGTTAATCGTAAAAATGCTGTAGCAGTAACCATCGTGAATGCCGTGCTGGACACAGAACGCCGTGCGGCATACAAAAAGTGGCGATATCTGTCTGGTTTGATGCATTTCTTATGCAATATTTCTGAAGTATTTACTTAGGTGATTATTTATTTTCTGGCAATAAATATTGCTCTATAGATCGGTGTGTTACGTTTTATTACCAGCATACATCTTATTTACGCGGTTTCTGTCCCTAATGATATTTCTTTAATTTACGTTAACAATATCACTTTCGTTCAAAAAAACTGCTGCATCAAAATTATACAATATATCAACGATCGATCAGATAACCATTGATAGGCATAAACTATTGCTTTTCACTTTTATTAAGATTTTAACGATCAATGTCTAATCAATACCTTCTCATGGCCGATAAAACGTAGATGCCGACCGCTATAGCGGCCAGGCATGCAGATAAATTTCACTAAGGGAAGACCATGGAAAATACAACAACGATCGGTAAGCCAAAGGGTATAAGTATCCGAAATAAGATAATGCTATCTTTCGGGATATTATTACTGTTATTACTTTTTATTGCCGGAAACGCGATTTACCGGCTTGATGAAGCGAAAAATAAAATCTCCAGGATCGTCACCGAAGATTATCCCACCACCGCGCTGGGTAATAATTTAATCCGCGATGTTAATGGCTCAACAACGCTATTTCTTAATGCGATCATTGAAAAAGATGCCGCCAAAAAAGCGCAGTTGATTATCGACCTTGCTGCCAAATCGGAACAAATAAGCGAACTGTATAAGCAACTGAATCAACAGGCCGATGATGGTGCATCTCAGGCGCTGTTAGAGAAAATCACCGCCGCGCGCAGTCTTTATATTCAGTCCCGTAGCAAAGTGATTGGCAATATACAAACCAATCCTGATGCCGCCATCACGGAATATACAACCAACACGCGTAATTATGAAAGCCAGTATATAGAAAAGATTAATAACTTTATCAGCCTGCAACGGGATGAAATGCAAACGTCATATAGTGATTTTTTGCATGATTACAATCTGAGCCGAATGGTGATGATCTTCATTACTCTCAGCTGTTTTATATTCGGCATTATCATGGCAATCATTATTTCGCGTGCCATTGTTGATCCTATTAAACATGCCGTTGATGCGGCTATTCGAATTGCGAAAGGCGATCTGGGCACCGAGATAAAAGTCACCTCCAAAGACGAAACGGGGCTACTGACCGGCGCAATCGGCCACATGCAGGAAGAGCTGAAAAAAATTGTTCTGGAGATCCGTAGCGGCGCCGAAAATATCGCCACTGGCGCATCGCAGATCATGGCCGGCACGCGCGATTTGTCTGCCCGTACGGAAGAACAAGCGAGTTCCATTGAGCAAACTGCTGCCTCCATGGAGCAAATCTCATCAACGGTTAAGAATACGGGCGATAATACGGCAAATGCGTCACAGCTTTCTGCAAGAGCCAGTGATGCGGCGAAAGATAACGGCAAATTGATGACCTCGCTGACTCAGGAAATCCACAATATCAGCAGCTCGGCGGACAAAATGTCTGACATCATTAATTTGATTGATTCTATCGCCTTCCAGACCAATATCCTGGCACTTAACGCCGCGGTTGAAGCAGCGCGTGCAGGTGAACACGGCAAAGGGTTTGCCGTGGTGGCGCAGGAAGTTCGCAATCTGGCGCAGAAAACGGCGAACTCGTCGAAAGATATTCGTGCGCTGATTGAAAACTCAACGCAGCAGAGCGTGCGCGGCCTGGAAATGGTGCGTCAGGTGAACGGTAAAATGGACGAAATGGTCGAGAACGTGGATAACGTCTCCAGCATTCTGAAAGAGATCGAACAAGCGAGCCTCGAACAGAGTGATGGCGTACAGCAAATCAATATTGCGATCGGTCAGATTGATACCACAACCCAGCAAAATGCGGCGCTGGTCGAAGAGTCGGTTGCCGCGTCTGAAATGCTCAACGAACAAGCCAGAGTGATGAAAGATCTGGTGAGTGTTTTCAGGGTTCCGGCGGGTGCGTGATCCTGCGCAAATACGATTCGCAGGAAAAACTGTCGTGATGAATACGCCGCCGTAAATCGGCGACGTGCGCAACAATAATATCGTCGGCTGGTCTCTTGCCAGCCGACGTAAATCCCCGTATCAACGTCAGCAACGGCGTCGCTACTATTTCCCGGCGCGGATGAGATGCCGCCGTACTTTCCATCTGCCCCCAGGATAACTTTAGAGATTTCCTGAAAGACCCGACTTTTAGCTTCTTTTTTGCTCCCCGGTAAATACTTTCCGGGCACTTTTACGTCGGGTGTTTGTGATAATGGCTAATGCCGCACTGCGACATGTAATGCAGGTTTGAAACTCACGACCAAGAAACGTTGAAAAATACTTTAAAAACAGTCGCTAAAATGTTCGTAAACGCCCTTATTTTTACAAATCCAAAGCGTGAACCCCTAAAACCGTTACGGTTTCCAGTGACACTCCAGGCCGCAAACCGTCTGGATGAAGTTACACAGGGCTTGCGCCCCTTCAGCAATAGTTGGAAAGGTGGCCGAATGGTATATCCCCTCGCCATCTGCGCCGAACAGATGCTGATATTCCGGCTTAACATCGATAGAAGTGAACCGCCTTAACGTCTCGCGATTACAACGAATGCGGTAGCCATTTTTAAAGCGTTGTAGCATATGCACACCGGTAGTGGTATTACCGGTGCTTCTGGCAATATTTAACATCTAAGCATCTCCTCAATACGCGAAAAATAGTAACCCTACATGACTGAACTTATGATGCTGTGCTATTTCCCTGCATTTTTTGGCAGCAAGTAATCCGGTGTTGTGCGCCGGGTTATTAAGCCAGTGGTTTTAAAATGATATTGATAAGGGCCATCAATATAGAACGGCAACTCAATGATAGCCTTGTGGCTACTGCGCACATCCAGATAAGCAAACAGCTGGTAAATAGTCAGATCAGGGCAGAAAGCACGATTGTCATCACTGCATATCGTACCGTCATAGCGGCTGATTCCATCGTCGTCATATTTCGCCGCGATTTCACCGCCTTCTACAGGGAGAGTTAATTGACCCTCTGAAACGTAATACATAATTTTCGGGTCGCTAATCACGCCTGCTTTCTCCTTCTGCATCACCAGAATCGTCGCCTTTGCTTGTTTATAGGGAGACGAAAGCTTTGCGACATCCTCAGACTCCAGCGTATACAGATACGTTTTTTCGCCCCGCATTTCGTCGCTATCTTCTGATACTTTCCATTTACCCGGCATCGCTGTCTCAAGGTAGGCATTTGCGAGCTCATAGTAGGCGTTAACCCTGCTATCCGTTTCCTTTATATCTACGCCAGGCTGCATAACATTTTCAAAAGCAGCCAGCAATGGCGAGCTTTTTAATTTGACGACAGGTTCCGAGGTACTGGCATCCAGTTTCTTGAGTTCAGGGAGATATTTAGCCCGATATGTATCACGATAAATTGATACACACTTAGCGTCTTTGGCTACCGCCATTTCATAGTTTTCTAATGCCGTTTTCGTCAGGATCATAAGCTGCTGACCATCGCGAATTTCAACACTATCCACGTCCATCGCTGCCGGGCATTTATTTGCCGCGGTTTTAGGTGCTGCACTCGCGTTAAAGCTGGTGCAGGTCGCAAGCAACATGGCCGATGCGTAAGTTATTTTTTTGATCATGATTCATTCCTGTGTGTATTTATTATCTGTTTGGGTTGCGCCTGTATCTCGCATCGCCAGGCGTTCACGTTTAAATGTTTGCAGCACTTATATGCGCAAGACCTGATTATTCGGTCGCACTCACAAACCGGCACGCAGTGGCTCGCGGCAAGAGAACGCTTCAATGCGCTTGCATCAGGCCCAAATGAGATTTTCCCTACGGGGAACAGTCTATTTTCACCCGCTTTCAGGTACCAGCTTTTGGCGAGACTTTTTAGCTAAATTCTTTGCTACTTCAAACATTTCCTGAATGTGGCCCGCTTCGCCTCTTGATCAGTGGCTGAATTTAGCAATACTGTATATAAATACAGTTAACCGGGTTCATCATCATGCAGTTCATCCCATCGACCGAGAGTGATCACCTCATTCCCCTTCCGCTCTTTGCTGAACGCGTTCCATGTGGGTTCCCAAGCCCGGCGCAGGATTATGTCGAAGAGCAGCTTGATTTAAACAAACTGGTCGTAAAACACCCCAGCGCGACTTACTTTGTCAGGGTAAGCGGAGATTCGATGATCGGTGCAGGGATTAGCGATGGTGATTTGCTGGTGGTCGATCGCTCATTGACCGCCAGGCACGGTGACATTGTTGTTGCGGCGGTTGCCGGGGAATTTACGGTGAAGGAGTTGCGGACCCGCCCTGTTCTTCAGCTCATCCCGCATAATGTTCATTATGCACCGATTGTTTTCCAGGCTGAGGAAGAGTTGCAGATCTTCGGCGTCGTGACATTTACGTTGAAATCAAACCGACATGTTCGCGCTTGTTGATGTAAATAACTTCTACGCCTCCTGTGAGACGCTGTTTCGCCCGGATCTTCAGGGGAAACCTGTCGTTGTCGTATCCAACAACGATGGGTGCATTATTTCGCGATCGCGTGAGGCAAAGAATCTCGGCATAGACATGGCTGCGCCTTATTTCAAGATCAAAGATGAGCTTCATCGTCAGAACGTTACAGTATTTAGCTCAAATTATGCGCTGTATGCCGACCTCAGCAATCGGGTTATGTCGACGCTGTCTGAAATCACCCCCGCCGTCGAGCTTTATTCGATTGATGAAGCTTTTATCGATCTGTCTGGCGTATCAAACTGTATTTCACTTGAGGCATTCGGCCACCAAATTCGTACTCAGATCCTGAAAAATACCGGGCTGACAACCGGCGTTGGCATTGCACCAACGAAAACCCTCGCCAAGGTGGCCAATTACGCCGCCAAAAGGTGGGTCAGCTACGGTGGTGTTGTGGATATTTCCTCCCGGGAGAGGCAACGCAAACTCCTGCTTCGTGTGCCGATACAGGAGGTCTGGGGCGTGGGACGTCGTATCAGTAAAAAGCTGGCGTTAATGGGCATTGAAAACGCGCTGCAACTTGCCGACAGCTCAACCTGGGTTATCCGTAAACACTTCAATGTTGTGCTGGAACGTACAGTGCGGGAACTGCGCGGCGAATCATGCCTGGCGTTTGATGAATTTATCCCGACTAAGCAGCAAATTATTTGTAGCCGCTCTTTTGGCAAGCGGATCACGCAGTATTCAGATATGCATCAGGCCATTTGCGCCTATGCTGAACGCGCGGCGGAGAAGCTACGCGCTGAACATCAATTCTGCCGATTCATCAGCATTTTTATTCGTACCAGCCCGCATGCGGATAATCGTATTTACTACGGAAACCAGGCATCCGTGACGTTGATGACGCCGACCAATGATACGCGCGACATTATCCGTGCGGCGACAAGCTCATTGGATCAGATATGGCGGGAGGAGCATCGCTATATGAAGGCTGGAGTGATGCTTTCAGATTTTTTCAGCAGCGGCGTTGCTCAACTCAATCTATTTGATGAACACCGCCCCTACGCGAACAGTGCGGCGCTGATGGAAACCATTGATCGTTTAAATACCTCGGGAAAAGGAAGCGTCTGGTTTGCAGGACAGGGAATTGAAAAAAACTGGGCGATGAAACGCGAGATGCTTTCCCCCGCCTATACCACACGCTATTCCGACCTGCCCGTTGTGAAATAAAGACCGTACAGAAGCTATAACGACCGCGATTTTCATCAACAAATGCGCCGACGGACGGGCGCATTGTCATATCAGGTATGCTTATGCGTGGCTGTACTCTTTTACCAGTTGGCGCAGATCCAGCTCAGAGGAGTAATCCACGTCCGGCATTGAGAAGCCATTCAACGCATAAAACTCGGTGAGATACCCGGCGAAGTCACCAACGGTTTTAAAGTTCTCGGTGGTGACCCGTTTTCTTAGCAACTCCACGGCTTGCTGAACATCCGGGCGCAGCTCGAAATCATCAAGGCGGATCCGTCGCTCGTCATCCGTGATGACGTTGCCCATTGGCGGGTAAAGGTGGTTTAACATCAGTCTGTGCATCTGCTCAATGCAGGTTTCATGCAACCGCTTCTGCTTCATTACTTTGTACAGCAACGTAATATATAACGGAAACATAGGGATAAATGCGCTGGCTTTGGTCACCAGCGCTTTGCAGACCACCGCGTAGGCATGACCATTAATGCGCTGGAGCTGTGCGTCAAGATGATCGGCTGTTGCGTGCAGATGGGCTTTCGCCGCGCCTAACGCGCCCTCTTTATAGAGCGGCCACGTTGATTTCGGGCCAGTATAAGAGTACGCCACCGTTTTGAACCCCTCAGCCAGCACACCAGCCGCCGATAACATATCAATCCAGCGTTGCCAGTCTTCCCCACCCATAACTTTTACCGTATCGGCAAGTTGTTGTTCGGTCACCGGTTCCAGCGTCTGATTCACCATCTTGCGGGTTTCCAGGTCAAAACCCGGGCCAGAAAAGGCTTGCCCGCGCACGCCAAGCGTCGAGGTGTAGCGCGTACCATCCGGGCAAATACGCACGCCAGAGGCAACCGAATAGATAAGCAAATCAATGCTGCCGCCAAACTCCTGCTTGATGTACGCAATCACGTCGTTGCGGGTCGTATCGGAAAAAGCATCCGCGATAAAATTTTTCGCAATCAGCCCTTTCTCATGTGCCCGGCGACGAAAAAAAATATTGTTATACCATCCGGCGCTGCCCATACCTTTTTCACCCGGACTTTTTTCAAATGAAATGCCAATCGTATCGGCACCGCCACCAAAGGCCACCGCGATGCGTGAGGCCAGCCCATATCCGGAAGAGGCACCAATCACCAACACCTTTCGCGGGCCATAAATTTCCCCATGCGATTCGACATAGTTAATTTGTTTATCAATGCCCTGGCGTAAACCTTCGGGATGGCAGTTTTTAGCCACATTGCCTTGAATAATGAGTTCCATCAGTTCGCCTCCTCAGCCAGCGCTTTTTCCTGCGGCGGCAAAACGACGGCTTCACCGACAATAACCTGATCCCCATGCTGATTGGTGCACGTGGTTTTGAGCCGCACCCGGTTTTTTTCGCAATTAATCGCGATAACTTCCGCCGTCGCCGTAATCGTATCGCCAATAAATGTTGGTTTAATAAACTTGAGATCTTGTCCGAGATAAATAGAACCGTTACCGGGTAATTTATTGGCGATGACTGCAGAGATAAGTCCACTTACCAAAATACCATGCACCACGCGTTGCCCAAATATACTTTCCCGCCCTACACTCTCATCCAGATGAACAGGATTGGTATCGCCAGATGCCAATGCAAAATCTGCGACGTCATTATCCGTCAATGTTTTTTTAAACTCTGCACACTGACCAATATGCAAATTGTGGATTGTATTAACCATAAAGCACACGTCCTTTTAAATATATTCTGAAAGCGTTTAACGGAAGCATTTAGAGAAACAACTAATTGCATCCATATACACCTGGTTTTCCCAATCCCGTCAACCCCCATCGAGTTCTCATTAGCTATAAGAATGGATTTATATTTCTCTTTTCAGATACAGCGCATTTGTAAATCAATTCTTAAATTAGTTTTTTTACTTAAGACAAAATCGCAACGCGGAGCCAACTTCATGGCAACCAGCAGAGAAAAAGTTCCGTTATCAACAAGATAAGCCCAATACCATCAAGAAAGATCTACACGCAATTCTTATTAAAAGCTAAGAAAAAGATCATTATCAACGGAGCAATGAGGAATAAAAAACAAACAGACAAATTCAACAGATAAGACTAATTACGAAAAAATAAGAAGTGCCGCAATTCTAACTCCATCTTTAACAACTTTTAAGTATTGACGCATATCAATACTGCAGAAAGATCTCTGCGCATTAATAGTTGAATCATTTAAATCAAAAGGTAATACAAATGAAGGACACGGATATTGTCGTTCTTGATTGTGCAAGAACTGCCATCGGCGTACTTAATGGATCTTTGGCAGAAATTAGCGCACCTCAATTAGGTGCTACGGTGATTAAAGCGCTTCTGGAAAAAACGAGGATTGCAGCAAAAGAGATCGATGAAGTTATTATCGGCCAGGTTCTTACCGCAGGAAGTGGACAAAATCCGGCGCGCCAGACATTAATTCAGGCAGGTATTCCCACCGATGTTCCGGCGCTGACAATTAATAAAGTGTGTGGTTCGGGGTTAAAAGCGCTGCAACTGGCATGGCAAGCGCTGAAATGCGGTGATGCCGAATTAATTATTGCCGGGGGGCAAGAAAGTATGAGCCAGTCGCCACATGTTTTACCCCATTCACGTAGCGGTATGAAAATGGGTAACTGGCCAATGCAGGACAGCATGGTGAAGGATGGCCTGTGGGATGCTTTTCATGATTATCACATGGGGATCACCGCTGAGAATGTGGCCGAAAAATATGCGATCACACGTGAAGAGCAGGATGCTTTCGCCCTTGCGTCACAACACAAAGCGGCGATCGCGTTAGAAACGCATCATTTTGCCAGTGAAATTGTTCCGGTTGACATCACCCGGCCTCGTAAAGAGCCCGTCCTGTTTGATACCGATGAATTCCCCCGTCCGCAAACATCACGGGAAGGCTTAGCCAAACTCCGGCCAGCGTTTAAAACCGACGGCACCGTCACCGCCGGCAATGCCTCTGGCGTTAACGATGGGGCGGCAATGGTTATGCTGGCAATGGCGAAAAAAGCACGTGAGTTGGGGATCGCTCCGCTGGCCAGGATCGTGGCGTTCGGTACTTCAGGCGTCTTGCCAGAAATCATGGGAACCGGCCCCATCACGGCGTCTCGTCATGCGCTGGCCAGGTCGAACTGGCAGGTTGATGAGCTGGATCTTATCGAAGCCAATGAAGCCTTTGCCGCTCAGGCCATCGCCGTCAACCGGGAAATGGGCTGGGACCTTTCCAGAGTGAATGTCAATGGCGGCGCGATTGCGCTCGGCCACCCTATCGGTGCATCTGGTACGCGAATTTTCGTCTCTTTGCTCCATGAAATGCAGCGCAGAAAAAGCAAAAAAGGTCTGGCAACGCTGTGCATTGGCGGTGGTATGGGCATCGCCGTCACCGTCGAAATGGAATAACGCCGCTATGAAGAATGTTATTTAACGTGAGGAAATGATGATGGGTAAAGTTGCGCTTGTGACCGGTGGGATCCGCGGTATTGGTGGAAAAATCAGCCTTCGCTTTCTGCTGGAACATTACCAGGTTATCGCGGTTGATACAGATGCGGATCACCTGAAAGAGTGGATTGAAATCCAGCGCGCAGCAGGGTTTGCCAAAGCCGATGCGATTCGTTGTGACGTCAGCGATTATGCGCAGTGTCAGGACGCGGTCAGCACGCTGCTGAAACAATATGGTCATATTGATGTTCTGGTGAACAACGCAGGTATTACCCGCGATGCAACCTTTAAAAAAATGGATAAATCGCAATGGGATGCGGTTATTCAGGTCAATCTGAACAGCATGTTCAATATGACCAAACCCGTTCTGGATAACATGCTGGCAAACCAGCGCGGGCGCATCATTAATATATCGTCGATAAATGGTCAGAAAGGACAGTTTGGCCAGGTTAATTATTCGGCCGCCAAAGCGGGTGTGCATGGTTTCACGAAAGCGCTGGCGCAGGAGGTGGCACGTAAAAATATTACCGTTAATACCATCTCCCCAGGCTACATCAACACCGAAATGATGCAGGCCATCCCCACCGATGTTCTGGAAGCTATTGTGGCGCAAATTCCCGTTGGTCGCCTCGGCGAAGCCGATGAAATCGCCGAACTTGCCATGTATCTGACCAGTGATAAGGCCGGGTTTATTACCGGCTCCAATATCGCCATCAATGGCGGCCAGCATATGTATTAAGGACATGTTAATTACTGACCTCACCGGCGATACGTCTGGTGAGGCCATATTGGGGACTCAGGATTTTTATCATGCTTGAAAAATTAAGTTCGTTTGTTGAGCTCGCGCGCAGGAAAAAGCCGAAAATAGTTGCCGTTGCCGCAGCAGAAGATTCTCATGCACTCGAAGCCATTAAATGGATCAGAAATGATGGGCTGGCAGAGGCCATTCTGATTGGTTGCCGGAATAAAATAACCTCGCTCGCCGAAAACCTTAAATTTGATATCAGCCATATAGAAATAGTGGATATTCCAGATAAAGCTGAAGCCTGCAAAGAGGCAGTGCGAGTCGTCAAATCCGGGCAAGCGCATATTTTAATGAAAGGACTGGTCGATAGCGCCATTTATCTGCGAGCGATTTTAAATAAAGAGACTGGCATTGCGGCATCACGGCTTGTCACGCAATTAGCCTTTATCGAAAGCCCGCATTATCACAAGCTGTTTGCGATCACCGACGCTGGCATCACGATTACACCTGATCAACGAGATAAAGCCACGATGATTGCCCAGTCGGTTAATGTCCTGCATCAGGTTGGTATCGCAGTGCCCAAAGTCGCGCTGATTGCCGCCGTTGAGCATATTACGCCCGCAATCACCGCTACCGTGGATGCCGCGGCGCTGAGTGGCATCACTTATGATAACTGTCTTGTTGAAGGTCCGCTGTCCATCGATCTGGCGTTTAATAAAGACTCCTGCCGACATAAAGGGTTGCATTCACAGGTTGGCGGCGATATTGACCTGGTCGTCCTTCCGGATATCAACAGCGCCAATGTCTTTTATAAAACGGTGATGCAGCTTGGCGGAGCATTGAGCGCAAGTACGCTAACGGGAACGTCAAAACCGGTGGTATTTACCTCGCGATCGGACACCGCTAAAACAAAATATTTTGCTATTGCTTGTGCGATTTCTCAATGCAAGGACTGATTATGTATATTTTGGTGGTAAATCCAGGTTCAACGTCTACGAAAATTGCGGTATATAACAACCGCACGCAGCTTATTTACCGTACATTTAACCATGATGAAAAAGAGATGGCGGCTTTTTCCACGGTTTTGGATCAAAAAGCCTTTCGCAAACAGATAATTCTCGACATATTGCAGGAGCATGGTTTTCGCTTAAACGACATTGATATATTTATCGGTCGCGGTGGTCTGGTGCGTCATTTGCAAAGTGGCGTTTATCGTATTAATGATGACTATATTCACGATGCCAGTGTTGGCCTGAACGGTGAACATGCTTCTAACCTGGGAGCCATATTGGCCTGGGAACTCGCGCGGGCGGTAAATAAAGAAGAGATGGCTTATACCGTTGATCCTGTCGTCGTCGACGAATATGACCCGATAGCAAAAATATCCGGAGTGCCGGAAATTTCACGCGTTGGTGCTTTTCACGCGCTAAATCAAAAGGCAGTCGCGCATCGTTATGCCACAGAAACAAACCGCCCCTATTCCACGCTTAAATTGATCGTTGCCCATTTAGGTGGCGGTATCAGCGTGGGCGCTCACCGCGATGGCCGTATTGTGGATGTGAATTCAGCCCTGGGCGGCGATGGGCCATTTTCGCCGGAACGCGCTGGCCGGCTTCCCAGCTATGAATTATTAAAACTGTGTTTTTCAGGGCAGTACACTTATGCGCAACTAAAGAAGAAGTTGATTGGGGAAGGCGGCGTATATGGTTATCTCGGCACCAAGGATATCCGCGATGTTGAACAACAGATTATGGATGGGAATAAAAAGGCGCGGGACATTCTGGAAGCGATGGCCTATCAGATAGCCAAAGAGATCGCCTCGTGCGCCGCCGTACTGGAGGGATGGGTCGATGCCATCATCATTACCGGCGGCATTGCCTACAACAGAAGAATTGTCGAACTTATCCGTCAGCGCGTCAGTTTTATTACACCTGAAATCGTCATTTATCCTGGTGAGGATGAAATGTTCGCGCTGGCCGATGGGGTACTGGCAGCGATGGAAGGTCAAAGGGAGTTAGTCGAATACTGAAGAGGTATAAATGATGGGTCAAAAGAATATTGCATTGTTTCCAAATCAAATCACCGTGACAAAACCTAATGGCAGCGTATGCCTGCACATCACTTTTAACGATGGGCGGGATGATATTTCAATTGAGCTGAATAGTACGGAGGCAGAACATCTTTCAAGCGCGCTGGGTAGCCAGCAAAGTGAAATCCTTATTGCGGCCGAATATGCCGATTAAAAAACAACGGGAACCTGTCTGGTTCCCGCCTTTTATTTACCATTCGCAAGCTAATTTCCCGATTCCGCTGCGTTCTTCAACGGCTGCGTTTTGCATGCCGTTCCCAGTTATCCTGTTTTGCCTGCTCGGACTTGCGGATCGCGACATAGCAAGCACCACTTCCGCCATGGTGCGGCAACGCAGTGCAAAACGCCTGAACCTCATCGAATTCAGGCAGCCAGCGCGCCAGATAACTCCGAATGATATTCGCATGCGAGCCGTCTTCACGCGCTTTACCATGAATGATAAGCACATTGCGTAGCCCATCCTGGCGCGCATGATACATAAAACGGAACACCATTTGTCGGCACTGCTCTACCGGTTGGCGCAGTAAGTTCAGGCTTGCCTGTTGGCCATATTTCCCCTGGCGCAGTTTATCAAGCACACCTTGTTGCAGGCCTTCTCGTTTGAACTCCAGCGGTGAGCCAAGCGGCACGATATCAAGAAAGCCGGTGGTCAGAAAGTTGTCGAGTTGCAGCGTGTCGACGCGTTGTAACGTGCGCGAATTGTGGCTCGGTTGCCAGTGCACATCGGCACTGCGCTTCAGGGGTTGGACATCTTCCATGGCGTCAAGGAAAAGCGATTTGTCGTCAGGGTTCATAGGGCAGTCCTCCACCTACTTCTGCCTCCGTACTATAGCTGGCAGGGCCTGCGCTCACAATGGCCGGTACTAAATTGGTTTTTAGATAATAGCGATTGGTTCTGCTGGACGATATTCCAATAACATCATTCTTCGTAATGCTATTAGAACTTAACCTTAAGGAAAATTAATATTCTGAATTTCAGTTAAATTAACGTGAAATCAATCACCAATTCAGACTGGAAATATGATGCAGGAACGCTATAACTATATTTACCGCGCAAGGATGAAAATGCATAAAATAACGAACGGATGCGCTGCTGTGTGTACTGTAGAGCCTGACGGATGTCGGCAGGCTCTATTTTTTTATTCGCGAAATAAGCGCAATATATCATCTATTAAATAATGCATACTTCGCTGACTATTATTTCACCAGCTTATTTCTTTATCCAGAATATAGTCCCTTTCGGGGTATAGCAGCATCGCTGTACGTTTGGTAAATTGGCGCCGTTGACCACTGAAAAGGATGCCAGATGCTGACTTTACTTGAAGATACTATTTCCACACCGCTTGGCCCGCTTTGGGTTCTGTGCGATGAGCAATTCCAGCTTCGCGCGGTTGAATGGGAAGAACACAGCGATCGAATGGTTGAGTTACTGAATATTCACTATCGTCGGGAGGGTTACCAACGAGTGGCAGCGCATAATCCGGGCGGCTTAAGCCAAAAACTGCAGGACTATTTTGACGGCGATTTAGCCGTAATTGAAACCCTGCCGACGGCGACTGGTGGCACACCTTTTCAGCGCGAAGTATGGCAAGCGCTACGCACCATCCCCTGTGGCCAGGTAATGCATTATGGTCAACTGGCGATAAAACTGGGTCGTGCAGGTGCCGCACGCGCGGTCGGCGCAGCGAATGGTTCAAATCCGGTGAGTATTGTCGTGCCCTGCCATCGCGTTATCGGCAGTAATGGCACGATGACGGGATATGCGGGCGGCGTGCAGCGAAAAGAGTGGTTGCTACGCCATGAAGGGTACCTTCTATTGTGAGAAAAAACGCATATTTAGCGTTCTTTTCACCCTCTTTTGTGGTAAAAACCTTAGCGAAATGATGGAATTTCAAAGAGATGGTGCAATATCATCTCTTTTCATTTCTGCCTCCCGTTTTATTAATCGTGAATTGACGTTTTACCGGGCTTACGCGCCCAGTAAAAAGCTGTTAAAATTGACCAATATCAATTACGGCGTTGAGCAGACCTATGATCCCGGAAAAGCGAATTATACGACGCATTCAGTCTGGCGGTTGTGCAATCCATTGCCAGGATTGCAGCATTAGCCAGCTTTGCATCCCCTTTACTCTGAATGAACATGAGCTGGATCAGCTCGATAACATCATTGAGCGTAAAAAGCCCATCCAGAAAGGTCAGACCTTGTTCAAAGCCGGGGATGAATTGAAATCGCTTTACGCTATCCGCTCCGGTACGATCAAAAGCTACACCATTACCGAACAGGGCGACGAGCAGATCACCGGTTTCCATCTGGCGGGCGATTTGGTGGGCTTTGATGCCATCGGTACAGGTCATCACCCGAGCTTCGCACAGGCGCTTGAAACATCAATGGTCTGTGAAATCCCCTTTGAAACGCTGGATGACCTCTCGGGTAAAATGCCCAACCTGCGTCAGCAGATGATGCGTTTGATGAGCGGCGAGATCAAAGGCGATCAGGATATGATCCTGCTGCTTTCGAAGAAAAATGCAGAAGAGCGCCTGGCGGCGTTTATTTATAACCTCTCACGCCGTTTTGCACAGCGTGGTTTCTCCCCGCGTGAATTCCGCCTGACGATGACGCGTGGCGATATCGGCAACTATCTGGGCCTGACGGTGGAAACCATCAGCCGTCTGTTAGGCCGCTTCCAGAAGAGCGGCATGCTGGCGGTGAAAGGGAAATATATCACCATTGAAAATAGTGACATGCTGGCGCAATTGGCTGGTCATGCGCGTAACGTTGCCTGAGTTTTCCCCCGCTTGATCTCACCTTTGCCAGGGCATTAAATTTATCTGATTTATTGATCTGGCGAAGGCTTTCCCCTGTTTCATTCAGCACTTATGGGTTATCTTTTACTGACAGACTGTGGTGACAGATGTAAGGAGACCCTGTATGGCTAAGTATCAGAATATGTTGGTCGCCATCGATCCCAATCAGGACGATCAGCCAGCGTTACGACGTGCTGTGTATTTGCATCAACGGATTGGCGGCCGCATTAAAGCGTTTTTGCCTATCTATGACTTCTCTTACGAAATGACCACCCTTCTGTCCCCTGACGAGCGAACCGCAATGCGCCAGGGCGTCATCAGCCAGCGCACCGCGTGGATCCGCGAGCAGGCGAAATACTATATCGACGCGGGTGTGCCAATCGAAATCAAAGTGGTCTGGCACAATCGTCCCTTCGAAGCCATCATTCAGGAAGTTCTGGCTGGTGGACACGATTTACTGCTGAAGATGACCCACCAGCATGACAAACTGGAATCCGTTATTTTTACCCCGACCGACTGGCATCTGCTGCGTAAATGCCCGTGCCCGGTGTGGATGGTGAAAGACCAACCCTGGCCAGAAGCCGGGCGTGCAGTGGTCGCAGTCAATCTCGCCAGCGAAGAGATTTACCACAACTCGCTGAATGAAAAGCTGGTCAAAGAGACGCTGCATCTGGCCGAACAGGTAAACCACACCGAAGTGCATCTCGTTGGCGCTTATCCGGTGACGCCTATCAACATCGCGATTGAACTGCCGGAATTTGATCCCAGCGTGTACAACGACGCCATTCGCGGTCAGCACTTGCTGGCGATGAAAGCGTTGCGGCAGAAATTTGGCATCGATGAAAAACTCACGCATGTGGAAAAAGGGTTACCTGAAGAGGTGATCCCGGATCTGGCTGAACACCTGCAGGCAGGGATTGTCGTGCTTGGCACCATCGGGCGCACCGGGATCTCCGCCGCCTTCCTTGGCAACACCGCCGAGCAGGTTATTGATCATCTGCGTTGCGATCTGCTGGTCATTAAACCGGATGAATACCAGACACCTGTCGAGCTGGACGACGAAGAAGACGACTAAACAAGCAACCCGCCGCAAGGCGGGTTTTTTTATACAGCCGTTTGTTCCCCCTGTGGCTCTGCGGGCGGCGTTTCAACAGCCACTCCCCCTTTCACCACTACGCACGGCAGTGCCAGTTCAATCTCCTCTGCGGCCAGATGCTCCATGATGCGGATATTGATTTCTTGCTGGATATCCATGTAGGTGTTGTAGTCTGCCGAATTGACGATATGCACCACTTCAAAATTCAGCCGATCGGTACCAAACCCGAGGAAATGAGCACGGTCAAAACGCGTGTTGCCAACATCAGTGATGATGCTACGCACCATCTCGCCGACTTTACGCAGTTTCTCCGGCGGCGTTGTGAGCGCCAGACCAAAAGTGAAGACGATGCGCCGGGTCTGCATACGTTTGTAGTTATGAAGCGTTTGCTGAAGCAGGATGGCGTTACCGCAGACAATCTGCTCCCCGCTCAGGCTACGGATACGCGTTGTTTTCAGGCCAATATGCTCAATGGTGCCGGCAACGTCGCCGAAAACGACAAAGTCACCAATCTCGAAAGGTTTATCAAAACCGATAGAAAGTGAGGCAAAAACATCGCTGAGAATGGTTTGTACCGCCAGCGCAATGGCGATACCGCCCACGCCAAGACTGGCGACCAGCGCGGTAATGTTGACCCCGACATTCGCCAGAATCGATAACAACATCATCGTCCACAGCATCATGCGCAGCAGCAGACCAGCGATGACCATAGTGACCGGGTTTTTACTGGTATTGGGCGAGAACATCAAGTGACGCATCCACGACACCACGCCCTGATCAAGCCAGAGGGCGATTTGGATCGCCAGCACTAAAAACCAGGCGTGCCCGAGCGTGTTAAACAGGTGATCGGGGAGATCGACAAACCGCAGGCTGAAGAGTAACGCCGCCACAAAGAGCAGGAATTTGCTGGTGCGTCTGAGCATATCCACTACAACATGCTGCAGCCTGCCGACGCCCTCCTGCTTTTCACTCCAGTTGCGCGCGCCTTTCAGCACCATATTCAGTAAGTAGGTGAACAGCCAGTAGACAACCAGCGTAACGATAACCACCGTGGCAAGACCAATCCAGAATGATGGCAGCATCAATATGGATATAAAGTCAAAACGTGACAAAAACGTCATCCTTCCTCCTCATAAAAAACATGAAGATAAAAGTATAGACACTCTGCTTTCGTCTACGCGGACCAAAAAAAACCGCTCCGAAGAGCGGTTTTTCAATCTGTACGATTTACAGCGCTTTGAGGATAGCGTCGACGCTGGCTTTGGCATCGCCAAACAGCATCTGCGTGTTCTCTTTGAAGAACAAGGGGTTTTGCACGCCCGCGTAACCAGTGTTCATGGAACGCTTGAACACAATCACGTTCTGCGCTTTCCACACTTCCAGCACCGGCATACCTGCGATCGGGCTCTTCGGATCATCCTGCGCCGCCGGGTTAACCGTGTCGTTCGCACCGATAACCAGCACGGTGTCGGTGTCGGCGAAATCATCGTTGATTTCGTCCATTTCCAGCACGATGTCGTACGGCACTTTCGCTTCCGCCAGCAGCACGTTCATATGGCCCGGCAAACGTCCGGCAACCGGGTGAATACCGAAACGCACCTTCACGCCGCGCGCGCGCAGTTTCTCAGTGATTTCCGCCACCGGATACTGCGCCTGCGCTACCGCCATGCCGTAGCCTGGGGTGATGATGACCGAATGCGAGTTTTTCAGCAGCTCTGCAGTCTCTTCGGCATTGATTTCACGGTGCTCGCCCGCTTCTTCATCACTACCGGTTGAGGAGCCGTCAGTACCAAAACCACCGGCAATCACGCTGATAAAGGAGCGGTTCATCGCCTTACACATAATGTAAGAGAGGATCGCACCGGAAGAACCGACCAGCGCACCGGTCACGATCAGCAGGTCATTGCTGAGCATAAAGCCCGCCGCCGCTGCCGCCCAACCGGAATAGGAGTTCAGCATGGAAACCACAACCGGCATATCCGCACCGCCGATAGAGGCCACCAGATGCCAGCCAAACACCAGCGCAATCATCGTCATCACCAACAGCGCCAACACTTGCAGACCGACGCTTTCAGTGCGCACAAACACCAGCAGCAGCACGAAAGAAACCACTAACGCCGCCAGGTTCAGTTTGTGGCGATGCGGCAGCATCAGCGGCTTAGAAGAGATCTTCCCGCGCAGTTTACCGAAAGCGACAATAGAACCGGTGAAGGTCACCGCACCAATAAAGATGCCGAGGAACACTTCCGTCAGGTGAATATTCACCAGCACCGGATCCAATCCCACTTCGTGGTCAAGATAGCTGTTAAAGCCTACCAGTACCGCAGCCAGGCCGACGAAGCTGTGCAGCACCGCCACCAGCTCTGGCATTTCGGTCATTTCAACTTTCTTCGCCAGGCGAATACCAATCGCGCCGCCGATAATCATCGCCACTAAAATCCAGGCGACATTGCCGGTGTCCGGGCCAAAGATGGTTGCAATCAGCGCAATCGCCATCCCGGCGATACCAAAGTTATTCCCCTGCTGGGACGTTTCGTGTTTAGAAAGTCCCGCCAGGCTGAAAATAAACAGGATCGCGGCAACAATGTATGCAGCTGTAACTAATCCTCCAGACATCTGTTACCCCTTAGTTCTTCCGGAACATTTTCAGCATGCGCTGAGTGACGGTGAAACCACCAAAAATATTAATGCTGGCAATCAGTACCGCAATAAAACTCAAGAAGCTGACCCAGCCGCCGTGCCCAATCTGCAACAGCGCGCCGACAACGATTATGCCGGAAATGGCGTTCGTCACCGACATCAAAGGCGTGTGCAGCGCATGCGAGACGTTCCACACCACGTAGTAACCGACCACGCAAGCCAGAGCGAAAACGGTAAAGTGACCGAGGAACTCTTTTGGCGCAACATCCGCAAGCCAGCCAAACAGAATGATCGCCAGTGCCATAAAGGCATATTTCCGCCACGGCGAAGCCGGTTTGGCCTCTTCTTTTGGTGCCGCAGCCGCTTTTGGCGCAGCTTGCGGCTGTGCAGAAACCTGAATCGGTGGTGCAGGCCAGGTAACTTCACCCTCGCGAACCACGGTAACCCCACGAACCACTACGTCATCAAAATCGACAACCACGTTGCCGTCTTTTTCAACGCACAGCAATTTCAGCAGGTTAACAAGGTTGGTGCCATAAAGCTGGGAAGACTGCGTAGGCAAACGGCCTGGTAAATCGGTATAACCGATCACTTTCACACCATTGCCGGTGGTGCTGACCTCGTTCGGTACCGTGTATTCGCAGTTGCCGCCGTTTTGCGCAGCAAGGTCAACAATAACGCTGCCCGGTTTCATGGAGTCAACCATTTCACGGGTGATCAGCTTCGGTGCGGGTTTCCCCGGAATAAGCGCCGTGGTGACAATAATGTCGACATCTTTCGCCTGGGCTGCGAAGAGTTCCATTTCTGCTTTGATAAAGGCTTCGGACATCACTTTCGCATAACCGTCGCCGCTGCCCGCTTCTTCCTGGAAATCCAGCTCCAGGAACTCGGCGCCCATACTCTGCACCTGCTCTTTGACTTCAGGGCGCGTGTCGAACGCACGCACAATGGCTCCAAGGCTGTTAGCCGCGCCAATCGCCGCCAGACCGGCAACGCCCGCGCCAATCACCATCACTTTCGCCGGAGGTACTTTGCCCGCCGCCGTGATCTGCCCGGTAAAGAAACGGCCGAATTCATGCGCCGCTTCAACAATCGCACGATATCCCGCGATGTTGGCCATTGAGCTCAGCGCATCCAGCGACTGAGCACGTGAGATACGCGGCACGGAATCCATTGCCATCACGGTAATGTTACGCGCGGCCAGCTTCTCCATTAATGCCGGATTTTGCGCAGGCCAGATAAAACTCACCAGCGTCGTGCCTGGATTAAGCAGCGCGATCTCTTCGTCGTTCGGTGCGTTAACTTTGAGGATAACGTCCGAGTGCCAGACGTTGCTCCCATCGACAATCGTCGCCCCGGACTGGACGAACGCATCGTCATCGAAACTTGCCAGCTTGCCCGCGCCGCTTTCAATCGCGACGGTAAAACCCAGTTTAAGCAGTTGCTCGACCGTTTTCGGCGTCGCAGCAACGCGGGTTTCATTGGCCAACCGTTCTTTAGGTACACCAATACGCATAGTTTTCCCTTCCATCGGTTTTAGATGATGGTTTGTCAGTGGTTCCGGCGCGGTTATTTACGCAACGCTGCGGAAAATAAAACAGTAACAAACTTTCTATAACCTACTGAAAATAACGCCTGTGATCCACAGCCGGAAAAGAGAAATTATGCATTTATCCGTGAAAATTAACTGTCGGAGGCCGCAGGCAAGCTTATTTGCCTTAAATTCCCGCATAAAGGCCGATATTCCGCTCAAGCGAAGCGGCAAAACACGATTAATCTCCGGTGCAGATTCGCTTTTTAACAATGTATTAACTTAAAAAAGTCATAACCTTTATCGGTTTTGCTGGTCAAGCGTCTGTTTTTTCAACATATCACTAAAGGTTATCGTTATTTCCCCCTCAGCCGCACAGTCAGTGAAAAATGACGCAGACAGTTGCGCTGTTTAAATGCAATAATCACCGACGTTTTCCCAACAACAACACCAGTTTATGGTTTGCGCAAGGCGAAGGATTATTTTTATGAAGCTTAAGTACACCCTCCTGGCGTCAGCACTTCTCTCGGCAACGGCATTTACCGCCAACGCAGCGACAGAGTTAACACCGGAGCAAGCGGCAGCGGTAAAACCTTACGATCGCATCGTGATCACCGGCCGTTTTAATGCCATTGGCGACGTCGTTAACGCAGCATCCAAACGCGCGGATAAAGAAGGTGCCGCATCATTTTACGTTGTTGATACCTCCGACGCGGGCAACAGCGGCAACCAGCGCGCCACGGTCGATTTATACAAGGCTGACGCCGCAAAAGCGGAGCGTCCTGCTTTCCGTGTTATTAACGGCGTGACCGAGTTACCTAAAGATCAAGCGATTGCGCTTCAGCCGTACGATACGGTGACCGTTCAGGGTTTCTTCCGCACTCAGCCGGAAGTGAACGACGCAATAACTAAAGCTGCTAAAGAGAAAGGCGCAGCCTCTTTCTTTATTGTTCGCCAGGTTGATGCTAACCAGGGTGGCAACCAGATCGTCACGGCCTTCATCTATAAAGCAGACGCGAAAAAACGCGTTATCCAGAGCGCGGATGCTATCCCGCGTGACTCGGATGCTGGCCGCGCCGCGCTGGCAAAAGGCGGTGAAGAAGCGAAAAAAGTTGAGATCCCAGGCATCGCCAGCGATGCGACAGCGGGCGTCGGTGTAGGTCGTTTCTTTGAAACCCAATCCTCTTCCGGTGGTCGTTACAGTGTCACGCTGCCTGACGGAACAAAAGTCGAAGAGGTGAATAAAATCACCGCCGCGCAGATGGTGCCTTTCGACAGCATCAAGTTCACCGGCAACTATGGCAACATGACCGAGATCTCTTATCAGGTTGCCAAACGCGCCGCGCAAAAAGGTGCTAAGTACTATCACATCACCCGCCAGTGGTCAGAAAGCGGCAACAACATGACCATCAGCGCCGATCTGTATAAATAATCTGCATTTATGAATCAGGCGGCTACGGCCGCCTTTTTTATTTTTTTACCCTTTTTCGTAAAATTGTCGTGCCACCTCATTGCATGGCCCGTCGACTCTCCGTAAAATCCCGCGCCTTAGTGATATCCACCATATTTATGCGCCACGGCAAAATAATTATTCTGGATTAGTTGCTTTTTTGACAGGATAACCATGGAAAAGAAACTTGGCCTTAGCGCATTAACTGCGCTGGTTTTAAGCTCGATGCTGGGCGCTGGCGTTTTCAGCCTGCCGCAAAATATGGCGGAAGTTGCCAGCCCGGCGGCACTGATCATTGGCTGGATGATCACCGGGGCGGGGATTTTATTGCTCGCCTTTGCCATGCTGATCCTGACCCGTATTCGCCCGGATCTGGATGGCGGCATATTCACTTACGCCCGCGAAGGTTTTGGGGAGCTGATTGGCTTTTGTTCGGCCTGGGGCTACTGGCTGTGCGCGGTTATCGCTAACGTCTCTTATCTGGTAATCGTCTTTTCCGCCCTGAGTTTCTTTACCGACACGCCATCGTTGCGCTTGTTTGGCGATGGCAACACCTGGCAGGCGATTGTAGGCGCATCCGCGTTATTGTGGATTGTGCATGCGCTGGTTCTGCGCGGCGTACAAACCGCTGCGAGTATCAATCTGGCCGCGACGCTAGCGAAACTGGTGCCGCTCGGGCTGTTTATTGTGCTGGCGGCGCTGGCCTTTAACCTCGACAAGTTCCGCCTTGATTTCAGCGGCATCGCGCTGGGCGTTCCGGTGTGGGAGCAGGTGAAAAACACCATGCTGATTACCCTGTGGGTATTTATTGGTGTCGAAGGCGCGGTTGTGGTTTCTGCCAGGGCACGCAATAAGCATGATGTTGGCCGCGCCACACTGCTCGCAGTGCTGGCGGCGCTGACCGTCTATCTGCTGGTTACCCTGCTTTCGCTCGGCGTTGTTGCCCGCCCGGAACTCGCGGAAATGCGTAATCCGTCGATGGCCGGCCTGATGGTGAAACTGCTGGGGAGCTGGGGCGAAGTCATTATTGCGGCGGGTTTGATTGTCTCCGTCTGCGGCGCGTACCTGAGCTGGACGATTATGGCGGCGGAAGTGCCGTTACTGGCCGCAACGCATAAAGCGTTCCCGAAAATTTTCGCGCGACAGAATAAAAACAACGCGCCTGCTGCCTCTTTATGGCTGACCAATATCAGCGTGCAGGTTTGCCTGGTGCTTATTTGGCTCACCGGTTCGGATTACAACACGTTGCTGACCATTGCGTCAGAGATGATTCTGGTGCCCTATTTCCTTGTCGGCGCGTTCCTGTGGAAAATCGCGCAGCGTCCCTTGCACCAGGCGGTGGCGATTGGCGCTTGCGTATATGGCTTGTGGCTACTGTACGCATCCGGTCCGATGCATTTATTGCTGTCGGTGGTGCTTTACGCACCGGGTCTGCTGGTGTTTATGTACGCCCGTCGCACACATGAAATGACGGAAATGCTCAAGCAGCATGAAAAAGCGCTGATTGGCGCCTTGTTAATTGCCGCCGTTCCAGCCACCTGGATGCTGATGCGCTAGTGCAGGCGACTCCAGCAATAAATTAACAACCAGGCGCTGAGGCTCCAGCAAATAACCGCACAGCCCAGCGCCGGCCAGACCCGCATAAAACCGGTGAAATACCAGAGCGACAGTAAATAGATAAAATAGGGAATAATCGCCCACATGCCGAACACGATCGTGGTGCGCAGCGCCTCAATGCCACGCTCGGTGGCGACAATATAGTGCGCAATCAGCGCGAAAGTCGGGAATAACGGGATTAGCCCGGCGATATAGTAATTTTTTGTTTTGGCTAACAGACCAATCAACACCACCACCAGCGCCCCGATAGCCGCTTTAATCACCAACCCCATGATTTTCCCTTTATCACTGCAACAACAATGACCTACAGCATAACGGAAGCCTCTTCGTTTAGAAAAGATTAATGGCAGCTTATAGCAAGGCGGTGTATGTTGACGTTTTTGAACAATCGCGATGGCTTATGAATAAGATCGTTTTTGTGGAAGATGACCCGGAAGTGGGCGCACTGATTGCCGCTTATCTGGGCAAACACGATATGGACGTCATTGTCGAACCCCGTGGCGATCGCGCCGAAGAGGTGATCGCCCGCGAAAAACCCGAACTGGTGCTGCTGGATATCATGCTGCCCGGTAAAGATGGCATGACCTTGTGTCGCGACCTGCGTAACCAGTGGAACGGCCCGATTGTGCTGCTCACCTCGCTGGACAGTGATATGAACCACATTCTTTCACTGGAGATGGGCGCCAACGACTACATTCTGAAAACCACGCCGCCTGCCGTATTGCTGGCGCGACTGCGTTTGCATTTGCGCCAGCGCAGCAGTGTGAATACCGTCGCCGAACCCGCCACGCCCTCGCTGAAACAACATAAGACGATCAGCTTTGGCACCTTGTCTATCGATCCGGTTAACCGCCAGGTGATGCTGGCCGGGCAACAAGTTGCCCTCTCCACCGCCGATTTCGAATTGCTCTGGGAATTAGCGACCCACGCCGGACAGATTATGGACCGCGATGCGCTGCTGAAGAACTTGCGTGGTGTAAGCTACGATGGCATGGATCGCAGCGTTGATGTGGCGATTTCCCGCCTGCGTAAAAAATTGCTCGACAGCGCAACGGAACCCTACCGGATTAAAACCGTTCGCAACAAAGGCTATCTGTTCGCCCCGCATGCGTGGGACAACTAAAACGCACAACCAGGTGTCGCTATGAAAAAGCTGTTCGTCCAGTTTTACCTTTTGCTGTTCGTCTGCTTTCTGGTCATGACGATGCTGGTGGGTCTGGTTTATAAATTCACCGCCGAGCGCGCTGGTCGCCAGTCCCTTGACGACCTGATGAAAAGCTCGCTCTACCTGATGCGTAGCGAGCTGCGCGAGATCCCGCCCAACCAATGGGCCAGAACTCTGAAGGAGCTGGATCTCAATCTGTCGTTTAATCTGCGCATTGAGCCGATGAGCAAATACACGCTGGAACCGCGCCCGGCACAGCGGCTGCGTGAAGGCGATATCGTGGCACTTGATTCGGAATACACCTTTATCCAGCGTATTCCCCGCAGCCATTATGTTTTGGCGGTCGGCCCGGTACCGTATCTCTTTTTCCTGCATGAAACGCGGCTGCTGGATATGGGTTTGATGGCGCTGATTGCTATCTCTCTCGCCTTCCCGGTATTTATCTGGATGCGCCCGCACTGGCAGGAGATGTTGCGGCTTGAATCAGCAGCACAACGCTTCGGCGAGGGGCATTTAGAAGAGCGCATTCATTTTGACAGTGCCTCGAGTTTTGAACGGCTCGGCATCGCCTTTAACCAGATGGCGGACAATATCAATGCGCTGATCGCCAGTAAAAAGCATCTTATAGACGGCATAGCTCACGAACTGCGCACGCCGCTGGTCAGGCTGCGTTACCGGCTGGAGATGAGTGAAAACCTCAGCGAAACCGAGCATGCGGCGTTAAATCGCGATATCGGGCAACTGGAAGCGCTGATAGAAGAGTTGCTGACATACGCCCGTCTCGATCGCCCGCAGACCGAGCTGAAACTCACCTCACCGGATCTGCCCGCGTGGTTCAGCAGTTACCTTGACGATGCGCGCAGCATGAACCCACAGTACACCTTTTTACTGACAACAACGCCGGGTGAAGATTATGGCGCGCTGGATATGCGTCTGATGGAGCGAGTTCTGGATAATCTGGTGAATAACGCCCTGCGCTACAGCCAGCAAACGGTAAAAGTCACCTTACAACGCGAAGGTGCACAAGCCTGCATGATCGTCGAAGATGATGGCCCCGGTATTGCGCCCGAAGAGCGCGAACGCGTGTTTGAACCCTTTGTTCGCCTCGATCCCAGCCGCGACCGCGCGACCGGCGGCTGCGGGTTAGGGCTGGCGATTGTGCATTCCATCGCGCAGGCCTTCGGCGGCGAAGTCAGTTGCGCGCAGAGCGAACTGGGCGGCGCGAAATTTTCTTTCCACTGGCCGATTTACCACCATATTGTTTTGCCCTCCTGACGATTATTCGCACAGTGGCCGAATCCCGGTGATTGTGCTATAAACACAAGTATGTTGTAACTAATGGAATGCAAAATGGCTGCTTTAGACTTGATCGAACGCCTCAATACCACCTTCCGGCAGCTGGAACATGAACTGGCTGCGCTAAAAACCGAGTTAGCGGGCTGCCGGTTAATGGCCGCACGCGTATTCAGCCTGCCGGATGTGCCCAAAGGCGCGGAACACAACCCGCTTACCGCGATTCATGTCGAGCAACATCTTGGTCAGCAGGCGGCAGAGCTTGCCCATACTCATTACACCCATTTATTTATTCAGCAGCAGTCGGAAAACCGCAGCAGCAAAGCCGCCGTGCGGCTGCCGGGCGTTATCTGCTATCAGGCGAATGAGGCCTCGCTTAACGCGCTGACTGAACGCATCAGCACAGTAAACGCGCTGAAATTAACCTTTGAACGAATAGTCACTCAGGAATCGGGGCTGGCTCCCGCTGCCCGGTTTGAATGGGTACACCGCCATCTGCCGGGGCTTATCACCTTAAATGCTTACCGGACACTAACGGCTATTCGCGCACCGGCAACCATCCGTTTTGGCTGGGCGAATAAGCATATTATAAAAAACCTCACTCGCGATGAGGTGCTGGCGCAACTGGAAAAGAGCCTGAAATCCCCGCGCGCCGTCTCCGCGTGGACGCGTGAAGAGTGGCTGGGACGCATTGAGCAGGAGTACAACGATATTGCCGCCCTGCCAAAACAGGCGCGGCTGAAAATCAAGCGGCCGGTGAAAGTGCAGCCTATTGCCCGCGTCTGGTATGCCGGTTCACAAAAACAGGTGCAATATGCCTGCCCGACACCGCTTATCACGCTGATTTCAGAAAAGAATGGCGGAACCGTCCCGGATATTGGCGAGCTATTGGATTACAACGCGGAAACTATTCAACACCGCTATAAACCACAGGCGCAGCCGCTGACGCTGATTATTCCGCGGCTGCATCTGTATCTGGCGGGTTAAGCCTGTTGCAAACTGCCGACCATTGATTCCGGACGCACCCAGCTGTCAAACTCGGCTTCCGTCAGGTAGCCGAGCGCCAGCGCAGAAGCTTTCAGCGTCAGCCCCTCTTTGTGCGCCTTTTTGGCAATTTCCGCCGCTTTGTCGTAGCCGATATGGGTATTAAGTGCTGTCACTAACATCAAAGACTCATTGAGCAGTTGATCAATACGCTCGCGGTTAGGTTCAATCCCCACAGCGCAATGCTCGTTAAAGCTCTCCATCCCGTCCGCCAGCAGACGTACCGATTGCAGGAAATTATGGATAACCATCGGGCGGAAGACGTTCAGCTCAAAGTTGCCAGACGCGCCACCTATATTCACCGCAACATCATTGCCCAGCACCTGGCTGCATAGCATGGTCATCGCTTCGCACTGCGTGGGGTTAACTTTACCCGGCATGATCGAACTGCCCGGTTCGTTTTCCGGGATCGCGATTTCACCAATACCACAACGCGGGCCAGAGGCGAGCCAGCGTACATCGTTAGCGATTTTCATTAATGAAGAGGCCAGCCCTTTCAGCGCGCCATGCGCATGCACCAGTGCATCGCAGGTCGCCAGCGCTTCAAATTTATTGGGCGCGGTAATAAACGGTTGCCCGGTAAAGCTAGCCAGCTCTTGCGCCACGCGCACGGCATATTCCGGGTGCGTATTCAGCCCGGTGCCCACGGCGGTGCCGCCCAGCGCCAGTTCGCTCAGGTGCGGCAAGCTCTGTTCGATATGTTTAAGGTTATGCTCAAGCATCGCCACCCAACCGGAGATCTCCTGGCCCAGCGTCAGCGGCGTCGCGTCCTGCAAATGCGTACGGCCGATTTTGACAATACCGGCAAATGCGGTGGCTTTCTCATTAAGCGTCTTTTTCAGCACCTGTAGCTGCGGGATCAGTTGCTCGCGCACGCCAATCACCGCCGCCACATGCATCGCTGTAGGGAAAACATCATTTGAACTCTGGCTTTTATTCACGTCGTCATTGGGATGGATCTTGCGCTCCATACCGCGCACGCCGCCGAGGATTTCGCTGCCGCGGTTGGCCAGCACCTCATTCATGTTCATGTTGCTCTGCGTACCGGACCCGGTCTGCCAGATAGCGAGCGGAAACTCATCGGGATGTTGCCCGGCCAGCACTTCATCCGCCGCCGCGATGATCGCGCGCGCTTTCTCTTCGGGCAGTAACCCCAAATCCTGATTAACCTTCGCCGCTGCGCGTTTGGTCAGCGCCAGTGCGTGGATCAGTGAGACCGGCATTTTTTCCGTTGAGATACGAAAATGCTCAAGCGACCGCTGGGTTTGCGCTCCCCACAGTTTGTCTGCCGGGACGTCGATTGCGCCCATTGAATCTTTCTCACTGCGATGCGTTGCCATGACTCTCTCCTTGGTTACAAAGTGATATTGGGTTGCGACATTGCTCACCTGCAAACAAGTAAAAGTATTGATGCTTTTTATAATGTTGTTTACTGCTTTGTGCTTAAAAAAACCGCCCCGAAGGGCGGTCAATACTATTTAACGCAGCGGGCACACTGCCCGGATTGAATTTGCTGGAAGAAGTCGTTGCCTTTGTCATCCACCAGGATAAACGCCGGAAAATCTTCCACTTCAATTTTCCAGATAGCTTCCATACCCAGTTCCGGATAAGCCACACATTCAAGGCTTTTGATACTGTTCTGCGCAAGGATCGCCGCCGGGCCGCCAATGCTGCCAAGGTAAAAACCACCATGCTTATGGCAGGCATCCGTCACCTGCTGGCTGCGGTTACCTTTCGCCAGCATGATCATGCTGCCGCCCTGCGACTGCAGTTGATCGACATACGAATCCATACGCCCGGCAGTGGTCGGCCCCAGCGAACCGGAGGCATAACCTTCCGGCGTTTTTGCCGGGCCAGCATAGTAAATCGGGTGATCTTTAATGTACTGCGGCAGGTGCTCGCCGCTGTCCATCAGCTCTTTGAGCTTTGCATGGGCGATATCGCGCGCGACGATAATCGTGCCGGTAAGCGACAAGCGCGTAGAGACCGGGTACTGCGAGAGCTGGGCGAGGATCGCTTTCATCGGGCGGTTAAGATCCACTTTCACCGCTTCGCCTTCACCGGCCTCGCGCAGTGCTTCAGGAATGTATTTGCCCGGATTCTGCTCTAAACGCTCCAGCCAGATGCCATCGCGGTTGATTTTACCTTTGATGTTGCGATCGGCAGAACAGGAAACGCCCATGCCAACCGGGCAAGATGCACCGTGGCGCGGCAGGCGGATCACGCGAATATCATGCGCGAAATATTTGCCGCCAAACTGCGCGCCAAGACCGAGATTCTGCGCTTCCACCAGCAGCTCTTGCTCCAGTTGCACGTCGCGGAACGCCTGTCCGTGCTCATTACCTTCAGTTGGCAGCGCGTCATAATATTTGGTGGAGGCAAGTTTGACCGTTTTCAGCGTCGCTTCCGCTGAGGTACCGCCAATCACAAACGCGACATGGTAAGGCGGGCAAGCCGCCGTACCGAGGGTGCGCATCTTCTCAACCAGGTAGTTTTTCAGCTTCGCCGGGGTGATCAGCGCTTTGGTTTCCTGGTAGAGATACGTTTTGTTGGCTGAACCGCCACCTTTGGCGATGCAGAGGAATTTATACTCGTCGCCATCAACGCTGTAGAGATCAATCTGCGCCGGCAGGTTGGTACCGGTATTCACCTCTTTGTACATATCCAGCGGGGCGTTTTGCGAATAGCGCAGGTTCTCTTCGGTGTAGGTGTTGTAAACACCGCGTGCCAGCGCCGCTTCATCCCCGCCACCGGTCCAGACGCGCTGGCCTTTCTTGCCCATGATGATCGCCGTGCCAGTGTCCTGGCAGGTCGGCAGAATGCCTTTCGCGGCAATGTCCGAGTTGCGCAGGAATTGCAGGGCGACATATTTGTCGTTTTCACTGGCTTCGGGATCGGTAAGGATATCGGCGACCTGCTGCTGGTGCGCCGGGCGCAGTAAAAATGAGGCGTCGTGGAAAGCGTGTTGCGCCAGCAGCGTCAGCGCTTGCGGATCCACTTTCAGGATCTGCTGGCCTTCGAACTCAGCCACAGAAACATAGTCGCGGCTTAGCAGGTAGTATTCGGTGTCATCCTTTCCGAGCGGAAAAGGATCCTGATAATAGAAGGGTTTGTTCGACATTGTTCTCTCACTTACGGCTGATCTGGTTATTGTTCAGGCAGTCAATCCATCTGCCTGTGTTAAAGCGAGTCGCCATATCCTACACAATTTTTTAACAAAAACTGAGACTAGTACGACTTTTTACCCTCGCAGGTTACTTCCGTCGGCTTTGTTGCTTTAATAACGCCATAATTTCATTAATGAGAAAGGGCTTGATAATGCAAAAACTCATCAACTCCGCGCAGAACTACGCCTGGGGAAGTAAAACGGCATTAACGGATCTCTACGGCATTGCCAATCCTGACCATCTGCCAATGGCCGAATTGTGGATGGGCGCGCACCCGAAGAGCAGCTCAAAGGTGCAGGATGCCAGCGGCCAGACCCGTGCGTTGCGTGAGGTGATTGATCAGGATAAAACCCGCCTGCTGGGCAGCGCAGTTGCGAATCGTTTTGGCGAATTACCGTTTCTGTTTAAAGTGCTGTGCGCCGACCAGCCGCTGTCGATTCAGGTGCATCCCAACAAGAAAAACTCCGAGACTGGTTTTGCCAAAGAGAACGCCGCAGGCATTCCGCTGGACGCCGCAGAACGCAACTACAAAGATCCAAACCATAAGCCGGAGCTGGTGTTTGCCCTGACGCCGTTCCTTGCCATGAACGCCTTCCGCGAGTTTTCCGACATTGTTTCCTTGCTGCAACCGGTGGCGGGCGCACACCCGGCTATCGCCCATTTCCTGCAAGCACCGGGCGCAGAGCGCCTGAGCGAGCTTTTTGCCGCGCTGCTCAATATGCAAGGCGAGGAGAAATCCCGCGCGCTGGCGGTGCTGAAATCCGCGCTTGGCAATCACTCCGGCGAACCGTGGCAGACCATTCGCCTGATTAGCGAGTTCTACCCGGATGACAGCGGCCTCTTCTCTCCGCTGCTGCTGAATGTGGTGAAACTGAACCCAGGCGAAGCGATGTTCTTGTTTGCCGAAACCCCGCATGCCTACCTGCAAGGCGTGGCGCTGGAGGTGATGGCGAACTCTGACAACGTCCTGCGCGCCGGACTGACGCCGAAATACATCGACATCCCGGAACTGGTAGCGAACGTAAAATTCACGCCAAAACCGGCACATGAGCTGCTGACGCAACCGACGCAGCACGGCGCGGAGCTGGATTTCCCGATCCCGGTAGACGACTTTGCGTTCTCCCTGCACGATCTCAGCACCAACGAAACCCAACTGGCGCAACAGAGCGCGGCCATTGTCTTCTGCGTGGAAGGCGAAGCGGTGCTCAGCAAAGCGAGCCAGCAATTAGTGCTGAAAGCGGGTGAATCGGCGTTTATCGCCGCCGACGAATCACCTGTTGGCGTAAGTGGCACCGGTCGCGTGGCGCGAGTGTTTAATAAGTGAGAGTAAGTTACTGAACTTTTTAGCAAGGATTGCTAAGCTTGAAGGCACATCACTCGACATCCAGGCGGCGTTAACCGCCTGGTTTCTTTTTTAGGGATAAATAGTATGAAAAAAACGTGGGTTGCCGCAGGGATTATCGTCGCGCTCGGTATCGTCTGGACGGGCGGAGCCTGGTACACCGGCAAACAACTTGAAGGTCGTCTGGCGGAGATGGTCAGCCAGGCGAACGCACAAATTAAGCGCAACGCGCCAGAGGCCAATATTGAGCTCTCTGCGCAGGATTATCAGCGCGGCCTCTTTTCCAGCCAGTTAACGTTAAATATAAAACCGCTCGCCGGTAGCACCAATACCTGGCTGAAACCGGGGCAAGCCATTGTTCTGCACGAAACGGTCGATCATGGTCCCTTCCCGCTGGCGCAGCTTAAAACCTTTAGCCTGACGCCTGCGATGGCTTCCGTGCATACGCAACTGGTCAATAACGATGTGACAAAAGGGTTGTTTGATATCGCCAAAGGTCAGGCGCCCTTCTCTGCTGACACCCGCATTGGCTACAGCGGCGACACCCGCACGGATGTCACGCTGAGCCCGCTGAATTCAGAAAAAGACGGCGACAAAGTTGCCTTTAGCGGCGGTCATTTCCGCTTCAGCGCGGACAGCAAAGGTAATGCGTTGTCGCTGAGCGGCGAAGCCGAAAGCGGCCTGGTGGATACGGTGAATGAATATGGGCAGAAAGTGCAGCTGTCGTTCAATAACCTGAAAACCGATGGCTCCAGCGAAATGTCCAGCTTTGATGAGCGTACCGGCAACCAGAAGATGAGCCTCGATAAGCTCGCGATCTCTATTGAAAATAAAGAGATGGCGCTGCTTGAAGGCATGAACTTAACCGCAAAATCTGACGTTGCGGACGACAAAAAGAGCCTCAACAGCCAGCTGGATTACTCCCTGAACAGCCTGAAGGTGCAGGGCCAGGATCTCGGCAGCGGAAAACTGACGCTGAAAGTGGGCCAGATTGACGGCAAAGCCTGGCACCAGGCCAGCGAGCAGTACGACGCGCAAATCCGTGCCTTAATGGCGCAGCCGGATATCGCGCAGAACCCGGAACTCTACCAGCAGAAAGCCACCGAAGCGTTCCTCAGCATTGTTCCGCTGTTGCTGAAAGGTGAACCCGTGTTGACCGTTGCGCCGCTAAGCTGGAAAAACGCTAAAGGCGAAGCGACCTTTAACCTGTCCCTGTTCCTGAAAGATCCGTCAACCGCAACCGGCACGCCGCAAACGCTGGCCGAGCAAGTTGACCGCACGGTGAAATCCCTCGACAGCAAGCTGACGATCCCGCTGGATATGGCCACCGAAATGATGACTCAGGTGGCAAAACTTGAAGGCTATCAGCAAGAGGACGCGGCGAAACTGGCAAGCCAGCAGGTGAAAGGCCTGGCGGCGATGGGCCAGATGTTCCGCATCACCACCGTGGAAAACAACAGCATCCTCACCAGCCTGCAATATGCTAACGGCCAGGTGACGCTGAACGGCGAAAAAATGCCGCTCGAGCAGTTTGTCGGGATGTTTGGTATGCCAGGGCTGCAGCCTGCCCAACCGGACGACGCGACGCCGCCTGTTCCGGCAGTACCGCAGCAGTAATTTTCAGCCCCTTTCGAGGGGCTTTTTATTTTCTATCGGGTCATCTTGCCGGAATCCGAAAACGACAACCCCGTTACCGGCTCGCGTTTTTTGCGCGACAAAAACTGATAAAACCGTCTGCGCTCTGCGCATCCGCCAGAGCATTCTTTTTACGTAAGGAGAGGTTATGGCGGGGAAAACCGCGCAAAAAGCGAACCTGTGGGCATTTTTCCAGCAGCTCGGTAAAACCTTTATGCTGCCCGTCGCACTGCTGTCGTTTTGCGGCATCATGCTCGGCATTGGCAGCTCGCTGAGCAGCCGCGATGTGATAACCCTGCTGCCAGTGTTAGGCCATCCGCTGCTGCAGGCCATTTTTATCTGGATGAACAAAATAGGCTCATTCGCGTTCAGTTTCCTGCCCGTGATGTTCTGCATCGCGATCCCACTGGGACTGGCGCGTGAAGATAAGGGCGTGGCGGCTTTTTCCGGTTTTGTCGGCTATGCGGTGATGAACCTGGCGGTGAATTTCTGGCTCACCGCCCAGGGCATATTGCCCACTAACGATGCCTCATTGCTCAAAGCGCATAACGTGCAGAATGTGCTCGGCATCCAGTCCATTGATACCGGGATCCTCGGCGCGGTGATTGCCGGGATTATTATCTGGCGTTTACATGAACGCTTTCACACCCTGCGCCTGCCGGACGCGCTGGCCTTTTTCGGTGGTACGCGCTCGGTGCCGATTGTCACCAGTGTCGTGATGGGTTTGGTGGGGCTTGCGATCCCGTTGGTCTGGCCGTGGTTTGCCATGGCGATTAGCGGCCTGGGGCACATTATCGATCGCGCCGGAGATTTCGGGCCGATGATTTTCGGCACTGGCGAACGCCTGCTGCTGCCCTTTGGTCTGCAACATATTCTGGTGGCGTTGATCCGTTTTACGGAAGCCGGCGGAACGATGGAGGTCTGCGGACATAATGTCAGCGGCGCATTGACTATTTTCCAGGCGCAGCTTAACTGCCCGCAAACGCACGGTTTCGCCGAAAGCGCGACGCGTTTTCTCTCGCAAGGCAAGATGCCCGCTTTTCTCGGCGGCTTACCCGGCGCGGCGCTGGCGATGTACCACTGCGCACGGCCTGAAAATCGCCATAAAATAAAAGGGTTGATGATTTCCGGCGTCATTGCCTGCGTGGTGGGCGGTACGACCGAACCGATCGAATTCCTGTTCCTGTTTGTCGCCCCGGTGCTCTATTTAATTCATGCCTTGCTTACCGGCCTGGGCTTTACCGTGATGGCCGTGCTCGGCGTGACGATCGGCAACACGGACGGCAACGTTATCGATTTCATTGTCTTCGGCGTGCTGCACGGCATGGCAACAAAGTGGTATCTGGTGCCGCTGGTTGCTGCTATCTGGTTCGCCGTTTACTACGCCTTATTCCGTTTCGCTATCACCCATTTCGACCTGAAAACACCGGGCCGCGACAGCGCCGTGGCGGAAAGCGCAGATTCTGCAACGCAGGGTGTGACGGGCAAATCCGGTTATGACGTGCCTGCCCTGCTTACCGCGCTTGGCGGAGCGGATAACGTCGCAACGCTGGATAACTGCATCACCCGCTTACGCCTGTCGGTCAATGAGATGGATAAAGTTAATGTTGACGCCCTCAAGGCCAACCGCGCGATTGGCGTTATCAAAGTGAACGAACATGACTTGCAGGTGGTGATTGGGCCGCAGGTGCAGTCGGTAAAAGATGAAATGGTGCAGCTTATCAATGCACAACAGTTTGGCACCCCGGTGGAGGCGGAATAAAAAATGACCACGGATACGTTCGATTTCTCCTCCCCCATTGACCGCCACGGCACCTGGTGTACGCAGTGGGATTATGTCGCCGATCGCTTTGGCCGCGCGGACTTACTCCCTTTCACGATTTCCGATATGGATTTTGCCACCGCGCCGTGTGTAATTAACGCCCTGCAACAGCGGCTTACGCATGGTGTGCTGGGTTACAGCCGCTGGAAAAACGAGGAGTTTCTGGGGGCTATTTCGCACTGGATGACCAGCCGCTTTAATACACAGATTGATGCTGAAAACATTGTTTATGGTCCGTCGGTTATCTGGATGATTGCCGAAATGATCCGCCAGTGGTCACGGCCGGGCGATGGCATCGTGGTTCATACCCCGGCGTACGATGCGTTTTATAAAGCCATTCAGGGGAATCAGCGGCAGTTGCTGGCCGTGCCGCTACAACACAACAATGCAGGCTGGTTTTGCGATATGGCACAGCTCGACGCCGTGCTGGCAAGACCGGAGAGTAAAATCCTGCTGCTGTGCAGCCCGCAAAACCCGACCGGGAAAGTGTGGACACGCCATGAACTGGAAACCATGGCCGCGCTGTGTGAGTGCCATAACGTGAAAGTGATAAGCGATGAAATTCATATGGATATGGTCTGGAGCAGCCAACCGCACATTCCCTGGCGCGCTGTTGCACGTGGGCCGTGGGCGCTGTTTAGTTCGGCATCGAAAAGCTTCAATATTCCTGCGCTGACCGGCGCGTGGGGGCTTATTGATAATGCGCCGTCGCGCAATGGCTGGCTGGAGGCGCTGAAAAACAGCAACGGCCTCTCCTCTCCGGCAGTGCTGTCGGTCGTCGCACATATCGCCGCTTACCGCGACGGCGCGCCGTGGCTGGATGCGCTTCGCGCTTACTTACGCGCCAATCTTGCTTACCTGGCAGACAGCCTGAATAACGCCTTTCCAGCGCTGAACTGGCAAGTACCGGAATCCACTTATCTGGCATGGATAGATTTGCGCCCGTTAGGGATTGATGATTCCGCACTGCAAAAAGCGCTGATCGAGGAGCAAAAGGTGGCCATTATGCGCGGCGACACTTACGGCGCGGAAGGACGAGGGTTTGTGCGTCTGAATGTCGGTTGCCCACGGGTAAAACTCGAGCAAGGCGTGAAGGGATTAATCGCGGCATTAGCGTCACTTCATTAAGCCAAAATTTGCGCAACTTGCCCTCCTGGTTGCGCAAGATAGCTTTTTACCGCCTTTTGTCTCTATAATGGCGAGCACTTTCTTAAAATAAGAGTGCGACCATGATTGATCCCAACCTGCCATTAACTGATATTCATCGCCATCTCGACGGAAACATCCGTGCACAAACGATTCTGGATCTTGGCCGCCAGTACAATCTCCCCCTTCCTGCACAAACCCTTGAAGCACTGCGTCCGCACGTTCAGGTCACTTCTAATGAGCCGGATTTGGTCAGCTTCCTCGCAAAACTCGACTGGGGTGTCAAAGTGCTGGCGTCGCTGGATGCCTGTCGCCGCGTCGCTTACGAAAACATGCAGGACGCGGCGCTGAACGGCTTGCACTACGTTGAATTGCGCTTTTCGCCAGGTTACATGGCGATGACCCACAACCTGCCGGTAGCGGGCGTTGTGGAAGCGGTGATTGCCGGTGTACGCGAAGGGAGCCGTGATTTCAACGTGCAGGCGCGCTTAATCGGCATTATGAGCCGCACCTTCGGCGAGGCCGCATGTTTACAGGAACTCGACGCGCTGCTGGCGCACCGCGACGGCATTACCGCGCTGGATCTGGCCGGTGATGAGCTGGGTTTTCCCGGCAGCCTTTTCCTTTCACACTTTAACCGTGCGCGCGATGCGGGCTGGCAGATAACGGTTCATGCAGGTGAAGCCGCCGGCCCGGAAAGTATCTGGCAGGCGATTCGTGAACTCGGCGCCGTGCGAATCGGCCACGGTGTGAAGGCGATTGAAGATGCCGCGCTGATGGATTTTCTCGCCGAACAACGCATTGGTATTGAATCCTGCCTGACGTCGAATATTCAGACCAGCACCGTGCCGTCCCTCGCCCGCCATCCGCTGAAAACCTTCCTTGAGCATGGCATTCTGGCGAGCATCAATACCGACGATCCGGCCGTGCAAGGTGTCGAAATTGGTCATGAATATCAGGTTGCAGCCCCGGCTGCCGGGCTGAGTCGCGAACAGATTCGCCAGGCGCAGATTAACGGGCTGGAGATGGCCTTTCTCAGCGCGGCGGAAAAACAGGCGCTGCGCGATAGCGTTGCGAAGGTATAAAAAGAAAAACCGCTCACGACAATGCGTGAGCGGCGTTTTTTCAGGTCAGACTCAGCGTAGAACGATGTTTTGCAGATTCAATGCCCAGCTCAATCAGTTCCATTATCTGGATTGCCTGGCTGGCCGGAACCGGGTTTTCCCCCACGCCGTTCAGCGCATCGCGAATGGCCGCGTAATAGGCCGGGTAGTTGCCCGGTAGCGTCAGCCAGTTCTCTTCCGTACGATCTTCACCGTCAACGCGGGTTAATACGCCGTCGCGCATGTCATAACCCCAGTCGGCCTGCGGCAGCCGCGCGCCGCTTTTCAGGCACTCTTCCTGCGGGTCCAGCCCATATTTCACATAACTGCCGCGCGAGCCATGCACGATATAACGGGCCGATTCTGCAGCGGCCAGCATGGTGCCGTGCAACACAACGCGCCGTTGCGGGTAGGCAAGCACCGCGTGAAAATAGTCTGTTGATTGTGCACCAGGGCGCAGTTGCGCCAGATCTACCGTCATTGATACCGGTAAGCCGAAGAGGTTAACCGCCTGATCGAGCAGATGCGGCGCCAAATCATACCAGATGCCGCTGCCGGGTCCGCCTTGTTCGCGCCAGCGGTTACGCACCTGCGGGCGGAAACGGTCAAAGTGTGATTCGAAATAAGCCACTTCGCCCAGCGCGCCGTCGGCCAGCAAGGCTTTCAGCGTCAGAAAATCACTGTCCCAACGCCGGTTATGGAACACCGACAACACACGTCCGAGGCTACGCGCCAGCGCGTCCAGCTCACGAGCTTGTGACAGTGTCACTGTAAAGGGTTTATCCACCACCACATGTTTGCCAGCTTCCAGCGCCGCTTTGGCCAGCGGGAAATGGGTATCGTTCGGCGTGGGGATAACAATCAGGTCAATCGACGGATCGTTAAACAGATGCTTCGGCTCAGAGACAACCGGCACGGCTGGCCAATCCGCTTTTACTTTCGATTCGTCACTGCTGGAAATCGCGGCCAGCTCCATTCCCGCCGTTCCGGCAATCAACGGCGCATGAAATGTTTTGCTGGCGTAGCCATAACCTATTAATCCGACACGGATATTATCGCTCATAGAGTGGTCTCTCCTTATTGGAACGTCTATTTCACACCATCTGCCAAGTGGCGACAACCGCTTCAGTAACCCATTAGCGAAACGAATGAATTTACCGTGCTCAGCCCTGGTTTCTGCCTAAAAAATCTGCTTAAATCTGCAACCAGGCACCGGTTTTTATCGACAGCTGCAGACAAAAGTTAACATCAGGGAGTAGTAAAAGTATGGCCGGAATTTTCAATCGGATTATTGAATTAATGGGCTGGGTGGTACTCGGCGTATCGACCATTCTTTTGGTTTTTGCGAGCCATATCGATAATTATCAGCCCCCTGAACAGAGCGTCGCGACACAAAAGAAATAATCGCCGCCTTAAAAGGCGCAAAGTGCAACTCAGCGTCATATGTTTATTGCCAGTCATGGCGAAGGGCGTTAATCTTCACAGCCGGGCGCTGTTCTGGCGCCTGGTTTCACCTGAAAAGAAAACTCTTAATTTAGTGGCAGACCATTCCTGTGCTATTTACGCCCGGGTAATAATGTTTATTATTCGTACAAAATTAGCCCGCGTATATTTTCTGCCTCTTTCTTATTATATGGACACCCCTCGACATGACCGTTCAGGACTATTTATTAAAATTCCGCAAAATCAGTTCGCTTGAAAGTCTGGAAAAATTGTTTGATCACCTCAACTACACGCTGACCGACAGCGGTGAAATTATCAACATGTACCGCGCAGCCGATCATCGCCGGGCGGAACTGGTTTCTGGCGGCCGTCTGTTTGACATTGGGTGCGTTCCGCGCTCGGTATGGCGCTACGTGCAGTAACGCTGCTGGCATTCGTCGTGTAATGCTTTATACTCCTCGCCCGGCGAAATCATTCAGAGCATTAATGCCTTAACAGAGGAATACGCATGACAACGACTCCTGCAGAAAGAATCGGAGGCTGGTTACTCGGTCCTCTGGCCTGGTTGCTGGTCGCGTTATTAAGCACCTCGCTGGCATTATTGCTGTACGCTACTGCCTTAATGACACCTCAGTCGGTAACGGCGCTGGGCGCACAACCGCTGAAACAAACCATACTGTGGTTCGTCTCTTTTGCCTTCGCTATCGCCATCTGGTATTACACCTTCTGGCTGGTTATCGCCTTTTTTAAACGCCGCCGCAGCGTGCCGAAGCACTATATTATCTGGCTTTTGGTTTGCGTATTGCTCTCCGTGAAAGCCTTTGCGTTCGCTCCTGTCACCGATGAACTGGCGCTGCGTCAGTTACTCTTTCCGCTGCTTGCCGCCGCGTTGATGGTGCCCTATTTCAAGCGCTCAAGCCGCGTGAAAAGGACCTTTGTTAATCCGTAATAACCTTACAGTTATCCTGTTGTCGCCCGGTGCTGTTTGACCGATAATAGGCGGCTTTTTTTATTTCAGGCCACATAATGACAGACTATCTGCTGCTATTTATCGGAACGGTACTGGTCAACAACTTCGTGCTGGTGAAGTTTCTTGGCTTGTGTCCGTTTATGGGCGTTTCCAAAAAACTGGAAAGCGCAATGGGCATGGGACTGGCGACCACCTTCGTGATGACGATGGCGTCTATCTGTGCCTGGCTCATCGATACATGGGTGCTGATCCCGCTGGATTTAGTCTATCTGCGCACGCTGGCGTTTATCCTGATTATCGCCGTGGTGGTGCAGTTCACCGAAATGGTGGTACGCAAAACCAGCCCGGCGCTCTATCGCCTGCTGGGTATCTTCTTGCCGCTTATCACCACTAACTGCGCGGTGCTCGGCGTGGCCCTGCTCAATATCAACCTTGGGCACAATTTCATGCAGTCGGCGATGTATGGCTTCGCCGCCGCCGTAGGGTTCTCACTGGTGATGGTGTTGTTCGCCGCGATTCGCGAACGTCTTGCCGTTGCCGATGTGCCCGCGCCCTTTCGCGGCAATGCGATTGCGTTAATCACTGCGGGCTTAATGTCTCTGGCCTTTATGGGCTTTAGTGGTCTGGTGAAACTGTAATATGAGTGCGATTTCCATAGCCGTTGCCGCACTGAGCGTGCTGGGGCTGCTGTTTGGCGTGATTCTGGGTTATGCCTCCCGCCGTTTTGCGGTTGAGGATGACCCGGTCGTTGAGCGCGTGGATGAATTATTGCCGCAAAGCCAGTGCGGGCAGTGCGGCTACCCTGGCTGTCGCCCTTACGCTGAGGCGGTCGGTCTGCAGGGTGAAAAAATTAACCGCTGCGCCCCCGGCGGCGAAGCCGTGATGCTGAAAATCGCCGCGCTGCTGAATGTCGATCCGCAACCGATTGATGGCGATGCCGCAGCGCTTGAGCCTGTGCGTATGCTGGCGGTAATCGATGAGAACAATTGTATTGGTTGCACAAAATGCATTCAGGCTTGCCCGGTAGACGCCATTCTCGGCGCAACGCGCGCCATGCATACGGTGATGAGCGATTTGTGCACCGGCTGTAACCTTTGTGTGGATCCGTGCCCGACGCAGTGCATTGAACTGCGTCCTGTGGAAACGACCACCCATAGCTGGAAATGGGATTTGCAGTCCATTCCGGTGCGTAATATTCCTGTGGAACACCATGTTTAAGTTATTTTCCGCTTTCCGAAAAGAGAAACTGTGGGATTTTCACGGCGGCATTCATCCGCCTGAAATGAAAACCCAATCAAACGGTACGCCGCTGCGCCAGTTGCCACTGGCGAACCGCTTTGTGATCCCTCTCAAGCAGCACCTTGGCGCTGAAGGCGAACTGTGCGTGCGCGTGGGTGACAAGGTGCTGCGCGGCCAGCCGCTGACGCGCGGCCGTGGCCGTATGTTACCTGTTCATGCGCCGACGTCCGGCACCGTGATCGCAATTGCGCCGCACTCCACCGCGCACCCCTCTGCGTTACCTGAGATGAGCGTCATTATTGAAGCGGATGGTGAAGATCGCTGGATTGATCGCGACGGCTGGCCTGATTACCGTTCCCACAGTTATGAAGCGTTAATTGAGCGTATCCATCAGTTTGGCGTTGCGGGGCTTGGCGGTGCGGGCTTCCCTACCGCAGCAAAACTGCACGGCGGCGGCGATAAAATCGACACGCTGATTATTAACGCTGCGGAATGCGAGCCCTATATCACCGCTGATGACCGTTTAATGCAGGACTGCGCGGCGCAAATTATGGAAGGTGTGCGCATTCTGGCGCACATTCTTAAACCGCGTAAGGTGCTTATCGGGATTGAAGATAATAAACCGCAGGCGATCTCGATGATGCGTGCGGTGCTGGCGGGCAGCCATGATATTCAGTTGAAAGTCATCCCAACGAAATATCCTTCCGGCGGTGCCAAACAGCTTACGCAGATCCTCACCGGCAAGCAGGTGCCGCACGGCGGGCGTTCGTCGGATATCGGTATTCTGATGCAAAACGTGGGTACCGCGTATGCGGTTAAACGCGCGGTTATCGACGGCGAGCCTTTAACGGAGCGCGTTGTGACGGTGACCGGTGAAGCGGTTACCCGACCGGGCAATGTCTGGGCTCGCCTGGGAACACCGGTGCGCCATCTGCTGGATTTCGCCGGTTTCTGCCCTTCCGCTGAGCAACTGGTCATTATGGGCGGTCCACTGATGGGCTTCACGCTGCCATGGCTGGATGTGCCGGTAGTCAAAATCACCAACTGCCTGTTAGCGCCTTCTGCCAGCGAGATGGGCGAGCCGCAGGAAGAGAAAGGCTGCATTCGCTGCAGCGCCTGCGCTGACGCCTGTCCGGCCGATTTGCTGCCTCAGCAACTCTACTGGTTCAGCAAAGGCCAGCAGCACGACAAAGCAACGGCACATAACCTTTCCGATTGCATCGAATGCGGTGCCTGCGCCTGGGTGTGCCCAAGTAATATTCCGCTGGTGCAATATTTCCGCCAGGAAAAGGCAGAGATTTACGCCATCGCCGAGGAAGAAAAACGCAACGCCGAAGCCAAAGCACGCTTTGAAGCGCGGCAGGCACGCCTTGAGCGTGAAAAAATAGCCCGCCAGCAGCGTCATAAACAGGCTGCGGTTCAACCTGCCGCTAAAGATCAGCAGGCGATTGATGCCGCACTGGCGCGCGTACGCGAAAAACAGACGACCGCCGCACAGCCAGTCGTGATTCAGGCTGGTGCCCAGCCCGATAACAGCGAAGCGATCGCGGCGCGCGAAGCACGCAAAGCGCAGGCACGCGCCCGCCAGGCAGAAAAAGCGCTGCAGACGGAAAACAGTGCCGCCACGGACGAAACAGCCGATCCGCGCAAAGCCGCCGTTGAGGCGGCAATTGCCCGCGCTAAAGCGCGTAAGCTCGCCCAAAGCCAGCCCAATGCGTCCGAAGCCAACGCTGAGCAGCCGCAGGTCGAAGCCGAACAACAAGCTGAATCTGCACTTGTCGATCCGCGCAAAGCCGCCGTTGAAGCGGCAATTGCCCGCGCTAAAGCACGCAAGCTCGCACAGACCCAGCCCGCTGCATCCGCAGCCAACGCTGAGCAGCAGGTGAAAGCCGAACAACAAGCTGAATCTGCACCTGTCGATCCGCGTAAAGCTGCGGTTGAAGCGGCGATTGCCCGCGCTAAAGCGCGTAAGCTCGCACAAAGCCAGCCCGAAGGATCCGCAGCCAACGCTGAGCAGCCGCAGATTGAAGCCGAACAACACGCTGAATCTGCACCGGTCGATCCGCGTAAGGCCGCCGTTGAAGCGGCAATTGCCCGCGCCAAAGCGCGTAAGCTCGCGCAGAGCCAGCCCGCTGAATCTGCAGCCAACGCTGAGCAGCCGCAGGTGGAAGCCGAACAACAAGCTGAATCTGCACCGGTCGATCCGCGTAAAGCTGCGGTTGAAGCGGCGATTGCCCGCGCCAAAGCGCGCAAATTAGAACAAGTACAAGCCGCCACGCAAGCTGATGATGTCTCGTCTTTTGCGCAGGCCGCTAATGACGACCCGCGCAAAGCCGCAGTCGCCGCAGCCATCGCCCGTGTTCAGGCGAAGAAGGCTGCACAGCAAGCTGTTAACGAGGATTAAATGGTTTTCAGAATCGCAAGTTCCCCTTACACCCATAACCAGCGCCAGACCTCACGTATTATGCTGCTGGTGACGCTCGCGACCGTGCCGGGCATTGCTGCGCAACTGTGGTTTTTCGGTTGGGGAACGCTGATACAGCTTATTCTCGCGATTATCAGCGCGCTGGCTGCCGAAGCGCTGGTACTGAAATTACGCAAGCAGAACGTTGGCGCGATCCTGGCAGATAATTCTGCCCTGTTAACCGGTCTGCTGCTGGCTATTAGTATTCCCTCTTTCGCCCCGTGGTGGATGGTGGTGCTTGGCACGGTGTTCGCTGTGGTTATCGCCAAGCAGCTTTACGGCGGATTGGGCCACAACCCATTTAACCCGGCAATGATTGGCTATGTGGTGCTGCTTATCTCCTTCCCGGTGCAGATGACGAACTGGCTGCCGCCGTATGAAATCGCGCGCACCGTCCCAGGCTTTATGGATGCGGTACAGGTGATTTTTACTGGTCATACTGCCGCTGGCGCGAATATGGAAACGCTGCGCATTGGTATTGATGGCATCAGCCAGGCGACGCCGCTCGATACTTTTAAAACCTCATTGCATGCCGGACACAGCGTTGAGCAGATCCTGCGCTCCCCTATCTATAGCGGTGTTCTGGCCGGTGCGGGCTGGCAGTGGGTCAACCTCGGTTATCTGGCCGGTGGTCTGTTCCTTCTGTGGCAGAAAACCATTCGCTGGCATATCCCGGTAAGCTTCCTGCTGACCCTGACGATTTGTGCCACACTCGGCTGGGTTTTCGCCCCGCAATCCCTGGCCGCGCCGCAACTGCATCTGTTCTCTGGCGCAACCATGCTGGGCGCGTTTTTCATTCTGACCGATCCGGTTACCGCCTCGACCACCAACAAAGGGCGTCTGATTTTTGGCGCGCTGGCGGGCGTGCTGGTATGGCTTATCCGCAGTTTTGGCGGCTACCCGGATGGCGTGGCCTTTGCCGTATTACTGGCAAATATTACCGTGCCGTTGATTGATTACTACACGCGTCCGCGCGTGTACGGGCATCGTTAAGGAGCCGCCATGCTAAAGACAATGCGTAAACATGGCGTGACGCTGGCGCTGTTCGCCGCAGGTTCTACCGGGCTGACCGCCGCAATAGACCAAATGACCAAAACAACTATTGCCGATCAGGCTGCGCTGCAACAAAAAGCGCTGTTTGATCAGGTGATCCCAGGCGACAGCTATAATAACGCGCTACAACAGAGCTGTTTTCTGGTCAGCGATCCGGCGCTTGGCAAAGGGCAACACCATGTGTGGATCGCCAAAAAAGATGACAAGCCTGTTGCGGCTGTCCTTGAAGCGACCGCACCAGATGGTTACTCAGGCGCCATCCAGCTGCTTGTGGGCGCCGATTTCAGCGGCACCGTGCTGGGCGTGCGCGTGACGGAGCACCATGAAACACCGGGTCTCGGCGATAAGATTGAGCTACGTATTTCCGACTGGATCACCCACTTCGCCGGGAAGCGGATTGACGGCGCGACCGATGGTCACTTTGCGGTGAAAAAAGATGGCGGTGATTTTGATCAGTTTACCGGGGCGACCATCACGCCACGCGCGGTTGTTAACGCGGTAAAACGGACCGGCCTGTACGCGATGACACTACCGGAACAGCTTTCCCGTTTACCGGGTTGTGGAGAGTAAGCGATGAGCGAAGTTAAAGAGGTTATTGTTCAGGGGCTGTGGAAAAACAACTCTGCGCTGGTACAACTGCTGGGTATGTGTCCGCTACTGGCGGTGACGTCCACCGCCACCAACGCACTGGGTCTGGGGCTGGCAACAACGCTGGTGTTAACCCTGACCAACCTGTTTATTTCCACCCTGCGTCGCTGGACGCCGGATGAGATCCGCATCCCGATTTACGTGATGATCATCGCCTCGGTGGTCAGCGCGGTACAAATGCTGATCAACGCCTATGCGTTCGGTCTTTACCAGTCACTGGGCATTTTTATTCCGCTGATCGTCACCAACTGTATCGTGGTCGGTCGTGCTGAAGCCTTTGCGGCGAAAAAAGGCCCGGCGCTTTCAGCACTCGATGGCTTCTCTATTGGTATGGGGGCAACCTGCGCGATGTTTGTGCTGGGTTCCCTGCGTGAGATCCTTGGTAACGGTACGCTGTTTGACGGCGCAGATGGGCTGTTAGGCGGCTGGGCGAAAGTGCTGCGCATAGAAGTGTTCCACACCGATTCCCCATTCCTGCTGGCGATGTTGCCGCCGGGCGCATTTATTGGCCTAGGCATGATGCTGGCGGTGAAATACCTTATCGATCAGAAGATGAAAAAACGCCGTGAAGCGGCGGCGACTGCGGCAAACGACAGCACTCAGACCGCGCCCGGGAAGGCATAATGAATAAAGCAAAACGACTGGAAATTTTAACCCGCTTACGGGAAAACAACCCGCACCCGACCACCGAGCTGAATTTCACCTCACCATTTGAGCTGTTGATCGCCGTACTGCTCTCTGCGCAGGCCACCGATGTCAGCGTCAATAAAGCCACCGCGCTACTCTACCCGGTGGCAAGCACGCCCAAAGCAATGCTGGAGCTTGGCGTTGAAGGGGTGAAACAGTACATCAAAACCATCGGCTTGTTTAACAGCAAAGCAGAAAATGTCATTAAGACCTGCCGTATTTTGCTGGAAAAGCACAATGGCGAAGTGCCGGAAGACAGAGCCGCACTGGAAGCCCTGCCGGGCGTCGGGCGTAAAACCGCCAATGTGGTGCTCAACACCGCATTTGGCTGGCCGACCATTGCTGTGGACACGCATATTTTTCGCGTTTCTAACCGCACGCGTTTCGCGCCGGGTAAAAACGTTGAGGAAGTTGAAGAGAAGCTGCTGAAAGTGGTGCCTGCGGAATTTAAAGTCGATTGCCACCACTGGTTGATCCTGCACGGGCGATACACCTGCATCGCCCGTAAGCCGCGCTGCGGCTCCTGCATTATCGAAGATCTGTGCGAGTACGACAGTAAAGTCGATAGTTAACGCCCGTCAGAACGGGCGTATCACTGCCAGCAGAATAATCACCGCGACGGCGATAATGGTTAGGCTGGTGGCATTGCGAATAGCCCCCATGCTTTTCACCGCTTCACCTGCCGCTATGCGGCGCAGCGTGGCAGAGAGAAAACCATGCAGACCGGAAAGCAGCAGCACTACCACCACCTTGATTATCAGCCACAGATGCGGCATTTGACCGTGCGCAATCACCATTACCGCACCCGCAACCCACAGCAGTAACATTGCAGGCGTGGTAATTTTACGGCTCCAGCGGCGTACATCGCCCGCCAGTGCGACACGCGCAGTGTTATCCGCTTGTGTGGCGCACCAGCCGGCAACAACAGCCATAACCAGCATTCCGCCTATCCAGACGATGGCCGCCGCGATATGTAACGCATTGAGCCATGGATGAAAGTTCATATTTCGACTCCAGTGTAATAAAGACTGCGGCAAGTCTGACAGCGTATCTGCCCCCTGTCATGAACAATGCGCGGCAAATAGCAGAAAAGGTCTCGTTATTGATCCCGGATTGGTTACCCAACGAGTCGCGGATAAGAGAACTCGCTGATTTTATGTCATAACTTTATGTGATAACGCTCACGTCTCTGTAAATTACTCAAAACGTCGAATGATTGCGCACAAATCGTGATATTGAGCAAATAATCGTCCACTTATGCGTATTTAATAAGGTTATTCCTTTTTTTAGAAGAAAAAAATCCAACTAATGACGATTTCGGTGACTATTGCTAACACAATGTTAAAAAAGAGATTAACAATGTACACGGAATGGTTGCAGTGCAAACTTTAATCACATTTAGCAAGAGATATGACCATATTGATCACATAAACCAGCCCAATACACTACCATTTAGCCAAAATAGCAGAACATATGCCTTAATGTGCAATCTAACCCCCGGACTGTAGTAGAAAAATCCACTTTTGTTTCCATGATGAAATTTAACTCTGAATAACAAATAAAAACACCGAGCATTGTAATGCCCTGGATCTATGTAACAGAATATGTCAAAAGGCTTGCCTGAACGCGCGGGATAGTGAACATTAACCGCCGTTTTCCCCTCCCAATATAACTATAAGCGTGATGAACTCTGGTCATTGCGCGCTGAACACCCCCGTTAATATGGGATGTAAAAAAAGAGGTATATGTGTCAACTGCAAACAAACCAACGGAAAGCGTCAGTCTGAACGCTTTTAAACAACCGAAAGCGTTTTATCTGATCTTCTCTATCGAGTTATGGGAACGTTTTGGTTACTACGGCCTGCAAGGGATTATGGCTGTTTACCTGGTGAAACAACTGGGTATGTCAGAAGCGGACTCTATTACACTGTTCTCCTCCTTCAGCGCACTGGTTTATGGCCTGGTTGCCATCGGTGGCTGGCTGGGTGACAAAGTGCTGGGCACCAAACGCGTGATTATGCTGGGCGCTATCGTGCTGGCCGTCGGTTATGCGCTGGTGGCGTGGTCTGGTCATGATGCGAGCATTGTCTATATGGGCATGGCGGCCATCGCCGTGGGTAATGGTCTGTTTAAAGCCAACCCGTCCTCCCTGCTCTCGACCTGCTATGCGAAAGACGACCCGCGTCTGGACGGTGCATTTACTATGTACTACATGTCCGTTAACGTCGGCTCATTCTTCTCCATGCTGGCAACACCGTGGCTGGCCGCGAAATTCGGCTGGAGTACCGCGTTTGGTCTGAGCGTGGTGGGTCTGCTGATCACCATCGTTAACTTCTCCTTCTGCAAACGTTGGGTGAAAAATCACGGTTCTAAACCGGATTTCGAACCGCTGCGCGTTGGCTATCTGCTGGCGACCATTGTCGGTATCGTGGCGCTGATCGCTATCGCCACCTGGCTGCTGCACAACCAGGGTATCGCACGTATGGTGCTGGGCGTTGTGGCGCTGGGTATTATCTGCATCTTCGCCAAAGAGACTTTCGCGCTAAAAGGTGCTGCTCGTCGTAAAATGATCGTCGCCTTCATTCTGATGGTACAAGCGATTGTCTTCTTCGTGCTCTACAGTCAGATGCCGACATCGCTGAACTTCTTTGCTATCCGTAACGTTGAGCACACGCTGTTTGGTATCGCTTTCGAACCTGAACAGTATCAGGCGCTGAACCCGTTCTGGATCATTATTGGTAGCCCGATTCTGGCCGCTATCTATAACAAAATGGGCGATACACTGCCGATGCCGCACAAATTCGCCATTGGTATGGTGCTGTGCTCTGGCGCGTTCCTGGTGCTGCCGCTGGGCACGAAATTCGCCTCTGAGGCGGGTATCGTTTCCGTAAGCTGGCTGATCGCAAGCTATGGCCTGCAAAGTATCGGTGAACTGATGATCTCCGGTCTCGGTCTGGCGATGGTTGCGCAACTGGTGCCGCAGCGTCTGATGGGCTTCATTATGGGAAGCTGGTTCCTGACCACGGCTGGCGCGAACATCATCGCCGGCTATGTGGCTAATCAGATGGCTATCCCGGAAAATGTGACCGATCCGCTGATGTCACTGAACATCTACGGCTCCGTGTTCCTGCAAATTGGTATCGCTACGGCGGTTATCGCTTTGCTGATGATCGTCACCGCACCGAAGCTGAACCGCATGACGCAGAGCGAAGATACCACTCGCGAAACGTCGGAAACCGCTACGGCTTAATCGCCGCGGGGAACTCGAATTATTCAGCCGCTAACGCAAGTTAGCGGCTTTTTTTTTATTCCGCCGCGTAATAACCTATGCCGGAAATCAGCCATAAGGAAAAGATAATGAAACTGTTTTACAAGCCGGGCGCCTGCTCTCTCGCATCGCACATTGCTCTGCGTGAGACCGGAAAAGATGTGGATCTGATAAGCGTTGATTTGATGAAAAAACGCCTTGAAAACGGCGATGATTTTTTTGCTATCAACCCGAAAGGGCAAATCCCGGCGCTGCTGTTGAATGACAACACGCTGATCACCGAAGGCGTGGCGATTATGCAATACGTTGCTGACAGCGCGCCTGAGAGCCAGTTACTGGCACCTGTGGGTACCTTGCCGCGTTACAAAACGCTGGAGTGGCTGAACTTTATCGCAACCGAGCTGCATAAAGGCTTCACCCCGCTGTTCCGCCCGGACACACCGGAAGAGTACAAACCCACCGTACGCGCCTTGCTTGAGAAAAAATTGCACTACGTGAATGAATCCCTGAGCAATAACGCGTGGATCAGCGGTGCGAACTTTACCATTGCCGACGGTTATCTGTTCACGGTTCTGCGCTGGGCGCGCGCGGTGAAATTGAATATGGAAGGTCTGTCGAATATTGACGCGTATATGGCGCGTGTTGCCGCTCGTCCTGCGGTGGCGGCTGCAATGGCGGCAGAAGGTATTCAGTAAAATGTGATTGCCCGCGAAGACACTGTTTAGCGGGCATGAAAAAGGCGGGGATCCCCGCCTTTTTTACAGCAATGTGGCGCTAAAAAGATGCTCTGGTTGCGCAATTCTGTCCTGTGCCGCGACCACCTGCAGTTCATACTCCTGCAAATTTTTAGTCGCCAGCATAATTTCATACACTGCCGCCGTTACGTGCTCCAGCGCTTCACGTACGCTCGCACCCTGCAACAATTTCACCAGTAACAACCCGCTGGTCACATCGCCCACACCGACAGGCTGACGTGCGCCAAAATCCACCAGCGGACGGCTAATGTGCCAGGCTTCACTGGGCGTTACCAGCAACATTTCAAAGCGATCGGCGCTCAATCCCGCGCGTGCCAGATGTTTCACCAGCACAATTTGCGGCCCTTGCGCAATTAGCTCGCGCGCCGCAGCCACCGCGTCTTCCACCGTGTTAACCGCATGCTCGCAGAGGATCTCCAGCTCAATCAGATTTGGCGCAATGATATCGCTGGCAGGCAAAGCGTGGCGGACATGAAACTCGGCAACCCCTGGCGCAACGATACAGCCTTTCTCCGGGTGTCCCATGACCGGATCGCAGAAATATTTCGCCTGTGGGTTGGCCGCTTTCACCTGACGAACGATACCCAGAATATGCTCTCCCTGCTCTGCCGAACCCAGATAGCCGCTCAGCACCGCGTCACAGCGTTTCAGTTGGTCAATCGCCGCAATGCCCTGCACAATTTCGGTCAGATGAGCTGGCGGCATCACGCTGCCGGTCCATTTGCCGTACTGAGTATGGTTAGAAAACTGCACCGTGTTCAGCGGCCAGACGTTAGCACCCAGGCGGCGCATCGGAAACTCGGCGGCACTGTTCCCCGCATGACCAAAGACCACATGCGATTGAATGGCGAGGATATTCTTCATTGTTGGTAGCCTTGCAAGAATGGAGCAATAAAAAGAAGGGAGTGATTTCTCACTCCCTTCGGCAGGTCTGTTTTTATTTCCAGCAGATCAAGCAGTAGTTTTTCTTACCACGGCGCAGCAGCGTGTAGCGACCAAACAGGCGATCGCCGTCAGTGAAGAAATACTCCGGATCGGATTGTTTTTCGCCGTTGATGGTAACGGCGTTGGACGCGATGGTTTTACGCGCCTGGCCGCGGGACGGCTGCAGCTCAGAATCAACCAGTGCCTGCATCAGATCGGCGCCTTTTTCCATCTCAACCATCGGTACGCCATCCTGCGCCAGCTGCTCGAAATCGGCTTCGCTCAGGTCGCTCAGTGTACCGTTGAACAGGCTTTCGGTGATGCGTTTAGCGGCAGTTAAACCCTCTTCGCCATGTACCAGACGCGTCACCTGCTCAGCCAGCACATATTGCGCACGCGGCGCTTTACCGCTGTTTTTGTCTTCTTCTTCCAGCGCGTTAATTTCCGCGATATCCATAAAGGTGAAGAACTTCAGGAAGCGATAAACATCCGCATCGGCGGTGTTGATCCAGAACTGGTAGAACTTATACGGGCTGGTTTTCTTCGGATCCAGCCACACCGCGCCGCCTTCGGTTTTACCAAATTTGGTGCCATCGGCTTTAGTGATCAGCGGAACCGTCAGGCCAAAGACCTGGTTTTGGTGCAGGCGGCGAGTCAGATCGATACCCGACGTGATGTTGCCCCACTGGTCAGAACCGCCAATCTGCAACACGACATTATGCAGTTCGTTCAGGCAGGCAAAGTCGTAACCTTGCAGCAGGTTGTAGGAAAACTCGGTGAACGAGATGCCGACATCATCGCGGTTCAGCCGCTGCTTGACCGCTTCTTTGTTAATCATCTGGTTAACAGAGAAGTGTTTGCCGATATCGCGCAGGAAAGTCAGCACGTTCATGCTGCCAAACCAGTCGTAGTTGTTCGCAGCGATAGCGGAGTTGTCGCCACAATCGAAATCGAGGAACGGTGCGACCTGTTTGCGGATTTTATCTACCCACTCCTGCACGGTATCTTCGGTGTTCAGTTTACGCTCGGTAGCTTTAAAGCTCGGGTCGCCAATCAGACCGGTCGCACCACCCACCAGCGCCACTGGCTTGTGGCCAGCCTGCTGGAAGCGTTTCAGGCATAACAATGGAACCAGATGCCCCAAATGCAAGCTGTCAGCGGTGGGATCGAAGCCGCAATAGAGCGCGATCGGGCCCTGCGCCAGTCGCTCTGCTAACGCTTCCTCATCCGTCACCTGGGCCACGAGGCCCCGCTCTTGCAATTGTTTAATCAAGTTACTGCTTGCCATCAAAATCTCCATGTATAAAACGGACTGCACCTTTGCCGGTACACGACTTTTCGCCAGATGCGAAAGGATACTTCATGGGGGGCAGATAGAATAAAGCGCCGGAACACGGAGTGCCAGCGCTTATAGCAACATTTTTCAGGGATTACGGCGCGAGGCGGTCAATTTTCCACGCAGCGTTCTCACGCTGGTATAAAAAACGGTCATGCAGGCGATTGGCACCGCCTTGCCAGAACTCCATCTGGTCGATACTGACGCGGTAGCCGCCCCAGAAACTGGGTAACGGGATTTCACCCAGCTGGAATTTTTGCTTAAGTTCAAGGAACTTGCTTTCCAGAATACCGCGCGCGGAGATGCGGCTCGATTGTTTCGATACCCAGGCGCCGATTTGGCTGTCACGCGGGCGACTGTGGAAATACTTAACGACTTCCAGCGTTGAAAGCCGTTCTGCTTTGCCGGTGACCATCACTTGACGTTCCAGCATATGCCATGGGAACAGCAGACTGACAGCGGGGTTGTTTTCAATGTGATGCGCCTTGCGGCTGCCAAGGTTGGTATAGAATACCAGCCCTTTTTCATCGTAATGTTTAAGCAATACGATGCGCTGGTACGGTTGGCCGTTTTCATCCACTGTCGCGACAACCATCGCGGTAGGATCGGCCAGCTGGGCTTCACAGGCCTGCCCCAGCCAGCGTTCAAATAATGTCAACGGTTCGGCGGGAAGGTCGCCGCGTCGCAGACCACCTTTGGTGTATTCACGGCGCAGATGCGCGATTTGCTGCAATTGATCGTTATCAGACATGGCGTTAGCGAAAGTAATCATCAGGTGGGGCTATTATGCGCCCCCCTGTAAAAATCTCAACGCTGCGGAATAAGCTGGCAATTATTCAGTACAATGCGATCGCGCTTGTAGACGGTCGCACTCTCACCCTTCGACCAGAAAACGTAGACGCCATCCGTATAGCGTGCGCCAGAGGCTGAAAGCCCTTGCTGTAAGGTCAGCAATTTATCATCCCAGACAAAACTCGCCTGCTGACGGGTGTTATTAATTTTCACGGTGAGTGGTTTTTCGTCGCACTGGTAAACCAACGTATCGGTATGCATGCGTTCTACAAACTGATTGTAATAGCTGCATCCGGCAAGCAGTGCAGGCAGACAGGCGATGAGTATTTTTTTCATAGAGTATTCCCGGGACGGTCCTGGTCACGGAGGGCGAAACGCCCTCCCTAAGCCTGGTCAGTCTAGCCCGGCGCAACTAAAGTGAAATGCGGTTAACTCTGATTCTGCCGCGGGTTAGCGGGGTAAATCGCGCCAAGCACCGAGGCAGCGGACGCGCCGGTGACGGATGGCAGATTGCCAGGCAGTCCGGCCAGGGTTCGCCACGCAAGCCAGGCAAACGCCAGCGCTTCCATGTCGTCGCCGCTGATACCGGCTTCATCCGTAGTGGTGACTTCTGTACCTGGCAGCAGCCCCGCCAGACGGGCCATGAGCAACGGATTTCGACTTCCACCGCCGCAGACCAGCAGGCGTTCACAACCGCCACTGAGCAGCACCTGCTCGGATATTGTCATCGCCGTCAATTCAGCCAGTGTTGTCTGCACATCGCTGGCGCTTAACCCCGGGAAGTGTGCCAGGTGGCGTTCCAGCCAGCTGTAATTAAAATATTCACGACCGGTGCTTTTCGGCGCAGGAGTGGCAAAGTAGGTATCACTTAGCATGTTTTGCAGTAGCGGCAGCACCACTTTGCCTTCGCTCGCCCATTGCGCATCTTTGTCGTAGGGTTTGCCTTTTTGCCGCCAAATCCACGCGTCCATGAGCATATTACCCGGACCGGTGTCATAACCTCTGACCGGCTGACCGGGGATCAACAGCGATAGATTGGCGATGCCACCAATGTTGAGCACCATGCGCCGTTCTACCGGGTGCGCCAGCAGTGCATGGTGAAAGGCAGGCACCAGCGGCGCGCCCTGCCCACCAAGCGCGATATCACGGCGGCGAAAGTCACCGACCACCGTCACACCCGTACGCGCCGCGATTTGGTTATTATCACCAATCTGCAGAGTATGCGGCGCAATACCTGTCGGCTCATGCCAGACGGTTTGCCCGTGACAGCCAATCGCGACGATATCTTCCGGGTGGAGTTGCTCTCGGTCCATTAGCGTCAGCACCGCGTCGGCGAACAATTGGCCCAGTTGGATATCCAGCCGCCCCAGTTGCGAGAGTGTGAGTTGCTGCCCCTGACAAATGCCAAGAATCGCCTCTTTTAACGGCAGCGGAATCGGAAACGTCAGGCTCGCTTGCTGCGCGACCATGGTTTCATCAATTGCCGCCAGCACCACATCAACCCCATCCAGACTTGTTCCAGACATCACCCCAATGTAGCGACCCGATTTCATACGCCTTCCTTTAATGCATGACCGAAGGGCACCACTCCACCATAAAGCGGGGGTTAACGCCATCGGCTGCAAACACTTTTTAACAATCGGCTGGATTTTCGTTAAGTGAAATTGCGCCGGGCTGCGCTTATAATCGCTTCGTTTAAATCTGGTTAAACTCGCGTTGATTATTATTTTTGCCGGGATTTGGCAGAAGATATGACCTGGTATTGCTAAAATGCCATATAATTTAACCATGTCGGATGCCCGCTAGGGCGTTTCATGGTGAACAGGAGATTCATAAATGATGTTACGTGCACTGGCAGTTTCGCTGATTGGTTTTACTTTGGCTGGCTGCGTGAATAACGACACGCTTTCCGGTGATGTCTACTCTGCATCCGAAGCTAAACAGGTGCAGAATGTCACTTACGGCACCATTGTTAACGTCCGTCCGGTACAGATTCAGGGTGGCGATGATAACAATGTCATCGGCGCGCTTGGCGGTGCAGTGCTGGGTGGTTTCCTTGGTAACACCGTTGGTGGCGGCACGGGTCGTTCTCTGGCCACCGCAGCAGGCGCGGTAGCCGGTGGCGTTGCAGGGCAATCCGTCCAGGGTTCACTGAATAAAACGCAGGGCGTTGAGCTGGAAATTCGTAAAGATGATGGCAACACCATTATGGTCGTACAGAAACAGGGTAACACCCGTTTCTCCGCAGGCCAGCGCGTTGTGATGGCAAGCAACGGTCGTCAGATTACCGTTTCCCCGCGTTAATTGCCGCATCAGGTGGTCACGCCAGTGGCCGCCCTTTCATATTGCCGATACTGAATGTTGATATAAAAAAGCCTTGCGGATGCAAGGCTTTGCTGGTCAGTCTCGCGACTGAAGCTCACTGATGTTTTGTTCCAGCCGCGCAATCATTTTAATCAACAGATCGAGTTCTTCCGCAGAGATCCCGGAAAGTATTTCCCCCCGGGTTTTACGAATAACCGTCTCCATCTCTTCAATGATTGGGTCCGCTTTTTCTGTCAATTTGATCCGCTTTGCCCGGCGATCGTTGGCGCAGGTCTGGCGAGAAATAAGGCCTTTCTCTTCCAGTTGATCCAGCGTACGCACCAGCGAAGGCTGCTCAATGCCAATCGCTTTTGCCAGTTGAATTTGCGACTGATCGGGCGGCAGCTGATGAATATTATGCAGCGTTACCCAGTGAGTCTGCGTTAATTCCAGAGGTTTTAGGCGATGGTCAATCAAAGCGCGCCAGACGCGCACTAAGCGTGCCAGATCAGAACCTAATGGCGATTCCAATTTCATCTCCTTATAATTAGCTTGCTAAGTTATTATACTCATTTTAGAATAGTTTGCAGTATTTATATTGGTAAAACAAATGTATTGCGGTTCTCGCCGGGGCTTACGCTGAGATTCCACCTGCCTTAGCAACACGCAGTGGTTGGTACTTATCTAATGATAATCACCAATCTGGCGATCCGTTAGGTTGCACAGGACACAAAGTGTGAAGTTGAACCCAAGTTTCCCGAACTTACCCCTGCAAGACCTGATTTTTGGCGCATCGGTCTATTTCCCTCCCATATTTAAAGTGGTCATGCTGGGCTTCCTGTTCTGGCTTATTGCTCACCGGCTGTTGCGCGGGTGGATTTATGCGGGTGATATCTGGCACCCCATCCTGATGGATCTCTCCTTATTTGTTATTGCGCTGAGCCTCGCCCTCGGCTTGCTAATTGTGTGGTAATTATGCGCCTGAAATCCCTGAAATATTTTTCCACGCTCCTGGTGCTGGCCGTAGCGATTGTCGCGGCCTGGTGGATGTGGAACGTTTATATGCAATCCCCCTGGACGCGTGATGGAAAGATCCGCGCTGAGCAGGTCAGTATTACGCCGCAGGTCTCAGGCAGCATCACCGAATTGAAGGTGAACGATAACCAGTTGGTTAAAGCAGGCGATGTGCTATTTCGTATTGACGATACGCCTTACCACATTGCCGTACTGAACGCCGAGGCCCAGTTGGCTCGAATGCAAACCGATCTGGCGAAAGCGAATAATGAAGCCAATCGCCGCCGCCATCTTTCACAAAACTACATCTCCGCAGAAGATCTCGATACTGCCAATATTAGTGTTAAAGCCGCTCAGGCAAGCGTTGCGGCGGCGCAGGCGCAACTTGCGCAGGCACAATGGCAGTTGGCGCAAACTAAAGTGAAGGCACCGGTGGACGGCTGGGTCACGAACCTTTCCACCCGCACCGGGAATTACGCCACCGCCGGGCAACCGGTTTTCGCGCTGGTAGACAGCCATTCGTTTTATGTGATGGGTTACTTCGAAGAGACCAAATTGCGCCATATCCAGGAAGGGGCACCAGCGAAAATCGTCCTTTATAGCGGCGAAGTGACGTTACAGGGTCACGTTTCCAGCATTGGTCGCGCGATTTATGATCAAAGTGTCGAGACGGATAGCGGCCTGGTTGCCGATATCAAACCAAACGTGCCGTGGGTACGGCTGGCGCAACGTGTGCCGGTCCGTATTCAGTTTGATAACCTGCCCGCCGGGCTGACGCTGGTTTCCGGCACCACCTGCACCGTGGCGATTGGCGGTCAGTAATGAAATCGCCTGTCTGGCTCTGGCAAAATCTGCCATGGGTGAAAGCCACGTCCGGACAGTGGCGTTATGCTCTGCGTAACGGTATCGCGATGTGTCTGGCGCTCACGGTGGCTTATTATCTCGATCTCGATGAACCTTACTGGGCCATGACATCCGCAGCCGTTGTCAGCTTTCCCACCGTCGGCGGCGTGATCAGTAAAAGCCTTGGACGTATTGCCGGGAGCCTGCTTGGGGCCAGCGCAGCGCTGATCATTGCCGGTCAGACGCTTAACGATCCGTGGCTATTTTTGTTCGCTATGGCTACCTGGATTGGCTTTTGTACCTGGGCCTGTGCGCAGTTCACCAATAATGTCGCCTATGCCTTTCAACTGGCGGGTTATACCGCCGCGATTATCGCGTTTGCGATGGTCGATGTGACCGATATTACCGAGCTGTGGGTCATTGCTCAGGCGCGGGTGTGCGAAGTGATTCTGGGGATTTTGTGCGGTGGCATGATGATGATGATCCTGCCCGGCAACGCGGACGGAACCACCCTGCTGACGGCATTGAAAAAAATGCATGCGCGATTGCTGGAACATGCCAGCCTCCTGTGGCAGCCAGAAACCACAGACGCTATCCGCACCGCCCATGAGAGCGTTATCGGCCAGATCCTCACCACCAATTTACTGCGAATTCAGGCGTTCTGGAGCCATTACCGTTTCCGGCGGCAAAACAGTTTGCTGACCTGGTTACTGCACCAACAGTTGCGCATGACCAGTGTGATCTCCAGCCTGCGCAGAATGCTACTGAACTGGCCCGACGCGCCGGAAAATTTGCGCCCAATTCTCGAACAACTGCTCGCCGCGCTAGCTCATCCACGCGCGGATGCGCTTACCGTCGCACGCATTATCGCCCCGCTCGCGCCCGGCATAAGCGATGATTACCGGCACCACGCATTCTGGCAGCGGTTACGCTATTTTTGTCGTTTATACCTCACCAGTAGCCGCTGGCTAGCGCGCGTGGAGAATGCTTCGCCGGTCAGCAGTTATACGCCGCCGAGAAGCCCGGGATTGATGCGTTATACGGATAATGCCGAAGCGCTGTGGAGCGGCATTCGCACCTTTTGCGCACTGAGTCTGGTCGGCGCATGGAGCATCAATACGCAGTGGGAATCGGGTTCGGCGGCGCTGACGCTGGCGGCTATCAGCTGTGTGCTTTACTCCGTCTCACCCGCACCGTTTAACTCCCTGACGCTGCTGTTGCGCACCTTAGTGTTGCTGTCGCTGTTCAGCTTTATGGTGAAATTTGGCCTGATGGTACAAATCAGCGAGCTGGCAGTATTTCTGCTGTTTCTCTTCCCGCTGTTAACCACCCTGCAATTGTTAAAACTGCAAATGCCAAAGCTGGCCGGGTTGTGGGGGCAATTGATTGTTTTTATGGGCTCGTTTATCGCAGTAACCAATCCACCGGTTTATGACTTTGCGGACTTCTTAAATGACAACCTGGCGAAGATCTCAGGCGTCGCGCTGGCGTGGCTCGCATTCGCTGTTTTACGTCCGGGCTCGGATGCCCGCAAAAGTCGGCGTCACATTCGCACGCTGCGCCGCAGTTTTGTCGATCAACTAAGCCGCGTGCCACAACTGAGTGAGCATGAGTTTGAATCGGTGGTTTATCACCACATTAGCCAGTTAAGTCATAGCCAGGACGCGCAAGCACGGCGCTGGCTGCTGCGCTGGGGTGTCGTGTTGTTGAATTGCTCGCATGTTGTCTGGCAGCTACGCGGTTGGGAAATCCGCTCAGATCCCCTCGCCAAAGTGCGCGAGTTATGCATTGTTTTATTGCGGGATGTGATGAGTGAGCGTGGCGTCCAGCAACGAACACTTTCTGCCACGCTGACCGAGCTGCAGCGGATTAGCGCGGTGCTGGGTAAACATCACCAGCCGGCCGCGCGGGAGCTGGCCTCGGTTGTCTGGCGCTTATATTGCGCGCTATCGCAGCTGGAGCAAGCCCCGGCAGCCGGGACGCTTACTTGATAACACCGCAGGCATAACGTGCGCCGCCACCACCGAGCGGTTTCGGTTGATCGGACATATTATCGCCGCCGACGTGCACCATCAGCGCTTTGCCTTTCACATCCGAGAGTTTTTTCAGACGCGGCGCCACCACCGGGTCGGTCGCTTTACCGTCGTTGTTGACCACCAGCACCGGCAGGTCGCCTAAATGTCCGGCGCCTTCTGGCCCTTCATGCTTGCCGGTATGCTGCGGATCGAGGTGCCCTCCCGCAGCTTCAGCCGCAGAGGCTTTCCCCTCTTTAATAGCAGGCTGGCAACTGCCTTTGGCATGGACGTGAAAACCATGCTCACCGGGCGGCAGGGCTTTCAGATCGGGCGCAAATTCCAGCCCCTTGTCGGTTTCGCTGATTTTTACACTACCAACAGACTGCCCAACGCCTTGCGCAGTGACAAGGTTCATTTCCACTTCTTCACTGGCGGCTTGCGCCCCGGCGCAAACAACGAGCGCCAGCACAGCCAGACTAAAACGCTTCATATGACCTCCTTTGGTCTGTTTTGCCCTGTAAGTTTAAACCAGGATGGCAGATTTCACCGGGAGGTCATTTGCCTGCGTTATGGCACGTCGTAACCAAGCGCCGCTTTGCGAATACGGAACCACTGCTGGCACGTCATCTGGAGGTTCAGTGCCCCCAGCGCCGAACGCACGCGCTCAATTTTACCCGAGCCAATAATGGGCAGCGGCGCAGACGGCAGACGCATCACCCAGGCATAGACCACCTGTTCGATGGTTTCGGCATTCAGTTCCTGCGCAACGCGCGCCAGTTCATCACGCAGCGGCTGAAACGCCGCATCGTTAAACAGACGCCCGCCGCCGAGACACGACCATGCCATCGGGCGAATACGCAACTGTTGCAGTTGATCCAGCGTGCCATCCAGTAATAGCGGCTGGTGAACGGGTGAGATCTCGACCTGGTTGGTCGCGAGCGTAAATGGCAGGCGTGACTGCAACAGAGAGAACTGAGCGGGTGTGAAGTTGGAAACGCCGAAGTGGCGCACTTTTCCGCTCTGATGCAAATGCAGAAAAGCTTCCGCTACTTCATCGGCATCCATCAACGGATCGGGACGGTGGATCAATAACAAATCAAGATGATCGGTAGCAAGATTCACCAATGACTGTTCGGCACTGCGAATAATGTGGTCGCGTTCAGTAATGTAATGACCCAGCGCATGTTCCGGTTTCGCGGTGGTGGCGATCCCGCATTTGCTGACAATCTCCATACGGGCGCGCAGATGAGGAGCGAGCTTGAGCGCCTCGCCAAACGCGCCTTCACACAGATAACCGCCGTAGATATCCGCGTGATCGACGGTAGTCACACCGAGATCAAGGTGAGACTCAATGAAGCTAACCAGCTGCTGCGGGGACATGTTCCAGTCCATTAAACGCCAGTAGCCCATCACAAAACGGGAAAATTCCGGGCCTTGCGGCGCGAGGGCAATACGTTGAACCATAATGATTTCCTCGAAGGTAATTTGCCTTCGAGTATACGCATTTTCGCTATTAAAACAGTGAAGGTTGCTGAGGTTCTTCCGCAGGGGACGCTTTGTTTGCGCGCATTTTGCGCTGCAAGCGCTGGCGGCACAAACGTAGCACCTCTTGCTTTTGCGTATCGGTCATTTTTTGCCAGTTAAAACGCTCATCGCGACTACGCATGCAGCCACGACAAAAGCCGCGCTCATCCGACTGGCAAATACCACGGCACGGGCTCTGGACGGGGAAAAACTCCAGTTGTTCTGGCACAGTCGTCTCCGGTAATACAGGCAGTTCTCTTTATTGAAGACTGCCTGTCGATAACGTGCAAGGTGAAAAGCGCACTGTTCGCCACTTGCAACAGACCGATCGGTCTAGTAGAGTGGCGCGATGAGCAGAAATACCGAACATGACACGCGTGAACATTTACTGGCGACCGGCGAGCAGCTTTGCATGCATCGCGGGTTTACCGGTATGGGTCTGAGCGAATTACTGAAAACGGCGGAAGTGCCAAAAGGCTCTTTTTACCACTATTTTCGCTCCAAAGAGGCGTTCGGCGTGGCGTTGCTTGAGCGTCACTATGCCGCTTATCACCAGCGGCTGGCGACCCATTTTGCCAGCGGTCCGGGAAACTACCGCGACAGACTGCTGGCGTATTATCAGGAAACGCTCCGGCAGTTTAGCCAACAGGGAATTATTAGCGGTTGCCTGACGGTGAAACTGTCGGCTGAAGTGTGCGATCTGTCGGAAGATATGCGTTCAGCAATGGACAAAGGCGCGCGCGGCGTTATCGCCCTGCTCGCAGATACGCTGGAAAACGGGCGTAACGATCGCAGCTTAACGTTTCAGGGCGAACCGCTAACGCAGGCGCAAGTGTTGTACTCCCTGTGGTTAGGTGCCAATTTGCAGGCCAAAATTTCGCGAAGCGCCCTGCCGCTGGAAAGCGCGCTGGCGCACGCAAATAACATCATCGCAACGCCTGTCTGATAACAGGCATTTTTATTTCACTTTTTACTAGTCGACCGGTCTATTCAGGAGTTGTTATGTCCAGTAAATTATTTACGCCGCTGAAAGTGGGCGCGATTACCGTTCCAAACCGCGTTTTTATGGCGCCGTTGACGCGACTGCGCAGCATTGAACCGGGTGATATTCCTACGCCGTTAATGGCGGAATATTATCGTCAGCGCGCCAGCTCCGGCCTGATTATCAGCGAAGCCACGCAAATCTCCGCCCAGGCGAAAGGCTATGCTGGCGCACCGGGTCTGCACAGCGCGGAACAAATCGCGGCATGGCAGAAAATCACCGATGCCGTGCATAGCGAAAACGGCCGTATCGCCGTACAGCTGTGGCATACCGGTCGTATCTCGCACAGCAGCCTGCAACCGGGCGGGGCGGCGCCGGTCGCACCGTCAGCCATCAACGCGGGAACACGTACCTCTCTGCGTGATGCCAACGGTAACGCCACGCGAGAAGACACCTCCACGCCGCGCGCGCTGGAAACCGATGAGATCCCGGGTATTGTTAATGATTTCCGCCAGGCCGTCGCCAATGCGCGCGACGCCGGGTTTGATCTGGTTGAGCTGCACTCGGCCCATGGTTATCTGTTGCACCAGTTCCTTTCACCGTCGGCGAACCAGCGTACCGACCAGTACGGCGGAAGCGTGGAAAATCGCGCGCGCCTGGTACTGGAAGTGGTCGATGCGGTAAGCAAAGAGTGGGACGCAGAACGCATTGGTATTCGCGTGTCTCCAATCGGTTCTTTCCAGAATATGGATAACGGCCCGAACGAAGAAGCCGATGCGTTGTATCTGATTGAAGAACTGGGCAAGCGCGGCATTGCTTACCTGCATATGTCAGAGCCGGACTGGGCAGGCGGCGAACCGTACACCGATGCTTTCCGTGAAAAAGTGCGCGCACGTTTCCACGGCCCGATCATTGGTGCAGGTGCCTATACCCCGGAAAAAGCAGAAGAGTTGATCGAGAAAGGTTTGATTGACGCGGTAGCCTTTGGTCGCGCTTATATCGCCAACCCGGACCTGGTGAAACGTCTGCAACTGAAAGCGGAACTGAACCCGCAGCGCCCGGAAAGCTTCTATGGCGGCGGCGCGGAAGGCTATACCGACTACCCTTCTCTGTGATCCTCTGATTGTTCATTGATAGCGGCGGGTCTGCGCCGCTATACTAAAACTGTGTTTCTATTCGGAACGTTAACACATTCATACAAGAGGACATTATGCGCTTACTTCACACCATGCTGCGCGTCGGCAACCTGCAACGCTCCATCGAATTTTATACTAACGTGCTGGGCATGAAGCTGCTGCGTACCAGTGAAAACCCGGAATATAAATATTCGCTGGCTTTCGTTGGCTACGGCCCGGAAAGCGAAGAAGCGGTGATTGAACTGACCTACAACTGGGGCGTGGAAAGCTACGATCTGGGTAATGCTTACGGCCATATCGCGCTGAGCGTGGAAAACGCGGCGCAAGCTTGCGAAGCTATCCGCAACAACGGCGGTAATGTGACGCGTGAAGCGGGTCCGGTTAAAGGTGGAACCACGGTTATCGCCTTCGTTGAAGATCCGGACGGTTACAAAATCGAGCTGATCGAAGAGAAAGACGCCGGTAAAGGCCTGGGTAACTAATCCCCTCCGGGCGCGCTTTGCGCCCGCTGTTTTACATCCCTTCGTAAAATTTGCCATAATGCGCTGCCATTTTCCCGTATCAAGAGATCCTGATGTCCGATAACGCTCAACTGACTGGTCTGTGCGACCGTTTTCGCGGTTTTTACCCTGTGGTAATAGATGTTGAAACCGCCGGGTTTAACGCCAAAACCGACGCGCTGCTGGAAGTCGCCGCCATTACGCTGAAAATGGATGAACAAGGCTGGCTCATGCCCGACAGCACGCTGCATTTCCACGTTGAGCCTTTCGAAGGCGCGAATCTGCAACCCGAAGCGCTGGCCTTTAACGGTATTGATCCGAACAACCCGCTGCGTGGTGCGATAAGTGAGCATGACGCGCTACATGCCATTTTTAAAATGGTGCGCAAAGGCATTAAAGATCAGGGTTGTAACCGCGCAATTATGGTGGCGCACAACGCAACGTTCGATCACAGTTTTATGATGGCCGCTGCGGAGCGCGCTTCGCTGAAACGCAACCCGTTCCACCCGTTTGTCACGTTTGATACCGCGTCATTAAGCGGGCTGGCGCTCGGGCAAACGGTGCTGTCTAAAGCGTGTGGCGCGGCGGGCATAGCGTTTGACGCCTCGCAGGCGCACTCCGCACTGTACGATACAGAACAAACCGCCCTGCTGTTTTGCGAAATCGTCAACCGCTGGAAGCGTCTCGGAGGCTGGCCGTTGCCCATGACGGATGAAAATCAGGCATAAAAAAAGCGACCATCAGGTCGCTTTTTTGTTGGCAGAAATTACTCTGCACTCGGCTCGTCTTTATGTTTTGCCGCCGCTTCTTTGATAAGCGTCTGCAATTCACCGCGCTGATACATTTCAATCACGATATCGCAGCCGCCAACAAGTTCACCTTCAACCCACAGCTGCGGGAAGGTTGGCCAGTTAGCGTATTTCGGCAGTTCTGCGCGAATATCCGGGTTTTGCAAAATGTCGACATAGGCAAAACGTTCACCGCATGCAGAGAGCGCTTGCACCGCCTGGGCGGAGAAACCGCAGCTTGGCAGCTTCGGAGAGCCTTTCATATACAGCAGAATCGGGTTTTCAGCGATCTGGCGCTGGATTTTTTCAAGTGTTGTGCTCATTGTCTTGCTTCCTTCAACTTCTTCTACGGCAGATGTTCGCCATTGTAACGGTTCAGAGGGGCATCGGAAAATAACATTTTGTTCACCGTTCATGATTTTATCGTCTGTCGGCAAAAGTTGCCTTAGGAATATGACTTAACTCAACTCGCCGTCCCGCTTGCTGCCTAACTCTTGAGCACATAGAAACGTTTTGCTGCTTTTTTTTGCGCTTGTTAACGAAACGAAGCTATAGATGCAAAAACAGTATTAACTTTTGGGGTTTTTATGGATTAGAATCGACGAGTTTTAAAAAACCATTTGCAGGCATATTAAATGCTTGCCCTAACAGGGGATTGCTCAGTGGCGCGGATACCAAAAGCTTCAATCACGCTCTGTGCTTTGTTGTTCACCACGCTTTCTTTCACGCCATTAGCGAGTGCCTCTGAACAGGCGCGAGCGTCGGCCGTGCAAAAAGCGCATCTGGCGAAAGCATCCGAACGTAAGAAAAAAAATACATCACAAAAGACATCAAAGAAAAACAGTCGCAGTCCGGCAGAAAAAACCACCAGCAAAAAAACAACGGAGAGCAAAAAAACTCCGGCAAACAAAAAAGTTACTACCAGCAAAAAAGCCAGCAAAATCACTTCGCGTCGTAATGCATCCAGCCCGTTAAAAACTACCGCCGTCACCTGGACTGAAAAATGTACGCCGCGCAAAGGCCACAAGCCGCATTGTGTGAAGGTCAAAAGCACTAACGCCATCGCCGATGTGCATAAAGTTCGCATTCAAAAAGCACAAAAAACCGCCATGTCCAAGCTGATGAATCAGATTGGCAAGCCTTATCACTGGGGTGGCACCTCACCGAGCACCGGTTTCGATTGCAGTGGTCTGGTCTATTACGCGTATAAGGATCTGGTGAAATTCCGTATTCCGCGTACCGCCAATGAAATGTATCACCTGCGCGATGCATCGCCGGTGAATGTGGCGGAACTGGAGAGTGGCGATCTGGTGTTCTTCCGTACCCAGGGTCGTGGTACAGCCGATCACGTTGGCGTGTACGTCGGCAATGGTAAATTCATTCAGTCTCCGCGTAGCGGCCAGGATATTCAGGTCACCTCGCTGAGTGAAGATTACTGGCAGCGTCATTATGTCGGCGCGCGTCGCGTCGTGACACCGAAAACCATTCGCTAACCCCTCACCTGCCGCATCGGCGGCAGGTAACTCCCTCTTTTGTCTGACCTTTCGATTTGCTACCCTAATCCGCACATCCAATAGGGCTATTGGGTGCCATTAAAATAATGAAAGGAGAATAGCAATGTCGTTCGAATTACCTGCATTACCGTATGCAAAAGACGCCCTGGCGCCGCATATCTCAGCCGAAACGCTGGAATACCACTATGGTAAACATCATCAGACGTATGTCACCAACCTCAACAACCTGATCAAAGGCAGCGCTTTTGAAGGTAAATCTCTTGAAGAGATTGTGAAAAGCAGCGAAGGCGGCGTGTTCAACAATGCCGCCCAGGTCTGGAACCATACCTTCTACTGGAACTGCCTGGCCCCGAATGCTGGCGGTGAACCGACTGGTGAGCTGGCGGCGGCTATCGCCAAATCCTTCGGCAGCTTTGCCGAATTCAAAGCGCAATTCACCGATGCGGCAGTGAAAAACTTCGGCGCAGGCTGGACATGGCTGGTGAAAAAAGCGGATGGCGCATTGGCCATTGTGTCAACGTCTAATGCGGGCACTCCGCTGACAAGCGACGCAACCCCGCTGTTAACCGTCGATGTGTGGGAACATGCGTATTACATCGATTATCGTAATGCGCGTCCGAACTACCTCGAACATTTCTGGGCGCTGGTAAACTGGTCATTCGTTGCAAAAAATTTAGCTGCATAAATGTGGCATAAAACAAAGGAGGGGCTAGCCCCTCCTTTTTTTGCATTTGTGCTATTTATTCTGCTGCGGCATAAATACGTTCTGGCTGTGAGCGGCCAGAGAACAGCACCACCAGCAGGCCCAGCCCGGCAATAATCGCCCCCATAACCGGGACGAAATCATAACCCATCCCAGCGGAAATCACTGCCCCACCGGCTGCCGCGCCCAGCGCGTTACCGAGGTTAAAGGCACCGATATTAACCGACGATGAAAGACCTGGCGCTTCGTGCGCAACTCGCATGACACGCATCTGCAACGGCGGAACCACCGCAAACGTCGCCGCGCCCCACACCACCATACTGATGGCTGCGCCCACTTCACTGCGCGCCAGGAATGGGATCGCCAGCATGATAGCAATCAGCAGAATCAAAAAACCTTTCAGCGTGCCGGTGACCGAGCGATCCGCCAGTTTACCGCCGAGATAGTTACCAATGGAGAAGCCAACGCCAATCAATACCAGCATCGCCGTCACAAAAACGGAAGAGGCATCGGTAATCGTGTGCAGCACCGGCGCAATGTAGGTATACAGCGTGAACATGGCACCTGCGCCGAGCACGGTGGTCAGCAATGCGGACAACACTTGTGGGCGCACCAGCACCGACAGCTCTTTACGAACGTCCGGGCGCTCACCAGCGCCACCTTTCGGCAACGAAAAGAACAGGCTCGCCATAGCAATCACACCCAGTCCGGCGGTAGCCATGAACGACATACGCCAGCCAATGGTTTCACCCAGCCAGGTCGCGGCAGGTACACCGCCGATATTAGCAATTGTCAGCCCCATAAACATGGTGGCGACCGCGCTGGCCTGTTTCTCTTTGGCGACCACGCTTGCTGCCACCACCGAGCCAAGACCAAAGAAAGCGCCATGGTTCAGGCTAGTGACGATACGCGCCAGCATTAATGTGGTGTAATCCGGCGCAATCGCCGATAGCACGTTACCAAGTGTAAAAATCGCCATCAAAAAGATCAGGGCATTACGTCTGCCGCGGTGAGACAGCAACAACGTCATTAACGGCGCGCCAACCATCACGCCGATAGCGTAGGCGCTAATCAGCATCCCCGCCGCCGGAATAGAAACGTCAACGCCGCGGGCAATAACCGGCAGTAATCCCATCGGGGAAAACTCGGTAGTACCAATGCCGAAGGCGCCAATCGCCAGGGCAAGCAAAGGAAAATTAATTTTCATCTGTGACTCCAAAATAGACATGCCGACTAGCGACCCTGTCGCTGAAGTCAAAAGTATGACAGCTATCACAAAAAACAGAAGTTAGCAGAATGACAAAAGATTATTGCAGAAGTGATAACAATAGCGGGGAAGAAAACCGAGGGAGAAGAGGCTCTCCCTCGCGATAGATCAATGCAGCGCAGCAGTCAGACCGCCGAAAACAATCAGGCTCAGAACGATGACGGTAGTGATTAAAGAATACTTCAGATCGGTGCTCATCAATTTTCCCCTTTTTAATTTCCCCACAAAAAGTGAGATAACGCATTTTTGCACAAATTATCTTAAAAATCTTGCGGGAATTCGCAGGAGAAACGTTTTAATACTTCCCCTTTTGCTCAAGATCAGACAAAATTCGACGCTAAATTTATTAGCGTACCGGCCATTGACTCCCCTCCTGACGTCCAGTGTCGTTTTCCCGGCGTACCGCACCCCCTTTGATGGGTACAGGGTGATTAAAGGCAAACGTTTACCTTAAGTATTATCAGGAGCTTATGATATGGTCTGGAGTGATATCTGATGGCAACGATTAAAGACGTAGCGAAACGAGCAAACGTTTCCACTACAACCGTATCACATGTAATTAACAAGACCCGTTTCGTCGCCGAAGAGACGCGCAACGCCGTGTGGGCGGCAATTAAAGAGTTGCACTATTCCCCCAGCGCCGTCGCCCGCAGCCTGAAAGTGAATCACACAAAATCGATCGGCTTGCTGGCTACCAGCAGTGAAGCGGCCTATTTTGCTGAAATTATTGAAGCCGTAGAGAAAAAGTGCTTCCAGAAGGGTTACACCCTGATCCTCGGCAATGCCTGGAATAGCCTGGAAAAACAGCGTGCTTATCTGTCGATGATGGCGCAAAAGCGCGTCGATGGCTTGCTGGTGATGTGTTCCGAATACCCGGAATCACTATTGAGCATGCTGGAAGAGTACCGCCATATTCCCATGGTCGTGATGGACTGGGGCGAATCGAAAGCCGACTTTACTGATTCCGTTATTGATAACGCTTTTGAAGGCGGTTATATGGCCGGTCGCTACCTTATTGACCGCGGACACCGCGATATTGGTGTGATCCCTGGCCCTCTGGAGCGTAACACTGGCGCTGGCCGTCTGGCTGGCTTTATGAAAGCGATGGAAGAAGCCCTTATCACCGTGCCGGAAAACTGGATCGTACAGGGCGATTTCGAGCCGGAATCCGGCTATCGCGCGATGCAGCAAATCCTCGGCCAGGCGCATCGTCCTACCGCGGTGTTTTGCGGTGGCGACATTATGGCGATGGGCGCGCTGTGTGCTGCCGATGAGATGGGCTTACGCGTACCGCAGGATATTTCCCTGATCGGTTATGACAATGTGCGTAACTCACGCTTCTTCACCCCGGCATTAACCACGATTCACCAGCCGAAAGATTCGCTGGGAGAAACAGCGTTTACCATGCTGCTTGATCGCATCGTCAACAAACGCGAAGTGTCGCAATCTATTGAAGTGCATCCGCGCCTGGTCGAGCGCCGCTCCGTGGCCGATGGCCCGTTCCGCGATTACCGCCGCTAACCGCTGATTACGGAGCCGTTAATTCGGCTCCCGTAACCACTCGTCATTCAGTGTTTCACTGTCCCCCAGATATTCCAGCAGCCAGTTTAACGCCGGGGAAGCCTCATTTTGTTGCCACGTCAGGCAGCACGCCGCATCCGGGAAGGGGTTTTCCAGGTTCAGCGCAACCCAGTCACCACTGTCGAGCCGCGGGCGGGCAAAGTGTGCCGGTACCATTCCCACGCATAACCCTGCCGATAAGCAAGCCTCCGACGATGCCCAATCAGGAACGATCACGCGTTTCTGATTATCCAGCAGCCAGGTAATACGTTTCGGCAACGAGCGGGACGTATCTTCCTGGATAAGTGAAGGCCAGTTGCGCAAGGTATCGTCGCTAAGCGGGCCTGCCAGTGACGCCAGCGGATGACGACTGGAAACCACGCATTTCCAGCTCAGCATTCCCATATCGCGAAACGCATAACGCCCACCGACGGGAATAGCCTGCGTTGCGCCGATCGCCAGCTCAACCCGCCCGTCAGCAAGCGCATCCCAGACACCGTTAAAGACTTCCTGGTAAACCTGCAATTCAACATCACTGAAATGGCGATAGAAATCGACGATCAATTGCCGGGTACGTTCAGGTTTTACAATATTATCGACGGCAATCGCCAGTTGTCCGCGCCAGCCGTTGGCGATTTGCTGGCACTGCTGACGGGTGATCTGCATTTTTTTGATAACAGCTCGCCCTTCTTTCAAAAACCAGACCCCGGCGGGCGTGAGTTCTACATCCCGATGGCGACGTTCAAACAGCGGAACAGCCAGCCACTCTTCAAGCTGTCGCACGGTATAGCTCACCGCAGAAGGTACACGGTGTAACTCCTGCGCCGCACCGCTAAAACTGCCATTGCGCGCGACAGCATCAACCACTTCCAGCGAATATTCTGACCACATAATCTGCCTGCAAAAATTTTGAAATCACTCTGCAAATATTAGCGTTTCACAAGCGCTAATGCACTCCTTACACTCGACAGCCCTGATTACCTGCAATAAAGAGAAAACCTAAATGCAACCTGGCAACGGATTTTTAGTCTGGCTCGCGGGATTAAGCGTGCTCGGCTTTTTAGCCACTGATATGTACCTCCCCGCCTTCAGCGCGATACAGCAAGATTTACACACATCGTCTGCGGTGGTTAGCGCAACCTTAAGCCTGTTTCTGGCGGGCTTTGCCATTGCGCAACTGGTATGGGGGCCGCTATCAGATCGCTATGGTCGCAAGCCGGTTTTGCTGGCCGGGCTGGCGATTTTCGCGCTGGGCTGTCTGGGAACATTATGGGTACGCGATGCAACCCTGCTGCTGGTGCTGCGCTTTGTACAAGCGGTAGGCGTTTGCGCCGCGACAGTAAGCTGGCAGGCGCTGGTGGCGGATAACTATCCCGCGCATCGCGTCAATCGCATCTTCGCCACCATTATGCCGCTCGTGGGTTTGACGCCAGCACTGGCACCGCTGCTGGGCGCCTGGATCCTTGCGCATTTCAACTGGCAGACCATTTTCGCCACCTTACTGGCGATTACATTAATTCTGATGATCCCAGCGTGGCGGCTGAAATCGCCGGCGAAGAAAAGTGAACACCACGAACAACCGCTGACATTTATGGATCTGCTGCGAGCAAAGGATTATCGCGGAAATGTGATTATCTATGCCGCCTGCTCGGCCAGTTTCTTCGCCTGGCTGACCGGTTCGCCGTTTATTCTTCACGAAATGGGTTATGGCCCATCGGTTATTGGCCTCAGTTATGTGCCGCAAACCATCGCCTTTTTGGTAGGCGGTTATGGTTGTCGTGCCGCGTTGCAGAAATGGCAGGGCTCCCGTTTGCTGCCGTGGCTGCTGGGGGCTTTCGCGTTAAGTGTTCTCGCCACCTGGGCCGTCGGTTTTATGTCGGACGTGTCGCTGACTGCGCTGCTCATCCCCTTCTGCTTTATGGCAATGGCCAACGGCGCGATTTACCCTATCGTGGTCGCGCAGGCGCTGCGTCCATTCCCGCAGGCCACCGGTCGCGCAGCCGCCTTGCAGAATACGCTACAACTGGGGTTATGTTTCCTGGCAAGTCTGTTCGTTTCGTGGCTTATCGCCACACCACTGCTGACGACGACCAGTGTTATGGTGTCAATGGTGTTGCTGGTCGCGTTGGGCTATCGGCTACAGCGCCGCACTCACGATGAACTGGCGGATAAAGAGGTTGTGGCTCCCTCGTCGCATTAGCATTAATAGTTGCGCAAGCGACTATCAATAACTCAGCGGTTAGCTTGCTAATGGCTTTTTATTGAATCACCCGATTTTGGCGCCTATACTCATTTTCGGCTGTTTGATAAATACGATAAATATTATGCATTAACGGGTACCGGATTGTACCCGTTTACCCATGGAAGGCCTTTCGGCAAGGGTCCTCTCCCTTCCTCTGTTCTACGTCGGATATCAGCCTCACGGTGAAAACCGTGAGATTTCTCACAAGCCTGAAAAAGCGTCTACGCTGTTTGAAGGTTCTGATCACTGCGAGTGATGGAGAAGTTATGAGTTCATCGTGTATAGAAGAAGTTAGCGTACGGGATGACAATTGGTTCCGTATAGCAAACGAACTGCTGGGTCGCGCAGGTATTCGCGTCAATGGTCCCGCAGCGTCAGATATTCAGGTGAAAAACCCTGATTTTTTCAAACGCGTTTTACAGGAAGGTTCGCTCGGACTCGGCGAAAGTTATATGGACGGCTGGTGGGATTGCGCCCGCCTGGACATATTCTTTACCAAAGTTCTGCGCGCCGGGCTGGAAAACCAACTTCCGCACCATCTCAAAGACACACTCCGCATTGCCGGAGCAAGATTATTTAATCTGCAAAGTAAAAAAAGAGCCTGGATTGTGGGCAAAGAACATTACGATCTCGGTAATGATCTGTTTACCCGCATGCTGGATCCGCAGATGCAATACTCTTGCGCCTACTGGAAAGACGCTGAAACGCTGGACGACGCACAACGGGCAAAACTGCGGCTTATTGGTGAAAAGCTCAAGTTAAAACCCGGCATGCGCGTGCTGGATATTGGCTGTGGATGGGGCGGTCTGGCGCAGTTTATGGCGCAAAATTACGGCGTCAGTGTGGTGGGCGTGACGATTTCTGCAGAACAGCAAAAACTGGCGCAGAAGCGTTGCGAAGGGCTGGATGTCGATATTCGTTTGCAGGATTATCGCGACCTCGACGAGCAATTTGACCGCATTGTCTCCGTTGGCATGTTTGAACATGTAGGGCCAAAAAACTACGCAACCTATTTCCGCGTCGTCGATCGTAATCTGAAGCCCGATGGCATTTTTTTACTGCACACCATCGGCTCAAAACGTACCGATCACAATGTTGATCCGTGGATCAACCGCTACATCTTCCCGAATGGTTGTCTGCCTTCTGTGCGCCAGATTGCGGATGCCAGCGAATCACACTTCGTGATGGAAGACTGGCACAATTTCGGTGCGGATTATGACCGTACGTTAATGGCGTGGTATGAGCGTTTTCTTGCCGCCTGGCCGGAAATCGCCGACAACTATTCGGAACGCTTTAAACGGATGTTCAGCTATTACCTCAATGCCTGCGCGGGGGCATTTCGTGCGCGCGATATTCAGCTCTGGCAGGTGGTTTTTAGCCGGGGTATTGAACACGGGTTGCGCGTGGCGCGTTAAAAAAATAAACCCCGGCATGCCGGGGTTTATTTTTACTCTTCGCTGGCTGCGGCGACGATCGCCGCTTCTTTCGAGGCCAGCACGCGCTCCACGGTGTCAACAACCGCCTGCGTTTGCGGGTCGATTTCGATATTCACGCGATGCCCCAGTTTTTTTGCGCCAAGCGTCGTACGCTGCAGCGTTTCCGGAATTAAATGCACGCAGAAGCGGCTACTGGTAACTTCACCAACCGTCAGGCTGATCCCGTCAATGCCGATAAAACCTTTGTACAGAATGTATTTCATCAGTGCAGGATCCTGCACTTTGAACCAGATCTGGCGGTTATTTTCCGAGGTGAGAATTTTAACGATTTCGGCAGTGGTCATAATATGACCCGACATTAAGTGACCGCCAATTTCGTCACTGAATTTTGCGGCGCGTTCTACGTTTACCGTGTCGCCCACATTCAGATCGCCGAGGTTGGTGATACGCAGCGTCTCTTTCATCAGATCGAAGCTAATATGGCTACCGTTAATCGCCGTCACTGTCAGGCAGCAACCATTATTGGCAATGGAAGCGCCGGTCTCAATGCCATCCAGCATCGTCTCAGGCAACTCAACAACGTGAGTGCGGAAATTGGGTTTATCATCAATGGACACCAGTTTCGCCGTGCCCTGTACAATACCCGTAAACATGCTTACCACTCCTGTTCCATTCATTCGGACATTACCGTGTTCTTTACGCACAATAACAGGTGAAATTTACCCTTGCCAGTTTCAATCGCCCTGCCGCCTTTTTTGCCGCCACTCTGGCGAGATGATAAGCGTAGCGCCGCGTGCTAAAAGATAATTTTGCGTTATGACTGGCATGGCAAAAGCACGCTATAGCAGGTAATATTTGTACACATGTCGCACCCATCGCTGTGCGGCATCCTTTTTAGCACAAGGAAAAACTCCTTCCTGATTAGTCGTTCCATTCTTTCTTATAACAACAAGATAAAGGTGTTCTCGTGCAGAAGTATATGAGAGAAGCGGGTCAGTTACTGGCACTCGCCGTGCCGGTTATTTTCGCGCAGGTCGCCCAGACAGCCATGGGTTTCGTCGATACGGTAATGGCCGGTGGCTACAGCGCTACGGATATGGCGGCGGTGGCAATCGGGACGTCCATCTGGTTTCCCGCCATTCTGTTTGGTCATGGTCTGCTGCTGGCGATGACGCCAGTGATTGCCCAGTTAAATGGTTCCGGACGTCGCGACAGAATTGCCCATCAGGTCGGTCAGGGCTTCTGGCTGGCGGGCATGGTCGCGGTGTTGATCATGATTGTACTGTGGAATGCCGGTCATATTATTTACGCCATGCATAACATCGATCCGCAACTGGCGGATAAAGCCGTACGTTTTTTACGTGCGTTGATGTGGGGTGCACCAGGCTATCTCTTTTTCCAGGTGATGCGTAATCAGTGCGAAGGCCTCGCCCGCACGATCCCGGGTATGCTGATGGGGTTTGTCGGCCTGCTGGTGAATATCCCGGTGAACTACATCTTTATTTACGGCCATTTCGGTATGCCCGAACTCGGCGGCGTGGGCTGCGGCGTGGCAACCGCGTCCGTCTATTGGGTGATGTTTATCTGCATGCGCCTGTATGTTAAACGCGCCCGCGCGATGCGTGATATTCAAGCGATGCAACGTTTTGCCAAACCTGACTTCGCGGTGTTAAAACGCCTGACACAGCTCGGGCTGCCCATTGCGCTGGCGCTCTTTTTCGAAGTGACGCTGTTTGCCGTGGTGGCACTGCTCGTTTCGCCGTTGGGCATTGTCGATGTCGCCGGACATCAGATCGCGCTTAATTTCAGTTCGCTGATGTTTGTTTTACCGCTCTCGCTGTCAGCGGCGGTGACAATTCGCGTCGGGTTTCGTCTCGGCCAGGGTTCAACGCTGGATGCGAAAACCTCAGCCCATACGGGGTTATTGGTCGGCATCTCCATGGCGGCATTGACGGCGATTTTTACCGCGTTAATGCGTGAGCATATCGCACTGATCTATAACGATAATCCAGAGGTCGTGACGTTGGCATCGCACTTGATGTTGCTGGCGGCGATTTACCAAATCTCCGACTCCATTCAGGTGATTGGCAGCGGTATCCTGCGTGGTTATAAAGATACGCGCTCGATCTTTTTTATCACCTTTATTGCATATTGGGTGTTGGGTTTACCGGTGGGTTACACGCTGGCGTTAACTGATTTAGTGGTCGACAGAATGGGCCCTGCGGGCTTCTGGATGGGCTTTATTATTGGCCTGACGTCGGCGGCGATAATGATGATGCTGCGGATGCGTTTCCTGCAACGCCAGCCCTCGGCGACCATTTTGCAGCGTGCTGCGCGCTAACAAATATAGCCGCCAAAGGCGGCTATTTCTTTGCTCGCTAATTAAGTAATAAGGAAGAACAGATATATTCTATACAGCCTTATTTATATATCCTACATGCCAGATATATATTAACGAGTACACCAGCATGATCGTTGATTTTATTCAGTATAAAAATCTTCATAAATATTTATTTGAAAACAAACCAGGATAATTCTACTTTTAATTTGTTGGCGAAAAACTCACCTGCCAATATTGCCATTAACATTCAGCTTTCTACTCGTAGAGGATATTTAATATGTTCACGACAGCTTATGCTATGAATGCGTCCGCAGGTTTTCAGTCATCCATTTCCGATGGCAGTAGAACTACACTGGGTAAAGGGCAAGCAGTAACGTATACGAATCTGCCTAACCAGCCAGTAGCAATTGTGGTTTATAATAATACCGGTAATACGACACCATTTAATGTCGCTTATAATAACCAAAAACCGCAGAATTACAGCGTGCAGTCAGTTCAGGGTCAGGGGTTTTCGCTGGGCCTCGCATATCTTATTGACCCAAGCGTAACGAAAGCATTTGAAATTACCGTATCCGTTCCCGATCAGGCGCAGCAGAATTCGTCAGTTGACGTGTATGCCGTTAGCCTGTTCTTACCATTGAGCGGAATTAATAACATTCAAATTCCAACCAATGGTAATGCGGTTTCTTTTAGTGGCTATTCTCGCGCTTACGCAACACCGGATCTGGCATGGTACGATTTAAATATCAACTCAACCAGCACCGGTTTGGTTGGGCTGTTTTTTGAAGACAGCACAATCACGGTGGTGGGGATTAATATGCCGAAAGAATCCAGCGCGGCATTAAAGAAAGTCGTTATTAATTCATCCGGGAGCGGTGTTCCGGATAGTAATATTGCGATTGTGGTTGAAAGTGGCAACCTTTATCAGAATTCAATTTTTGGCACATCGAGCCAGATTGTTTATTCTCCGGTATCACCGGTAAATTCCGTTAGTGATGGCAGCATTTCTCTACAAAAAATCTCATAAATAAACGCAGACTTATTTAACCTGTTATCGAAAGACAATGAAATAATCACAGGTTCATATTTTATCACTATGCACACTATTATTTGGGCCTTCGCGTAAAGGCCCTTTATTTCTGATGTTGATGTAAACGCAGACTTATCATTTACCGCGAGCCACGTTTTCATTTTGTTCACGATGTCTTGAGGATGTTTTTCTCCCGCCTCCCGGCAGAGAGAAATTTCATCTGAACCAGCGGGACGCTCAGTCAGGTTTTTCAATTCACCACTGATTATGCAATCACAGTGTCAGTTCGTTTAAAGCTATAAAGATCCTTCGCGAAAGTTAAACGTTAGTTGTGAGAAGAACAAACGCTATTGTTGTCAAGAATCAGCGCAAAGATGAGCAAAATCCTCTGCTCAGCGCAAGAAGTCGTACCGTTGATATTGAGAGAGACGCGCAGCCGAATGTGGTTAATTTGATGAATACTTAAGATTTATTCTTTTACATCAGTAAAATAGCCGCATCTTGCGTAAAAGTTCCGCAGTCGAGCGAATTACGTAAGAAATTTGCCATTTTCCACTTGCCACATCTCCGGCCTGCCGCTAATATTCGTCCCCGTTGTCAACCACAACACTGCGTTCATAGCTCAGTTGGTTAGAGCACCACCTTGACATGGTGGGGGTCGTTGGTTCGAGTCCAATTGAACGCACCATTCCTTTTCAGTGCGTCCGTAGCTCAGTTGGTTAGAGCACCACCTTGACATGGTGGGGGTCGATGGTTCGAGTCCATTCGGACGCACCATTCTTAGTCAGTCTCAGTTTCACCCTTTAGTTTTATCTCAGCATAAGCATCACCGCCACGCCGACTGCGTGTTAGCGACAGTGATAAAGCGACCTTCCCTCGTATGCGCGCTGCTGCATTAGCAGGCAAAAAAAAGCCGCACCTTGCGGCACGGCTTTTCGTGTTACAACCTGGCTATCAGAAGCCGACTTTCAGCGTGATTTGACCGCCGTAGCCGCCGGTGCCTGCGTCGTCGATGCTCCGGGTGTAGCCCGCGCGCACCCCGAGGGTAACGTTATCGCGGATCTGGCCGTCGATGCCGACATCCAGCGATGCAGCGGTGCCGTCCTGATCCGGATTGAACGCGACCTCGCTGCCTGCTACGCCTGGCGCGCTGACGTTCACTGAGCCCTTCGAGTCGAAGGTCTGGATGAAGGACGGACGCACCCACCAGCTTACCGGTACCGGTTTGCCTGTCTCTTTCAGCGTCGCTTTGTTGCCCAGACGCAGACCGGCACGCACCTGCTGGCTGTGACCGTCGCCGAACTGCACATCTGCGACGTCATCATTGCCATCTTTCAGGTTCACGCCGCGATACTGGTACTGCACCTGCGGTTCCAGCACCAGACCGCCGCCGATTTCAAACGGCAGACCGGTTTCGAAAGAACCAACATAGCCCCAGCCGTGGGTTTTCAGACCGTCGCCATCGCGCGGGTTGGTATCGAAGTTGTGGCGTGTTCCCTGGGCCACCACATCCATCCACCAGCCGCTCTCATGCACACCGTTGAGGTAGAGGCCGCCGCTATAGGCGTCGTCGCGTACCGTACCGGCTTTCGACTTGTCGTTGCGCTGTACGTCGACGGCAGAGAGCCCCGCCGCACCGTACACCCCTACGGTCCATTCCATCGTTGAAGCCGATCCCTGCCACAGATCGCTACCGATCTGCAGGAAGGTGTAGCCGCCTTTACTATCCGGCGTGTTGCCGCTGCGCAGATCGTTGCTGCCGTGATCGTGGCTCAACTGACCGGCCTGGAAACGAGCCCACATGTTGCTACCGCTTTCGGCTGCGGTGCGCGCCGCATAGCGACGGGCATCCAGCGAGCCGAGCAGCGCACTGTCGTAGTCCATTGCCTGCGCATAGACGGAGCTATAGAGATACGTCGCCGAACGGTAGTTCTGCGGGCCGTTCTCGTTGCTGCCGGCTTCAGCGGTGGTCAGATACCAGCTCTCGTCGGCGCTGCCCTGTTGCAGAGTGTAGTTATACGCCCCCGCCTGCAGGCTGCCGCTGAGGCTGAAAGCATCATCGGTCGTGGTCGCGCCGTTGATGGCATTCACCACCTGAATGCCGTTGCCGGTGGTCCGCGCACCCAGACCGCCCTGGCTACGAATGGCGATCCACGTATTACCGGTCGCGGTACCGCCATCCAGCACCAGGCTGTCACTCACTGCGCTATTACCGTTAAACAGCGTGTTCAGGGTAATGGTCCCGCCATTGCCCACCAGGTTGGTGACGGTCAGGGTTTTCGGGACAAACGTTCCGGTCGGTGCCTGGTAATCAATCGAGCCGCCCAGCGTCAGGTTATTGAGCAGGGAGTCTTCAGTCATCAGCCAGCTTGAACCGGCATCAACGGTCAGGTCGGTTGGGTCGATCATCCCGGTAAGCGTAGTGCCGTTGGTCAGCTGCAGCGAGGTGCCGCGCTGGGCGATGATATCGGTCACGGCATCCAGCCCGCTGAACACCAGCGTACCACTCTGCAGGTAAGTGCCGCCCGCCTGATTAAGTGTGCCGCTCAGAGTCAGCGTATTATCACCTTCTTTATACAGCGTACCGTTGCCGTTGATGGCCGCGTTTACGGTGCTGGCACTGGTGTCGGTGGTGATGCGCAATTCACCGCTGTTGTTGACGTTACCAGCAAGCGTAGCGCCATCGTTGACTTTGGTGACCCCGGTCAGCATACCGCCCTCGGCGACGCTCAGCGTACCGTTCTCGCTTACCACGGTATTGTTGGCGCTGCCGTCAGCGGCAACCGACAGCAGACCGCCGCTTTCCAGCAGCACGCTATCAGCAACTTTATTGGCAATGGAGAAGCTGCCAAGCGCGTTGGTGCCGTTGAGCGTGGTGTCGGTGCCCGCCATCAACGCGGCACCGCTATTGAGATTGATATTGGTGACCGTTGCACCATCTTCCAGCGCCAGCATGCCGCCGCGCTCAATCGCCGTCAGATCCGCCACGCCCCCGGCGCGAACGAACTGGGCGCCGCCTTTGCTGACGGTAGTGGCGATAGCCGTGCCGCCGAAAGTGACACTCTGGGTACCGTTTTCGCTGACGGTGGACGAAGCCACGGTGCCGCCCTGATTGACCACCTGATCGCCGACCACCTGGTTGTCGATAACGATCGCCCCGTCATTAACGTTCTGGATCCCGCCCTCACGGATAATGGTGGAGATCACCGTCCCGCCGCTGTTGACGTTCTGGGTACCGCCACCGTTAATAGTGGTGCGGGTGGCGGTACCGCCGTTCAGCACGTTCTGGATCCCACCAGCCTGGATGACGGCAAGTATCGATTCACCGCCGCTATAGATATTCTGAATACCGCGCTCGTAGATCGTCGTGCGAGTCGCAGCCCCGCCGCGATAGACGTTCTGCACGGCGTTCGCGGAAAGATCGGTATCAACGGCACTGCCGCGCACATTCTGCTGGCTGGAGTTGATCATCGAAGTGTTCACCGCCGCTGCGCCCGCAGCGATGTTCTGCACTGCAAAATCATCCATCAGGTTGTTTTGCGCACGCCCACCGCTGTACACATTCTGGATGCTGTTACGGTTACGGGTATCGGTCACTATCGCGCCGTAGTAAATCCCCTGAACCGCACCGTCGCTCAGCACGGTAGAGGTGGCTGTACCTCCGCTAAAGACGCGCTGTTCCGCCCGGGTGATTTCCGATCCGGTGGTGGTGCCGAGGACTTCCTGAATGCCGCCATCTATCACCACAGAGACTTCGGCATTGGCATTTTTGTTGACAACCTGACGCCCGCCGTTTTTCACGATGCTGACAATCGAGGTGCCGTCAACCACCTGCAGGCCACCATCGACAAAGGTGAAGTCGGTGACGCCGCCGGAGGCAACGTTTTGTCTGCCGCCGGTGGAGATAGTGCCACCGTAGGTGTAACCGCCCGAGTTAACGTTCTGCACGCCCCCCTTCTCGACGCTGGTTTCGAAGGCCTGCCCGCCGCTGCCGATATTTTGCGTACCGCCTAGCAGGCGCGCTGCGAAGGATTTCGCGCCGTTATTGACGTGCTGCTCACCGCCGTTCATCACGGTGGAGATCGCCACAGCGGAGTTGCTGAGGATCTGCTTCCCGCCGGCGTTAATGACGCTCTGGCGGGCCCAGCCATACGGGTCAACGATCTGCGCCCCGCCGTTATTAATCACCGCGTCGAACGACTGACCATGTACGCGCTGTACGCCGCCGCTGTTAATCAGCGTGCCGCTGGCCTGACCGCTCTTGGTCACCAGTTGTACCCCGCCGTCGCTGATGCTGGTGCCGGAAGCCGAACCTTCCACCAGTTGGGTACCGCCGCCGAACACCGTGCCGTCGGACGCCGCGCCGCCGGCTGAGACGTGTTGCACCCCACCGTTATTCACGATCGAACCGGCAGCGAGGCCACCGTAGTTGACGATTTGCTGGCCGCCGTCATTGATCACGGACGAGATGGCCGTACCGTCTACGCTCTGCACACCGCCGCTGTTGATGTGGGTATCGGTAGTTTTACCGCTCCCGGCTACCAGTTGCGTACCCCCATCGTTCACGCTGGCACCGGAGGCAGTACCTTCCACCAGTTGCTTGCCGCCGCCGAAGATGGTGCCGTCAGACGCCGCGCCGCCGAGATTGATGTGCTGCAGACCGCCGCTGTTCACCGTGGTGCCTGCCGCCAGACCACCTTTATTCACCAACTGGATGCCGCCGTTGCGCACCACTGCCGAGGTCGCGTTACCATCAACACTCTGCACACCGCCGCTGTTGATCAGGGTGCCGGTCGCTTTCCCGGTGGTCATGACGATCTGATAGGCGCCATCGTTCAGGCTGGTACCGGACGCCGTGCCCGCCACCACCTGTTTACCGCCGCCGAAGATGGTGCCATCAGACGCCGCGCCGCCGAGGTTGATGTGCTGCAGACCGCCGCTGTGAACGGCGGTACCTGCTGCCAGGCCGCCGTTATTCACCAACTGGATGCCGCCATTGCGTACCACGGATGAGGAAGCGCTGCCGTCGACACTCTGCACGCCGCCGCTGTTAATTTGGGTACCGGAGGTTTTGCCGCTGGCCTGCACGATCTGCAGACCGCCATCGCTGACGCTGGTCCCGGACGCGGTCCCGGCCACCAGCTGTTTGCCGCCGCCGAAGATGGTGCCATCAGACGCTGCGCCACCAAGGTTGATGTGCTGCAGGCCACCGCTGTTGACGATGGAGCCCGCGGCCAGCCCACCGCTGTTCACCAACTGTACGCCGCCATTGTTCACCACGGCGGAGGTCGCCGAACCGTCAACACGCTGCAAACCGCCACTGTTGATAAGCGCTCCCGCAGCAATGCCGCCCACCTGGACGTGCTGAATGCCGCCGTCGCCGATGACGGTGTCGCCCGCCATACCCGCGACCTGCTGCGTTCCTCCCAGCAGCGTCGTTTTTGAGGCCGCGCCGCCAGCACGGACAATCTGCACACCATCTTTATCGACGCGGGTGTCGTTCGCATGACCGCCACTGCGGATCAGCTGTTTACCGCCGGTGTAGACGATCGTGCCATTAGCCGTGCCGTCAACATCCTGGAAACCGCCGTCATAGATTTTGCTGTCGATGGTTTTCCCGGTAACGTGAACTTGCTGCACACCGCCTGAGTCTACGCGGGTGTCGGATGCCGTGCCTTCGACAATCTGGGTACCGCCAAACAGCAGCGCATCCGAGGCAGCGCCGCCTTCATTGATATGCTGCAGACCACCGGAATTAACCAGCGAGCCCGCGGCAAGCGCGCCGGAATGGATCAGTTGCACCCCGCTATCATTGACCACAGCGGAAATCGCCGTGCCGTCAACTGCCTGAGTACCGCCGCTGTTGATGATGGTGTCGATAGCTTTACCGGTGACCTGTACAAGCTGGTAAGCGCCATCATTGATGCTGGTGCCGGAGGCCGTACCGGCAACAACTTGCCGACCGCCGCCAAACACCGTGGTGTCGGACGCAGCGCCGCCTTCATTGATATGTTGCAGGCCGCCACTGTTAACGGTCGCGTTATCCGCCAGCCCCCCGCTGTTCACCAACTGGATGCCGCCGTCATAGATAACCGATGAGTTGGCTGTGCCATCCACGCGCTGCAGGCCGCCTTCATTAATCAGCGATCCGCTGGCGCTGCCACCGACCTGAACGTGCTGTACGCCGCCGGCACCGATAATGGTATCTGCCGCTACGCCCGCCAGTTGCTGAATACCGCCCAACAGCGTGGTGAAGGCGGTTGACCCACCTGAGAGTACATTCTGAATCCCGCCACTGTTGATCACCGCGCTGGCGGCGGCACCGCCGCTGCGGACTTTCTGCAGGCCGCCATCGTTCACTTCAGCGGAGAACGAAACGCCGTCCACATCCTGTTTACCGCCGGCGTTAACCACCGCATCACTGCTCATGCCGCTGGCGTGGATTTGCTGCAGACCGCCGTTATTAATAATGGTGCCGGAGGTGGTGCCTTCCACCAGTTGTGTGCCGCCGAGCAGAATGGCATCCGATGCCGCACCGCCTTCGCTGATATGCTGCAGACCGCCAGTGTTTACCACACCGCCTGTTGCCAGCCCGCCGCGATTAACCTGCTGCGTACCGCCCGCATTGACGACAGAAGAGATAGCCTGGCCGTCTACGGTCTGCGTGCCGCGATTGTTGATGATGGTTCCGGTGGATTTGCCGGTTTTCTGTACCAGCTGCGCACCGCCATCGTTGACGCTGGTGCCAGATGCGGTTCCCGCCAGTACCTGGGTGCCGCCGCCAAACACCACGCCGTCGGAGGCTGCGCCGCCCTGATTGATATGCTGAACCCCACCGCTGTTCACGATGGTGCCCGCCGCCAGCGCGCCGCTATGCACCAGTTGGGTGCCGCCGCCGTTGACAACGGCGGAGATAGCGGTGCCGTCTACGGTCTGCGTACCGCGGTTGTTGATGATGGTGCCGGTGGCTTTGCCGGTTTGCTGAACCAGTTGCGCGCCACCGTCGTTGAGATGCGCACCCGATACCGTACCGGCCACGACCTGATTGCCGCCGCCAAAGATGGCGGTGTCGGCCGCGGAACCGCCGACGTTAACGTGCTGGAGCCCCCCGCTGTTGACTGTCGCGTCCTGAGAGAAACCACCGCTGTTGATGAGCTGGCTGCCGCCTGCGTTAATGACGCCCTGGACGGAACTGCCGTTAACGGCTTGCACGCCGCCAGTGTTAATAATCGTCTGGCTTGCCACCCCGCTTTCCTGCACAGTCTGCACACCGCCAGCACCGACAATGGTGCTATTAGCCTTACCGGCGACTGCCTGCTTGCCGCCGCTGTTAAGCTGCGTGCCTGTTGCCGTCCCGTCCACTTCAACAATCTGTGTCCCGTCAGTGACAACGGTACCCGTCGTCTGGCCGTTCTGCCGCACAATCTGCGAACCGCCATCCTGAACTCGGGTATCCACGGTCTGACCGCCCGCCACTATCTGGGTGCCACGGGTGCTGATGGTATGGTTGGTGGTTAAGCCGCCAGGACGCACGTTCTGTACGCCTTCCTGCACCACCTCATCCTGCGTCGAACCAGTGACATCAGGGGTGAACGCCATCGCCCCGCTGCTTGCGAACAGGCCCCCCACCGCCGCTGAGATCAATACCGCGCCGCCTGCGCGCTTGCCTTTCGCTCGGGTCAGTTCTGAAACCACCACAAACGCCCGCTGAACGTCATTCCACACCAGCCGGTAACTGCAGTTAAGACTTTTTTTCATTTCTATGTCCTCGAAACCCGTCTCTCATCCGTCAGGCGGCGTGTTGTTCGGGGTCTGCCAATGCTGTTGTTTTGATGCCAAAGGGATTGCTTCGCAGGGCAATCAGCCGACGAAGATGGCCAATGACCTGCTTGCCAGTGATAAAACGTGTGCATTCGTACTGCCGGTCCGTGCCTTTGTGGCGCGGACACCAGAAATAGTCCTGATGATCAAAATTGAACCGCACGTCATCCCAACAGCCGTTGCAGACATGGGTGTTGATGACGCGCCAGGGGGTATGAAATTCGCTGTTCGGCAGGCTGAATCCACTGATCAGCACCACCGGAATACGGCAGCCCCAGGCAAGCCAGGAGAGACCGCTGCCGAGGCCGATAAAAAATTCGGCATGCTCCAGCAGTGCCACACGTTCAGCGAGGGGCAGATTGCCGGTGAAATCTTCCGCGCCGTGGGGGATTTTGTTCCAGATGTAACCGCGGCCTACCACGCGCTCTTTGTCGATACATAGCACGCGGTAGCCCTGCTCTTTCAGATAGTCGATAACTTCATGCCAGCCATTGCCGTTGTTCCAGAACTTGGCCTGGCTGGTGGACTGGGTTGCGATGCAGACGTAGGGTTCCGCGATACGACGCGCGCTGCGCTGGCGCAAGTCCGGAACGATTTCCGTGGGATCGACGCCGAGAATATGTCCGGCGGTGCGGTGCAGACCCACGGCGCGAAAATCAAAGGGTTGCTTGTCGAGATCGCCGTGAAAAAACAACCCGACGCGCCAGCTGGCGTAAGGCGGCTCGCTCACGCCCGGTCCGGCTTGCCACTCCTCGGGGGTAGCGCAATTAAGCTGCGGATAGACGGGCTTGAAGAGATCGACGATCGGCTGGGCCATGGTGCAATAGACGTTGCACTGGTACGTCTGCCGAAAGCGTTCGGCGTAAGGCACCCAACCGATGAGGTCGCCCAGTGTACCGCCGGGAAATGAAACCAGTACCGTTTTGCCGCGCATATCCAGAACGTGGTCCAGCACCGGCTCCGACTGGACGCCGTCCCAGACCCGCAGACGAAACGGCACATAATATTTTTTTGTGCTGATCACCCAGCCCTGCGCGACATCGTCGGCAAACAGGATATTTCCCGTTTCATCATCGCTTATTTCTACCCGCCAGTTACCGGCCGGCAGCAATAACCGGGCACCGTCATTAAAATCATACAGGATACCCATCGGTCCCTGCTGGGTAGGAATTTCTGGCGGCGGAATAAAAGCATAGCCCTGCCCAACAACAGCGGAAGTTGTCATCACCCAACCTTCATCATGAGTAAATGCATTAAATAGGGCTGGCAGTAAATAATAAGCAGGCACCAGCCGACCTCCGGAGTTAATAATCCGGAACGAAATTTTTTATAAATTTTTCGGGTCTCATCAAGAGTCGATTAAGAGTAGTAACAAGGCGTTTTATTGCAAATTCTTTCTAAAAGTTAAGATCCATAAATATCAATTATTTAGTTTTTATCTACTTTCGCACTTTATTCTAATAACCTATAAAAAACAAACAGTTAATCAACAACCAAAGCAAGCAATTTAAGATTATCCTTAAAACAAATTTTATGCAAAAACGTGATATTAATTCAGAAATATAAAATATATTCCCACTTTAGCAGGGGTGCCATGCTGATATATCCGCTTCACGCAGAAGAGAGAAGGAAGTAAAAAAACACCATCTCACCAGTTATTTAAAAAGCAAAGTGGCGCACAGTTTTTATTTAATTCACCCCACACAACTTTATGCAGCAAAATAAACAGAACAATCTTATTGTTTATTTTCCCGCCTCAAGAAGTAAGTGATGAAATAAGCGTAACGGTAGCAGAAAAATACCGGTGTCGCAGAGTGGGTAAAACTGATGCCGACATCAGGGTCAGGCCACAGTCTGCCTCGGTTACGCAACGGTTGCGCAATTTTGTGATAACGGTTACACAACAAATCGATAATGATGATAAATTCGTATTTTGAAACGGCGTTTTTAATTCCTTTCTGTCGATGTCGACGCTATAATGCCGCCATCCTAATTTGAATGGATTCAGCTGATTGAACTGTAAAACAAATTACTCACATCAATTTTTCCCCGATCTGGCTGAATCTCAGGCACACATTCTTCTGCACGCTTTTTTGATGTCACCTATCCTTAGACTGTGGCATCGCTCTTTTCGCAACACAGGTTTGACTCCGGAGCCGTGCGCTAACCGGAGCGTAAATTCCCAATCCTTCTCAACTCAAACTTAAAGACCAGAACTGTCATGAAAAAGACCAAAATTGTTTGCACCATCGGTCCGAAAACCGAATCCGAAGAGATGCTGGCGAAAATGCTGGACGCTGGCATGAACGTCATGCGTTTAAACTTCTCTCACGGTGACTATGCTGAGCACGGCCAGCGCATCAAAAACCTGCGCAACGTGATGAGCAAAACCGGTAAAAAAGCGGCAATTCTGCTGGACACCAAAGGTCCGGAAATCCGCACCATCAAACTGGAAGGTGGCAATGACGTCTCCCTGAAAGCAGGTCAGACATTCACCTTCACCACTGACAAATCTGTTGTCGGCAACGCGGATACTGTTGCCGTGACGTACGAAGGTTTCACCAACGATCTGAGCGTTGGTAACACCGTACTGGTAGACGATGGTCTGATCGGTATGGAAGTGACCGAAATCGTTGGCAATAAAGTTATCTGTAAAGTGCTGAATAACGGCGACCTCGGTGAAAACAAAGGCGTAAACCTGCCTGGCGTTTCCATCGCCCTGCCGGCGCTGGCTGAAAAAGATAAGCAAGACCTGATTTTCGGTTGCGAACAAGGCGTCGACTTTGTTGCAGCCTCCTTCATCCGTAAACGTTCTGACGTGGTTGAAATTCGTGAGCACCTGAAAGCGCACGGCGGCGAGAACATTCAGATCATCTCCAAAATTGAAAACCAGGAAGGCCTGAACAACTTCGACGAAATCCTCGAAGCCTCCGACGGCATCATGGTTGCGCGTGGTGACCTGGGCGTTGAAATCCCGGTTGAAGAAGTGATCTTCGCGCAGAAGATGATGATTGAAAAATGTATCCGCGCGCGCAAAGTCGTTATCACTGCGACCCAGATGCTGGATTCAATGATTAAAAACCCGCGTCCGACCCGCGCTGAAGCTGGCGACGTGGCGAACGCCATTCTCGACGGCACCGACGCAGTGATGCTGTCTGGCGAATCCGCTAAAGGGAAATACCCGCTGGAAGCGGTGACTATTATGGCCACCATTTGCGAGCGTACCGATCGCGTGATGACCAGCCGTCTGGATTTCAACAACGACAGCCGTAAACTGCGCATCACTGAAGCTGTTTGCCGTGGTGCTGTTGAAACTGCTGAAAAACTGGAAGCTCCGCTGATTGTTGTTGCGACTCAGGGCGGCAAATCTGCTCGCGCTGTGCGTAAATACTTCCCGGATGCCACTATTCTGGCGCTGACTACCAACGAAGTGACCGCGCGTCAGCTGGTGCTGAGCAAAGGCGTTATCCCGCAGTTGGTGAAAGAGATCTCTTCTACAGATGATTTTTACCGTCTGGGTAAAGAAGTGGCGCTGGAAAGCGGCCTGGCAAGCAAAGGCGACGTGGTTGTTATGGTTTCCGGCGCACTGGTTCCGAGCGGCACTACAAACACGGCTTCCGTCCACGTCCTGTAATAATAACCGGACAATTCGGACTGATAAAAAAGCGCCCTTGTGGCGCTTTTTTTATATTCCCGCCTCCATTTAAAATAAAAAATCCAATCGGATTTCACTATTTAAACTGGCCATTATCTAAGATGAATCCGATGGAAGCTCGCTGTTTTAACACGCGTTTTTTAACCTTTTATTGAAAGTCGGTGCTTCTTTGAGCGAACGATCAAATTTAAGTGGATTCCCATCAAAAAAATATTCTCAACCTAAAAAACTTTGTGTAATACTTGTAACGCTACATGGAGATTAACTCAATCTAGAGGGTATTAATAATGAATCGTACTAAACTGGTACTGGGCGCGGTAATCCTGGGTTCTACTCTGCTGGCTGGTTGCTCCAGCAATGCTAAAATCGATCAGCTGTCTTCTGACGTTCAGACTCTGAACGCTAAAGTTGACCAGCTGAGCAACGACGTGAACGCAATCCGTTCCGACGTTCAGGCTGCTAAAGATGACGCAGCTCGCGCTAACCAGCGTCTGGACAACCAGGCTCACTCTTACCGTAAGTAAGAGTTCCTGTAATGAAATGGCGCACTCGGTGCGCCATTTTTTTTGCCTGTAATTTGTCCTTCCTTTTCGTCTACTGCGTTACCGCCTTCTGTTGGGCTTCTGCATCCACCGTCGTTTCTTTCGCACTGTTCTGTACGGACAACACGCTTTCCGGCGATGCTGCTGCCGCTGTCTTAACCGGAATCGCTATCGGGTAACCTGCCCGACGATTCAGTGCCTGCGTAATCATGCCACTATCACCGCCGGCATTGTGAATAAAAGCCTCCAGCGCGGGAGAGAAATTAATCGGCACCGTCTGGGTGTTTTCTTCAACCTTTTGTGCCAGCGGACGATGCACTTCAATAAAATGCCGCCCGTCAGGCTCTACGGCGTATTTCACCGGTTCGTTGATAATCGTCACGCGCGTACCAGCCGCAACCTGAGCAAACAGCGCCTGGATATCAGGCGCATTCATGCGAATACAGCCTGAACTTACCCGCAACCCAACGCTATCCTGTGCATTTGTTCCGTGAATAAGATATTCACCATTGCCAATCCCCAGACGCAGCGCAAAGCGCCCTAATGGGTTATTTGGGCCAGCGGGTATCACCGGCGGCAATTCTATGCCGTTTGCTAGTGAACGCGCGCGAATGCCCGCTGTCGGTGTCCAGGTTGGGTTTGGGATCTTCTGACTGACTCGCGTCACGGAAACCGGCGTTTCCAGCCCCTGTTGCCCAATACCAATCGGGTAAACCTGCACACTGCTTTTCCCCGGCGGGAAATAATACAGGCGCAGCTCAGCCAGATTAACCACAATCCCTTCGCGTGGCGTATCGGGCAAAATCATTTGTGAAGGGATGGTGACGATCGTGCCCGGCCGCGGTACGGGTGCAATCGTGTTATTGGCTTCAAGGATCAACATTGCTGCCGTGTCGAAATGGCGGGCGATCGCTTGCAGGTTTTTATCCCCCGCCTGCACGGTGTAAGTCTGGTTTTGCCCAATAACACGGCTACCATCGGCAGGCAGGGGATACTCTGCTGCATGAGCCACCTGGACGCTTAAGACGCTGAAAAGATATAAGGAGAGCAAAGACGCGCGTTTCATACTGAAGTTCCTGTATCCACTGACAAGGTGTCAGAAAGCTGAAGATCCAGCGAGGCGCTAAACGCCTCGCGTCGTAACAGGATGAAATATGGTCTTTTAAGTTTAGCTAATGTTGGCGGCTTTGTTGCGAATCGCGCGGATCATCGCCTCAAGCCCCTGCGAGCGGGAAGGCGTCAGATGTTGCGTGAGGGACATCTTTTCAAACCACGGGCGCACGTCAAACGCCACAATATCTTGCGCAGTCATCTGCTGGTAGAGCACAAAGACGATGGCAATAAGCCCTTTGACAATCGCGGCATCGCTGTCACCAGCTAATTCCATCACACCCGCCTCATTGCGATGCATGACAATCCAGACCTGGCTCTGACAGCCCTGAATAATGTTCTCAGGATTGTGCGCTTCGGCACTTAATTCCGGTAGACGCTGCCCCAGCTCAATAATATAGAGGTACTTCTCTTCCCAGTTGGCACAGCGGCTAAAATTGCGCAGCAGTTTTTCTTTGTCGGGTAATGCGGCCATTTTTGCCTCTCACGTTAGCCCAGCAACTGATGAATGCGTTTCAGGCCAGTTACCAGACGATCCACCTCTTCTTCCGTATTGTACATAACCAGCGACGCACGGCACATGGCGGGCACATTGTAAAACGCCATCAGCGGCATCGCGCAATGGTGCCCGGTGCGCACCGCAACGCCGTAATTGTCGAGGAAACTGCCGACATCATAGGCGTGATGTTTCCCGAGATTAAACGCGATGACACCTTTGCGCTGCGCCGGGCCATAAAGCGTCAGATCCTGCACATCCGCCAGCGCGTTAAGTGCGTAATGCATCAGCGTCTGCTCGTATTCACCAATCGCTTCCAGCCCCAACTTGCGGACATACTCAATTGCCGCGCCAAGACCGATAATGCCGCCTGTATTGGGCGTGCCGGCCTCAAAACGCCACGGCGCTTTTGCATAGGTCGTGCCCTCAGTCAGGCTAACGGTGGCGATCATCGAGCCGCCCCCTTCCCACGGTGGCATATCCTGTAAAATGTCCTCTTTGGCATACAGCACGCCGATGCCGGTAGGCCCATACAGTTTATGACCGGAGAAAACATAGAAATCGCAGTCCAGCGCCTGCACATCCACCGGGTGATGCATAACCGCCTGAGCGCCATCCACCAGCACTTTCGCGCCATGCTGATGCGCGAGTGCAATAATTTCCGCCACCGGGTTTTCGGTGCCCAGCACGTTCGATACCTGCGTGATCGCCAGCAGCCGCGAGCGTTCATCCAGTAGCGTTGGCAACACGTCCAGCTGCAGCGTGCCATCCTGATTAAGCGGGATCACGCGCAACTCAGCACCCACGCGCTCGCACAGCATCTGCCACGGAACGATATTGGCATGGTGTTCCATCGCGCTAATGATAATGTTGTCGCCCGCGCGCACCCGGCTGTTCCCCCAGCTGTTCGCCACCAGGTTAATTCCCTCGGTCGTGCCGCGCACAAACACCAGCTCTTCAGGTAAACGTGCATTAAGAAACGCCGCCGCCTGCACTCGCACATTTTCCATCCGCTGGGTGGCTTCCGCGCTCAGCGTATGAATGCCGCGGTGAACCGCCGCGTACCCGTGGCGGAAAAATTCAGCTTCGGCATCAATCACCTGGTTCGGCTTTTGCGCACTGGCCGCGCTGTCGAGATAGGCCAACGGTAGTCCGTTCACTTCACGTTGCAGCACCGGGAAATCGGCGCGAACGGCGTTCACGGGAAAACTCATACTCTGCCCCCTGCCAGGCGCTGGCTGATACGCGCCAGAACCTGTCGTTTCAATGCTTCGTCGCTAATGGCTTCCGTCAGTTCAGCTGCGAAGGCATGGATTATCATCTGTTGCGCCGCCTGTTGATTGATCCCGCGCGAGCGCAAATAAAACATCTGTTCATCATCAATGCGGCCAACCGTCGCGCCGTGGCTGCATTTCACATCATCGGCATAAATTTCCAGTTGCGGCTTGGTGTCCACTTCCGCCAGACGTCCGAGCAACAGATTATTGTTGGTCATCTGTCCGTCGGTTTTGATGGCGTGTTGCGCAACCTTGATCAGGCCATTAAACACCGCGCGGCCTTTATCGCTGACGATGGTTTTATGCAACTGGCGGCTGTTGCAGTAGCCCTGATTATGCTCAAGCCAGGTGCGGGTATCACACACTTCCGATTTCACCGGCATCGCCAGGCTGTTGATGCGCAACTGCGTGTTTTCACCATTAAGTTGCGTGCTGGTGTTATGGCGCAACACCGCGCCGCCGAGCAGGAAACTGTGGCTATCTGCCGCCGCATCGGCCGCAAGCAAGATGTCATTATGCGAAAAGTGGTAACTTTGCGGGTTTTCAAACGCCAGCTTGACGTGGTGCAGATGCGCATTCGCCGCCACATTCATCGTCAGGCGTGACCCTGTAAAGTGGCGCGCGTCGTTCAGGCTGACGTAGTGTTCGTACACTGTCGCTTCCGCGCCCTGCGCCAGTTCAAGATGGTGGCGATAATGGGCGGTATTCATCTCGTCGCCCGCCACCCCTTGAGTAATATGCGTAAGCAGCAATGGCTTAGCTGGTCGCTGATTACGCGCCACCTGAATCCAGGTCACGCTCTGCGCCAGGCTTTCGGTCAGATGCAGGAACACTTCCGGCTGCACCGGCGCAGGCAGATCCGCCCGCACATCAGCAAAACTGACCTCAAAACCGGAACCGGCAGTGTCGTCGCTCAGCGCCGCGTTAAACTGACCATCGACAAACACCAGCCGCACGGCATGCACCGGCAATGCCAGCGCATCGCGCTGCGCGACACCGATCGTGCCGGAGGTGCTAACAAATTGGCTGTTCAGCAAGCCTTCCAGCGGCGTGTATTTCCAGTTTTCATGTTTGCGTGTCGGCAACCCTAAACGCAGCATTTGCTGCAAATGCTGCTGCGCCGATTCAGAACGCGCGCCGCCCTTAGTTTCAAACAGATGATGCCACTGATGCAGCGCGTTACTGCTGTTCGGTAAGCCAGCCATAGCCCTGCTCCTCCAGTTGCTTAACCAGCGTGAAATCACCGGATTTCACGATGCGCCCCTGATACAACACATGAACGAAATCCGGCTTGATGTAATCCAGGATCCGCTGATAGTGCGTGACAATGATAAATGCGCGTTTTTCATCACGCAGCGCATTCACCCCTTCCGCAACAATTTTTAGCGCATCAATATCAAGGCCGGAGTCCGTTTCATCCAGGATGCACAGTTCAGGTTCCAGCACCGCCATTTGGAGAATGTCGTTACGCTTTTTCTCACCGCCGGAGAAACCGACATTGACCGAACGGGTAAGCAGGTCTTCGGGCATTTTCAGCAGCTTGATTTTGTCTTCCATCAGATCCTGGAAGTCAAACCGGTCCAGCGCCTCTTCGCCGCGATATTCACGCACCGCATTAAGCGCCGTTTGCAGGAAAAACTGATTACTGACGCCGGGGATCTCCACCGGATACTGGAACGCCATGAACACGCCTTCACCGGCACGGTCTTCGGGCGAAAGCTCCAGCAAATCTTTGCCTTTAAACTCGACGCTGCCGCCCACTACTTCGTAATCTTCACGACCGGCCAGCGTCGCAGAAAGCGTACTTTTCCCGGAGCCGTTCGGCCCCATAATCGCGTGGACTTCACCGGGGCGCACCTCCAGGCTCAGACCACGCAGGATCTCTTTATCTTCAACGCTTACCTGCAAGTCTTTAATACTTAACATTTCTTATCCTTTAATCCTTAACCGACGCTGTGTTCAAGGCTGATAGCCAGCAGTTTTTGCGCTTCAACGGCAAACTCCAGCGGCAGTTCAGAGAAGACGTCTTTACAGAAACCATTGACGATCATGGAAATGGCATCGTCTTCGCTAATCCCGCGTTGCAGGCAATAAAAAAGCTGGTCTTCACCGATACGCGATGTCGTGGCTTCATGCTCAAGCTGCGCGCTGTTGTTACGGCACTCGACATACGGGAAAGTATGCGCTCCGCAATCCGGGCCAATCAGCATCGAATCGCACTGGGTGAAATTACGGGCATTGGTCGCCGTCGGCATGATTTTCACCAGCCCGCGATAGCTGTTCTGGCTATGCCCGGCGGAGATCCCTTTCGAAATAATCGTCGATTTGGTGTTCTTACCGATATGGATCATCTTGGTGCCGGTATCCGCCTGCTGATGCCCGCTGGTCAGCGCAACGGAGAAGAACTCACCGATGGAGTTATCGCCGCGCAGAATACAGCTTGGGTATTTCCAGGTAATGGCGGAGCCCGTCTCAGACTGCGTCCATGACATCTTGCTGTTTTCGCCTTCGCACAGCGCACGCTTGGTCACGAAGTTGAGGATCCCACCAGTGTTGTTATCCCCCGGGAACCAGTTTTGCACCGTGGAGTATTTCACTTCCGCGTCTTTGTGGATGATTACTTCCACCACTGCTGCGTGCAGTTGATAGCTGTCGCGAACCGGTGCGGAACACCCTTCGATATAGCTGACGTAACTCCCTTCATCCGCCACCAAAATAGTGCGCTCAAACTGGCCGGTTTTTTCCGCATTAATGCGGAAATAGGTCGACAGTTCCATCGGGCAACGCACGCCTTTCGGGATGTAGATAAAAGTGCCATCTGAGGCAACCGCAGCGTTAAGCGCGGCGAAAAAGTTGTCGTTAGAAGGCACCACCGTTCCGAGGTATTTTTTTACCAGTTCCGGATGGTCATGAATCGCCTCACCGAACGAGCAGAAGATGATCCCTTGCTCTGACAATTTTTCCCGGTACGTCGTTGCCACGGAGACGGAGTCAAAAATGGCGTCAACCGCCACTTCTTTACCTTCACGCACCGGGACGCCTAGCTGGTTAAAGGCCTCTTCAACTTCTTCCGTCAGCCAGGCATTTGCGCCGGTCTGTTGCACCGCGCCAGGCTGCGAGACGCACGTGTCATCGCAGTTGCCACAGGAAGGTGCGGAGTAGTAACTGTAATCCTGGTAATCCAGTTTTTCGTAATGCGCTTTCAGCCAGTGCGGTTCTTCCATCTCCAGCCACGCCCGGAAAGCGTTCAGGCGAAACTCGAGCATCCATTCTGGCTCGTTGCGCTTCGCTGAAATGGCCCGCACGACCTCTTCATTGATGCCTTTTGCCAGCTCGTCGGTGCTAAGCCGGGTAAAAAAGCCCTCTTTATAATTGAGGTTGCCGCCGGTCCAGATTTTGACATCGTCAGTTGCTTCAGTATTACGAGACATAGTACCGCCTATACCCCGAAACTTTCGCCACAGCCGCATTCGTGCTGGGCTTTCGGGTTATGAAATTTGAAGATCTGATTTAAACCTTCACGTACGTAATCCACTTCGGTGCCATCAATAAATGGCATCGCTTGCAGCGGTACATAAAGGCGCGCGCCGTCAGATTCGTAAAGCAAATCGTCTTCGCTTGGCTCCGTCACGGTATCGAGTACATAGCCAAAACCTGCGCAACCCGTCTGCTTGATACCAAGCCGTACACCGAGCACACCGGCCTGTTTACTGGACAGCGCACGAATATGTTCTGCGGCAGCGGGTGTCATGGTTAGCCCCCGCCACGTAAAATCTTGCGGATTAAATGATTCCATCGTTTACCTCACATCAGCAGATCAAAGGCTCATAATGCTATGTTAGTGATAATGATTCTCACTTCAACCTCTTTTCCGAAGGGTTATTAGCCACAAGCCCCTTTTTTCGGCACATGTTATAAGCATAGACTCTGCGCAAAGGCTTTACAGGTAAGTGAAAGTTTGTTTAATAAATTGATAAATAATGACTTTAGAGGGCGTAGCGGCGACCAGGCGCTGAAGAAGGAAAGATGTATAGCCAATACCTATTATTGAGATAGGATTTTGAAATTTTTTAATGTTAAAAGGGACCCGCTTATCAAAACATTATCTTTTCGCAAAACGCTGTCTTAAACGCGTAGCCCCAACTTCGGCGCTTTGCATTTTTAAAATTAATCTCCAGTGATATCAATAGTCAGCCCGTCGGCGGCAAAATAGTCATAGTAAAAAGTTGAACCGGATGCTGGAATGAGTGTCCGAAAACAAGAATTTTTTACCACATTTGAGCAAGTTATGGATAAAACGGCGTTGATTTTGCTGCTGCTCGCGGTGGTGGTTCTGGTGGTGGGTTTATGGTCAATTTTCAGCGAAACGCTGTGGATAGTCGCCAGCTTCCTGGAAACGTTGCTTTACCCCACTATCTCCACACCGGAGTGAAGTTATGGTGTTCTGGTCGCTATCGCATAAATAGCATGGGATAAGAAAAAACATTCGAAAAAGAAGAAATTACCCCCTCATTTCTGAAATGAAGTCAGTTATGTCCGGCTTTTTTAAAATGTGCTCACGTTGCTGAGCCATCAAACAAGGAGAGTATTGATGAATGCAAAACCAATGATGTCTTTTTTAGATAGCGGAACGGGTTTTCCCGTGCTGCTGGGCCATAGCTATTTGTTTGATAAAGCGATGTGGTCGCCACAAATTGAAACGCTTAGCCGGCACTTTCGTGTGATCGCACCGGATTTATGGGGGCATGGTGAATCTCCGGCGTTGCCTGCCACGCCCACCTCTCTGGCCGATATTGCCGCCGACCATCTGGCTTTAATGGACTCGCTCGGGATCGATCAATTTGCCGTGGTCGGCTTGTCGGTCGGTGGAATGTGGGGAGCAGAACTCGCTGCCGCCGCACCTGCGCGGGTTAAGGCTGTGATGTTATTTGATACCTTTATTGGCGATGAAACGGATCTGGCGCGTGAGCGCTACTTCGCGATGCTCAACGCCATCGATGCGACCGGCACTATTCCCCCGGCGTTACTCGATTATATCGTCGGTCAATTTTATTCGCAGTTTGCCGCGCCTGAAGATATTCAGCAGCTCACCGCTTATCTGTCCTCGCTCTCTGCAGAGCAGCTTCGCAGCAGTATTGTGCCGCTCGGTAAATTGATTTTCGGCCGACCGGATCGCATGGCTATTCTGGATTCTGTGGCTTGCCCGGCGCATGTGGCAACTGGCGAACTGGATCTACCGCGCCCGCCAGTGGAAGGACGACAGATGGCAGAAGCATTAGGCTGTGAATTCACGCTGATTCCAAATGCGGCGCATATCAGTAACCGGGAGAAGCCTGAATATGTTTCGCAATTGATTGTCGGCTTCCTGAAGCAACATTGTTGATTTGTCAGCACACTGCTAAAACCAGGAAATTAGCCCCCCGGCGATAGCCTGTTGCTAACCCTTTAATTAACCGAACGGGAAACTGGAGCAGACGATACGTTTCCCGTTCGTTCTTTTCTTCCCAACCCGGTTATAGCCGTCATAAAACTGTCATTATATTTTTATGTTCGGCAGTTTATTTTTAAACGCATCTTATATACACCTTCAATACATCTGTTACACATCGATGCCAAAGAAAGTAATAAATGTTCTGGCTTATAAACACGCGCGCATTACCAGCAAACATCTTACTTATGGTTAATATTGTTAATTAATTCGTGCTTTATTATCGTAAGCTAAACTTCATGCAGAAGTTCGTTACGCACATTCGCGGTCAATCATCTTTATCCTTACAAAACAACGACCTAATGCAAACTAAACGCAACGAACATAATCAAAAAGCCAACAGAATATAAATATTAAGAATAATCTTCTTTGGCAATTTATAGATTTAAGCGATCATTTTCATGATAGTAATAGATACAGACTATCAAAATAAGATAATCGATCATTCAAAACAATTTTCAATCGTTATCCGGGCCTGTGTAGAATTGAAAATTGTTCATTAAGAATGTCCTGTTCTTTTGAGTAGGGGCTAAATCAGGAAAATGAAAATTAACACACTGGAAATAAAAGGCAGAAAATTCCTGATGACGGCAGAGTTTCACCCCATCATTAATCTCTCAGGAAAAAACATTCTCCGCTATCAAGCGGTGGCGCAATTTTATAACGCTGAGGATTTTCTCATTCCCGCAGAGCAAACAGCAACGCTGCTCGAAGAAACGGCGGTCAGCAGAAAAGTCACCGATTTTATTTTTGATGTTATTTGTCATGTACTAAAAATGAAGGAAACCATGACGCTTTCCTTCATTTTATCGCCGCAGTTGGTTAATGATATGGATTATCTTACCCAGCTCATTGAACGCTGCCAGCACCATAATATTGCCCCGCAACGTATCGAAATTGAAGTTAGCGATAAAATCACTTATCCACAATTTATCAGTAGGTTACCAGCGTTAAAGAAAGTCAAAGAGTATGGCTTTATGGTTTCACTCGGTAAGTTTGGCCATGGGAATGAACATGCAGAGCGCCTGCAATTGTTTGCATTCAATACCATTAAAATCGACCGTTTCCTTGTTGATGGCATTGCCCGTTACCCGGCAAAACTTTCAACACTGCACCGTTTCATTGGCAGCGTGATACCTGCCGGTACGAACGTGATTTGCGAAGGCGTGGATAGCACCGCCGACCTCGCTCTGCTTAACAGGTATCACTCTGGCGGTATTCAGGGGTACACCTTTTCCCGCCCGCTGACCTTTAAGCAACTCCAGCTACTGGAAGGGTTTTAAACTCGCATACAAGCCGCTGGCGGGGTGATTGGGTGAAAATGCCAGGCTCACAGCGCGTGCACTATTCCTCTGCGTTTTCGCGTGTGCAGATAATTGCTTTATCGTTAATGTGCTTACTGTCCGCGTAAAAGAAGGCTTTTTTACCCGTTTCAATCTGCGTGATGATATGAATAGCCGCCCAGTTGGTATCCTTGTTTTGATCCTGGCTATCGGTATAAATCAGCGAGCGCCCGGAATATTGATCGGAGATCTCATACGGCTTCTCCTGCGGATTCGTGTAATGCCGGCCATTGATAGTGAGCCCATCCGGTTCGACGCTGGCGCGGTATTCATCACACTGCAGCGTGATACCCGCAGCAGATGAATATGCCGATAATAAGGCTAAACAGCCGCCCGCAATAAACTTGACCATAACCATCCCGTATACATTTTGTTGGCAACAGAATAATACAACGCCCCTGAGAAGGGGCGCGTTAACAAAGGTTAGTTATAAAGCGAAGGTTCGCCGACCGGGCGAGTTTTAAAACGCCGGTGGATCCAGAGATACTGCTCCGGTGCGCGCAGGATTTCGCGCTCGATCACTTTGTTCATATAGCTAGCGGCGGCAAACTCATCCTCAACCGGATAGTCATTCAGCGCCTGGCCGATATGCAGCGAATAACCGGAGAAATCCTCTTTGCGCACCATCGTTACCGTCAACATTTTTGCCCCGGAAAGGCGCGATAAAACGTATGTCCCGTTGGTCGTTGCCGCGTTTTGAACACTGAAGAACGGAGCGAAAATACTGCCTTTGCGCCCGTAATCCTGATCCGGCGCAAACCAAACGGCTTCACCTTGTTTCAGCGCATTGACCAGGCCTTTCAGGTTACGGCGATCAATCATCGATTTATTGGAACGCATACGCCCGCGCGTCTGCACCCATTCCATCAGCACATTATTGTGTGGACGATAGGTTGCCATCATTGGCTGGCAAAGCCCCATTACACGCCCACCCAGCTCCAGCGACATAAAATGCACGCCGACCACCATCACGCCACGCTGGCTGGCCTGGGCGGCCTGCAAGTGCTGATAGCCTTCGACGTCAAACCAGCGACGTACACGCTTATCTGACCAAAACCACGCCATGCCGGTTTCAATCAACCCCATGCCCAACGACATAAAGTTTTTCGCAATCAGCCGCTCGCGCAGCTCATCACTCATATGGGGGAAACATAATTCGAGATTACGGCGAGCGATACGCTCGCGACGTTGCAGGAATCGACGCGATTGCCGACCCAGCCCCGCGCCAAGGCGGGCAAGAACAGGATAAGGAAGTTGAACGAGCAGCCAGAGCAAACCTAATCCGGCCCATGTCACCCAATGGCGTGGGTGTAAAAATGCAAGCTTGAACGATGTCATCATTGTTACCTAAAAGCCTCTATTCAGTAGCGCTTAAAGAGACAATGAATCACTTCATCAGGTCATTACGCGTTACAGCCACTCGCTTCGGTTGCAGACAACCGGGCGGTACATCCAGTGCCGGACAATATAGCACGAAGAGCTAAAATCTAATGCTCAGAATAATGAATAAAAAATGAAGATTTTTCGGCGGTTACACCGCCGAAAATGATTAGACAACAGCCGTGGTCAGCCGTGATGAACAGCAAAGGCGGGATTGTTCGTCATAAATATCGATTTGCCAGACCTGATGCCGCCCACCCGTATGCAACGCCCGGCAAACACCGCGCACGCGCCCGCTGCGCACCGAGCGCAAGTGGTTGGCGTTAACCTCCAGTCCCACCACTTTCTGCTCCCCTTCCGTACACAAATAGCCGGCAACAGAGCCGAGCGTTTCCGCCAGCACCACCGACGCGCCACCGTGTAGCAGGCCAAACGGCTGATGAGTTCGTTGGTCTACCGGCATACTCGCCTCCAGCGCATCGTCACTGATGCGCTCAAAGCGAATATCCAGCAGCCCCACCATATTGCCATCACCCATTGCATTAAGGGCTTCCAGCGTAACCGCACGTTTCCAGATCATCCCAAAATCTCCAGTAATGCCTGTAATGGATGGCGCACGCCATTCCCTTCGATTCGTTTAACCTGGCTGCGACAAGAGTAGCCGGTCGCCAGACAGCGATTACGCGGCAAACGCTGCATCGCCTGATGCCAGGAAAGCTCATAAATCCCCAGCGAGCTGGCATGGTTCTTCACTTCATGACCATAGGTTCCGGCCATACCGCAACAACCAACGCTGACATTTTCCAGTACCGCGCCGAAACGCGCAAAAATCGACGCCCATTGCCCCGTAGCACCCGGCAACGCAGTCACTTCTGTGCAGTGGCCAAACAGATACCATGGCTCGCCGCTGGGCGTTCGCTCACCGACATTATCCAGCGCTGCTGGCAGCCATTCATGCACCAGTTGCACATGAAATTCTCCACGCTTATCACCCAACGCCAGCTTGTACTCGTCGCGGTAGCAGAGCACCAAAGCCGGGTCGACACCGACCATCGGCATGCCCAGTTGCGCCACGCGATTAAGGAAATCTGCGGTTTTTTGCGCCGTTTTGGCAAAGCGATTCAGGAAACCTTTAATGTGTTGCGCCTTGCCATTTGGCGAGAAAGGCAACACTACCGGCTCGAAGCCAAGCCGTTCGACCAGACGAACAAAATCGGCCACCACTTGCGCATCGTAATAGCTGGTGAACGGATCCTGCACCACCAGCACAGTTTTCGCTTTCTGCGCGGCGTTGAGTTGTTCAAGCTGCTCAAGCGTCATGTTCGCCGTGCGATGCCCGACCATCTGACGCTGCAATGACGGCACAGACAACAACGGTAAATCCACCATGCCGATATGCTTTGCGGAAAGGGAGCGCACCCACGGCTGGCTCATAAAAAAGTTAAATGTTTTCGGCGCGCGCGCCATTAATGGCGCATAGCTCTCGACCGTGGCGACCAGATGGTCGCGCACCGGGCGCAGATAACGGCTGTGATAGAGCTGCAGAAAGCGTGACCGGAATTCCGGCACATCAATCTTGATCGGGCACTGCGTTGAGCAAGCTTTACAGGCCAGGCAGCCGGACATCGCCTCTTTGACTTCATGCGAGAAATCATACTCGCCGCGACGTGCATGCCAACTATTGCGCGTACGCTCGATTAATGTGCGTAAACTGGCCCGCTTTTCCGGCAACTCTTTTTCCAGCTTCACCGGATCGATGCCACGATCTGCCAGCAATCGCAGCCATTCGCGCACCAGCGTTGCCCGCCCTTTTGGCGAATGAATACGGTTCGCCGAGATTTTCATCGACGGACACATCGGGCTTTTCACATCGAAGTTAAAGCACAAGCCGTTACCGTTACACTCCATCGCGCCGCGCCATGATGAACGGACGGCGATAGGAATTTGCCGGTCAAACGTACCGCGTTTAACGTCATCCACCTTCTTCATCGGCGCATCAAGGCCTTCAGGAGGGCAGATTTTACCGGGGTTCAGACGGTTTTCCGGATCGAACGCCGCTTTGATTTTGCGTAACTCGCCATACAGCTGCTCGCCAAAAAAAGCCGGACTATATTCGGCACGGAAACCTTTCCCGTGCTCACCCCACAGCAAACCGCCATATTTCGCCGTCAACGCCACCACATCATCGGAAATGGATTTCATCAGCACTTCTTGCTGCGGATCGGACATATCCAGCGCAGGTCGCACGTGCAGCACCCCGGCATCGACATGTCCAAACATGCCGTAGCTCAGGCCGTGTCCATCAAGCAGCGCACGGAATTCAACGATGTAGTCCGCCAGATGTTCCGGCGGCACGCAGGTATCTTCCGCGAAGGGAATCGGCTTGGCTGCGCCTTTCGCGTTCCCTAATAACCCCACCGCTTTTTTACGCATAGCGTAAATGCGCTCAATGCCCGTCAGATCCTCGCACAATTGCCAGCCAATCACGCCACCTTCACCATTGGCCATCAACGTATCGAGGCGCCGGCACAGCGACTGCACTTGCGCATCAATCAGCAGCTGATCGTCACCGGCAAACTCAACAATATTCAGCCCAAGCAAGTTTTTATCCGGTACATCGGTAATCAACTCTTTCACCGAGTGCCAGACAATGTCTTCCCGCGCCAGGTTAAGCACTTTCGAATCCACGGTTTCGACGGAGAGCGCCCGCGCGTCCACCATAAACGGCGCATTGCGCAGCGCGGAATCAAACGAATCATATTTTACGTTCACCAGACGGCGAACTTTTGGCAGCGGCGTGATATCAAGGCGCGCTTCGGTAATAAATGCCAGCGTCCCTTCTGAGCCGGTCAGAATGCGGGTTAAATCAAATTCGGTCATCTCGTCATTGAACACATGACGCAAATCGTAACCGGTGAGAAAACGGTTCAGTTTGGGAAAGTTATCCAGAATCAACTGGCGATTATCACGACAGCGCTCCAGCACGGTTTTATAAATTCGCCCGATAGCGGTGCTGGCGTTACCCAGCGTTTCTGCCAGCGCCACCGGCATCGCCTGCGTATCGAGGATATCGCCACCCAATAACACAGCGCGGACACCGAGCACATGGTCGGAGGTTTTCCCGTACACCAGAGAACCCTGCCCGGAGGCGTCGGTGTTGATCATTCCTCCCAGCGTCGCACGATTGCTGGTCGACAGCTCTGGCGCGAAGAAGAAGCCATAAGGTTTCAAATACTGGTTGAGCTGATCTTTAATAACGCCCGCCTCAACGCGCACCCACCCCTCTTCGGGGTTAATTTCCATAATGCGGTTCATATAGCGGGACATATCAACGATGATGCCCTGGTTCAGCGCCTGACCATTGGTGCCGGTACCGCCGCCGCGCGGAGTAAAGACCAGCGTGCGAAAACGCGGCTCGGCAGCGAGGCGTGTGATCAAGGCAACGTCGGACGTTGAACGAGGGAAAACGACGGCATCGGGTAATAGCTGGTAAATACTGTTGTCTGTCGCCATCGTTAGCCTGTCGGCATAGCTGGTGGCGGTATCACCGGTAAAACCTTGTTGCTCCAAAGCCTGCAAAAAATTCAGCACCAGTTGAACGACGCCCGGTGCCTGGGAAATCTGTGGGATCATTATGCTTGACCCTGCCTGACTGTTAGTGTTGTGAATAGTTAATCGTTTGCTTTAAGCATTCATCGTTGTATCACATTTTTTTCTTATGCGCCCATGAGAATTACAGGCAGAATCGGACTGTCCAAAACTGCTGAAATCATTAATCATTATCACTGGTGATTTCCAGAAACACCGAATTTTCAGCCACTCAATAAGGTGAGTAAATCGTATGGTTGATCTACGTCAGTCCAGGGATGTACCGCAAATCATGCTGTCGGTACTGTTTTTAGCAATCATGATTATCGCCTGTCTGTGGGTCGTCCAGCCCTTCATCCTCGGTTTTGCCTGGGCCGGGACGGTGGTGATCGCCACCTGGCCACTGCTGGTGCGCCTGCAACGCGTGCTGTTTGGCCGCCGATCGCTGGCGGTGTTAGTGATGATGCTGCTGTTAATCCTGCTGTTTATTATTCCGGTCGCGCTACTGGTTAATAGCCTGGTGGACTCCAGCGGCCCGGTGATCCATGCCATCAGTACCGGCGCCATGTCACCGCCGGATTTAGCCTGGCTAAACAGCGTTCCTTTCGTTGGTGAGAAGCTCTACGCGGGCTGGCACAGCCTGCTGGATATGGGCGGCAGCGCTATTATGGCCAAACTGCGTCCGTATGTAGGCGCGACCACCACCTGGTTTGTCGGCCAGGCCGCGCATATCGGACGCTTTATGCTGCACTGCGGCCTGATGTTGCTGTTCAGTGCCCTGCTCTACTGGCGCGGTGAGCAAGTTGCCAGAGGGATCCGCCATTTCGCCATTCGCCTTGCCGGAAAACGTGGCGATGCCGCCGTGCTGCTGGCAGGCCAGGCGATCCGTGCCGTAGCGCTGGGCGTGGTGGTCACCGCGCTGGTGCAAGCCGTGCTTGGCGGCGTTGGCCTGGCCATTTCCGGCGTGCCTTACGCCACGTTGTTTACCGTGGTCATGCTGATGACCTGTCTGGTGCAGCTCGGGCCGTTACTGGTGCTGGTTCCGGCCATTATCTGGCTGTACTGGAGCGGAGATTCCACCTGGGGCACTGTACTGCTGGTCTGGAGCTGCGTTGTCGCCACGCTGGATAACTTTATCCGCCCGGTACTGATCCGCATGGGCGCTGATTTACCGCTGATCCTTATTCTTTCGGGGGTCATTGGCGGACTGGTCGCTTTCGGCATGATTGGGCTGTTTATAGGCCCGGTATTACTGGCGGTCTCCTGGCGGCTATTCTCCGCGTGGGTGAATGAAGCGCCCGAACCGGCGGCGACAGATAATGCATTAAGCGAAGTCGACAATGAATGTAGATAACCTTTCCTGAAAATAATTAAGGCGGGGTAGCCCGCCTTAATTATTATTAAGCACTACTTATCATTTCAAACGCAAAACTCCATTCAGATCCCTCTGAAAGCGAAATAATGAGCGGTTTAACCCATATATTCTTCACGTCCGTTTAACTAATGAGACGAATCTGATCGACGCAAAAAATCGACATGCCTACTATTAGCTCACGGTTATAAATCAACACCTTGATTTATAAGCATGGAAATCCCCTGAGTGAAACAACGAATTGCTGTGTGTAGTCTTTGCCCATCTCCCACGATGGGCTTTTTTTTCGCCGCTTTCCGTTCAGGCACTTATTTGCCGGATGCAGACGCGCTCCCCTTGCTGCTCACCGCGCAGGCACCATTATCAATAGCCGCACCAATCGGTAGATAATCGAATGCTAAATGCATCGTGCTCACATCGTGTCCGTCACAGGCACGAATATGATCGTTATAAGACGCGCAGCCATTAAGAGTCGCGCACGCCAGCACGATAAACATGAATAAAAAACGTTTCATTTGAATAACCTCACGACTATTGCAGGCAAATAAAAGATATATGCCTTCTGCTACAGCGAAATAAAAACTGCAATAGTTAATAAATTAAAACGACGAAAAAACAATTAACATAAATCCGCTTACGTATTTACCTGTGCCAGCTGCTGATAAGGTGATGCTGAGACAGCACGTGATCAACGACGTTACGTAACCGGCCCTGTAGTGCCCTATAAATCCTGCGTTCGCCAGCGTAGTTCACCCACTGGATACCGCCGGGTTCAACTTCGACAAACCCCGTCACGCCATTACAAATAAAATGAACATAATGGCGCTCAGCTATTTTTCCCATTACGAAAAACCTCAATAGAATTGTTTCTGCAAGCGCAGAAGCAAATAGAAAACCACGAACAGATAAGTCACTGGAGAGAATTATATGCAGGGTAATTATCAATACAATAAATATATACCAGGAGCAGGCACGAATAGCTTACGATCACACAAATACCTTATTTAATTGTAAGCCATGAAGTGTGGTTGTTATTTCAGCAGGGTTATTGTTGCTCGTTTGTGCAAAAAAATAGCCCATCGTTCGACGGGCTACGATTTTATCACTGGCGGACTTCGCACTGACTCATCATTTTCCAGGCGGTGGGAAGTTCGCGGATCTCGCCGTAAACATTCACCGTAAGCGTTGCGCGGATATCTGCCGATGAGGCACCGATTTGCAACTCAAACTCACCCGGTTCGACAATGCGTTGCCCGTCACGGCGCGTAAAGCTGAGCATATCTACCGGCACGATGAACGTCAGCGTCGCCGTTTCACCCGGTGACAATGCCACGCGCTGGAACGCTTTTAGCTCCTGCACCGGACGCACCATCGACGCCACCTTATCCCGGACATACAGCTGCACCACTTCGCTTCCGCTGCGCTCGCCGGTATTTTTTACCTGTACCTGTACCTGTACGTGAATATCGCCATCGATCGCCACATCAGGCGTAAGCAGCACCGGGTTCACATACTCGAACTGCGTCCAGCTCTTTCCGTAGCCAAAGGGGTAAAGGGCGCCAAAATGGAAGGCAAACGGTGTACCACCGCTTTTCAGCTTGTGGTTGTAATAATAGGGCATGGCACCGGCGCTTTTCGGCACGCTGACGACCAGACGCCCCTGCGGCTCTGCCCGTCCGGTCAATACATCGGCAATCGCCTGGCCGCCCTCCTGCCCCGGCGCCCACGCCATCAACCATGCGGCAACGCGCGACTCCAGCCCTTGCAGGTTATACGGACGTCCGCCGGTCATGACCACCACGACCGGTTTCCCCGTTGCCACTAACGCTTCAAGCAATTGTTGTTGCACACCCGGCAACGTCAGGCTATCCGTATCAGAACCTTCCCCCACCGTGCCGCTCTGGAACAGCCCGGCAAGATCGCCCACACAGGCAATAATCACCTCGCTTTCTTGCGCCACGCTCACCGCGTGCGGGATCAGACTCACATCCATGGAAACCGGTGACTGCTGCATCGGTTTACCCGACGCGTCCCCAGGGAAAACGGGGGCACCAGCCATACGTTTTTCAATAATATGGCAACCTTTGGCATAGCGGACGTTCCCCTCGCCCAGCGTCTGGCGCAGCGCCGCAAGCGGCGTGGTGACCTGCGTGGTTTCTTCCAGCATATCGCTAATGATCAAATGCACCGGGAAACTGTAGCCGCTGAGCAAAGCCAGCGGATCGTCAGCGGTCGGGCCAATTACTGCCACTTTCGGCGAGCCGCTCAATGGCAAAATGCCGTTATTTTCCAGCATCGTCATTGAGCGCGTGGCGACCTCGCGCGCTACCTGCCGTGTCTCAGCAGACTGCAGGTCGATACCCTGTTCATCGGTATAAGGTTGTTCGAACAAACCAAGACGAAATTTTACTGCCAGTACGCGGGCGACAATTTCGTCCACTTTTGCCATGGAAATAAGGCCGCGCTCAACGGCCTCTGCCAGATGGCGCGCACAGTCATCTTTTGGCAACTCAACATCCAGCCCGGCATTAAACGAGAGCGCAGCGGATTCTGCAGCATCGTGAGTCACGCCGTGATGCTGATGCAACAGGCTGACGCCGCCGTAATCGGCCACAATAATGCCTTCGAAGCCCCACTGTTCACGCAGCAGGGTGGTGAGCAAGAAATGGTCACTGTGTCCCGGCTGATTATCAATGTCGTGATAAGCCGGCATCACCGATCCCGCTTTCGCCAGCTTCACAGCCATCTCGAACGGCAGCAAGAAGGTGTCGTTCAGCTCGCAAAAGCCGAGGTGTACCGGAGCATGGTTACGTGCGCCTTCACTAAACGAGTGGCCAACATAGTGTTTGAGCGTCGCCAGCATATCGCCCTTTTCACCCTGCAAACCGTTCACGTACGCGCAAGCCATCACTCCCACCAGCCACGGATCTTCGCCAAATGTCTCTTCCGTGCGCCCCCAGCGCACATCGCGCGAGACATCCAGCACCGGAGCCAGCCCCTGCTTGCAGCCGGTTGATCGCGCTTCCAGCCCAATATGATGGGCGGCGCGTTGCACGAGTTGCGGATCCCAGGTGGAACCGTAATTCAGCGAGGAGGGAAATAACGTCGCGTCTTTACACAATAAACCAACCAGGCACTCTTCATGGAACAGCGCCGGAATGCCCAACCGCGTCTCTTCCACTAACGTTTTTTGCAGCCGATTCGCCGCGCGCACGCCGCTTTTTGCCTCCACAATATGCGTGCCCAGCGGACGGGTTATTTGCCCGACGCCCAGTTTAAGCCGCTGCGCCAGCGCTGCCTGCGCGCTGACACCAGCAAACTCATCGCTGAGATCGGTGCGCTCGCGATGCTCACCCTCTTCTGAAAGCACCAGCCACAGAGCATGCATTTGCGCGAATTTCTCTTCCGGCGTCATCCGCGCCAGTAAATCCGCAACGCGTTCGGCCACGGGACGGTTTGCGTCCTGGTAGATAGCAGTCATCGGGTCACTCCTGTGTTGTTGAAATCCGGGGCGGTTTGCGGTGCCGTGTCGCTTTCGCTGTCACCGCGTTTACGTATCAGATCTTGCGCGATACTGTCGGCAACCTGGCTATTCAGTTTGTAGCGGGTCAGCAGCAGCACCATGCAGATAAACAGCAGGCAGGGGATCAGCGTAAACAGCGCGTTAATGGTCGTCAGCACCGTCGCACTCTGGGCTGCCTGGTTCGGCGCATAGTCCACTGCGCCAAGCACCCAACCCACAACAGCGCCGCCGAGCGCCAGGCCAAATTTAATGGCGAATAACGCGGTAGAGAACACCAGTCCGTCGAGACGACGCCCGCTGCGGTGCTCTTCGTAATCCACCACGTCAGAGAACATGGTCCATTGCAGTGGCGTGGTCAGGTTCTGAATAAAGCTGAAAACGATATTGAGGCCAAAAATAAGCCACACTTGCGTAGGCGGGATAATAAAAATAAGCGCAGCGAAAACGACGAACGTAATAATTGTCCACTGGTAGGCGCGCACCCGGTCAAATTTCCCTAACAACCGTGCCGATAATAGCGCTCCGCTTAGGGCAGCGATCATGCCAGAAACAATAAAGGTAAACACCATATCCGGGCGCTGTAATACGTATTTGACGTAATACATCGTGGCGGAACCTCGCGTTACAACCGCGGTTAACAGCAAAATATTAAACACAAAGACAATGCGCCACTGCGTATTTCCCGCCAGCAATTTGAGATCGCTGAGCAGCGAACCGGTGCTGTCATTGCGCGGCGTAAAACGTTCGCGCGTCATAAAGAAGCAGCCAAAGAACAGAAAAATACCCAATACGCCCATCATACTCATGGCGTAGAAATACCCTTTTTGATCGTTACCGGCCCCCAGATGCGCCACCAGCGGCAGAGCAATAACGGTCACGATCAGGCCGCCGATAAACGATAAACCAAAGCGCCAGGACTGCAGCGAATGGCGCTCGTGCGGGTCCATCGTCAGCGCGCCGGGCATTGCGCAGTAAGGTACGTTAATCGCAGAGTAGATAAAGCTAAGGATGGCGTAAGTGACGCAGGCATAGAGGATTTTTGCCGTTGCCCCGGCATCCGGGACATAAAAGGTTATAATGCAGCTCACACCGAACGGTATTGCAAACCACAGCAGCCAGGGGCGAAAGCGCCCGTGTCGCGTTTGCGTGCGATCCACCAGTGCGCCGATACACGGATCGACAAAAGCATCCACCGCGCGTACGACCAAAAACATGGTTCCCATTATTGCGGCAGGCAACCCAAACACATCCGTATAGAAATAAGCGAGAAACAGCGTTGCGGTTTGCCAGACCAGGGCGCTTGCCATATCGCCCAGACCGTAACCTATTTTGTCTTTTGTACTCAGGACAGAGGAGATTGTCATTTTTATTAGCCTTGTGAGGTCAAAAAATATTTCAACATGGCGCGACAGATTAACGTCACGCTGCTCACTACAGGCTCAAGTATTGGAAGAAGGCTACGAGGGGACAATTGCAATAATTGCCAGGCTTTTTACGTTTTTTAGTAATTGTGATCGCCGCCGAGTTCGCGGCTGAAATAAAAAAATCCCCGACATTATGCCGGGGATTTTACTTTCGCCTTTATTTTTTCAGTTCGGCGAGGCTTAGCCAGGTCTGCACAACGGTGTCCGGATTGAGCGAGAGACTATCAATGCCCTCATCCATCAACCAGGCGGCAAAGTCTTCGTGATCCGAAGGTCCCTGTCCGCAGATACCGACATATTTGCCCTGCTTTTTCGCCGCACGGATCGCCATGGAAAGCAGCGCTTTCACCGCGTCGTTACGTTCGTCGAACAATTCAGAGACCACGCCGGAATCGCGATCTAGGCCCAGCGCCAGTTGAGTCATGTCGTTGGAGCCGATAGAGAAACCATCGAAATATTCGAGGAACTGCTCCGCCAGCAGCGCGTTGGACGGGATTTCGCACATCATGATGATTTTCAGCCCGTTCTCACCGCGTTTCAGCCCCTGACGCGCCAGCTCATCAACCACCGCTTTTGCCTGTTCAACGGTACGCACAAACGGAACCATGATTTCCACGTTGGTCAGTCCCATATCGTTACGCACGCGTTTTACCGCTTCGCATTCAAGCGCAAAGCAATCGCGGAAGCTGTCAGCAACATAACGGCCTGCGCCGCGGAAACCGAGCATCGGGTTCTCTTCTTCCGGCTCGTAACGCTCACCACCAACCAGATTCGCGTATTCGTTCGATTTAAAGTCGGACAGACGCACAATCACGCGTTTTGGCCAGAATGCCGCGCCCAGTGTCGAAATGCCTTCCGTCAGACGACCGACATAAAACTCAACCGGCGAATCGAAGCCTTTCATCATTTCGCGGATTTCGTTTTGTAATTTCGCGTCCTGGTCATCAAACTCCAGCAGCGCACGCGGATGCACACCGATCATGCGGTTGATGATGAACTCCAGACGCGCAAGGCCTACGCCTTCGTTTGGCAGGCAAGCAAAATCGAACGCGCGATCCGGGTTGCCGACGTTCATCATGATCTTCAGCGGCAGATCCGGCATGGTGTCTACGCTTGAACTTTTTACGCTGAAATCCAGCAGATCGGCATACACATAACCGGTATCGCCTTCAGCGCAGGAGACGGTGACTTTCTCACCGGTTTTAATGCGTTCGGTCGCATCGCCGCAGCCCACCACAGCCGGAATACCTAACTCACGCGCAATGATCGCCGCGTGGCAGGTACGACCGCCGCGGTTGGTGACAATGGCCGCCGCTTTTTTCATGATCGGTTCCCAGTCCGGGTCGGTCATGTCGGTCACCAGCACATCACCCGGCTCGATCAGGTTCATCTCACTGATATCGTGGATCACTTTTACCGTGCCTGCGCCAATGCGATGCCCAATGGCACGGCCTTCAGAGATAATGCGCCCCTGGGCATGCAGCGTGTAACGCTCCATCACCTGGCCACGCGAGCGCACGGTTTCCGGACGCGCCTGTACGATAAACAATTTGCCGGTATGACCGTCTTTCGCCCATTCAATATCCATTGGACGGCCATAATGTTTCTCGATTTGCACCGCCTGCTTCGCCAGCGCTTGTACTTCGTCGTCGGTCAGAGAGAAACGGTCACGCTCGGCCTGCGGAACATCTTCAATCTGCACCTGCTTGCCATGCTCTTGCGTCGGTGCATAGATCATGCGGATTTTCTTCGACCCCATGGTGCGACGCACAATCGCTGGACGATTGGCCGCAAGCGTTGGCTTATGTACGTAGAACTCATCAGGGTTAACGGCGCCCTGCACCACCATTTCGCCCAGCCCCCAGGCAGAGGTGATAAACACCACCTGATCAAAACCGGATTCCGTATCAATGGTGAACATCACGCCAGAAGATCCGATATCCGAACGCACCATGCGCTGCACACCAGCAGAAAGCGCGACGCCGCGATGATCGTAGCCCTGATGTACGCGATAGGAGATAGCGCGATCGTTAAATAACGAGGCAAACACATGCTTCACCGCCACCAGCACGGCGTCATACCCTTGCACGTTGAGGAAGGTTTCCTGCTGACCGGCAAACGAGGCATCCGGCATATCTTCTGCTGTCGCAGAAGAACGCACCGCGAAAGAGGCTTCGGCGTCGTCTTCGGAGAGTTTGGCGTAGGCTTCGTGGACGGCTTTTTCCAGCTCAGGCGGGAACGGCGTGTCGACAATCCACTGGCGGATCTGCGCACCGGCTTTTGCCAGTTCGGAAACATCATCGATGTCGGTTTTATCCAGTAATTCGTAAATGCGCTGATTTAGCCCGCTTTGTTCCAGAAACTGGTTAAACGCATCGGCCGTGGTCGCAAACCCATTCGGTACGGAAACCCCCATACCGGACAGATTAGTAATCATTTCACCAAGGGAGGCATTTTTGCCCCCAACTCTGTCTACATCATTCATGCCGAGTTGGTCATACCAAAGCACCAGCGGAGACGAGCCATTGTTGGACATCGAAACAATCCTTTTGTGATATATGAATGGGTAAAAACGTCGAACTACTTTTTTATCCTGGCATAATTAATTCCGTTGAAAAAACGGTGAATCGTGTAAGCAATTACGATTTCTGGTTTTTCGGATAGATTCCCATCAATAAATCACCTTGAGTAATTTCTCATTTCTGTATCTCCTTATTTTTTATAGGGGAAACTAAAAAAACGAACCGTAGAGTTCATTAAAAATAAAAACACCATTTCATTTTAAAAATGAGAAAAAGGAGATACGCATGTTGAGGGTTTTAATTTATGCTTTCAGAGAATTACGCATGTCATTCAGGATGGGTTAAATGGACAGTTCAGTTGATCGCCACGTCTTTTATATTTCTGATGGAACCGCTATCACCGCTGAAGTATTAGGCCATGCGGTCATGTCGCAATTCCCGGTTGCCGTCAGCAGTATTACGCTGCCGTTTGTGGAAAACGAGAGCCGCGCCCGCGCCGTCAAAGAACAAATAGACGCCATTTACCAGCAAACCGGCAATCGTCCACTGGTGTTCTACTCCATTGTGATACCGGAAATTCGCGCCATTATTTTGCAAAGCGAAGGATTTTGTCAGGATATCGTTCAGGCGCTGGTTGCGCCGCTGCAGGAGGAATTAAAACTCGATCCTACCCCCATTGCGCATCGCACACATGGGCTTAATCCAGGTAATTTAACCAAATACGATGCGCGTATCGCGGCAATTGATTACACCCTCGCGCACGATGACGGTATTTCTTTGCGCAATCTTGATCAGGCACAGGTGATTTTACTGGGCGTTTCGCGCTGCGGAAAAACACCGACCAGTCTGTATCTGGCGATGCAATTTGGTATTCGCGCGGCAAATTATCCTTTTATTGCTGACGATATGGACAACCTCGTTCTCCCCGCTGCGTTAAAGCCACTGCAGCATAAATTATTTGGTCTGACCATTAATCCGGAGCGTCTTGCCGCCATTCGCGAAGAGCGCCGGGAAAATAGCCGCTACGCGTCGTTGCGCCAGTGCCGCATGGAAGTCGCAGAAGTGGAAGCGCTTTACCGCAAGAATCAAATTCCCTGCCTTAATAGCACCAACTACTCTGTAGAAGAAATTGCCACCAAGATGCTCGATATTATGGGGTTAAATCGCCGCATGTACTAACAAGCTAGTACATGGGTGCGAAATGCGCTATGATACTGCCTGGAAACGTGATGTGCTTTGCAACCCCTCTTGAAATAAGCCGGGATTGGTTTAAGGTGTTGCGCATCACTTCCGGCATTCCTGCCGCTGAAGCACCTAATTTTTGAGATTCTTGATGAACAAAACTGATGAACTTCGCACTGCGCCTATCAGCAGCCTGGTGACACCAGCTGAACTTGCGCAGCGCTACCCTGTTACCTCAGAGGTAGCGGAGCATGTGACCGCATCCCGTCGGCGGATAGAAAAAATTCTGAATGGTGAAGATCACCGCCTGTTGGTGATTATTGGTCCCTGCTCGATTCACGATCTTGACGCAGCCGTTGATTACGCGAGCCGTTTACAAGTATTACGTGAAAAACACCACGCGCAGCTCGAAATCGTTATGCGCACCTACTTCGAAAAACCGCGCACCGTGGTGGGCTGGAAAGGGCTGATTTCCGATCCAGATCTGAACGGCAGTTACCGCGTAAATCACGGTCTTGAGCTGGCGCGTAAACTGCTGTTGCAGGTCAATGAGCTGGGCGTGCCCACCGCGACCGAATTCCTCGATATGGTGACCGGCCAGTTTATTGCCGATTTAATTAGTTGGGGAGCGATTGGCGCGCGTACCACGGAAAGCCAAATCCACCGGGAAATGGCCTCGGCGCTTTCCTGCCCGGTCGGTTTTAAAAATGGTACCGATGGCAACACACGTATCGCCGTTGATGCGATCCGCGCTTCACGCGCCAGCCATATGTTCCTCTCGCCGGATAAAAGCGGGCAAATGACCATTTATCAGACCAGCGGCAACCCGTACGGCCATATCATTATGCGTGGCGGTAAAAAACCGAATTACCATGCCGGGGATATCGCCAATGCGTGCGATACGCTGCGTGAATTTGGTTTGCCGGAGCATCTGGTGGTAGATTTCAGCCATGGCAACTGCCAGAAAGAGCACCGCCGCCAGTTGGATGTCTGCGACGACATTTGTACGCAAATCCATAATGGCTCGATGGCGATCTCTGGCGTGATGGCGGAAAGTTTTCTGCAAGAAGGCACACAAAAAATTGTCAGTGGCCAGCCGCTGGTATACGGGCAATCCATTACCGACCCATGTCTGAACTGGGAAGACAGTGAACTGCTGCTGGAAAAACTCGCAACCGCGGTTGCCACCCGTTTTTAACCGTTTCCTGCTGACTCCCTCAGAACTACGCGTTCCCCCTACTTTTTCCTGGGGGAACTGCGTTCAGGTAAACAATCGCCCTTGCGTCATATCACCATACTATTGATAATCATTATCATTGTTGGTTTGTCTTAAAACGGATATGTCGCAAATGGATAGCACACCTGCATCACCCGTCACGCCTCAGGAAAAGCCCACGCACATCACCCCAACCGATCGCCGTGTTCACAGCCATTCACTGCTGGGAGATGAAGGACGCGTCGTTATTGAGCACAACGGGCAGCAATATCTGCTGCGCCAGACGCACGCCGGAAAATTGATCCTGACAAAGTAGGCCGTTTTCAACTCGAGCAGCTTACTTCCAGCCGTTTGCCCCAGTCAGGCGGGCGGCTGACATAATCATCACTGCGATCAATAAATGGCTGTTGTAATGCCTCATGAAGTCGCTCCAGCTCGCTGCTATCACCTTTCTCTGCGGCATCTATGGCGCGCTGCGCCAGCCAGTTTCGCAGTACCATCGCCGGGTTAACCTGTTGCATATGCGCCTGCCGCTGTGCATCATCGATATTTTCCTGCTGTAAGCGCGCCCGATATCGCGCAAACCAGTCATCAAATGCGCCGCGATCGATAAACTCATCGCGTAACGGCGACGCCGCACTTTGCTGTTCGGTCAGGCTGAGCATACGGAACGTACGCGTATAATCGCTGCCTTCGCGCGCCATGAGGGCAAACAGCGAATTCAGAAGATCGTTATCCCCTTGCTGGCGGGTGAAGAAGCCCAGTTTGCTGCGCATTAACAGGCCATATTCAGTGAGTAACTGGTGCTGGTAATCATCCAGCGCGGCGTTTAGGCTCTCCGCAGCAATAAAGGGCGATAACGACTGCGCCAGGCGCTGGAGATTCCACAGCGCCACCGCGGGCTGGTTTTCAAAGCTGTACCGCCCCTGGTAATCAGAGTGGTTACAGATAAAACCGGGCTGGTAATCATCAAGAAAACCGAACGGGCCATAGTCGATCGTTAAACCAAGGATCGACATGTTATCGGTATTCATTACACCGTGCGCGAACCCTACCGCTTGCCAGCGCGCTATCAACTGCGCGGTACGCCGCACAACATCCCGGAACCAGGCGACATATTTATCGCTTTCGTTTTGCAATTCCGGCCAGTGATGACGGATAACAAAATCTGCCAGTTGACGGACTTTTTGCGGATCGCGCCGGTAGTAAAAATGTTCGAAATGACCAAACCGCACATGGCTTTCGGCAATACGCATCAGCATTGCGCCCTGCTCCTGCGTTTCGCGCATCACCGGCGTATTGCTGGTCACAATGCTCAATGCGCGCGTGGTCGGGATCCCCAGATAATGCATCGCTTCTGAAGCCAGGCTTTCGCGAATGGTCGAGCGCAACACCGCGCGGCCATCCCCCATGCGCGAATACGGCGTCAACCCGGCGCCTTTCAAGTGCCAGTCCCGGGTTGTGCCGTCCGGGAGTTGCTGCTCACCGAGCAAAATCCCGCGCCCATCACCTAATTGCCCGGCCCAGACACCAAATTGATGTCCACTGTAGACCTGCGCCAGTGGAGACATGCCAGGCAACAGCGTTTCGCCGCCCCAAATGCCTGCTCCCGAGGCAGGATGAAACAACGCATCCGGTACATCCAGCGCATGTGCCAACGGCTCATTGCGCCACAGCAACCGGGCGTTGTGCAGCGGCGTAGGGGATAATGCGGTATAAAAATCTGGCAATTCATCTCGCCAGTGGGTAGTAAAAGACAGGGTCATGGTTCCTCCTGCCTTTAGTGTAGTGCTAACTGTGGTGTTTAAACACCGGGCAAAAGCAGGGCTATGGTTGAACCAGGGAGGTTAACTGTTCGACGGCGACGGGTGGCCACATTGCGCCAAACATGGCGCTGAAGGGAAAGGCCGAAGCCCGGTTGAGGGCGTGTTCATCATCAATGCCTGCAATCATCAATGCATCACAATAGGGCTCAAGCTGCGAAACAATCACCCGCATAAAAGGTTCGAATGAAGGTGAAGCTAGCCGCTGATGAACAAAATTTTTATCCAATACCACCCGCTTAAATAAGCCATCAAAAATGGCTTTTGTCGAGGCGGTTCCGGCACCAAAATTAGCCAGCACCAGTGAATATTGTTTCGCCAATAGAAACAATAGATGATTATCTTTCCCCTTATTTAGATCGGGAAAATTCTCATTAATGGTAAATTCCAGAAAAGGAAATTTCCTAATGTTTGTCGCAAGCATTTCATCTGCTAACAGGACATCAATCAAAGAGGGCGCAATATTAATCCAGGCCGTTAATTGATGTTGGATAAAAAAGAGTTGGCAGGCTTCAAGCAGTGCCAGTTGTTCATTGAATAAGGTGAGTATTTCTTCAGGCGTAAGACGCGGGATGACCAGCTCTGTAGGCGTGCGGACATTGCTGTCGGGCCCCACAAAGTTAATGATAATTTCCAGTCCCTGTAGCATTCCGTTACTTTTTCTCGCAGGAAGTAAAAGAAGCTCAGAGCGATATGTGTCATCCAGCGATACTATCATTGCGCCAGCCCCGCATTAAGGGTGATATCCGGCATTGTCAAACACAGGTGAAGATATTTCAAATGTATTGTTTTAAATGAGATTAACTTCATTTTTTCCCGTTTTATTTTTGGGCTGCTCCTTAACCTTTATTAGCCTGATAACGAATTGACGGATGTCCGGATCCCAATGTACACAGATCTTAATTAAGATAAACGTGATTATTTAGTGGAAATTTCCTGGTTTAAAAAAAAGCCCTTGCGGGCTTTCTCATTCTAGATACGACGTGCTTGCCAGAAATTTTTACGCCAGTAGACATTATCCAGAGAAGAACGCATCACTCCCCGGCTGGTTGAGGCATGAATGAACTCATTATCCGTATCGTAAATACCAACGTGCAACCCGCTCTCTCCGGAACCGGTTTTAAAGAAAACCAGGTCGCCTGGCAGCAAATCATCTTTATCGATTTTCGTGCCGATTTCCGCCTGCTGGCGCGTCTCGCGCGGCAGTTGCAAAGAAAACTTATCGCGAAACGTCATCATAACGAACCCGGAACAATCAACGCCGGAACGGCTCATACCACCGTAGCGATACGGCGTACCATGCCACTGGCTAAGCTGATCATTCAGGCCAGCAATAACGGTTATCGAATCTGACAATCTTGGATTTGGCGGCGGCGCGCGATGAGAACTACATCCTGCAAGGAATAACGCCACTGCCAGCAAAAACCAGATACGCATCCTGGATCACGCCTCTTTATTTCTTTTTCTCGGAATAATCTACCGTGTGAATCAGATATGTGGCAAGTCACCTTTTCGTCACGTTGCGGGGATCAGCACGCGGTGACCTTCCACATCCAGTTGGCGAAAAGCCAAACCATACGCCGTCGCCAGATGAGATGGTGTCAGCACCTCGTCCTGCCGCCCGCTCATTAACAGTTTGCCGCCACTGAGCAGCCAGGCCTGGCGCGCATGGTGCAACGTATGGTTAAGATCGTGGCTACTCATCACCACGGTAATTCCTGCGGCAACCAGCTCGTTTAAAAGCTTGTCCAGTGCCGCCTGCTGGGCAACATCGAGGCTATTCATCGGCTCATCCAGCAATAAAAGCTTCCCGGAGGGGTTACCAGCCGGGTGAATTTGTAAAATTACCGCCGCTAAGCGTACCCGCTGCCACTCCCCACCTGACAGATGATTCACCGCCCGCCCCAGCTTATCGCTGAGGCCAAGCTTGCCCGCAATCTGTGCAAGCAGCGCGGTTTGTGTGTTATCGCGCTGATGCAAGGACAAGTACTGCCAGACAGGCATAGCGAACGGTGGTGTCTGCTGCTGGGCCAGGTAAGCGCGGTGTTGCGCCAGCTGCGATGCTGGCCACTGTGTCAGCGAACGGGCATTAAACAGCACGCTTCCCTGCCCGCCTGATAACCCGGCAATGCGCGCCAGCAGTGTGCTTTTCCCCGCACCATTCGGCCCGACAAGATGCAGGACTTCTCCCTGGCCGATCGATGCCGTTATCGGCCCAAGCCTTCCAGGTTCAGCCACATCCTGAAGCTGCAATAGCATTGACATTACTTCGCCAGCGCCTGTTTCACCGCGTCGACGAGAATCGGATCTTCCGGTGTCATATCCGGAGAGAAGCGTTGAATCACGTTGCCATCACGACCAATCAGGAATTTTTCAAAATTCCACAGAATATCGCCCGGCTCTTTCGGCGCGCGACCTTTGCTCTCCATGCGTTCGTAGAAACCGCTTCCCTCAGGCGCAACAGCCTTCGGCGCTGCGGCCACAAGTTTTTTATACAGCGGGTGGCGCGCTTCGCCATTCACATCGATTTTGCTGAACAGCGGAAATGTTACGCCATACGTGGTGCTACAGAAGGTTTTGATCTCCTCTTCTGAACCTGGTTCCTGGCCGAGAAACTGATTGCAGGGAAAACCGAGTACGGTAAAACCTTCACTTTCAAATTCTTTTTGCATCTGCTCCAGCTGTTCATACTGCGGCGTCAGCCCACATTTAGAGGCGACGTTGACCAGCAGCAGCACCTTGCCGAGGTAACCTGCAAGCGTTGTCTGCTCGCCATCAATAGTCTTAACTTCAGTATTCAGAATATCCTGTTGCATAGCGTCACCTTAATGAATGTTATGGTTTGCGGGCTCAACGCCCGGCTCTCAATAATAGCCAGATAAATACCGGCGCGCCCAGCGTCGACGTCACAACACCTATTGGCAACTCGGCTGCACTGAGCGCCAGACGTGCTATCACATCGGCAAATAATAGTGCCACCGCTCCTGCCAGTGCGCAGCCTGGCAGCAATGCCCGATGATCGGTCAAACCGCACAGACGTAAGATATGGGGAATGACCAGACCGATAAAACCAATTGAGCCCGCCAGCGCGACGCTTACGCCGACCAGCCAACCCGTTGCTATCACCAGTACGTTTCGCCATAGCCACATCGGTAACCCTAACTGGCGCGCGGAAATATCTCCCAGCGCCAGCATATTCAGTGGCTGCGACTGGAAACAGACCCAAATGATGACTGGCACCAGCGCCGCCATCAGCCAACTTTGTTGCCAGTCCACGCCACCGAAACCGCCCATCATCCAGTACATCAGCTGGCGTAAATCGAATGAGGAAGAGAAATAGACGGCCCAGGTCATCAATGCGGTACAAATGATGCCCAATGCAACGCCAGCCAGCAGTAAACGGCTGGTTGAGATGTGGCGGCGCGCGAAACGCAGCAGGATCAGGGTCACAACGAGCGCCCCGGCAATCGCACAAACGCCCAGCGCCCAACCTGGCAGCAATCCGCCGCCCAGCAATACAGCAGCAATTAATCCAACGCCCGCGCCGCTGGAGACACCAAGCAACCCCGGCTCCGCAAGCGGGTTTTCGAACAGTGCCTGCATCACCGCACCGCACAACGCCAGTGCGGCGCCTACCAGCAACACGCCCAGCGTACGCGGCAGACGAATTTGCCAGACAAAGAGTTGCCCATCCGGTGTAAACCAGGCGCCGGGAGAAATCCATTGATCACCCGCGCAGAGACTAAACAGCAGCGCGAAGAGTAAGAGCAACAGCAATCCACCCAGCCAGCGGCGGTTGCGTTGCTGTTGAAGACGAGCGTATGCCAGCATGTTTTCCGTTTTATTGGTCAGCAAGGCCACTGATTTTAAAGTTGATACCGGATGCTGAAAAGAAAAAAGGCCGCAATGCGGCCTTTTTAATTAGTTCATATCATTCAGCTTTGGGCGAAGCGTTTTCGACACGGCTCTTTAACTTCTGGCCGGGTCTGAAGGTCACCACGCGCCGGGCTGTAATGGGAATATCTTCGCCCGTTTTTGGATTACGACCCGGACGTTGATTTTTGTCGCGCAAATCGAAATTGCCAAAGCCGGAGAGTTTTACCTGCTCACCGTTTTCCAGAGCACGACGGATCTCTTCGAAAAACAGCTCTACCAGCTCTTTTGCGTCCCGTTTGCTAAGCCCAAGCTTATCAAACAGATATTCTGACATTTCAGCTTTTGTAAGCGCCATAGGTTCAATCCCTCAATGATGCCTGGAATCGCTCTTTTAATGCCTCTACACATCTGGCAACGGTAGCGGCAATCTCCTCTTCTTCGAGTGTACGGCTGGTATCCTGAAGGATCAGGCTAATGGCAAGGCTCTTATACCCTTCCGCTACACCCTTACCGCGGTACACGTCAAATAAGTTTACGCCAACTACCTGATTTACGCCAACTTTCTTACATTCGCCCAAAACATCTGCTGCAGGCACATTTTCTGCGACTACGACAGCGATATCACGGCGGTTCGCCGGGAAGCGCGAAATCTCCTGAGCCTGAGGCACCACGCGGTCTGCAAGCGCATTCCACTCCAGTTCAAATACCAGTGTGCGGCCGTTCAGATCAAGCTTACGTTCCAGTTCCGGGTGAACAACCCCAATAAAACCAATGCGCTTATCTTTCAGATAAATCGCTGCCGATTGGCCTGGATGCAGAGCAGGATTCGTTTCCGCGCGGAATTCAATGGCGGAAAGCTTACCTGTAAGTTCCAGCACGGACTCAAGATCGCCTTTTAAATCGAAGAAATCGACGCTTCCTTTCACCAGATCCCAGTGCTCATCATAACGGTTACCGCAAATCGCGCCTGCCAGCATCACATCTTGACGGATGCCAAGATTGGCTTGTGTATCAGGTACAAAGCGCAGGCCGGTTTCGAAAATACGTACACGGCTCTGCTGGCGATTCTGGTTATAGACGATAGTGCCGAGCAAACCGGTCCAGAGAGAGAGGCGCATCGCCGACATCTCGCTGGAGATTGGGCTCGGCAGGATGAGAGCTTCTTCGCCCGGATGAATCAGTTGCTGTAGTTTCGGATCGACAAAACTGTAAGTGATGACCTCCTGGTAGCCTTTATCGTTGAGCATGGTTTTCACACGCTTCATCGACAGGTTCGCTTCGCGGTGCTCACCCATAATCAGGCCAGCCTGCACCGGCTCATCAGGAATATTGTTGTAGCCATAAACGCGGGCAACTTCTTCGACCAGATCTTCTTCGATTTCCATGTCGAAACGCCAGCTCGGGGCAACCGCCAGCCACTCGTCCTGGCCTTCAGTCACTTCGCAGCCCAGGCGGTTCAGAATATCGCTGACCTGTTCATCGGCAATATGATGACCAATCAGACGATCCAGTTTGCTACGGCGCAGACGGATAGTCGCGCGTTTCGGCAGCGTGGCGTCGTTCGTGACATCAATTACCGGGCCAGCTTCACCGCCGCAGATATCGAGCAGCAGACGCGTGGCGCGTTCCATCGCTTTGTATTGCAGTTGCGGATCGACACCACGTTCATAACGGTGAGAAGCATCAGTATGCAAACCGTGACGGCGCGCGCGGCCAGTAATTGACAGCGGATTGAAGAAAGCACATTCCAGCAGCACGTTCTGCGTTTCGCTGTTCACACCAGAGTGTTCACCTCCGAAGATACCGCCCATTGCCAACGCTTTGCTATGGTCAGCAATCACCAGCGTGTCTGCGTTCAGTTTGGCTTCATTACCGTCCAGCAGCACCAGGGTTTCGCCCTCTTTTGCCATACGCACCACAATGCCACCATCCAGACGGTCGCGGTCAAACGCATGCATCGGCTGCCCCAGCTCCAGCAGAACGTAGTTGGTCACGTCCACAACGGCGTCAATCGAGCGAATGCTGCAACGGCGCAGCTTCTCTTTCATCCACAGCGGGGTTGGTGCTTTGACGTTGATACCTTTTACTACACGGCCAAGGTAGCGCGGGCAGGCTTCTGCCGCTTCCACAGTAATCGGCTGCGTATCGGCGATGGTAGCGGCAACCGGTGCGATATCCGGCGCGGTCAGCGGAGATTTGTTGAGCACCGCAACATCACGCGCCACACCGATGATACCGAGGCAATCTGCACGGTTTGGCGTCACGCTGATTTCGATGGTGTTGTCATCGAGTTTTAAATATTCACGGATATCGGTACCGATCGGCGCATCTGCTGGCAGTTCAATAATGCCGTTATGATCGTCAGAAATCCCCAGCTCGGAGAAAGAGCAGAGCATGCCTTCAGAAGGCTCGCCACGCAGTTTTGCCGCTTTGATTTTGAAATCGCCCGGCAATACCGCACCGACAGTGGCGACCGCAACTTTGAGCCCGAGACGGCAGTTTGGCGCGCCACAGACGATGTCCAGCAGACGCTCACCGCCCACGTTTACTTTCGTTACGCGCAGTTTGTCGGCGTTCGGGTGCTGAGCGCACTCCATTACTTCGCCAACGACCACGCCATGAAACGCACCTGCAACCGGCTCAATACCATCGACCTCAAGGCCCGCCATGGTGATTTGCCCGGACAGCGCTTCGCTATCAATGGCTGGATTAACCCATTCGCGTAACCACAGTTCACTAAATTTCATTGTTTTGCCTGCCTTTATTTAAACTGTTTGAGGAAACGCAAATCGTTTTCGAAGAACGCGCGCAAGTCGGTGACACCGTAACGGAGCATTGTCAGACGCTCCATACCCATACCGAAAGCAAAACCTGAGTAAACTTCCGGATCAATACCGACGTTACGCAGTACATTTGGATGCACCATCCCGCAGCCGAGAACCTCAAGCCATTTGCCGTTTTTACCCATGACATCCACTTCCGCAGAGGGCTCAGTAAACGGGAAATAGGACGGGCGGAAACGGATCTGCAAATCTTCTTCAAAGAAGTTACGCAGGAAGTCGTGCAGCGTGCCTTTCAGATTGGTGAAGCTGATGTTTTTATCAACAATCAACCCTTCCATCTGATGGAACATTGGGGTATGCGTCTGGTCGTAGTCGTTACGATACACGCGGCCCGGCGCAATAATGCGGATAGGCGGTTGCTGATTTTCCATCGTGCGGATCTGCACGCCTGAAGTCTGGGTGCGCAGCAAGCGCGTTGCGTCAAACCAGAAGGTGTCGTGATCAGCACGCGCCGGGTGGTGACCTGGAATGTTTAACGCATCGAAGTTATGATAATCATCTTCGATTTCCGGACCGGTGGCGACAGTAAAGCCAAGCTCACCAAAGAAACTTTCGATGCGGTCGATTGTGCGAGTCACCGGATGCAAACCGCCATTCTCCACGCGACGCCCCGGCAACGACACATCAATAGTTTCGGCGGCCAGGCGTGCGTTTAATGCAGCATTTTCAAGATCCGATTTACGCGCATTCAGCGCTTGTTGCACTTGCTCTTTCGCTTCGTTGATCACCGCACCCGCAGCCGGGCGCTCTTCTGGCGGCAGCTCACGCAGGGTGGTCATCTGAAGGGTCAGGTGCCCTTTCTTGCCCAGGTATTCGACGCGTACGTTGTCCAGCGCGGCGACATCTGAAGCATCGTTAATGGCTGCCTTCGCACTGGCAACCAGCTCTGCGAGATGTGACATGGTTTTCCTCGTTATATGACGATATTTACAAACGGCAGATACAAAAAAAGCCTCCACAAGGGAGGCTTTCTGGCGCTGTTTTCCGTTTCTTCTTTCACGCGCTAGCCTCCCGGGTTCAGGTGCTAAAGTAAAAAAAGAAGCGGAAAATAGCAGCATTCATGCTTGCGTTACCTTAACAGGGTAAGTGGCGGTGATGGCTTATTGAAAACGCATCACGGCAAAATGTCAATGTATTGATGATGTTAAAGCAAAAGAGGGAGCCAAGCTCCCTCTCTTAAACTGGCTTACGCCAGAGCTGCTTTCGCTTTTTCAACCAGGGCAGTAAATGCCACTTTGTCGAATACTGCGATGTCAGCCAGGATCTTACGGTCGATTTCAACAGAGGCTTTTTTCAGGCCGTTGATGAATTTGCTGTAAGAAATACCGTTCTGACGTGCTGCTGCGTTGATACGTGCAATCCACAGTTGACGGAACTGACGCTTTTTCTGACGACGGTCACGATAAGCGTACTGACCAGCTTTGATAACAGCCTGGAAGGCAACACGGTAAACGCGTGAACGCGCGCCGTAGTAACCTTTAGCTTGTTTCAAAATTTTCTTATGACGTGCACGTGCAATCACACCACGTTTTACGCGAGCCATATGCTCTCTCCTGTATCTATATTCTTAAAAAAGTTAAAAGGTTAACGACTTATGCGTACGGCAGGCACGCGATTACCAGGCCCAGATCGCCTTTGGAAACCATGGCTTTCGGACGCAGGTGACGTTTACGCTTGGTAGCTTTTTTGGTCAGAATATGACGCAGGTTAGCGTGCTTGTGCTTAAAACCACCTTTACCGGTTTTTTTGAAGCGCTTAGCAGCACCGCGTACGGTCTTAATTTTTGGCATTTTTTAACTTCCACTTCGCATTGTTAATAAACGAAACAAAGGCGAATCAAACCCGTGAGCTTATGGCCCACAGGTTTAATTACTTGATGGCCTTACTGTTTCTTCTTCGGAGCAAGCACCATGATCATCTGGCGGCCTTCGATCTTCGTTGGGAAGGATTCGACCACTGCCAGTTCGACCAGATCTTCTTTCACGCGATTAAGCACTTCCATACCGATCTGTTGGTGGGCCATCTCACGACCGCGGAAACGCAGCGTGATTTTGGCCTTATCGCCCTCTTCGAGAAAGCGAATCAGGCTGCGGAGTTTTACCTGATAGTCGCCTTCATCTGTACCAGGTCGGAATTTGATTTCCTTAACCTGAATAACTTTTTGCTTCTTCTTCTGTTCCTTAGAAGATTTGCTCTTTTCATAGAGGAACTTGCCGTAATCCATTATACGGCAAACGGGCGGCTCGGCGTTAGGGCTAATTTCGACTAAATCGACCCCGGCTTCTTCAGCTTTTTCCAGAGCTTCTCTGAGACTCACAATACCAAGCTGCTCGCCTTCCAGACCTGTTAAGCGAACTTCCGTGGCGCGAATCTCGCCATTAATACGATTGGGACGCGCCGTTTGAACTCGTTTTCCGCCTTTAATACCTTATTCCTCCAGTTGTTGAAGACTGCGGCTGCGAATCTCTTGTTGCAGCTTCTCGATAACATCATTTACGTCCAGGCTACCCAGGTCTTTACCGCGACGGGTACGCACAGCAACTTTGCCGGCTTCAACCTCTTTGTCACCACAAACCAGCATATAAGGGACACGACGTAAAGTGTGCTCGCGGATTTTAAAGCCAATCTTCTCGTTTCTCAAGTCTGCTTTTACACGAATGCCCGCATTTTGCAGTTTACGGGTCAATTCATTAACGTATTCAGCCTGCGAATCAGTGATGTTCATCACAACTACCTGCACTGGAGCAAGCCAGGTTGGGAAGAAGCCCGCAAATTCTTCAGTCAGGATGCCGATAAAGCGCTCCAGAGAACCAAGAATCGCACGGTGAATCATCACTGGGACTTGTCGCTCGTTACTTTCGCCAACATAAGAGGCGTTCAGACGAGACGGCAAGGAGAAGTCCAGCTGGACAGTACCGCACTGCCATGCACGATCGAGGCAGTCATACAGGGTAAATTCAATTTTCGGACCGTAGAATGCGCCTTCACCCAGTTGATACTCAAACGGGATATTATTCTCTTCCAGCGCCACAGCCAGGTCCGCCTCAGCACGATCCCACATCTCGTCACTACCGATACGTTTTTCCGGACGAGTGGAGAGTTTGACGACGATCTTCTCGAAGCCAAAGGTGCTGTACATATCGTAGACCAAACGAATACAGGCGTTCACTTCATCACGCACCTGCTCTTCTGTACAGAAGATATGGGCGTCATCCTGAGTGAAGCCGCGTACACGCATTAAGCCATGCAGAGCGCCTGATGGCTCGTTACGATGGCAACTACCGAACTCCGCCATACGTAACGGCAGGTCGCGGTAAGATTTTAAGCCCTGGTTAAAGATCTGTACGTGACCCGGGCAGTTCATTGGCTTGATGCAATATTCACGGTTCTCAGAAGAAGTCGTAAACATGGCATCTTTGTAGTTGTCCCAGTGGCCGGTTTTTTCCCACAGCACACGGTCCATCATGAACGGGCCTTTTACTTCCTGATACTGGTACTCTTTCAGTTTAGAACGTACGAAAGTTTCCAGTTCGCGGAAGATAGTCCAGCCATCGTTATGCCAGAACACCATACCCGGCGCTTCTTCCTGCATGTGATACAGATCGAGCTGTTTCCCGATTTTACGGTGATCGCGTTTTGCCGCTTCTTCCAGACGTTGCAGATACGCGTTCAGCGCTTTTTTATCTGCCCACGCAGTGCCATAGATACGCTGCAGCATTTTATTATTGCTGTCGCCGCGCCAGTAGGCACCTGCTGTTTTCATCAATTTGAAGTGATGGCAGAAACGCATGTTCGGCACGTGCGGACCACGGCACATGTCGACGTATTCCTGATGATGATACAAGCCAGGCTTGTCATCATGGGCAATATTTTCATCAAGGATTGAAACTTTATAGCTTTCGCCGCGTTTAACAAACGTCTCGCGCGCCTCTTTCCAGCTTACTTTCTGCTTGATGACATCGTAGTTCGTTTCGGCGAGCTCATGCATACGCTTTTCGAGCGCGTCGATATCTTCCTGGGTCAGCGTATGGTCAAGATCAACGTCATAGTAGAAACCGTTATCAATAACCGGACCAATAGCCATTTTGGTGTTGGGCCAAAGTTGCTTAATCGCATGGCCTAAAAGGTGCGCACAAGAGTGACGAATGATTTCCAGGCCGTCCTCATCTTTTGCGGTGATGATGGCGAGTTTGGCATCGCTGTCAATCACATCGCATGCATCTACCAGTTCACCGTTGACACGGCCAGCGATACAGGCTTTCGCCAGTCCCGGACCGATATCCAGCGCAACATCCATTGGGCTTACAGCGTGATCGTAATGGCGTTGACTGCCATCAGGAAGAGTAATTACAGGCATTTCATTTCCTTAATTTGCAGTGGTGCCCCGCACGAAAGAGCACATACAAAATGAGAGATCAAAGATATAACAGCCGCGACGATAAGTTTTCTCGCTTCACTCTGCGGAATCTGTACAGCGTAGAGGTCAACCACTACCTGATACCCTTACCTGCCGCTGTTAAGTACCCGGCAATAGTACACATTTGCGAAGGGGGTTGAAAGGGTTAGTGTGACACAGCTCAATTGTGGTGCTTTATTGCGGATTCACGGTTCTGCATGGAAAAACGTTTCAAAAACAATCACACACGCTGAGGATTTTCTGATTTTTTAGCAAAATCTTGACATGGTGGTATCTCAAGCCGTTTATTTGGCTACCCGTTAACGCCTAACCTACTGATAAAGCATGGTAATCCTTTACTCCATTGTTATTTTCGCACTTCTCGCGATCATTATTTTTTCGTTTTATAAGCACCACAGCATGAAGTCGTCCCGCGCCCTTCCGGGCCGTTACAAGAAACGGCGTGGATAACACCGTTTCTTTGACAAGCCAGGACTGTTCAGAAAGGCACGCATGACTCGTGCCTTTCTTTATTATCTCCACTCTGCTTTTTCAGGCGTTGTAACCTAAAGCGCGGATCACGGTTTCCATCGCTTCTTGCGTCAGCTCGGATCGCTTAATTTTCGTATTGGCCAGCATGGTTCTGACCACCCCGGCAATCACAATATGCTTAGGTTCTTGTCCCAGGTCGCGCATTTCCAACACGACTTTCCCCACTACACGGCACATCTCTTCATATAACGCTTCGTCTTTTGACGTCCCCATTTCACCTCCGGTAGCGATAGTTTTGATAAGCAGGCTGCCTTACGGAAAAAGCGGCTTGTATCCGTTTCCGTAAAAAGAGTCAGTAAAGCATATTGTTACCAACATCTGTACACTGCGTCGTTCCCCCCTGTCAGCGTGAAGAGGCTACACAAGCGGCTTTTTTCTGGGCGTCATCTATTTTCAGGCACTTGCACAAAGTTAAATTTGCCTGCGAATTTACCTTAAAGTTACTTAGCCCTTTGCCGATGATTAATTCATTAGCGGTCTGAATGAATTAATGACGGTAATGCAGGCAATCAATCATAATGAGTTTATCGGGCTGAATCTTATCGCCCGAAATAAAACGACCTCCACGCTACAAGAAAGCATTGAACGTCTGTCTTCGGGGTTGCGTATTAATGGCGCGAAAGATGATGCTGCCGGACAGTCTATCGCTAACCGCATGCGCGCTAACGCCAGTGCGGACAGTGTGGTGTCGCGCGGTCTTGATGATGCTATCAGTATGGCGCAGACCGCAGATGGCAGCCTGAGCACGGTTAGCGAACTTTTGATCCGGGCGAAAAGCCTGGCCATACAATCCGGAAATAGCACACTCTCAGAGAACGACCGGCAAAGCATTCAGAACGAATATCAAAATATTCTTAACAATATTCAGTCAATCTCGGAGGGTACAGAGATTTTTGGACGCTACCCGTTGGCTACTGATTCACCAGAACTGCCACCGGAGTTGATTGGTGATGTACCGCCGTTAAACGTAAAGTTTCCGGTTCAGGGAACCAATTATTCGTTCAGTTCAGGCATTGTCTCGCTGGCCTACATCCCTGCCGGTTCGACCAATATTGCTATTACTATTGATTCACTGGGCCTGGATGATGACATTCAGTTATTCACGCGCGACGGCAAGCATCTGGCCGGTACACCGATTAATGGCACAGCGCCGGACTATACATGGAAAAGCCGCGGTATAACGGATTCAGCGAAAGCGACCAGCCGTGTACTCTCCGAAGCCAATGGTTTTGCGCATGGCGCAACCTACGACGATTCTTTACTCATTGAAGGAGGCTCATCGTGGGCGCTAAACGGTAGCGAGACGCTGAACTACAACGGTATGACTATTGCTTATAGCGGCGATGGTGACCGTTACGAACCTGGCAACGCCTACAACGACGGTAGCAACGGTTCAAACCGGCTCGAGCGGGTAAAAATCGATAACGTTACGGAAGATTTGGTGGTGATGATCGTAGGCAGTGGTTCTTTTATCAGCAATTTAACCTGGGGCACCCTGCCAAAACCAACGATAACACCTGCGGAACCGCCGAAACAGAGTCGCCCATGGGAGGTCGTAACCAGCGCGAACGTTGGTGATGATATTCAATCTGTAACCATGCCAGCCACGCCGGCTGACGTGAAATCACTGGGTTTAAACGCGACATCCTTGCAAACAGCGGCCTCGGCTGGTGTTGCAATGGGTGCGCTTGACAAAGCACTGGATAAAGTAAGCGCCTGCCGCGCGCAATATGGCGCATATATCAATCGTTTCGAATCGAATAAATCGGTACTGGCACAACAAAACGTTGCAACGCAAGCGGCGAAGAGTCGGATTGAAGATGCGGATTACGCACTGGAAGTCAGTAAGATGGCCAAAGCGCAGATATTACAGCAGAGCCAGGATATGGTGCTAAAAGTCGCTAACCAGTCGGTAGAGAATATTCTGGCGCTTCTTCGCAGCTAACATGGTATTTTCATTAAGTTTAATAACCGCACTTAATAACAAAACCATTTACCACCCGCGACGAAATAACCTTATTTCACAGAATCCGCGTTGCGGAAAAAATAAAAAAACCGGTACGACTTAATCCGGTTTTTTCAAAGTTAATGAATTAACTTAGAATGCATTTAATTCCACTCACCCGCGACCAGGGTATGCGCATTAAACGCATTGTCATTTGAGCCCTGAGTTGATTGAGACACCGGAACCATATTGGAACCCGCTTCAATATTGGTGATGTTAGTGTTAGTCTGACTTGCAGTTGCTGCAGGCTGAGCCGCGAAGACGCCAAAAGAGAGTGCAGAAAGCACGACGGCGACCGCAGCGGTTTTGATTTTTTTCATAATTAAATTCTCATTCTTGAATAACTATATTTACTGGCTGGGCGCTTTTTTGCCCGTGTTGTTAGTGTAGATCTGGATCACACTTTTGCACAGTCAATTTATTTATCCATTCGTGTCAAATAAACTGAATATGTAACCCAAATATTAATTGTGAGGAAATTATGAAGAGAAAAGAATACTTAAACGAAATTGAAAATTGAATGGTGGAATGAAAAGAGCACAAATTAACAAATAAAAGATGGGCCGATATTTTCGGCCCAACGAATTACATTTTATAGCCTAACGTTACCGTCGTTCTGCGATCGGTATGATCCGGCGCCGTTGACGGTGGCTGAGAGTTCCAGGTCAGGTTATACGCGACTTTCAGAGCAAAGTGCGCGTTAATCGCTACGTTCAGCGCTGTTTCTGAGTTCACGGTAGTATCGTCCGCACCAAATACGGAAACACCCTGGGTGAATTTCGTGGTATCGGTCATCTGCCAGGCGTAGGTGCCAGAAGCGTAACCAAGCCCGGTCGTTTTCGTGTTGCCGTCGGTGTACTTGTCATGACGAACACCAGGACCGAATTCAAAGCGCAGGCTGTGAACCGGGCCATTCAGGAACTGACGACCATAACCAGCAGTCAGCACATCGCGATCGCTATAGCCGTTATAGCGGTCAGTTAACCAGCTCGCCTGGCCAAACAGATAGTCATAATCCGTCATGTTATAACGGCTACGGCCACCTACTGCGTATTTTTCAGACGAACGTACATCATTTGACGATGTATTGCTGGCGTTGCCCCACAAAGACCAGGCGGTAGTATCGCCGTACCAGGTCAGGGTGGAATCAGCAGTCAAAGAGGAGCTCTTTGTATTGCCGGACTGAGCCAGATAACCACCGTTTACACTGCCTTCAAACGGCGCTTTAGCGGTAGAGGGATCATCCATGACAGTAAAAACAGTATCATCTGCAAACGCGTGCATTGATACAAACACACCCGCCGCCATCACAAGCGCGGGTACTGTCTTCAAAAGCTTCATTTATTTAGAGTCCGAACAGCAAAAAAAGAGACCAACACGGTCCCGGAAACTTTCATTAGGATCAATGACCAGCGGTCCAAAGAAAGGTAACAAATTATAAAAAGGCCGCTTAAACATATCAATGAAATCTTATTTGATTTTTTGAATAAGAGGGATCTCAAAACAGCAAAAACGGTTATTAATCACCGCTGCGCATTAAATCAATATCATTTTGAAATCATGCCCTTAATTCCTTTCCCTTCTGCCTGAACAGTGCCAGGCTTACATCAGTCTGAGAAAAAGGAGGTCATCATGGCAGCTATATACACCCTTACGCTGGCACCTTCGCTGGATAGTGCGACACTGACGCCACAAATTTATCCTGAAGGTAAACTGCGTTGTACGGCGCCCGTTTTCGAGCCTGGCGGCGGCGGTATTAACGTTGCACGCGCAATTGCACATCTGGGCGGTAAAGCAACAGCAATATTTCCAGCTGGTGGCGCAACGGGCGAGCATCTCACCGCATTACTTGCAGATGAGAACGTACCGACCGTAACCGTAGCCACACAAGACTGGACGCGGCAGAACCTGCACGTTCATGTCGAGTCCAGCGGTGAGCAATACCGGTTTGTCATGCCCGGCGCCACATTGAACGAAGGCGAGTTTCGCCAGATAGAAGAGAAAGTCCTGACTATTGAACGCGGCGCGATTTTGGTGATAAGCGGCAGCCTGCCCCCTGGTGTCCAGATTGAAAAGCTGACGCAGCTAATTAAAGCCGCCCAAAAACAGCGGATTCGCTGCATTGTCGATAGCTCGGGCGAGGCACTAACCGCAGCGCTCGAAATTGGCAATATCGAGCTGGTAAAGCCCAACCAGAAGGAGTTGAGCGCCCTGGTCGGTAGAGATCTCACCCAGCCTGACGATGTACGCAAAGCCGCGCAGGAGATCGTTCAAACGGGCAAAGCCTTGCGCGTGGTCGTCTCTCTTGGCCCGCAGGGCGCGCTGGGGGTAGATGCTGACAACTGCGTTCAGGTCGTACCACCGCCGATGAAAAGCCAAAGCACGGTAGGAGCAGGCGACAGCATGGTTGGCGCAATGACGCTCAAACTTGCACAAGATGCGCCTTTTAATGACATGGTACGTTTCGGCGTCGCCGCCGGGAGTGCAGCCACCATCAATCAGGGTACTCGCTTGTGCGCGCAGGAAGACACGCAAAAAATTTACGACTATTTGCGCCATGCCTGACATACCTCCCCTTCCGGCTGGAAGGGGAAATATCAAATATCTCCGCGGTGGTCGACAAATGTCACTCGCCGTCTATGCTAAAAAACATCAAGATAACAACGAGGTGAAAGATGGGCAGCGATGGCATTACCCGCTACGTCGTTGAGGTCAAATTTCATGACCAAACGCTAACAGACATCAACGAGATCAATAACCACTTTACACGTGCCGGCTTTCTCCTCACGATGGCGGATGACAACGGCAACGTACACGACCTTGGCACCAATACGTTCGGTTTCATCAGTGCGCTAAGTGAAAAGGATGTTCATGCACTGGCAAGCGGGCTTGCTGAAAGCGCGGTGGACGAAGAGACGGTAATCACTGTCACTACCTGGGAAGCGTTCCAGAAGCAGGAACATTAAGTGCCTTTCCACCGTTGCGTATGCCCAGCGTGCGTTAAGTCGGATTTTTCAACAGCTGTAGTGCGCTAACCTTATGATCTGGCTGATTACATGGGAGAGACATCATGTGGCAAGCGATAAGTGGTCTGTTAAGCGAACAACTGGGTGAAGGCGAAATTGAGCAACGCGATGAACTGCCCGGTGGCGAAATCCATGCCGCATGGCACGTACGCTACGCCGGGCGCGATCTCTTCGTAAAGTGTGATGATCGCGCACTGCTCCCCATTTTTACGGCCGAAGCCGATCAGCTCGCCCTACTGGCACGCAGTAACACCGTGCGTGTCCCTGAGGTTTGGGCGGTGGGAAGCGACCGAGACTACAGCTTTCTGGTCATGGAGTATCTTCCTGCCCGCCCGCTTGATGCGCATAGCGCATTTCTGCTGGGCCAGCAGCTAGCGCGCCTGCACCAGTGGAGCGATCAGCCGCAGTTTGGCCTTGATTTTGACAACGATCTTTCCACCACGCCGCAGCCCAACGCCTGGCAGCGCCGCTGGTCAACGTTTTTTGCAGAGCAACGCATTGGCTGGCAGTTAGAGCTGGCGGCGGAAAGAGGGCTGGAGTTTGGCAACATTGATGCGATTGTCGAACACGTTCAGCAACGGCTGAGTTCTCACCAACCGCAAGCCTCACTATTGCATGGCGATCTTTGGTCGGCCAACTGCGCACTTGGGCCTGACGGCCCTTACATTTACGACCCTGCTTGCTACTGGGGCGACCGTGAGTGTGACCTGGCGATGCTGCCGCTACACCCGGACCAGCCGCCGCAAATCTATGACGGTTACCAGTCCATCTCCCCGCTTCCCTCTGATTTCCTCGATCGCCAACCTCTGTATCAACTTTACACTTTGTTTAATCGGGCTATCTTGTTCGGTGGCGAACATCTGGTGAATGCGCAAAAAGCGCTGGATCGTGTGCTGGCGGCGTGAGTGTCATTCTCAGACCCGGGGCGCGACGCCTCGGGTTTGGGGTATTACAGGAAACCAAGAAGCGTAAAAAAGAAATAGCCTGCAACAATAATTATCACCGGCAATACATAGAGCGGGAAAATTTGCAGAAAGATAGTGTGATGCGGCACCACAATGCGTGCTTCAATCTGCTCACGCGTTAACCCTTCAGGCCCTTTGGCTTTTTCGAGGATCATCTGGTTTTCCACGCCTTCACGCAGAAAACGCGCCTGACGACTCATGCGCGCACCGGACGCCTGCAGCGCCAGTCCAACAAAAATCAGCACATAAATAATCCAGAACATGATATTCAGGCTTTGGTGGAAATCAGGCGTTAGCGAGTTATACCAAAAAAGATTCAGGAATGGCGTGTTAAAACGCATCATCTCAATGATCACATGGGCGAAATCAAGCATCACGGCATTAATGCCCGGCTGTTTTTCGCTGTGATCGTACATAAACTTCAGTACTGAAATAATTGTCGAAATGACGGCTGGAATAAAAATCACCCAACCCAGAACGCGTTTCAGCACGGCGATGCGTCCAGCTTGTTGATACGTCATGGATTCCCCTTGTAAGTGACGCACTGTTTGCGCCTTAGTCTACCTGCTGATAACCATTTTCGCCTGATCTTTAAAGGCAGTATGATGAATGCTTAACCATAATTTCGCTTTTATCCCTGCAAAATCCATGAATAGAGAGGTGTTATGTCTGCCCCGCGACAAATTCTTGCTGCCATTTTTGATATGGATGGATTACTCATTGACTCTGAACCGCTCTGGGATCGCGCCGAACTCGACGTTGTGGCAAGCCTTGGCGTCGACATTTCAAGGCGTAATGAGTTGCCGGATACGCTTGGCCTGCGCATCGATATGGTGGTTGAACTGTGGTATGCCCAGCAGCCGTGGAATGGTCCGAGCCGTCAGGAAGTCACCGACAGAATCATTCAGCGCGCCATCTCACTGGTTGAAGAAAAGCGCCCGTTGCTGCCGGGTGTCCATGAAGCCATCGCGCTGTGTAAGAACAGCGGACTGGCAGTTGGGCTGGCATCCGCATCGCCGCTGCACATGCTGGAAAAGGTGCTGACCATGTTCGATCTGCGCGACAGTTTCGATGCACTCGCTTCAGCGGAAAAGTTACCCTACAGCAAACCGCACCCGCAGGTTTATCTGGACTGCGCGGCAAAACTGGGCGTCGACCCGCTCACGTGTGTGGCGCTGGAAGATTCAGTTAACGGCATGATTGCCAGCAAAGCGGCGCGAATGCGCTCCATCGTTGTGCCGGATGCCGAACATCGCGCTGACCCGCGCTACGTGCTTGCTAACGCGAAACTAGAAAGCCTCGAACAGCTCACGCTCACACATCTTCGCGGTTAATTCTCCTGCGGGGTGATACAAATCACCCCATTACCTCTCATTTTTTGAAACGCTATTTCATTTTTATTTGTATTTTCTTTATCCGCCTTCTATCCTGATCTTCAGGCGCAGATGCCCATGACAACAATTTAAAACGCCGGAGTAAATATGATACTGGAAGCCTTTAAGCTTGCGGGTAAAGTGGCTATCGTCACCGGGTGTGACACCGGGCTGGGTCAGGGAATGGCATTAGGGCTTGCGGAAGCGGGCTGCGATATTGTCGGTGTTGGCCGCAAAGTGCCGCAGGAAACTGCTTCCCGCGTGCAGGCGTTGGGACGCCGTTTCCATGCTATTCAGGCAGACCTTCGCCACCAGCACGGTCTTGATGAGGTGGTTAAGCAAGCCGTAGCAACCTTTGGGCACATCAACATTCTGGTGAATAACGCGGGGACGATTCGCCGCTGCGATGCCCTTGATTTCAGTGAGCAAGACTGGGATGACGTGATGAACCTGAACCTGAAAACGGTCTTTTTTCTCTCTCAGGTGGTGGCGCGGCAATTTATCGCCCAGGGGAATGGCGGGAAAATCATTAACATCGCTTCGATGCTCTCGTACCAGGGCGGCATCCGCGTGCCTTCATATACAGCATCCAAGAGCGGCGTCATGGGTTTGACGCGTTTGCTGGCAAACGAATGGGCACCACATCAGATTAACGTTAATGCGATCGCGCCGGGCTATATGGCGACCAATAACACGCAGCAATTGCGGGAAGATGCGGAGCGCAGCCAGGAGATCCTTGACCGTATCCCGGCCGGGCGCTGGGGAGAACCAGAAGATCTGAAAGGCGCGGCGGTGTTTCTGGCCTCAAAAGCGGCGGATTATATTAATGGTTACACCCTTGCCGTCGATGGTGGCTGGCTGGCGCGTTAAACGTTCAGGATTGTGACAAAGAGTTACACCGTCACCTCTTCCGCCTACTGTACAAACATCCTATACTGTATGCATCGACAGTTGAGTGAGTTTGACCATGACGGCGGAAGGACACCTGCTTTTTTCCATTGCTTGCGCGGTGTTTTCCAAAAACGCTGAGTTAACCCCCGTCCTCGCCCAGGGTGACTGGTGGCATATTGTCCCGTCCGCCATTCTCACCTGCCTGCTGCCGGATATCGACCATCCGAAATCTTTTCTCGGGCAACGCCTGAAGTGGATATCAAAACCTGTCGCCCGCGCTTTCGGGCATCGCGGATTTACGCATAGCCTGCTGGCGGTTTTTCTGGCACTGACGCTCTTTTATTTAAAAGTGCCGGAAAGCTGGATAGTGCCCGCCGATGCGCTACAGGGAATGGTGGTGGGTTATCTCAGCCATATTCTGGCGGACATGCTGACTCCAGCCGGCGTACCGCTGCTCTGGCCCTGTCGCTGGCGCTTCCGTCTGCCGCTGCTGGTGCCGCAAAAAGGTAATCAACTGGAGCGCGTATTATGTATGGCGCTATTTACTTATGCGGTATGGATGCCGCAAACATTGCCCGAAAACGGTGCAGTCCGCTGGTCATCACACATCATAACGTCGCTGCAAGAGCAGTTTAATCGCTTTATTCATCAGCAATCTGAACATTAAATCGTCACTTTTTTTTCATTTCGATATAACCCATTCCATTTGGATATAAGCCCGTTTCAGCACTTCTGCTAACCTTGCGCAACAGGAGCGGCCGAGAAGGCCGACCGAATAATGATATCAGGAGAACGGGGATGAATTTTCCACTCATCGCGAACGTTGTAGTGTTCGTGGCACTGCTGTTTTTGCTGGCGCAGGCGCGTCACAAACAGTGGAGCCTGGCAAAAAAAGTGCTGGTCGGTTTAGGCCTTGGTGTGATCTTCGGCCTTGCGCTGCAGGCTATCTATGGTGCTGATAACCCGGTACTGAAAGATTCCATCCAGTGGTTCAACGTCGTCGGCAATGGCTATGTCCAGTTGCTGCAGATGATTGTCATGCCGCTGGTTTTCGCCTCAATTTTGAGCGCCGTTGCGCGTCTGCATAACGCGTCACAACTGGGTAAAATCAGTTTTCTGACCATCGGTACATTGTTGTTCACCACGCTCATCGCTGCGTTGGTGGGCGTACTGGTGACCAATCTGTTCGGTTTGACGGCAGAAGGCCTGGTGCAGGGTACGGCAGAAACCGCGCGTTTGAACGCTATTCAGAGTAACTATGTTGGCAAAGTGGCCGATCTCACCGTGCCGCAATTGCTGCTCTCTTTCGTACCGAAAAACCCGTTTGCCGACCTGACCGGCGCAAACCCAACGTCAATTATCAGCATCGTTATCTTCGCTGCTTTCCTTGGCGTTGCGGCTCTGAAGCTGCTGAAGGATGATGCGCCGAAAGGCCAGCGCGTACTGACCGCTATCGATACGCTGCAAAGTTGGGTGATGAAACTGGTACGCCTTGTGATGCAACTGACACCGTATGGCGTGCTGGCGCTGATGACCAAAGTTGTCGCCGGCTCTAACATTCAGGACATCATTAAGCTGGGCAGCTTCGTTATCGCCTCTTACCTTGGCCTGGGCATTATGTTTGTAGTGCACGGTCTGCTGCTTGGCGTGAACGGCGTGAGCCCGCTGAAATTTTTCCGTAAAGTATGGCCGGTACTGACATTTGCCTTCACCAGCCGCTCCAGCGCTGCATCCATTCCGCTGAACGTGGAAGCACAAACGCGTCGCCTGGGCGTACCGGAATCCATCGCCAGTTTCTCTGCCTCTTTTGGTGCAACCATTGGGCAGAACGGCTGTGCGGGTCTTTACCCGGCAATGCTGGCAGTGATGGTAGCTCCGACCGTTGGTATCAACCCGTTGGATCCGCTGTGGATTGCCACCCTGGTAGGGATTGTCACCGTGAGTTCCGCAGGCGTAGCGGGTGTTGGCGGTGGTGCCACTTTTGCCGCACTTATCGTCCTGCCTGCACTGGGTCTGCCGGTAACGCTGGTGGCGCTGCTTATCTCTGTTGAACCACTTATCGATATGGGCCGTACCGCCCTGAACGTCAGCGGTTCCATGACCGCCGGTACGCTGACCAGCCAGTGGCTGAAACAGACCGATAAAGCCGTGCTGGACAGTGAAGAGGACGCCGAGCTGGCGCACCGTTAATCACCCGGCAGGGAATAAACGATGCCACTTTCTTAGAGGGGCATTGATTGACAAGAAAGCCGCCTGCAATGTCAGGCGGCTTTTTTACTCTTCATCTATCTCGCCTTCCTGGCGCATTTGCAGCGCCCAGCGCTGAGCGGCTTCCGGTACGCTAAAGATCGGCGAGCGGCGAAACTTTTCCCCCATCAACACAAACGCCACATACTTGCCACGCAGCAACCAGACATCACGATAGCCATCCACTTTTGAGGCGTGATCGGGGGGAGCCGGTTCGACACGCGGGACATAGCTGATAATGGCTCGGTTTTGTTGACGATAAGATTTCATAAGCGATGCGTTCTACAGACAAATTCTACAAACATTAAAGACCTATCATAGCCGATTGTGAGCTTGTGCGTCGCGCCTGGGACTACTTTCTCTGATTTTTCACCCCCTTTCCGCCTGCTGATTAACCAGGTTAACGCAGCACGTTGTTCTATAGTTAGAAGGGTTTTAAGGAAACATCGACCATTTTTCAGCAATGAAAACAGGAGACGAGTTCAATGTCGCACAATGAGAAAGACCCTCACCATCACGCCCCGGTTCATGACGCTAACGAATCCCGCCCAGGGCTGGACTCGCTGGCACCTGAAGACAATTCTCATCGCCCTTCCCCGCGCCCGACAGCACCTGGCGAGCAACCGACCGCACCGGGGAGCATGAAAGCGCCGGATACGTCGAATGACAAACTGAACGCGCTGGAGCCTTACCGCAAGGGCGGCGAGAATTATCCCCTTACCACTAACCAGGGCGTGCGCATCGCCGATGACCAAAACTCCCTGCGCGCGGGAAAACGCGGCCCAACGCTGCTGGAAGATTTTATCCTGCGGGAGAAAATCACCCATTTCGATCATGAGCGCATCCCGGAACGTATCGTGCATGCGCGCGGATCAGCGGCACATGGCTACTTTCAGCCTTATCGTAGCCTGAGTGATATTACCAAAGCGGATTTTCTCTCAGATGCGGAGAAAATCACCCCGGTATTTGTCCGTTTTTCCACGGTACAGGGCGGCGCGGGTTCAGCGGACACCGTGCGTGACATCCGTGGATTTGCCACCAAGTTCTACACCGAAGAAGGCATTTTTGACCTGGTCGGCAACAATACGCCGGTCTTTTTCATCCAGGATGCGCACAAATTCCCCGATTTTGTCCATGCGGTAAAACCTGAGCCACACTGGGCGATCCCGCAAGGTCAAAGCGCGCACGACACCTTCTGGGACTATGTTTCGTTGCAACCAGAAACCTTACACAACGTAATGTGGGCGATGTCCGATCGCGGCATTCCGCGCAGCTATCGCACAATGGAAGGTTTTGGCATCCACACCTTTCGCTTAATCAACGCCGAAGGCAAAGCCACGTTTGTGCGCTTCCACTGGAAACCCCTGGCAGGCAAAGCATCGCTGGTGTGGGACGAATCGCAAAAACTGACCGGGCGCGATCCGGACTTCCACCGTCGCGAGTTGTGGGAAGCCATTGAGGCTGGCGATTACCCGGAATATGAACTGGGTTTACAGCTGATCCCGGAAGAGGACGAATTCAAATTTGATTTCGACCTGCTGGACCCGACCAAGCTTATTCCCGAAGAGCTGGTACCCGTGCAGCGCGTCGGTAAAATGGTGTTAAACCGTAATCCGGATAACTTCTTTGCCGAAAACGAGCAGGCCGCGTTCCATCCAGGGCATATTGTTCCCGGTCTGGATTTTACCAATGATCCGCTGCTGCAAGGGCGTCTGTTCTCCTATACCGATACGCAAATCAGCCGGCTTGGCGGGCCGAATTTTCATGAAATCCCCATCAACCGTCCAACTTGCCCGTACCATAACTTGCAGCGCGACGGCATGCACCGCATGGAGATTGACACCAATCCCGCTAACTATGAGCCGAACTCCATCAATGATAACTGGCCGCGGGAAACACCGCCTGGTCCAAAACGCGGTGGTTTCGAGACTTACCAGGAGCGCGTCGAAGGGGAAAAAATCCGTGAACGCAGCCCCTCATTTGGTGAATATTACGCACATCCCCGCCTGTTCTGGTTAAGCCAGACGCCATTTGAACAACGCCATATTATTGACGCTTTCAGCTTCGAGTTGAGCAAAGTGGTGCGCGCGTATATTCGCGAACGTGTGGTGGATCACCTGGCGCACATTGACGTTCATCTGGCGCAAGGTGTGGCGGAAAATTTCGGTATTACCTTGAGCGACGATCAGTTAACTATCGCCCCGCCGCCGGAAGTGAATGGGTTGAAAAAAGATCCTTCGCTGAGTCTGTATGCCGTCCCGGATGGCAACGTGAAAGGCCGGGTGGTGGCAGTTTTACTGCATGATAAGGTCAGCGCAACCGATGTGCTCAACGTATTGCAGGGGCTGAAAGCCAAAGGCGTTCATAGCAAACTGCTCTATGCGCGAATGGGGCAAGTGACTGCGGATGATGGCTCCGAATTACCGATTGCCGCCACCTTCGCCGGATCGCCGTCGCTGACGGTAGATGGCGTCATTGTTCCCGGCGGTGATATCAGCGATATCCTGCAAAATGGCGACGCGAAATATTATCTGCTGGAAGCCTATAAACACCTGAAAACTATCGCGCTTGCGGGTGATGCACGGCAGTTTAAGCGCTTATTGAATGTGGATGATCAGGGAGAGGACGGTATTGTCGAGGCGGATAACGCCACGGCGAATTTTGTCGATGATTTTCTGACGCATCTTGCGGCGCACCGCGTCTGGTCGCGCATCAGCAAAATCGATAGCATTCCGGCGTAAGCGTTATGGCAGCCATAAAAAACCGGCCAACTGGCCGGTTTTTTATTTGCTCAGGCTGAAAACCGAAATTACTGCTTAGCTTGCGGGTCAGTATCATACTCGGCGCACGTCTGGTAGCCGGAGTTCATGACATGGCCGGTTTCATCCAGCGCAACGAAATAGGTTTCGGTTTTGCCGTCACGTTGACCCAGAATATAGGTCTGGCAAGTGCCGCGCGCGTGGATCATCGTAACTTCAGAAGAAGGACGGCCAGCAACCTGCATAACCTGCTGGCGGCTCATGCCTTTTTTCACATCTTTCACCACCGGCTGAGAAACCTGATCTTTTGCACGATCGTAAGCCGTACAACCCGCCAGCATAGTCAGCACTGCAGCTGCGCCCAGAATTCCTGCGATGTTCTTATTCATATTCCATCCTCTTTGGTATCCGCTTGTGTATCAGCGTGTTATCTAAGCCTGGAATATAAAATTGCATTTTTCAACTAACAGACTGCATTGGCATAACTTTCGGAGAAATCTAATAAAAGTGAGATAAGCTGCTAAAACGCCGTAAATTGCGGCACTCAAATCTGTGATCCTTGTCGTTTTACCGCCAAAGGGTTAATTTGGCCCTATTATCTATTTGCACCCTGCAAAGCAGGACAACACAACGGAGGGGTAAATGACTCTGCAACAAGAGATTATTCAGGCGCTAGGCGTGAAGCCCACAGTCAATGCCGAAGAGGAAGTTCGCCGCAGCGTGGATTTCCTGAAAACCTATCTGAAAACCTATCCTTTTTTGCAAACGCTGGTGCTGGGCATTAGCGGCGGTCAGGATTCCACGCTGGCCGGGAAAATCAGCCAGATGGCAATCAGCGAACTGCGCCAGGAAACGGGCAATCAAGCCTATCAATTTATCGCCGTCCGTCTGCCTTACGGTAAGCAAGCGGATGAACAGGATTGCCAGGATGCCATCGCGTTTATTCAGCCGGATCGCGTTCTTACCGTCAATATCAAAGCCTCGGTGCTGGCAAGCGAGCAAGCGCTGCGTGAAACAGGCATTGAACTAAGCGATTTTGTGCGCGGCAATGAAAAAGCACGCGAACGTATGAAAGCGCAATACAGCATTGCGGGCATGACGAAAGGCGTGGTGGTTGGCACCGACCATGCCGCCGAAGCGGTGACCGGCTTCTTCACCAAATATGGCGATGGCGGCACCGATATCAACCCGCTTTTCCGTCTGAACAAACGCCAGGGTAAACAGTTGCTGGCTTACCTGGGCTGCCCGGAACATCTTTATAAAAAAGCGCCAACGGCCGATCTGGAAGACGATCGACCCTCCCTGCCAGATGAAGCCGCACTGGGCGTAACTTACGAAAATATCGACGATTATCTGGAAGGGAAAACGCTGGATGCCAGTATCGCGAAAATCATTGAAGGCTGGTATGTGAAAACAGAGCACAAGCGCCGCCCGCCTATTACCGTATTCGACGATTTCTGGAAAAAGTAATAACCCGCAGGCGGCGCAAGCCGCCTCTTTTTTAGCCACTTATAGACTGCTATACTGGATGGGTAAACAGTATCAGGAGTCTTTTGTGGTCAGGCGTCAATCAGCCCCGCGTCTTGAATTCGAAGCGGCGGCAATCTATGAATATCCGGAACATCTTCGTCCGTGGCTGGAAGCAATGCCCAAACAGCCAGGCGTCTATATTTTTCACGGCGAAAGCGAGGCGATGCCGCTCTATATCGGTAAAAGCGTCAATATCCGCAGCCGTGTGTTGTCGCACCTGCGCACGCCCGATGAAGCGGCGATGCTGCGTCAGTCACGGCGTATTACCTGGATTTGTACCGCCGGTGAGATTGGCGCGCTGTTGCTCGAAGCGCGGCTGATTAAAGAACAACAGCCGCTATTTAATAAGCGTCTGCGCCGTAATCGCCAGCTCTGCTCGCTGCGCCTTAGCGGTGAAAAACCGCAGGTGGTATATGCCAAAGAGGTGGATTTCTCCTCCTCTCCCAATCTGTATGGTCTGTTTGCCAACCGTCGCGCCGCTTTGCAAGCGCTGCAGTCTATCGCTGATGACGAAAAGCTGTGCTATGGGCTGCTGGGCCTGGAATCGCTAAGCCGCGGCCGGGCTTGTTTTCGATCCGCATTACAACGCTGTGCCGGAGCATGCTGTGGTAGAGAGACGCGTGAAGCACATGATGAGCGCTTCGCCGCCGCGATGGCGCGTTTGCAACTGGTTTGCTGGCCCTGGCGCGGTCCAATTGGGCTGAAAGAGAGCGCAGCGGGAATGACGCAGTATCACATCATTCATAACTGGCTATGGTTGGGTTCAGTTGATGAGCCCGCCGCTGCCGCGCAACTGCTGCGTTTGCCGGCGGGTTTCGATCATGACGGCTACAAAATCCTCTGCAAGCCGTTGCTTTCAGGGGATTACGAAATCATCGAACTGGATTAATGGCCAGGCAGCCAGGTGATTTCACTGAACAGTAATTGCCCTTCAGACTTTAGCAACCGCAGAGTTTGCCGCCCTTCTTGCCAGTAGGCGCCCTGATCGGCAGTTAACAATTTATCGCCCAATTGCCACGCGCCGCTCAGGACGAAAATAACGCCGCCGCGTGTACCAATGGTGGTAAAAGTGCGATCGGCAATACGGACTTTCGCCTGGCAGCGATCGCGCCGCGTCATCACGTTAAAATCCAGCGACATGCGCCCGTCGGAAAGCTCGGCTCTGACCGGCTGCTCACCGGCAAAAGTAAAGGGCTGGTGGTGTTTAAGCGTGTGGCTGAAAGTACCGCCCCCGTTCAGTGTCACTTCGCCACCCTCAATCAGAGTTATTACCCGATCCACGCCGGGAAATTGCGGAAAATCACCGTTGCTGGCAAGCGAAGCGATACTGGCTCGCCAGTTAAAATCACGCGTTGCGGGCGGAAAACAGCAAATTTCTCGGGTTTCGCCCGCCCCATTACGCCAGAGATTGACCGGCATTTTACGGATATCAAAGAATTCCATCATCACTCCTGAATGGCGCGGTGCTTCACCTGCGCCGCTGCCTCTTCGGGCAGACTGCATCATTGTTATTGTTTACTTTGCCATGTGTGAGTTATCGGCAGCCGACACGATTTGCCTTAGGCTACTATGCAATCAGACATGTAAAAAATCATAAATTTCAGATAAGTAACATCACCGCAAAAAACGAGGTTTAACGAGAATACCGCGCCAGTGGCGGCTGGCAAGAGGGAAACAAGAAAAAACCGCCGGTTCTGCCCATCACGTAAAACAAGCGATGAGCAAAACCGGCGGTCTTAAGGAGGGTCGCTGAATTATTCAGCAGGTGCAGGAGGCATTTTACCTTCCGGCGCCGGATGTTCTGTCAGACGCTTCTCAAAATTCGCATTGAACTGCTTTTTCTGTTCCGGGGTCAGAATGTTGTAAATCTTGTTCTGCGTCTCCATACGTTTCAGCATGCCTTCTTTATGCTGCTGTTCCATTTTGGTGATTTGCGCTTCGGCTTTCGCACGGTCAAAGCTGTCGCTGGTAATGATGTCATGCATTGCGCGCATCTCTTCAACCGGCGGGCGTTTCATCTCTTCGCGCTGGCTTTTCATGATGTCGCGGACTTGCTGTTTCTGCGCATCGGTCAGATTCAGACCTTTGAACATCATGTCGTGCGGGCCTTTACCTTTGTGGTGCATCATAGGTTTCGCGTCGTCGGGTGCGGCGGTGGTATCCGCAGCATGAGCAAGACCTGCAGCGCCAAAAGCCAGGGTAGAGGCAACAAACAGAGCAGTCAATTTACGCATAATTTTATTCCTTACTTCGGTTTTACTTACGGCGGTTGCCGTGTTGACGCTATTCACTTTACCGGCTTTATCGTCAATTAATCAGAGCGACGGTAAAACAATGAAAGTGTAAAGACCCTTTTTACGTCAAATGTGAAGGAAATAAGGATAAACCGTGGAGAGTCGAAAATTAAATATTCAACAGACTGATTAGAAAGGAATTATGGAGAATCTTAAATCAAAGTGATTTATTAATAAAGCGCTTCACCAGGATAATTCTGTAATTTATTTAAGAAACCCACAAAAATAAGCCCTGCGTTAACAGGGCTGGCTATTTAATTAATTTTCTCAAGCATTAGTCCGGCACGTAAACCAATAGCAACATTCGGATTCGGAAACAAAACATACTCCTGCTCATGTTGCACCACATACCGCTCGCCGCGATCCTCTGCCAGCAAGGTACCCGCGCTGAAGGCCGTAAAATTGAGCGTATCGGCACTCATAAAAAGTTTGAACGCTTCACTGCGACGAGTCAGTTGCTGCACCACCCGATAGCGCAGCGGCGTATTTTCCGTGTCTGGCGCAGGCTCACCCGCCAGTAACGCCGCCAGCGCCCAGGCCGTACGCTGGAATTGGCTTAAATCGTTTTCACCAAACGGCAACGCTTTGCCAAGCTCCAGTGTGCAAGCCAGCGCGTTAAAATGCTCGCAACTGTAGTGCGTAAACGTACCGCCTGGCGCCTGATGAAATACCAGCGCCTCCAGCCCGGCTGCGCCTAACCACTCCAGAAACAGTTCATCCCATGGTTCTGCTCGCAGCGGCAACACACCAAAGCGCACATGGTACGAACCGCGGATCGCAGTGTGTAAATCCAGATGCCAGCGCACTTCATCGCCCGCCGCAAAGAAATGCGTTACCGCCCGTTCAAGCTGGGCGGCGCGCACCGTTTCATCGTTGGGCGGCAGTTGCTGCCAGCGCCCACCAAACATCCGGTTGAGATCGTTATGCACAAATCGCTTGTTTTGCGCCAGCGCCTGCGGGTTTCCAAGGATCACCAGCAGCCGCCAGGTGAGCGGCTGTTCGCCCGCAAAGACATTCTTAAGCAACAAATCCAGCATCTCCACCGGCGCGGTTTCATTGCCGTGGATAGCACTCGAGATGACCAACGATCGCCCGACGGATTGTTTCGGGATAAGTTCGAGAATCCCTTGTTCATGCCACAACCAGTGAATACCGCCCGACTCCCCTGACATTTTTCGCGGGATATCGCCCGCAAGCGTTGCAGCAAGAAAGTTATCCATACGGCCTCCGGTTAACGCTGGAAGGGATACACCGATCCCAGATTCAACAACTGCGTTAATCGGTCCAGCGCTTCCCGCCCCTCGCGCAAAAGCTGCGGATCGGCTAAATCCGCTTGCGTCAGCCGATCGCGATAGTACCGATCCACCCAGTCATTGAGGGTGGCAAACAAACTGTCATTCATCATCACCGCCGGGTTAACGGCACGCAGCTCCGCCTCGGTAAGCACCACACGCAAGCGCAGACACGCCGGACCACCGCCGTTCGCCATGCTCTCACGCAGGTCAAATACTTTAAGCTCACTGATTGGGTTATCCTGCGCCAGCAACGTGTTCAGATATCGCCACACACCGGCATGTTCCTGTGACTCCTGCGGCAGCACCAGCATCATGCTGCCATCATCCCGACTCAGCAGTTGGCTATTAAACAGATACGTCGCCACCGCATCGGTAACAGAAACAGCCTGCTGCGGAACTTCAATCGCCATAAATCCCGGTACTTTAGAGTGTAGCTCGACCAGCACACTAGCCTGGTCGGCAAAAGCCAGTTCGTGACAAAAAAGGACTTGTCGGTTCGCAACGGCAATCACATCGTTATGAAACACGCCCAGATCGATAACATCCGGGTTTTGCCGGGCGAAAACCACCTGCTCCGTGCGCACCTGATTAATACGCGCCACCGCCTCGCTGGCTTCTCGCGTCTGGCGCGCCGGATAACGCGCCGGGGCATCCAGGCTTGCGTATTCCCGGCCATAAACGAAGAGTTGCACGCCTGCTTCGCCGTAATCACCACCAAAGCGGTTATGGTTCGCCGCACCTTCATCGCCAAACATCACAACCTGCGGCAGCGCCGGGTGGACCGCGAACGACGTTTCATCGCGGAAGATGGCGCGCAGCACCGCTTCTGTGGTCGGGGCTTCCATCGCGCGGTGGAATTTATTATTCAGATTAGCAACCGTGAAATGCACTTTGCCATCCTGCGCATCCGCCGACGGGCAGACGGTAGCCGCGTTTGCGACCCACATCGACGATGCCGAGCTGGCAGCGGAGAGGATCTGCGGCGCTTGTGCGGCAGCTTTTTCCACCACCTGTTCATCGCTGCCGCTGAAACCAAGCTGTCGCAAGACCGCGATATTGGGGCGCTCCTGCGGCGGGATCACCGCCTGCGGGAAACCCGCGTCGGCGAGCGCTTTCATTTTCAGTAGCCCCTGCTTTGCCGCCAGTTTCGGGTTAGAAACCTGAAAGCGGTGTTTGGTCGAGGCTTCATTACCAAAAGATAATCCGGCGTAATGGTGCGTTAGCCCAACCAGGCCATCGAAGTTAACCTCACGTGCTTTCATGGCTGCGCCTCGCGGGAGAAATCAAGCCCAGGACTGAGCGTCTGCGGTAGCGCCAACGCAGGAGATTCCAGGCTCGCCATCGGCCAGGCGCAGTAATCCGCCGCATACCATGCGCTGGCGCGATGGTTACCCGACGCGCCCACGCCGCCAAACGGCGCGGTACTGGCCGCGCCGGTCAACGGTTTGTTCCAGTTGACGATCCCGGCGCGCGCCTGGAGCAGCAGTTGATCAAATTTTTGCCGATCCGGGGAAATCAACCCGCAGGCCAGCCCGTAGCGCGTGTCGTTCGCCATACGGATCGCCTGATCAAAATCGTCATAGCGCCAGACACACAGCAGCGGGCCAAAAACTTCTTCATCTGGCACTTCCGCAACGTCGGTCATCTCGATAATCCCCGGCGTCAGCAGCGAGGTTCCTTCCGACAACAGGCGCGGTGCAAGCAAGGTTTTACCGCCGCGCGCTTCGTGCGCCTGCCAGGCCTGGTAAACCTGCTGCGCCGCCTGAGGTGAAATCAAACCGCCGAAAAAGGGTGCAGGTTCCGCATCCCAGGCTTGCGGTTGCAGCCGCGCACTCACTTCCACCAGCCGTGCCAGAAAATCATCGCCCACTTTAGAACGTTTAACCAGTAAGCGACGCGCGCAGGTGCAGCGCTGCCCGGCGGTAATAAATGCTGACTGGATCGCCAGATGGACAGCGGCATCGGTATCATCAGGATCTTCAACGATTAGCGGGTTGTTGCCCCCCATCTCCAGCGCAAGGATTTTCTCCGGCTGCCCGGCAAGCTGGCGGTGAAGTTGATAACCCGTATTGGCGCTGCCGGTAAATAATAATCCGTCCAGCCCCGGTAATGCGCTCAGCGCCTGGCCGGTCTCACGCCCGCCCTGCACCAGGTTCAGCACGCCTGCGGGCAAACCTGCTTGCTCCCAGAGTTTGACCACCGCTTCGCCGGTCCACGGTGTGAGTTCGCTGGGTTTAAAAATCAAAGTATTACCCGCGAGCAGCGCCGGGATAATATGCCCATTCGGCAAATGACCAGGGAAGTTGTACGGCCCGAAAACAGCCAGCACCCCGTGCGGGCGATGGCGCAATGTCGCGGCACCATCAGCCATCTCAGTGTGTTGTTCCCCGGTGCGCGTGTGGTACGCCTTTACCGATATGGTGGCTTTGTTGATCATCGCCGTCACTTCGGTCGCCGCTTCCCAGCGCGGCTTACCGGTTTCGCGGGCGATGATTTCGGCCAGTGCCACTTTATTGGTCTCCAGCAGCGCCGCGAATTTCTCGACAATGGCCTGGCGCTCAGTAAAAGCCTGCCGTGCCCACTGCGGGAAAGCGTCGCGCGCGGCCTGATACGCCAGCGCCACTTGCTCGTTATCGGCATCAAAGCCCTCCCACAGCGCTTCGTGGCTTACCGGGTTGGTTTTGATACGACGTTCGCCCTGGCCTGTTACCCAGTCACCTTTAATCCATAAACTCATTTTGCTTTCTCCTCGCCACTTTTCTCTTCGGCACACAGGCGTACCAGCCGCACGGTATCGCCCGGTTGGCACTTCAGCGCATCCAGTTCGGCTGCCGTTAATAACAAACGCTCGGTGTTTGGATCCGCGTAAATAAGCATGGCGCGAAATTGCTGGTACTGCTCATTGGAGACCATACATGCGGGCCATTCACCCGGTGCGCGCTGGCCTTCGCCCGCCGTAACCAGGCGGCTTTTGCGAATCGCCCGCACCCGGTCGACATCGCATTCGAGCGTCGGCCCGCCATCAAAAATGTCAACGTAGTTACGGTAGCGAAAACCCTCTTTTTCCAGCACCGCACGGGCCGGTGCCGTTTGTGGATGCACCTCGCCGATCACCTCTTGCGCCTCTTGTGAAAGGAAGTGGGTATAAATAGGGTGCTTAGGCATCAGCTCTGCGATAAAGGCTTTTTGCCCGGTGCCGCACAGGTAATCCGCCCGGCTGAACTCCATCGAAAAGAAACGCTTGCCCAGACTCTCCCAGAAGGGCGAATAACCGTGCTCGTCAATCACGCCGCGCATCTCGGCTACTACTTTCTCATTGAAGCGCTCGCGGAATGCCGCCATAAACAGGAAGCGCGATTTTGACAACAGATAACCGTTGCCCTCTTTGCGCCAGGCGGGATCGAGAAACAGCGTGCAGAGTTCGCTGCTGCCGGTGTGATCGTTACTGAGAAACAGCGTCGGTAGCGCGTTATAGACATTCAACTCTTTCGAGGCATGCACCTGAGTCCCGACCCGGTAGTTATACCAGGGATCGTTCAGACCCACCGCGACCTCAATGGCGCAAATCCCCGCCACCTCGCCGCTTTGCATCTCTTCCAGCACAAAAACATACCCCTGCTCCCCCTTCGGCAGCTCGCCTTGCCAGGTAAGGCGTGAACGCTCAATACGCGCAGCAAGCGTTGCTTCATCAACCGGCAACGACGTCAGGCCGCCACCGGTTTTCCCGGCTAGCCGCATCAGCGCCGGTAAATCGCCTTCGGCGACAGGACGGATCACCATCATGATGCGCTCTCCGCAATGAATTTTTCACAGGCGCGGGCAACGCGCGCAAGCCCGTCGCGGATCTCGTCTTCGCTGATATTCAACGCCGGAGCAAAGCGAAGCACATTGCCACCGGCAATCAACACCATTGCGCCTTCTGCCGCCGCCAGTTGTGAAAGTTGTTTTGCTTTTCCGGCATACTCTGGAACCAGTTGACAACCGATCAGCAACCCTAAACCGCGGATTTCACTGAACAGGTGATAACGGTCATTGATCGCCGCTAGCTGCTCCGTAAACCATTGATGGCGCTGCTTCACGCCAGTCAGGGTTTCCCGTGTGTTGACGATATCGAGCAACGCCCCCGCCACCGCGCCGGCCAGCGGGTTACCGCCGTAAGTCGTACCGTGGGTGCCGACATTCATCACTTTGCCAAACTGTTCGGTGGTCAGCATTGCGCCAATCGGGAAACCGCCGCCCAACGCTTTTGCCGTGGTCAGCGCATCCGGCGTCACGCCGTAATGCATATAGGCATACAGCTCGCCGGTGCGGCCAACGCCGGTTTGTACCTCATCAAAAATCAGCAGCGCGTTATGGCGGGTGCACAGCTCGCGCAACCCTTGCAAAAACGCCTGGCTGGCAGGCACCACGCCGCCTTCACCCTGCATCGGCTCGACAATGACAGCGCAAGTGTCGTCATTAATTAGTGCGCTGGCAGAGGCAAGATCGTTGAACTGCGCATGCTGGATTTGCGGCGGCAACGGCGCAAAATCTTGCGAATAAGCCGGTTGCCCGCCCGCGCTGACGGTAAATAAGGTGCGTCCATGGAACGCATTCTTGAAGGCAACAATGCCGCTTTTTTGCGGGCCGAATGTATCGTGGGCATATTTGCGCGCCAGCTTCAGGGCCGCTTCATTTGCCTCGGCACCGGAGTTACAAAAGAAAGCACGATCGGCAAAGGTCGCGTCCAGCAGGCGTTTCGCCAGTTTCAGCACCGGCTCATTGGTGTAACCGTTGCCGGTATGCCAGAACTTCGCCGCCTGCTCGCTGAGCGCTTTACACAGCGCGGGATGCGCATGCCCCAGCGCATTCACCGCAATCCCTCCGGCAAAGTCGACATACTCTTTACCCTGCTGATCCCACAGGCGGGAACCTTCACCGCGTACCGGAATAAAAGGCGCAGGCGCGTAGACAGGCAACATCCATTGATCAAAATTTTCACGCGTAATTGACAGAGACATAGCGACCTCATCCGGTAAATAAATAGTTGATAAAATGTTAACGAATATGAACGTTTTCGCTGTAAATGTAGATTGCACGGTTCGTGCCAGCCAGCGATAAAAATGCATAAACGTCTTATGACAACGAAATTTCAACAACTTAAAACCTATCGCCATTCACTTTATTTGCATAAAAAGTGAATAACCAGAGATCCAAACGAGGTGAAGAGGGAATAAAGACGCCTGTTTATGCAATTAGAAATTTTAATTATAGAACTGTGATCATCAGCGAAATTAATTTACATCCTGCGCCCTGTATTAGTGCATTTCGCCCTAAATAAGGGCGCGTATTGCGCCAGTACGCATCGGCGGTGGCAATATCAATAAGTGGCGGTGGTTAAATGTAAATTCTGCTAACATCTCTGCATCTTTCACTCTGCTATATGGCTGCGACTATGAAATTCGTCTCTTTTAATATCAATGGCCTGCGCGCCCGCCCTCACCAGCTTGAAGCGCTGGTCGAGCAACATCAGCCGGACGTCATCGGCCTGCAGGAGACCAAAGTCCACGACGATATGTTTCCGCTCGAAGATGTCGCACGGCTGGGTTACAACGTTTTTTATCACGGACAGAAAGGCCACTACGGCGTTGCGTTACTGACCAAAGAGACGCCGATTTCCGTGCGCCGCGGCTGGCCGAACGACGGTGAAGAAGCGCAGCGCCGCATTATCATGGCGGAGATCCCCTCGCCTATCGGCGATATCACGGTGATTAACGGTTATTTCCCGCAGGGCGAAAGCCGCGACCACCCGCTGAAATTCCCGGCGAAAGAGAAGTTCTACCAGGACTTGCAAACCTACCTCGATACAGAACTCGATAAAACAAAACCGGTGTTGATCATGGGCGATATGAACATCAGCCCGACAGATCTTGATATTGGTATTGGTGAAGAGAACCGCAAACGCTGGCTGCGCACCGGCAAATGCTCTTTCCTGCCGGAAGAGCGCGAATGGATGGAGCGCCTGAAAGGCTGGGGGCTGGTGGATACCTTCCGCGAAGCTAACCCGGAAACGCAGGATCGCTTCTCGTGGTTTGATTACCGCTCAAAAGGCTTCGACGATAACCGTGGCCTGCGTATCGATCTACTGCTGGCAAGCCAACCGCTGGCGGAGCGCTGCATTGAGACGGGTATTGATTACGACATTCGCAGCATGGAAAAACCATCCGACCACGCACCGGTGTGGGCCAAATTTAAGGTCTGACCGATGACGTCCGCGCCTTCTCCGTGGGTTTGCGCAACGTGGCTGGCGGATCTGCTGCAACATCGCCCGGTCACGGCTACCCCGGAGGGCGAATGGCGGCTGCTGGAGGTGGGATGTGACGCTGAACACCTCTATCGCGCCGGACATATTCCCGGCGCGGATTATATCGACACCCGCGAAGTAGAAAGCTTGCCGCTGTGGAATGTACTCAAGCCCGATCAATTACGCCATGTGCTACTCAATCATGACCTGCGCGCGGAGAGTACCGTCATCCTTTACAGCCGAGGCAATTATGCGGCGGAGCGGATGGCACACATTTTGTTATATGCCGGGATCAGGGATGTTCGCTTACTGGATGGCGGCTGGCAGAGCTGGCTACGCACCGGTTTAGCCGAAGAAATCGGCGCAGCGCCAGGCGTTAAACCGCAAAGGGATTTCGGCGTGCGTATCCCGGCGCAACCTGAGCTATTGCTCAATATGGTGCAAACCCAGCAGCGGCTGGCGCAGCCCGATACGTTGCTGGTCAGTATCCGCAGTTGGCCTGAGTTTAGCGGTCAGACAAGCGGTTATGACTATATCGCCGCAGTCGGCGATATTCCCGGTGCTCGCTGGGGGCTGGCAGCAGGCGACAGCCAGTTGATTACCGACTTTCACAATGCAGACGGCACGGTGCGCAACCCGTCAGAGATCGCCGCACTCTGGCAACAACAGCGCATCACTGGCGATAATCCGGTAATTTTTTATTGCGGCACTGGCTGGCGCGCCTCGTTTGCCTTTTTTATTGCCCGCGCGCTCGGCTGGGCGGATATCGCCGTGTATGATGGCGGCTGGTTCGAATGGAGCCAGCACACTCACGGAACGCAGTAATGACCCTTCTGAAAACTCTGGATGTCGTGGCCGCCATCATTGAGCGCGACGGCAAAATTTTACTGGCACAGCGCCCCGACCATGCCGATCAGGCCGGTCTGTGGGAATTTGCCGGTGGCAAGGTTGAAGCCGGGGAAACACAGCCGCAGGCGCTAACGCGCGAGTTGCGGGAAGAGTTGGGTATTGACGCCGAGCCTGCGCGCTATGTTGCCAGCCATCAGCGGGAGATTTCCGGGCGGCTGATTCATTTGCACGCCTGGCATGTGGAGAATTTTCGCGGTGAACCGGTACGCCACTATCACCGGGCGTTGTTGTGGTGCTTACCCGCCGAAGCGCTGACACTGCCGCTGGCTCCGGCGGATATTCCGCTGCTGGAAGCGTTTATGGCTTCACGCGCCGCCACACCAGCGGGTTAGTGGAAATGGTTTTCTCATCGCGCTGGCATTGTAATAACACACCCTCGGTTTTGATAACCGCCCCTTCGCTGTAGTTTTGATTACCATATACGCAGCATTGCATGCAGGGCTGCGTGGTCTGCGTTTGTCCACCGGAGCTGAACACTTCTGGCGGCACATTCACCTCAATCCCCGGCGACGGTAAACGTTCAGCCAGCGCGCTGGTTGAGGCAGCAACCAGTAACGCTGCTGCTATCCACTTAATTCGGGTCATAACTTGTCCTTTCTGATTGACGCCACTCATTACTATAACGGATCTCTGCGGCAGGACTTTAATTTCACCGATCATCGTTTTTAGTTATGAAAGATTGCCAATTATTAATTTGCCTGGTGTGCGGATTTTTCCCTTGCAGCATGCAACCTTGCGAATGTTATAGTCCAAAAGTGCCTGCTTTTTGCGCACCACCATCACAACAAATTCACCACAACAATAAGAGACACTTATATCTATGGATCAGACGCACTCTCTTGCATCATTTCTCCAGTATGTTGAACAGCGCGACCCGCACCAGCCGGAGTTCTCTCAGGCCGTTCGTGAAGTGATGTCCACCCTCTGGCCCTTCCTTGAAGCTCACCCGCGTTACCGCCAGATGTCGTTACTTGAACGCCTTGTTGAACCGGAGCGCGTGATTCAGTTTCGCGTCGCCTGGGTTGATGACCGTAATCAGGTACAGGTTAACCGCGCCTGGCGCGTACAGTTCAGTTCGGCCATTGGCCCCTACAAAGGTGGCATGCGTTTTCACCCGTCGGTGAATTTGTCGATCCTCAAATTCCTCGGCTTCGAACAAACGTTCAAAAATGCGCTCACTACCCTGCCGATGGGCGGTGGCAAAGGCGGCAGTGATTTCGATCCGAAAGGCAAAAGCGATGGCGAAGTGATGCGCTTCTGCCAGGCGCTGATAAGCGAACTGTATCGTCATCTTGGCGCGGATACCGATGTGCCCGCCGGGGATATTGGCGTCGGCGCACGCGAAGTCGGTTTTATGGCCGGGATGATGAAAAAGCTCTCCAACAATACCGCCTGCGTGTTTACCGGGAAGGGGCTTTCATTTGGCGGCAGTCTGATCCGCCCGGAAGCGACCGGTTACGGCCTGGTCTATTTCACCGAAGCGATGCTCAAGCGTCACGGTCTTAGCTTTGAAGGGATGCGCGTCGCGATTTCCGGCTCCGGCAACGTGGCGCAATACGCGATAGAAAAAGCGATGGCCTTCGGCGCACGGGTGATCACCGCGTCGGACTCTGCCGGTACCGTGGTGGATGAAGCCGGGTTTAACCGTGAAAAACTCGCCCGCCTGTGCGAGATCAAAGCCAGCCGCGACGGCCGCATCGCAGATTACGCGCGGGAATTTGGTCTGACATACCTCGAAGGCAAGCAGCCATGGTCAGTGCTGGTCGACATCGCGCTGCCGTGCGCCACGCAAAATGAGCTGGATACCGATGCGGCGCGCGTGTTGATTGCCAACGGCGTAAAAGCCGTGGCGGAAGGTGCAAATATGCCCACCACCATTGATGCCACAGAATTGTTCCTCGAAGCGGGCGTGCTGTTCGCACCGGGGAAAGCGGCGAATGCAGGCGGGGTTGCCACCTCCGGTCTGGAGATGGCGCAGAATGCCGCGCGTATGGGCTGGAAAGCGGAAAAAGTGGATGCGCGCCTGCACCACATCATGCTGGATATTCATCAGGCTTGCGTTGAGTACGGCGGCGAAGGCAAACAAACGCACTATGTGCGCGGTGCCAACATCGCGGGCTTCGTGAAAGTCGCCGACGCGATGCTGTCGCAAGGCGTAATTTGATGTGCAGGCCGGGTAACAGCGAAAACGCGTTATCCGGCCGGAGACGCCGCGTCACCGCTCGCCTCTGCTGATGGCGGGCGTTTTTTCCCCCGGCCTTTGGCAAACGGTTTTTTCTTCTCGCCGCCCGGTGCCACCAGCCCACGGAACTGACGCACCGGCGTGTTACGCGCCTGGTGAATCAGTTCGTGCAGCGTACTGACCAGCGGCTGCATAAAGTCCTGATAACGGCACTCTTTCTCACTGATTTGCGTCAGCACCGACTCCCAGTGCGCGGTCATATCGGGGCGCGCCGCCATCTCCGGCAGCGAGTGGATCAATGCCCGGCCCGGTTCGGTCGAGTGGATGTAGCGCCCTTTCTTCACCAGAAAACTGCGCTTGAACAACAGTTCGATAATACCGGCGCGCGTCGCCTCGGTGCCCAGACCATCGGTAGCACGCAGAATTTTCTTTAGATCTTTATCCTGCACGAACCGCGCAATCCCGGTCATTGCCGACAGCAATGTTGCATCGGTAAAGTGGCGCGGCGGCTGGGTCTGACGCGCGACCACTTCGCCTTTTTCGCACAGCAATTCGTCACCTTTTGCCACAACCGGCAACGGTGTGCCGTCGTTTTCTTCATCTCGCTCTTTCGAACCAAGCAGCGTGCGCCATCCGGCCTCCGCCAGAAAACGCGCTTTGGCGATAAACTTGCCGTTGGCGATATCAAGATCGATCTGGCATTTGCGGAACACCGCATCCGGACAAAACTGCATCAAATACTGGCGAGCAATCAGGTTATAAACGTTGGCTTCGTTATCGCTGAGATTGACCTTCGAAGCGCGGGCAGTCGGGATAATCGCATGGTGCGCATCGACTTTCTTATCGTCCCAGCAGCGGTTGCGCGTGTCCGGATTCACCACCGGCTGCGGCAACAGATCCGGGGCATGCGCGCCAATCGCATTCATCACCGCATGTCGCCCGGCGAAGTGCTCTTCCGGTAAATAGCGGCAATCAGAACGCGGATAGGTGATCAGCTTGTGGGTTTCGTAGAGTTTCTGGCAAATATCGAGCACGTTCTGCGCACTGAGCCCATAACGTTTTGCCGCTTCAATTTGCAGTGCGGAAAGCGAAAACGGCAGCGGCGCGAGTTCTGATTCCCGTTTATCGTTATAGGCCGTTACCAGCGCCGGTTGGCCGCTAATGCGGTTCACCACATGCTCCGCCAGCGGGCGATGCAACAGGCGCCCTTCATCGTCCTGATAAGGCTCACACGCTTCGCTCGGCTGCCACAGGGCAGTAAAGCGCTCCCCGGCAGGCGTGACGATATGCGCTTTCACCTCAAAGAAATCTTTCGCCACGAAGTTCTCAATTTCTTCGTCGCGGCGCACCACCAGCCCCAGCACCGGCGTCTGCACGCGCCCCACGGAGAGCACGCCCTGATAACCGGCGTTGCGCCCCAGCAGCGTATACGCGCGGGTCATATTGATGCCGTAGAGCCAGTCGGCACGGGCGCGCGCCAGCGCCGACACGCACAACGGAATAAATTCGCTATTTGCCCGCAGGCGCTCAATCGCCCGCTCCACCGCCTGCGGATTGAGATCGTTAATCAGGCAGCGTTGCACCTGCTGGCGTTTTTCGGCTGGCAGTTGCAGGTAATCAATCACTTCATCAACCAGTAACTGCCCTTCACGATCCGGGTCACCGGCGTGCACCACCTGTTCGGCATCGGCGAGCAGGCGTTTGATAACATTGATTTGCTTCAGCACCGACGGACGCGGCTGCAGCTGCCACTTTTCCGGCACGATCGGAAGATCGGCCAGATTCCAGCGCGCATAGCGGCTGTCATAGGCATCCGGCTGCGCCTGCTCAAGCAGGTGACCAATGCACCAGGTCACCACCTGACCATTACCGCACTCAATATAGCCGTCACCTTTGCGATGCGGCTTCGGCAGCACATCGGCAATGGCACGCGCCAGACTGGGCTTTTCGGCAATAAATAACCGCATAGGATTAACGGATCTCAATCATCGGGCGACCGCCGCGCGCGCTAACCAGCTCACCAATCGCGCTCAGTTGAATTCCGTATTCCGCCGCCGTGGCTTTGACTTCCTCTTCCGAACCCGGTGCCACCGCCAGCAGCAAGCCGCCGGACGTTTGCGGATCGCACAGCAAATCGCGCACCGCCGTTGGCATCTCACCCATCAGATGACCATAGCTGGCGAAGTTACGCTGGGTACCGCCCGGCACGGCGCCCTGGGCAATATACTCTTCAACACCTGGCAATTTCGGCACATCCTGATACCAGACCTGCGCCTGTACGCCAGCGCCCTGACACATTTCGCTCAGGTGACCGAGCAGGCCAAAGCCGGTGACATCGGTCATCGCTTTTACGCCGTCGATCCCGGCAAAGGCGGCACCGGCAAGGTTCATGCGGCACATCACTTCCGTTGCCAGACCAACGTGTTCCGGTTTAAGCAGCGATTTTTTCTCCGCCGTGGTTAATACGCCAATGCCCAGCGGCTTGGTGAGGAACAGTTTGCAACCCGCCTGGGCGGTACTGTTTTTCTTCACACGTTCGGTTGGCACCACGCCGGTTACGGCAAGGCCAAAAATCGGCTCCGGCGCGTCGATTGAGTGACCGCCCGCCAGCGCAATCCCGGCCTGCTGGCAGGCAAAACGCCCACCGTCGATCACCTCACGCGCGATTTCCGGTGCCAGTTTGTCGAGTGGCCAGCCCAGAATGGCAATCGCCATAATCGGTTTGCCGCCCATCGCGAAAACATCGCTAATGGCGTTGGTCGCAGCAATGCGGCCAAAGTCGAAGGGGTTATCGACAATCGGCATAAAGAAGTCGGTGGTGCTGATAATGCAGGTACCGTTACCCAAATCGTAAACGGCGGCGTCATCACGCGTTTCGTTGCCGACAAGCAGGTTCGGGTCGAGAAACTTCGCCTGCTCGCTATGCAGAATGGTATCCAGCACTTTGGGGGAAATTTTACAACCGCAACCGGCTCCGTGGCTGTATTGCGTTAAACGAATGGCTTGCTCGCTCATGGACATCTCCTGTCATTGCAATCGCGCTATGGTAGCGCCCAAATGCTGAGCTGGTAAGTCTGGCAATCTGATTTCGCGCGTTATTGCTCATTAAGCAAACGAAACAGACATCACGTGCGATGATTTTTTGCTCGTAAACATCATCCCAATAACTACATCGGCCATTTTGCGAGTCACCGCAATGTTCTTTTTGGCATTTTATGACAGAAATATGACAGCAGCCACTGAGGGCTACGGACGCTTTTTACACAAAGGAACCGCTCATGAAAAAAAATATCATCGCGTTTTGTCTTGCTAGTTTGCTCTCTACCAGCGCTTTTGCTCTGGTTCCATCCGGGAATGACGCCACCACCAAACCTGATCTTTACTACCTGAAAAATGCGCAGGCGATTGATAGCCTGGCGCTGTTACCACCGCCGCCGGAAGTCGGTAGCATCGCGTTTTTAAACGATCAGGCAATGTACGAACAGGGCCGCTTGCTGCGTAGCACCGAGCGCGGCAAACAGGCAGCGGAAGACGCCAACCTGAGCAGCGGCGGCGTGGCAAACGCCTTCTCTGGCGCATTTGGCTCACCCATCACCGAGAAAGACTCCCCGCAGTTGCATAAACTGTTGACCAATATGATCGAAGATGCGGGCGATCTGGCAACGCGCGGCGCGAAGCAAAAATATATGCGTATCCGCCCGTTTGCCTTCTACGGCGTACCAACCTGCAACACCAAAGAGCAGGATTCACTGGCGAAAAACGGCTCTTATCCGTCCGGCCATACCTCGATCGGTTGGGCGACCGCACTGGTACTGGCAGAGATTAATCCACAGCGTCAGGATCAGATCCTCAAACGCGGCTACGACCTGGGTCAAAGCCGGGTGATCTGTGGCTACCACTGGCAAAGTGACGTGGACGCGGCGCGCATTGTCGGTTCTGCTGTCGTTGCCACTTTGCATACCAACCCGGCGTTCCAGCAACAATTGCAGAAAGCCAAAGACGAGTTTGCCGCACAGCGTAAATAAACAGTGCGCCCGAACGGGCGTGCTTCGCTGTGATCCTTTCGCGTTGTTATCAGCGAAATCAAACTGGACGTTAAAAGAAAACGGCTGCGGCAGAGTTGTCGCAGCCGTCCGATATCAGGCAGAGCTTAGAAACGTGTCACAAACGGCGTGGTATCCGGTACGGTGACAGTGGTCGAGGCTTTCAACTGCGGTGTACCGAGATACAGAAAACCAACAATTTTGTCCTGTTCGCGGCAGTCAAACGCCTGGCGAACCACCGGACTGTCGGTCAGCGGGCCTGTGCGCCAGATACCGTTAAACCCCTGCGCCAGCGCCGCCATCTGCATTGCCATTACCGCGCAGCCAGCAGAAAGCAACTGTTCCCACTGCGGGACTTTATGGTGAACGTCGCATTTCGCCACCACCGCAATGATCAACGGCGCGCGAAAAGGCGATGTACGCGCTTTTTCGATACCTTTTTCATCCTGGTCTGCGGCAACCGCGGCCTGCTCCAGCGTCTGACTGAACCGTTCGCGCCCTTCCCCTTCGATGACAAAAAAATGCCACGGCTGCAGCGTACCGTGATCCGGCGCGCGCATGCCCGCACGCAAAATGTTATCCAGTTGTTCACCTGCCGGGGCCGGTTCTGCCAGCCGGGATGCGCTACGACGATTGACGAGCAGCTCAAGTGCGTCCATTAGTTAAACTCCTGTATTGAAATTTGTTCACAAAATTAACACGGGCGTAGAAATTGTTACAGCGCCGAAGGCGATTCCTGCTGACAAGTGGCGGCGGGGTAATTAGGATAACCACACTTTGCCGCTCGGGCAGCGGTGGTCGTTAACTACCAGGGAGAATACATGCGAACCCTTTGGCGTATTATTGCCGGTTTTTTCAAGTGGAGCTGGCGATTGCTGAACTTTATCCGCAAGCTGGTGCTGAATCTTTTCTTTATTTTGTTGGTGTTGGTTGTCGCGGGCGTGTGGATGCAAATGAGCGACAGTAAAACCAGCAGCAACAGTCGGGGCGCATTGCTGCTGGATATTTCCGGCGTGGTGGTGGACAAAACCTCCGCCAGCAGCCGGCTTGGCGCACTGGGTCGCCAGTTGTTTGGTGCCAGCTCCGATCGCCTGCAGGAAAACTCACTGTTTGACATCGTCGACACCATTCGCCAGGCGCAGCATGACCGGAATATCACCGGGATTGTGATGGATCTGAAAAATTTTGCCGGTGCCGATCAACCGTCGATGCAGTATATCGGCAAAGCGCTGCGCGAATTCCGCGACAGCGGTAAGCCGGTTTATGCCGTGGGCGATAACTACAGTCAGGGCCAGTATTACCTTGCCAGCTTCGCCAACAAGATCTGGCTGTCGCCGCAGGGTGTGGTTGATCTGCATGGTTTTGCCACCAATGGCCTCTACTACAAATCGCTGCTTGATAAGCTGAAAGTCACCACCCACGTATTCCGTGTCGGAACCTATAAATCCGCCGTTGAGCCATTTATTCGCGATGATATGTCCCCGGCAGCCCGCGATGCAGATAGCCGCTGGATTAATGAGTTGTGGCAGAACTACCTCAACACCGTTGCCGCTAACCGCCAAATCACCGCGCAGCAAGTCTTCCCTGGCGCACAAGCGATGCTGGATGGCCTGCGTAAAGTAGATGGCGACACGGCGAAGTATGCGCTGGACAACAAACTGGTGGATGAACTGGGTTCCGCCACCGATGCGGAAAAAGCGATGGTTAAACAGTTTGGCTGGAGCACGGAGGATAAGAACTTCCGCGCGGTCAGCATGTATGATTACCAGGCGAAAAAACCGAGCGATGTTGGCGATACCGTGGCGGTAATTTTCGCTAACGGCGCGATTATGGATGGCGAGGAAACCCCAGGGAACGTAGGCGGCGATACCACCGCCGCGCAGATCCGCGATGCACGTCTCGATCCAAAAGTAAAAGCCATTGTCTTGCGTGTTAACAGCCCTGGCGGCAGCGTCAGCGCATCGGAAGTTATCCGCTCCGAGCTGGCGGCAGCCCGCGCGGCAGGTAAACCGGTCGTGGTTTCGATGGGCGGCATGGCGGCCTCTGGCGGTTACTGGATCTCAACACCGGCGAATTACATTGTCGCCAGTGCCAGCACGCTGACCGGCTCGATTGGTATCTTCGGTGTTATCAACACGCTGGAAAAAAGCCTCGACAGTATCGGCGTACATACTGATGGCGTAGCAACCTCGCCGCTGGCAGATGTCAGCATGACCAAAGCGCTGCCGGACGAAGTTTCGCAAATGATGCAGTTGAGCATCGAGAATGGCTACAAACGCTTTATCACGCTGGTGGCGCAGTCGCGCAACAGCACGCCTGAGCAGATTGATAAAATTGCTCAGGGCCACGTCTGGACCGGCCAGGATGCGAAAAATAACGGGCTGGTCGATGCGTTGGGCGATTTCGACGACGCGCTGGCGAAAGCGGCTGAACTTGCGAAACTGAAACAGTGGCATATCGATTACTACGAGGAAGAGCCGACATTCTTTGATCGGCTAATGGATAGCATGTCCGGTTCGGTAAGCGCCATGCTGCCAAAAGCATTGCAGGCATACCTGCCTGCCCCGCTGGCGAGCGCTGCGCTGGAGATGAAAGCTGAAACCGACAAACTGGCGGTGTTTAACGATCCACAAAACCGTTATGCGCTCTGTCTGAACTGCGCCAATATCCGCTAAAATCACCTGACCACGTCCCCTCCACCGGAGGGGATTTTTTTGATGAAGCCAGAATATAACTATGCAAAAAAAATCCATTTACGTTGCCTACACGGGCGGGACTATCGGTATGCAACGCTCAGAACACGGCTATGTGCCGGTTTCCGGTCACCTGCAACGTCAACTGGCGCTGATGCCTGAGTTCCATCGCCCCGAAATGCCTGATTTCACCATCCATGAATATGAGCCGCTGATGGATTCGTCCGATATGACGCCGGAAGACTGGCAACATATCGCAGACGATGTGAAAGCGCACTATGACGATTACGATGGTTTTGTGATTTTGCACGGTACGGACACGATGGCCTACACCGCGTCGGCACTGTCGTTTATGCTGGAAAATTTAGGCAAACCGGTCATTGTGACAGGGTCACAAATCCCGCTCGCCGAACTGCGTTCCGATGGACAGATCAACCTGCTGAATGCGTTATATGTGGCGGCTAATTTCCCGATTAACGAAGTCACGCTGTTCTTCAATAACCGTCTGTATCGCGGCAACCGCACCACCAAAGCGCATGCTGATGGTTTCGACGCGTTCGCTTCGCCTAACCTTGCGCCGCTACTGGAAGCGGGTATCCATATTCGCCGCCTGGGCACGCCGCCCGCGCCGCACACCACTGGCGAACTGGTTGTCCACCCGATCACCCCGCAGCCGATTGGCGTGGTAACGATTTATCCAGGTATATCCGCCGATGTGGTGCGTAACTTCCTGCGTCAGCCGGTAAAAGCGCTGATTCTTCGTTCTTACGGTGTGGGTAATGCGCCACAAAACGGTGAGTTTCTGAAAGAACTCCAGGAAGCCAGCGCCCGCGGCATTGTCGTGGTCAACCTGACACAATGTATGTCCGGCAAGGTCAACATGGGCGGCTACGCCACCGGCAACGCCCTCGCCCACGCAGGCGTGATTGGCGGCGCAGACATGACAGTGGAAGCGACGTTGACAAAGCTTCACTACCTGTTAAGCCAGGATCTGGACGCTGATGCCATTCGCACCGCCATGACACAAAACCTGCGCGGTGAACTGACACCGGATGAATGAGGAGGCTTGTATGACGCAACGCGCATTGCTGCTGGTCGATATTCAGAATGATTTTTGCGCTGGCGGCGCGCTGGCAGTGGCGGAAGGTGACAGCACGGTCGATATTGCTAATGCCATGATGACGTGGTGTAAAACACGCGGTGATGCCATCGTGGCAAGCCAGGACTGGCATCCGGCGGGACATGGCAGTTTCGCCAGTCAGCACCACGTCGCGCCGTTCACAGCCGGTAAACTGGCTGGGTTAGCCCAAACGTTTTGGCCCGATCACTGTGTACAAAACAGCGAGGGCGCGGCGCTGCATCCATTGCTAAACCAGAACGCTATCGACGCGGTGTTTTACAAAGGCGAAAACCCGCTGATTGATAGTTACAGCGCGTTTTTCGATAACGGCCATCGTCAGGAAACCGCCCTGCACACCTGGTTGCAGCAGCACGGCATTCGCGAGCTGGTAATACTCGGTTTAGCCACCGATTACTGCGTGAAATTTACCGTGCTGGATGCGCTACAACTGGGATATCAGGTGAATGTCATTACCGATGGTTGCCGTGGCGTGAACCTGAATCCGCAGGACAGTACGCAGGCGTTTATGGAGATGTCAGCGGCTGGCGCGACGCTCTATACGCTCGCGGACTGGCAGGAAACGCACGCCTGATAATGCCCATGCCGGCTGGCATTGCGCCTCCGGCATGGCGATTTACGATTTAAACGTCGCGATCGGCTTTGGCGAAATGCCAAAATCCTCTTTTAATTGCTGCTTACTTTTCATCACCATCTGGCCGTTGGTATCAATGGTCATATGCTGCGCCTGCGTGTTATTACGCGCCTGCCACAGCATCACCAGTTGCAGACTGTTCTCTTTTTGCTCTTGCGTAAGCGCAACGCCATCCGGCCATTTCCCTAACTCAACGGCCGTTACCAGGCGCTGGTAGATCTCCGGCGTCATGCTGTTAACGATTTGATCAAGATTCATCTAGAAAACTCCGTGGAATAATTGCTGAATCGTTTTTTCAACCCTGAGAACGATCGCCATTTTCGTCATCGGTAAAGCTCAGGGAAGCCGAGTTGACGCAATACCGTTCGCCGGTCGGTTGTGGGCCATCGGGGAAGACGTGACCCAGGTGCGCATCACATTTTCCACAGCGGATTTCCACACGCTGCATGCCATGCGAATAATCGTTAATATAGCGGATAGCATCTTCGCTCACCGGCTCAAAGAAACTTGGCCAGCCACAGCCTGAATCATACTTGGTTTGCGAATTGAATAGCGCGGCGTCACACACCAGACAGTGATAAATCCCGTCGCGTTTGTTATGCAGAAAACGCCCGGTGAACGGCGGCTCAGTGCCGTGGTTCTGCGTCACGTAAAACTGCATTTCAGTCAGTGTTTTTTTCAGGTCGTCTTCAGAAGAATTATGCGCCATTTGCTCACGCCTCACGGTAAAAACTCGACAACTTTTCAGCATGATTCTAACAAAACATTAACACTGCGGCGTTAACTTTTGTTCTAAACTTATTTGTTGCGGTAAAGCAGCCGGTGAATTGTGATTAATCTCACATTTTTATCCTGTCTGACCTTTAAAATCCCAGGCGGCGCCCCTATATGGGGAGCATGCTCAAAGGAAGAGTGAGGCGAGTCAGTCGAACAAAGGTTATGCGGAGGATTGATTTGTCGCAATGATTGACACGATTCCGCTTGACGCTGCGTAAGGTTTTTGTAATTTTACAGCCAACCTTTTATTCACTAACAAATAGCTGGTGGAATATATGACTATCAAAGTAGGTATCAACGGTTTTGGCCGTATCGGTCGCATTGTTTTCCGTGCTGCTCAGGAACGTTCTGACATCGAAATCGTTGGTATCAACGATCTGTTGGACGCTGAATACATGGCGTACATGCTGAAGTATGACTCCACTCACGGTCGTTTCAACGGTACCGTAGAAGTGAAAGACGGCCACCTGGTTGTTAACGGCAAAACCATCCGTGTTACTGCTGAGAAAGACCCGGCTAATCTGAAATGGAACGAAATCGGCGTTGACGTAGTTGCTGAAGCTACCGGTATCTTCCTGACCGACGAAACCGCTCGTAAACACATCACCGCTGGCGCGAAAAAAGTTGTTCTGACTGGCCCGTCCAAAGACAACACCCCGATGTTCGTACGTGGCGCTAACTTCGACAAATATGCTGGCCAGGACATCGTTTCCAACGCTTCCTGCACCACTAACTGCCTGGCTCCGCTGGCAAAAGTTATCAACGACAACTTCGGCATCATCGAAGGTCTGATGACCACTGTTCACGCGACCACCGCAACGCAGAAAACCGTTGATGGCCCGTCTCACAAAGACTGGCGCGGCGGCCGCGGCGCATCCCAGAACATCATCCCGTCCTCTACCGGTGCTGCTAAAGCTGTAGGTAAAGTACTGCCGGAACTGAACGGCAAACTGACTGGTATGGCGTTCCGCGTTCCGACTCCGAACGTATCCGTTGTTGACCTGACCGTTCGTCTGGAAAAAGCAGCGTCCTACGAAGAAATCAAGAAAGCCATCAAAGCCGCTTCTGAAGGCCCGATGAAAGGCGTTCTGGGTTACACCGAAGACGACGTGGTTTCTACCGATTTCAACGGTGAAGTTTGCACTTCAGTGTTCGATGCTAAAGCCGGTATCGCACTGAACGACAACTTCGTGAAACTGGTTTCCTGGTACGACAACGAAACTGGTTACTCCAACAAAGTTCTGGACCTGATCGCTCACATCTCCAAATAAGTTGAGATGAGAACATGATCTGAAAGAGCGACTTCGGTCGCTCTTTTTTTGTTTTGAAGACAGAGGATTGCGTTAATGATTAATAAAATTTTTGCACTTCCGGTAGTCGAACAAATTACCCCTACTCTCTCCCTGCGCAAAATGGACGAGCTGGACGTTATCGTCGTCGACCATCCGCAGGTTAAAGGTTCATTCGCCTTACAGGGCGCTCATCTGCTTTCCTGGAAACCGCAGGGTGAAGAAGACGTTCTGTGGCTGAGCGGCAACACACCGTTTAAAGATGGCGTCGCGCTGCGTGGCGGCGTGCCGGTTTGCTGGCCGTGGTTCGGCCCGGCAAAACAACAAGGCCTGCCAGCGCATGGTTTTGCGCGCAATCTGCCGTGGGCGCTGAAAGCGCATAACGAAGACGCCAGCGGCGTAGTGCTGACCTTTGAACTGCAGAGCAGCGATGCATCGCGCAAATTCTGGCCGCACGACTTTACGGTATATGCCCGCTACAAACTGGGCGCGACGTGCGAAATGGAGCTCGAAGCCCACGGTGAGTTTGAAACCACCTCGGCACTGCACACCTATTTCAACGTCGGTGATATCGCAGCCGTAAAAGTGAGTGGCCTTGGCGATCGCTTTATCGACAAAGTGAACGATGCGAAAGAAGATGTGCTGGCTGATGGTGTGCAGACGTTCCCGGATCGCACCGACCGCGTCTATCTGAATGCAGAAGCCTGCAGCCTGATCCACGACAGCGCGCTTAACCGCACTATTGAAGTCATCCACAGCCATAACGCAAATGTCGTGGCGTGGAACCCCGGCCCGGCGCTCTCCGTCAGCATGGCTGACATGCCGGATGACGGCTACAAAACATTTGTCTGCGTGGAATCGGTTAACGCAACCGTGCCGCAGAAAACCACTGAAGAAAAACCGTCCCGCCTGGCGCAGACCATCCGCGTCGTTAAACGCTGATCCTGCCAACCCTCTCCTGACAGGAGAGGGTTATTATTTCTGTTACACCACGTCGAGTGGCGTTTTACGACCCGGTGCCGGGAAAGCATTATCCAGCCGCGCTAATTCGTCGCTGCTTAACGTGATATTTAATGCCGCCGCATTTTCCTGCACATGTTCCACGCTGGATGCTTTGGGAATGGCAATCACGCCCTGATGGCTAATCACCCAAGCCAGTAAAATTTGCGCAGCGCTGACACCATGTGCTGCGGCAATCTCGCGCACCGTACTGTTTTCCAGCAAACCATCGCGCAGGCGGCCTGCCTGAGCCAGCGGACAATAGGCCATCACCGGCATTGCCTGTTGCTGGCACCATGGCAGCAGATCATATTCAATGCCGCGCGAACCAAGATGATACAGCACCTGATTTGTCGCACAGGCGTCACCACCACGCACGCGCATCAGCTCCTGCATATCGCTGTAATCCAGGTTTGAAACGCCCCAGCGGCGTATTTTGCCCTGCGCGATCAGCGTTTCCATCACCTCGACGGTTTCAGCAAGGGAATAGTTCCCGCGCCAGTGCAGCAGGTAGAGATCGAGAACCTCTGTTTTCAGGCGACGCAGGCTGGCTTCGCAAGCAGCGATTGCCTTCTTGCCGCCGGCATTCCACGGATAAACTTTGGAAACCAGGAACAGCTTGTCACGTAAACCGCCCTGTAAGGCTTCGCCGACCACCTCTTCCGCTCCGCCGTCGGCATACATTTCCGCCGTATCAATCAACGTTAATCCCAGATCGATACCCGCGCGCAGCGCATCCACTTCTTTCTGGCGCAGCCGCGCGTTTTCCCCCATGTACCAGGTGCCCTGGCCAATGGCGGGCTGCGAAACCTGGCCTGCAAAAACCACTTTTTTGTCTGCCATCTTCTCCTCCTGCTAAACGTTTCACCGTAAAGCAAAACAGGGCCAATGGCCCTGTTTTATTGCACAGATCGCGCTATTCAACTGCACAATCAGAAGCGGTACGTCACCCCGGTGGACAACAGCCCGCCCCAGGATTTGTCCACCATCGGGCTGTCTTTGATCTCATCCGACAGATGGGTGTAACGGCCCGAGCCGTACACGGTCCAGCTATCCGTCAGACGGTAGCTGACCGTAAGCTCAAGGTACGGGCTCCAGCCATTATCCGGATCGTAGCTTTTCAGCCCGCTGCGACGCGCTTCGGAACGCGACACACCGTAGTAGTATTGGTTCAGGTTATCGCTGGCCCACTCAACACCAATGCCTGGCGTGACGCTCAGCGCACCGTTGTTGTAGTTGTACAACCAGCCGATGTCCCACAGAACGCCGTTGCTGTTATCCAGCACATCGCCCGCCAGCGTGGTGCGCAGGAAACCGTAATCGGTATTGTGGATGTAGGAAAGCCCCGCCATCATCGTCGCTTTACGGCGATCCAACTGACGCAACTGGTTATTATCACTGTCTTTTGGTTTGAACTCCCATGGGAAGTAAAACGCGGTGATGGAGAGTTTATCCGCCTGGTCATTCCACAGGTAATAACCGCCGCCTAAACCGCGAAACCAGAAATTATCACTCTCATAGGTGATAACAGGAACCGGCAGGACACGTTTATCATACTGTTTATACGGGGATTCAACGACGCCCACGCCAGCGCCCAGTGAAAAGGTATTTTCTGCATTTGCTGCAAAAGCGCAGGACGCGGTCAGCACGCCCAGTGCCACGAGTTTGATTTTGGTCACAGTCCTTTCTTTCCTGTAGTCAAATAATTGGCGCAAGAAGTTTAACCGCCCGCGCCAGCCTACCCAAATTTTTTTACCTAAACATTACAAAAAATCGCAAATTATGTATGTCGATTACCCTGCCGCAACGAGTGCGGAAAAATGCTTTCGCGCCCCGTTCATCAAGCCTCTTCGACCCTTTCCGGTAATAAATGACACGCTGTACATACCGTTACACGGCAGTGCTCATCATCCGTCATAAGGCTGGTATATAGTGTCGCGGAGACAGAGATCAAATTTGTCTGTTACGTTAAAAAACAACATATTTTAAACAAATGAATATCAAGTAATTTTAATTTTATAATGAAAATCAAAAATACTTTCTGCCTACATTTTTTGATGGCGCTTCTCGCCGTCCTGTTCCTTTGCGTTCATCCGCTGGTGACCCGCTTTGATCCGCCGCTTAAATTCCAGCCGCTGATTAAAGCAATGGACGGCACGGCAAAAGAGCAGGCGGAAAAAATAGCCACTATTTCTCATGCCCTGCAGGGTAATGCGATTTTTTTCATTGGCGCATCGGAAGTCGCCACCTCAGAAGATGAGCCTTACGCTGTATATAATTACCTTAATAATGATTTACATCGTAATGTAGTCGCATTTGGCGACAGTTTTGATGACAGCGTCACCCATTTTCTTCTGCTGTCTCGCTTTAAGAATGACCTTAACGCAAACAGTAAAGTCGTTTTGCTACTGGCGCCCGATAGTTTTTATTCAACCGGCGTGCCTCCTGCTATTTTTGCGAATAATTTCCCGGCACCAGTTTTTAATCCGTTAATGCAGGATGAACAAACACGCCCATTCCTCGTCAACTACTTACGCCATATCAATAAAAAAGAGACCAGCCATTTAACCTTTGAACAAATGAAAATTTCTGGCTGGGACCTGGACAATATCTGGCAAGAAGTCAGTTACGAATTTGCTAATTTCTGCACACTGATTAAAAACGACTGGCTGGCGATGCTGGATGTTGAAGCGTCGCCTGCGCGCCCCTGGCCTGTGCAACCCGCCGTCGACATCACACCGAACTGGGAACACGAACTGGCCCACGCCCGCGAGCTGAACGAGGCGCGCCAGGAAAGCGCAGACACCTTGTGGATGGACAAAACGGTTTATCAACCCGGCGAAAAACCAGAAGTATGGGACGATTCGCCCGTTGAGCCGGAACAGTTGAAAGCGTTTCGCGCCATGATCACGTTGCTCAAAGAGCGCCACGTTCAGGTGGTGGTGATTATCGATGCGATAAACCGCCGTGCGGTGCAAAACCCTGAACTGGTGCAACCTGCGGTAACGCAAACCACCGCCATCCTGAAAGAAAACCAGATCCCCTATTTTGATATGTACTCTATGCCCTATCAGGACGGCTGGAACTGGGACCGTCTGCATCCCACCGATCTGGCATGGGTACCGATGGACCGCTTTATTCTTGAGAGTTTTAAACGATGAAATACGCTATTCGCCTGTTTTTACTTTATCTCTTACTGGCGGTCACCGTTATCGCGTGGTCCTCTGTTGATGAAAGCATGAATTTAAAAGTGCACTTTGAATATCAAAAGTTCTGAGGAATGAATGATGTACAGCTCCGGAACCTTTTTCTTTTTTCTCTTTTCTTCGGCGTTATTGTTTGCGCTGGTTAACCGCGTGCTGCGCTATCGGTTAACTTACTTATCCGCTTTTTCCGTGCTGGCTGCATTTGGCTGGGGATATATATTTCAGGGCGACTATATTGTTCCCGTTGCGGTTTTTATCAGCTTTTATCTTCTCGTCACCTTAAAAGAGAAAGGCTGGTTAAAAACCTGGCAGGCGGTAAGTTTAACGTTAGTGCCTCTGTTTGCAGTGAAATTACATCTGAATAACCACTGGGGCATGATCGGCTTATCTTTTATGACCTTCCGCGCCCTTGATGTTTTGCTCTATCGCAATAAAAAAGATGGCAACAATGTTTTGCACTATTTCTGTTACCTGTTTATGCCGTTTATTATTCTGGCCGGCCCGATGTACCGCTGGCGGACATGGATAATGGATATTAATAAACCGGTATTCACGCTTACGCGTGAGCAATTTCTCATCGCCGCAGAGCAAATCTTCACCGGTATCGTGCAGAAGTTTTTATTCGCCATGCTGATCGATAACCTGGTGATCCAGGACTGGAGCCATCGCCCGTTTACATTCAGTGTTGGCGTCGTGATGTCGCTGGCCTACAGCGCCTATCTCTATTTTGATTTCGCCGGTTACAGCAATATGGCTATCGGTGCCGCTCGCCTGTTTGGCCTTAATGTTCCGGCAAACTTTAATATGCCGATTCTGGCGAAAAACCCGCAGGATTTCTGGCGTCGTTTCCACATCAGCCTTTCAGAGTGGCTGCGCGATGTGGTGTTCATGCCGATTTATATGAATTTAATGAAGCTCGACTTTTTCCGTCAGAACAAAACGCTGGCGCAGAATATCGGTATTTTCTGCACGCTGTTTTGTATGGGGGCATGGAACGGGCTCGAACGGCACTATGTGATTAGCGGCGCGCTGTTTGGCGCTATTTCTGTGGCGCACAACATGCTGCTGTGGTCAGCCAAACGTAGCCCGGCGCTGAACGGCTGGCTGCAATATCCCACGATCCTCTTTTTGGGACGCCTGTTAACGCTGGCAAGCGCTGCGGCTTCTCTTTACATTTTTAGCGGAATGTCACCCCTATGAACCTACACTCTGACCTCCAGGCGCTGCAGGATTTCCTGCGTGCGGCATTACTCGATCCCGCACGCCCGCATCAGTTAGCGATAAGCGGCAGCGACGAAGCACTCAACTGGCAACAGCTCTCTGTCGCGGTGACAGACTGGGCCAAACGCTATCAGCGCTGTCAGCCTTCGCTGGCGACGCCAGTGGTGTTATATGGCCACCAGCAGGCGGAATTCGCCGTCGCTATCTATAGCTGCCTGCTGCATAACATTCCGTACATTCCGGTAGATTGCATCTACCCGCAGGAACGGCTGAAAGAGATTTGCCATCTCGCCAGCGCGCCATATTACTACGACGTCGCGACACGTCAGTTTGTGCCGACCGGAGAAACCGGCCAGCCACTGGCGGAGCCGGATCTCGCCTATATCATGTTCACCTCTGGCAGCACGGGCAAACCGAAAGGTGTACAGATCGGCCGTGAAAGCGTATGGCATTTTATGCAGTGGGTGCGTCAGGACTTCGCCTTGCCGGAAGTGCCTGTGCTGATGAACCACGCGGTGTTCAGCTTTGACCTTTCCCTGATTCCCTTGCTGGCAAACCTGGCGACCGGCGGCCATATCGTGCTGAATGCCAAAGAGGATATCGCCGCGGAAAACTGGCTTGAGCGCCTGAAAAGCAACGCGGTCTCGGTGTGGGTTTCCACCCCCTCTTTCGCTTACCAGAAGTTGCTCTCACCGCAATTCAACAGTGATTATTTACCCGCACTCAGCGTGTTTGTGTTTATCGGCGAAGTGCTCAACAAAGCGCTGGTCAAACAGCTTCGCCGCCGCTTCCCGCAGGCCAAAATCCTCAACTCCTATGGCCCGACCGAAGCGACCATCGCCACCACCGTTGTCGAAATCACCGACGACATCCTCGCCAGCGAAAACGATCTGCTGCCGGTTGGCACCATGATGCCTGAGAGCAGAATGGAGATTACTGCCGACGGTGAGCTGATTATTTGGGGCAAAAACGTGATGCGCGGTTATCTTGGCCTGCAGCAAGAGAACGCGGCAAAACTGTTGCACCGCGAGGGCGAAGCCTGGCGCGGCTACAAAACCGGTGATCTGGGCTACGAAGATGGGCTTATTTACTGCCAGGGGCGCAACGACAGCCAGATTAAGCTCAACGGTTACCGCATCGAAATTAACGAGATTGAAAACCGCCTGCTGGCGATGTCCGGCATTCGTGAAGCGGTGGTATTACCGCTAATGAAAGCGGGCGGCGGCGTGCTGCGTATCGCGGCGTTCTGCGTCACCAATCTGGCGCCGGACGCGATTAAACACTCGCTTTCACAGGTGGTGCCGCCGTACATGGTGCCGTCGCAAATCATTATCCAGGAGGCTTTGCCGCTGAACCCTAACGGCAAAATCGACCGTAAACTGCTGGACACCCATGCCCGCAGCAACTGAATACACAGGAAAAATCATGGAACAAGAAATTCTCGCGCTGTTTGAAAAGATTTTATCCCGCAAAGTGGGCTTTCACGATGAGCTGATTGAGTCCGATATTCTCGACTCCATCCTCGCCGTCGATATGGTGCTGGAAGTGCAGGACGTTTACGGCTGCATGATCCCGCCAACGGAAGTCGCCAGCGTGCTGAAAACCCCCGCGGACCTCGCGCAATACATTGAAGAGCACCGCGGCTAACATATCGTTTAATGGTGCCGGGCGTTATCGCCAGGCACCGCTTCTTTCGTTTTGCTGGCGACAACCGCCCTGTTAATCCTGCCTGTCATCATCCTTTAACACAGCTCGCGTACTTCTGTTGTCGATTATCGTTCTGCTCCGATGAAGTGACCATGACGGCGTCACTTTTTCCAGACTTGCGATCCCGCACATCCTGTAAAAATTTACCAACATTCGCCCGATGTAAAATGTTGGCATTTTCCAGCACAGAAACCCCATATCAAATATAAAAAATCTGTATAAATTCCATTCAATAGATATTTAATCCAAATACAGGCTGAAAAAAGCCCCTCTGCCATCAGAATCTTCTTCAGTGATAACTTGATCAAAGCTGGATACACGCTCATAACAAATAGGACGGAGCATAATTTTTATCCCGTTGGTTTGCGACGCTAAAAGTGGAAAAACTGATAGCTGTACTGTTCCCACAGATTACGAAAGGACGGCATGCCATGAATATATTCGATCACTATCGCCAGCGTTATGAAGCTGCCAAGGACGAAGAGTTCACTCTGCAGGAGTTTCTTGCCATCTGTAAGCAAGATCGCAGCGCCTATGCGAATGCTGCTGAAAGGCTGCTGATGGCCATAGGGGAACCTGTGATGGTAGACACTGCCCAGGAGCCACGGCTTTCCCGTCTCTTTTCGAACCGGGTTATCGGACGCTACCCCGCGTTCGAAGAATTTTATGGAATGGAAGAGGCGATTGAGCAAATCGTCTCATACCTCAAACACGCGGCTCAGGGTCTGGAAGAGAAGAAACAGATCCTCTATCTGCTCGGCCCGGTGGGCGGTGGTAAATCGTCGCTGGCCGAACGCCTGAAATCCTTAATGCAGCGGGTGCCAATTTACGTGCTGAGCGCTAACGGCGAGCGCAGCCCGGTTAACGACCACCCGTTGTGCCTGTTTAATCCGCAGGAAGATGCCCAGATCCTCGAAAAAGAGTACAGCGTCCCGCGCCGTTATCTCGGCACGATCATGTCGCCGTGGGCCGCCAAACGCCTGCACGACTTCGGTGGTGATATCAGCAAATTCCGCGTGGTAAAAGTCTGGCCGTCGATTCTGGAACAGATTGCGATTGCCAAAACGGAACCGGGCGATGAGAACAACCAGGACATTTCAGCGCTGGTCGGCAAAGTGGATATCCGCAAACTGGAAAACCATGCGCAAAACGATCCGGACGCCTATGGTTACTCCGGTGCGCTGTGCCGGGCGAACCAGGGCATCATGGAATTCGTCGAAATGTTTAAAGCGCCGATCAAGGTGCTGCACCCCCTGCTGACCGCCACGCAGGAGGGCAACTACAACGGTACTGAAGGCATCTCCGCTCTGCCGTTTAATGGCATCATCCTCGCCCACTCGAACGAATCCGAATGGGTGCAGTTCCGTAACAACAAAAACAACGAGGCGTTCCTTGACCGTGTTTACATCGTCAAAGTGCCTTATTGCTTGCGCATCTCAGAAGAGATGAAAATTTACGAAAAACTGCTCAACCACAGTGAGCTTTCCCATGCGCCATGCGCACCGGGAACGCTTGAAACGCTGGCCCGTTTCTCGATTCTGTCGCGTTTGAAAGAGCCGGAAAACTCCAGCGTCTACTCGAAAATGCGCGTCTACGACGGTGAAAGCCTGAAAGATACCGATCCGAAAGCGAAGTCCTATCAGGAATACCGCGACTACGCCGGTGTCGATGAAGGGATGAACGGTCTGTCGACACGTTTTGCCTTTAAGATCCTCTCACGCGTATTCAACTTCGATCACGTCGAAGTGGCAGCCAACCCGGTACACCTGTTCTACGTTCTGGAACAACAAATTGAGCGTGAGCAGTTCCCGCAAGAGCTGGCTGAACGTTACCTGGAATTCCTGAAAGGCTATCTGATCCCGAAATACGCCGAGTTTATCGGCAAAGAGATCCAGACGGCCTACCTCGAATCCTATTCCGAATATGGGCAGAACATCTTCGATCGTTATGTCACCTATGCGGATTTCTGGATTCAGGATCAGGAGTACCGCGACCCGGATACCGGCCAATTGTTTGACCGTGAATCCCTGAACGCGGAACTGGAAAAAATTGAAAAACCGGCCGGGATCAGCAACCCGAAAGATTTCCGTAATGAGATCGTTAATTTCGTGCTGCGCGCCCGCGCTAATAACAACGGACGCAACCCGAACTGGACCAGCTACGAAAAACTGCGCACGGTAATCGAGAAAAAAATGTTCTCGAACACCGAAGAGCTGTTGCCGGTGATTTCGTTCAACGCCAAAACCTCTACCGACGAGCAGAAAAAGCACGACGATTTTGTCGACCGTATGATGGAGAAAGGCTACACCCGCAAACAGGTTCGCCTGTTGTGCGAATGGTATCTGCGTGTACGTAAATCATCATAACAACGCGCAGGCCGCGCCCTGCGCGCGGCCTGTTGCAACGTTGGCATACGCAGCGGGAGGGAACTATGACCTGGTTCATTGACCGGCGTTTGAACGGTAAAAATAAAAGCACGGTTAACCGCCAGCGATTTTTACGCCGTTATAAAGCGCAAATAAAGCAGTCGATCTCCGAAGCGATCAACAAGCGTTCGGTAACCGACGTAGAGAATGGCGAATCCGTCTCCATCCCGACGGAGGATATCAGCGAACCGATGTTCCATCAGGGGCGTGGCGGCTTACGCCACCGCGTTCATCCTGGAAACGACCATTTTGTACAAAATGACCGCATCGAGCGCCCGCAAGGCGGCGGTGGCGGTGGCGGCGGTGGTCAGGGCGAAGCCAGCCCTGACGGCGAAGGTCAGGATGAGTTTGTTTTCCAGATCTCCAAAGATGAGTACCTCGATTTGCTGTTTGAGGATCTGGCACTGCCGAACCTGAAAAAGAACCAGCAACGGCAGCTTAATGAGTTCAAAACGCACCGCGCGGGCTACACCGCCAACGGCGTACCGGCGAATATCAGCGTCGTACGTTCGTTGCAAAACTCGCTGGCGCGCCGCACAGCCATGACGGCAGGAAAACGTCGTGAGCTGCGCGAACTGGAAAGCAGCCTCGAAACAGTGGCAAAAAGCGAACCTGCACAATTACTTGAAGAGGAGCGTCTGCGTAAAGAGATTGCCGAACTGCGGGCAAAAATTGAGCGCGTGCCGTTTATCGACACCTTTGACTTACGCTACAAAAACTACGAAAAACGGCCGGAACCCTCCAGCCAGGCGGTGATGTTCTGCCTGATGGACGTTTCGGGTTCCATGGATCAAGCGACCAAAGATATGGCCAAGCGTTTTTATATTCTGCTCTATCTGTTCCTGAGCCGAACCTATAAAAACGTCGAAGTGGTCTATATCCGCCATCATACGCAGGCGAAAGAGGTGGATGAACATGAGTTCTTCTACTCGCAGGAAACCGGCGGCACCATCGTTTCCAGCGCGCTGAAACTGATGGATGAAGTGGTTAAAGATCGTTACGACCCGGCGCAGTGGAATATCTACGCCGCACAGGCGTCGGACGGCGACAACTGGGCGGACGATTCACCGCTGTGTCACGAAATCCTGGCGAAGAAAATCTTGCCGGTGGTGCGTTACTACAGCTATATAGAAATCACCCGTCGGGCGCACCAGACGTTATGGCGCGAGTACGAACACCTGCAAACGATGTTCGATAATTTCGCCATTCAACATATTCGCGATCAGGAGGATATCTACCCGGTATTCCGCGAACTGTTTCATAAACAGACGACATCTACCAGCTAACCTTCCGCAGCCGGGAATCCTTTCCGGCTGCGTCTCTTCATTGCGCACCTGCGTTAAAAAAAGCATTTTGCCGGGCTAATGGATGAATTGCCGTACAAAATAGCGGCTATTTACCCTCTTGCCCGCGCGTAAATGTGGCACATTAATCCCATCGAAACATTTGTGGCACGGCGGGCGTGGATAACGTTTGCGTCGGTGCTGTTGCGCTCAGTTCATTCTGTGAACTTATTGAGCCTGGTAGCGTATGGCTACCTTTTGAAAAGAAACTAACAGTACACACAAAAAGCGTTGTTTGTAGTGCTTGTATTTTTTCGCCGCCTCTTTAAGGCGGCTTTTTTATTTTCATCTCCCGGTGCGTGAATTATTCTTAATCTTCAACGTCTTCATCGGGAGTGAACATGTCTGAAATTGCCAGCCGTAACGTCCACCAACATTTGATAAACCTGCTTGAACAGCACGACGCGCGCTTTCGCGTTGTTGAACACGAGGCCGTCGGCAAATGCGAGGCCGTCAGTGAAATTCGCGGTACCGCGCTGGGTCAGGGCGCGAAAGCGCTGCTGTGTAAGATCAAAGGTAACGGAGTGAAAAAGCATGTGCTGGCGATCCTGGCCGCCGACTTACAGGCCGACCTTTCACGCTTAGCGCAGCACTTTGGCGGCAGTAAAGCCTCGCTGGCAAGCCCGGCGGAAGTGGATGAATTGACGGCGTGCGTATTTGGCGCGATCCCCCCGTTCAGCTTTCACCCGGATCTGCACCTGGTTGCCGACCCGGTACTGTTTCAGCGCTTTGATGACATCGCGTTTAACGCCGGGTTACTGGAGAAATCGGTGATCATGAATACCGGCGACTACCTGCGCATCGCCAGGCCGGAACTGGTGGTTTTTCGCCGCGAATAACGCGCTTGTCCGGCTTACCAGCCGCTTCTTTCGAGAATCAACACGGAAATCACCAGCCCGGCGGCCAGCGTGAAGAACAGCGCGGTGATAATCAACACATCTGAAGGCATGATGGTAACTCGCAAAGGCCAGGCAGTGATTAATTCATATCTCCGAATTATGAATCGTTGATGACAATTCAGCTGACTTTTGATTAAAAACCGCCCTTCGCTTCTGGCAACTGCCTGAAATTGTCTGGCTGCATGAAAAAAGCCTGTTTCATCACTGCGTTATGCGTAGAGTAAACAGGTTTCTTTGTTGGCAAGGAATTTCTGATGTTTGATACCACGCTGTTTATTCTGCTGGCGCTCGCAGCGCTGGGTTTTGTCAGCCATAACACCACCGTTGCAGTCTCCATTCTGGTGCTGATCATTGTACGCATCACCCCGCTCAATACCTTCTTCCCGTGGATTGAAAAACAGGGGCTCACCGTTGGCATTATTATCCTCACCATTGGCGTGATGGCGCCGATTGCCAGCGGCTCATTACCGCCCTCGACGCTGCTGCATTCGTTTGTGAACTGGAAATCGCTGGTGGCGATTGCGGTTGGCGTTTTTGTTTCGTGGCTGGGTGGACGCGGCGTAACGTTGATGAGTTCGCAACCCTCGCTGGTGGCGGGATTACTGGTCGGTACCGTGTTGGGTGTGGCCCTGTTCCGGGGTGTTCCGGTCGGGCCACTGATTGCGGCAGGGTTAGTTTCGCTGCTAATTGGCCGGCAGTGAATGGCGCCGCTGCCACAGTTTGACCGTGAATTCCAGCATGCTGCACAGCAGATAATAGACCAGGCCGGTAAAGACAAACAGCGCGGCGGGATACACCTGCACCCGGTTATTCACCTGGCCTGCGACAGTCGTCAGTTCCGGTACGTTGACAATAAACGCCAGCGACGTGTCTTTCAGCAGCGCGATAAGCAAACCGATATACGACGGCAGCGCGTTGCGTAACGCCTGCGGCAACAGCACCAGCCGCAGGATTTGCGCACTGCCAAACCCGCTACTGAGCGCGGCTTCGTACTGCCCTTTCGGCAGCGCCCCGAGCGCGGCAAGGGTCGAATACATCACCGACGCCGAGGTAAACCACGCCAGCGCCAGCGTCACGGTCACCGCACCGGGAAGATCAGCGCCGGTTAACCAGGGCAGTAAAAACCACAGCCAGAAGATAACGAAGATCAGCGGAATACCACGAATCAACTCCGCCCAGAGAAAGAGCACTTTGCGTGGCCAGCCGCGAAAGCGCCATGCGCAGCACGCCAGTAGTACGCCGCCGGGAAACGCCAGAATCGCCGCACCGACGGTCATCAGCAGCGATAACAGTACCCCGCCAGGCTCGCCCTGCACCGCTCGCCCCCACAGTAAATAATCGAGGTTATCGGTGATCACGGTGATATTAGCGATCATGTTGCACCTCCGCTGCACGGCGCAGCGCCCGCCAGTTACGCGGCAGGTTGAACAACACGCTCATCACCAGCCCCAGCAGTAAATAGAGCGCGCTGCCGATGGCAAACGCTTCCAGCGCGTGGGCGTTAAAACTCTCGATCTGCCGGGTCTGGTAGGTTAACTCCCCCAGCCCGATCCCGGTCGCCAGCGAAGAGAGCTTCATCAGATTCAGGTACTGCCCCACCACCGGCTGCCAGGCATTCTGTAACCCCTGCGGCAGCAACACCCAGCGGAACAACGCCAGTGGGCTAAAGCCCTGCGATTGCGCGGCTTCAACCTGTCCACGCGGCACCGCGTGCAGACCCGACTGGATCTCTTCAACCAGAAAGGCTGCGGTAAACAGCCCCAGCGCCCAGGCCGATGAGAGAAACTCTGGCGTAAACCACCAGACATCGCCCGGCAAAATGCTGAACGCGTGATCGTCGTTAACGTACTGGCGGAAACTCTGCGGCAACACATTCCAGGCGGCGAAATACCAGAACAACAGTTGCACCAAAAGCGGTGTATTGCGAAACAGCGACACCCACATCACCACCACGCCTCGCCCGATTTTGCCACCGGCCAGGCGCAGCGCCAGCAGCAGCACCGTCAATACCGTCGCCAGTACGGTTCCCGCCACGGTTACCCAGATGGTGGTAAGAAAACCGGAAGTGATCCATTGGGCGGGTTGCCCGGTAAGCACGCCCGCCCAGTCGAGATGCAGCGCCATCACAACTCCTTGTTATCTGCGTGCAGCGGGTTGAGCACTTTCTGTAAAAAGCGCTGCGCGCGCGGGTGCTGCGGAGCAGAGAAGAATTGCGCCGGTGCAGCCTGCTCCAGGATTTCGCCACCGTCAATGAAGATCACGCGGTCGGCAATTTCGCGGGCAAACTGCATTTCATGGGTCACCACAATCAGCGTAATGCCGCTGTGCGCCAGCGATTTCATCACCTGCAACACTTCGCCGATCATCTCTGGATCAAGCGCCGAAGTTGGCTCATCAAACAGAATGATATGCGGGTCGGCAGCCAGGGTGCGGGCGATTGCCACGCGTTGCTGTTGCCCGCCGGAAAGCTGCGCCGGGTAGTGATGCGCTTTATCCTGCAAACCCACGCGCGCCAGCAGCGCCAGCGCGATGGCCTGCGCCTCGGCGGCGGTTTTGCCGTGAATACGGCGTAACGCCAGCGTAATGTTATCCAGCGCGTTGAGGTGGGCATAAAGATTAAATTGCTGAAAGACGAAACCGACATGACGGCGCAACTCACGAAGCTGGCGCCCTTTCAACTGGCTGGTCGGCTGACCGTCAACATAGATCTCCCCGCCGCTCAGGGTTTCGAGCTGGTTAATCAAACGGATAAGCGTTGATTTACCGGAACCCGACGGCCCGCACACTGCCAGCACCTCCCCGGCGGTAACCCGTAAATCAATCGACTTTAATACCACGTTGTCGCCATAGCGTTTGCTCGCCTGGCGAAACTCCACCGTGCCTTTCGCCACGGGCAAAGCCTCTGTGGCATCCGCCACAGAGGTAGAAAAAAGACCTGCCAGCATAGTTACTTCGCTTCTATGGTAAAGCTGCGTGGAGCGGGCGTTTTGGTTTGCGGGCCAAACCAGGTGTCGTAAATTTTTGCCGCGTCGCCGTTTTTCTCAAGGTTGACCAGCTCAGCATTGACTGCGTTAAGCAATGCGGTTTCGCCTTTGCTGACGCCGACGCCAATTTCCTCTTTTGACAACAGCTCCGGCAGGATTTTGAATTTCGCTTTATCCGGCGCTTCCGCCAGCAGCCCGGCCAGAATGGTGCTGTCCTGAGTGATTGCCTGCACGTTGCCGTTACGCAACGCGGTCAGCGCCAGCGGGATATCGTCATAAGCCAGCACGCGAGATTGCGGGAAACGCTGGTGCAGCGTCTGCTCGCCGGTGGTGCCTTTAACCGCGCCGATGCGCGCTTTGCTGTAGGCATCCAGCTTGTCGACCGCAGAAGCCGGTACGAGGAATTGCTGACCGGTGACAAAATACGGCGTGGAGAAGTCGATCACCTGCGCGCGTTCCGGGGTGATGGTGATATCCGCAACGATCAAATCCACTTTGCCGGATTGCAACAGCGGAATGCGGTTTGCCGGGTTCGTCGCCACCAGCTGCAGTTTTACGCCGAGGCTTTTTGCCAGCGCTTTGGCAAAATCGACGTCATAACCCACGATATCATGCGATTTAGGATCGATAGCGCCGAACGGCGGGTTGGCGTCAAACGTCGCCACCTTGACGACGCCAGCGGCTTTGATATCCGCCAGTTTGTCCGCGTGAGCGGAAAAAGAGAGCGCTGAAAGCAGCGCCAGTGCGCTGATTACGCCTGTTTTTTTCGTGTGTGATGAGGTTGCCATGCTAATCCTTATGCCCTGTTATTGTGTTAATTGAGCGCTAAAGTCACACAACCTTATTCATCAGACAAATATCAAAAAGTGCATTGATTATCTGAAAAAGTTATTAAAAACAAACCTCCCATACTTACTACTTATCTTTCCAGCTCTGCCAGAACAAACGCACCAAACCCACATAAAAACAACGGAATAGAGAGCAGAAAATGTCACGCTTCGCCGAGCGCCGCCAGATAACGCCCCGGCGTCTGCCCAAGCCCCTTTTTAAACATGGTGATAAAGGCGGTCGTCGAGTCATACCCTAGCGCCTGCGCAATGTGCTGCACCGGGTGGCCGTCAATTAATAACCGTAGCGCGAGGATCAGCTGCATCTGATGCCGCCAGCGACGAAAGCTTAGCCCGGTTTCTTTAACCACCAGCCGCGCCAGATTGCGCTCGCTCATGGCAAACACCTGCGCCCACTGCGCCAGTGTTTGCCTGTCTGCCGGATTGCTTTCCATGCTGTCGACCATCTGGCGGATCTTCGGGTGTGCGGAAACCGGTAATTGCAAGTGCATTTGCGGCTGTGCCGGCAGTTCATCAAACAGCACCTGCACCAACCGCCGGGTGGCGGGTTGCCGCCGCTGGGCAGGCGTGCGCGCGGCTAATGTGAGGATCAACTCGCGTACCAGTGCCGAAACTTTGAGCGTACAACAGTGCTCCGGCATCACCACCGACCAGGGTTCAACAAACAGGAAACAGAGCTGCGCATTCGCCGTGGCGCGGTTGCTGTGCGGAACCTGCCCCGGAAGCCACATCGCATGGTGCGGCGGCACCATCCAGCGGGCATGTTCGACCTCGCAGGTGATCGCGCCTTTCAATGCCAGAATGAGTTGCCCTTTGCGATGGTGATGCGCCGGGATCAATTGTTCACTCTCTTCAACGGTGATGCTAAACGCCACCGCCATTTCCTGCTGGCTGTCAGGATCGTAACCACCGAGCCCAAGTCCGTGCATTAAATTGTCCGAATTTAGCGATAAAGTGTCATTCTAGCTTGATTCAAACAGCGGCAAAAACCGTTATCGTAGCGGCCTGTTATTTTTTCCGAGAACACCATGACTAACAGCCTTCCTTCCCGTGGTAAGCAAACCGTGCTGCTGATTGCCGGGATCCTGATGATTGCCACCACGCTACGTGTCACCTTTACTGGCGCAGCGCCGTTGCTGGATGCGATTCGCGCGGAATATGGGTTAACCACGGCGCAAACCGGCATGCTCACCACTCTGCCACTGCTGGCTTTTGCGTTGATATCGCCGCTGGCGGCCGGGGTAGCGCGCCGTTTCGGCATGGAACGCAGCCTGTTCGCGGCGATGGTGCTGATTTGCCTTGGCATCGCCCTGCGTTCCCTGCCCTCAGCACTGCTGCTGTTTACGGGTACAGCGATCATTGGCTGCGGGATCGCGCTCGGCAACGTGCTATTACCGGGGATAATAAAACGCGACTTCGCCCAACATGTGGCGAAACTGACGGGCGCTTACTCACTCACCATGGGAGCAGCGGCGGCGCTCGGCTCGTCGGTCGTGGTGCCGCTGGCGCAATACGGTGCGGGCTGGCATGGCGCACTATTGATGCTGATGATCTTTCCGCTACTGGCACTATTGCTGTGGCTACCAAGATTGCGCCACGGCGCACCCGCGGCACTCAGTAGCGCAGGCGCGCTGCAAAACCGCGGGATCTGGCGCTCCTGGCTTGCCTGGCAGGTCACGCTGTTTTTAGGGATCAACTCATTAATCTATTACATCGTGATTGGCTGGCTGCCGTCGATTCTGATAGCGCAAGGTTTCAGTGACGCGCAGGCGGGTTCTGTACACGGCATTTTGCAACTGGCGACGGCAATGCCGGGTCTGCTGGTGCCGCTGGTTTTACACCGGTTGAAAGATCAGCGCGGTATCGCCGTCGTGGTCGCGCTGCTGTGTGCCGTCGGTTCGCTGGGATTGTGGCTGGTGCCGGACCATGCCACGCTCTGGACCCTTGTTTTTGGCTTTGGCTCCGGTGCGACCATGATCCTCGGGTTAACGTTTATCGGGCTGCGTGCCAGCACCGCTCATCAGGCTGCCGCACTTTCCGGTATGGCGCAATCGGTCGGCTATCTGCTGGCGGCTTGCGGGCCGCCGCTAATGGGGAAAATTCATGATGCCAGCGGCGACTGGCATCTTCCGCTGCTGGCGTGTGCTGTGTTATCGGTCGTGATGGCGGTGTGCGGAGCATTCGCCGGGCGCGATCGCGAAGTGGTGTAATACGTGCAAATCACTCCCCCTCTCCAGGAGAGAGATGTTTCGGAGTAGCTAACAAAAACAGGCCCGCAGGCCTGTTTTTTTATTCACATGCCTCACGCAGCATCGCCTGAACCAGCGGCACCGGACGCCCGGCGAGCGCCGCGCGTTCATGCTGGAACAAGGTGGCGACAAAAAACGGGTGCGTCACCAGCTCAACGGCACGGATTTCTCCGTCTTCATCCCAACCGGTAACCCGCAGATCGCCGCTTTCCAGCTCGCGGGCAAACTCTTCTGCTACGCCAAAGCTGCACCGGTAGGTTTCCTCAATCAGCTCGCGCCCATAAGCGCGGGCAATTAACGTATTAGGACGCAGCTCGATAGCACCGTTTTGATCCACCAGCGCACAGGTCAGCGGCGTGATCACCATCCGGCCAATGTTTTCCGTTTCGGCGTGCGCCGCATCTGCCCAGCCCAGCACATTGCGGGCATATTCAATGACCGCATGCTGGAAGCCGCCGCACGTCCCGAGGAACGGCACCGCGTTTTCACGTGCGTATTTGATGGCAATAAACGCGCCATTGGCGTTTTTATAGGGGCTTCCCGGCACAACCCAGATGGCGTCATAGCCAACCAGATCTTCATCGCTGTTGATTTCGCTGGTGGGTAACCAGTCGTAATCCGCAGTAATTTCCAGCACGGCGGCGGCATCGTCAATCGCCAGCGGGATAGCCTGATGCGCGACAACGTCGTGGCTGTAATCGCCGACCAACGCGATGCGTAATGTTTTTTTCGGAGGAATGTGATGCATGAAAGTGTCCTTATGCCGGAGCGGATAACGAATAACATAAGGAATATCACATTAGCTGTCTTTTAATGTAATCACAACACCTTAAAATCAGCAGGCATATATCATGTAAAATTATGAAAAATACATTTCCGGCAAGGCATTAAGGCGAACGCTATGCACCAAACCAAAATTCTCGTCAGTGCATGTCTGATGGGTTTCAACGTGCGTTATAACGGCAGTGCTAAAGCGCTTATGCAGGAGACACTGCGACGCTGGCAGCAGGAAGATCGTCTGGTGATCCACTGCCCGGAGCTGGCCGCTGGTTTACCCGTGCCGCGAAGACCGGCAGAGATTGTCGCAGGTCATGGCGCAGACGTGATGCGCGAACAGGCGCGGATTGTCGAAAACGATGGGCGGGATGTTACCGCACACTATCAGTTAGCCGCCTGGCTGGCGCTGCAGGCTGCACAAAACGTAGGTTGCCGCGCAGCGCTGCTCACCGATGGCAGCCCCACCTGCGGCAGCCAGTTTATCTATAATGGAACTTTCAGCGGCACGCGGCGGCAAGGTATGGGCGTAGCGACTGCGTTGCTGGAAGAACACGGCATTCGCGTCTTTTCCGACCAGCAATTACCGGCGCTGGTGGCGTGGATTGAAGAGAGGGAGAGATAACCATGATCCAGTGCAAACGGGTATATGATCCCGCCGCCGATGACGACGGCTATCGTGTGTTAGTCGACAGGCTCTGGCCGCGCGGTATTAAGAAAAGCGATTTACCCTGTGATGAGTGGAATAAAACGCTGGCACCGTCAACGGAGCTGCGCAAAGCGTTTCACGGCGGTGCCATTGATTTCGCCGCGTTCAGTGAAAGCTATCGTCAGGAACTTGCCGCGCAGGAAGCGGAAGGGAAAAAGCTGGCGGCACGCGGGATAAAAGGCACCGTCACGCTGTTATACGCGGCAAAAAATACGGAGCAAAACCACGCGCTGGTGCTGGCGCAATGGCTTCGCTCGCTGGTTTAGCCGATCACGCGCTCGCGCACATCCTGCGGTTCGCTGTCCGGTTGCAGCGGCATCAAATGTTCAGCGCGCACAAACGCGAACCCGTGCTGACCATCAAAGGCGGTCACATCGCCGGTCACCAGCCACAGTGCACGCACGGCATTATGCGGCATTTCTGTTACCACGCCATTAACCGGGTTAAGAAAACGCTCGCCGGGCTGACACAGCCCAAAAAGCTCAACGGATTTGCCAATATTGCTGCGACCATTGGCGGTTTGGGCGCCGATAATTAAAGCCGGGCTGCCCGGACGTAACTGGAACATGCTTCTCTCATGCGCTCCCGCGCCAGCTAAAAATAGGATAATTCTGAGTAAGAAGTGTACCCTGGCGACCCGGCGATTGTCACGTGGTGCAATTACGGGTGGTCGCGCCGCCACAGTGCCCATTCATCGATCACTTCACCGCCCGGCAATTTGCACTCCGTGCGAACACCCTGCGGGCTTTGCACCGGTACGCGCTCTCCGCCCCGCTGCTGACAATAAACCGCCGCCGGGTTAGCCATACCAATTTGTGGGTGGCGGGGAGATTCAGGTTGTGTGGAAGAACACGCCGCGAGAACAACAGGTAACGCCAGTAACCAATAACGCATCTTTTTTTTCCTTAAATCGCCTGTAAACCGCTTTCCAGCATAGCCACGTAGCAGAGATATCTCCATGATTTCTCCATTCTTACTGCACTTTGAGCGGGTATAGTTAGCCTCGTTCTCACCCATGACCAGAGAACATCATTCCGTAATCAATGAGTTTTTGCCCCGCTTCATCAACGGGGCTTTTTTTTCGTTCCCGCCTGCTACTTTTTACTGCCATCTCGCTACGATATGTAAATCACTCTTCTTTCATGATTTAATGACGCGCCATAAATTCTTCAGCTTTAATGTCCATATCACCAGGACACAGGAGTAAAAAGTCATGTCCGATTTCATTCTCGCCCGTGTCTCTGAAGCGCTTACAAAAGAGCAGTCGCTTGAAGGTTTAGTTCGCCAGTTTCTGGAAATGCTGGAAATGGTGACGGATATGGAATCGACGTACTTAACAACCATTACTGACAATCCCCGCCTGCAACATATTGTCTATTCGCGCAACAGCAAGCAGCTTGATATCCCGGAAGGTTTCTCCCTGCCGTGGGGGGATAGTCTGTGCAAGCGCGCGCTGGATGACGACTGTCCGTTCAGCAATGACGTTGCCAACCGCTGGAAAGATTGCGAAGCAGCGCAGGCGCTGGGCATCACCACCTATTTAAGCACCCCGGTTCATCTGACCGATGGTTCGCTTTATGGCACGCTGTGCGCCGCCAGTCATGCCAAAAAATCGCTGAGCGTGCGTGGCAAACAGGTACTGCGACTGTTTGCCGGGCTGATCGCGCAATTCATTGAAAAAGAGAGTCTCGTTGATCAGTTACGCGAAGCGAACGCGGCGCTGATCGCCTACTCCTACACCGATGCGCTGACGGGTTTACCCAACCGGCGCGCTATCTTCGAGAACCTCGCCACGCTGTTTTCCCTCGCCCGCCATCTGGAAATGCACGTGATTATTGCGTTTATCGATCTTGATAATTTCAAAGGCATTAATGACCAGTTGGGACATGAGGCTGGCGATCAGTTTCTGATTGACGTGGGCAAGCGACTGGCGACGGATCGCGGTAAAGACGATATTGTCGGGCGTCTTGGCGGGGATGAGTTTTTACTCGCCTGCCTTGGCGGACCGCTGAAGCAGGAGGAAAGCATGCATTTGATGTCGCTGAAAAAAAACCTCGATAAACGCATTACCGGCGAATATCAGCTCGGGGAAAAACGGATTTTCTACCCAGGCGCCAGCGTGGGCGTCATCGAAATCAACCCGCAACTGACCGATGCTGACGGTGCGTTACAAGCGGCAGATGAAGCGATGTATCACGTGAAGAAGAATAAAGAAAAAAAACCCTTTATTCGTCTCAATTAAGTGAATCTCTGTGACGCGAAGGCTTGAGAAAAATCTCATTTTCTTCTATTTCTTATACAATTGATTTCTGGCGATTATCGCCAGCCAAGGAGTTTTCGTGAGAAAGACAACCATCATTATGCTCATCGTGGCGGTTATTGCTGTGGCCGGAACCCAATTCGGTTGGTGGTAATTGCGCGTCAGGATTTTTATTAAGCCGTAAGCCTAAGCGCATGATGGAGTCATCTGAACAGAACACCACCAACTCATTGATTTGGGCAGGAGCTCGCTATGTTCACTGGTCTCAAAAAAAGCGAAAGCAAACGGCTTGCCGCGCTGGAGCTGCTGAGTAAGGAAGACAAATCCCGCGATGCAGCGCTAGCCGAATTTGCGCGTCTGGCATGTGAAGTGATGGGCGTTGAAGGATGTTTTATCACAACATTCGACGACGAATATCAATATATCAAATATGTTAAGAATATCCCCATTGAGCACGTCAAAATCCGTATCGAACAGACCATGTGCCAATATTCGCTGCACGGTTGCCAGACCGTTATTAGTTCTGATACCCGTCTCGATGAACGATTTAATTATCAACCTTTGGTAAAAAGCGGGAATATTCTTTTTTACGCTTCAGCACCAATGATAAATAAAGAAGGCACGGTGCTGGGCACGTTATGTGTCAGTCATCCTGAAATCTATACGCCGACATCCCGCCAGATAACCAATTTCCATCGCGTCGCCGCGCTCGCCACTGTTTATCTTGAATCCTGCTATACCATTGGCTTAATCGATGCCCTCACCGGTTTACCGAATCGTCAGTTTCTGGTGAAAGAGATGGAGCGACTGACGCTGGAAAAAGCGAGCGGCAGCTACGCCCTGATGATTTTTGACTGTATTGATATGCCGCGCGCGTATGAATTATCCCGCTACCTGGGTGTGGAAGCGCTGGAGAAGATGCTGCGCAGTTTCGGGCCACTGCTTCGTTTGCGCTTGCGGCTGAAAGAAGAGACCACGTTGTATGCTTTCACCACCGGGCGCTACGCGGTGCTGGTGGATATGGACTATGCGCTGACGCTGGCGAAACGGGCGGAAAAATTGCCGGGAATAAAGGCGAAAATCACCGGTGACATCGATATCAATCTGACGATTCACGCAGGCTATGTGAAATTTTCACCGCAGGACGATAACGTGCAGGAGATTGTGCGTCAGGGCATCAGCGCGCTGCATGAATCGATTCGCGAAAAGATTCGGGTGTTGCAGTTCAACCCGATTCTCGACCACAAGCGGAATAAAGATTTTAAACTGCTCTACGATCTCAGCGAGGCAATTAAGGCCACCGATCAGCTCTACCTCGTTTTTCAACCCAAAATTTCGCTGCGTTCCGGCAAAACCGAAGGCGTGGAAGCGCTGTTACGCTGGAAGCACCCGGAACTGGGACAGATCTCACCGGCAGTGATTGTGGCGCTGGCTGAAAAAACCACGTTGATGTCTGATTTGACGCAGTGGGTGATTAAGTCCGTGATCTCTCAGCTTCAACGCTGGAAACAGCAAGGCATTATGCTACCGGTGTCAATTAACGTTACGGTCAGTGATTTTTCGCGTCCGGGATTTGCCGATGAGCTGGAACAGAACGTGCTGGCCGCCGGGCTGTTCACCTCGGATGTTCGCATCGAATGCCTGGAGACGGAGAAAGTGCTGGAAAGTGATCCGGCACTGGAAGAACTTGACCGTTTAAAATTGCTCGGCTTTACCATTTTGCTGGATGATTTTGGTGCAGGATACAGCAATATCAGTTACTTACGTCGCATCCCCATTGATGTGATTAAGCTCGATCGTTCGCTGGTTAGCCAGGTCACCACCGACACTGGCAGCCGGATTATTGCCCGTAACGTCATTATGATGCTCAAAGAGTTGCATTATGTGGTGCTGGCGGAAGGGATTGAGGATCTGGAAACCGCGCGAATGCTTGCCGAGTACGGCTGCGATGAAGCCCAGGGCTATCTTTTCTCACGCCCGTTGTCGCCCGAGGAGATCCCAGCCTGGCTCGCAGATAACAAACCGTTTCGTTTGTTGTCGAAGATCGCGACAGAGCCGCAGCAGCAACATTTGTACGGTTCGTAATGCCGACAAATTAGCCTGACTGTTGTATTTCGCAACAGTCAGGCCATGTCACGAAAATGTCATAAAACATCGATTACATTCCGCTTCAAATAGTTAAGCCAAATTCTGCTTGTTTACTGCCCTTTCCCCCATTAAAGCTGCGCTTAAACCCGTCGATATTGCTGATGTGCGCTCTTTTTTGCGCCTCACTGACTATGGGAAGTATCGATTAATGAAGCTCAACCATCTCACTATCGGGCAACGGCTCGGTTTCCTGGCGGCCATTCTTTTACTGGCAACGCTGTTTATGGGTATTCGCGGGTTGTCGATTAACGCCAGCGGATTAGTACAAAACCAACAGATTATGGCCACGGAGAAGGTGGTTGCGGAGAGTATTGATACGGCCCGCAACGCGCAGGTGCAGTTTAAGATTCAGGTGCAGGAGTGGAAAAACACCCTGCTGCGCGGTACACAAGGAGAACAAGCGTTCGACAAGTATAAAAACGCCTTTGTCGAACAGAGCCAGAAAACCCAGGCTCTATTGAAAACGCTCAGCGAACTGCTGCCACAAATTGGCCTCGCCAATACCGAGGCCATCAACACCATCAATTTACACGCTGAACTGGAAAGCCATTATCTGGTTGCGCTGCAGCAATACAATGTTCAGGACGCCACCAGTGCCCAGCGTGTCGATCACCTGGTAACAGGAATCGATCGCGAGCCGACACGGATGATTGATGAGATGGTCGCCAGCACGCTGAAACAAGCGGAGCTTATCCGTGCGCAGACCGACGCGAGTAATCATGAGCATTACCAGCAGACACGCCTGATGCTCATGCTGGTGATGGCATTCACGTTGATGGTTGGCATGCTGATCACCTGGTGGCTGATCCGCAGTATCACTCACCCGCTGGCGCAGGCAGTTTCGGTTGCCCGCAATGTCGCAGCCGGTGATTTACAGTCTGCTATCGTGGTGTCCGGGCGCGATGAAACCGCCGAACTGATGCACGCCCTGCAGGAGATGAACGGCAACCTGACGCGCATCGTGACCGGCGTGCGTTCCGGCACCGAAACGATCGCCGGTGCGTCACAGCAAATCGCCAGCGGCAGCCGTGAGCTTTCATCGCGTAACGAAGCGCAAGCCAGTGCGCTGGAACAAACGGCGGCGTCGATGGAAGAACTCACGTCGGTAGTAAAAAACAACGCCGAGAATTCGCGTGTTGCCAGCGATATCACCCGAGAAGCGACCCGTGTGGCAAACCAGGGCGGCGAAGTGGTGGAACAAGTAGTCACCACGATGAGTGAAATTAATCTGCTCTCTGGCGAAATCAGCAACATTATTGGCGTTATCGACAGTATCGCCTTCCAGACCAATATTCTGGCGCTGAACGCCGCCGTTGAAGCCGCACGCGCAGGAACCGAAGGCCGCGGCTTTGCGGTTGTCGCCGCAGAAGTCCGGGCGCTGGCGCAACGCTCCGCGACAGCGGCGAAAGAGATCAGTGATTTGATCCAGCGCTCAGTCAGCCGTATTGATGAAGGTAATAAACTGGTGAAAAACGCCGGTAACGCCATGGAAGAGATCATGCAAAGCGTGGGACGCGTCAGCCAGTTGGTGGAGACGATTTCGTTGGCCAGTAATGAGCAAAGTACGGGCATCGATCAGGTGCACATTGCCATTACCCAGATGGATGCCGCCACACAGCAGAACGCTACGCTGTCGCAGGAATCTTCAGCTGCCGCGCACGCGATGCAGCAGCAGGCAGAGAATCTGTTAGAGATGGTGCAAATTTTCAAACTGCATGAGCAGCGCAACCCGGCATAGCGTCTTATGACCAGTTCCTGACATGTTGCAGGGGCTGGTCAATCAGCAATAGTGATGAATTAATACTCGGATCATAAATTTTATCAATCCAACCGCAGAAAAATTTGCGTTTGTGCACTTTATGCAAACAGGTTATAAAGTGTGCAAGTGATGGATATACGCTTTAACAATCTCAAAAAATCTTCGCTGGCAGTTTTGATGTCGAAACTGCCATCTTTCTTTTGGCTTTCTCTCTTCCCTTCAGGTACATCTCGACTTCAGCTTGCTCAGCACCTTTTTGCTCTCATTAATCGTATTTTTCTTCAAACGCCAGAACGGAAAAACGAAAGCGCGCCAGAGCAAATAATAGAAATGATCGGCCCCGGTCAACGTCACAACAGGCGATCGTAACTTGCTATAGTGGCTGGCATTGAATTGCTTAATGACTTTTTTACTGACGTTGCGATAGACCAGCCCCACGTCACGGTGGTTTTCCTGCTGGCGAAAACGCTCGCACTTACGCACCTTTTCAATACCCAACGTAAACGGGATCGGCCCGGTGGTATTTAACACCCCTCGCATTCCGACACCATAGCGCCACGGTTTATAGCGTTTAAGTCGATCAACGACCTCATCAATAACGGCTTTAATATAGGGTGAAGCCGGTGCGACAATAATATTCCATTGTTGGTACTCTCCGTTTTTGAGAAAAGCGAGCTCTTCATGCTTGCCCATATTATTATCGCAACCCTGCGGTTTATTATCCCAGTTACATAATAATATTTCGCAATCTGGCGGAATCACTTCGCTAAACGGCACAGTACAAGAACTTTTGATATCTAAATAAACACCACCTTCGCGATACATTAATAAATAGCGAAAAAAATCCGCGCGCGCAGCGCCATATTGCGGGTTTATTTTTTCATATAACGCCAGCATCTCCTGACCATAGTGCTCATGCATATAGGCCAGCATTTTTTTCTCGTCATAGAAATAATATTCCCAGCCGGGATTTAATTGCCTGAGTCTTTCGATGGAGGCATGCACTTCGGTTGGTAGCGCTGCCAGCCCCCTGGTGTAGACCTGATGGATCTTATGCGGGATCGTATTCATCATCTATCCTAAGCTCATTAACTTTAAAAACCTGAAAGGTAAAAACATAAAAACTTCTAAAGTATGAGAAAAAAGATAATGCGTTAATCTGACATTAGCATTACGCAGAGTCGGATAATTGTCTTGCAGAATCGTCTGCAACTGCCCTTGCGTATTCCTCAGTCAATGGACAGAAAATTTAGCTTAAGGTTCTGCATCGCAACAGAAAAACGTCTTTCCCGGTGGGAAAATGCCCGGCCATCATAAGAAAGTAGAAGTTAGCGTCAACTCGCCCGCAAGGAGCGAGTCACGCATGCTGGCGCTGTTTAATGAGTACGCAGGATATAGCTTATCGCATCCTGCTCCGATAGCCCGTAACCCTTCATAAAAACATCCATCGACTCATCTTGCGTCTCATTGAATAGCGTTCCGCCGCCGCTGGTCTGCAGCTCGCCAGACACGACATCGCCCCTTTCGACATCGTAGCGCCCCAGTAGCTCCGCGACAGCAAACTCTCCGTTCTCGTCGCGGATAACAATAAACCCAATGCGGTGTTCGTGATGAACGACAGTAGCTTTCATATGAACAATCCTTTCGTTGTTGTTCATTTCAGATTAGCTGAATCCGTGCGCAGCGGAAATGCTCATTGCTGGTTTTAGTGAGCCAGAGAACGATTCAGCTATTTCTTTATGCGCCTTATCTTAAATATTCGTCAGCACACTAACTATCTGGCGTGTTCACAAACGACTTTTCTGACCAGGCGCTAAAAATTCCAGATATATAATGTTTTCTTTACTTAATCATAATTAAAGCACGTTTATTTTGTATGGCTATGTTTATGGCGTAAAACCTCTTTTTGTTTTACGGTTATCAGAGGCGTGTCAAAAAATATAAAGCTCTGAGTGAACCATGCCGTAAATAGATATAAGAATTTAGAAATATTCAATACCCTTCCTTTTTCTCGAGAATACTCACTATGCGCAACAATGAGCCCGTTACACAGCAAGAGTACGTTTTCGATAATGACGCAACGTTAATGTCCACCACCGATCCGGACAGTTACATCAATTATGCCAATGATGCATTTATTGATGTCAGCGGGTTCTCGCTGGAGGAGATCAAAGGCCAGCCGCACAATCTGGTGCGCCATCCGGATATGCCAAAGCAGGCGTTTGCCGACATGTGGTCGACATTGCAACAGGGAGAACCCTGGACGGCACTAGTAAAAAACCGCCGCAGTAATGGCGATCATTACTGGGTACGCGCTAACGCGATTCCGGTCATTCGCGAGGGCAAAGTGAAGGGCTACATGTCGGTACGTACCCGACCAGCAGCAGAGGAAGTTACTGCCGCCGAAGAAGTTTATCGCCAGTTTCGTGAAGGCCAGGCGAGCGGCCGGCGTTTCCATAAAGGGCTGATTATCCGCACGGGTCTGATGCGCTGGCGCTCCCTGTTTGTCACTATGCCTCTGCGCTGGCGGCTACGTTCTGCGTTGATCGTCGCGCTGCTATTCAGCCTTGCCGCTGCCTGGGGACATGATCTGACACCCGGTCAACTGGGTAGTTTCGCCAGTTTTATGGCACTCCTGCTGCTGTTTATTAATATCTGGCTGGAACTGCAAATTGTCCGCCCGATTGAGCGCTTGTGCCGCCAGGCTTTACAGGTGGCAAGTGGCGAAGCACATCAAGTGGACCAACTCAATCGGGTTGATGAAGTCGGTATGACATTGCGCGCAATAAGCCAGCTCGGGCTAATGTTCCGCTGGCTGGTCAACGACGTTAGCGGCCAGGCGATGACCGTCCTGAAAGCCTCGGAGTCTCTGCGACAAGGTAATGACGACCTGAGCCGCCAGACAGAACAGGCGGCGGCGAACGTTGAACAAACGGCCGCGACGATGAACGAATTAACCGCCACGGTAAAAAGTAACCGGGAAACCGCCGCTGAAGTCACCGCCTTGTCGCAAGGTACGCGCGATGCCGCACAGCAAGGTGGCCAGGTGATGCACCAGATGATAGAAATGATGTCGTCGATTGCAGAAAGCTCACGGCAAATCGCCAGTATCACCAGTATTATCGACAGCATCGCCTTTCAGACTAACATTCTGGCGCTGAACGCGGCGGTTGAGGCAGCGCGAGCGGGTGAGCAAGGTAAAGGATTTGCCGTCGTCGCAGGAGAAGTACGCAGTCTGGCGCAGCGCAGTGCGCGTGCCGCCAGCGAAATCAAAGAGTTGATTGAGAACAGCGTTACGCATGTTAACTCCGGCAGCCAACTGGCGGACGACGCGGGAAAAACCATGAAGGAGATCGTTGAGCAAGTGCAAAATGTGACCTCGCTGATAGCACAGATCAGCGCAGCAACCGCCGAGCAGGCTACAGCGCTGAGTGAAGCCAGCCTGGCGGTGGAGGATCTGGATAAGATCACCCATCAGAATGCACAACGAGTACAAGAAGGGGCGGAAGCGACCGGTCGCATGAACCAGCAGGCCATTCGCCTGGCGGAAGCGATATCGGTGTTTCGCTAACCCTTTGCGAAGAGCACTCCGGGCGAAAACGCCCGGAGAATACATTGAGGTCAAAAATGATTCGGTTACGTCCCATGTCAGCGGCTGAATTCGCTGATTTTGTTGCTTATTTCATCCCTGATTATGCAACAGAAATTGCAGCAAATTACCGTTTATCCCTCGAGGAGGCGACAGAACAAGCCAGGCGTGAAATCGAAACCAGTTTGCCTGCGGCGCAGAAAACGCCAGGCCATTCATTGACGAGCATTACGCTTGTCGACAACGGCGTTACGCAGATTGTGGGATCGCTGTGGTACAGAGCCGACTTCATCGATAAATCCGTTTTTATTTATGATTTTTTCCTGCGGCCTGCCTTTCGCGGCAAAGGTTTGGGAAGCCAGGCAATGCAATCTCTGGAATCCAGTCTTAGCGCGGCGGGAATCCGGCAAATTAAACTTCGCGTGGCGGCCGAAAACGAACATGCCAGGAAAGTTTATGAAGCGAATGGTTACCAGATTACCGGCTATAACATGAATAAACTGCTTTGAATCATGCCCGCATAAACTTTCGTATTACGTGGTGTAAACCTGGATATTGCGCTCATTTTCTCGCCAACAGTGGGCATAGTGTGGTCGCAATTACCACAGGAGGCACCAATGAAAAAACTATTAATATGTTGTCTTTTTGGCAATACCGCCACATCACTGGCCAAAAAGATGCAAAAAGCGGCGAATGAGCACGGTTATCCCCTGCTCGTCAGCGCTGTCGGCCTGGATAATTTCGCCAGCGTCGCCCCTGCTTTTGACTGTTTTTTGGTTGCGCCGCACATCCAGTACAAACTTGATGAACTCAAACGCCATATTGCTGAAGAAGCACCGATTGCCATCATTGAAAGCTATCCTTTCGCATCGATGGATGGAGAGAAGGTATTGAAATTTGTGATGGAGCATATGCCTGAATTAACGCAGTGAGTCCGTCAAAACCACGTCTTCGGACGTGGTTTTAAGCAATCAGGTCATTGCACTGGAATAATTATTTGCGACAAAAATAAGCAGCCACCATTTTCATAAGGAGGATAACCACGGGCAGCAAGACGATAAACTGGAAAAAATGAACGGCATAAATTGAAAATTGCATCACACCTGGCGCGGTTAAATAATCTATCACCGGTGTATAAATCACCACTTGCCACGCCAACAGATACAGCCCCATCAATAGCGCAAAAACCCCGATGCTATAAAGTAGAAATTTGGCCAGTTGTTTCCCGCTCAATGTATGGCTTCGGCGAAAAGCATTTCGGTAAGTCTCGATGTAGAAACGCATCTCTATTACCCCTGGGTTCAGGATTGCAGCGTCGCCAGGCGCGCGGCGAAACCAACAAAAACCAGCCCCAACAGTGAGTTACCCAACCGGGTGAGCTTCTTCCTGGTTTTTACCCACTGTGTGAGATAAGAACCGGAAACGATCAGGAAACTGAAATAACAGAAACTGATCAGCTCCAGCGTACTGGCGAGAATAAAGAATGACATTCCAGGTCTTGCATAGGTAATGTCGATAAATTGCACAAAGAAGGAGACATAAAACAAAATCGCTTTCGGATTCGTCAGGCTTAATATCAGCGCCCGCTTGAAGATATCGCCTTTATGCACGTCATGATCGCCCTCTTCTTTCGCGCCGCGTTTAAGCGTGGTGTACAACATTTTGACACCAAGGTAGAGCAGATAAAACGCCCCCAGATAACGAACAATATTGAATAATACCGGCGTGGTTTTAATCAGTGTGGCAACGCCTGCATAGGCCAGAAACATCAAGACCGCATCACCAATAAACACGGCGCTTGCTGCAACGTAGCCATTTCGTAATCCATGGGCAACACTGGTTTTCAATACAAAAAAGGTATTCGGGCCTGGCAGTAAAATGATGAAAATGGCCCCGATAAAATAGGACCAGTAACTGAGAACTCCATATTCGGCAAACACAACAACTCCTGTAAAACAATACATACCGCTTATAGGTACAACAGTACCACACCGCAGCAGCAGCGCACAGGAGTACGCACAAAATGCGGCTGAAGCGGAGATTAGCACTGCGGATAATGTCTCAATGCGCCCGGCGAAACCAGGCTTTAAGTGAAATTAATTAAGCTAATACTCATCTTCACTATTAAGGGGGTAGATGTCTTTATCATCAGTCTGGTGATGAGGGCGACGACCTCAGGGGCGATCGATGAAAATGCGGCTATGCCGACATGAACCAGATCGCTAAAAATAGTGTGCTTCATGGCTTGTTTGCTGTTGCCGCTATTGGCACAGGTTTACCCGATTTTTAAAAAATCGAGCATAGGAACTGACCCGCGCTAAAATATATCGGCCTGAAGATGAGATATTTCTTCCAGGGGTATTGAATCCACATTCAAATTTGTTAACTCGTAAACATTATCGCGATCGTAATAAAGATTCGCGCTGACTCATCTGTCAATGATGATCTGGATCATGGAGTATCCAGACGCTTGGTGAGATTACTTATTTCCTGCGCAATAAAACCATGGGAAATGAATTACCTTAAGCATCAGTAAACGCTGACGAAAAAAAGATAAGAGAGTTATAACCATTTAAGCATTGAGTAAATTCGATCCAGACTGAAATAGCAGCCACATGCGGACAGGTATTATTAATCCGAAATCGTTGATTCTGTTTGAGTGCCTACACACTCTAAGGTTATGGGAAAGAAATGGAAAACTTCAAACTAAGACTTAAAAACCATATCGAGCATGTCAAAAACGTTGGCGTTCACTGCACAACGGAAGAAACCACCAAACAAGCGCTGATCCTGCCTTTTTTAGATATTCTCGGCTTCAATGCTTACGACCCGCAAAAAGTCAGAGCGGAATATGGCGCCGACTTTCCCGGTGTTAAAGCGGGCGAACGTGTTGATTATGCATTGTTTTGCCAGGGTGTCCCCGTCATGTTCATCGAAGCAAAACCGTATAAAGAGAAAATCGATAATCACTGCCCACAGCTTTCCCGATACTTTAACTGCACGCCGGAAGTGACGATTTCCGCAATTACGAATGGCCAGGAGTGGCGTTTTTTTACCGATCTGCAGGAAAAAAACATTATGGATCCCACGCCATTTTTGCGCATTAGCATGGACGATATTACCGACGCAGATGCCGAACAACTCTTCCGCTTTCGCCACGACAAATTCAAACCGGAAGCATTACGCACGCTTGCTGAAGAGAGCGTCTATATCTCTTCATTCTCTAAAGTTATCGCCACCAGCCTGAAAGAGGTGGATTCAGAATTTGTTCGGTATGTCGCCTCACGCGCCAATATTGGTCGACAGCTCAATCAGCGATTTATTGATGCGATCACCCCGCTGGTCAGAGAGGCGGTTCAGCGTTCCGTCAGCGCGATGGTGGTCTCCGGACTTACCGCCCATCAGCCTATCCGGGAAGAGCTGGCAAACCAGGGCATCGACGAAGCGGTATCGATTGATGAAAAAGCGGATCATATCGATCCGGACAATCCCAACATTATTACGACACATAATGAACGCGCGCTATATGAAAAAATTGTCTCGATTATAGGGCCGGAAAAAGATCTGCAGCCAAAAGATACCGAGTCGTATTACAGCGTGCTTTATCAGGGAAAAACCAACCGTTGGATTGTTCGTTATTTTGATAAGAAAAATCGCTCATCTATTCAGTTGCCCATCGAATTGACGCCTATTGCTTTAAATGAAGTGGCGCGCGCGGGGCTGGAACATGATGGCACGCGAATCTATCTCGACCATCCCGAAGATGTATTACGGATCTCAGGTTTGATACTGGATTCGTTCCAGCATGTGATAAACGATGAGAACTTTAAAAAGAAAAAGAGCGGCATTTAAACTCGCCTGACCATCCCGCCTAGTGCGGGATTTTTTTTGTGCAATGCCATCCATCATGGCCCAAATATCTCCCCTTCGTTGAACGAAAAAGGATTCTTCGCTTGAATACTGGCTTTTCATCCAGTATAAGTGCTGTACGAAAAAACAGTGAAAAGGGCTGCCTTGTGTTTGTTGAACTGGTTTATGACAAGCGTAATGTTGCGGGTTTACCCGGCGCTAAAGAGATTATCCTCGAAGAACTGACTAAACGTGTGCGCCGCATCTTTCCTGATGCTGATGTGCGCGTAAAACCGATGCAGGCCAATGGCCTCAACAGCGACGCCAGCAAAAGCGATCGTGAAAAGCTCAACCGTATGCTTGAGGAGATGTTTGAAGAGTCGGACATGTGGCTGGTGCAGGAGTAATTTATCCCCCTTGCACCGGGAGGCGTGTGTCGCTTATCTGTGCGCTCCTGCATTACCCATTAGAGCTTGAATTCCAGCGTCGCGTTTTTGAAGGCCACATAAGCAGCCGGGGAAGGCGGTTTCGGGAGTCTCGCTAGCCTGATAGCGATAATACTCGCGCGGCAGAGTGCAGGATCGCCGCCTGTCGGCTGCGCATCTTCTAATGCGCCATTCTCAGCAAGCCTGATTTGCAGCGTACAGGATTTTCCGGCGTAACGACCCGCCTCAAAAAGGTGACTCTCAATTGCCGATTTGATCTGCCCTGCATAGCGGTTGATATCGCTTTCCGCCGCAGTTGCCTGCGTCCCTTTATACCCGGCAAACATGTTATCAACTTCAGCGTTTGCCTCTGCGCGCTGCGTTGCAGAACCGGTCTGTGTACAACCCGAAAGTAATAATGACGTCACCAATAGCAACGCATGCCCGGCGTTAATTTTCATCATATTCCTTTTGTAAGGCTTGTCTTATAAACGAGGACAATCTAACAAATAGCGACTGGCAATTATATTCCGGCGGCCTGGATTTACCTTAAGTCAAAAAAATATTTCAATCGTCTGTCATCGTGCTAAACGTAGCGCTCACTGAGCAGCAGAAGATAGTTTCAATCGTTGCCTTTTCTTCTGGCAAATGCCACGACCTTATTAAACATTCACAGAATTCGCGACTTTCTTTTTTTGCGTATAAAAAAGCCCCGCATATTGCGAGGCTTTGGAGGTATAACGCGGGCCGTGTTAATCAAAAACACCGTTGATGATCGCGGTAACAATAGCGGTGCTCAGCGCGACCAGAACCAGATCATTTCCGACAATGCGCCACTCATAACCGGGATAATAAGGCAACTGACCAAGCATGGATGCCGGTACTGCTTTTTTCGCAATTCCCGGAGGCAAAGGTTTGCCACGGGCAAGATTTTTCGCAATCCCCGGCGGGAGAGACTGATAACCGGTCAGGCCGTAGTTGACTGCAAGAGACCGGGCGCGCGCGACACTGATATCTGACTCAACATGGTCCGGCTTTCCATAGTTTTTACGGTTAACCTGATCATCAGAGGAAGAGTTATTACCTTCATTAGCATGGTTATTGCTATTGCCATGATTGCCGTTACTGTTGCCATGGCCGCCGCCGTTCCCATTACCATTTCCGTTTCCCGGATTTGCGAACACAGGCGCGGAAAATACGGCCAACGAAATCACCGCCGCAAGTGCAGCATTAAGAGTGCGACGTTTAAACATGATCTTTATACCTCAAAAGTGAGCACACATTATTAGAATAAATAATGTTTATTACCTCAACCATATAGCGGATTCTTATTTTTAATTAGGCTGATATATAACCATAAAAAAACGGGAACCAACCGGCTCCCATTCTTGTTTAACCCAGAAACCGGGGGACAGCTTCTGTTTGTGGTCACTGATGACAGCGCTGTTCTTCATCGATAATGAAGGACACCTTCAGCTTTTTTCGGCGAGTCTGTCCGTTACTTATCCAGTCAGCTCTATCACCCGGCGATATGAAGAAATGGTCAGTACATTCGGAAAACGCCCCCTCCGACAGATATTCCTCAAGGGCAATTTACGCGCATTGATTCACCCATGCGAGGTGAAGAATCCCGCGCGGATGGCGGCAGGCGTAGTCGAATGGATGAGCCCGCTCGCCCACTCACAAAAGCTGAGCGTTGGCAGAAGAGAAAAAATCTCATCAGTAAAGACCAGCGTAGCGCGTATCGAGATGCTGAAAAAAATTCAGGAAACTAGTTTTTCAGACCTATTGGAGGCTAATTTTGACACCTCGTTTTCCACATTAAAAGCAGGTGTTTCAAACATGGTTCTTGATGCCACAGGTAAACCTCACGGGCTCTCCGGAAGTACCGGAAATTGCTGGACAAGCATGGAATGTCACAGGTGTGAGCCAGAATTTTTACAGACCTGGCTCACATAGCCATGAAGTTTTAGTCAATCGGCAGGCTGCTTTTTGATCTAAAACTTGAGATTTCAACTAGTGCATATCCTTCCAGTTAAATTTCTTCCCTGTTGTGTCCATAATTATAATCGGCTTTTGATAGTTCTGAAGCCACTCTTGCATGCTGACGGTATTATTATCCGCTCTATGTATGCCGAGCCATAATTCGGATAACGTGTTAGCATCATCTGTTGACCATGGTGTTTGGTAGTCTCCGATCCACTTATTCTTTATCTCGACTTTAGGACTATACCAAATGAAAGCTGGTATAGATAAAGCCTCCTTAGGAGGATTAGCACCAGCATGAGAATATACTATTACGCGTGATGGATCACGTATTAAGGCGTGATCAGAAAAATAGAAAACAGAAGAACGCGTCTGAGAAAGTTGGCTAAAAACCTTGCCCATAATATCGTCCGTGAAACGTACAGAGTTATCATAGCAATCATCATCTTTATTTCCATTTCTAAAGACGGAAGCATCTTTAGGGAAACGTGAACAGGCTGGTTCGTGGCTACCATATAGATGCAGCACAATGAGTTTCTTACCTGGTTTTGTTAAAGTTGATTCCAGCTCTGGTAATAAAGTGTCATCGAATCCCTGGTCAATCCACTGATGCTGCTTAGTTTCCATTGCAATACCAGTGATCACATTATTATATGCGCCACCTTTCCCTTGTCGGCTATACCAGTAAGTATCGTATCCGGCTTTGTTCGCAATACTAATGATATTGTCACTGTACTTAATAGGAGAAGTTTCCTGTACTGAAGCAGCAGTGAGAGCAAGAGGTACCGCCATGATGGTCACTGGCGCGGGGCTAATGGCATGTTGGAACAACAGAAGATTTTTTCTTTCTGCTTCCAGTTTTGGAGTAGTGTCTCTCTCATACCCATAAATACTCATATTTGCAGTGCGCTCAGATTCACCGATAATTAACACATAATTATCAATCCCGGTATCTGATACTGATATCGTGTAGTTAGGCGTATTTTTATTAATATTTGAGGCAATACTCATATCAGAGATAGCTTGCATAAAGACTGTAGCCGTGCTCAGCGGAGTCGAATTTACAACGCGTTGAGCAAGGCTATCAACATTACTTTTTCGTAATTGATGCAATATACCCTGAACAGTATAGCCAGATAGCAATAACGCCAATAATATTGCAGGATATCGTTTATATTTCGAAGGGATAATATTTACGTTACAGTTGATAGTTAACATAAATAAAATCAACAGCCCCATAAAGGTTACACAACTTCTCCAATAAACGCCTAACATTGAAAATGCTTCGCTACCTGTAGTATTCATTACACTTAAGGCAAAACCATAGGCAAATTTAGCATTAAAATTACTCCAGGCAAAAAGCTGAAGAGATAAATCAGCAGCTATTAATGTCAAAGCAATTAAGCCAATGATGTTTTTTAATGGTTTGTTATTAATGCAGAGAAGCGTTAATAGAAGTAATGCAAAAACCAAAGTACGATTAACAACCAAATTGTAACGCGCGTTAATAAAATTCACTATAACAACAGTGGAGACCGAAATTATAAATAACATCCAACTTAAAACAACCCTAATCTTTTCATACCGAGTTTTTTCAAGAGCTAATGACATTTCATAGTACCTAAATTTATTTTTATCTGTTTTTTAATAAAAAGCAAAATAGCTTGTGTGTAGTTTATTATATAAGCTACCTGACTTGATTAATTAAAGCAAATACATTTAATAAAACTGCAATAAACTACAACTTCTGGACACCAGAATAGTCGGTTCAAATCTAGAATGTCTGACTCTGCCCCAGTTATTTTACACATAGTTGCTGTCCAGAAAGTCAATTATGGATAAAAAACCAAAGCTGGCCATTGTTATCACCAGCATGGGACATTACTATCGTTGCCGATTAGTTATGCTACGGGTGAGTAACTTAATTAACGAGATGCAGAGACCGCCCCTTCTGAATGCAAGAGGATCGCTAATGCGAATGGTGCGATTAGGCGGATGCTTACATCCTATATCTTTATTAGTATTTTGGACTCAAAAAATAAACTGAATCTATAGAAGCCATGGGATCGGCTTTTACGAGAGGTTAATCTAGTTTTGGTTAGTTATTGATAATAGTTCGGAAGCTAATAATAAAAAAACGGGAACCATCCAGCTCCCGTTATTGTACAACCCGCGTGGCGGATTACATGTTCGCGATAATCGCGTCGCCAAACTCTGAACATTTCAGCAGCTTAGCGCCTTCCATCAGACGTTCGAAATCGTAGGTCACGGTTTTGGCGTTAATCGCGCCGCTCATGCCTTTAACGATCAGGTCAGCCGCTTCAACCCAGCCCATGTGACGGAGCATCATTTCCGCCGAAAGGATCACTGAACCCGGGTTCACTTTGTCCTGACCTGCGTACTTCGGCGCCGTGCCGTGAGTCGCTTCGAACAGCGCGCACTCGTCGCCAATGTTCGCACCAGGGGCGATACCGATACCACCAACCTGCGCCGCCAGGGCGTCGGAGATGTAGTCACCGTTCAGGTTCATACATGCGATAACGTCGTATTCTGCCGGGCGCAGCAGGATCTGTTGCAGGAATGCATCGGCAATCACATCTTTAATGATGATCTCTTTACCGGTTTTCGGGTTCTTGATTTTCTGCCACGGACCGCCATCGATCAGCTCGCCGCCGAACTCTTCGCGTGCCAGCTGGTAGCCCCAGTCTTTGAACGCGCCTTCGGTGAACTTCATGATGTTGCCTTTGTGCACCAGCGTTACAGAATCACGGTCGTTAGTGATTGCGTATTCAATCGCGGCGCGCACCAGGCGCTTGGTGCCTTCTTCAGAGCACGGCTTGATGCCGATACCGCAATGTTCCGGGAAGCGAATTTTCTTCACACCCATCTCTTCACGCAGGAATTTGATCACTTTCTCTGCATCGGCAGAGTCTGCTTTCCACTCGATACCCGCGTAAATATCTTCTGAGTTTTCACGGAAGATGACCATGTCGGTCAGTTCCGGGTGTTTTACCGGGCTCGGCGTGCCCTCGTAGTAACGTACCGGGCGCAGGCAGATGTACAGATCCAGTTCCTGGCGCAGCGCAACGTTCAGGGAACGAATGCCGCCGCCAACTGGCGTGGTCAGGGGGCCTTTAATCGCAACGCGATAATCACGAATCAGATCAAGTGTTTCAGGCGGCAGCCAGACGTCCTGGCCGTAAACATGGGTAGATTTCTCACCGGTATAAATTTCCATCCAGGAAATTTTACGCTCGCCCTTATAGGCTTTCTCCACAGCGGCATCCACCACTTTCAGCATCGCCGGGGTCACGTCCACGCCGATACCGTCACCTTCAATGAACGGGATAATCGGGTTATTCGGAACGTTGAGCTTGCCATTTTGCAGGGTGATCTTTTTACCTTCCGCCGGAACAACTACTTTGCTTTCCATTCACCTCTCCTTCGAGCGCTTCTGGTTGTTTGCTCGTTGACTTCATGCCGGGGCGCTCAGACTGCGTCCGCTCACCTGTTACGTGATTCACACAGAGCAAACCGTTTTTGTTAATGAATTGTAATGAGCCCGAACATACTAACCGATACTCAGGCTCCATGAAAGGCAATCGTGATTCAGCTATAATGCGGCAATTGATAACTACTGAAAATACCATGAACAAAACTTCTTTTAGAAATCACCGCCTTAAGCGATTCAGCTCACGACAAGCCACCAGGTCTGAACCACAAAACCAACCAAAACGCGTGATTCTGTTCAATAAACCCTACGATGTTTTGCCGCAATTCACCGACGAAGCCGGACGCAGCACGCTAAAAGATTTTATTCCGGTACAGGGTGTTTACGCCGCTGGCCGCCTGGATCGCGACAGCGAAGGGCTGCTGGTGCTGACAAATGACGGCGCATTACAGGCAAGCCTGACGCAGCCGGGCAAACGTACCGGCAAAATCTATTACGTGCAGGTGGAAGGCGAACCGACGTCGGATGCAATTGAAGCGCTGCGCACCGGGGTAACGCTGAACGACGGGCCGACACTGCCAGCAGGCGTTGAACGCGTAGAGGAGCCCGACTGGCTGTGGCCGCGTAATCCGCCCATTCGCGAGCGCAAAGCGATTCCAACCGCCTGGCTGAAAATCACCCTGTATGAGGGCCGTAACCGCCAGGTACGGCGCATGACGGCGCATGTTGGCTTCCCTACCCTGCGCCTCATCCGCTACGCTATGGGAAACTACACGCTGGATAACCTCGCCACAGGCGAATGGCGTGACGCTTAATCAGGGAGGCTATAATGTTTAAACCGCATGTTACTGTCGCTTGCGTGGTACACGCGCAGGGTAAATTTCTGGTCGTTGAAGAAACCATTCGCGGCAAAGCGCTGTGGAATCAACCCGCAGGCCATCTCGAAGCCGACGAAACCCTGCTGCAAGCAGCAAAGCGTGAGCTGTGGGAAGAGACCGGCATTCGCGCCGAGCCGCAGCATTTTATCCGCATGCACCAGTGGCTGGCACCGGATCGCACCCCGTTCCTGCGTTTTTTGTTTGCCGTCGAGCTTAACGAAATGTGCGCCACTGAGCCGCATGACAGCGATATCGATTGCTGCCACTGGGTCACTGCCGACGAGATCCTCAACGCCTCAAACCTGCGTTCGCCGCTGGTTGCGGAGAGCATTCGCTGCTACCAGACCGGCAAGCGCCTGCCGCTGGAAACCATCGCAGAATTTAACTGGCCGTTTACAGGGGATGCCTGAGCCGCCAGCCCGTGCTAGAATACGCCGCCCTGAAGTTCTTAGTCGCGAGTATTCTATGTCTGATAGCCCAAAAAAAGTGATCGTCGGCATGTCCGGCGGTGTCGACTCTTCCGTTTCCGCTTACCTGTTGCAACAACAAGGTTACAAGGTGGAAGGCCTGTTCATGAAGAACTGGGAAGAGGATGACGGCGAGGAATACTGCACTGCGGCGGCGGATCTTGCCGACGCGCAGGCCGTTTGCGACAAGCTCGGTATTGAGCTTCACACTGTCAATTTCGCTGCAGAATACTGGGACAACGTGTTCGAGCATTTCCTGGCTGAATATAAAGCCGGACGCACGCCGAACCCGGATATTCTGTGCAACAAAGAGATTAAATTTAAAGCCTTCCTTGAGTTCGCCGCCGAAGATCTGGGCGCCGACTATATTGCCACCGGCCACTATGTGCGCCGCGCCGACGTTGACGGCAAAAGCCGTCTGCTGCGCGGTCTCGATGGCAATAAGGATCAGAGCTACTTCCTTTATACGCTCGGTCATGAGCAGATCGCGCAGAGCCTGTTCCCGGTCGGCGAGCTGGAAAAACCCCAGGTGCGTAAAATCGCCGAAGAGCTGGGTTTGATTACAGCGAAGAAAAAAGACTCGACCGGTATCTGCTTTATTGGCGAGCGTAAATTCCGCGAATTCCTTGGCCGCTATCTGCCCGCACAGCCGGGTAAAATCCTCACCGTCGACGGCGAAGAGATCGGCGAGCACCAGGGTTTGATGTATCACACGCTCGGGCAGCGCAAGGGGCTGGGCATCGGCGGCACCAAAGAAGGCAGTGAAGAGCCGTGGTACGTGGTCGATAAAGATGTTGAAAACAACATTCTGATTGTCGCCCAGGGTCATGAACATCCGCGCCTGATGTCCGTTGGGCTGATTGCACAACAACTTCATTGGGTTGATCGCGAGCCGCTGAAAGGCACGCTGCGCTGCACGGTAAAAACGCGTTATCGCCAGGAAGATATTCCGTGCACGGTTACCGCGCTGGATGATGATCGCATTGACGTGCGCTTCGATGAACCGGTTGCCGCCGTTACACCGGGGCAATCTGCAGTATTCTACCTGGGCGAAGTGTGCCTCGGTGGCGGAATTATTGAGCAGCGCCTGCCGCTGCCCCTTTAAAAGACCTTTTGCACAACCGGACTGGCCAACGCCCGCAGCAATAATGTGCTGACGGGCAGATAAAGGAGTGAGTGTGGCGAAGAACTATTACGATATTACTCTGGCACTGGCGGGAATTTGCCAGTCAGCTCGTCTGGTGCAGCAGCTGGCGCACCAGGGACACTGTGACGCTGACGCGCTGCATGTCTCGTTAAATAGCGTAATCGACCTGAACCCGGACTCCACCTTAGGCGTCTTTGGCGGCAGCGAAACCAACCTGCGCACCGGGCTGGAAACGCTGCTCGGCGTACTAAACGCCAGCAACCGCCAGGGCCTGAACGGAGAGCTGACCCGCTACACGCTCAGTATGATGGTGCTGGAGCGTAAGCTCGCTGCCAGTAAAGGCGCGATGGAGACGCTCGGTAATCGCATCGCCGGTTTGCAGCGTCAGCTTGAGCATTTTGACCTGCAGTCAGAAACGCTGCTCAGCGCAATGGCCGCCATCTATGTCGACGTTATCAGCCCGCTGGGACCGCGTATTCAGGTCACCGGCTCGCCTGCCGTGTTGCAAAGCCCGCAGGTGCAGGCGAAAGTCCGCGCCACGTTGTTGGCCGGTATCCGCGCTGCGGTGCTGTGGCACCAGGTTGGCGGCGGTCGTCTACAGTTAATGTTTTCCCGAAATCGCCTGTCGACGCAGGCCAAACAAATTCTCGCTCATTGTTAACCTCCCGGAGTTGTGACTTATGGAATTATCCTCCCTGACCGCCGTTTCCCCTGTCGATGGACGTTACGGCGATAAAGTCAGCGCACTGCGTGGCATCTTCAGCGAATTCGGTTTGCTGAAATTTCGCGTTCAGGTTGAAGTACGCTGGCTGCAAAAACTGGCGACCCACGCGGCGATCAAGGAAGTTCCTGCTTTTGCTGCCGACGCAAACGGTTACCTCGATAAAATCGTTGAGGACTTCAACGAAGAAGACGCCGCGCGCATCAAAACCATCGAACGCACCACCAACCACGACGTAAAAGCGGTGGAGTATTTCCTGAAAGAGAAAGTGGCAGATATCCCGGCGCTGCACGCCGTGTCTGAATTTATCCACTTCGCTTGCACCTCAGAAGACATCAACAACCTGTCTCACGCGCTGATGCTGAAAACCGCGCGCGACGAAGTGATCCTGCCGTACTGGCGCAAGATCATCGAGGCGGTAAAAGATCTGGCCGTTCAGTACCGCGATATCCCACTGCTTTCCCGTACTCACGGCCAGCCGGCAACGCCGTCGACGCTGGGTAAAGAGATGGCGAACGTGGCTTACCGCATGGAACGCCAGTTCCGCCAGCTTAACCAGGTGGAAATTCTGGGCAAAATCAACGGTGCGGTCGGTAACTATAACGCCCATATCGCCGCTTACCCGGAAGTGGACTGGCATCAGTTCAGCGAAGAGTTTGTCACCTCGCTGGGTATTCAGTGGAACCCGTACACCACGCAGATTGAGCCGCATGACTATATTGCCGAGCTGTTTGATTGCATGGCGCGTTTCAACACCATCCTCATCGATTTCGACCGTGACGTATGGGGTTACATTGCGCTGAACCACTTCAAGCAGAAAACCATCGCCGGTGAGATTGGTTCTTCCACCATGCCACACAAAGTTAACCCCATCGATTTTGAAAACTCCGAAGGCAACCTTGGGCTGTCCAACGCCGTGTTGCAGCACCTGGCCAGCAAACTGCCGGTCTCCCGCTGGCAGCGCGACCTGACCGACTCCACGGTGCTGCGTAACCTTGGCGTCGGTGTCGGTTATGCGCTGATCGCCTACCAGTCAACGCTGAAAGGTGTGAGCAAGCTGGAAGTGAACCGCGACCGCCTGCTGGACGAGTTGGATCATAACTGGGAAGTGCTGGCCGAGCCGATCCAGACCGTAATGCGCCGCTACGGGATTGAAAAACCGTACGAAAAACTGAAGGAGCTGACACGTGGTAAACGCGTTGATGCCGAAGGCATGAAGCAGTTTATCGACAGTCTGGCGCTGCCGGAAAATGAAAAAGAGCGCCTGAAGGCGATGACTCCGGCCAACTACATTGGTCGTGCCATCACTATGGTTGATGAGTTGAAATAATTCCCCCGCCGTTGCTGTTAGCCCTCTTTCCGCCGCGAAAGAGGGTTTCTTTCTCCCCCGGTTTAAGAAATGTTTATCCCCTGCGCACCACAATCAGCGTTAAACTATTTATATCAAAAATATATGGAGAGTTCTGACGATGCGCGTACTCGTTGTGGAAGATAATGCTCTGTTGCGTCACCATTTAAAGGTTCAGTTGCAGGAGTTAGGACATCAGGTCGACGCCGCAGAAGATGCAAAGGAAGCGGATTACTTTCTAAACGAACACCTGCCGGATATCGCCATTGTCGATCTCGGCTTGCCGGATGAAGATGGTCTGTCGCTGATCCGCCGCTGGCGCAGCCATGACGTCACGCTGCCGGTGCTGGTGCTTACTGCGCGCGAAGGCTGGCAGGACAAAGTGGAAGTGCTGAGTGCCGGTGCAGATGACTACGTCACCAAACCATTCCACATTGAAGAAGTGGTCGCGCGTATCCAGGCGCTGATGCGCCGCAACAGCGGCCTCGCGTCTCAGCTGATCTCCATGCCGCCGTTCCAGGTCGATCTCTCCCGCCGAGAACTCTCCATTAATGACGACGTGGTAAAACTCACCGCGTTCGAATACACCATTATGGAAACGCTAATCCGCAACAGCGGCAAAGTGGTCAGCAAAGATTCGCTGATGCTACAGCTTTACCCCGACGCCGAGCTGCGCGAAAGCCACACCATCGACGTATTAATGGGGCGGTTACGTAAGAAGATCCAGACGCTCTATCCTGATGACGTCATCACCACCGTGCGCGGCCAGGGCTACCTGTTCGAACTGCCGAAATGAGACGCCTGCTGCGGCATTTTCTGCCGCTCTCTCTGCGGGTTCGCTTTTTACTCGCCACGGCTGCCGTCGTGATGGTGCTTTCTCTGGCCTACGGGATGGTGGCGCTGGTGGGTTATAGCGTCAGCTTTGACAAAACGACCTTTCGCCTGCTGCGTGGCGAGAGCAACCTGTTTTATACCCTGGCGCACTGGGATAACAATAAACTCAGTGTGGATCTGCCTGACACCCTCAATTTGCAAAGCCCGACCGTGGCGCTGATCTACGATCAGCAGGGTAAACTTATCTGGTCGCAGAAAGACGTACCGTGGCTGCAACATCTCATCGAGCCGGACTGGCTTACCGCTAACGGCTTTCATGAGATTGAAGCCGATGTGGATAACAGTAGTACGCTGGTTGATGACGACCACTCGATTGCCCAGAAGCTGAAAGAGATCCGCGATGATGACAGCAGCTCCGAAATGACACACTCGGTAGCGGTGAATATCTACCCGGCAACGGCGCACATGCCGCAGTTAACCATTGTGGTGGTCGATACCATCCCCATTGAGCTTAAACGCTCTTATATGGTGTGGAGCTGGTTCGTTTACGTGCTCGCCGCCAACCTGCTGTTAGTGGTGCCGCTGTTGTGGCTGGCGGCGTGGTGGAGCTTGCGGCCGATTGAAGATCTGGCGCGCGAAGTGCGCGAGCTGGAAGAGCACCATCGTGAGCAGCTCAACCCGGAAACCACCCGCGAGCTCACCAGCCTGGTAAGCAACCTCAATCGGTTGTTAAAAAGTGAACGCGAGCGGTACGACAAATACCGCACCACCCTCACCGATCTGACTCACAGCCTGAAAACACCGTTAGCGGTGCTGCAAAGTACCCTGCGATCGCTGCGCGGCGAGAAAATGAGCGTCAGCGACGCAGAGCCGGTGATGCTGGAGCAAATCAGCCGGATCTCCCAGCAAATTGGTTACTACCTGCATCGTGCAACCATGCGCGGTTCCAGTGGTTTGCTCAGCCGTGAACTGCACCCGGTCGCGCCCCTGCTCGACAGCCTGACCTCAGCACTGAACAAAGTTTATCAGCGCAAAGGCGTCAATATTACGCTCGATATTTCACCGGAAATCAGTTTTGTCGGCGAGAAAAACGACTTTATGGAAGTGATGGGTAACGTGCTGGATAACGCCTGCAAATACTGCCTGGAGTTTGTCGAAGTCTCTGCCAGGCAGAGCGACGATACACTGCATATCCTGGTGGAAGATGACGGGCCGGGAATACCTGCGGCGAAACGTGAGATGGTGTTCGATCGCGGGCAGCGCGCCGACACGTTACGCCCCGGACAGGGCGTCGGGCTTGCGGTGGCACGAGAAATTGTTGATCAGTACGAAGGACAGATCCTGACCGATGAAAGCCTGCTCGGCGGTGCAAAAATGGAAGTGATTTTTGGCCGTCAGCAGACGATGTCGGGCAACGATTAATCCTTCACCGTAACAAACCGGGCAAACAGAACAAAAAGGAGCCATTACGGCTCCTTTTTACTTTTATGTCACATCGTTACGCAGACAAAATGACATATCAGCATTACTATGATCTTTTATTCAGCCACTGATTATTTGCCGGAAACGCATATGGAATATCACGTAGAGATAAACTGGCCAGACTTTATTCAACGCTACTGGCAAAAACGCCCGGTGGTGCTGAAGCGTGGCATTAAGAATTTCGTCGACCCGATAAGCCCCGATGAGCTGGCAGGGCTGGCAATGGAAAATGAAGTGGACAGCCGGCTGGTTAGCCACCTTGATGGCAAATGGCAGGTCGGGCACGGTCCTTTTGAAAGTTACGATCACCTCGGCGAGAACAACTGGTCGTTGCTGGTGCAGGCGGTGAACCACTGGCATCAACCGGCCGCCGCGCTGATGCGTCCGTTCCGCGTTCTGCCCGACTGGCGCACCGACGATCTGATGATCTCGTTTTCAGTCCCTGGTGGCGGCGTTGGTCCGCATCTCGATCAGTATGATGTGTTTATTATTCAGGGAACCGGCCGTCGCCGCTGGCGCGTCGGCGAGAAAACGCCGCTTAAGCAGCACTGTCCGCATCCGGATCTGCTTCAGGTCGATCCATTCGAAGCCATTATTGATGAAGAGATGGAGCCGGGCGATATCCTCTATATTCCGCCTGGATTCCCGCACGAAGGGTATTCGCTGGAAAACTCATTGAACTATTCGGTGGGCTTTCGCGCGCCAAGCGGTCGCGAGCTGATCAGCGGTTTCGCCGATTATGTTCTGCAACGCGAGCTGGGCAGCCAGCGTTACAGCGATCCGGACGTACAGTTGCGCGACCATCCGGCGGATATTTTGCCGCAAGAGCTGGATAAGCTGCGCGAAATGATGCTTGAGTTGATTAATCAACCGGAGCAGTTCAGAGAGTGGATGGGCGAATTTATCTCTCAGTCACGCCACGAACTGGATGTCGCGCCGCCAGAGCCGCCTTATCAACCGGATGAGATTTACGATGCGCTGCAACAGGGCGACAAACTGGTGCGCCTTGGCGGCCTGCGCGTGTTGCGAATCGGTGAAGATGTGTTCGCCAACGGCGAGCGGATCAACTCCCCGCATCGCCCGGCACTGGAAGCACTCGCCAGCCATATCGTGCTGACAGGCGAACTGCTCGGCGACGCGCTGGAAGATCCCTCGTTCCTCGCCATGCTTGCGGCGCTGGTTAACAGCGGTTACTGGTTCTTTGAAGATTAATGCCTGATGAGATTGCCCGGCGGCGTTTGCTACCGGGCAATGAGAGAAGGTTTACTCAGCTTTAGCGGTCAGTTCGGCGATGCGTACAATCACCTGCACCGCTTTCTCCATGCCTTCCAGCGTTACAAACTCATGTTTGCCGTGATAGTTATAACCGCCGGTAAACAGGTTCGGACAAGGTAATCCCATAAACGAGAGCTGCGCCCCGTCAGTGCCGCCGCGGATCGGTTTCAGATCCGGCTCAATATCGCAGTCGCGCATGGCCTGTTGCGCCACCTCCAGAATGTGCGGAAACTCGACCACTTTCTCGTGCATATTGTAATAACTGTCCTCAATCACCAGTTCGATATAGCAGTCCGGGTGCAGACCCTTGCCGACTTTTTTGGCGATCTCCATCATCTTACGTTTACGCGCTTCGAAGTTTTTGCGGTCAAAATCGCGGATGATGTAGTGCATTTCGGCGCGATCAACCGTGCCTTTAATGCTGGTGAGATGGTAAAACCCTTCGTAGCCTTCAGTCTGTTCCGGGCTCTCCTCTTCCGGCACCTGCGCGTGAATTTTGCTGGCGAGCGTCAGGGCGTTAACCATCACCCCTTTCGCCGTACCGGGATGCACGTTATTGCCAACAATTTTTATGTTCACCGACGCCGCGTTGAAGTTCTCAAACTCCAGCTCGCCCACACCGCCACCATCAACGGTATACGCCCATTTCGCGCCGAATTTCTCCACGTCGAAATGCTTCGCTCCTTTGCCCACTTCTTCATCCGGCGTGAAGGCGACGCAAATGTCGCCATGCGGAATATTTTTCTTTTTCAGCACCGCCAGCGCGGTCATGATTTCGGCGACGCCGGCTTTATCGTCCGCGCCAAGCAGCGTTTTGCCGTCGGTGGTGATCAGCGTCTGGCCCAGCATCTGGTGCAGCACCGGGAACATCACCGGTGAGAGGATCTCATCGCCAACGCCCAGCGCGATATCGCCGCCGCGATAATTTTCAACAATTTGTGGGTTAACATTTTTGCCGCTGTAATCCGGCGAGGTATCGACATGAGAAATAAAACCAATGGCCGGAACCGGCGTTTGCACATTCGACGGCAATTTCGCCATCACCGTGCCTTTATCACTTAACGTCACATTTTCCAGCCCCATCTCTTCCAGCTGGTTCTGAAGTAAACGCAGGAGCTTCCATTGGCCGTCTGTGCTTGGCACCTGGCGGACGCCGGGCTTTGATTGAGTATCCAGAGAAACGTACTGCAAAAAACGCTCTAATAATTTGTCCATGAAGCCCCCCTACAAAATGTCACAACATTATCAGTAAGCGCGAAAAGACAAATATTGCGTCAGGTCACTTTTACCCTGTAAACGGCAATATTTTCAAAATTGCGCGCGGCGTAGTCAGTATTGTTGAGAACATGCGGTGTTGCGCGGTCAAAAGAGAACAACAATTGGCGATTTCATGGGTTTGCCGTAGAATGCCAGCCCTTAAATCGTGCACAACCCTGAAGGTGGTTCATCACAAACCCCGCATCGGATATCACTTTTGATGCGCAAACACGGGACAGAGTAAATAATTGAACACACAATCGCGTTCGCGTTCACCGCTGGTGCAACTGGCCGGTATTCGCAAAAGCTTTGATGGCAAAAATGTCATTTCTGATTTTAATCTCACCATCAATAACGGCGAATTTCTGACGCTGCTTGGCCCTTCTGGCTGCGGTAAGACTACGGTTCTGCGCCTGATCGCCGGGCTGGAGAGCGTTGATGTCGGCCATATCCACCTTGATACCCAGGATATCACCCACGTTCCGGCAGAACACCGCCATGTGAATACCGTTTTTCAAAGTTACGCCCTCTTCCCGCATATGACCGTGTTCGAAAACGTGGCATTTGGCCTGCGGATGCAAAAAACCCCGGCGCAAGACATTACCCCCCGCGTCACCGAAGCGCTGCGCATGGTGCAGCTTGAAGAGTTCGCCCAGCGTAAACCGCACCAGCTTTCTGGCGGCCAGCAACAGCGTGTCGCCATTGCCCGCGCGGTAGTGAATAAACCGCGCTTGCTGCTGCTGGATGAGTCCCTCTCCGCGCTCGATTATAAGCTGCGCAAGCAGATGCAGAACGAACTGAAAGCGTTGCAGCGCAAGCTCGGTATCACCTTTGTCTTTGTGACCCACGATCAGGAAGAAGCGCTGACCATGTCGGATCGCATCGTGGTAATGCGCGACGGGCGCATTGAACAGGACGGCACACCGCGCGAAATTTATGAAGAGCCGAAAAACCTGTTTGTCGCCAGCTTTATTGGCGAAATCAATATTTTCAGCGCCACGGTGATTGAGCGTCTGGACGATAGCCGTGTGCGGGCAAATGTCGAAGGCCGCGAGTGCAATATCTATGTCAACTTCGCGGTGGAAAAAGGTCAGCAGTTGAACGTGCTGCTGCGCCCGGAAGATCTGCGCGTCGAAGAGATCCATGATATTGCCGAAACCGAAGGGCTAATTGGCTATGTGCGCGAACGTAACTATAAAGGGATGACGCTGGAATCGATGGTCGAACTGGAAAACGGCAAAATGGTGATGGTCAGTGAGTTCTTTAATGAAGACGATCCGGATTTTGACCATTCGCTGGACCAGAAAATGGCCATCAACTGGGTAGAGAGTTGGGAGGTCGTACTGGCTGATGAAGAGTACAAGTAAATTCCAGAAGGGCGTGATCGCGACCATCGTCGGTTGGCTTGTACTGTTTGTGTTTCTGCCCAACCTGATGATCATCGCTACCAGCTTTTTGACCCGCGACGACGCTAACTTCGTCAAACTGGTCTTCACGCTGGATAACTACACCAGGCTGCTGGATCCGCTCTATTTCGACGTGCTGCTGCACTCGCTCAACATGGCGTTTACCGCCACGCTGGCATGTCTGGCGCTGGGCTACCCGTTTGCCTGGTTTCTGGCCAAACTGCCTGCAAAGGTGCGTCCGTTACTGCTGTTCTTGCTGATTGTCCCCTTCTGGACCAACTCGTTGATCCGCATCTATGGGCTGAAAATTTTCCTCAGCACGAAAGGGTATCTTAACGAGTTTCTGCTGTGGCTGGGCGTTATCGATACGCCGCTGCGCATTATGTTTACCCCCGGCGCGGTGATTATCGGGCTGGTCTACATTCTGCTGCCGTTTATGGTGATGCCGCTCTACTCCAGTATCGAAAAGCTCGATAAACCGCTGCTGGAAGCGGCAAAAGATCTCGGTGCCAGCAAGCTGCAAACCTTTATACGCATCATTATTCCGCTGACCATGCCGGGGATTGTCGCTGGTTGTTTGCTGGTAATGCTGCCTGCTATGGGGTTGTTCTACGTCTCGGATTTAATGGGCGGCGCAAAAAACCTGCTGGTCGGTAACGTGATTAAGAGCCAGTTCCTGAACATCCGCGACTGGCCGTTTGGGTCGGCAACCAGCATCACGCTGACTATCGTCATGGGGCTGATGCTGCTGGTTTACTGGCGCGCCGCGCGATTGCTGAATAAGAAGGTGGAGCTCGAATGATCGGTCGACTGCTGCGCGGCGGTTTTATGACCGCCATTTACGCTTACCTTTACATCCCGATCATTATTTTGATCGTCAACTCCTTTAACAGCTCGCGCTTTGGCATCAACTGGCAGGGCTTTTCCACACAGTGGTACAGCTTATTGATGAATAACGACAGCCTGCTGCAGGCGGCGCAGCACTCGCTGACAATGGCAGTGCTGTCGGCAACGTTCGCGACGCTAATTGGCTCGCTGACCGCCGTGGCGCTTTACCGCTACCGTTTTCGCGGTAAACCATTTGTTAGCGGCATGCTGTTTGTGGTGATGATGTCACCGGATATCGTAATGGCAATTTCGCTGCTGGTGCTGTTTATGCTGCTCGGCGTGCAGCTGGGTTTCTGGTCGCTGCTATTTTCACATATCACCTTCTGCCTGCCGTTTGTGGTGGTCACGGTGTTCTCGCGGCTGAAAGGGTTTGATGTGCGGATGCTGGAAGCGGCCAAAGATCTGGGTGCCAGCGAGATGACTATCTTGCGCAAAATCATCCTGCCGCTGGCGATGCCCGCTGTCGCCGCAGGCTGGTTGCTGAGCTTTACCCTGTCGATGGATGACGTCGTGGTTTCCTCTTTTGTCACCGGACCCGGGTATGAAATTCTGCCATTGAAGATTTACTCGATGGTCAAAGTCGGCGTATCGCCGGAAGTGAACGCGCTGGCGACGATCCTGCTGGTGCTGTCGCTGGTGCTGGTGATTGCCAGCCAGTTAATTGCGCGTGACACGACGAAAACAAAAAGCCTGCCTCGCCAGGCGTAATGGATGTAGCCAGTTCGGGCGGACAGCGCACAGAAGCCGCAGTACGTGAGGCGTTCGGGCACTGTCCAGACCCGGAATGGCAAATAAAATAGCCTGCAAGACAGGCTCTAACTCAGGGGACGTTTGAATGAAAAAATGGTCACGCCACCTGCTCGCGGCGGGCGCACTTGCCCTCGGCATGAGCGCCGCACACGCTGACGACAACAAAACACTCTACTTCTATAACTGGACCGAGTATGTACCGCCAGGCCTGCTGGAGCAGTTCACCAAAGAGACCGGCATCAAGGTTATTTATTCGACCTATGAATCGAATGAAACGATGTACGCCAAGCTCAAAACCTATAAAGAAGGCGCGTACGACCTGGTGGTGCCGTCGACCTACTTCGTGGACAAAATGCGCAAAGAGGGCATGATCCAGAAGATCGACAAAACGAAGCTGACTAACTTCCACAATCTCGATCCCGAGATGCTTAACAAACCGTTCGACCCGAATAACGATTACTCGATTCCGTACATTTGGGGCGCGACGGCGATTGGCGTCAACACTGACGCCATCGATGCAAAAACCATCACCAGCTGGGCAGATCTGTGGAAACCGGAATACAAGAGCAGCCTGCTGTTGACCGATGATGCGCGCGAAGTGTTCCAGATGGCGCTGCGCAAACTCGGTTATTCCGGCAACACTACCGATGTGAAAGAGATTGAAGCCGCGTATAAAGAGTTGCAAAAACTGATGCCAAACGTGGCGGCGTTCAACTCCGATAACCCGGCGAACCCGTATATGGAAGGCGAAGTGAACCTCGGTATGGTGTGGAATGGCTCCGCCTGGGTTGCGCGCCAGGCGGGAACGCCGCTGGAGGTCGTGTGGCCGAAAGAAGGCGGCATTTTCTGGATGGACAGCTTAGCGATTCCCGCCAACGCGAAAAACGTCGACGGCGCGCTGAAGCTGATTAACTTCCTGCTGCGCCCGGAAATCGCCAAACAGGTGGCGGAAACCATCGGCTACCCGACGCCAAACCTGGCGGCGCGTAAGCTGCTCAAACCTGAGGTGGCAAACGATAAATCCCTCTATCCGGATGCCGAAACCATCCAGAAAGGTGAATGGCAAAACGATGTCGGTAGCGCCAGCGCCATTTATGAAGAGTATTACCAGAAGTTAAAAGCGGGCCGTTAACCGCTTTCGTCGACCGGGTCGCTCACCCGGTCGACACCGTCAGAAGCAACCCCGGTCTGGCATTTTCTGCCTGCAACGTCCAGCCGTGTGCCAGCGCAATTTCATGGCAAATCGCCAGCCCCAATCCCGCCCCGCTATCGCGTCGATGCGCGCCGCGCCAGAAGCGCGAAAACAGCAAGGGCAATTCCTCTTCCGCCACGCCCGGCCCGACATCGCGCACCGTGAACCCCTTCTCGCTGACGGTTATATGCACTGCCGTACCGGGCGGCGCGTGCTGGATAGCGTTCTCGATCAGATTCTTAAGCAGGGTAAATAATGCCCCGCGATCGGCGCGCCAGCGCAGCGGCTCATCTGCCGTTGATAAGGTCAACGAAACCTGCGCATCTGAAGCGATACGCTGAAGAAACTGCACGCTATCACGGGCAATCGCTGGTACATCAACCGGAGCAAACCGGTAGCTAAGCGGTTCGCTGGCCTCTGCCAGCAGTAATAACTGCTGAACCTGACGCGCCAGATGCTCGACCTGCAACAATAACAGCTCGCGTGCGTCGAGTTGTTGATCCATCAGCTCGACTTCCGCGCGTATTAGCGTCAGCGGCGTTTTTAACTCATGTGCTGCCTTCGCCAGAAAATCCTGCTGATTGCGATACCCCTTCTCCAGTCGCGCCAGCGCCTGGTTGAAACTGTCAATCAGCGGGGAGATCTCTGTCGGTACCCCGTGCGTTTGCAGACGGGCATCCAGCGATCGCGGCGAAATAAGCGCCGCCTCCGTTGAAACATTGCGCAGCGGCTTCAGGGAATATTTCAGCGTCACCCACGCACACAGCCCGAAGACCACCAGCAGCACCAGGCTGAACAACTCGATACCAAAGCGGATAAACGGTAAGGCAAAACCGCGATGCAGAAAATCGATAATGCGTGAGCTGGCGACCATCTGGATCCACCAGGTTTTGCCTGCAAGAACATACGGTTCGGTCGCGCCATCGTAAATCATGCCGTTAAGCGTAAATTTAAACTCTCGTGAGACTTGCGGTGCCAGCGTCGGCCAGTGCTGCGCGCCGGGCGACATCAGCACAACTCGCCCTTCGTCATCCAGCACACGATAAGCCACATCATCGGTGATGCTCTGGTAGATCCACAGTGGATACTGGTCGCCGTTGTTGAACCCGGTCGGCTGTCCGCGCAAGTCAAACTGTAATTCCTGAGCCAGTCTGTGGGTGTAGTCAGAAAGATCCATCCCCGGTAAACGCTCTTTCACCAGCCGCCCGGGCAGCACCAGCAACGCGATACTCAGCAGCGCTCCGGCAATAAACGCCAGCAGGATCTTCAGCGCAAGGCTATTCAGCCAACGTTTTTTCCCGAATGGCATAGCCTAATCCTCTGAGGTTAACAATCTGCAAGCGCGACCCAATCGCCGTTAACTTACGCCTTAACCGGTGCAGCGCGACGTCGAGCGCGTTTGGCGTCACCGCATCGCTTAAGCCCCATCCGGCGGCTTCCATCCGGCTGCGGCGCACGACGCCGCCCTGCTTGCCCACCAGCGCTAACATGATTTGCAGCTCAGCGGGCGCCAGCGCAATGTGCTGTTCGCCACACTGCATAAGGCTGGTTTCCGGCGACAGGGTTAAATCGCCCCATGCCGGTTGCAGCGGCTGGCTTTGCGCCGGACGGCGCAACAAGGCACGCACGCGCGCCACCAGTTCCTCCATGGCAAACGGCTTGGCGAGATAGTCATCCGCGCCCGCCTCCAGCCCTTCGACGCGATCGTGCAGTGCATCGCGGGCGGTGAGGATCAAACAGGGGATCGCGACCTGCGCCTGGCGCAGGCGATACAACAACTGGATACCGTCACCATCGGGCAAGCCACGATCGAGCACCAGCCCCTGGTAGGAGACCTGCGCTATCGCCGTCCAGGCCGCATCGCCGCGCCCGACAATATCCGCAGCGATCCCCGCCGCCGCCAAGCCTTTAGCAATCAGGCGCGCCAGATGGTCGTGATCTTCAATCAGTAATATTCGGCTCATCAGAAATAGTACAGATAACTCATAAAAATGCGGTTTTCGTTAGTCCTGTCCACCAGCGGGCTGTCCTTAATTTCTGACGCCAGTAGCGTCATTTCCACATCAACCATCAGCGAGTGGTGCTCATTGAACGCGTACAGGCTGCGTACGCCCATTTCGGTGTTAATCGTCGCATCCGCACGGTACGCTGGCCGCCACGGACGTGCTTCGCTGCGGCGCACGCCGTAGTAATAATCGACATAGCTGCTGTTATAACGGCTGGCGACCAGGCGCGGCGTCAGCGTAAATTGCTCGCTCAGATGCCAGCTTTTTTCTGCGCCCAGGCGTAAACGCTGCCCGCTGCTGTGGCCGGAAAGATCGTGCGTCCAGTCGGCAAACAGATCCACCACCGGGTTTTGCCACTCAATGCCCGCTCCGCCCCAGAATCCCCCTTTGCGCTTGTCCATCCCTTTGAGGATATCGGCATCATCGGACGAATAACCTGCGCCATCGTAACGGGCTATTAGACCGATATTGAGCTGTTGGGTTTCACTCAGATGCAGCGCGGGCAATTTAACTTCAGCCGCCGTGCCTAAAAAACGGAAATAACGGTTTTCATAATGCAGAATCGGGATCGGGGTGTACTGACGGTCACTATCCTGGTAAGGCTTTTGCGTGCTAATGACGCCGACGCCAATTCCCCAAACCGGCGGTTCTTCCGCCTGGGCGGCAAAGACAACAGAGACGAGACTTGCTGCGACAACACAACGTGGCACAACAACCATGATGAGGCTCCTGTTAGCGGTGGAAACGCTATCATCAGGGGCGTTGTCTTACGGGGAACTTACCGGCGATTTTCACGATAGTCACGCTGGCGCGTGGTGAACAGATCAGCAAAAAGCGCGCTAAACCGCCATCCTCTTAGCGAAAAAGGATGGCGGTGATCGTTAAAGCCCTTTCAGCAGCTTTTCGACATATTCCGGCACGACCTGGCTTGCCAGTCCGTAATGTTTCTCTTCAAACTCGCTGCCGACCTGGCTCGGTTCGAGATTCAGCTCTACGGTGTGCGCGCCCTGCAGTTTCGCTTCATGCACAAACCCGGCAGCCGGATAAACATGCCCGGATGTGCCAATCGCGATAAATACATCCGCCATTGCCAGCGCGCTGTAGATCTCGTCCATCCCCAGCGGCATTTCGCCAAACCACACCACATGCGGACGCAGCGGTGCCGGGAACTGGCAGCAGTGGCATTTGTCATCGTGCGTGACATCGCCCGTCCACGCCAGCACCTGCCCGCTTTGCGAACAGCGCACTTTCAGCAGCTCGCCGTGCATATGGATAATGTTTTTATTGCCCGCGCGTTCGTGCAGATTGTCGATGTTTTGCGTGATCAGCAAAAAGCGATCGCCCAGCGCCTGCTCGAGCTTCGCCAGCGCCAGATGCGCGGCATTAGGCACAATATCTGGCAGTTGCAGTTGCCTGCGTCGATCGTTATAGAAGGTTTGCACCAGTTGCGGGTTGCGAGCGAAACCTTCCGGCGTCGCCACGTCTTCAACATGATGCTCTTCCCACAGCCCATCTGCCGCGCGGAAGGTTCGAATACCGGATTCAGCGGAAATGCCCGCTCCCGTCAGAACGACGACTCTTGGTTTTTCCATTACGCCTGGCACCATTGTGTCTCTGAAAAAAATTCGCTGACGTAAGCGCTCGCGCAAACGGCGCTTGTTACGGCGAAAACGGCTGAGACGATGTGAACGTCGCGATTGCATAGCATCCTCTCAGATTAGTCAGTGAGGTGAAGAAAGGCCGCGCCGCGCATCCCACCCGCATCGCCGTGGCGCGCGCGTTCGATACGCGGTACATCGCCTGCCGGTAACAGATGCGGCGCAATGCGCGCCGGCAACAGCTTGGTCAGCGCGCTGAAATTCGATAAACCGCCGCCAATCACCAGCAGATCCGGATCGACGATAGTCAGAATATTACCCAGACATACCGCCAGCAAATCCACGTAACGTTCCACGTGCGCCAGCGCCTTCGCATCGCCCTGTTCCCAGCGCGTTATGATTTCCGGCGCTGACAAGGATTGATGATAGAAGTGTCGGTACAGCCACGCAAAACCGCGACCAGAGAGATAATTTTCAATACAACCGATTTTTCCGCAGCCGCAGCGAGTCAGCGGGAAATCAAAGCCCATCAGCCCCAGTGCATCCACCGGCAGGCGGATATGACCAAACTCACCGGTGATAAAGCGACGACCAGGGATGGATTTGCCATTGACCACCAGCCCACCGCCAACGCCAGTACCGAGGATTAACCCCATCACCAGCGGATACTGGCGGAATTCATCGTCCCAGGCTTCGGAGAGCGTAAAGCAGTTGGCGTCGTTGTCGATACGCACATTGCGCTCAAGCAACGCAGTAAGGTCGGCGCGCAGCGGTCGACCGCTGGCGGCGGGAAGATTAGCGGCATACAGCGTACCGTCGGCAGTTTCCGGCATGCCGGGAATACCGACGCCGACGCTGCCTTTGACGCCGAAATGCGCATCTGCTTCGGCAACCAGATCGGCAATGGCGCGCAGAAACGCTTCATAGCTGTCGTGCGGGGTGGCGACGCGCTTTTCCCACTGTAAGCGCCGGTTGGCGTCAAAAACGCCCAACGCGATTTTACTGCCGCCGATATCAAATCCGTAATTCATTGCCACTCCTTCGTTGTGGCCCGTTCCACGCGGAATTACTGCCCGCTCAGCACCCTTGCAGGATCAATATTGCTCGCCCTGCGCGCCGGATACCAGCTTGCCAGCAGACTCAACGCCAGCGCCGTCACCAGCACATAGACAACATCCAGCGGGTGCAGCTCCGATGGCAGGAAATCGATAAAGTAGATATCTCCCGACAGGAACTGATGGCCGATCAACTTTTCAATCACGTTAATGATTGGCGTTAATTGCAATGACACGACAACGCCGATCACCACACCGCTGATGCTGCCAAGCAGGCCCGCCAGCAGACCGTACCAGACGAAAATGGCGCGGATAAGCCCATCTTTCGCCCCAAGCGTACGCAGCACGGCAATATCACCGCTCTTGTCTTTTACCGCCATGACCAGCGTCGAGACAATGTTAAAACAGGCCACGCCAATCACTAAAACCATCGCCAGATACATTATGGCGCGGATCATCTGGATGTCGCGGTACATGTAGCCGTACTTACCGATCCAGCTTTTGATATAGACGTAGCTGTTGGTCACTTCACCCGCGTCGCGCACCAGTTTGTTGGCGTTAAACACATCATTTACTTTGATGTCGATACCGGTAACGCTTGCGCCCATATCCAGATATTGCTGCGCATCCTGCATCGGGATCATTGCATAGCTGTGATCAAGCTGGCCGCTCAGTTGCAGAATGCCCGTCACGTGCAAACGCACGCGTTTGGGTTGCAGCAGTTTATGCGCGTCATCGGAGTTGGGGATCATGATAGAAACCCAGTCGCCCTGCTTCACTTTCAGCGCATCGGCTACGCCTTTACCCAGAATGATCTGCTGCTCACCGGCACGGAAATTTTGCCAGGCGTCGCCCTGTACAAATTTCGGCAAGGCGCTGAGCTGCGTTTCCTGCGCCGGGTCAACGCCTTTCACCTGAATCGCGCGCAGGTTGGCACCGCTTTCCACCAGCCCGGTAAAATTAATATAGGGCGCGGCGGCGGCAATGCCCGGCACTTTTTTCACTTTTTCCAGCGCCGTGTCCCAGTTCGTCCACGGCTGATTCACCGGCTCGATTTCACCGTGCGGCACCACCGCCAGAATGCGGTTGTTCAGTTCACGTTCGAAGCCGTTCATCGCGCTTAAACCGACAATCAGCACCGCCACACCCAGCGCGATGCCAACGGTGGAGATCACCGAAATCAGCGACACCATGCCGCCACGACGGCGACCACGGCTAAAACGCAGCGCAATCAGTAAAGAGAGGGGTGAGGCCATTACTCGGCCCCCATCAGGGTGACTTCAGTGTTCAGGCGACCATCGCGCATTTCCAGTTGGCGGTTCATGCGTTTCGCCAGTTGTAAATCATGTGTCACCACGAGGAAAGCCGTGCCCTGCATTTTATTCAGTTCGCCCAGCAGTTCAAAAATGCTGTCCGCGTTACGCGCATCGAGGTTCCCGGTCGGTTCATCCGCCAGTACCAGGCGCGGATTGTTGACCAGCGCGCGGGCAATGGCCACACGCTGGCGTTCGCCGCCGGAAAGCTCGGAAGGGCGGTGGCTGGCGCGATGTTCAAGCCCAACCGCGCGCAGCATTTCCAGAGCACGTTCATTAATTTCCGCCGGTTTCTTTTTGCCAATCAGCAGCGGCATTGCCACGTTTTCCAGCGCGGTGAAGTCCGGCAACAGATGGTGAAACTGGTAGATAAAGCCTAATTCCCGGTTACGCAGCTCCGCTTTAGCGGTCGAGGAGAGTTTGCTCATCGGCTGGTCACGGAAAATCACATCTCCTGAGGTTGGTGTATCCAGCCCGCCTAACAGGTGCAACAGCGTACTTTTACCGGAGCCGGAGCTGCCGACAATCGCCATTAGCTCCCCTTCCGCCATGCTAAAGCTGACATCGTGCAGTACGTCGGTTTGCACACTGCCTTCCTGATAGCGTTTGCACAGGTTGTCGCATTGCAACAGGATCTTATTCATAACGTAAAGCCTCAGCGGGTTGAGTGGCGGCAGCGCGCCAGGAAGGATAAAGCGTAGAGAGCAGCGCGATGGCCATCGCCACCAGCGCAATACCAATCACCTGCAGCGGTTCAATCGCCACCGGCAGCGCTGCGCCATCAAGGAAGGCACCAATAATCGGCATCAGATTATTTAACTGGCTGGCGAGCAGCGCGCCCAGCCCGGCCCCCAGCAACGCGCCAATGATCCCGGCGCTGGCACCTTGCACCATAAACACGGCCATGATTTGACGGGGGGTTAAGCCCTGGGTTTGTAAAATGGCTACCTCGCCCTGCTTTTCCATCACCATCAAACCCAGCGAGGTAATAATGTTGAATGCCGCAACGGCGATGATCAGGCTCAGCAGCAGCCCCATCATATTTTTTTCCATCCGTACGGCCTGGAACAGCTCGCCTTTACGATCGCGCCAGTCCTGCCATTTGGTGCCTTCCGGCAATTTTTGCTGGCTGAGCACATCGACTTTCAGCGGCTCGTTCAGCCATAAACGCCAGCCGGTAATATTGCCCGCCGGGTAGCGCATCAGGCGTGAAGCGTCATCAATATTGACCAGCATCTGGTATTCGTCGACTTCGCTGTTCGCCGCAAATGTACCCACTACGGTAAACAGACGCTGGCTCGGCAAGCGGCCCATCGGCGTAAACTGGCTGGCGGACGGCACCATCACGCGAATTTGATCGCCACGGTTCACGCCCAACTGACCAGCCAGTTGCTCACCGAGGATAATGTTGTATTTGCCCGCTTGCAGGTCGCTTTGTTTGACATTGACCAGGTACGGCGTCAACGGATCGGGTTGTGCTGGATCGATGCCCATCATCACGCCAACCGCCACGCTGCGCGCGCTCTGGAGCACCACATCGCCGGTAGTGAGCGGCGCGATACGTGTCACGCCCTGCAATTTGACCTGGCTTGCCGGGAGTTGCGCTGGATTCAGTGAGCCGTTTTGCGTGGTGAGAGTGGCCTGCGGCATCAGCCCCAGGATGTTGTTTTGCAGCTCGCGCTCAAAGCCATTCATCACCGATAACACCGTTACCAGCGCCATAACACCGAGGGTGATGCCAATGGTTGACAGCCAGGAGACAAAGCGACCAAAGCGGTCCGCTGCGCGCCCGCGCATATAGCGCAGGCCTATGAAAAGAGTGACAGGCTGGTACATGAAATCCGTCTGGTTGCTGATAGCAGAGTGAGGAGTATATAAGCGAAAGCACAGAGCGTAAATGAGTGAAACGGTAAGTATTCGTCAGACAGATAAGGAAAAATTCCGTGAAATCAAACCAATAAACAACCATCGGCCAGTTTCCATTTCCGTTTGTTTGTACGGCTGTTGACCGTTAACTCCCCCCTCACCTTAATCCGAAAATGAACAAATACAGACACTTCCCCAATACATCGCCCTCCAGCCTGACCAGGATCAACGACCAGAATTTTGGCAAAACAGGCAAACGTGTTAATGAAACAGAAAGCATTATGGATTAATCAAATCAAGGGGTTATGTATTTGTCTGGTCGTGGTTTATCACTCAGTCATCACGTTTTACCCGCACCTTTCGACTTTCCAGCATCCGTGGTCGCAAACGCTCTCTAAGTGCTGGATTTATTTCAACCTTTATCTCGCACCGTTTCGTATGCCGGTGTTCTTTTTTATCTCCGGCTATCTTATTCGCCGATATATAGACGATGTACCGTGGAAAGATACGCTCGATAAGCGTATCTGGAGCATCGTCTATGTACTGGCGCTGTGGGGCGTATTGCAATGGGCTGGTCTAAGCCAGATTAATGACTGGCTCGCTCCGCAACGCGATCTGAGTAATGCCGCCAACGCGGCTTATGCGGAGAACTGGCGCGAGTTTCTTCAGGGCATGCTCACCGCCAGCACCAGCCTGTGGTATCTCTATGCGCTGGTGGTCTATTTCACGCTTTGTAAGCTGCTCAGCAACTGGAAAATGCCGGTATTAGCGCTGATGATCCTGGCAAGCCTGGCGATTAATTACCTGCCGCTGCCGTGGTGGGGGATGAACAGCGTGGTGCGCAATATGATTTTCTATTCGCTCGGAGCCTGGTATGGGGCAAGCGTAATGGAGTGGGTCAAAACCGTGTCGCTCCGCCGTTACGGGTTGCTGTTCGCGCTGGCGGCCGTGGTGGCTTTCGGGTTGTGGATGTTCAATATGCCACTGCCGCTGTGCCTGCTTTCCATTGTGGGTATTATGCGTTTGTTCCAGATGCTGGAGCAGCGCTTTCCACCCAACGAAAAGAGCCTGCTGAACGTGGTCGGCTCTAATACGCTGGCGATTTACACCACGCATCGCATTCTGATTGAGGCCATCAGCCTTGCGCTACTCAAACCGATGAACGCGGGCGCATGGCCGCAAACAGTCGAACTGGCGCTGCTGTTAGTCTATCCGTTCGCCACGTTGCTGATTTGTACGCTGGCTGGGCTGATGGTTCGAAAATTGTCGTCGGCGCTGTTCGCCGATCTCTTTTTCACGCCGCCAACGAAACATCTCACGACGGTGCAAGCGCGTTAATCCTGCGCGTCGTATTGGCTAAAGCCGCCTAATCACAGATAATAATGGTATTGCGTATCAGGGATATGCCCCCATAACGGGGGCATATCCATAACGAGATCTTGATATCCCCATGCCTGAACAATACCGTTATTCCCTGCCTGTCAAAGCAGGCGACCAGCGCCAGTTTGGCGAACTGACAGGTGCTGCCTGCGCCACCGAAGTTGCGGAAATCATTGAGCGCCATCCTGGCCCGGTCGTGCTGATTGCGCCGGATATGCAAAACGCGCTGCGCTTGCAAGATGAGATTGGTCAATTTACCGATAACCTGGTGATGAACCTTGCCGACTGGGAAACGCTGCCGTATGACAGTTTCTCGCCACATCAGGAAATTATCTCTTCCCGTCTGTCGACGTTATATCAACTGCCCTCCATGCAGCGCGGCGTGCTGATTGTTCCGGTAAATACGCTGATGCAACGCGTTTGCCCGCACAGTTACCTGCATGGTCATGCGCTGGTGATGAAAAAAGGGCAACGTTTGTCGCGCGATGAACTGCGCAGCCAACTGGATAGCGCGGGCTATCGCCATGTTGATCAGGTGATGGAGCATGGGGAATACGCCACGCGCGGCGCGCTGCTCGATCTTTTCCCGATGGGCAGCGAGCAGCCCTTCCGCCTCGACTTTTTCGACGACGAAATCGACAGTTTGCGTCTGTTCGACGCCGATACCCAGCGTACGCTGGAAGAAGTCGAGGCAATTAACTTACTGCCCGCGCACGAATTCCCGACCGATAAAAACGCCATTGAGCTGTTCCGCAGCCAGTGGCGCGATAAATTTGAGGTCAAACGCGACGCAGAGCATATCTACCAGCAAGTCAGCAAAGGTACGTTGCCTACCGGGATTGAGTACTGGCAACCGCTGTTTTTCAGCGAACCGCTACCACCGCTGTTCAGTTATTTCCCGGCGAACACGTTGCTGGTCAACACCGGTAATCTGGAAAACAGTGCCGAACGCTTCCAGCAGGAGACGCAGGCGCGTTTTGAGAATCGCGGCGTTGATCCCATGCGCCCCTTGCTACCGCCGGAGACGCTGTGGCTTCGCGTTGATGAACTCTACAGCGAGCTGAAGAAATGGCCGCACATCCAGTTAAAAACCGAACCACTGTCCGACAAAGCCGCGCATGTTAACCTGGGTTACCGGTCGTTGCCGGATCTGACGGTACAGGCGCAGCAGAAATCGCCGCTCGATAACCTGCGTAAGTTCCTGGAATCCTTCGCCGGACCGGTGGTGTTCTCCGTTGAAAGTGAAGGTCGTCGCGAAGCATTAATTGAACTGCTGGCGCGCATCAAAGTTGCGCCTAAACGCATTATGCGTCTCGACGAAGCCGAAGCGCCCGGCGCATATCTGATGATCGGCTCCGCAGAACACGGCTTTATCGATACGTTGCGCAGCCGGACGCTGATTTGTGAAAGCGATCTGCTCGGCGAGCGCGTCGCGCGTCGTCGCCAGGACACACGACGCACCATCAACCCGGATACCCTGATCCGCAATCTCGCCGAACTGCATGACGGGCAGCCGGTGGTACATCTGGAGCACGGCGTGGGGCGTTATGCCGGAATGACCACGCTGGAAGCGGGCGGCATCAAAGGCGAATACCTGATGCTGACTTACGCGGGTGATGCCAAATTGTACGTGCCCGTTTCGTCGCTGCATTTAATCAGCCGCTACGCAGGCGGTGCGGAAGAGAACGCGCCACTGCATAAACTGGGTAGCGATGCCTGGTCGCGCGCGCGGCAAAAAGCGGCGGAGAAAGTGCGCGATGTCGCCGCAGAGCTGCTGGATATTTATGCTCAACGCGCAGCCAAAGCGGGCTTCGCCTTTAAACATGACAAAGAGCAGTATCAACTTTTCTGCGACAGTTTCCCGTTTGAAACCACGCCGGATCAGGCACAGGCCATTAATGCGGTGCTCAGCGATATGTGCCAGCCGCTGGCAATGGACCGCCTGGTGTGTGGCGATGTCGGCTTCGGTAAAACTGAAGTAGCGATGCGCGCCGCGTTTCTCGCGGTCGAGAATAATAAGCAGGTGGCGGTGCTGGTGCCTACCACCCTGCTCGCTCAGCAGCACTTCGATAACTTCCGCGACCGCTTCGCCAACTGGCCGGTGCGCATTGAAATGCTTTCACGTTTTCGCAGCGCCAAAGAGCAGGCGCAGATCCTGGAGCAAGCCGCCGAGGGGAAAATCGATATTCTGATTGGCACTCACAAGCTGCTGCAAAGCGATGTCAAGATGAAGGATCTCGGTCTGTTAATTGTCGATGAAGAGCACCGTTTCGGTGTGCGTCACAAAGAGCGCATTAAAGCGATGCGCGCTGATGTGGATATCCTGACGCTGACCGCCACGCCGATCCCCCGTACGCTGAATATGGCGATGAGCGGGATGCGCGATCTGTCGATTATCGCCACCCCGCCCGCGCGCCGCCTGGCGGTAAAAACCTTTGTACGTGAGTACGACAACCTGGTGGTTCGCGAAGCGATGCTGCGTGAGATCCTGCGCGGTGGGCAGGTCTACTATCTCTACAATGATGTGGAAAATATCCAGAAAGCTGCTGACCGGCTGGCGGAACTGGTGCCAGAAGCGCGCATCGCCATCGGCCACGGCCAGATGCGTGAACGCGAGCTGGAGCGGGTGATGAATGATTTCCACCATCAACGTTTCAACGTGCTGGTGTGCACCACCATTATTGAAACCGGGATCGATATTCCGACCGCCAATACCATCATTATTGAACGCGCCGATCACTTCGGTCTTGCCCAGCTACACCAGTTGCGCGGACGTGTCGGGCGTTCGCACCATCAGGCCTACGCCTGGCTGCTGACGCCGCATCCCAAAGCCATGACCACCGATGCGCAAAAACGTCTGGAGGCCATCGCTTCGCTGGAAGATTTAGGCGCGGGCTTTGCGCTGGCTACGCATGATCTGGAAATTCGCGGCGCGGGAGAACTACTGGGCGAAGACCAGAGTGGGCAGATGGAAACCATCGGCTTCTCACTCTATATGGAGCTATTGGAAAACGCGGTCGATGCGCTGAAAGCGGGCCGCGAGCCGTCGCTGGAAGATCTGACCAGCCAGCAAACTGAAGTTGAATTACGTATGCCTTCGCTGTTGCCGGATGACTTTATTCCTGACGTCAACACGCGCTTGTCATTCTATAAACGCATCGCCAGCGCCAAAGATGAGAACGCACTGGAGGAGATTAAAGTCGAGCTGATTGACCGTTTCGGCCTGTTGCCAGATGCGGCGCGTACCCTGCTGGATATTGCCCGCTTGCGCCAGCAGGCGCAAAAACTGGGGATCCGCAAGCTGGAAGGCAACGAGAAAGGCGGTATGATTGAGTTCAACGCGAAAAATCATGTCAACCCGACATGGCTGATAGGCTTACTGCAGAAACAACCGCAGCATTTCCGCCTCGATGGCCCAACGCGGCTGAAATTTATGCAGGATCTCAGCGAACGCAAAGTGCGTATGGATTGGGTACGTCACTTTATACAGCAGCTCGCCGAAAACGCGGTAGCGTGACAAAAATGATCCAGGCCGGGTCACACGACCCGGCCTTTTTACTTTCCACAACATTTACAAATATTTTGCAATACCCCAGGATTTCCCTACACGCTGACCTACCATAATTCCATCACACAGCTTTATAGCAATAACCTTATGATTTACATGGATTATGGTAATGATAAAAACGTCGCGTTTCGTTCACTGGCTCGCGCTGCTGGCCGCCACTGCCACTGTCGCTCTCGCCCTACCCGCACACGCTAATACCTGGCCTTTACCCCCTTCCGGCAGCAACCTCGTTGGCGAGAATCGTTTTCATGTCGTGCAGAATGACGGCGGTTCACTGGAGGCAATTGCCAAGCAATACAATGTGGGGTTTCTTGCGCTTTTGCAGGCCAATCCCGGTATTGATCCGTATGTCCCGCGCGCGGGCAGCGTACTGACCATTCCGCTGCAGACGCTGCTACCCGATGTGCCGCGCAAAGGCATTGTGATCAACCTCGCCGAGCTGCGCCTCTATTACTATCCGCCAGGTAAAAACGAAGTCACGGTTTACCCGATCGGCATTGGTCAACTGGGCGGCGACACGCTGACGCCCACCATGGTCACCACAGTCTCTGATAAACGCGCGAACCCCACCTGGACACCGACCGCGAATATTCGTGCGCGTTATAAAGCGCAGGGAATAGATCTGCCAGCGGTGATGCCTGCCGGGCCGGATAACCCAATGGGACACCACGCCATTCGCCTTGCCGCGTTTGGTGGCGTCTATTTGCTGCACGGTACTAACGCCGATTTCGGTATCGGTATGCGCGTTAGCTCCGGCTGCATTCGCCTGCGCGACAAGGACATTTCTAACCTGTTTGCCCAGGTTTCCCCGGGTACGCCAGTGAATATCATCAATACGCCGATCAAAGCGTCAGTTGAACCTGATGGCAGGCGGCTGGTTGAAGTGCATCAACCGCTATCGAAATCGATTAACGATGATCCCAAAACGTTACCCATCGTGCTGAACGCCGCGATGCAAGCGTTCAAAGATGATGCGCGCAGCGATGCAGCAGTGATGAGCCATGCGATGGAAGTGCGCTCCGGGATGCCGGTCGATGTCACCCGACATTCTGAAAATGCACCGCTGGTGATGTAACTGCTCTGCTGGTGAAAAAAAGGCCCTGCGATAATTCGCGGGGCCTTTTTATATAACTGTGGCGTAATGCGTTGCGCTTATTTGTAAAGAACAGCCGTGCCGTGCAGGTTATCGGAGCCGGTCACAGAGGTGATGCGAAACGATTTAGCGCCCATCTGATCGGCTTTCTGTGCCAGTTGATCTTCAACAGAGGTGAGGTTGGAATTCGCACGCACACCAACGGTCGCTACTTCCTGCTGGCCTGTCGGAGCAGCTTGCACTTCAACGGCAGCGAAACTGGCGAAAGAGAGAGAACTCAGTACAGCAGCAGTAAACAGCGCAGTGATATTTTTCATGATGTCTTTCCTGGATGCAGGTGAAGGATGTCGTTAAACATTAAGTTAACGATCGATACACAAATCGTAGATGTGATCTGCATCAGGCGTCAATGGTTTTTTATAATGATCACTAATTAAAACAAAATTTATTTAAAATTCATGACGATATGATTTATCGATATGTGCTAATTTGCTGCTGGTTATCTGTCGGGAATATTTTTATAATGGTCATTCAACAAACTAACAAAGGTTAGGCGGCGATATGACCAGTGAAGTCAGCAGTTGCACCAAAAAAAGCCGTGGCCGACCGAAAGTGTTCGACAGGGAAGCGGCGCTCGACAAAGCCATGACACTATTTTGGCAACATGGTTACGAAGCCACATCATTATCCGATCTCGTCGAAGCGACCGGGGCGAAAGCGCCGACGCTGTATGCCGAGTTCACCAACAAAGAGGGGCTGTTTCGCGCCGTCCTCGATCGCTACATCACCCGATTCGCGCGTCAGCACGAAGCGCAGTTGTTGTGCGAAGAAAAATCTGTGGAAAGCGCGCTGCGGGATTACTTCACCGCCGTGGCGAAGTGCTTTACCAGTACGGATACGCCAGCCGGGTGCTTTATGATCAACACCTCGGCGACGCTGGCGGCATCGTCACAGGCAATTGCGAACACCATAAAATCCCGACATGCGCAGCAGGAAGAGACACTGCGTCAGTTTCTCACCGCTCGCCAGCTACGCGGCGAAATTCCGCAAGCGGTTGACACGCTCGCATTAGCGCAATTTTTAGGATGTATCTTGCAGGGCATGTCCATCAGCGCGCGTGAAGGCGCAAGTTGTGAAAAACTGCTGCAAATCATTCAAACTACCCTGCGATTGTGGCCAGATTTGATCAAAGCCTGAAAAAAAATGAGACGGGAAACCGTCTCATTTTGCCTCTGTGATAGGGATATCACATTTCAATAATAGGTAAAATCTATCAGCGTTTTCCCCCGCTTTGCTATTCTTAATTGTGATTATTGCGCGGCTAATGATTAGTCCGGATGATACAACTAATGAGCATCATGATGATGCAGCTATGTACTTGCTTTCCTTTGCTCTCACCCTAAGTGCTGAATTAAACGACTTTCGAGGATAAAGGGTATTTACCTGTACTTAACACATGCAGAAGGAAAATGGAGATGATTTTGCTATTACCATTCATTAAAGTGTTAATAGTAATAACATTATTATTTGGTCTGTGGGTTTTGTTGGGTGGTTCAGTACTGTTTGCGTTTATCTCAATTGTGATAACAGGCCTGCTGCTGGTTCGCCAACACGACTTCATTTGACTGATTAAAGCCTTGCAGAAATGTGAGGCTTTTTTAATGAAAAAAGGCTCCTCAGCCTGAGCGATGAGGAGCCAACATGCAGAGTACTTCTGTTTTACGCTTTGTTATTCAAAACCAGTTGACCATTGCCATCCAGCGGGATTTGCGTACCAGGATCTTTATCCATGCGGATTTTCCCCTGCTGGTCACCAATTTTATACGTCACGTCATAACCGAGCATTTTTTCTGACTTGTCATACACGGTGCTGCAACGTTGCTGGTTCGTAGTGTAGGTATCCCTTTCTTGCATCCCGCCCTGAATCTGATTACCGGCGTAACCGCCGCCCAGCGCACCAACGACCGTGGCGACATCTTTACCGCGACCACCACCAAACTGGTGCCCCAGCACGCCACCCGCCACCGCGCCAAGAACAGAACCGGTAATACGGTTTTCATCTTGTACGGGACGACGATGCGTCACTGTCACATTTCGACACTCCTGACGTGGTGTTTTAACCGTTTCCTTGATTGGCGTCGCAGAAACCACTTGCGCGTACTGAGGACCGCGCTCAAACACGTTCAGGCTGGCAACTGCGGCAACGCCCAGTGCAGCGGCCACGCCAATACCGATACCCGCTAACATTGATTTGTTCATCAGGATTCTCTCCCTGTTTGCTATTGGTAACAATTTTGCAACTTCGCAAGCAAGGAAGCCAATCAGAAAGAGCGTAAAAAGAGGGATAGTGGGCAGGAAAATGACGACATTCAGAGTTATCCGAGCGGTTTAACACCACCTGTAGCGCGATATGCTGCTCCCTGGGCAGATAACACCGCAGGGAGCAGAACAGCGTTAGTGCAATTTGAGACGCGGGCGGATCACCCGGTTAATACTGCCGACCAGCATCATCAGGCCCGTTTTGAAATACCCATGCAGCGCGACCTGGTGCATACGGTACAGCGAGATATACACAAAGCGTGCGATACGGCCTTCAACCATCATCGAACCGCGCATCAGGTTGCCCATCAGACTGCCAACAGTCGAGAAATTGGACAGGGAAACCAGCGAGCCATGATCTTTATAGACATACGATTTCAGCGGCTTACCTTTGACCTGCGCCAGAATGTTATGCAAAGCAAGGCTTGCCATCTGGTGAGCGGCCTGCGCACGCGGCGGTACAAAACCACCTTCCGGTCGTGCACACGACGCGCAATCGCCAATTGCGTAAATGTCCGCATCGCGGGTGGTTTGCAATGTTGGTTCGACCACCAGCTGGTTAATACGGTTGGTTTCCAGCCCGCCAATCTCTTTCATAAAGTCCGGCGCTTTGATACCCGCCGCCCACACCATCAGATCGGCGTTGATATATTCGCCCTCTTTCGTGTGCAGACCGCCTTCATCGGCGCTGGTCACCATCGTTTGGGTCAGTACGCGTACGCCCATTTTGGTCAACTCGTTATGCGCGGCACCGGAAATACGTGGCGGCAGCGCAGGCAGAATACGTTCGCCGGCTTCCACCAGCGTCACGTTCAGCGCTTCGTTTGTCAGGCCTTTATAACCATAACTGTGCAGCTGTTTCACCGCGTTGTGCAGCTCCGCAGAGAGTTCAACACCGGTTGCCCCACCGCCAACAATCGCAATGTTGACTTTGCCATTAGCGCCAAGGTTTGCCGAATATTTCAGGAACAAATTGAGCATCTCTTGATGGAAACGACGCGCCTGGTGCGGGTTGTCGAGGAAGATACAGTGCTCTTTCACGCCAGGCGTGTTGAAGTCGTTCGAGGTACTGCCGAGCGCCATTACCAGCGTGTCATAGGCCAGTTTGCGTTCCGGAACCAGCAAATCACCCTTCTCGTCGCGCAGTTCAGCAAGCGTAATGGTTTTGCTTTCACGATTAATATCGACGACAGAACCGAGCTGGAACTGAAAATGGTGATTACGCGCATGCGCCAGGTAGCTCAGCGCATCGACACCTTCATCCAGCGAACCCGTCGCCACTTCGTGCAGCAACGGCTTCCACAAATGGCTGTGGTTACGATCGACAAGCGTGATTTTCGCTTTTTTGCCGCGACCAAGCTTTTTACCTAACTGCGTCGCCAGCTCCAGACCACCAGCACCACCGCCTACAATCACAATTTTCTTCAATGGTGTAGTCAACGTGACCCCCTAAAATATTAACCAATTGTTAATTAAAAGTTATTAAAATAGCTTTTAATTAACAACAAGTTACGCACTCACAACCAGATATTGACGCCGAGAATAACACGAACGGTTCAATGGTCATACCAAAATTGATATGCATCAAGTTTTGATGCTTAAAAGATGAGCAAGTGTAGCCGACAGGCAAAATAATGCCCGGCGAAACGCAGAGATAAAATAACGCCGGCAGGTGAGATAACCTGCCGGAAAGGGGGATTAACCGAGGGTTTTAAAGGCTTTTATACGCTGGAGATGCGGTGAGATGTTCTTGAATTTATGCGACTGTTCTTCGTCCCAGACAATTTCGTAATAGGGGTGCAACTCCTCGGCTGAGCGCTGGCTGTTCAGTGCTTCATCCTGGCGCGAGAGGATCACCAGGCAACGATCGCGATTTTTCTCACGAAAGTTGGAAACGCATTTGGTGGCAATGTCCTGGTACTCTTCCGGGCGGTCAATTTTCCCTTCCATGTTCTCGTAAGGAAACAGGTTAGGATTGAGGATCACCTGACGGATATCGCACAGGAAACCGATGCGCTCTGCCCAGTAACCGCCAAGGCCGACACCGCAAATCAGCGGACGCTCGTCGATATTGAGCTGCAACATCTTATCCACTTCTTTCAGCAGATGCTGCATATCATGCTTCGGATGGCGCGTGCTGTAGCTAATCAGACGCACATCCGGATCAATAAACTGCAGCTGCAACACTTTTTCATGGTTGCCGGGGCTGTTTGAGTCAAAACCGTGTAAATAGATAATCATGGTATCCTCACCACTTCGACATCGCGTCCGCAGGAATTAACGAGCCTCTTTGTGCTCCTGCCAGCGTGCATGCAGCTGCTCCAGCTGGTTATGAGTAGCCTTCCAGCGCGCTGAACTCATCAACTCCTGACGAGAATATGAACCTTTATGATACAAATGCGTAACACGTTGTGCATTGATCGGCGACAGGTTATCCAACACGCTTACTGCGCCTTTACGATTATTACAGACCAGGATCATATCGCAACCGGCATCCAGCGATGCCTGGCCACGTTCAGCGTAACTTCCCATGATAGCCGCGCCTTCCATTGACAAATCATCCGAAAAAATCACGCCGTCAAAACCCAGCTCTCCGCGTAATACGGTTTTCAGCCAATATGGCGAGCCGCTGGCCGGACGCGGATCCGCGTCGGTATAGATCACATGCGCGGGCATAATTGCATCAAGTTTGTTTTGCTCAATCAGGTTGCGGAAAATCGTCATATCATGCGCGCGGATCTCGCCTTGTGGTCGCGGATCGCGTGGCGTCTCTTTATGGGAATCGGCCGTAACCGCCCCGTGACCGGGAAAGTGTTTACCGGTAGTTTTCATCCCCGCGCTGTGCATCCCGTCGATAAAGCTCGTCGCCATAGCCAACGCGTTCACCGGATCTTCATGATACGAACGCTCGCCAATCGCCGCGCTAATATGCCCAACATCCAGCACCGGGGCAAAACTGATGTCGATATCCATGGCGATCATTTCGCTGGCCATTATCCAACCCGCTTCCTGCGCCAGGCGACCGCCCTCCTCCAGCCCATGCAAAGCAGCGAAAGATTGTGCGGCGGGTAAACGCGTAAAGCCGTCGCGAAAACGCTGTACGCGCCCGCCTTCCTGATCAACCGCCACCACCAGACGATGATGCGAAGCGCTGCGGATCTGGCGCACCAGTTCCCGTAATTGCTCGGGATCGTGATAATTACGGGTAAAGAGGATCAGGCCACCAACCAGCGGATGCGCCAGAATCTCGCGCTCTTCCGCATCCAGTTCGTACCCTTCCACATCCAACATCACTGGGCCCACATTTACCTCTCTTATTCTTTTGTCGCTAACTGACGCCATATTTCATTCGCCAGAGTAATAAATTGTTGTTCGCCCGTTTGCTGCCAGCGGCACTCATACCAGCCAGCCATCAGCATCAGAACCCACGGACGCCAGCGCCGGACTTGGCGCCACAGCTGAGCGGGATTGATAGCAGCCTGTTGCGCATAGTGATTCACCAGTTCCTGCCGCTCTGCTTCGTTTTTCGTCCATATTGCCGCCAATTCCAGTGCGATATCGCCATCGCCCGCGTATTCCCAGTCGATCAGACGCAGCCCCGAAGCACTCTGCACCAGGTTTCCGGCGTGGACATCCATATGTAATGGTGCCAGCCGTAGCGGCACAGGCTCTTTTTGCTGGCGAAGCTGCTTTAACTGGCGCAGCCAGAACGGCGTTCGCCGCGAACGTGCGCTCTGCTGCCAGTACCCCTCAAGCAGCGGCAATAAAGTTATCCGCCAGCCAAACAGCGGTTGTCGGTGTAAATCGTACAGTAACGGCACCAGCACCCCGGCATGCGGCAGCCCGGCGCAGACCTCGCCGGGTAGATAATCGACCGCCATCCACTCGCCGGTGAATAAGCGCGGGCGTGGAGCAATAGAAGCGGGCAAGCGGCGGAGTAAGCGATACTGGCGCAGAAACGGCGATGATGTCGCCTGGTGCCGTTTTCGCAACACCAGCGTATGCCGCCCATCGCTAATAAGACAACTCCCGCCGCTGAGGCCGGTATTCTGGCTGGCGACGGGAGTATAGGTCGGAAAGTAGCGTGACAACACCTCGTCACGCGTCTGCTTATTGTTGCTGAACCGCACCTTTACCCGACCAGATAATTTCGCCGGTTTGTACCAGCATTAATTGCATTTGCAGCGCCGGTGCGTTGACATTCCCGGTCGCGTTGGAGTAGAGCACATACTGCGCCCCGACGTTACGGGCGATACCGATGGCTTTACTGCGCGTACCGAGGCTGTCCTGTGGAGAGAGCCCCAGTTGCTGCTTCGCGACCGCCAGTTGCTGCTCGGTAACAAGCGTAAATTTACCGTTATTTGCTAACGCGTTGCGCACCACACCCGTTGCTTCGCCCGTGTTGATGGAACCGTTGGTTCGGTTATTGACGCTATCCACTAACAGCACGCTACCTGCGTTCGCACCGCTGGCCTGCAACATTTTGCCGACCATCGGCTGAACGGCGCTGTTCCAGTCAAAATGACGCTCGCGCGGCGCAGGTTGCCCCGTTTGGTCCTGGTGCTCAATCGGCCCCGGTTGCTGCTGCGGCAGCGTCGGGACAGAAGGCACCTCCGGCACCGGTTGCTGCGGCTGTACCGGCGTGGGTTGTTGCGGCGTGCCTGCACCACCCGCCTGATCAACCGGCGCAGGTTGCTGATCGCTAATACAGCCCGCAAGCAACACGGCCAGGGTTGTCAAAAGCGCGTAGCGTCCAATAGTTTTAATCAAGAGTCACCCCTTACAGGTAAAGATAAAGTCTGACGCTGTGCGCACCCAAATAGTTGGCGCTGCCATAGAGCGTCACGCCCGAATTTCCCGGGATCGTGACGGTTCGCGGCGCTTCCAGCGGGTGCATTTCCAGACCTCTGGCGTCATACCAGAAAAAACGATAATGCACGGTAACGGGCTGCTGTCGTTCATTAAATAACCGTGAAGACGCGGAAGGCTGGAGTTCCTGCGTACTTAACGTCGGCGGCTGCGCAATAATCCCTGAGGCCAGAATGCTCGATTCCATCACTAACGTCTGGTCGTCGGCGACCGGGATCGTTGGACGTGAGCTGCACCCCACCAGAGCCAGCGCTGCCAGCCATAACGCGACACGCCCGTTCGTCATATCAAAGACCTTTATGAGCCAGCATCGGCCCTAATGCGCGCCCGCCGAGCAGGTGCATATGAATATGGTAAACCTCCTGCCCGCCATGACGATTACAGTTCATGATCAAACGGTAACCGTCTTCTGCAATTCCCTCATCGCGGGCGATTTTCGCCGCAACCGTTACCATGCGCCCCAGCGCCTGCTCGTGCGCTTCGGTCACGTCGTTCACGGTTGGGATCAGGATGTTTGGCACAATCAGGACATGGGTTGGAGCCTGCGGAGAGATATCGCGAAAAGCGGTAACCAGTTCGTCCTGGTAAACAATATCCGAGGGAATTTCGCGGCGAATGATTTTACTGAAAATGGTTTCTTCGGCCATGACGTTTTCCTTTTATGTACGCGGAGCCAGCCCGCAGCCGTCGTCAATTACGTGCCCTAGAGTATGATCGAGATTCTCTTGTTGTTTCAACCAAAACGCTGTTTTTCTTTCACCTTTCCCGCTTTGCTGGCGTGCAAATCGCCTGTATTTAAGCGGCGTTACGGTGAAATGGCATTTCAGTAGTGAATATTACATCTGTTTACATTCATTAAGTGAATGCGTATATTTCGCATTTGCATTTTCATGCGCAATTATTACCAGACGAATTACAAAACCCGCCTGACGCGACAACGTATCGCGGCAAGGCTTTCCCTCTAACGCACCATTAAGGGTTTATTCATGTCTTTCACTCATCACGCCAGGAACGAAGCGCGTTCATTAGCCGCTACACCGTCTCTGCTTGCCGCCTGCATTGCAATGGCTTTAGTCCCCTCTGCTGCGTTTGCGGCAGATACCGCTGCAGCATCTGAAGATACGGTTGTGGTTGATGGCGCAGCGTTAAGCACCGCTGACAGCCAGGCACAAGACTACAGCGTGAAAACCACCACCACAGGCACCAAGCTGTTACTGGTTCCACGCGACATCCCGCAATCAGTGAGTGTGGTCAGCCAGCAGCGTATGCAGGATCAGCAGTTAAATACCATCGAACAAGTGCTGGATAATACGATTGGCGTCAGCGCATCGCGCATTGATACCCACCGCACGAACTTCTTCGCGCGCGGCTTTTTCGTCAGTAACTTTGCTTATGAAGATATGCCGACATTTCTTGATAACCGCTGGAATTTTGGTGATACCGCAGGCGACACGGCAATTTATGACAAGATTGAAGTGGTGCGCGGCGCGGCCGGTCTGATGAGTGGAACAGGTAATCCCTCTGCTTATGTCAACATGGTGCGTAAACATGCTGACAGCAAAGAATTTAAAGGAACCGCAACCGCGACTTACGGTAGCTGGGACGATCAGCGCTATGTGCTGGATCTGCAAGCGCCGCTGACCGAATCCGGCAACGTGCGCGGCCGGGTTATCACCGGTTACCAGGATAAAGATTCGTGGGTTGAACGTAACCACTATCGCAAAAAATTCGTCACCGGTGTAGTGGATGCGGATATCACCGACTCCACCACCCTTTCTCTTGGCTATGACTATCAGGAAAGTGAAGAAGACAGCCCGACCTGGGGCGGTTTCCCGTCACTGTATAGCGACGGCAGCCGCACGCATTTCCGCCGTGGTTTCAATACGGCGGCAGACTGGGCTTACTCCAATGTCGACTCTTCAAAAATTTTCGCCAACCTGACCCAGCGTTTTGACAACGGCTGGGAAGCGAAAGTTAACGCCATGCATGCAGAAACAAATTTCGACAGCAAGTTGATGTATATCGACGGTTACCCGGATAAAACCACCGGTCTGTATGATGCCTCGCAGTGGCAAGGCGCATGGGGCGGCTGGAACCGTGGCGAGCGCAAACAAGACTCCATCGATGCGTTTGTGCGCGGTGGGTACGATTTGTTTGGTCGCCAGCACGAAGTGATGTTCGGCGGTAGCTACAGCCGCCAGCGCAATAATTATGACAACTCATACCCGGTTAATGACAATTCCGGCCTGATGGATGTCGGCAACATTCATAAATATAACGGTAACACGCTGGCCGACCCGAGTTGGTCTGACTGGGCGCTCTACCAGCGCGATGTGATCCGCCAGAAATCACTGTATGCGGCAACACGTATCTCTTTAGCCGATCCGCTGCACTTGATCCTCGGCGCGCGTTATACCGAATGGAGCGCAAAATATAATCTGGAACGCAAGCCGGATGAGATCCGTAACAGCAAATCAGATGACGTCACGCCCTACGCTGGTCTGATTTATGACATTGATGACACCTGGTCTGTTTACGGTAGCTACACCTCTATTTTCGAACCGTCCAGCCAGCGCGATATCAACAGCGAGTTCCTGGAACCTACAACCGGTAAAAGCTATGAAGCCGGGATCAAGGGTGACTGGTATAACACACGTTTGACGGCGACCCTGGCGGTATTCCGTACCGAGCAGGATCACGTTGCCGTATCGACAGGCGAGTACATTCCGAACTCCGGCGGCCAGACAGCGTATAAATCCGTCAACGGCACGGTAAGCAAAGGCGTCGAATTTGAGCTCAATGGTGCTCTCACCGACAACTTACAGCTCACCTTTGGTGCCAGCCGTTTTATGGCTGAAGATGGTGACGGTGTAGCCGTTAACCCGGAACAGGCGCGCACTACCATGAAATTATTCACGCGTTACCAGTTGCCGATGCTGCCAGAGCTTTCCGTTGGCGGCGGCGCGCGCTGGCAGAATAAAACCTGGCAGGATATCAAAGGCCCGAGCGGCGACATGCGCATCACCCAGAGCGGTTATACGGTGGTGGATCTCTTCACCCGCTATCAGGCAACCAAAAACTTTGCGGTTCAAGCCAATCTAAATAATGTGTTCGATAAAGAGTATTACGACTATCTGGGCACTTACGGTGTGTACGGTGCGCCGCGTAACTTCTCCGTAAGCGCCAGCTACAGCTTCTGATAATCACAGTAGTGCACTCGCTAAGCCCGCCGTACGACACGCGGGCTTTTTTTATGCTCTACAGATTGTGTTTTCCAAAAACCGCGTGGCTCCCGCCAAAACCGCCATCACCGGTAACGGCCCTGCTTCCCCCCTGCCAGCATCAACGGGCCGTTTATGGCAGACCTTTTACCGCCGTACGTTTATCGCTAAACCTGAAGTGAGTTTGTGGGCGCGTTTGTGAGTCATATTCGGTGGCAATGACAGCGAGTGTGTCGGCACGGAGGCGATTAACAGCACACGGCCTGTTGACGGCGACTGACTTTTCCCTCTGCTTTTTCAGAACCGTGAAAATTTGCCGTTATAAAAAACACATTGATTGCGCCAGGAAAGGCATACCGGCGGACTGAAAAGGAAACCGCTGTCTGCTCCGTGACATGTAAATCCGCAACCAAAAACTGCTACTGACAACATCCATGAATGTGGTTTTCAGTGGGCAATAAAAAAGGGAGCCATCAGGCTCCCTCAGTCTCCCCAGACTATGGCTTAGTTGTTACGGATGTACTCATCCATTTCGGTTTTCAGGTTATCGGATTTAGTACCGAAAATTGCCTGCACACCGGAACCAGCAACAACCACACCCGCAGCACCCAGTTTCTTCAGGCCAGCCTGATCCACTTTCGCTACGTCAGCCACGCTGACACGCAGACGCGTGATGCACGCATCCAGGTTGGTGATGTTCTCTTTACCGCCGAACGCCGTAACCAGAGCCGGAGCCATTTCGCTGGTAACACCAGCTTTGCTCTCTTCAGTGGTGTCTTCACGACCCGGGGTTTTCAGATCCAGCGCTTTGATCAGCACGCGGAAGATGGTGTAGTAAACCACCGCGTAGCACGCACCGATAACCGGGAACAGCCACAGTTTGCTGCTGTTACCGCTCAGCACGATGAAGTCAATCAGACCGTGAGAGAACGAGGTACCGTCACGCATACCCAGCAGGATACAGATCGGGAATGCCAGACCAGCCAGAATCGCGTGGATAACGTACAGGATCGGCGCAACGAACATGAAGGAGAACTCGATCGGCTCGGTGATACCGGTCAGGAACGAGGTCAGCGCTGCGGAGATCATGATACCGCCCACTTTCGCGCGGTTTTCCGGTTTTGCAGAGTGCCAGATAGCGATAGCAGCAGCTGGCAGACCGTACATTTTGAACAGGAAGCCGCCAGACAGTTTGCCCGCAGTCGGGTCACCCGCCATATAACGCGGGATATCGCCGTGGAACACCTGACCTGCCGCGTTGGTGAATTCACCAATCTGCATCTGGAAAGGTACGTTCCAGATATGGTGCAGACCAAACGGCACCAGGCAACGTTCAATGAAACCGTAGATACCGAACGCCACAACCGGGTTCTGGTAAGCGGCCCACTGGGAGAAGGTCTGGATCGCAGTACCGATCGGCGGCCAAATGAAGGAGAGGATCACGCCGGTGAAAATCGCGGCCAGACCGGAGATGATCGGCACGAAACGTTTACCAGCGAAGAAGCCCAGATACTCAGGCAGCTTGATGCGATAGAAGCGGTTAAACATATACGCAGCAATCGCGCCGGAGATAATACCGCCGAGCACACCGGTATCAGCCAGGTGTTTTGCGGCAATTTCTTCAGCAGGTAAATGCAGAACCAGCGGCGCAACCACTGCCATGGTTTTCACCATGATGCCGTAGGCAACAACGGAGGCCAGCGCCGAAACGCCATCGTTATTGGTGAAGCCAAGCGCAACACCGATAGCGAAGATCAACGGCATGTTAGCAAAAACGGAACCGCCCGCTTCGGCCATAACGTGGGAAACCACTTCTGGCAGCCAGCTGAAGTTTGCAGAACCGACGCCCAGCAGGATACCTGCGATAGGCAGTACGGATACTGGCAGCATCAGCGATTTACCGACCTTCTGCAGGTTAGCAAATGCATTCTTAAACATAATTGAGAGTGCTCCTGAGTATTAGTGCTTTTTTCTACGCTTTCACGCATTGGCGAGGGGGGAGAACCGCGCCGTGGGAAGGGCATCTAAGCGCCCTTTATTTATTACACAGAGTAAAATAAATCAGTAAAAGTTTGTTTGACGGCTATCACGTTTCAGCTAGCGCCCGTCGCGAAACTCACATTGATTTACAAAAGGTGCCAGCTTCCGTATGAAAAACGACCGCCACCGCCTTTTTTATGGCGGTGAACTTTACTCCGATCGTTTATTAATTACGAGTACTAAAATAAGCTGACAGATCAGGCAGATTGCAGGCGGGAGAGGTCAACATGGAACAAACGGGCAAAGTTCTGTGTCGTTTGTTGCGCAAGTTCTTCGACAGAAACGCCTTTCAGCACCGCCATATATTCCGCCACATCGCGCGTCATCGCTGGCTGATTCTCTTTACCGCGATGCGGCACCGGGGCGAGATAAGGTGAATCGGTTTCGACCAGTAAGCGATCGAGCGGAATGTAACGTGCCGCATCACGCAACTGCTCTGCGTTGCGGAAGGTGACGATACCCGAAAACGAGATATAAAAGCCCATATCGAGCAGCTTACCCGCCGTTTCGCGATCTTCGGTAAAACAGTGCAACACGCCGCCACAATCCGTCACGCGCTCTTCCTGCAAAATCGCAAGCGTATCTTCTCGCGCATCGCGCGTATGGACGATCACCGGCTTGTTCAGTTCGCGACCAATACGGATATGGTTACGGAAGGATTCCTGCTGGCGCGGCTTCGTTTCCGGCGTATAAAAATAGTCCAGTCCGGTTTCACCCATCGCCACGACGCCCTCTTCCGCCGCCAGTTGGCGCAGCGTTTCAACGTCGTACTCTTCATCCTGATTCAGCGGATGCACACCGCAGGAAAAGACCACGTTCGGGCGCTCACCCACCAGCTCACGCATTGCGCGGTAACCCGGTAATGTCGTGGCAACCGCCAGACAAAACTTCACATCGCGCGCGGCGGCTTTCGCCAGTACGTCATCAACGTCTTTGTGCAAAGAGTGGTAATCCAGGCCATCGAGGTGGCAGTGCGAATCAACTAAAAACATAATCTTCTCTTACAGATGGGAGACAGGAAGCGTTACACCTGTTTGCTGGTAACGTTCCAGAGTTAACAATAGATCGGTCAGCAGCAACTCGCGGTTAACCCCAACCACACTAAGCAACTGTTCACGACAGGTAAAAATAGCATGCAGTAGCGCGTGCAGCGTTGGCGCTTGCACCTGGCGCGCCAGCTTCTCTACCAGCGCTAAGGCATCAACATTGCTGAGTAACGTCGCGCCTTGCTGCATTTTTAATGCATCAAGCAGCAACGCAGAGAGCCACTGTAAACGCTCAGCCACTTTATCGTGGTTCAGTGTCGGGAGCATCGCCAGCCAGTCACCGTTATTCAGCGCTGCCTTTGCCGCCTGGCAAAGCGTCTGCCGTTGCGCCCAAACATCGTCCTGAAGCAGCGCTTCTGCCGCACCAGGCGAACCGGCGCACAAACGTAATGCGGTCAGAATTGTCTCTTGCGAGGCGGTAACTTCCCGTGCAAGCCAGTTGCAGGCGTAGTTTTCTGCGGGAGGCGCAAGGTGGTGCAAGCGGCAGCGGCTGCGCAAGGTCGCTAATAATCTCGCCGGTTCGCGGCAGCCGAGGAAGAACCAGGTGCGCGCAGGCGGCTCTTCCAGAGTCTTCAGCAAGGCGTTGGCGGCAGCGTCGGTCAATAACGCGGCATCCTGGATCCACACCACTTTCGCGCCGCCCAGCCGCGCATGTTCGTAAAGCTTTTCACTCACTTCACGCACCGCATCAATGCCCAGCGCGGATTTTCCTTTTTCCGGTGCCAGTGCATAGTAATCAGGGTGCGTTCCAGCCTGCATAAGCTGACAGCCGCGGCAGTGACCGCAGCTTTTATGGCCTTCAGGTGTCTGGCATAACAGGAAACGGCTGATGGCGTAAATCAACGCATCTTCGCCCATCCCCGGCAGGGCGTGGATCAGCAACGCGTGGTGCCCACGACCGCTCTGATAACTGGCAACCAGTTGCTCAAAATCGGGACGCAGCCACGGATACCATTTCATGCGCCCTGCTCCTGCACCCAGGCTGTTACCGTCTGGCGGATATCGGCAATCACTTTATCCAGCGGTTGAGTAGCATCAACGGTGCGAATGCGCTCATCTTGCGCAGCCAGTTCAAGGTAGCGCGCGCGGGTACGATTAAAGAAATCCAGCGATTCTTGTTCAATGCGATCCAACTCGCCACGCGCACGCGCACGTTTCAGGCCGACTTCCGGCGTGACATCCAGATAGAGCGTCAAATCCGGGCGAAAATCTCCCAGTACGGCATCGCGCAGCGTGGCCAGCATGGTCTGATCAATGCCTCGTCCGCCGCCCTGGTACGCCTGCGTTGAGAGATCATGGCGATCGCCGATCACCCAGCAACCACGCGCCAGTGCAGGTTTAATGACGGTTTCTACCAGTTGAACCCGGGCGGCGTAAAACATCAGAACTTCGGCTTTATCGGTAATGACTTCATCACCAACGGAACGGATATCCAGCACCAGGCTACGCAATTTTTCTGCCAGCAGCGTACCGCCCGGTTCACGCGTAAACACCATTTCACCGACGCCAAGCTCTTTCAGCGTCTCAACGATGACATCGCGCGCCGTGGTTTTCCCTGCGCCTTCAAGCCCTTCGATAACGATGTATTTACTGCCCATTTTTTTCCTTAAGTACTTTCAGGTAGTCCTGCACTGCCCGGTTATGGCTGGCGAGATTGGTATTAAATGTATGTCCGCCTTTACCATCCGCGACAAAATAGAGATACGGCGTCTTCGCCGGATGCGCCGCCGCTTTCAGCGAAGCCTCACCAGGTGTGGCAATGGGGCCCGGCGGCAAACCGTTAATCACATAGGTGTTATAGTCGGTCGGCGTTTCCAGATCGGCGCGCGACAGCTTACCATTATAACGCGCGCCCATCCCGTAGATAACCGTCGGATCGGTCTGCAGCCGCATCCCGATGCGCAAGCGGTTAATAAAGACGGATGCCACCTGATCGCGTTCACTGGCGACAGCCGTCTCTTTTTCGACAATCGACGCCATCGTGACCAACTGATTCTGATCTTTATACGGTAGCCCTTCCATGCGCCCTTCCCAGGCTTGCTCCACCGCACGCGACATTTTCTGATGCGCGCGCTTGAGCAACGCAATGTCGGTCGTATTAGCGGTGTACATCCAGGTATCGGGCCAGAACCAGCCTTCAACCCATTGCGGGTGTTCCAGTTTCAGCGCATCGGCCACCGTGGCGTAATCATCATCTTTCAGTGTGTGCTTAATATACGGTGCGTCGCGCAGTTGCTTGAGGTAATCACTCAGGCGCATGCCTTCAACCAGACGCAGCGGAAACTGTGCTTCTTTACCGCTCTCCAGTAACTGCAGCATCTCGCGCACTGTCATCTTCGGTGTAAAACGGTAGGTGCCGGCTTTGAAATGTGAAAGATCCGGTTCCAGCCGCAACAGCCACTGAAACACGCGCGGGCGATTAATTACCTTTTCGCGATACAGCAATTCACCCAACGCCACACGACCGGTTCCGGCGGGCAGCGTGAAAATGGTTTCATCTTTAATCAGGATCTGGCTGTCCGCTAACTGGCGAACCTTCCAGACGCCTGCTCCCGCCGCGATAACCAGCAAAGCCAACAGGAGGAGAACTACGCGTAACATTTTCTTCATGACGGATTTATGCGCTCACACAAGGGGGCTAAAAAGTGGTACAAATCGCGCGCTGACCAGTGCTTTTCCGCCCACTGGCGAACGGGGACAACTGGCATCAACGCGTTACATATAATGACTTCGTCGGCCAGCATCAGCACATCGTGCCGCGCATTGACTTCGACAACCTCAAAAGGGGAAGTTTTCAGCTGGCGCAAACAATATTGACGCATGATGCCATTAACACCAGCCTGATCAACGCGCGGCGTGAAGACCTTCTTACCCTGCCGCCAGAAGATATTGGCGGCGCAGCATTCAATCAGCCAGCCTTCGCTATCCAGCACCAGCGCTTCATCAGCAGAGGTCTGCTCAAGCCCGGTACGAATCAATACCTGCTCCAGGCGGTTAAGGTGTTTGATCCCGGCGAGCATCGGGTTACGCCCGAGGCAAATATCACTCAGCGCCAGTGTTACCCCGTCCCGCCGCCAGCGAGCGTAATGCGCAGGGCTTGCTGATACCGACACTATCCGCGTCGGCGCTTCACAACCCGCTGCGCTATAGCCTCGTCCGCCACTGCCACGGCTGAGAATAACTTTCACCACACCCTCTTCTTTCTCTTTCGCGAGGTGTGCCATTTCCTGCGCCAGTATGTCCCAGTCGAGATAAGGGATCTGGAGCCGTTTACAGGCAAGACGCAGGCGCTGGAGATGCGCGTCAGGAAACTGAATTTGCCCGTCAAGGATGCGCGCGGTGGTAAAACAACCATCGCCAAATTGCGTCGCCCGATCATTCGCGGCAAGCCATTGCTGCTCTTTACCATTAATCAAGAACATAGAGGGCTCCTTATGCGTCTGACCGGACAGTTTGGCAGGATGAAAAGCGCAGGACAAGGGGATAAACCCGAATAGAAAAGGCCCGACAAGCGGGCCTTCATTACACGGCTAAATGATCAAACTTTCTTGAAGATCAACGAGCCGTTGGTGCCACCGAAACCGAAGGAGTTACACAGGGTATACTCCATGCCGCTCACCTGGCGTGCAACATGCGGCACAAAATCCAGATCGCAACCTTCATCCGGGTTATCCAGGTTGATGGTCGGCGGAACAGCCTGATCGCGCAGGGCGAGGATCGAGTAGATAGATTCTACTGCGCCTGCTGCACCCAACAGATGGCCGGTCATCGATTTGGTCGAGCTAACCATTACTGTGCGAGCCGCATCACCAAATACCGATTTCACGGCCTGCGCTTCTGCCATGTCACCCGCCGGCGTAGACGTACCGTGCGCATTAACATAGCCAATCTGGCCTGGGGTAATACCGGCATCACGCAGTGCATTAACCATCGCCTTCGCGGCGCCCGCACCATTTTCTGGCGGAGACGTCATGTGGTAAGCATCGCTGCTCATACCAAAGCCGACGATTTCAGCATAAATTTTCGCGCCGCGCTTTTTCGCATGCTCATACTCTTCCAGCATGATGATGCCAGCGCCATCGCCGAGAACAAAACCGTCACGCTCTTTGTCCCACGGACGGCTTGCCGCCTGCGGGTTATCGTTGCGGGTAGACAGCGCGCGCGCTGCGCCAAAGCCACCGACGCCTAACGGCGTACTGGCTTTTTCCGCACCGCCTGCCAGCATTGCGTCAGCATCGCCGTAAGCAATGATACGCGCCGCATGACCGATGTTATGCACACCAGAGGTACACGCAGTCGCGATGGAAATACTCGGACCTTGCAGACCGAACATGATAGTCAGATGACCTGCCACCATGTTAACAATCGTTGATGGTACAAAGAACGGACTGATTTTACGCGGCCCACCCTTGGCGAGGGAACTGTGGTTTTCTTCGATCAGGCCGAGGCCGCCGATACCAGAACCAATCGCTGCGCCAATACGGGATGCGTTCTCTTCTGTGACTTCAAGGCCGGAATCCTGCATGGCCTGAACGCCAGCCACAATTCCATATTGAATGAAGTCATCCATCTTGCGCTGTTCTTTGCGCGAGATGATTTCTTCACAGTTAAAATCCTTTACTAAGCCAGCAAATTTGGTTGCATAGGCGCTAGTATCGAAATGGTCGATCAGGCTGATGCCACTCTGACCGGCAAGGAGAGCTTTCCAGGTAGACTCTACGGTATTGCCGACAGGAGACAACATGCCAAGTCCGGTCACAACTACACGACGCTTAGACACGTTTGTCCTCCAGGGAGGGATAAAAAAAGAGATTCGTGGGATAACTACAGATAAAACTCAGGCGGTCGAGTGACCGCCTGGAGATGTTCACTTACGCCTGGTGGCCGTTGATGTAATCAATGGCAGCCTGAACGGTGGTGATCTTCTCAGCTTCTTCGTCCGGAATCTCAGTATCAAACTCTTCTTCCAGAGCCATTACCAGCTCAACGGTGTCAAGAGAATCAGCGCCCAGGTCTTCAACGAAGGAAGCATTGTTGGTAACTTCTTCCTGCTTAACGCCCAGCTGCTCGCCGATAATTTTCTTAACGCGTTCTTCGATAGTGCTCATACTCTTAAATTTCCTATCAAAACTCGCTTTCGCGATGGTTTTCGTAGTGTATAAAATGTTGAAAAATTTGCAACTAAATCCCGGCAGTTCTTACCACGATTTTACGCTATTTTGAGGCCTTTCGCCCTAATAACGCAAATAATTTTCATCGTGATTAAACCATATACATTCCGCCATTGACGTGCAGGGTTTCACCAGTGATGTAACCTGCCTCGTCAGAGGCTAAAAATGCAACCGCACTGGCGATTTCCTGAGCACCGCCAAGGCGACCCGCAGGAACCTGCGCCAGGATACCCGCACGCTGATCATCAGACAGCGCACGCGTCATGTCCGTTTCAATAAAACCCGGAGCAACAACGTTTACAGTAATACCGCGGGACGCAACTTCACGCGCCAGCGATTTACTGAAACCGATAAGACCCGCTTTCGCCGCAGCGTAGTTGGCCTGACCAGCATTTCCCATGGTACCAACCACAGAACCGATAGTGATAATACGCCCATGACGCTTTTTCATCATAGCGCGCATTACCGCTTTTGACAGACGGAAAACAGATGAAAGATTGGTGTCGAGAATATCGTTCCACTCATCCTCTTTCATGCGCATCAGCAGGTTGTCACGGGTGATCCCGGCATTATTTACCAGAATATCAACCTCGCCAAATTCTGCGCGAATATTTTCCAGAACAGATTCGATTGATGCAGCATCGGTCACATTCAGCAGCAGACCTTTGCCGTTCGCACCTAAATAGTCGCTGATCGCCTGCGCGCCGCTCTCGCTAGTCGCTGTACCGATTACCTTCGCGCCACGGGCAACGAGGGTTTCAGCAATAGCGCGACCAATACCGCGGCTTGCACCGGTTACCAGTGCGATTTTTCCTTCAAAACTCATGGTCTTCCTCTTTTATTGCGCAAGTGCCTCTGACACGGCAGCCGGCTCGTTGAGCGCAGATGCAGTCAGGGTGTCAACAATACGTTTAGTCAGGCCGGTGAGGACCTTACCCGGGCCAACTTCATACAGGTGTTCAATACCCTGCGATGCCATCAATTCAACGCTCTTCGTCCATTGCACGGGGCTGTACAGCTGGCGCACCAGCGCATCGCGAATCGCTTCTGGCGTCGTTTCGCACTTCACATCCACGTTATTTACAACCGGGATCTGCGGCGCGTTAAAAGTGATGTTATTTAATTCAGCGGCCAGTTTTTCTGCGGCAGGCTTCATCAAAGCACAGTGCGACGGTACGCTCACCGGCAGCGGCAGAGCACGTTTGGCACCTGCGGCTTTGCAAGCAGCACCTGCGCGCTCAACGGCTTCTTTATGACCGGCAATAACCACCTGGCCTGGCGAATTATAGTTCACCGGAGAGACAACTTGACCTTGTGCAGATTCTTCACATGCTTTGGCAATAGAAGCATCATCCAGGCCGATAATAGCAGACATCGCGCCAGTGCCCGCCGGCACGGCTTCCTGCATGAATTTTCCACGCAGTTCAACCAAACGAATCGCATCAGCAAACGCTATAACACCCGCACACACTAACGCGGAGTATTCGCCCAGGCTATGCCCCGCCATCAGCGCAGGCGTCTTACCACCCTGCTGCTGCCATACTCGCCAAAGCGCGACAGAAGCGGCCAGCAACGCCGGTTGTGTCTGCCAGGTTTTGTTCAGTTCTTCCGCCGGGCCTTGTTGCACCAGAGACCAGAGATCATAACCCAGAACAGCAGATGCCTCTGCGAATGTCTCTTCAATCACCGGATAAGCCGCAGCCATATCAGCTAACATACCGACGGTTTGGGAGCCTTGTCCCGGGAACACAAAAGCAAATTGCGTCATTTTTTTATCCTTATACTCAGAAACGAACCAGCGCCGAGCCCCAGGTGAACCCGCCACCAAACGCTTCCAGCAGGACAAGTTGTCCCGGCTTAATGCGCCCGTCGCGTACCGCTTCATCAAGCGCGCTGGGAACGGAAGCTGCGGAGGTGTTGCCATGGCGATCCAGCGTAACGACGACGCTATCCATCGACATGCCGAGCTTCTTCGCTGTCGCGCTGATAATGCGCAAGTTAGCCTGATGCGGCACCAGCCAGTCCAGCTCGCTACGCTCAAGATTATTGGCCGTCAATGTTTCATCAACAATACGCGCCAGCTCTGTCACCGCAACTTTGAATACTTCGTTACCCGCCATCGTCAGATAGGTCGGGTTTTCCGGATGCACACGATCAAGATTCGGCAGCGTCAGCAGCTCGCCGTAACTCCCGTCTGCGTGCATATGTGTGGAGATGATGCCTGGTTCTTCGGAAGTGCCCAGCACAACAGCGCCGGCGCCGTCACCAAACAGAATAATCGTACCGCGGTCGTCTGGATCTAATGTGCGTGCGAGCGCATCAGAACCAATAACCAATGCATGTTTCACCGCACCGGATTTAACATACTGATCGGCAATGCTCAACGCATAGGTGAAGCCCGCACAGGCAGCAGCAACGTCAAACGCCGGGCAGCCTTTGATTTCCAGCATGTTCTGGATTTGGCAAGCGGCACTCGGGAAAGCATGCGTTGCAGAAGTGGTAGCAACAATGATCAAGCCAATCTGATCGTTATCGATGCCCGCCATCTCAAGCGCACGCTTAGCGGCTTCATAGCCCATGGTCGAAACTGTTTCGTTTGCAGCGGCAATGCGGCGCTCACGGATCCCTGTACGGCTGACAATCCACTCGTCAGAGGTTTCCACCATTTTTTCTAAATCGGCGTTTGTCCGAACCTGCTCAGGCAGATAACTGCCGGTACCAATAATCTTCGTATACATGTACGCTCAGTCACTCTTGGGTAATATACACACGCTCTGATTTTCGCCATCCGTTGCAGACGAAGACGAGTGTGCATACACAGATTCCAGGCGAGCGGCGATCCGTTGTGGAACCTGCCGCTGCACCGCCTGCACTGCCTGCTCAATTGCTACGCAAAATGCGCGCTGATTCGCCGCACCATGACTCTTAATCACAGTGCCGCGCAATCCTAACAGACAGGCGCCATTATACTGGTCGGGGTTGAGGTGACTGAATCGCCTTGTCAGGCTTTTTTGTAACCAACGCTTTAATAAAATCAGCCACCACGACCTTTTTTTTCCTTCACCCTGCGATTTCAGCAGCGAAAGAAACATTCTGACAACACCTTCCATGGTTTTTAATGTGACGTTTCCGGTAAAACCGTCACACACCAGCACATCCGTTTTGCCGGTCAATAATTCGTTCGCTTCAAGATAACCAATGTAGTTCATTGAGGGCATGGCGCGTAATAATGCCGCAGCATCACGAATGCTATCGTGTCCTTTGGTCTCTTCTTCACCAATATTCAGTAGCGCCACTCTTGGGTTGGCAATACCGAGAATCTCTTCAGCCATCACCGCGCCCATCACGGCAAATTGCGCCAGCATCGTGCTGTCACAATCGACATTTGCCCCGAGATCCAGCACAACGGTCTTGCCTTTCTGTTGATGAGGCAACACGGTTACCAGCGCCGGGCGCTCAATCCCGTCAATCGGTTTGAGCAGCATTTTCGCTAAGCCCATCAGTGCACCGGTGTTTCCCGCACTCACACAGGCCTGGGCGCGACCTTCTTTGACCAACTCCAGCGCCATGCGCATAGAGGTACCACGGCTATTACGAATAGCCTGCGCGGCGCGCGCATCACTGGCAATAACTGACTGGGCAGGAACAATAAGCAAGCGCGAGCGTTGCTCGAAATCAGCTTTGGCAAGTAATGGCGTGATAGCGTCGGGATCGCCGACTAAAAGAAGGTTGAGTTGAGAATTAGAGTTCAGTGCCTGCAAAGCTGCAGGCACTGTCACGGATGGGCCAAAATCTCCCCCCATGACATCTAACGCCAGGGTTAGACGTGTCAAGGTATCGTCGCAGCCTGGTTCGGTCTATCCCCGCTTACGCGGGGAAATCCTCACTAAGCTTCATCACGCTTGCGCGTGATTACTTAGTGATAACCTTGCGACCGCGGTAGAAACCGTCGGCGGTAATGTGGTGACGCAGGTGGGTTTCACCAGAAGTTTTGTCTACAGACAGGCTGGTGACTGCGGTCAGCGCGTCATGGGAACGACGCATGCCACGTTTGGAACGGGTTGGTTTATTCTGTTGTACGGCCATGGACCTTACTCCTTAATTACTTACGCTTTAAGCTGGCTAATACGGCAAATGGATTTGGTTTCTGCGCTTCATCAGGCAGTTCCCCAAAGACCATGTCCGCCTCGGACACTTCACAGTGTTCAGAATCATGCACCGGAACTACCGGCAGGGAGAGAATGATTTCATCCTCGACCAGCGCCAGCAGATCGATTTCACCGAATTCGTTAACCTCAATCGGCTCATACGCTTCCGGCAGTGCTTCAGCCTGTTCGTCTGAACGCACAGGACTAAAACAATACGTGGTGTAGACCTGATGAGTGAACGGTTTCCCGCAACGCTGGCATTCGAGCGATACCGTTACCTTTGCATCGCCGGTTAAAACGGCAAGGCGCTGGTTGTCGATAACGAACGACATGGAGCATTCCACATCACTGTCTACGCTGACTACAGATTCAGCGACGCGCTCCGCCTGGTCGGGAGTATAGATACCCTCGTAATCAAGGCGTTTTTGAGCCGTGCGAACCGGATCAAGAGTCAGGGGTAATTTTACCTTTTGCATAGGGCGCGCATATTAACTTTGTAACGTCATATAGTCAAAGAAAAAGGCAGCCTGCGGTTGCCTTTTGCCAATAATTCGCACACATTGCGGCCTACAGTTTAAAATGCCTGTCATTGTTAAGCCATATTTGGTGAAAAAAATATGTCGCAAATTATTCTCGCTTCCACTTCTCCCTACCGCCGCGCCCTGCTCGACAAGCTCGGTTTACCCTTCGAATGCGCCGCGCCGCAGACAGACGAAACACCGCATGCAGGCGAAGCGCCTCGCCATTTAGTGCTCAGACTGGCGCAGGAAAAGGCGCAATCACTGGCGCAAAAATACCCTCAACATTTGATTATTGGTTCCGATCAGGTGTGCGTGCTTGACGGCGAAATTACCGGGAAACCGCATACGGAAGAGAATGCCCGCCAGCAATTAATGAAGGCCAGCGGCAATATTGTGACTTTTTATACTGGCCTGGCGCTGTTTAATTCCGCAACCGGTCATTTGCAAAAGGAATGTGAGCCTTTCGACGTCCATTTTCGCCGCTTAAGTGAACAGGAAATCGACGACTATATTCGCAAAGAGCGTCCGCTGAACTGTGCCGGTAGTTTCAAAAGCGAAGGGCTGGGTATTGCGTTGTTTGAACGACTTGAAGGGCGCGACCCAAATACATTGGTAGGTCTGCCGCTGATCGCGTTGTGCCAGATGCTGCGGCGTGAACATTGTAACCCGTTGTTAAGCTAATGCTTTCGTGATCACAGTTTCTTTTTTAGTCAGACGTTACATTCATCACCAATATTAAAACGCCGTTTTAATTCAAGGAGAGGTGATGAAGATTTTACGTACGTTGCCACTAATGTTTGCACTGCTGACGTCCGGCAATGTGTATGCGCAAGATGAGTGGCAAACAGAGGGCGTTGTTGAAGGCAATCTTCCGGCAAGCTGGCAAACACTGAAAGCGCAGATGCACTATCCCGACTCGTGGTTATCAGGCCACTTCAAAGATTTCCACCAATGGCAAGCACACAGCCGCCAGCTATTTCGCAGCGCCCTGCTCACCCCGAATGCCACTATACCTTTTTCCCCTCACTCGATAGCCAAAGAAGATCGCGGCAGCTATACCGCTGAAAAATTATCGCTGAACATTACGGATGATAACCGCATTTCCGCCCTGTTATTGATGCCGAAAACACCCGGCCCGCATCCTGCTATCGTTCTGTTGCACGATCATGGTTCGAAATTTGATATCGGCAAAGAGAAGCTGATCCGCCCGTGGGGTAACGCGGAACAACTCGCCAGTGCGCAAGCATGGGCTGACAAATTCTTCAGCGGGAAATTCATTGGCGATGAACTGGCGAGCCGGGGTTATGCGGTTATCGCGATCGACAGCCCCGGATGGGGCGATCGCGGCCCGATGGTTTATGAGCAGCAACAAGCACTGGCCAGCAACTACTTCAATCTGGGGCGCTCGCTGGCAGGCGAAGTAGCCTATGAGGATATGCGCACGGTCGATTTTATCGCCGCGCACGCAGGGGTGGACAGTAAACGCGTTGGCGTACTGGGTTTCTCAATGGGTGGTTTTCGCGCCTGGCAACTGGCGGCGTTGAGCGAAAAAGTCGCTGCTACAGCGGTTATTTCGTGGTTTGGAACTTATAACGGTTTGATGCAACCCGGCAATAACGTGCTCCGCGGTCAATCCGCGTTCTATATGTTACATCCGGGGATGCCCGCCCACCTGGATATTCCTGATATCGCCAGTATCGCCGCGCCGAAGCCGATGCTGATATTCAGCGGCGGCAAAGACAAACTCTTTCCGGCAGAGGCGGTAAAAGACGCTTTCGACAAAATGCATCGGGTCTGGTCTTCGCAGCAGGCAGACGACAAACTGGTGACGAAAAGCTGGCCTGAGCTGGGACACGTCTTTTATCAGGAGCAGCAAAATGAAGTGTTTCCGTGGCTGGACAGGTGGCTGAAGCCGTAAGCCAACCCCGTTTTCCCCCTCGCAGACGCGAGGGGAAAGAGATTACTTCGCGTTGCGTAATACTTGCAGACAACGTTTGAGTGCCTCATCAAGCGGCGCTTCTATACGCAATGTTTCGCCCGTATGTGGATGCGTGAACTTGAGTGCCGCAGCGTGCAGGAACAGACGTGACAGCCCGGTCGACGCCAGTTGCTTATCAAATTCGCGATCGCCATAGCGATCATCAAAAGCAATCGGGTGGCCGGCATGCTGAGTATGTACGCGGATCTGATGCGTACGTCCGGTCACCGGGCTACAACGCACCAGGGTCGCGAATTCGTAGCGCTCTTCAACTTTAAAACGCGTTTCTGATGGCTTGCCTTCGCTGTTCACCCGCACTATCCGCTCGCCGCTCTGCAGAATATTTTTTAGCAAGGGTGCCTGCACTACTTTGACATGCGACTGCCACTGGCCGCGGACCAGCGCCAGATAATCCTTTTGCATATCTTTACCGCGCAACTGCTCATGCAGCGAACGCAGCGCGGAACGCTTTTTTGCCACCAGCAAAACGCCGGAGGTATCACGATCTAAACGGTGAACCAGCTCAAGGAAACGGGCTTCCGGGCGCAACGCTCGCAGGCCTTCAATCACGCCAAAGCTCAGCCCGCTACCGCCGTGAACCGCCGTGCCCGACGGCTTATTCAGCACCAGGATATGATCATCTTCATAGAGAATCACGTCGGTTAGCTGGGCAACTTTTTGCAAATGTGGAGAAACCGCCTCTTCTTCTTTTTCAGCCACGCGTACCGGCGGAATACGGATTTCATCCCCCGCTTCCAGTTTATATTCCGGTTTTACGCGTTTTTTATTCACCCGCACTTCACCCTTGCGCAGGATGCGGTAAATCATGCTTTTAGGTACCCCTTTGAGCTGGGTACGCAAAAAGTTATCGATACGTTGCCCCGCTTCATCAGCGGTAATAGCAACAAATTTTACGGATGGTGTCTCAGTTTTCATGGGAGGCGATTCTAAATAGCCACGCTGAATAGCGCCACTCATTTTTCTATGCTTATATTTACAATTGACTCGGTAACTTTGTTTTACACAGTTGATTCGGCGGTTATTAAACCAATCTCCGGGCAAAGGTGAAAAAACTGTGAGTAACCGGGTGATAAATGGTAAAAGTCAGCTTGCTATAACAGGGTTCGCAAGGAATAATGTTGCGGTTTTCCGTGTTGAATCTTGTTAAAACAAGTAAATGAGCGGAATGACCAGTTTTGCCTGTCCGATCATACACGCAGCAATGGCGTAAGACGTATTGAACTTTCAGGCAGTTAGCGGGCTGCGGGTTGCAGTCCTTACCGGTAGATGGAATCTTCTCTGGAGAGTTTTTCCCAGGCTGTTCCCCTGATAATTGCGCTGTGTTTTCCACAGGAAACACAGGCAACCGACACACTGCGCCTCTTTAGCGAGCGACAACCGTGAGGTTGGCGACGCGAATAGTCTCGAGGCCATCGGTTCTCCCCCGGAAAGGCGTTATCTTGCCCGCAGCTTAGTCGTCAATGTAAGAATAATGAGTAAGTTACGATGAAAAGAATGTTAATCAACGCAACTCAGCAAGAAGAGTTGCGTGTCGCACTTGTTGATGGACAACGCCTGTACGACCTGGATATCGAAAGCCCGGGACACGAGCAGAAAAAAGCGAACATCTACAAAGGTAAAATCACCCGCATTGAACCCAGCCTTGAAGCCGCCTTCGTTGATTACGGTGCCGAGCGTCACGGTTTCCTCCCCCTCAAAGAGATCGCCCGCGAATATTTCCCAGCTAATTACAACGCTCATGGACGTCCGAACATCAAAGACGTACTGCGTGAAGGTCAGGAAGTTATCGTCCAGATTGATAAAGAAGAGCGCGGCAACAAAGGCGCAGCACTGACCACTTTTATCAGCCTTGCGGGCAGCTACCTGGTGCTTATGCCGAACAACCCGCGTGCGGGCGGCATTTCTCGTCGTATTGAAGGCGACGATCGTACCGAGCTGAAAGAAGCACTCTCCAGCCTGGAATTACCGGATGGTATGGGTCTTATCGTACGCACCGCAGGCGTGGGCAAATCCGCCGAAGCGCTGCAGTGGGATTTGAGCTTCCGTCTGAAACACTGGGAAGCTATCCAGAAAGCCGCTGAAAATCGCCCTGCTCCGTTCCTGATCCATCAGGAAAGCAACGTAATTGTGCGCGCCTTCCGTGACTATCTGCGTCAGGATATCGGCGAAATCCTTATCGATAACCCGAAAGTGCTTGAGCTGGCTCGCCAGCATATTGCTGCGCTGGGTCGTCCGGATTTCAGCAGCAAAATTAAACTGTACACCGGGGAAATCCCGCTGTTCAGCCATTACCAGATTGAGTCGCAGATTGAATCAGCTTTCCAGCGTGAAGTCCGTCTGCCGTCCGGTGGTTCTATCGTTATTGACTCCACCGAAGCGCTGACTGCCATCGATATCAACTCCGCTCGCGCAACGCGCGGTGGTGATATTGAAGAGACCGCCTTTAACACGAACCTGGAAGCGGCAGATGAGATCGCTCGCCAGCTGCGCCTGCGTGACCTGGGTGGCCTGATCGTTATCGACTTTATTGATATGACGCCGGTGCGCCACCAGCGCGCGGTGGAAAACCGCCTGCGTGAAGCGGTGCGTCAGGATCGTGCGCGTATTCAGATCAGCCATATTTCCCGATTCGGCCTGCTGGAGATGTCCCGCCAGCGTCTGAGCCCGTCACTGGGTGAGTCCAGCCATCATGTCTGCCCGCGTTGTAGCGGCACCGGCACTATTCGTGATAACGAATCCCTGTCGCTGTCGATTCTGCGTCTGATTGAAGAAGAAGCGCTGAAAGAAAACACCCAGGAAGTGCATGCGATTGTGCCGGTTCCGGTCGCGTCATACCTGTTAAACGAAAAACGCGCCGCGGTAAGCGCTATCGAAGCGCGCCAGGGCGGCGTACGCTGCGTGATCGTGCCAAACGACCAGATGGAAACGCCGCACTACTCCGTGCTGCGCGTGCGTAAAGGCGAAGAGACGCCAACGCTGAGCTATCTGCTGCCGAAACTGCATGAAGAAGAGATGGCAATGCCGTCTGAAGAAGAGCACGCCGAACGTAAGTTACCTGAACAACCCGCGTTGGCCACCTTCGTTATGCCGGACGTTCCGCCAGCACCACAAGCGCCAGCCGCAGCACCGAGCCAGGCGCAACCTGCCACAACACCTGTTGCCGCGCCAGGCTTGCTGGGTCGTTTCGTCTCTGCACTGAAAGGCTTGTTCGCAGGCGAAGCCGCGCCAGCGCCGGTTGAAGTGAAAGAAGAGAAAAAAGACGAGAAGCAAGAGCGTCAGCAGGATCGCCGTAAATCACGCCAGGGCAACCGCCGCGATCGTAATGACCGCCGTGACAACCGCAGTGAGGGCAACGAGGCGCGCGAAAGCCGTGATAACCGCGAAGGTCGCGAAGATAATCGCCGTAACCGCCGCGAGAAATCACCGCAGAACGCCGAAGTCCGCGAATCTCGCCAGCCAGTCGCTGTTGATGAAACGGAAAAAGCGAAATCTCGTGACGAGCAGCAGCAACCACGCCGTGAGCGTAACCGTCGTCGTAACGATGACAAACGCCAGGCACAGCAGGATGTCAAAGAGCTGAACCGCGATGAGCAACCTGCTCAGGAACCTGAACAGGAAGAGCGCGTACAGGTAATGCCGCGTCGTAAACAGCGTCAGCTCAGCCAGAAAGTGCGTATTGGCGGTGATAGCAACGTAGAAAACCGCGTTGAAGAAGCCCCAGTACAGGACGCCGCAGTGCAAAACACACAGCTGGCTAAGGTCGACCTGCCAGCTGTGGTTGAAACCGCACCGGTACAGGAACAGGATGAAAGCGCTGAAGCACGCGAAAATGCGATGCCGCGCCGTTCACGCCGTTCTCCGCGCCACCTGCGCGTGAGTGGTCAGCGTCGCCGTCGCTACCGTGATGAGCGCTACCCGCTGCAATCTGCCATGCCGTTGACCGTAGCTTGTGCATCACCGGAAATGGCGTCCGGTAAAGTGTGGATCCGCTACCCGGTTCCGCGCCAGCAGGAAGAACAGCAGACTCAGGAACTGACCGTTGAAAACAACGCCGCCCCTGAGCAGGATATCGCTCCGGCTATGGCTGAGGCGCAACTGGTTGCGCATCAGCAAGCGGAAGTTGTTGAACCACAGGCGACGGTTGAAAATGCCGAGCCGGTAGTGGTTGAACCGCAAGTCGCTGTTGAAGCACCGCAGACAGTTGCCGTTGAAACCACCCACCCGGAAGTCATCGACACGCCGGTGGATGAACAACCGCAGCTGATTGCTGAAGAAGATCGTACCGTTGCGCAGGAAGTGGCAGAAGAAGCCGAACCGGCACAGCAGGAAGTTGCATCAGCAGCAGAAACGCCAGCCACTGAAGCTGTACAGGAAGCGGCTGCGCCAGTTGTTGCCGAGCCGGTGAAAGCGCCGGTAGTAGCGCGGGTTGCTCCAGCGGCTCACAAAGTGGCTACCGCGCCAATGACCAAAGCGCCAGCGCCTGCCTATGTGCCGGAAGCGCCGCGTCACAGTGACTGGGTACGCCCGGACTTCGTCTTCGAAGGTAAAGGTTCTGCGGGTGGACACAGTGCCACGCACGCCGCGACCGCACCTGCGACGAAACCGCCAGCTGCTGAGTAATTCACTGGCAGTTAAAAGCCGACCCTCGGGTCGGCTTTTTTATGCCTGTCGTACCGGATAACGCATACCGCCAAGCCCCGGCATCACTTCACGCATCAGTTGTAAAAATTTCCGCAACCGCGCGGGATAATAGCGCGCCCACGGATAGACCAGGTGAACCGGCAGCGGCGCAGCCTGCCACTGCGGCAACAGTGCTATCAGTTTGCCACTGCGTAACTCCTCTTCCACCGCCCAACTGGAAATCAATGTCACACCAAGCCCGCCAAGGGCAGTATTGCGGGCAGCATACAGGCTATCGGTATAAAGCCGTGGCGCAATCGCCACCTGCTCCGTATCGCCGCTTTGCAAATGGCTAAGCTGAATTTCATGCTGGTAGAACGTGCTGAGCGCAATCCACGGCAGCGCGGAGAGCTGCTGCGGTGTGTCGACAGCGGGAAAGCGCGCCAGCAACGCCGGTGACGCCACGATAGATCGGGGAACTTCTGCCAGCAGCACCGACACCGTCGCCGGGTCCACTTCTGCCCCAACGCGAATGGCACAATCGATATTGGCACTGAGAAAATCAACATTCTTGTCATTAAGCATCCATTCAACGGAGAGTTGTGGGTGACGTTCAAGAAACTGAGTCAACGGACCGAGCAGTTGCTCCTGACCAAAGGCATGTGGGGCGCGTACGCGCAAAATCCCTACCGGCTCGTCGTCAGACTGGCTCAGTTCATCTTCCAGCGCCACCCAGGCATCCGCAACGCGCTTTGCATGCTGGTAGCAGCGTTCACCATCATCCGTCAGCTTCATCGCATGGGTGGTGCGCAATAGCAGCTTGACGCCAAGCAGCGACTCCAGCGACTGCAAACGACGGCTGACCGTCGCCTGAGTTGTCTCCAGCTGACGCGCCGCCGCCGACAGCGACCCGGCCTCCACGATACGGATATACGTCCGCATCAAATCCACCCTATCTATACGCTCTTGCCGCTTCATTATTATTTTACCTATACGTTTCACGTATAACCGTTTTACCACTCCGCTGGCTACCGCGCCATGCTCTGCTGCGTAAAAATGGCCTCACTTTGTTATTCACTCCATATCCTTGCGGGAAAACTGTTATGAACCGTCATTCTCTTTCGTCAGATGTTGTTGGCTGGGTCATTTTTGCCCTCGCGCTCGGCGCCGGATTCAGCGTCGCGGCTATCTACTATTCACAACCGCTGCTGCCATTAATGGGCAGCGACCTGCACTTAACCGTCAACGGTATGGGGCTGGTTCCGACGCTCACACAGGCCGGTTATGCGCTGGGTATTTTGTTCCTGCTGCCGCTGGGTGACCGCCACGACCGTCGCCGCCTGATCCTGTTTAAAAGCGCTGCGCTGGCGCTGCTGTTACTGGCCTGTAGCCTGACCAGCAATTTGCCTTCATTACTGATCGTCAGCCTGTTACTGGGCATGGCCGCAACGATGGCGCAGGATATTGTCCCGGCGGCGGCAATCCTCGCGCCGGAAGGCAAACAGGGGAAAATGGTCGGCACGGTAATGACCGGTTTACTGCTCGGGATCCTGCTTTCGCGTACCGTTAGCGGCTTTGTCGGCGCGGCATTCGGCTGGCGTATCATGTACCAGCTTGCCGCAGTCAGCATTGCGCTGATTGGTGTGCTGATGTGGTCGGTGCTGCCGCGCTTTGCAACGCACTCCACGCTGAGCTACCCGGCGCTGATGAAATCGATGGCGCACCTGTGGCAACGCTATCCGGCACTGCGCCGCGCCGCTTTCGCCCAGGGCTTTTTATCCATCGCTTTTAGCGCTTTCTGGTCAACCCTTGCGTTAATGCTGCTGGAAAAATATCAATTAGGCAGCGCAGTAGCGGGTACGTTCGGCATCGCCGGTGCGGCGGGTGCGTTAGCAGCACCGCTGGCGGGTGGTCTGGCGGATAAAGTTGGCGCAGAAAAAGTTACACAATTAGGCGCGGGTCTGGTGACAATTTCCTTCGCCCTGATGTTTCTGCTGCCGGTACTGCCGCCGCATGGTCAACTGGCACTGATTGCGCTCTCTGCTGTGGGCTTCGACCTGGGTCTGCAATCCAGTCTGGTTGCTCACCAGAATCTGGTGTACGGTCTTGAACCGCAAGCGCGTGGTCGTCTGAATGCGCTGCTGTTTACCGGGGTGTTCATTGGTATGGCGCTGGGCTCTGCGCTGGGCAGCAAACTGTACTCCGTCGCGTCCTGGCAGGGTGTGGTGGTACTGGCAACGGTTTCCGGTCTGGTTGCTCTGCTGATCCGTCTGTTCGACGCCCGTCAACTCCAGCAAGCTGCGCAGAAAGCGTAAGATAAAAAAAACCCGCTCCGGGGTGATGGAGCGGGCATACCGAACATACCCAGTTTCCAGACATGCTCAAAATGAAAACATTACTTATTCATCTGGAACAACGACAGACCTTGCATATCGGTGAACGCTTTGTAGGACGCTTGCAGCGCGGCTTGTTGCATGGTGTAAGACGAAATCACCGAGTTCCAGTCCACGTCAATCAAATCACTCTTCTGCTGTTTCAGCGCGACAGTACGGTCATCGCCCAGCGCATCGAGGGTGTCCAGTTCGTTCAGCTGTGTACCCAGTTCAGCACGGACAGTCGACACGTTGTTCAGGGAGTTACCCAAACCACGGCTGGTTTTATCCACTACTGCCTGCGCTGCCGCTTTGGCTGTTTCATCACCCGCGACCGGGGTTTTCAGTGCGGTAATCGCCGTATCGAGCATTTTGAACAGATCGGTTTCCGACGTGCCCGGCAGGCCGGTAGCTGGATCAATCGGTTCTGGCGTGGCGTTGCTGCTGATATGGTTGAAAACTTCAGTGCCCGTATGTGCAATAACCATGGTACGCGAGGCGTCAACCTGCTGGGAAATCGCCTGGTTACCACCGCTATATGTGCCCGTGGCATCATACGGCGCGCTTTCCGTTTTATAGCCGCCAAAGATATAGCGACCGTTACCGTCGGTACTGTTCGCAAGGTTCAGCAGCTGATCGCGGTAGCCCTGCAACTCGGTTGCCAGAGAAGCGCGGTCATCATCACTCAGCGAACCGTTGCCCGCTTTAACAATGGTGCCTTGTGCGCCAGTGATAGCGGTCGTCACCTGCTGCAATACGCTCTCTTCCAGCGACACTTTCTGCTTGGCGAAAGTACGCGCTGTCTCATACTGGGTGTTTTGCGCCTGCGCCTGCGAAATCACCACGGCCTGCGAAGCGGCAATCGGATCGTCCGACGGGCGGTTAACTTTCTGCCCGGTCGCCATTTGCTCGCCGTAACCCAACCACGCGCTCTGCGAGTTGGTCACGCCGCGCATGCTTTGTTCGTACATCATTTGAGTACTGATACGCATTTTTCACCCCTTACTTAGCGAATGCCGAGCAGCGCATCAAACAGCGTGCTTGCAGTTTGTAAAACCTGAGCATTCGCCAGGTAATATTGTTGATAACGCTGCAGGTTACCGTACTCTTCATCGAGGTTAACCCCGGAGATGGACTGCTGCTGCTTGGTCAATTGCGTCACCACGTTCGTCTGCGTGGTGGAGCTGGTTTTCAGCGTCGAGGTTTTGTTACCCACATCACTGACCAACGTGGCATACGCATCGTTAAACGTTTTGTTGCCGCCGACGACTTTCGCGCTTTGCAGATTCAGCATCGCCTGGCCGTTGCGGTTATCGCTCGCACCGGAACCGGCGACAGAAGCCATGGCGATTTTCGACTCATCGGTAATCGCCACGCTCATATTCACAATCGCATTGCTCACCGGACGAACGGTAAAGCTGTCGTTGGCTTTCGGGCCTGTGGTGGCGTTGATGCTAACTTTCAGACCGTCGAAATTCAGCGTGCCATCGGAAGGATCTGGCGTCACGGTGGTAGTGGTATTGTTGGACAGTCGGGTGACTTTCCAGTTCGTCCCATCGTAGGCCACTTTATAATCCGTCGCCTGCACCGCCGAGCTGTCGCTGACCGCAGCGGTCAGTACCGCATCACCGGTGTTTTTGGAGTTGCTGGTGGTTGATGGTGCGCCAATGGTAAAGAACTGGCCGCCTTGAGTGCCTGTTGTATCGAAGCCCTGTTCGTGTTGTTTGTTGAACGCATCAGCAAACGACAGTGCCAGTTGCCCAAGCGTATTACGCGCCTGGTCAAGATCCTGCGAACGGAACGACAGCAAACCGCCCAGTGAACCGGTGGTGATCAGTTTTTCCGGGATCTCAATATTGCCTGCGGTTTTGTCAACATACGCCACGGCCATGCGTGCCGGATCGGCGCTGGACTGGACGGCCGCCAACTGGCGCGCATCGCTGCCCTGCACCAGAGAGTAACCATCACCCATGCTGATGTTGTAGGTGTTGCCATCCTGGACGCTGACTTCAACACCGACAATTTTGTTCAGTTCGCTGACCAGCTGGTCGCGCTGATCGAGCAGGTCGTTCGGGGAAGCACCACCGCCTACCGCGGTCAGACGGGAAATCTGATCGTTAAGTTTGGCAATCTGCGTGGAGTAGTTGTTGATCTGATCAACGCTTGAAGAGATCGACAGGTTTACCTGTTTATCCTGGTCACGCAGGTACTGGTCGGCCACTTTGAACTGGTTAACCAGACCGTCCGCTTTACCCAGCATCGCCTGACGGGATGACGGGTCAGAGGCGTTACTTACCAGCGTTTGCAGGCTGGAAAAGAAGCTCTGCAGGCTGGTCGACAGCGAGTTAGTGGTATCCGACAGCACATCGTCAATTTTTGACATCTGCTGGTAACGCGTGGTCAAACCGCTGTTCTGGTTTTCCGCTGCACGCAGCTGATTAGTAATAAAGGCGTCATACTCACGCTGAACACCGGTAACGAGTACACCGTTACCCACCCAGCCGCCACCGGTCAGGGTACTGTTGCCTGAGGTGAGCACCGTCGTCTGACGGGTATAACCCGCTACGTTATAACTGGCAATGTTATTACTTGCGGTATTAAGCGCGGCCTGGGCTGCGTTGAGCCCACTCATGGCGCTGTTAATCAAACTGGACATGGAGGTTCCTTATACACTTTCAGACATGAGTCCTGTTGACGATTATCGGCAACCCAGGGCAAAACTTGAGATATTTCAGAACAGATTTTGGATATCCGTGCTGTAGGCTTTACTGACCTTTTCACCCATCGATTTAAGCTGTTGGATCATGCTGGTCAGCTTACGGGCGTAGTTAGGATCGGTCGCATAACCGGCGTTTTGCAACGCCTGCGCGCCCTGCTCTGCCGTCGCAGCAGTGGTCACCGCCGAGTAACGTTTATTACGCGTCAGCATGCCCACATAATCGGAGAGCGCTTCAAGGTACGAGCTGTAAACGCGGAACCTGGCTTTCACCTTCACCGCTTCGCCGTTTTCATATTCTGTCGTCGTGATTTCCGTGGTCGGCCCTTTCCAGCCAGGCGTGGCTTTAACACCAAAAATGTTAAAGCTCGGCTCACCGTTTTCACGCGGGATCTGGCGCTGGCCCCAGCCGGATTCCAGCGCAGCTTGCGCGAGGATCAGGTGGTGCGGAACGCCGCTCTGCTCACTGGCAAGACGCGCCGGCAGTGAAAGCTGGGCAAGGAAGTCTTTGCTGTCACCGGTTAACGGCTCGTCGCCGTCTTCCGGTACTTTTGGCATCGCTTTGCGCACCAGTTGTGTCAGCGCCTGGTTTTGATAGGACGTCACAGTTTCCAGCGGGAACTTCATCGGCACCTGCTGCATCTGATCGGCAGGCTCAACAGGCGCCTGATCGCCCGCCATCTGCTTAACCATCATATCGGCCAGGCCAAGACCTTTGCCCGCGGTCATCTGTTGTGCAATTTGCTGGTCATACATGCTGGTGTACAGCCGCGTTGAATCACTGCTGAAAATACCGTCTTTCGGTAACGCTTCGCGCATGCTTTTCAGCATCATCTGCACGAACATCCCTTCCATCTGGCGGGCAACCGGGCGCAGGTTCGCGCCAGGGTCCTGGCGCGTTTGCGCCTTCAGTTCATTCAGTGATTGCGCGTCCCATGCCGCGCTCGTCAACAACCGGCTGTCAGTCAACATTAGATGATCTCCAGTTTCGCACGCAGGCAGCCTGCGCTTTGCATCGCCTGAAGGATGGACATCAGTTCCATCGGGGAAGCACCGAGCGCGTTAAGCGCGCGGACCACACTGTTCAGGTTGGCGCTGGAACGGACGCTTTGCAGCGAACCACCGCTCTGGCGCAAATCAATTTGTGTTTGCGGTGTCACCACCGTCTGACCGCCACCGAATGGCGTATTCGGCTGGCTCACGTTAGCCTGCTGATTCACCGTCACTGAAAGGTTACCCTGCGCGACAGCACAGTTATCCAGCGCCACTTCGCGGTTCATCACCACCGAGCCAGTACGCGAGTTGATTATGACTTTCGCATCCTGTTGCGTAACGCCAACTTCCATATTCTGGATGTCTGCCAGCAAACGGACCTGCGAGCTACCGCCGTTAGAAACACGGATCTGCACGGTACGCGCATCCAGCGCGGTGGCGCTGCCGTAACCACGGTTACGGTTGATGGTGTCGGCAATCTGCTGCGCCATGCTGAAATCTTCCTGGTTCAGTTGCAGGTTGATAGTATTGCCTGCGCCAAACTGGGTCGGCAATTCACGTTCGATAACCGCACCGTTAGTGATACGCCCGCCGTTAAGCTGGTTAACCTGCACACTGCTGCCGCCTGCGGAAGCACCCGCACCGCCGACCAGAATGTTACCCTGCGCCAGCGCATAAACCTGGCTGTCAACGCCCTTCAGCGGCGTCATCAGCAGCGTACCGCCGCGCAGGCTTTTTGCGTTACCCATTGAGGAGACCACCACATCGATGGTTTGCCCCTGGCGCGCAAACGCCGGGAACTGCGCGGTGACCATCACCGCCGCCACGTTTTTCAGCTGCATGTTGGTGCCGGTAGGAACCGTAATTCCCATCTGCGACAACATGTTGTTTAAGGTTTGGGTGGTAAATGGCGTCTGGGTCGTCTGGTCACCTGTACCATCGAGCCCCACGACCAGGCCATAACCAATTAAGGAGTTTTCACGTACGCCCTGTACACTGGTGAGATCCCGGATACGGTCAGCCTGGGCGAAGGTCGCCACCAGCGCTAACACGATACCAGTCAAATACTTAAACATAATTCACCCCGGTTACATCGGCGATAAGTTGAGGAAGAAACGTTGCAGCCAGCCCATGTTCTGCGCTTCGTTGATGTAGCCGTTGCCGACATACTCGATGCGCGCGTCCGCCACCTGTGTGGACGGAACCGTGTTGCTGCCGCTGATGGTGCGTGGGTTCACGACACCCGAGAAGCGGATGAATTCAGTGCCCTGGTTGATGGCTATCTGTTTTTCACCCACCACATGTAAATTGCCATTGATCAGCACCTGATCGACCGTCACGGTCAACGTGCCGCTAAAGGTATTGCTGGCATTGGCGCCACCTTTGCCGTTAAAGGTATTGCCACCGGAAGCAGAGAGATCGGCACGGGAATTACCAAACAGACCTTCCAGGTAGCGCGGCGTGGTATCCATGCCGAAACTGGCCTTGCTATCACGGCTGGCATTTGCCGACGAGCTCTTACTGGCACTGACGTTCTCTTGCAGTACGATCGTCAATGTATCGCCCACGTTACGCGGACGGCGGTCTTCAAACAGTGGCTGATAGCCGTAGTTTATCGGCTGCGCAGTCTGATAAATCGATCCATTTACCATCGGCACCGGTCCCGGAATCGGTTGAGCGGTGGTCGCCCCCTGAACCAACGGCGTTGATGGAACCCAGGCACATCCCGTCAGGGTTAATGCCACTAAAGCCATAATCGGATAGCTGCGCACGGCGTATTTTTGCATTGCATTCATCTTCGAAATCAGGGTTCCGGTGCGGCAGTTACCGCACCGGATAACGCCTTAGAGTTGCGTCAGTTTTTGCAGCATCTGATCGGTGGTCGATACTGCCTTACTGTTAATTTCGTAAGCGCGCTGAACCTGGATCATATTCACCAGCTCTTCCGCCACGTTTACGTTCGAGGTTTCCACATACCCCTGATACAGCATCCCCGCACCGTTCAGCCCCGGCGTCGTGGAGTTCGGCGCGCCAGACGACTGCGTTTCTGCGTACAGGTTTTCGCCAAGACTTTCCAGACCGGTGTCGTTCATAAAGGTGGTCAGGTTTAACTGGCCAACCTGAACCGGCGCGGCGTTACCCTGCTGCGTCACGCTGACCACGCCGTCGCGGCCAATGGTGATGCTCAGGGTATTCGCCGGAATGGTGATCGCAGGCTGCACCTGGAAACCGCCCGCCGTTACCAGCTGGCCGTTCTGGTCGACCTGGAAGGAACCATCGCGGGTATACGCCGAGGTGCCGTCCGGCAGCAGTACTTCAAAGAAGCCCTGCCCTTTGATCGCCACATCTTTACTGTTGTTGGTCTGAGACAGGTTGCCCTGGCTGTGCAGACGCTCGGTGGCTACCGGACGAACACCGGTACCGATCTGCAAACCCGAAGGCAGCGTTGTTTGTGCTGAAGACTGCGCGCCAGGCTGACGAATTGTCTGGTACAGCAGATCTTCAAATACCGCGCGCTGGCGCTTAAAACCATTGGTACTGACGTTCGCCAGGTTGTTGGCGATGACATCCATATTGGTTTGTTGGGCGTCGAGGCCGGTTTTTGCGATCCATAATGAACTGATCATAAGTAGTCCTGTTTAATTAGCCCATTGACAGCAATTGGTTGGCGCGCTGGGCGTTATCGTCGACGCTGCTGATGACTTTCATCTGCATTTCGAAACGACGGGCGCTGGCGATCATGTCGGTCATCGCGGCAACCGGCTTGACGTTACTGCCCTCCAGCACACCTGACATCACGCGAATAGACGGGTCGTCCTGCAATGTCGTACCACGGGTCGCTTGTGCGGTCTGGCTCAGACGGAACAGCCCGTCATCACCGCGCACCACTTCCTGCGCGTTCGCTTTCACCAGCTTCAGCTTGCCGACCGGCGCGATAGTATTCGCCGGATCGCCAGGGTTCAGCGATGAAATCGTACCGTCAGCCGCGATACTAATTTGCGAACCTTCCGGTACCGAAATCGGGCCGCCGTCGCCAATCACCGGATGCCCCTGAATGGTCAACTGGCCGGTTGAACTCACCTGGATATTACCGTTACGGGTATATCCTTCTGAGCCGTCCGCCGTTTGAACTGCCAGCCAACCGTCCTGCTGCAACGCCACGTCCAGCGGACGCGAGGTGTAGTCAAGTTGCCCTGGCGTCATATCGGCGCCAGGCGTAGAAGCCACTACCAGCGTACGGGTAGGCAGTGAAAGCCCTTCTACCGGTACCGCACGCAGCGCATTGAGCTGCGCGCGAAAGCCTGGCGTGGACGCATTCGCGAGGTTGCTGGCGGTGACAGCCTGCTGATTCAGCGTCTGGCTGGCTGCGCCCATCGCGGTGTATATTGCGTGATCCATTAAGCCATCCCGTCAGACGATTAACGCAGGTTAACCAGCGTGTTAAGGATCTGATCCTGGGTTTTGATGGTCTGCGCGTTCGACTGATAGTTACGCTGCGCGACGATCATGTTCACCAGTTCTTTACTCAGATTCACGTTTGATGCTTCCAGTGCGCCGTTGGTCAGCTTACCGAAGTTGCCGGAACCCGCTGTACCCACGATAGCAACGCCGGAAGAGGTGGTCGCAGACCAGACGTTATCCCCTTCGGATTTCAGGCCTTCGTTGTTAGCAAAGTTCGCCAGCACGATCTGACCCAGCACCTGAGTTTTCTCGTTGGAGTAGCTGCCCACCACGGTACCGTCATCGTTGATGGCGTAGCTCACCAGCGATCCTGGCGGGTAACCATCCTGGTCAACAGAGGCTGCGCCGCTGCTGCCGGTGTTCTGCTGCATGGAGTTCAGGAAGCTCAGCGAGTAAGTGCTGGCCGCGGAGCCGTTGAGGCTGGCCAGCGCGACGTTGATCTGCGGCTGCGCGTTCGGTGCGGCGTTCAGGTTCCAGGTACGCGGCGTAGTGGCCGGCAGCACTTCGGTGTAGTTAGTCACGGAAGTGAGCGTACCGTTGGAGCTGAACGACATCTGCGCGGCTTTTTCATAAGAAGAGCCGGAGATGCTGGAGTCTTTGGTGTAGACATCCCAGGTGTTAGCGGCGGTTTTAACGAAATAGCAGTCAACCGCATGTTCGTTACCCAGGCTGTCGTAAGACGTTACCGTGGTTTTTTTGTTGTAGGTATCCGAGTTAGTCGGATCGAACGGTGTCGTCGTCGGAATGGTCGCCGTCGAGTTCAGGTTCATCGGCATCGTCGCCGTGGTGGTGGCACGCGCCGACATCACGGTCGTTGGGATGTTAATCGTCGTCGGGTTAGCACCGGTCTGCACTACCGGCGGTGTACCCGCAACCGGGTAACCGGTCAGCTGCATACCCTGCATGTTGACCAGGTTACGGTTCTCGTCCAGCTTGAACTGGCCGTTACGGCTGTAATAAACAGAACCGTTGGTATCAACCATGCGGAAGAAACCGTTCTGGCTAATCGCAACGTCCAGACCACGACCGGTGTTGGTCGTTGTACCGTCGGTAAAGTCCTGAGTGATACCGGCAACTTTTACGCCCAGACCCACTTTAGAACCGGCAAACATATCGGCGAAGGACGCAGAGCCGGATTTAAAGCCATAGGTGGCGGAGTTGGCAATGTTGTTACCAATGACATCGAGGTTGGTGGCCGCAGCATCTAGGCCGCTGACCGCTTGTGAAAAGGCCATGACTTACTCCTGATAAGTGTTTTGGCTTAGATAATCTGCCGTACTTCGTCGAGTGTGGTGGTACCGTAAGTACCTAAATCCAGTGTGCTACCGTTGCTGCCGCGGGTAACACCTTGCACCAGTGCAAACTGCAGCGGCTGGGCAACCAGCTGTGTTGCGCCAGAGCTGGCGGCGATAGAGACTTTATAAGAGCCATCAGGTGCCGCTGTTCCATCCGTCATCTTGCCGTCCCAACTGAAGGTGTGGACACCGGCAGTCAGCGAGCCAATATCGATAGTGCGCACCACGGTACCGTCTTTGCTGGTCACGGTAGCGGTCACTTTATCGGCGGCTTGCGTCAGTTCCACGCCAAATGGCGTTGAGGTTTCTTTACCCACCAGAACAGTCTGTCCCGGGATCATCACGCCATGGCCAATCAGGTTTGTCGCCTGCAGCGACTGGCTGTTGTCGATCTGTCCGGAAATTGAACCGAGGGTAGTGTTCAGTTTTTCAATCCCGCTCACGGTGCTGATTTGCGCCAGCTGAGTGGTCAGTTCGTTGTTCTGCAGCGGGTTAGTCGGGTCCTGGTTTTTCAGTTGCGCGACCAGCAGCGTTAAAAAGCTGCCTTGCAGGTCGGATGCACTGTTTGTTCCGGTTGTGCTGGTGTTGTTACTGGTCGAGGAGACACCGCTATTTGTCGGGTCATCCACTCTTACGGCGATAGACATGCGCGTCTCCTTTACTGTCCGAGCGTGAGGGTTTTGAGCATCATGCTCTTAACGGTATTAAGCACTTCAACGTTCGCCTGGTAGCTGCGGGACGCAGACATGGTGTTCACCATTTCGCCGACCACATCAACATTGGGCATTTTGACGTAGCCATTCGCATCAGCCAGCGGGTTACCTGGTTCGTAAACCAGTTTGTCCGGTGCCTGGCTTTCAATCACATCAGCAACTTTTACACCGCCGGTCGCTTGCCCGGGCGCAGCATCCACCTGGAACACAACCTGTTTAGCGCGATACGGCTGACCATCGGGTCCGGTCACGCTGTCGGCGTTCGCCATGTTACTGGCGGCCACGTTCAAACGTTTGGACTGCGCGGTCAGCGCGGAGCCTGCGACATCAAAGATATTCAGTAATGCCATTTAATTAGTTCCCCTGTTGCAGAACACTCATCATGCTTTTGATCTGCCCACCCAGCACGGTCAGGCCGGTCTGGTATTTAACGCTGTTGTCAGCGAACTGCGTACGTTCACGATCCATATCCACGGTGTTGCCATCCAGCGAGGGCTGATCCGGAATGCGGTACATCAACTCGGTAGACGGTCCGCTCATCGCCTGCGCCGGGATATGGCGCGAAGAGGTCAAAGTCAACGCAACGCCGCTGCCTTCAGCCCGCCCACGCTCCATGACTTTTTTCAATTCGCTGGCGAAATCAATATCGCGCGCCTGAAACCCCGGGGTATCGGCGTTGGCGATGTTTGCCGCCAGAATTTCCTGACGCTGGGCGCTCAGGTTCAGCGCTTCTTGCTGGAAACGAAGTGCGGCATCAAGTTTATCGAGCATGGCTCCCCCACTGATGACAATTATTTAGCCAACAGCTTAAATCTCCGCTGACAAACTTATCGCTGGAATAAGGGCAAAATGCGTCGCTATTTATTGCGTTGATAGGTTGACCATGCGGTTAAAATCCCCTCAACCACTCAACAGGCAGGAGTCTGCGATGAACACGTTGAAAGGCGGTTTAGCCGCGACCTTACTGTTATTAAGCGCCTTTGCTCAGGCTGCTGACTTGCAATCACAGCTGGCGTCATTTTTTGCTCAACGTCTTGCTGGCTTTAGTGACGAGGTAGTGGTAAATATACGCACCCCGCAAAATCTGTTGCCCAGTTGCGAGCAGCCAGCGCTGAGCGTGCTCGGTAACGCGAAACTGTGGGGGAACCTGAACGTGCTGGCGAATTGCGCAGGTGTTAAGCGTTATTTGCAGGTGGAGGTTCAGGCGACCGGTAACTATGTGGTGGCAGCGCAGTCCGTTGCCCGTGGCAGCATGTTGCAGCCCGGCAGCGTGACGCTAAAACGCGGCCGTCTCGATCAGTTGCCGCCGAGAACGATGCTGGATATTACCCAGGCGCAGGATGCGGTCAGTTTGCGCGATCTTACCCCAGGCCAGGCGATTCAACTGTCAATGTTGCGCCAGGCGTGGCGGGTTAAAGCGGGTCAGCGTGTACAGGTCGTGGCGTCGGGCGATGGCTTTAGTGTGAACGGCGAAGGTCAGGCACTGAACAATGCGGCAGTGGCGCAAAACGCCCGTGTGCGCATGGCTTCAGGGCAGATTGTCAGCGGTACAGTGAACGCTGATGGGAATATTCTGATTAACCTATAATCTTTTTAAAGAATTCATGTCGCCTGCCGATAATTAAGCAACGACTAAAGATATCAGGCCCGAAACGCCGGGATACCTCGATGAGGACAACACTATGAGCATTGATCGCACATCGTCTTTAAAACCGGTTAGTTCCGTTCAACAGCGCGAAACTAACGAGACCCAAACGCAGAAAACGCGTCTGGAAAAAGCGGCTACGGCAAACAGCACCAGCGTGACCCTCAGCGGCGCGCAAACCAAGCTGATGCAGGCGGGCGCTAATGACATCAATATGGAACGCGTGGAACAGCTGAAAACCGCGATCCGTAATGGTGAACTGAAGATGGACACCGGCAAAATCGCCGATGCCCTGATTGATGAAGCGAAGAGTTACTTGCAGAGTAAATAACAGTATGAATCGACTGTCAGACATTCTTGATCAAATGACAGTTATCCTGAGCGCTCTTAAAGACGTGATGGATGCTGAGCAAAAACAGCTTTCCGTAGGTAACATTCAAAGCAGCGCACTGCAGCGTATCACGGAAGAAAAAAGCTCATTGCTCGCGACACTGGATTACCTGGAGCAACAGCGTCGTTCGACACAAAAAGCGCAACATAGCGCGAACGACGATATCGCCGATCGCTGGCAAACTATTACGCAGAAAACGCAGCATTTGCGCGACCTTAACCAGCACAACGGATGGCTGCTGGAAGGACAAATTGCGCGTAACCAGCAAGCGCTGGAACTGCTAAAGCCGCATCAGGAACCGAGCCTGTACGGCGCGAATGGTTATACCGCTTCCGCCAGCCGTGGCGGAAAGAAAATCTCGATTTAACAAGACCCGTCTTCTTTGCCAGGGATAATTCCCTGGCAATTTGCTTTTCTCTTTTCTCGCTTCTACTTCGCTGACCAGGTTTACGCCGTGGTCCGACGCGCAAACTCTTTCACTTTAAAGCCCAGCAGCGCAAGCGTGGCGAAATAGGCCATCACGCCGACCAGCACAACGGCCATCAACCGCAGCAGGCGATAAGGCATAGTGCCTGTTGACCACTCCGGCATGACATACAGCATGCCCACTAACGCCGCAGCCATCACCAGCACCGCGATAACCAGACGTAGCAGGAAACTTGCCCAGCCCGGCTGCGGCGTAAAGATCTGCTGCTTACGCAACTGCCAGTAAAGCAACCCGGCGTTCAGACAGGCCGCCAGACCAATCGACAGCGACAACCCGGCGTGTTTCAGCGGTCCGATAAACGCAAGGTTCATCAATTGCGTCATCACCAGCGTGACAATGGCAATCTTCACCGGCGTTTTGATGTTCTGTCGCGAGTAGAAGCCTGGCGCCAGCACTTTCACCACGATAAGCCCCATCAACCCCACCGAATAGGCGATTAGCGCGCGTTGCGTCATTAACGCATCAAATGCGGTGAATTTACCGTACTGGAACAGCGAAACGGTCAACGGTTTCGCCAGAATGCCGAGCGCTACGGCGCTGGGCAACGCCAGCAGAAAACAGAGCCGCAGGCCCCAATCCATCAGGCGGCAATATTCGTCGTGGTTACCGCTGGCGAAACTTTTCGACAACGATGGCAGCAGGATGGTGCCAAGCGCCACGCCGAGCACGCCGGAAGGAAACTCCATCAGGCGGTCAGCGTAATACATCCACGATACGGAACCGGAAACCAGAAACGACGCGAAAATGGTGTTGATGATAAGTGAGATCTGGCTGACCGAAACCCCAAGAATCGCCGGTCCCATCTGTTTGATCACCCGCATCGCTCCGGCATCGCGGAAGCTGATGCGCGGCAGCACCAGCATGCCGATTTTCTTCAGGTGCGGCAGTTGATACACCAGTTGCAGCACACCGCCGACCGTAACGGCCCAGGCCAGCGCCAGTACCGGCGGATGAAAATAGGGAGCAGCAAATAGCGCAAAGCCAATCATGCTGATGTTTAAGAACGTCGGCGCAAACGCCGGCACCGAAAAACGGTTCCAGGTATTGAGGATCGCCCCGGCCAGCGACGCCAGCGAGATCAGCAGAATATAAGGGAAGGTAATGCGCAGCAGCTGCGAGGTTAAGTTGAATTTATCCGCCGTATCGGCAAAACCCGGAGCGGTGACGAGGATCACCCACGGTGCCGCCAGCATCCCGGCCACGGTGACAATCGCCAGCGCCAGCGTCAGCAACCCGCAGACATAGGAGACAAAAACCCGCGTCGCATCTTCACCCTGTTTACTTTTGTACTCGGCGAGGATCGGCACAAAGGCCTGAGAAAACGCCCCTTCTGCAAAAATGCGGCGTAATAAATTCGGCAGTTTGAACGCCACGAAAAAGGCATCGGTCGCCATTCCCGCGCCAAATACCCTTGCCACAATGGCATCGCGCGCAAAACCCAACACGCGGGAAAACATCGTCATGGAGCTGACAGCCGCCAGCGATTTTAATAGGTTCATTCTGGTTTCCATAAGACACAACGCCTGCAATGCAGGCGTTGATGTACAGCGAAGCGCTTAGTCTACAGGGAAAAAGGCGAATTACTATCGCCAGATGTTACCGGGCATTATTCACTCATCGCCTCGCGCCAGAGCTTATCTACAACGCGCTGGGCGAGGATCGCTTGCTCGCCGGCGGTTTCCGGAACTGTCTGATTTTGCACGCATTCAATGAAATGGCGAGCGCATCCGGCGAAACCGCGTTGCTCCAGCACGCTCTGCCAGCCTGCCACCGGACGCGCGACAACGCCCTGCCCGCGCTCTTCGCGCCACTCGCGCATATCGGTAATGTCGAACAACCCACCGTCTGTCACCGCCTGAACCCATTCACGCTGGCTGCCTGCCCGGCGATGCATGCTGGTGGTAATTTGCAGGTGTTCAACACTGAAATGGTGCTCGGCATAAATCATGGCGCCGTCGTCATTGGTCAGCAGCGTGCCGCTTTTTAATTGCGCGGCACCGCCCGCCAGCCACAGCGCGGTATCCACAACGTGCAGGTAGTCATCCAGCAGGGTAAAGCGTAAATCATGCGGCCCAACGCTGTCGGTACGGTGTTTATCCATTCGCAGCGAGGCGGCCTGCGGTATCTGCTGTTTTAACTCGCGGTAAAGCGGGGAGAAACGGCGGTTAAACCCGACCATCAGCGTCAGTTTTTTACGCGCGGCCAGTTCGATAAGCCGCTCCGCGTCCTGTAAGTTTTCCGCCAGCGGTTTATCCACGCAGACGTGTACACCGAGATTGAGCAACTCACTGACAACCGCATAGTGGGAAGCCGTTGAGGTGTGGACAAAAACCGCGTCGCATTGTGCCGCCAGGGAAGTCAGAGAATCTGCATACGGAATGCGCCAGGTTTCGCACACGCGCAGTGCTTTTTCCCGCGTTGGCGACCAGGCCGCCGTCAGCGTCCAGTCAGTTGCCGCGCCTAACACCGGCAACCAGGCTTTTTGCGCAATCCCGCCAAGCCCTACCACACCGATACGTAAAGTTGTCACTGTTAATCCCCCAGATGTGCGAGCAGTGAATCCAGACGCTGCTTCAGTTCAGCTACTTCCTCTTCCAGCGCGTCGACGCGCGCCGCCAGAGACGCGTCCGGCGGGCTGACGGCTTCCACAACATTCACCAGCGTCTGCACATCGCCACTGAAAAGATGCATAAAACGGCTTTCGCGTTTGCCTGGCTCTCTCGGCAGACGCACCACATACGGCCCGTCTTCGCGCGTCGCCAGGTGTTCTAACGCATTTTCCACTTCAGCCATATCGCTGAACTGATGCATGCGTTCGCCGCGGGTGCGCAACTCGCCCGGCGTTTGCGGCCCGCGCAGTAACAGCGTGGTGATGAGCGCCACCTCGGCAGAACTCAGTTTGAGATCCCCAAATTCAGAATTACAAAAACGCTGCTCATATTTTGTCACCCGGTTACCAAAACCGCTTACCGTGCGCAGATAATGGCGCTTAACCAGCTCATCCAGCACCGCCTGCACCTCGTGTTCGGCAAGGTTCATCACCGGTTCACGGTTGGTTTTTTGATTACAGGCCGTGACAACACCATTAATGGAGAGCGGATATTGCTCCGGCGTCGTCACCTGTTTTTCCAGTAAACAGCCAATCACACGCGCCTCTACGGCGGTTAATTGATACTTCATCAAAACTCCTTAGCGACCGGGGGTCCATTCCTGCGTGGTTAATGCGGTAAGCACGTGATCGCGCCATTGCCCGTCAATTAACAGATACGATTTGGCATAGCCCTCTTTTTCAAAGCCAAGCCTCGCCAGCAAATCACCGCTGCGTTTATTGTGCGGCATGTAGTTCGCCATAATGCGATGCATATGTTGCGTGCGTTGCATATAGCGAATTGCCGTGGTGAGCGCTTCGAACATCAGCCCCTGCCCCTGCCATTTCTGACCGACGGAATACCCCAGATAACAGGCATGAAAAGAGCCGCGCACCACGTTTGAGAAATTCGCCACGCCGACTATCTCTTTCTCTTCCGGATCGAGCAACGCAAAATAGAACGCTGAACCCTGCTTATGAAATTCATTGATCATGCTCAGGCGCGCCTGCCAACCGGAAGGATAACAATGGCTTTCATCGCGCACGGGTTCCCAGGGCTTTAAAAACTGGCGGTTTTCGGCGTAATAATCCGCCAGCCGCCAGGCGTCGCGCTCATGCACCAGGCGAACCACCAGGCGGTCTGTTACCAAGCGTACTTTCGGCACGTTACTGCGATAGCCAAACATGCATTACCACTCCTTCCGTTTTACGACACTTTTAACCCCTTCCCTTTACTATACAGTTGCTCTGGCGCTGTGGGAAAACAGCAACATGGCATTTTCTGCGTCAAACACCATTTTCGATGAAAAGTCTCAATCAAAGGCAGATATTGATAAAAAAATATTGTCACCGCGACGATGGGAAAAGGCCCGACGAAACCGCAGAATAAGAAGGTCTTATCTTTCTTATTTCCCGGAGGGGAAATGGCGCGCATATCGCAGGCAAGGAGCCTGGGTAAATATTTCCTGCTTGTCGATAATATGCTGGTTGTTCTCGGCTTTTTCGTTGTCTTCCCACTGATTTCTATCCGCTTTGTTGACCAGCTTGGCTGGGCGGCGCTAATGGTCGGCATTGCCCTCGGTTTGCGTCAGTTTATTCAACAAGGTTTGGGGATTTTCGGCGGTGCGATTGCCGACCGTTTCGGTGCCAAGCCGCTGATTGTCACCGGCATGCTGATGCGCGCAGGCGGTTTTGCCGCGATGGCGGTGGCGCATGAACCCTGGCTGCTGTGGCTCTCCTGTATTCTTTCCGGGCTGGGCGGCACGCTGTTTGATCCGCCGCGCTCCGCGCTGGTGGTGAAACTGGTGCGCCCCAATCAGCGCAGCCGTTTTTTTTCGCTGTTAATGATGCAGGACAGCGCGGGCGCGGTTATTGGCGCGCTGCTCGGCAGCTGGCTGCTGCAATATGACTTTCGTCTGGTGTGCGCAGCCGGTGCGTTGATGTTTATCTTATGCGCCGCGTTTAACGCCTGGCTGCTGCCTGCCTGGAAACTCTCGACGGTGAAAGCGCCGGTACGCGAAGGTCTGACGCGCGTACTGCGTGACAAGCGCTTTGTGACTTACGTACTGACCCTTACCGGTTATTACATGCTGGCGGTGCAGGTCATGTTGATGCTGCCGATTATGGTGAACGACATTGCCGGTTCCCCGGCGGCAGTGAAGTGGATGTACGCCATTGAAGCCTGTCTGTCGCTGACGCTGCTCTACCCCATTGCGCGCTGGAGCGAAAAACGCTTTCGCCTTGAGCATCGCCTGATGGCGGGTCTGCTGGTGATGTCCTTCAGCCTCTTGCCTGTGGGGATGGTCGGCACGTTGCAGCAACTCTTTACGCTGATTTGTACCTTCTATATCGGCTCCATTATTGCCGAGCCCGCGCGCGAAACGTTAAGCGCACAACTGGCCGATTCCCGTGCGCGCGGCAGCTATATGGGTTTCAGCCGTCTTGGGCTGGCCTTCGGTGGCGCGCTTGGTTATGCCGGTGGCGGCTGGCTGTTTGACGCCGGGAAAGCATTTAATCAGCCGGAGCTGCCGTGGATGATGCTGGGCGTTATCGGGATGATCACCTCTATGGCGCTGCTGTGGCAATTCAGTCACAAACGCATTCGCCCAACCATGCTCGAGCCTGGCGCCTGATTTGCGCGCAGGTTTTCCCTCTTCCATACTGGTAGTTGATGGATAAGCCAGTATGGAGGAGAAACGTGAAACTCTACATTTACGATCACTGCCCGTTCTGCATTAAAGCCCGCATGATTTTCGGCCTCAAGAACATCCCCGTCGAACTCAAAATCCTGCTCAATGATGACGAAGCCACTCCCACGAAAATGATTGGCCAGAAAATGGTGCCGATCCTGCAAAAGGATGACAGCCGCTATCTGCCAGAAAGCATGGATATTGTTCACTATGTCGATAAGCTTGATGGCAAACCGCTGCTCACCGGCAAGCAAAACCCGAAAATTGAAGAATGGCTGCGCAAGGTCAATGGTTACGTTAATAAGCTGTTGATTCCCCGCTTCGCCAAATCGGCGTTTGACGAATTTTCCACGCCACAGGCGCGCGCCGGGTTTGTAGCCAAAAAAGAGGCCGCCATTGGCGATTTTGCCGAGCACCTCAGCCATTCCACAGGATTAGCGAAAAATATCAGCGACGATTTACGCGCGCTGGATAAACTGATTGTTCAGCCCAACGCGGTGAACGGTGAACTATCCGATGATGATATTCATCTCTTCCCGCTGCTGCGTAACCTGACGCTGGTAAGCGGTATCAACTGGCCCAGCCGGGTTGCAGCGTACCGTGACAATATGGCGAAACAGACACAAATTAACTTGCTGTCATCGATGGCTATTTAACCGCCCGTGACGGAGGCGCGCCCGCTTCCGTCATGCCTTTCAGCTTTTTCCGCTGGCCTTTATTTAGCGTGTGTCGCATGCTACGCCCCTGCGTCGTAGCATGGCGATCACGTTGAGGAATTCATGAAGAGAATCATTTTTGCCGCAGCATTACTGTTGAGCGGCGTGCTGGTGGGGTGCAATCAACTGACCCAATATTCTATCAGCGAACAGGAGATTAACCAGGCGCTACAAAAACGTAACGACTTCGCCAAAGACATTGGTGTGCCCGGCGTTGCGGATGCCCATATTGTGCTGAATAACCTGGCCAGTGAAATCGGTCGCGAAGAACCCAATAAAATCACGCTGACCGGTGATGCGAATCTGGATATGACCTCGCTATTTGGTAACCAGAAAGCCACCATCAAATTAAAGCTCAAAGCGTTGCCGGTATTTGATAAGGAAAAAGGCGCGATTTACCTGCAGGAGATGGAAGTGGTGAATGCCACCGTGACACCGGAAAAAATGCAGACCGTGTTACAAACGCTGATGCCCTATCTTAATCAGTCGCTACGCAATTACTTTAACCAACGTCCTGCTTATGTGCTGAAAGAAGACAGCAGCAAAGGCGAGGCGCTGGCGAAAAAATATGCCAAAGGGATTGAGGTGAAACCGGGCGAAATTATTATCCCCCTCACCGACTAAATGACAGGGCGCCGCGAGCGCCCTTTTTTTCAGGAAAAGGATGCAAACGAAAACGTTTCCGCTTATTCTTAGTGCCCGGCAAAAACACCTGTTTCTCACCAGCCGGAGCACTCCAATGACTCAACCCCAGGTTTTGAAAATCCGCCGTCCTGACGACTGGCATGTCCATTTACGTGATGGCGAAATGCTAAAAACCGTGGTGCCGTGGACCAGCAAAACTTACGCCCGCGCCATTGTCATGCCGAACCTTGCTCCCCCTGTTACCACCGTGGATGCGGCTATCGCCTACCGTCAGCGTATTCTTGATGCTGTGCCCGCCGGGCATGATTTTACGCCATTAATGACCTGTTACCTGACCGACAGTCTGAACGCCGATGAAGTTGAACGCGGCTTTAACGAGCAGGTGTTTACGGCAGCGAAACTCTATCCGGCGAATGCCACGACCAACTCCAGCCATGGTGTTACCAGCATTGATGCGATCATGCCGGTACTGGAACGGATGGAAAAACTGGGGATGCCGCTGCTGGTGCATGGCGAAGTGACACACGCAGATATTGATATTTTCGATCGCGAAGCGCGGTTTATCGAAACGGTCATGGAACCTCTGCGCCAGCGCCTGCCGGGGCTGAAAGTGGTGTTTGAGCATATTACGACCAAAGATGCCGCAGACTATGTACGTGAAGGCAATGAGCTGTTGGCCGCGACCATCACCCCTCAACACTTGATGTTTAACCGAAACCATATGCTGGTCGGTGGCGTACGCCCGCATCTTTATTGCCTGCCGATCCTGAAGCGTAATATTCACCAGCAGGCGCTGCGCGAACTGATTGCCAGCGGTTTTACGCGCGCGTTTCTCGGGACGGACTCCGCGCCGCATGCACGTCATCGTAAAGAGACCAGCTGCGGCTGCGCCGGTTGTTTCAACGCCCCCACCGCGCTTGGCAGTTATGCAACCGTGTTTGAAGAGATGAACGCCCTTCAGCATTTTGAAGCGTTCTGCTCCGTCAACGGGCCGCGATTCTATGGCTTACCGGTGAACGAAACGTTTGTTGAACTGGTGCGTGAAGAGTGCCTGGTGCCAGAGACAATTGCGCTGCCGGAAGATTCGCTGGTGCCGTTCCTGGCGGGTGAAACCGTGCGCTGGCGCGTTAAATAAAAAAATTATCGCTCCCTGTTGTAATATTTTCCGCTTAACTGTATAAACATACAGTAAATTACACAGGGGGCTATTATGCGCATTGAAGTGACTATCGCCAAAACCACACCCTTACCGCCTGGCGCTGTTGATGCGCTGGCGGGCGAGTTATCTCGTCGTCTGAACAATTGTTACCCCGATCGCGAAAATAAAATTACGGTTCGCTATGCCGCAGCAAATAATCTTTCGGTTTTAGGCGGTGCAAAAGAAGATAAAGATCGCATAACTGAAATTTTGCAGGAAACCTGGGAAAGCGCCGACGACTGGTTTATCACCGACTAATTTCTCTTTAAGTTTGTGCTTATTGCCGGGTCGCCCCGGCTTTTTTTGTTGTTTTTTTAAGCACAATCCTGGTGCAGATCTTTTTTAATAAAAATATATGGTTAAGAGTCCGTTTTCTTATTCAAAAAAATCTAACGGTCGAAAAAACATGTTGCAGAGTGTTTAATTATTCGATCTACTCCCCCACTTGTTGGTATACTGAAAAAGCTTCAAATAAAACACGCATTGAACCTCAAGAGTCGTTGTCGAATTAAACACGCCAATAAAGGGGGTTATGATGGTAAAGAATAATGAAGTCATCCAGACCCATCCACTGGTCGGATGGGACATCAGCACCGTGGATAGCTACGACGCACTGATGCTCCGGTTGCATTACCAGACCCCAAACAGAGCCGCTCAGGAAGAGACCGAAGTCGGCCAGACGTTGTGGTTAACGACCGATGTTGCCCGCCAGTTTATATCGATACTCGAAGCGGGCATTGCCAAGATTGAATCGGGCGATTACCAGGAAGATGAGTATCGCAGGCATTAGTAACAATGCGCTATACAGACTCAACAGGCACCCTCGTGGTGCCTTTCTTATTTCTGCCCTTGTATAACGTTCCCAGGTTAATTACCCTCCTGAACACGCATTTGCCTGGAGAACACCCCCATGAAATACGATCTCATTATTATTGGCAGCGGCTCTGTCGGCGCTGCGGCAGGCTATTACGCCACACTAAGCGGGCTGAACGTGCTGATGACCGACGCTCACCTGCCGCCCCATCAGGAAGGCAGTCACCACGGTGATACGCGTTTAATTCGCCACGCTTACGGCGAAGGCGAGAAATATGTTCCGCTGGTGTTGCGCGCCCAGCAGTTGTGGGAACAACTGGCGGCGGAAAGCGGCGAAGCGGTGTTTGACCGTACCGGCGTTATCAACATTGGTCCGGCTGATTCCACTTTTTTGGCTAACGTCGCGCAAAGCGCAGCGCAGTGGCAGCTGGCCGTCGAAAAACTCGATGCTCCGTCACTGATGGCACGCTGGCCGGAAATCCGCGTACCCGACGATTACATCGGCCTGTTTGAAACCGACTCCGGTGTACTGCGTAGCGAGCTGGCGGTAAAAACCTGGATCCGTCTTGCCAAAGAGGCGGGCTGCGCTCAGCTGTTTAATTGCCCGGTGACCGCGCTCCATCATCATGATGACGGCATCAGCATCGATACCCAGGAAGGGACATTCCACGGCAAAAAAGTTCTTGTCAGCGCGGGTACATGGGTGCAAAAACTGCTGCCTGAACTGCCAATACAACCGGTCCGCAAAGTTTTTGCATGGTTCCAGGCCGACGGCCGCTACAGCACCAAGAACACATTCCCGGCGTTTACCGGCGAAATGCCCAATGGCGACCAGTATTACGGTTTCCCGGCAGAAGATAATGAATTAAAAATCGGCCGACACAACGGCGGGCAGCTTATCAGCGAAGCGCAGCAGCGTACGCCGTTTGGCGAAGAGCCGGGAGATGGTTCCGAATGTTTCGCTTTTCTGCGCCAGTTCCTGCCCGGCATCGGTGGGTGTTTGTACGGTGCATCCTGCACTTACGATAACTCTCCGGATGAAGACTTTATTATTGATACGCTGCCGGGCTTCCCCGACACGCTGATTGTCACTGGTCTTAGTGGACACGGTTTCAAATTTGCGCCCGTGTTGGGTGAAATTGCCTGTGAATTTGCCCACGGCAAAAGCTCGCGTTTTGATTTACAACCTTTCTCACTGTCCCGCTTTGCCGGGTAAACCTTCCGCGGCCTCATTCGGGGTCGCTTATTGCATTTTTGCGGAGAGAATATGCGCCGTTTGTTTCATTTCTTAATAAATAACGTGCGTGAACATTTGATGATTTATATTTCGCTGTGGTTACTTATCGCGCTGTTCGATGTTATCTATATCGTATTGCCCCCTGATAAATACTGACAAAAACTGACAAAGATTTATAAAATATATTTCCGGGGCAGAATATTTAAACATTAACACCGCAACAAAACCTTAATAAATTCAGGAGTTAAACCTCAGTCAATCTAATGTTCTGAATGTTATTCCACAAAGTCATTCAAAAACGATGATATAGAAAAAATAACGATTCAATATCGTAATTTTGAGTTGCAATATTGTTTCTCTCCCGCCATTTTAATTTAACCAGTTATTAACCACGATTAACAATTATGCCATTACGCAATTCACCTGAGCGCTACGGCGCCGTTTCCATTGTGCTGCACTGGCTGGTGGCCATTGTGGTTTATGGTATGTTCGCGTTGGGTCTGTGGATGGTGACGCTGAGCTATTACGACGGCTGGTATCATAAAGCGCCTGAGCTACATAAAAGCATCGGCATTTTGCTCATGCTGGGCCTCGTGTACCGGGTTCTCTGGCGTTTTCTTTCCCCACCGCCAAAGCCGCTTGCCAGCTATTCACGTCTGACGCATATCAGCGCTGTACTTGTCCATATCGCACTCTATTTGCTGTTGTTCGGTATTCTTTTCAGCGGCTATTTGATCTCCACGGCCGACGGTAAACCCATCAGCGTTTTCGGGCTTTTCGAGATCCCCGCAACGCTTGCCGATGCCGGATCGCAAGCCGACCTTGCAGGAAATATTCACCTCTGGCTGGCATGGACAGTCGTCGTGCTGTCCGTTTTGCATGGCCTTGCCGCGGTTAAACACCATTTCATCGATAAAGACGTCACTCTCAAGCGCATGCTGGGAAAATCGTCGCCTGACTCTGGAGCATAATATGAAGAAAATCCTGCCGGGACTCGCTCTCGCTTCGCTGCTGTTCACTACGGGTTCTGCTATCGCTGCGGATTACAAAATTGATAAAGAGGGTCAACACGCCTTCGTTAATTTTCGGATCCAGCACCTCGGCTATAGCTGGCTCTATGGCACGTTTAAAGATTTCGACGGGACTTTTAGCTTCGACGAAGCCAACCCGGCCTCGGACAAAGTGAACGTCACCATTAACACTAACAGTGTCGATACCAACCACGCAGAGCGTGATAAACACTTGCGCAGCGCTGAGTTCCTGAATGTTGCGAAATTCCCGCAGGCGACCTTTACGTCAACTGAGGTGAAAAAAGCGGGTGACGGGCTGGATATCACCGGCAACCTGACACTGAACGGCGTCACCAAACCGGTAGTGCTGGCGGCGAAACTGATGGGCCAGGGCGATGATCCGTGGGGCGGCGTGCGCGCAGGCTTTGAGGCTTCCGGCAAAATTAAGCTGAAAGACTTTAATATCACCACCGATCTGGGTCCGGCGTCTCAGGATGTTGAGCTGATTATTTCCGTGGAAGGCGTGCGTCAGAAGTAAGATTACGGGAGAGGGGCAACCCTCTCCTCAAATTTTATTCCGGATCCGGAATGCCCAGTTTGGTATTCAGACGACCACGGGATTTATTAAAGATTTTATTGCCATTCTCCCGACCGGCGCGGCGTTTGCGCTGCTCTTCTTCCGGCAGTTCGCTCTCTTCTTTACACAGCTCACTGCAGCAACCGTTAAATTTCTCAGCACAGGCCGGGCACTGAATGAACAGCAAATGGCAGCCGTCATTACGACAATTGGTATGGGAATCACAAGGTGTGCCGCACTGATGGCAATGAGCAATAACGTCATCGGAAATGCGCTCTCCCATACGTTCATCAAACACAAAGTTTTTACCGATAAAACGCACCGGCAAGCCCTGTTCGCGCGCGCGGCGCGCATATTCGATAATACCGCCTTCGATATGCCACACTTTATTGAAACCGTTATGCTTCATCCAGGCGCTTGCTTTCTCGCAGCGAATACCGCCAGTGCAGTACATAACGATTTTTTTATCTTTATGTTCCTGCATCATTTCTACTGCTTTCGGTAACTGCTCGCGGAATGTATCTGCCGGGATCTCCAGCGCACCGGCGAAATGCCCGACTTCATATTCGTAGTGATTACGCATATCAATGAACACTGCATCAGGATCGTCGAGCATAGCATTCACTTCCGCCGCTTTCAGATAATCCCCCACATCGCTGGCGTCAAAACTCTCATCGTCGATACCGTCGGCAACAATCCTGTCGCGGACTTTCATGCGCAGCACCCAGAAGGATTTACCGTCATCATCAATCGCGATATTTAAACGCAGGCCGTCGAGCGCCGGATCGAACGCATAAAGCGCCTGGCGAAAGGCGTCGAATTTACTTTGTGGCACGCTGATTTGCGCATTGATACCTTCATGGGCAAGGTATATACGGCCAAACACGTTCAACTGGCTAAGCGCCTGATAGAGCGCGTCGCGCGTGGCTTGTGGGTTGATAATCGAGAAATATTTATAGAACGAGACGGTGACGCGGGGTTCCGTTTCCGCGAGCATCCGCGCCTTCAGTTCATCATTGGAGATGCGGTTATGTAACACTGGCATGGTGTACGTGTCCTGCAAAGTTAGGGGTGAAAAAACGGCGGCATCATAAAGCAAATACTGATAATTTACATCCACACATTTTGCGCTACATTTTCTCTCATTCTAACGATTACGACGCAACAATTCCTGACAAAGCAGGCATTCTGTGCGCCCTGGTTTTGGTTAATTCCAAAAAAATGCGAGAATACAGGGAATTGTTGCTTCAAACAGGACAGTCATGACGCATTTACCCAAGTTTACGGCATCGCTGCTACACCCGCGCTACTGGGCTCTCTGGTTCGGGGTCGGCATGCTGTGGTTAGTTGTTCAACTCCCCTATCCCGTGATTTACCGCCTCGGCTGCAGCATTGGCCATCTGGCGCAGCGCCTGATGAGACGCCGTGCGCGTATTGCGCAGCGCAATCTCGAACTCTGCTTTCCGCACATGAGCGAAACAGAGCGCCAGAAAATGGTCGCGAAAAATTTTGAATCGGTTGGCATGGGTTTGATGGAAACCGGCATGGCCTGGTTCTGGTCCGATCGTCGGATGTCACGCTGGATGGACGTTATCGATTTTGAACATGTCAGAAGCGTACAGGCGCAAGGGCGAGGAATCTTGCTGATCGGCGTACATTTTTTGACGCTGGAAATTGGTGCCCGCATGTTTGGTCTGAACGAGCCAGGGATTGGTGTCTATCGCCCGAATGACAACCCGGTTATTGACCTGCTGCAAACCTGGGGCCGCATGCGTTCCAATAAAAGCATGATCGACCGTAAAGATCTCAAAGGCATGATCCGCGCCCTGAAAGCGGGCGATGTCGTTTGGTACGCACCCGATCATGACTACGGCCCGCGCGCCAGCGTTTTCGCCCCTTTCTTTGCCGTTAAAGATGCGGCTTCTACGTCCGGAACCTGGATGCTGGCCCGCATGTCTCAGGCCTGTATCGTACCTTTTGTTCCACGTCGTAAACCGGGTGGCAAAGGGTATGAACTGATTATTCTCGAGCCGGAGTGCTCCCCTCCGCTCGATGACGCAGAAACCACCGCCGCATGGATGAACAAAGTGGTTGAGCGCTGCATTATGATGGCGCCAGAGCAATATATGTGGCTGCATCGCCGCTTCAAAACGCGCCCGGAAGACGTCCCCTCTCGCTACTGAATCGATAAAGAGCCTGCAAATGCAGGCTCTTTTTTTGTCATACAAACCTGCGTCAGCGCATTGCGGCAATCATAACCCGGGCGCATAATTAGCATGCTTACTATCGACTATTATTAATGTTTGCTGTTATGGACGGTTATGTCTCACTCTGATGCCCCAATAAACTGGAAGCGCAATCTCACTGTTGCCTGGTTTGGCTGTTTTCTCACTGGTGCGGCGTTTAGCCTGGTGATGCCTTTTATCCCCCTCTATGTCGAGCAGCTTGGCATCACCGATCCCGGCGTGCTCAATATGTGGTCCGGTTTAGTCTTTAGCATCACCTTCCTGTTCTCTGCTATCGCGTCCCCCTTCTGGGGCGGCCTTGCCGACCGTAAAGGGCGGAAAATCATGCTGCTGCGCTCCGCTCTCGGCATGGCGATTGTTATGGCGTTAATGGGCATTGCACAAAATGTCTGGCAACTTCTGGTGCTGCGGGCGCTGCTCGGTTTACTGGGCGGTTTTATCCCCAACGCCAATGCCTTGATCGCTACGCAAATGCCGCGCAACAAAAGCGGCTGGGCGTTGGGTACGCTCTCGACGGGAGGCGTCAGCGGCGCGCTGCTTGGCCCACTGGCCGGCGGTTTGCTGGCCGATACCTGGGGCTTGCGGATGGTCTTTTTTATTACCGCGTCTGTGCTTTTTATCTGTTTTCTGCTCACGCTACTTTGCATCCGCGAAAATTTCACCCCGGTGGCAAAACGCGAGATGTTGCACTTCAAAGAGGTTTTCGCCTCGCTAAAAAGCCCCAAACTGGTACTGAGCCTGTTTATTACCACCATGATCATCCAGGTGGCGACGGGTTCTATTGCGCCGATTCTCACTCTTTATGTGCGCGATCTGGCCGGTAATGTCAGCAATATTGCTTTTATCAGCGGCATGATTGCCTCCGTGCCTGGCGTAGCGGCACTACTTAGCGCCCCCCGTCTGGGCAAATTGGGAGACAAAATCGGCCCGGAGAAAATTCTGGTCGCAGCATTGATAATCTCCGTCTTGTTACTGCTGCCAATGTCCCTGGTGCAAACTCCATGGCAACTGGGCATTTTGCGCTTCCTGCTCGGTGCTGCAGACGGCGCGCTGCTTCCTGCGGTGCAAACCTTGCTGGTCTATAACTCCACTAACCAAATTGCCGGGCGGATATTCAGTTACAACCAGTCTTTTCGCGATATTGGGAATGTGACCGGTCCGCTGATGGGTGCGGCGGTTTCGGCCAGCTACGGTTTTCGTGCGGTATTCTGTGTGACGGCGGGCGTTGTTCTGTTTAATGCCATTTATTCATGGTTCAGTTTGCAGCGCCCTGCCCGCCGCGCCAGAGCAGAGGCAACCCGCAGCGTTCAGCGCCAGGAGTAGCGCTGAAAAGCGTAATCGCACACCCGATACAATAGATATTTGCCTTACATCCATGCTGCCCCGCGCGCAAAAACAATGCTGTTTCGTGCATATTTCCCGGGTTAATCAAAGCCGAAAGCGGGATAACGGCGCGGCTGACAATATCTCTACTGCGACACATTAAACATAAGACGCAGCCACAAACATCACTCACTGTTCCTGCAAGCGTACTACTATTCAGCACTACACGTTTCTCGTTATGCCATGAAATCGCTGATTCATTTATGACAAATTTGACGCTCGCAAAACCAGCGTCTATAGGTTTGTGCATACCTTTTTTACTGTTATCTCAGGAGCGATGATATGCCCGAAACTGAACTGGAGTATTACTCAACACTGTCGGAAGCAATTGATGCCGCGCGGGAATTATTTATTGCCGATAACCCGGATCTTGATGAAGAAGAAATCAGCGTGCAGCAATTCAATGTGCAAAAGTATGTTCTTCAGGATGGCGATATCGCGTGGCGCGCTGAGTTTTTTGCGGATGAAGAAGAGCCAGGTGAATGTCTGCCTCTTTTGAGCGGTGAAGCCGCGCAAAGTGTCTTTGACGGTGATTTCGATGAAATCGAGATAAGCCAGGAGTGGCAGGAAGAGAATACGCTGCACGAATGGGACGAAGGTGAATTCCAGCTGGAACCGCCTCTTGATACCGAAGAAGGACAGACAGCCGCTGATGAGTGGGATGAGCGCTGATTACTCGTAAGGGCCGTGATTAGCATCCAGTGGTAACAAAAGTGTGTCAAACACCAGTGAAAAGGGTAGATCAAGCACGGTAATGTAGCGCCACGCTGAATCGCGGACATCCCACTTAACACCGGGGTAATATTGATTCCCGTGTCCCTGCCCGGGGATTGTCCGGCTGACGATGCTGCCACAACCGCTCAGCAGGCACGCTATGACTACCACCAGAATCACTCTCACAGGCAACCTCTTCTCGTTTGATACAGATAAAAAAATACCGGCTCTCAGGCCGGTATTTTCCTTAATGTCGGCTTACTTTGTCTTTAATGCCAGCGGGTTAAGCTTCAGCGTTTCATAGTAGCTTGCCCATGACAGATATCTCTCCGGTGCCGCCCATAAGCGATAATGCATACGCGCCAGCGTGACCGGGTCGCTCAGCAACACCAGGCGACGATCGCGGTTCAGCTTCTCTGGCGTTTCGTTTAGCGCCTGCTCAACATGACGATCGCGGGCAATTTCCAGCACGTGGCTTGCGCGGTGGCGAGCCGTTGCCATCGCCGTTGCCAGCGCGTTGAATGACGGGTTAAACACCGCATGCATAAAACCATCTTCCAGGCTGCGCGAGCGGTTCAGCTCCAGATATTTATCCGTATCCACCAGTACCTGCGGCGGTGAATACTCTTCCGGGATCAGGAACAGTTTCCAGCGTTTGGTGCGCAGGCCGACAGTAGATCGGCTGGAGATAACCGACACAAACGGCGACAGGATCAGCGAGAAGACAATTGGTGCCAGCCAGAACAGGAAGCGGAGATCAAGCCACGCCATCCCGACAGCCCACACCAGCCCCAACAGCAGCTGAGAACCGTGGCGCATAAAGGCTTCCCCCCACGGCGTGGAGTCATCGTCACGCTGCGGCGAGTTCCATACCACTTCCCAGCCAAGGAACGCGCTGACCACAAACACGGTGTGGAACAGCATACGCACCGGCGCAAGCAGCACCGAGAACAGCACTTCCAGCAGCAGAGAAATTGTTACGCGAATAAAACCGCCATACTCTTTCGGCCCTTTGCACCACACCAGGATGATACTCAGCAACTTCGGCAGGAACAGCAGCACCATGGTCGAAGCGAAAAGCGCGATAGCCAGCTCCGGTCGCCACTGCGGCCACACCGGGAACAACTGGCGCGGTTGCAGGAAGTATTGCGGTTCCGTCAGCGCATGCACCACCTGCAAAGCCGTGGAAAGCGCAAGGAACATAAACCACAGCGGTGCTGAGAGATAGGACATCACGCCAGTGAGGAACACTGCGCGGTGAACCGGGTGCATACCTTTTACCAGGAACAGGCGGAAGTTCATCAGGTTGCCGTGGCACCAGCGGCGGTCGCGTTTCAGCTCATCGAGCAGATTCGGCGGCAGCTCTTCATACGAGCCAGGCAGATCGTACGCAATCCATACCCCCCAACCGGCACGGCGCATCAGCGCGGCTTCGACAAAGTCATGCGACAGAATCGAACCGGCAAACGAGCCTTCACCCGGCAGCGGTGCCAGCGCACAGTGCTCAATAAACGGTTTCACGCGGATAATCGCGTTATGACCCCAGTAGTGGGATTCACCCAGTTGCCAGAAGTGCAAACCCGCGGTGAACAATGGCCCGTAAACGCGGGTCGCAAACTGCTGACAGCGCGCATAGAGCGTATCCATCCCGGACGCTTTCGGTGACGACTGGATGATCCCGGCGTTCGGGTTCGCTTCCATCAGGCGTACCAGCCCGGTCAGACACTCGCCGCTCATCACGGAGTCCGCATCCAGCACCACCATGTAGCTGTACTGGCTGCCCCAGCGACGGCAGAAGTCATCGATATTACCGCTTTTGCGTTTTACGCGACGACGGCGGCGACGGTAGAAAATCTGCCCTTCGCCCTGCACTTCCGCAATCAGTTCCATCCAGGCTTTCTGCTCGGCTACGCAGATATCCGGGTTGTAGCTGTCGCTCAGGATGTAGACATCGAAGTGTGCCGCGTTGCCGGTGGCTTTCACGGATTCCCAGGTTGCACGCAAACCTGCGAAAACGCGATCCACGTCCTCGTTACAGATAGGCATGATCAGCGCCGTACGATGCTCCGGGTTTAGCGGTTCATCGCCCACCGTCGAGGCCGAAATACTGTATTTATCGCGGCCAATCAACAGTTGCAGAAAGCCCATCAACGCGGTCCAGAACCCGGCGGAAACCCAGCAGAACAGCACTGCGAACAGGATCAAAATACCGGTTTGCAGCACATACGGCAGGAGTTGCATAAAGGAAACCCACAGATCCTGGCCCGCCATATCCGTTGGATTGATCAACGCCCAGCCCTGATAAGGCAAAATGGTTTTCATATACCAGGTGGCGACGACGGTTTGCGCCAGCGTCAGCACCAGCAGGATATAGCGACGGATAGAACCGACAGTGCGCCATTTCTGCTCGTGCGCTTGCTCCTCTTTGGTCAAACGCGCAAGGTAACGCGGCGCAACTTCGCGTCCGCGCAAACGATCCCAAAAACGACCAATCGGGTTAGTACGCCACGGATCGGGGAACATTGAAGAGCGTTTGGCTTTCGGCATCGCCTGGAGCTGTGCGCGCCCTTCATCGTCTTTGATCAATTGCCCTTCGGCGAGCGAATCCGGCCAGCTATGTTCCAGACGTGCCGTCACAGAACCCAGCGGCGTATCATCATCACGCGTCCAGTTCGTATGCTCTTTATCCAGCGCTTCATGCACGCTGCGAATGCTTTCTGTCGGCAGCGCCGCTTTTTCCGTCCCGGAAAGCGGCAGCATGTCGATATACTCAGTTGTCTTATTCATTGGCAGGTAGCTGATAGCTCCAGGTTTCACTCAGGTTCTGGTCGGCGTTGACCAGCGCCGCGCGCATATCCGTAGTTTTCTTCGGATCTTTCACTTTCACGCGCAACATCAAACGCCAACCTTGCGTAACCGGATTATAGCGAACGGTGTTTTCCACAATCTCACCGTTATCGCCAATGCTGGCTTGCGCGGTTACTGGGGTATCCTTCGGCAGCTTTTTCATATCCTGGCCGGTGAAATCCACCACAAACGCGATAGTTCCGTCAGGCTGACGGATAAGGTTTGACTGTTTCACATCCCCTGTGGAGCGACGTGTCTGCAATACCCACGCATTGTCTGGCGCATGCAGCTTGTCTTCGTCACGGCTAAAGGTGATGGTGTATTTGAAGTTCATCTCTTTACCCGGATCCGGCAGTTGATCCGGCGTCCAGTAAGCGACGATGTTATCGTTAGTTTCGTCATTGGTCGGGATTTCGACCAGTTCGACTTTACCTTTGCCCCACTCGCCTTTCGGCGTTACCCACGCGCTCGGGCGCAGATCGTAGCGGTCATCGATATCTTCAAAACGGGAGAACTGACGACCACGCTGCAGCAGGCCAAAGCCCTGCGGGTTTTCCATCGCATAGCTGCTTACAGCAAGATGTTTCGGGTTATTCAGCGGACGCCAAATCCACTCGCCGTTGCCTGCCAGCATCGATAGGCCGTTGGAATCATGCAATTCCGGGCGATAGTTGGTTGCAGGAGAGGGTTGAGTCGGCCCAAACAGGAACATACTGGTCAGCGGTGCAACACCGAGTTTGCCCACTTTGTCGCGCAGGTAAACTTTGGACTGCACATCCACCACGGTATCGCGGCCTGGAATGATCACAAAACGGTATGCGCCTGTTGCACGCGGTGAATCCAGCAGCGCGTAGATGGTCAGGCGTTTGTCCGTCGGTTTTGGACGCTCAATCCAGAACTCACGAAAACGCGGGAACTCTTCGCCAGATGGCAGCGCAGTGTCAATGGCAAGACCGCGGGCGGAAAGACCATATACCTGCCCTGCACCAATCACGCGGAAGTAGCTTGCGCCCAGCATGCTGACGATTTCATCGTTTTTATCTTTATTATTGATGGGGTACAGAACTTTGAAACCGGCGAAACCGAGGTCTTTGACCGTGTCTTTATCGTGCTGGACGTTGCCGAAATTGAAGTAATCCGGGCTGTATTTGATTTTACGTACGGCAGTGGTCGTCACTTCGTTGATGGTCACTGGCGTGTCGAAGTACATACCCTGGTGATAAAACTCAAGCTTAAATGGGGTGTTGATCGCGTTCCAGTAGGCTTTGTCGTGGTTAAACTGGATCTGCTGATAGTCCGCGTATTTCATCTCACGGAACACAGAGGGCAAATTGGTCTTGGGTGCTTCGTAGCCTTTACCGGCCAGTGATTGTGCCTGTTTTGCGACATCGTCAATAGAAAAGGCCCAGCCTGATGACGTATAAAGTGACAACAGAACAGCAGCACCTACCCAACGCATTTTCATCATTCGTAATTTAGGTTTCATAATAACTAAGCACTTCCCCCTTTGTGTGCTTAAATCGATCCGATCCATTTTAATGGAAACTCAGGCAATCCGACAACTGAATCCCCGCATTGTTCTCCATGCAGGCTCATTGAATAAGCAAATGAAACTAACCCTTTATCGTTTTGCAGGCTTATCCTGGAGACAGGTTATCGGTCATAGTGTAGGGTTGGTTGCGAATGTAATCATTATTTGTCTTATGGATAAGACGAAAAGTCTGAGAATGTACGGAGTGATATGACCAAAACCCCCGCACAACGAGAATATTTCCTTGATTCCATACGCGCGTGGTTGATGCTGCTTGGGATCCCGTTTCATATTTCGCTGATCTACTCCAGCCATATGTGGCACGTAAACAGCGCCTACCCTTCATGGTGGCTAACGCTGTTCAATGACGCCATACATGCGTTCCGTATGCAGGTGTTTTTTGTTATTTCCGGCTATTTTTCATACATGTTGTATTTACGTTACCCGCTTAAGCGCTGGTGGAAACTGCGTGTTGAGCGCGTCGGCATCCCAATGCTCACCGCGATCCCGCTGCTGACGCTACCTCAATTTATTATGTTGCAATATGTGAAAGATAAAACAGCGGAATGGCACACCCTATCGACTTATGACAAATTCAACACGCTGTCATGGGAACTCATCTCCCATTTATGGTTCTTATTAGTCCTTGTGGTATTAACCACGGTTAGCATGGTGCTGTTTAAAAAACTAAAAAATAGCGCTAACCGGCTGGCTGGCAATATTTCGCTGGCGAAACTGTCGCTTTGGTTCTTGCTGTTAGGTATCGCCTGGGCTGCGTTGCGTCGAATTGTATTGATGATGTATCCGGATATATTACGTGACGCGCTGTTTAATTTTGCGGTCATGCAGACCTTGTTCTACATTCCGTTCTTCATTCTTGGTGCGCTGGCGTTCATTAACTCGCGTCTGAAGTCACTGTTTACTACGCCTTCTCCATGGTGCATGTTCGGCTCGGTTCTGGCATTTGGTGCTTATTTGCTTAACCAGCGCTATGGCAATGGTGATGGCTGGATGTACGAAACCGAGGCGGTTATCACCATGCTGTTGGGGCTGTGGATGGTGAATGTGGTCTTTTCATTAGGCCACAAATTGCTGAACTTCCAGTCAGCACGCGTCAGTTATTTTGTGAACGCGTCCCTGTTTATCTATCTGGTACACCATCCGCTGACGTTGCTATTTGGCGCGTGGATCACACCGCATATCCAGTCCAATCTCCTTGGTTTTCTTGCCGGACTGGTCTTCGTCATTGGTATTGCGGTGCTGCTGTATGAAATCCATCTGCGCATTCCGCTGCTGCGCTTCCTTTTTTCCGGTAAGCCGCAACAAAACGACGCGAAGCGTCATGCTCACGCCAGATAACGTTTCCGGCTGCCCTGCCCGCAGAGCAGCCGCGCCTTATTGAATGTGCTGAGTCAGTAAGCGCTGGTAAAGCTGCGTCATTTCGTCATCGAAACAAACAAAGATCACCTGCTGGAGTTGAGGCCGACGTATGAGGTGCGCAGCGACGGTATTAACGGCGATTTCTGCCGCCGCGGCTTTTGGGTAACCATACACGCCAGTACTGATGGCGGGAAAAGCAATGCTCGTGTAACTATTGGCTTCCGCCAGCAGAAGGCTATTGCGGTATGCATCCTCCAGCAAGCGAGCTTCATTCTCCTCTCCGCCACGCCAGACCGGTCCAACCGTGTGGATCACCGCCTTCGCCTTTAAATTTCCTGCCGCCGTGATCACCGCATGGCCTGGTGGACACTCTCCCTGCTGCTGACGTACCTGTCGGCACGCGTCGAGCAAAGCTGGGCCCGCGGCACGATGGATCGCGCCATCCACACCGCCGCCGCCAAGCAGTGATGAGTTTGCTGCATTCACAATCACATCCACTTCAAGCGTGGTGATATCCCCCTGAAGCACCTGCATACGTGGTTGCATTCTTGCCCCCTTTCCGGCCAGTAACCCGTTAACACCGTTAAGTGTACCCGGAAATAGCAAGGGCAACATATTCAAAATCATCAGTTATAGGTGATGGTAACCTCGGCGCGGGATTGCTGCGCATCGAGATAGCGCATCTGGACTTGCGCAACTTGTGGAGAGAGTGATTGCCCGGTTACATCGGTGATATGGATTTGCTGAGTCTGCATTTTATTGTTTTGCAGACAGGAGAGCCGCAGATTTTGGTTCTGAGTGTCAGTTTCGCAGCCGCCTTCAACGATGGCACCACGAAAATGGATCGCCCCTCCCGCCGGCTGGGTTCCCGCATAGGCAGATGACATTATGCAAAAGCAGACAACAGGGAACACGAACGCTTGAAACAGACGCATAAACACCTCGTGAGTCACTCATCCCTGACGGTTGAGCTTCGGCTATTGATACGTTAAATATCGGCGCCGTTAGCACGTTCCTTAATTAAAATTAGCATTCAGACGGGGAATATGTTTGTCACTGAGTGGATTATGAAAATTATTATTCGGCAGGCCACTGCTGAGCGAGATGTAGCGACTGACCATCAGACACCGTGACGATAATTTTGACGTTATCGCGCGCGGAAATATTCAAGCGAATACGCGAAACCGCGGTCGTTTGATTCGCCGGGAGAGTCATCGTGTTTCGTTGCCGGCTTTGGCTCACACCCGCAGCGCCTTCGCGCTCGGTTATAACCTGCACCTGGCAAACACAATCCTGCGTAACCTGCACCAGCGGCGTAATGGTGTAATTGTCGCCGTCGCGGGTGGTATTGAACGTGATCTGGCTGGATAACGCCGCCAGCAATAATAAGGTATGCATCGCGCCTCCAAAAAAAACAGGGCCGCAGCCCTGTTTATTCCTGCCCGGGGGATCAGTACTGATTTGCGGTAGCGTGATTACCGTAGCCGGTTTGCTGGACAGTGACGCTAGAACCCGATGCGGTCTGGTTCACCAGCGCACCGTTACCCGCACCATACTGGCTCACAGAGATATCAGAGTTGCGGCCATTCCACTGATCGATAGTGGCATTATTTTGCGATCCGTTCTGCACCAGATCGATAGAGCTGGCATCCGAACCCTGGCCCACATCGGCGGCGTTGGCGGAACCATACTGATGAATAGTCAGGTCAGATTCACGTGCATCGCTTTGCAGAGCCAGGGCGGCGTTGGCGCTGCCATATTGATAAATGCTCAGTTCAGAATTGGGGCCATTGCTACCGCCGCCATGTCCGCCGCCATTACCATACTGCGGGACACTGCCTGCAAATGCGCCTGCTGAAACAACGATCGCTGCGAATGCTGCCACTTGGAAAAGTTTCATGGTAAACCCCCGTTGGATTGAGATTAAAGCCGCAAGACTTTCAACGTTGAATAACGCGAATAGCCATTTGCGACTGTCGTTGCACCACTACTGCCGTTTTTTGCGTACCGTACTGCGTGATATTTGCCCGGTTGCCCGAGCCTTTCTGAATAATAACTGCGCTATTACCATAAGCACCCTGCGTAATACTCGCATCGTTGGCACTACCAGCCTGATCGATATAAGCAAGGTTATAACTTCCGGACTGGTTAATTTGCGCTGAATTGTTTCCGCCATTTTGCGAAACAACACCTAATAATTTCGAACCTCGTTGATCAATATGCGCATTATTACTCGCACCATGTTGATCGATATTGGCTGATTGATTATAAGGCGCCTGACTCAGTTCATTCACCGCCAGATTATATTCCGGGTTTGCCAGGTCATATCCGGCTGCTGTTACGAGGCACGGCATTCCTAGCAGGGTTAACATCATAAAGGCTATTTTGTTCTTCATGCTGTCACCGCCAAACTCATTTGTTAATACCGGGTTGCAAAACTGAGTATGCCGTGGATAAAAAGAAAATATCTCACCAGCAAGTTGGATTTTCATTACTCATATCATTCTTAAGCATGAAGAAAAATTATCCCCCATTTGCAGCAGAGACCGCATCAGATGATTTTTCTTAAATAGTCATCCCGATGCTATAACTGTCAATGCAAATGATAGGTGGCAACAGCAAAACGCAAAAATAAGGAAAACCTGAAGCCAAAAAAGTCAGGCTATTGTTCTTATTATAAATTTTCGCACAACATCCTTTTGAAACTCACTCTGCTTTAGCGTTTGTATATCAACGTATCAGAACATCAAAATAACATTTCAATATTTAATTTTACATTCTGTTACATGATTCACACTTGCTTTAAGGTTAGCAAGCGTTAGATTGAATTCGCAGCACTCATTACTTTGTATTATTTCTCCCTTACACGGGCTGATCACATATTCCTGAACACAGCACAGCGCATCCGACAGTACATCTGGTTTCCCTGGTGAATAACCGGGGTTGAAGTTGATGAACAAAAAACAAATACGCGGGGTTTCATCATGTTTAGTGAAGTCCATAGTTCAGCTATTTCAGTTTTATTATTAATAACAAAACCTTCATTACAGGCAACGGCGCTTCTCCAGCATTTAAAATTTGCGCTCTCTTTGCCCGGAAAGCTCCATAATATTCAACGGCCTCTCGATGATATTCCCGCATTGAGCATCGTCTTATTCGACATGATGGATGCGGATAAAAAACTGATTCAGCAATGGCAGAATATCCTGTCACAAAAGAATGGTGATATTAAGCTATTGCTGATGAATACCCCTCTTGATTACCCATTCCAGGACGTAGAAAACTGGCCAAATATTACGGGTGTATTTTACATTTCAGAGGACAGAAGCCAGTTGGTCGACGGGTTACAAGGTGTGCAACGTGGCGAGTGCTATTTCTCGCAAAAACTGGCGAGTTATCTCATCACTCATGCCGGGAATTATCGTTACTACAGCACTGAATCCGCACTGCTTACCCACCGCGAAAAAGAGATCCTTAATAAGCTGCGTATCGGTGCATCAAATGTTGAGATAGCCCGTTCGCTGTTCATTAGTGAAAATACAGTTAAAACCCATCTTTATAATCTTTTCAGGAAGATAGCGGTAAAAAACCGTACGCAAGCCGTCTCCTGGGCTAACGATAATCTCAGGCGTTAACACCATGAAACGCTATATGTGTCGTCTGGCAACCGCCGCTTTATTATTTGTTGCCTGCGTAAACGTATCGGCTGTTGAAGTCGAAGTTCCCGGGCTGTTAGCCGATCACACGGTATCGTCTGTCGGACACGATTTTTATCGTGCATTTAGTGATAAGTGGGAAAGTAGCTGGAAAGGGAATTTAACCATTAATGAACGACCTAGCGCCCGTTGGGGAAGCTGGATAACGATAATCGTCAATCAGAGTGTCGTATACCAGACTTTTCTTTTTCCTACGCATCGCGACTTTGAGAAAAATGTTGAAATCGCGTTGGCGCAAACCCAGCAAGCGATCGATCACCTGCAAATAAACCAGGCGCTGCTGAGCGTTGGCGATATGGCGAGTGATGAATTCTAAAATACATTAAATCTCCGGAGGCTATTATGCGTAGCATATATACCCTGCTTGCGCTGTTGCTTATCGCGCCTGCATGCTGGGCGGGAACCATGACATTCCAGTTTCGTAATCCTAATTTCGGCGGCAATCCTAATAACGGTGCATTTTTATTAAATAGCGCCCAGGCACAAAATTCTTATACCGATCCCAGCTATAAGGATTACGGCGTGGAAACCACTTCCGCGCTGGATAATTTCACCCAGGCAATACAATCACAAATATTAGGCGGGCTACTTACCAATATTAATACCGGTAAACCGGGGCGAATGGTGACCAGCGATTTTATCGTGGATATTTCCAACAAAGACGGACAACTGCAATTAAATGTCACCGACAGAAAAACCGGCAAGACATCAACAATTCAGGTGTCGGGCTTGCAAAGCGGTTCAACAGACTTTTAAGCCACTGTCTAACAGGACAACAACTATGTCGCGTCTATTTATTTTATTCGCCGTGTGTTTATTAAGCGGTTGCCTGACTGCGCCGCCAAAACAAGCCGCTAAACCGACGCTGTTGCCGCGGGCGCAAAGTTATCAGGACTTGACACATCTGCCGATGCCAAGCGGGAAAATTTTCGTCTCGGTGTATAACATCCAGGATGAAACCGGACAATTTAAGCCCTACCCGGCTAGTAACTTTTCCACTGCAGTCCCGCAAAGCGCGACTGCAATGTTAGTTACGGCGCTGAAAGATTCGCGCTGGTTTGTACCGCTGGAACGCCAGGGTTTGCAGAATCTGCTAAATGAACGAAAAATCATTCGCGCCGCGCAAGAAAACGGAACTGTGGCCGTCAACAATCGCGTCCCGCTGCCCTCGCTGACTGCCGCAAATATCATGATTGAAGGGTCCATTATTGGCTACGAGAGCAATGTAAAATCCGGCGGCGTGGGTGCGCGTTATTTCGGCATTGGCGGAGATACACAATATCAGTTGGATCAAATTGCGGTGAATTTACGGGTGATTAATGTCACGACCGGAGAAATACTCTCGTCGGTCAACACCAGTAAAACCATCCTCTCCTATGAAGTACAAGCCGGGGTATTTCGCTTTATTGACTACCAGCGGCTGCTGGAGGGAGAAATTGGCTATACCGCCAACGAACCGGTGATGCTCTGCCTGATGTCGGCGATTGAAACCGGGGTGATTTTGTTGATAAATGACGGGATTGATCGGGGACTATGGGATTTGCAACAAGGCGCCGATCGTCATAACCCCGTGCTGGCAAAATACCGCGAAATGGCGGTGCCGCCGGAGTCCTGAAAAAGAAAGGCGTGACTTCCGGTCACGCTTTTTCTTGCTCTTTAAGCAGCGGCTGCGCGCGCCGGGAAGCCAGCCACAGCCCGCTGTTTTTCATGGCATAGCCAAACACTAACCCAACCGCCAGCGACGGGATGACCAGCCGCCAGTCGCCCTGCCCGGCAAATGTCGCGCAGGCGCCAATAAATGTCCCCGGCACAAAAGAGAGCAGCAGATTCCGCGCCTGTAGACACATCAAAAAGGCCACCACACCGGTCATCAGATACCCGACGATCTCCAGATGCGGAGCCAGCGCTGCACCATGAATAATGACCTGCGCCCAGGCCACACCGCTCATCACCGTACAGGCGGAAATAAGAAGCCCTTTCACTCCACCCTGTGGGCACGCGAAATAGGCGGTGCAGCCGAGAAAACCGGCCCAGCTTAATAAACCGAGAGAGACGGCCACCCAACCCCAGATGCCGGAGAGAATGCCTGTCGTAATTGCGATAGAAAGGAGAATGTTCATGGCGCGCATCATAGCAGATGCGCGCCGCTGATATGCGACAATGCGCACACTCTTTGAAAACCAAAAATCTCTGTTGCATTTTAATTGTGACTAAAATCACAATTACTCTTCTGATTCTTCCTGCAACTCATCCCACATTGCGGCAATCGCATCGCGCGCCAGCGGGGCCATGGTGCGCCAGAATGGCGTTGTCGCATGGGCTTCAACTTTGCCAAAGAAGGTGCCGCACCAGGGCAGAATATAATCGGCGAATAAGGTTTCCTGCGCTTCGCTTTCATCTTCTGCGGCCTGATCTTCCAGCCATGAGGCCGCCAGCAGTAGCGTCCCAATGTGATCGGCCGGCGCATCGGTCAACGGCATGCCGCGACTGGACAAAAATGAACGCACTTCCGCTTCCGTAGCACCTTCCACCCAGGCACTACGATAAGGCGAGACGCGGCACTCTTCCCCGACAAACAGCGCGTTGTAATCGGCCGCCAGTGCCTGCGCATCACAGTTTTTCTGCAACCGTTCAAGCAGCTCATCCTGCTCCAGCGGCCAGCTTTCCGCCAGTTTCCCCTCCCGGATCATGGTATAGAGCGGTACCAGCAGAGGATCTTGCGGCTGGCGGTAAAACAGCGAGCCCAGTACACGGCAGAGAATTGAAAATTCGTTCATTCAGTTGTTCCAGTCAGTATTAAAGTTCGGCAAATTCGGGAATTGGTGCCATGCCGCGGGATTCGAGGAAATCCAGCAGACGACGCGGCGAGACATTCAGAATACGATCTTCCGGGAAACCGACGTCATCCAGCACCTTACGGCACTCACTGAAATCGCCCAGCGTAAACGCCGTATGAGAATCCGATCCCAGCGCCACCCAGCCGCCGGCATCCCGCACTGCGGCAGCCACGGCGCGGCAATTCGCCTCGCTGCCTTTGCGCGAATGGACAAAAGACGAATTGTTAATTTCAAGCGCGACACCATATTTCGCGGCGGCAGCGGCAACGGCCGGGATATCAATGTCAAATTTCGGGTTACCGGGGTGGCTAATAATATGAACATTGCCGCTGGCGATAGTCGCAATCATGGCCTGAGTATGGGTGGCTTTATCCTGCGGCGGAAATACCGGCTCATGGAAACCCGCAATGATCAGATCCAGCGACGTCACCATCGGTCCGGTGCAGTCGATTTCACCCTCGGTATTTTTAATATTGGCCTCAATACCGCGCAAAATGCCCACGCCATCGACCAGACGTGGCCAAATGCGCATATTCACGAAGTGCCAGTAGTGCGGCGCATCCGCCATATCCGGGCCGTGATCGGTAATGGCAAAGAGTTTGATCCCTTTGCGTTTTGCCTCGGCAATATAATCGTGAAGCGTACTGTAAGCGTGGGTGCTGGCGACGGTATGCATATGCAGGTCAACGGGATACATGACTCACTCCTGTAGTTATTTCTGCAAAGGATAGCAGTTATCGTTCGCGAGTTTAATGACAAAACCCGGCGATGCCGGGCGTCTGTCAATAACCACGCGCTCTGTCTACCCGCCCGCTGACCGTTTCACCTCGCTCAATAGCCTGAATAGCCTGCGCGATAAAAGCCACGGCTTCACTGCGACGTGTCGTCGCCGCCATGTGCGGCGTCATCGCCACGCGGGGATGCGCCCACAACGGGTTATCGGATGGTAGCGGCTCCTGGCTAAAAACATCGAGCATGGCGCCTTTCAGCTTGCCGCTCTCCAGGGCTGCAAGCAAATCACGCTCGACAACATGTACGCCGCGCGCAAGGTTTATCACGTAGCTGTTGTCAGCGAGCTGGTTCAGCAAAGCAGCATTAATGATGCCTGCCGTTTCCGGGGTGTTTGGCAGCAGATTGATTAGCACTCGTGTGCCATGAAGAAAGTCGGGCAACTCCTCGCCACCCGCAAAACTAGTCACGCCGGGCATATTTTTACGGCTGCGGCTCCAGCTACGCAGCGGAAACCCCCACTGGAGCAGGCTTTCAGCCACTTTCGCACCGAGCACACCTGCACCGAGGATACCAATGGTGAAGTCTCCACGTTCGTATTCCTCCAGCGGTTGCCATTTCGCTTGCAGCTTTAGCGCCTGGTAATCATCGAAACGTCTGAACCAGTGCAGCACCTGGCTTACGGCATACTCCTGCATTTGCAACCCCATGCCCGTATCTTCCAGGCGGAACAGCGGAATAGATTCAGGAAGCATCTCAGGATGGGCCTGCAACTGGCTAAGAATCGAATCAACACCCGCCCCCAATGCAAAAACGCCTTTTAATTGTCGGCCCTTGAGCATCTCAACCGGTGGATGCCAGACCAGCGAATAATCGGCGTGGGCATTATCGCCCGGCGTCCACACGCGGATATTGGCCTGCGGCAGCGCCTGCCGCAATGCGCGGATCCAGTCGTTATTATCGAATGAGGGGTGATAAAAGATAATTTCCATATCAACTCCAGAACCTGATGTGATGTATCCGATTATTTTCCGGAACAATTATGCTTTTTCGCAAAGGCCGATCAGCATAACAAATTTCTCCCGTACCACGCGGAGAAAGTACCGTGACGAGAAAAAAAACGATTTCAGAACGTTTAAGAAGCAGGTTGTTTGAAGTTTGTCTAAACGCGCTAATTTATTGAAAAAGAGGATTGACGACGTTCGGGGTTTTCCCTACATTAGCGCCCGTCCCGACAACATCGGGAAGACAATGTGGTGAGGTGTCCGAGTGGCTGAAGGAGCACGCCTGGAAAGTGTGTATACGGCAACGTATCGGGGGTTCGA